>NZ_JARKMW010000001.1:0-1090379 GCF_034650155.1 Microbacterium sp. STF-2
CGGCGGCCATAGCGTGAGGGAAACGCCCGGTTACATTCCGAACCCGGAAGCTAAGCCTCACAGCGCCGATGGTACTGCAGGGGGGACCCTGTGGGAGAGTAGGACACCGCCGGACTCCTTTTAGACAAAATGGCCACCCATCGTTGGGTGGCCATTTTGCGTTTACACGAAAAGAACAGGGAGCATCATGCCAGAAGAGGAAGAGCGCCGTCCGCGTCGCAACGACGACGGTGGATCGCGCGGGCACCGCGCTTCTGGCGGACGCCCCAGCAATAGCCGTGACGGTGCGCCGCGTCGTGACGGCGCAGCTCCCCGTCGTGAGGGCGGGTACAACCGTGATGGTGGTGCTCCGCGTCGTGAGGGCGGGTATAACCGTGATGGTGGTGCTCCGCGTCGTGAGGGCGGGTACAACCGTGATGGTGGTGCACCGCGTCGTGACGGCGCAGCTCCCCGTCGTGAAGGTGGCGGCTACAACCGTGATGGTGGTGCTCCGCGTCGTGAGGGCGGGTACAACCGTGATGGTGGTGCACCGCGTCGTGACGGTGCTGCTCCCCGTCGTGAAGGTGGCGGCTACAACCGTGATGGTGGTGCTCCGCGTCGTGAGGGCGGGTACAACCGCGACGGCGCCGCTCCGCGTCGTGAGGGCGGGTACAACCGCGATGGCGCATCTCCCCGTCGCGAGGGCGGGTATAGCCGTTATGGTGCAGCTCCCCGTCGTGAAGGTGGCGGCTACAACCGTGACGGTGGCGCCCCGCGCCGTGACGGTGCTGCTCCCCGTCGTGAAGGTGGCAGCTACAACCGTGACGGTGGCGCCCCGCGCCGTGACGGTGCTGCTCCCCGTCGTGAAGGTGGCGGCTACAACCGTGACGGTGGCGCCCCGCGTCGCGACGGTGCTGCTCCCCGTCGCGAGGGCGGCTACAACCGTGATGGTGGTGCCCCGCGTCGTGACGGTGCTGCTCCCCGTCGTGAGGGTGGCGGCTACAACCGTGACGGTGCTGCTCCCCGTCGCGAGGGCGGCTACAACCGTGACGGTGGTGCCCCGCGCCGTGACGGTGCTGCTCCCCGTCGCGAGGGCGGCTACAACCGTGACGGTGGCGCCCCGCGTCGCGACGGTGCTGCTCCCCGTCGTGAGGGTGGCGGCTACAACCGCGACGGTGGCGCCCCGCGTCGCGAAGGCGGCGACCGCGATCGTTCACGTTCATTCCCGCAGCGCGGGGGAGCGGGGCGAGAGCGTCCGGCTCAGGCGACGAACGAGCGTCCGCGGTTCGATGAGCCGCAGATCCCCGACGACGTCACGGCTCGCGACCTCAACGGCGCAGCGCGTAATGAGCTCAAGACGCTGAGCAAGGAGAACGCCGAACACGTCGCCCGGCACCTGGCGATGGCCTCTCGTCTCATCGACGAGGACCCGGCGCTTGCCCACGAGCACGCGCTGGCCGCATCGCGCCGCGCTGGACGCATCGCGATCGTCCGTGAGACCCTCGGCATCACCGCCTACGCGACGGAAGACTTCGCCCTGGCGCTCCGCGAACTGCGGACCTACCGTCGTATCTCCGGCAAGGACGATCAGATCGCTCTCATGGTCGACAGCGAGCGCGGAATCGGTCGCTCCGATCGTGCGCTCGAGACCGGACGCGCCGTCGATCGTTCTGCGCTCGAGACTCCGGTCCGGGTCGCGCTTGCGATCGCGATGTCCGGTGCCCGTCTCGACCAGGGCGATCTCGAACTCGCACTCGGCGAGCTGGAGATCCCGGAGCTCGATCCCGATCGGGCCTTCGAATGGAGCCCGGCGCTGTTCGCCGCCCGCGCTGCCGTGCTCGAAGACCTCGGGCGCACCGAGGAGGCGGAGTTCTGGGCGCACCGCGCCGAAGTCGCCGCTGAGGCGCTAGGGGTCGATGAGGCCGGCGACGAGGAGATCTTCATCGAAGACAGCCTCATCGAGGGAGAGTTCCCCGACGAGGATGACGATGATTCCGCGGCGGATACGCCCCTGGAGGCAGATGACGCGGATCGGGAAGAGCCAGCGTCCGATGCGCCTGCCGACGTCGACGAAGCCGCGCTCGTCGCTGAGGAACCGACCGTCGACGACGAGGTGCGCGAGCTCCTCGGCGAGGACGACGAGTCGGAACCGGAGGCGTAGTGGCGCTGTTCTCTCGGAAGCGATCGCCTCGCACTCCGCTTGACGGAGTCGATACGGTTCTCGCCGACCTCGACGGTGTGGTGTACGCCGGCCCCGGGGCCCTGCCCTACGCGGTGGACAGCCTCAACGAGGCGGCGAAGTCGGCTCGACTCGGCTACATCACGAACAACGCGGCACGCACGGATGCCTCGGTCGCAGCGCACCTGAGCAGTCTCGGGCTGCGCGTCCAGGCATCCGACGTGGTCACGAGCCCGCAAGCGGCGATGAGGCTGATGGCTCAGATCGTGCCCGCCCCGGCAACGATCCTGGTCATCGGCGGTGACGGTCTCGTCGACGAGGTGCAGAAAGCCGGGTACACAGTCACACGGAGCGCGGAGGATGCGCCGAGCGCCGTCGTGCAGGGGTTCGCTCCGGAGGTCGCGTGGACGGATCTCGCTGAGGCGGCCTTCGCTCTCAAGCTTCCCGAGGACGAAGGCGGCATCCCGTGGATCGCCACCAACACCGACTGGACGATCCCCCGTGAGCGGGGAGTGGCGCCCGGCAATGGGACGCTCGTGTCCGCCGTGCACACGGCGATCGGCAGGCTCGCCACCGTCGCGGGGAAGCCGGAGGAGCCGATCTTCCAGGAGGCCCTTGCACGCTTCGGCGCGAAGAAGGCCCTCTTCATCGGGGACCGTCTCGACACCGACATCATGGGGGCGAGCAGGGTCGGCATCGAATCGGTCCTGGTGCTCACCGGCATCGACCGCCCGAAGCATGTGCTGGCCGCCCCGGAGGGCTCGCGTCCCACCTACATCCTCGGCGACCTGCGCGAACTGCATGCCCCGTATCCCGAGGTGACCGAGCAGGACGGCGTCTTCCGCGTGAACGGTGCGGCGGTGCGGGTTTCGGGCGCCGACGTCGAGATCGTGGCGGATTCCGGTGAGCAGATCGACCTGCTGCGCGCGGGAGCCGCCGCCATCTGGGCATCCGGCACCCCCGTGTTCGTGCTGAGGGTTCCGGAGCGCCTCTACGACGACCCGTTCCACCGTCCCTGACGGTGCTCGCGTGGCGCCCTTCCGCGTCGGACGGGCCGCGTACAGTAGAACCGTGAGCGATGAGACGACGAGCGCGCCGACCGATGGCCTGTGGAGTCGACTGCGCCTGATCGAGGGGCAGCCGCTCCCGGCGAGGGCCGATGCGTATTCGGCCCTCCACGACGAGCTCTCCCGTCGCCTCGAGAGCGGCGCGAAGCTCGAGCAGCGGGAGACCTCGGGATCCCGATGACGCGACTCGACGCTGCCCTCGCCGCCCGAGGACTCGCCCGTTCGCGCACCCACGCGGCCACTCTCATCTCGGAGGGCCTCGTCAGCGTCGACGGACGACCTGTCGTGAAGGCCTCGACGGCGGTCGACGATGCGGCGGAGATCACCATCGCCGGTGCAGACCACTACGTCGGACGTGCCGCGCACAAGCTCATCGCGGGCCTCGACGGCTTCGCGATACCGGTCGAGGGGCGGCTGGCACTCGACATGGGCGCATCCACCGGCGGCTTCACCCAGGTGCTCCGTGAGCGGGGAGCACGTGAGGTGCTCGCGGTCGACGTCGGGCATGGACAACTCGCCGCGTCGATCGCCGCTGATCCCGGCGTCGTGTCCGTCGAGGGCTACAACGTCCGATACATGACACGGGAGAACCTCGCCGAGGCGACGGGCGAGGTCGCAGCCCCCGATCTGGTCGTGGGTGACCTCTCGTTCATCTCTCTCGAACTCGTGTTGCCGGCCGTCGCCGCGGTGGTCCCATCGGAGTCCGACGTCCTGCTTCTCGTGAAGCCGCAGTTCGAGGTCGGACGCACCGCCGTCCGTGGGGGACTGGTCACCGACCCCGCAACACGCGCCGATGCCGTGGCTCGCATCGTGTGGAGCGCCTGGGACGTGGGGTTGGGGATGCTCGGCATCCTTCCCTCCCCGATCCTCGGAACCCACGGCAACGCCGAGTATCTCGTGCACCTCGCACCGGGTCGAGGCAGCAATCCGACAGAATGGCTGGACAGCATCAACCGACTGGCAGGAGGACGATGAACGAGCGCAGCATCCTGGTCGTCGCTCACGCGGGCCGTGTGGACACCGTCGACGCCGCCCGGCGGGTGATCGACGCCCTTCGGGAGGCCGGAGCGCGACCGGTCCTGGCCGCTGACGATCACGAGGCACTCGTGTCCGTGGATCCGTTCTTCGCCGACACCGACGTACTCGGCGTCTCCGTCGACCCGGCCGACCTCGAACTGGCGATCGTGCTGGGTGGGGATGGGACGATTCTGCGCGCAGCGGAACTCGTACGCGACAGCGGGGCTCCGGTGCTCGGCATCAACATGGGGCACGTCGGCTTCCTCGCGGAGATCGACCGCGACGACATGGACAAAGCCGTACGTCGTGTGATCGACCGCGACTACGAGGTCGAGGAACGGCTCGCCCTGTCCGTGCGTGTGAAGGATGTCGACGGCACGGTCGTCTACGAGACGTGGGCCCTCAACGAGGCCACGGTCGAGAAGGCCAGTCGTGAGCGGATGATCGAGATCGTTCTCGAGATCGACGGCCGGCCGTTGTCGAGTTTCGGATGCGACGGCATGGTGATCTCCACCCCGACCGGCTCGACGGCCTACAACTTCTCCGCCGGGGGACCGGTGATCTGGCCGAGTGTCGAGGCGATCGCGGTGGTGCCGCTGTCGGCGCACGCCCTGTTCGCCAAGCCGCTCGTGGTGAGCCCCGATGCCTCGGTGGCGATCGAGATGCTCGAACGCACGGACGGCTCGGGCATCCTCTGGTGCGATGGCCGCCGCTCGCACGACCTGCCGCCGGGCGCACGCGTGGTGGTGCGCCGCTCTTCGCGTCCCGTGCGGCTGGCTCGTCTGCACCCCACGGCATTCACCGACCGACTCGTGCGCAAGTTCCAGCTTCCCGTCGAAGGGTGGCGCGGACAGGCGCCGGGGGCGACGTCGTGATCGAGGAGATGCGGATGCAGGGGCTCGGCGTCATCGCCGATGCCGTGCTGCCGCTGGGTCCCGGATTCACCGCCATCACCGGCGAGACCGGCGCCGGAAAGACCATGGTCGTCACCGGGCTCGGACTGCTGCTGGGCCAGCGCGCCGACTCCGGAGCCGTGCGTGCGGGCGCGGCGCAGGCATCGGTCGCGGGCGTCTGGATCGTCCCCGAGAGCGGAACCGTCGCCGAGATCGTCGCCGAGGCCGGTGGCGAGCTGGAGCCTGTCGGTGCTGGCAGCGCGGAACTCTACGTGTCTCGCACGCTCAGTTCGGAAGGGCGCAGCCGTGCCAGTGTCGGTGGGCGCGCGGCCCCCGCGGGTGTGCTCTCCTCGCTCGCGGACGAGCTCGTGGTCGTGCACGGCCAGGCCGAGCAGCTGCGACTGCGTTCGGCCGTCGCGCAGCGTGATGCGCTCGATCGTTTCGGTGGGGCCCCGATCGCTGAGGCCGTGGACGAATACGCCCGGGCCTTCGCACGCTGGCGGACACTCGACGCCGAGATATCCGAGATCACCGAGAACCGTGAACGTCGCGCTGAAGAGGCGTCGCGGCTGCGAGAAGCCCTCGCGCTGATCGAGGCGACGGCTCCGGAGCCGGGGGAGGACCAGGAGCTCACCGCGCGTGCCGAACGTCTCGCGAACGCCGAGGAGCTGCGTCTCGCGGCCTCGCTCGCGCACGGCGCGCTCTCGAGCGAAGAGGGCGAACCTGATGCCTCGGCTCTCGTCGCGGAGGCGCGTCGAGTACTCGAACGCGCTGCAGACGTGAAGCTGACCGAGATCAGCGAGAACCTCGCCGACATCGGCTATCGGATCGCCGACACCGCAGGCCTTCTCTCCGCCTATCTCGCCGATCTCGACGAGACGGGTCCGCACGAGCTCGCCGCTGTCGAGGAACGCCGCGCTGCGCTGGGCACCCTGATCCGTGCACACGGCTCGCTCGACGAGGCGCTGACCGTCTGGCAGACCGGATCCGCTCGGTTGGCCGAACTCGATGACGACGGCGATCGGATCGAACGACTGATCGCCGAGCGTGATGCGGCACGGGTCGAACTCGACGCCCACGCCGAGGCGCTGACGGCGGCGCGCGCAGAGGCGGCTTCTCGTCTCGGTGCTGCCGTGACGGAAGAACTGCGTGCGCTCGCGATGCCGGACGCGCGCCTCGAGGTCTCGGTCTCCGAGGGCGCCGAGAGCGCCCACGGCCGGGACGACGTCGCGATCCTCCTCGCCCCCCATCCGGGAGCCGAGCCGCGCTCGGTCTCGAAGGGAGCCTCCGGCGGAGAGCTGTCGCGAGTGATGCTGGCGATCGAAGTGGTGATCGCCGCGACCGATCCGGTTCCGACGTTCGTCTTCGACGAGGTCGACGCCGGCATCGGCGGTGCCGCGGCGATCGAGGTCGGTCGGCGACTCGCCCGACTCGCCGAGAAGTCGCAGGTGATCGCGGTGACGCACCTCGCGCAGGTCGCGGCCTTCGCGAACAACCATCTGTCGGTCGTGAAGGCCAATGATGGTGCGGTCACGGCCTCCAGCGTGCGCCGTCTGGAAGGGGAGGAACGGGAAGCCGAGATGGCTCGTCTGCTGTCAGGACTCGCCGATTCCGACGCCGCCCTGACCCACGCCCGCGAACTTCTCAGCCTCCGCGTCCCCACCTCCTGATAGGATCGAAGCCCGTGATGAACTCTTCTTCTGCGGGACCCAAGAACGACACGACCAAGCACATCTTCGTGACTGGTGGTGTCGTTTCGTCTTTGGGCAAGGGGCTGACGGCAGCCAGCCTCGGAAACCTCCTCACGGCCCGCGGTCTGCGCGTCGTGATGCAGAAGCTCGACCCGTACCTGAACGTCGATCCGGGAACGATGAACCCGTTCCAGCACGGTGAGGTGTTCGTGACGGACGACGGCGCCGAGACCGATCTCGACATCGGACACTACGAGCGCTTCCTCGACATCAACCTGTCCGAGGCGGCCAACGTCACCACGGGTCAGATCTACTCGCAGGTGATCGCGCGCGAGCGCCGTGGCGAGTACCTCGGAGACACGGTCCAGGTGATCCCGCACATCACCGACGAGATCAAGCGCCGCATGCGCCTGCAGGCCTCGGAAGACCCGCGCCCCGACGTGATCATCACCGAGGTGGGCGGCACAGTCGGCGACATCGAGTCGCAGCCGTTCCTCGAGTCCGCGCGCCAGCTTCGTCACGAGCTCGGACGCGACAGCGTGTTCTTCGTGCACGTATCGCTCGTCCCGTTCATGGGCGCGTCGGGGGAGCAGAAGACCAAGCCGACGCAGCACTCCGTCGCGGCGCTCCGCCAGGTCGGCATCCAGCCCGATGCCCTGGTGCTCCGCAGCGACCGTCCGGTCAGCGTGAGCAACCGCAACAAGATCGCTCTCATGTGCGACGTCGACGTCGAAGGCGTCATCAACACCGTCGACCTGCCGAGCATCTACGACATCCCCTCGACTCTGAACGAGCAGGGGCTCGACTCGTACATCGTGCGACGGCTGGGCCTGGACCAGAAGGCGGCCGACGTCGACTGGACCCGCTGGAACAAGGTGCTGCACGCGGTGCACAACCCCAAGCACGAGGTGACGATCGGTCTGGTCGGCAAGTACATCGACCTGCCCGACGCGTACCTCTCGGTGACCGAGGCGCTCAAAGCCGGCGGTTTCGCGCAGGAGACCAAGGTCAACATCCGCTGGATCCCCTCCGATCTCTGCGAGACGCCGGAAGGCGCGCAGGAGCAGCTGGCACAGCTCGACGGCATCTGCGTGCCCGGCGGCTTCGGCATCCGTGGCATCGAGGGCAAGCTCGGCGCGCTGAAGTTCGCGCGCGAGCAGGGCATCCCGACGCTCGGCCTGTGCCTCGGTCTGCAGTGCATGGTCATCGAGTACGCACGTGACGTCGCCGGCATCGTCGGGGCCTCGTCCAGCGAGTTCGACCCGGAGACCGCAGAACCGGTCATCGCGACGATGGCCGAGCAGGTCGACATCCTCGACGGTGGCGACCTCGGCGGCACCATGCGCCTCGGTCTGTACCAGGCAGCCCTGGCGGAAGGCTCGCTCGCCCGCGAGCTCTACGGCGCCCCTGAGGCCTCCGAGCGTCACCGCCACCGCTACGAGGTGAACAACGCCTACCGTGACCGTCTTTCCGAGGCGGGGCTGGTGTTCTCCGGACTCAACCCGGAGCTCGACCTCGTCGAGTACGTCGAGCTGCCCCGCGATGTGCACCCGTACTACATCGCCACCCAGGCGCACCCGGAACTGCGTTCGCGTCCGACCGCCCCGCACCCGCTGTTCCGCGGGCTGGTGGGCGCGGCGATCGATCGGCACCGCGCGAGCGAGCTGTTCGACGTCAGCGCGGACGACTGAATCGAGCAATCGAGCGATGATGACGGAGTCGACGGAGAGCCTCCGGGACGAGACCTTCGAGCCGGAGGTTCTCGAGAGCGACCTCGTCTATCGCGGCAGGGTCTGGGACGTGCGCTCTGACCGCGTGCGCTATGGCGACGGCGAGATCGTGCGGCAGTACGTCGCCCACACCGGCGCGGTGGCGATCGTCGCCCTCGACGAACAGGGGCGGGTGCTGCTGATCCAGCAGTACCGCCACCCGATCCGCCATCGTGATTGGGAGCTCCCGGCCGGACTGCTCGATGTGGAGGGCGAAGAGCCTCTCGAGGCCGCCCGGCGTGAGCTCGCCGAGGAGGCCGACCTGGTCGCCGTCCACTGGGAGCCACTGGTCTCCTCGTGGACGACGCCCGGTGGGAACGACGAGATCATCCACGTGTTCCTCGCGACCGGCGTCCGACCGTCCGGTGCGCCGCACGATCGCGAGGACGAGGAAGCGGATATCCGGGTGGAGTGGGTGTCGCTGGCCGATGCGGTCTCTGCGGTCATGGAGGGTCGGATGCGCAATGGGATCCTCGCGATCGGCGTGCTGGCGGCCTCGCAGAGGTTGCGCGACCGGGGCTGAGGATGCAGCTCGAGCGCGCCCTCGACGCCTACCTGCGTCATGTCACGATCGAGCGTGGTCTGAGCGCGCACACGATCGCGGCCTACCGGCGCGACCTCGAGGGATACCGGGAGTGGTTGGTCGCCGAGGGGATCGACGACACCGGCGAGGTGACGCCGGCGACGATCGACCGGTTCATCGCGGAACGGGCCTCCGCAGAGCCGCCACCCGCGTCGACGAGCCTCGCACGCTTGCAGTCGTCGGTGCGGGGATGGCACCGCTTCCTCGCACGAGAGGGCATAGAGGCCGACGACCCGAGTGGTCGGCTCCGCCCGCCGAAGGCGCCGCGACGGCTGCCCAAAGCCCTCACGATCGAACAGGTCGAGCGTCTGCTCGCCGCGCCGTCTCCCGAGGCGCCGCTCGGCATCCGTGATCGCGCTCTGCTCGAGCTTCTCTATGCGACCGGTGCGCGCGTGTCCGAGGCGGTCGACCTCGATGTGGACGACCTGGCGCACGGCGATGTGCTGCGGCTGCGGGGGAAGGGATCCAAGGAACGCATCGTGCCGCTGGGTTCCTACGCGCGCGCCGCCGTGGACACGTATCTGACCCGTGTGCGCCCCGCCCTCGCCGCCAAGGGTCGCGCCTCGGCTCGGCTCTTCCTCGGGGCGCGAGGCGCCCCGCTCTCCCGCCAGAGCGCGTGGCTCGTCATCCGCGCGGCAGCCGAGAGCGCCCAGATCACCGTGGACGTATCGCCGCACACGCTGCGGCACTCGTTCGCGACGCATCTCCTGCAAGGGGGTGCCGACGTGCGTGTCGTGCAGGAACTGCTCGGACACTCCTCGGTCGCGACGACGCAGATCTACACGCACGTCTCGGTCGACGCCCTTCGCGACATCTACGCGACGTCGCACCCGCGCGCCCGGTGACCTCGCGGCGCCGGCCTGGCGTCTGCCGCGTGCCGAGGCAGCTGAGCGGGGGCCCGGCCGGTACAATCGACCAAGCACGACGGAGCAGGAGAACGGGTGGCTGAGAAAGTGGCGAAGTCCAGGGCGAAGGCGCAGAAGGCCGACGAGACCCCCATGGGACCCACCGGCCGCCCCTATCACGGGTTCCCGATCCCGGAGCCGCTGAAGTCGCACGGCCCGGCGCGCATCATCGCGCTGTGCAACCAGAAGGGCGGCGTCGGCAAGACGACGACCTCGATCAACCTCGCCGCTTCCCTCGCGGAGTACGGCCGGAAGGTCCTCGCCGTCGACTTCGACCCGCAGGGTGCCCTGTCGGCCGGCCTCGGCATCCCGACGCACGATGTGCCGACGATCTACGACCTGCTGCTGGACACCAAGCGCGACGCGCACGATGCGATCGTGCACTCGAGCGTCGAGGGTCTCGACGTCATGCCGGCCAACATCGACCTCTCTGCCGCAGAGGTCCACCTCGTCAACGAGGTCGCGCGCGAGACGATCCTCGCACGTGTCCTGCGCCAGGTGGCGGGGGAGTACGACGTCATCCTCATCGACTGCCAGCCGTCCCTCGGCATCCTCACCGTGAACGCGCTGACCGCGGCGCACGGCGTGATCATCCCCCTCGAGTGCGAGTTCTTCGCCCTGCGCGGTGTGGCGCTGCTGATCGAGACGATCGACAAGGTCCGCGACCGGCTGAACCCGTCGATCACGATGGACGGCCTGTTGGCGACGATGTACGACCCGCGCACGCTGCACTCCCGCGAAGTTCTGGAGCGGGTCGTCGAGGCATTCGGCGACGATGTGCTGGAGACCGTGATCGGCCGCACCGTGAAGTTCCCCGACGCGTCGGTCTCGGGCGTGCCCATCACCGAGTTCGCCCCCGAGCACGCCGCCGCTCAGGCGTACCTGCGGCTGGCGCGGGAGCTGGTCGCCCGTGGCGCCGTCGCCTAGCGAGGGGCCTGTCGACGCAACGCTCGAGGAGAGCGCGGGCGATGCCGCGGCCACAGACACGGCAGGCTTCCGGGTGTCCCTGTCGAACTTCGACGGCCCCTTCGACCTGCTGCTGAATCTCATCTCGAAACATGAGATGGACATCACCGAGGTGTCGTTGAGCGCGGTCACGAACGAATTCATCGCGTATCTGGGGGAACTCGACGACGATGAGGACCTCGACCAGGCCTCCGAGTTCCTGGTCGTGGCCGCGACCCTGCTCGACATGAAGGTGGCGGGACTCCTGCCGCAGGGCGAGCTGGTGGATGCCGAGGCGGTGGCCCTTCTCGAGGCGCGTGACCTGCTGTTCGCCCGCCTGCTGCAGTACCGGGCCTTCAAGGAGGTCTCGACGTGGTTCGCCCGCTGCCTGCAGCGCGAGGATCGCCGACACGTCCGTGCCGTTCCCCTCGAGGAGAAGCACCGGCGGCAGACTCCGGAGCTCGTCTGGTCACTGAGCGCCGACGACTTCGCCGCGCTCGCGCTACTGGCGTTCGCACCCAAGGAGATCCCGCACGTCGGGCTCGACCATCTGCACGCACCGCTGGTCAGCATCCGTGAGCAGGCGGCGATCGTCGTGACACTGCTGCGTGGGACCGAGTCGGTGAGCTTCCGTGAGCTCGTCGCGGGCGTCACGGAGCCGGGCATCGTCGTCGCGCGCTTCATCTCGGTGCTGGAGCTCTATCGGCACGCGGCGCTGTCCTTCGAACAATTGGAACCGCTCGGCGAGCTGACGCTCCGCTGGGCCGCCGACTCCTGGTCGGACGAGACGCTGGCGACCCTGGGAGCCGATTATGACCGATGACGTGACGGAGACCGACGCTGTGATGGAGACCGACGACGCGGAGGGGGCCGACCCCACGGGGTCGGAGGATCAGACCTCGGACGCTGCCGGGACGGCACCCGAGATTCCCCTCGCCGAGCGGGTCGAAGCGATCCTCTTCATCGTGGATGAGCCGATCGGCCTCGTCGCGTTGGCTGCCGCCGTCGGGTCGCCGGTGCCAGCGGTACGTCAGACGCTCGAGATGCTCGTCGAGGATTACGACGGGCGGGGCACGGGACCACGGCGCGGCTTCGAGCTGCGCGAGGTGGGGGGCGGGTGGCGACTGTACGTCCGCGAAGATCTCGATGCCATGGTGGCCGAGTTCGTCGGAGGGCAGGCCCCGGCGCGACTGTCGCAGGCCGCGCTCGAGACATTGGCGGTCATCGCCTACAAGCAGCCGGTGACGCGCAGCCAGGTCGCGTCCATCCGCGCGGTGAACGTCGATTCCGTCGTGCGCACGCTGCTCGCCCGCGGGCTGATCACGGAGCTGTTCGCGGATTCCGAGACCGGCGCGATCAACTACGGCACGTCCGACGCGCTTCTGCAGCACCTGGGCATCAACTCGCTCGACGAGCTGCCCCCGATCTCCCCGCTGCTCGATGACGGTGCAGACGGCTTCGACGAAGGGACCATCCGATGACAGGCTTCGACGCCTCGACAGACTCCGAGGCCGCGCCCGAGGGCGTGCGCTTGCAGAAGGTGCTCGCCGCGGCAGGCGTGGCCTCCCGCCGCGTGGTGGAGCAGTACATCGCCGAGGGGCGCATCCGCGTCAACGGCATCGTCGTGTCCGAGCAGGGGCGACGGATCGACCCCGAGCGCGACCTCGTCGACGTGGACGGTACCGCGATCCAGCTCGACGTCTCCAAGCGCTACGTCATGCTCAACAAGCCGACCGGCGTGGTGAGCAGCATGAAGGACGAGAGCGGCCGCCCCGACCTGCGCCGCTTCACCGAGAAGTACGACGAGCGCCTCTACAACGTCGGCCGCCTCGATGCCGAGACGAGCGGTCTGCTGATCCTCACGAACGACGGCGCGCTCGCCCACGTGCTGGCCCACCCGTCTTTCGGCGTGACGAAGGTGTACATCGCGAAGGTCGAGGGCACAGTGCTGCCGCAGACGATCTCGAAGCTGACGAAGGGCATCGAGCTGGAGGACGGACCGATCGCCGCCGACAAGGCACGGCTGTTGGACACCTCCCGCGAGGAGAGCCTGGTGGAGCTGACGCTGCACTCCGGTCGCAACCGCATCGTGCGACGCATGCTCGCGGCGGTGGGCCACCCCGTCACCGAACTGGTCCGCCGGCAGTTCGGTCCGCTCCACCTGGGAACCCTCCCGGCCGGGAAGACGCGGGAACTGAGTAAAATCGAACTCGGCGCGCTTTTGACCCTGTCGCGCCGTGATTCCGGTGTCGCCGAGGCGCCAGGCGAGCAGGAGAACGAATGACCGATACGACGAGTGCGCCCACGGGGCGGAGAGCGGGCGTCGTCGCGCCGCGCCTCTCCGGTACCGTCCGCATCGTCGGCGCCGGACTCCTCGGCGCGAGCATCGGCCACGCCCTCCGCGCGAAGGGGGTAGATGTCGTCCTGACCGATGCCTCGCCCGCCCAACTGCGTCTCGCCGTCGACTACGGCGCCGGAAGGATCTCGAACGAGGACGATCAGCCGTCCCTGGTCGTTGTCGCGGTGCCGCCGGATGTCACTGCCGACGTGATCCAGGCCGAACTCGAACGGTTCCCAGAGGCCGTCGTCACCGACGTCGCGAGCGTGAAGCTCGAGCCTTTCCGTGCACTCCAGGCGCGCGGTGTCGACCTCACCCGCTACATCGGCTCTCACCCGCTCGCCGGTCGTGAGCGCGGGGGCGCGATCTCAGCGCGTGCCGACCTCTTCATCGGGCGCCCCTGGGTGGTGTGCCGGGATGAGGAGACGAGAGCCTCCGACCTCGCCCTCGTCGAGGCCCTCGCGCTCGACGTCGGAGCGACGCCTCTCGAGATGACTCCGGAGGAGCACGATCGTTCGGTCGCCCTGACCTCGCACGTGCCCCAGGTGGTCGCGAGCCTGCTCGCCGGTCGCCTCGCCGGAGCGGAAGAGGGGGCGCTCCGCCTTGCAGGCCAGGGCGTCCGCGACACCACACGCATCGCGGCA
This sequence comes from Microbacterium sp. STF-2, assembly GCF_034650155.1. NCBI lineage: Bacteria > Bacillati > Actinomycetota > Actinomycetes > Micrococcales > Microbacteriaceae > Microbacterium > Microbacterium sp. STF-2. The sequence continues at coordinate 14,011 of NZ_JARKMW010000001.1, forward strand.
TCCGCCCCCGAGCTCTGGGTGCAGATCCTCGGGGCGAACGCGGCACCCGTGGTCGAGATCCTCGATGCGCTGGCCTCCGACCTCGGCGAGATCTCCGATGCCCTGCGTGAGCCGAGCGCTCCGGGCGCCCGGCGCATCGTCGCCGAGACCATCCGGCAGGGGAACGACGGCGTCGAACGGCTCCCCGGCAAGCACGGACAGAATCAGCGTTTCGAAACCCTCGTCGTGATGGTCGACGACACCGCGGGTCAGCTCGGCCGCCTGTTCGGAGAGCTCGGCGAGCTCGGTGTGAACGTCGAGGACCTCCGCCTCGAGCATTCGCCCGGCGCGCAGTTCGGCCTCGCCGAGATCAGCGTCGATCCCGCGGCGCTGCATGGCGCGATCACCGGGCTGCAGGAACGTGGATGGCGCATCGCTGGGAGCACGAATGACTGATATCTCGACCTCTGCTGCGGACGCTTCGGTGACCGACGCGCACAAGTTCATCGCGATCGACGGGCCGGCCGGATCGGGCAAGTCCAGCGTTTCGAAGGCCGTCGCCCGCGCACTCGGTTTCGGCTACCTCGACACCGGCTCCGCCTACCGCGCACTCGCCTGGCATGTGCTCGATCGGGGCGCCGACACCGAAGACCCTGAGGCCGTGCGCGCTGCGGCGGCAGACTTCCCTCTGACGCTGGGGCTCGACCCCGACGAGCGGACGGTGCTCGTCGGCGACGTCGAGGTCACCGAGGCCATCCGAGACCCGAGGGTCTCCGGCGCGGTGAGCGGCGTGGCGCGCGTGCCCGAGGTTCGCGCGCAGGTCAACGAGCTGTTCCGCCGTCTGGTGTCGGAGTCGTCGTACCCCGCCGTCGTGGTGGAGGGCCGTGACATCACGACCGTGGTCGCCCCCGACGCTCCGGTGCGGATCCTTCTCACCGCAGCTCCCGAGGTACGGGCTGCACGACGTGCCGGTGAACTCGCCGGCGAGAACGCGGCTGCTGTCGCCGCGGCGCTGCACAAGCGTGACGCCTCAGACAGCGCCGTCGTCGACTTCCTGAACGCCGCAGAAGGCGTCGAGGTCGTCGATTCGACGGAACTCGATTTCCCCCAGACCATCGACGCCGTCCTCACGGTGATCGAACGAATCCAAGGAGCACACCGTGGCTGACGACGAATACGAAGGCGGCCCCGACCAGCTCGCCGAGAAGATGGACCAGCTCGACGAGCATCTCGCCGAGCAGCGCGCGGAGACGCTGCGCGCCGGCCTCTCCGACTACGAGCTGGACGATGAGGACGCGGAACTCCTCGCGGGCATCACGCTCGGCGAAGACGGCATCCACTACAGCCCGGCTCTTCCCGTGGTGGCGATCGTCGGACGACCGAACGTGGGCAAGTCCGCGCTGGTCAACCGCATCCTCGGCCGCCGCGAAGCCGTGGTCGAGGACACCCCCGGTGTCACCCGTGACCGCGTGACGTACAAGGCGGAGTGGGCCGACCGTCGCTTCTCGCTCGTCGACACCGGCGGGTGGGAGCCCGACGCACGCGGCATCGACCGTTCGGTCGCGATGCAGGCCGAGGTCGCGATCGACCTCGCCGACATGGTGCTGTTCGTCGTCGACGCGATGGTGGGAGCGACGTCGACCGACGAGCACGTCGTGAAGCTGCTGCGCAAGAGCGGCAAGCCGGTGTTCCTCGTCGCCAACAAGATCGATGACGCCCGCCAGGAGCCGGAGACCGCAGCGCTGTGGAGCCTGGGCCTCGGCGAGCCCTGGCCCGTGTCGGCGATCCACGGACGCGGCGTCGCCGACCTGCTGGATGCTGTGCTCAAGAAGCTTCCCGAGGTCTCGGCCGTCGCGAAGCAGGAGATCGGCGGACCGCGCCGCGTGGCCATCCTCGGTCGTCCGAACGTGGGCAAGTCGTCACTGCTGAACAAGGCGGCAGGCGAGGAGCGCGTGGTCGTCAACGATCTGGCCGGCACCACCCGTGACCCGGTGGACGAGGTCGTGGAACTCGGCGGGAAGATGTGGCGTCTGGTCGACACCGCCGGTATTCGTCGTCGCGTGCACATGGCGCAGGGGGCCGACTTCTACGCCTCGCTGCGCACTTCGGCCGCGCTGGAGAAGGCCGAGGTCGCCGTCGTCGTTCTCGACGTCTCGGAGTCGATCAGTGAGCAGGACGTACGCATCATCGATCTCGTGCTGGAGTCGGGCCGCGCGCTCGTGCTCGCCTTCAACAAGTGGGACCGTCTGAACGACGACGATCTCGAGAACGCCGACCGCCGTCGCTACCTCGAGCGTGAGATCGAGCAGGATCTGGCGCACGTCGCCTGGGCCCCGCGGGTGAACATCTCGGCGAAGACCGGGCGTCACCTCGACAAGCTCGTGCCCGCGCTGGAGACGGCCCTGGAGAACTGGGACCGTCGTATTCCGACGGGCAAGTTCAACGCGTTCCTCGCAGAACTCGTGGCGGAGCACCCGCACCCGCTGCGCGGTGGCAAGCAGCCGCGCATCCTGTTCGGCACCCAGGCGTCGACGCGCCCGCCGACGTTCGTGCTGTTCACGACCGGTTTCCTCGACCCCGGGTACCGCCGGTTCATCCAGCGGCGTCTGCGCGAGCTCTACTCGTTCGAGGGCACGCCGATCGTGATCAACATGCGCGTGCGCGAGAAGCGTCAGCGCTGATCTGTTCCGGCGCATGTCGCGCCGTGGTGCTGTGACCCCGATGCTGTGAAAGGCTGAAGGGGTGACTGTCGTACCTCCTGCTTTCGGTGAACCGCGTCGCCCCGAGGGGCCGCGGAACCCCGGCGATGCCTGGGTGATCGCGGAGTCGGGGGAGAAGTACTGGGGGCGCTTCGGTGCTGCCGGGCTTCTCGCCTATGACCCCGCACGTGGCATCCTGCTGCAGCATCGTGTCGCGTGGAGTCACTTCGGTGGAACCTGGGGCTTGCCGGGCGGCGCACTCCACGAGGGGGAGAGCGCGATCGCGGGAGCGACCCGTGAGGCCCAGGAAGAGGCGGGCGTGCCGGACGGTGCCGTGCGCGCCCGGTTCACGAGCGTTCTCGATCTGGGTATCTGGTCGTACACGACCGTCGTCGCCGATGTCGGGGAGCCTTTCGAGCCGGTGATCAGCGACCCCGAGAGCGTCGCGCTCGAGTGGGTGCCGGTCGATCAGGTGTCGTCACGACCGTTGCACCCCGGTTTCGGTTCGTCGTGGCCGGCGTTGCTCGAACTGCTCGACGTGCGACCGGCGATCGTGGTGGATGCCGCGAATGTCGTCGGCTCGGTCCCTGATGGGTGGTGGAAAGACCGTGCGGGCGCCGCAGCTCGTCTTCGTGCGCGTCTGGAGGGACTGGCGGTCCCCGCGCACGCGCTGGAACTCGCAGGCGATGAGTGGTTCCCCGACGTGTCGATGGTGGTCGAGGGGCGGGCGCGAGGTATCGAAGACCAAGCCGGCACGGTCTCGGTGATCCGCGCGGAAGCCGCGGGTGATGACGCGATCGTCGCCGAGGTCGAGCGCCGTGTCGCGATGCAGCAGCTGGTCGTGACCGTCACGAGCGACAGGGGCCTCCGCGATCGCGCCGAGAGCGCCGGAGCCGCGCACATCCGTTCGGCTGGGTGGTTGCTCGATCTCTTCGCGGCCAACGGCTGACTTTCGCCCCAAGCCCCGCGCGCTGGGGTCCTGCGCGCTGTTCCTAGCGCGCCGTGGTCCTAGCGCGGGTCCTGCGCGCTGTGGTCCTGACGTCGTGATTCAGACGAACATCACGCGTCGGGGCGGCGGGTCGGCATAGTCGCGGCCCAGCGGACTCTGCCACGTGATGCTGCCGTCCTTCTCCTGCTGAGCGGTCCAGCGATACGGATCGGGAATGTCCGGATGCTTGAGCGCGTGGTGGCCCCGGCAGAAGTGGCCGAGGTTGTCGAGCCTGGTCTTCCCTCCCTTCGCATGATCGTGGTTGTGGTCGATCTCGCTGCGGTGCGCCGGCATGCGGCACCCCGGGAAGCGGCAGTGTCGGTCACGCGCGCGCAGGAACCGTCGCATCCCCTCGGTCGGCGTATAGGTGTCTGTCTCGACCACCATGCCTGTCGGGTCGAGGAACAGACGGGTCCAGCCGGTGTTGCGCCCCGCCAGCTCCCGGACGATGTCGGGGCTCAGGGGGCCGAGTCCGTCGAGCTCGGCAGGGCGGTCGTCGACGCCGGCGAGCGTGGTCGCCGCGACGGTCACCTGAATGCGGGCCTGGACGCCGTCGAGGGCGTCGCCGTGCGCGGTGCTCGGATCTGCGGTCAGGAGCAGGTCCGAGAACAGGTCCGCCTCGGTCTGCTTCCATGTTCGGGTGTCGGCCGGGAAGTGCGTCACTTCGGGATCTGTCGCGAACGTGTCGCCATCAGCACCGCGGATCACGCCACCATCGACGAAGTCGACCGACGGGGCGGCGAGGGGAGGTTCATCGAGGGGAGGCACATCGATGTACTCAGCCGCGTCGTCGAACCACCGGGGTGGGGGCAGGATCTCGCGGGTGTCTCGAGCCCGCACGACTTCGCGCGTCATCCGGTTGAGCCGGTCGGAGATCGCGGCGGCGATCCACTCGGGGAGCACCGCGGTGAGAAGTGCCAGGCCGTCGTCGAGTGCTCTCACCGTCACACATCGTTCTTCTGCAGCGCGGCGGTGCCTCTCCACGAGCGTCTCGCCGACGAGGGCAGCGGCGACCTGGCGTACATGGGCGCGCGTGCGCGCGGCCGTGTCGCGTTCGGCGACGACGAGCGCTGCGGTTTCGAAGAGTTCCATGACCGCGGGATCGGCCTTCCTGTTGCGGATCGCTTCGGCGACGAGCGCGCAGGCCCTGGCGATCTCTCGCACATGTCCGACGCTGATCATGCCGTCGGCGAATGCGGCACGGACGGCCGGGAGATGGGTGTGAAGGGTATGGGCATCGGCGAAGGCGAACTCCATCGAGCCTTTCGACACGTGTCCGGCAGCGGAGAACTCCGCGATCATCGAGCGATGGATCGCCTCTCGATGAGAAGGGCTCGCGGAGACATCGGCGTCGTGGATGGCGATCTGCTCCGTCAGCAGGTCTGCGGCCTCGGCTTCGAGTGCGGCGATCCGACGTCTCGTGTCGACCCACGCGTCCAAGACGCGCCGTCGTTCCTCGAGATCGAGGTCGAGATCAGTCGAGAGGGCCATGCCTCAAGATTAGAACAAAGATTCGAATATCGTAAGGTGTGGTGGTGGTGCATGCCGAGATATCAGTGAAAGCTCTCGTCGTTCCGCCCCCGCAGCTTGTCGATGTCGCGGCGTTCTCGCTTGGTGGGGCGCCCGGCCCCGCGGTCGCGGAGTCCCAGCGCTGCCTGGGGTTCGCGCTCGGGAGTGCGATCCTCGTAGGCGAGCGCGGCCACCGGGGCCCCCACACGTTTGACCAGCAGCTGACGGACGATGAGGATCCGATCGAATCCCGCGATGCGTATGCGCAGTTCATCTCCGATGCGAACCTGCTGCGCGGCCTTCACCTTGTCTCCGTTCACCCGTACATGCCCCGCTCGGCATGCAGTCGTCGCGGCCGACCGCGTCTTGTAGACGCGGATCGCCCAGAGCCAGCTGTCGACGCGGGCGGCATCCATCAGGTGCTCCTCTTCCGCAGCGTCACGAGGGCGCCGGCGACGATCAGGCCTTGGCCGATCGTATAGGTGAGCATCACTGCAGGGCTGCTCCAGGACGGCAGCGAATCGGGGAGGAACAGGCGGAAGGCGAGGATCGTGTCGCTGGCGAGGAAGAAGGCCCCGCCGACGGCGATGAGAGGGTGACAACGCGCCGAGAATGCCGCGGTTCCGCCGAGCACGAGCCCGTAGGCGGCGACGGCGATGAGCAGATCGCCCGTGTGCGAACCCAGTGTCGTGATCATGCCCACCCACCAGGCGGCGTACACCAGCGCCCACCAGGGCATGCGCCGGACGGACAGGTGGCGCGCGAACAGCACGATGTATGCCACGTGGGCGATGCCGAAGAAGGTCAGCATCAGAGGCAGCTCCGGGCCCTGGGGGAAGAAGGTGCCGGCACCGTCGCCGAGCCAGGAGAACGACAATGCCGCGACGAGGAGGACGAGCGTGATCCGCGGGGAGAGGCGTCGCGCGGAGACCAGCACCGGAACGGCCAGCAACGGCATCAGCAGCAGCTTCGTGGGCGCAGCGAGCGGGTTGTCGATGGTCAGGAGGATGACGTGCAGGAGGGACATCACCGCGAACGGGAGAAAGGCCCACATGAGAGCGTGGCGCGGGGAGCGACGTTGCATCCCGCCATCGTAGGGTTCGCCCTGACCGGGGGCGACGGGCATCGCCGTCCCCCGCGTCGGCCCCGGCGTCATCCCGCTGTTCACGATTCGACGGCGACCTGCGTGACGCTGTCGTCGACACTGAGGTGCACGGCCGGCCAGTAGCCTTCGGGGAAGTGCTCTCCGCAGTTGTCGGTGAGGTGCAGTATGACGGTGCCGTCGGAGGCCGCCTCGATCGCCTCGATCGTGAGGTCGGAGGCGGCTTCGTCGAGCTCGCGGGGTTCAGGGGCACCCGTGCTGAAATTCGCGACGACCGCGTCGGTGGCGATCCGGTGCACGATGTCCAGTCGCTTCACCGCGTCGCGCATGCGGGGAAGGAGCGGTGCGACCTCGTCGGAGCTCGTGCCCTCCAGCATGAGCTCGACCTCGGTGCCCTCGACGGAGGTGGTGCCGACGAACCAATCGTGCGTCAGTACCGTGCCGTCGGTGAGTTCCGAACGGGCACGGGCGAACCTGCCGAGCTCGGGATCGTCGATGGTCGCGTTCTCGTCGGTCATGCCTTTCACGCTAGTGGCTTCTGGGTGATCGTCATCATGGGGTCAGATCGAGGGTGACCAGCGCGCGACCAGGTTTGAGCTCGGACTTCTCCGTGAAGCCGGCGGAGAGGAACGTGCCCAGGGTGCCGTGGAACAGGTCGTTGGTGCGCTTCCTCTCGCCCCCGGTGTCCACGGGATACCCCTCGATCAGGCGGGCCCCGGAGCCTCGGGCGTAATCCACCGCCGCGAGCAGGAGTTCGAGGTTGAGCCCGGCACCGCGGTGTTCTCGGCGCACCACGAAGCACGTCACGGCCCACACTGATTCGTCGTCGAACGGCTCGGTGCTGGCCGCCGCGATGATGCGGGTGCGGGGAACACGCGCCTGGCGGGTGCGGGGACCGATGCGGATCCAACCTGCGCCCTCGCCGTCGACGTAGGCGATGATTCCCGGCGGCGGGCCGTCGTCGATCTCGGCGCGGAACATCTCGATGCGTTGCGGAGTCGTTGTCGCGTTCCAGTCCTTGTTGCTGAGCACCGGCCAGATGCACTGACAGCTTGCTCCATCCCCGCCTCCGGTGAGCGCGTGCTGCACGTCATCCCAACGAGCGGTCGTCGCCACCTCGGTCGTGATCGTCACCATGCCGTGACGCTACGCCGGGCATCCGACACTCGCAACGCCTCGGTTCGCGGAGGGGGTGGAGATACGGCTAAGATAGGGGAGTTGCCTGCGCGAGAGCGCAGAACAACGGGCTGTGGCGCAGCTTGGTAGCGCACTTGACTGGGGGTCAAGGGGTCGCAGGTTCAAATCCTGTCAGCCCGACCAGATGGGCTGTTGGCAATACTGATTGCAGAACAGCTAGAGAAAAGGGAAGGGCACCTGCTTCGAGCAGGTGCCCTTCCCTTTTTCGTGTCTGCGGCGCTGGATTTCGGTTCAGATAGTTGGATTCGACCGATTCTGGGGCCGAGAAAACGAACGCGCCCGGCTTTCGGGCGCGTTCGGTTGTCCTGGCGACCCCAACCCTCACGTTCAAACGGCGCTAACCTGGATCAGCAACGGTGCGAACTCCGTGACGACGACCGACGTCACTCGTAGCTCCGATGAACGTGCCACCCGTCCTCGGCCTTGAAGACATCGCGCAGCCGTACTCGTTGGTCCCTGGAACTGCCATGCGTACAGGCCTCGACGGCTCGCTTCCAGCGCGGACCAGATCGAGTCACGCAGTCGTGTCGGGGTATCCGACACCCGCCAACGGTGCACGGCGAATACCCTCCTCGCGGGAATGGCGTCGACCATCCACATGATGGCGGGCGGGGGAGCGGTAGCGGCGAGCGTGGAGCGTTCTTGGGTTGGTGTCGGAGCTTCAACGTTCATCAGCGGGACGGCCGAGTAGTCCCGGACGGTCGCTCTCGCCACCGAGGGTGCCATCGAGAAGATCTCCAACATGACGCTCAACTAGCTGCGGGTTAGAGAGTTTCGTTCCACCATGCAAGCCATCTGCGGAAGCGAGTCAGCTCGCCCTGTTCTTCTGCGGGTTCGTCGGTGACGGGCTTAGGCGCTTCTTGCTCGCCAGCCCCGAAGTGCTTGCGCCCAGCTGCTTCGAACTGTTGGATCGCGGCGGACAGGCTCTTCTGTGTGTCGCGGGCCTGTTGCGATGTGCTCAGGATGCGCGCGTACATCATGCCTACAACGACGCTACGCGCCGGCTTGCGTAGCGTCTCGGGCGCGATCAGCGTTATGGATGAGTACGAACTCATAGCGCGCTTACAGGCGCCACGAATTAGGTCTCGTGCGACCGTGACCTTCTCGCTGACCTTGGAAGACGGCGTTGCCTCGGCTGGCCAGACACCGGCTTCTCCCAGCGTTTCTTTCACGGCTCGCGCTTCCTCTAGGAGGTTGGAGCAATGCTCTAGCCGCTGGTCCATGTAGCGCTCGGACAGTGCGCGCTCAGCCTTGCGATCCTCCTGCCGCTTGTTGAACTGGTGTCCCAGCACGCCTCCGATGATGAGGAAGGTTCCAGCGACAACTGGGACACCCCACCACGGAGCGCTCTCAGTCGTTCCAGTTGCTTGTGCGAGCAAAACTAGAGCGGCAGCGGTCGCGGGCATGGCCACAATCTATCGGGGTGCCCGACAACTGCGGAATCTATGATAAGAATACGGTACTTCGGCCAATTCACTGGGGGGAAACATGGCGCGAACTAAGGGCGCTACCAACCGCACTCCGCGGGAGATCCGCAAGGACGGCGAGAATCAGATCAAGATCGCGAAGCTGAAGGAAAAGCTCGCTCGCGAGAAGGCAAAGAACGCCAAGAAGAGGTAGTCCTGAGGCTTAGAAGCCCCGGAAGCCCCAGAAGCCCTGGTTGTCTATATGGTGCTGGTGCGCGCCTTCGAGGTCTGTGTTGATGTCCTGGATCTCCTGCTGTATGCGCTCCATCTCTTCCTCGAGCTTCGCCTGCTGATCCGTGTCCCCGGCACCGAACGCCTGGTCGATCTCCTGCTCTAGCTGCTCTGAGCGCTCCTCGGCCGCGGTGAGTGCGTCGTCGAGCTTGCTGATCGCGTCACCGCTCTCTCGGAGGCTTGCTTCGGCTTGTTCGGGAGAGTCTTCGTACTTGGGCACGTCGTCAGAGTAGCGCTTGCGCCTTCACATGACCGAGCAGACCGGTAATGGCGGGTGCGCTCTGGCCTTCGTTGCGGCGTCCGTGCTCGTGGTCGGAGTGGATGCATCGTGTTCATGGCGGGCGCATGCTTCACGCAGTAAACCTAGTGAGGGCGCGGGCGCTCGGCGCAGCCGGGCCATCGGGATCCCCCACGCGTCCGGCAGCGGTCATGAACTCCACGACCAGGCGTCGTGACGGGCATCACGCACCGCCTCCTCGAGGCGACCTTCATAGAGCAGCGTGATGTTGCGGGGCGGGTCCGCTACGGGCAATGCGACGTTCAGCCACTGCGCCCACGTCCATCTGCTCGGGGTCCCAGTCTCGAGGGCACGAAGGACGTCCCGTAGACCCTCGACGATCTTCCCGTCCCGGAGCTGGAACGACGGGAACAAGTCGACGTGGTCGTCACTGTGCAGCGCGAGGAGCCGGAGATCTTTCCCCGTCGCCATGACCTCGGCCTCCGTCCACCCGAGTATGCGGGCCAGCCTCGTCACCGTGTAGCAGGGGCCGACGATCTCGGCCCAGGGGCTCGGCTCGTCCTCGTCCTCGCTCATGGCTTCTCCTCAGGGTCGCGGGTGTGGCGGCGGCGGACGTCGTCGATGAGCTCCTCGAGCGCGCGGACTCCGTCGACGTAGTCCCGCGCGTCTCGGAGGGCGTCGGGTGTGGGCTTGAGCCCGTCCAGGACTCCCGAGTGAACGGACTCGGCGACGCTGTTCATCCGCTGCTCCCGCGTGCGACGAGAACCGTCGTCGTCGTTGGCGAGTCCGCGGAGGATCGCCAGGCTCGGGGTTGCCATCTGGAGGTTGGACAGGTCGAGAATCCCGAGGTTCCACTCGTGGCCTTCACGCCCGAGGCTCGCCACTCGACGGCCATCAGCAGTCTGTCCGCCCGCTCCGACATGCAGGTGCCCATGAGCGAGGAGCTCCGGGCGCACGGCATCCCAGACTTTACTGACCCGCGCGCGCGACGCCGCGGACGCCTCCAGGGCCGCCTTCGGGAAGCCGTACGGGTTCGTGCGAAGGATCTCACGGACGGGGCGAACAGGGGTGTTGGCGGGTGACTCGTGGGTGAGCATCAGGTCGGCGGGGCCCCCGGCGATGGCGTCGGCGACGTGTTCATCGGTGATGGCCTCGTCGGGCCACCAGGTCAGCCCTTCGATCCTCGACTCACGGTCGACAGAGGCGGCGCCACCGAGCGACAGCACAGAGCGCCCGCCAATGGTGAGGCGCGCGGGCCGGGGGAGCAGCCACACGAGCTTGGAGACCCGCACGGCTTCGCCGGGGTACTTGTTCATGAGTGGGGTGATCTCACCCCACGGCTCATGATTCCCTCCGGTCACGTAGATGCCTGTGATGCCCGTCTCAGTGAGCGCTTTGTCGACCTCTTCCGGGGGCATCCACCAGTCGCCGAGCTGCAAGATGGTCGTGACGTCCGGCGCGAGGTAGGGGAGTGCCCTCGCCAGCATCCGGATCCAACCTACGTTGCCGTGAACGTCCCCCAACACTGCGACTCGCTGGTCTGGCAGCGTGATTTCGGCTGCGTGTTCTAGAGCGTCCACGGGTCTCCCATCGAGATGACGACGCGATAGACCGCGCTAGCGCGCACGTTGATGATCAGCGTCCCAGGTGGGTGGAGTGCAGGCACAGAGCCGTCGCGTGATCTGTCGTTGGGTCGGCGAAGCGTGCGCGGTACCTAGGCGCGTGAATCGCTCGGGTCGGTCGCGGAAGGGATTCGGCGGCGTGGCCCTCCCGTTCCCACGGCGGACGATTCCATGTGACCCCGTGAGCTAGATCGATTAATCGGGGCCGTTTCGCAACATTCTGAGAAGATCGGTTTGTGAAGCGACCACTTGGATCCTGGCTGGTGCTCTCCGGGCCAAACAAGGACGGATCGCGCCACATCGGCATCCGCGTTCTCCCAGATGCCGCGCGCCAACTCGAGAAGCGATGCTACATCGTCGCGAACAAGATGTACGAGCGGTCCGTTGACCGGCGTCTGATGTCGAACATACGCATCGGCGACGTCTTCGATGTGCGGTTCGATGGGGACAAAAGCTGGTGGGCGTGGCGAGGCGGCGTCCGGCTCGGACGCCTGACTTGGTCGTTGAGCAACTTCGAGGCCAAGGAGTGGCGAGAGGCTATGCCACGCATCGACGAGGGGACTTTGCAGGTCATTCGCCTCGTCCTCGACGTGGGCGGGATTGTGGTGAATGCTGGTGGATCGTCCGGCCGCTCGGCGACGCGATCCCGCCGGTCAAGAAGGCGGTGCCCGATGCTCAGGAGTACGTGCCTACCCTGCGCGGCGTCGTTGGTACGGGGGGCGATGTACGTGTCGCGAAGGAGAACGTCGACGGTTCTCCGCGAGCGGGGCGGCCACCTGCCCCGCTGCCACGATCACGAAGGAGCATCTGGGAACGCCTGACCAGGCAGTGACCCAGCGGTCTACCTGTTGGCGCCGAGCGTGCCCACTCACAGCCGTGAGAATGCTTGCTCACCCGAACTGTGTCCCATCCAGGATGACTTGCAAGCATTCGACACGCCGAGAGTAAAAATAAAAGCGCCATCTACTGGGAGTCGTGTACTTTAGTCCCATGACCGCAGGACACGAGGCCCTCTCCGAGCTCCAGATGTCCGGACTGCTCGATGTCTTGAAGTGGGGTGCGCCCGTAGCGTTCGCTGCGACGGACCAACTCTTCGACGAGGACCAGGGCCACGATCAGGGCGTCGTCGGCTATCTCAACTTCAAGCACCTTCGAGACCTCCTCGACCGGGCCACCTCGAATGGTCGTTTCAGGCTGGCCGAGGGACTCGAGAGCGTCGGCGAGGATTTCCTCAAGCGTGGCATCACGCCCGAGGCCTTCGACTCGATGCCGAGCCTTCATGAGGACGTGGTCGGACGCCGGGACTACAAGCAGTCTCCCGGCTGGGCTATCCAGGGGTACCGCGTGCTGCTGCAGTCCTTCCCCTTCGGAAAGATTGACGAGATCAAGTGGGTGCAACGTAGCGACGCGAAAAAGCGTGTCGCTGACCAGCTATTCGTCCGCGACAACGCACTCTTCGACGATGAAGAGTTTGGCTTGGAGTCCATCCCAGGCATCCCAGACGATGATGACTTCGCTGGTGTGACGCTTATCGCAGCGCATGCCTTCCACCCCGCAACCAAACAGTTCGAGCTGTATATCGGACAGAGCAAGAACCCCGGGTACCCGGGAGACTCGTGCTGGCACTGGAAGGAACTGCTGCTCTCCGGCGGAGCTCCGGCGGGCGGTACGGGTATCCCGGTTACACATCAGATGCCGAGCGGTGGAGCCTCGACTGACGTCGACGACGTGCCGGTACGGATCAAGCGGGCTGGTGCGGGCGAAGGGGCGGGCGCGGCGAATGGTTGAGGCGCGTCGACCGTCTCAGACGCTCGCCGCCGCGGCTTCGTTCTTCAACGGTGAGCGCCTCACTATGGCACGCCAGCTGAAGGGCCTGAAGAAGTCTCACCTGGCGAGCCGTATCGAGATGTCGCCGGCCTCGGTGACGGCATGGGAGAGCGGCGCCAAGCAACCTAACCGGGCCACGGTGGCGAAGCTCGCTTTAGCGCTGCAGGTGGAGCCCCAGTTCTTCGGGGGAGGAGCGCCGCCGAAGGCTAACAAGCCGCACTTCCGTTCGCTCCGCTCGACGCCGCAGATCGCACAGGACGAGGCTGAAGCCTATGGCCGGTTCGTGGCGGAGATCGCCGGGATGCTCGAGAACGCCGTCGAGTTCCCTGAGGCGCTCCTGCCCGACCTGCCGGTGGATCCCGACGAACGTTCGATGACTCCCGAGGAAGCCGCGCGCGAGGCCCGCCAGTTCTTTGGCGTCGGCCCGGGACCGGTGCAGCACGTTGTGCGGCTTGTCGAGCGTAGCGGTGTAGTTGTCGTTTTCAGCGAGCCGGGGGTGGCGGCCATCGATGCGTACTCCTTGCATTCGGCAACCCGGCCGATCATCGTTCTGAACCCGGTGAAGGACGACTACTACCGGCAACGCTTCGACGCCGCTCATGAACTCGGGCATCTCATAATGCACCACGACGCTGAACCGGGGGGCAAGGTCGCCGAGGAGCAGGCTAACCGTTTCGCCTCCGAATTCCTGATGCCCGCCGAAGAGATCGCCCCTTTCCTACCCATCTCCACTGCGGGCAAAGCGTGGGCAACGTTGGCCGAGCTGAAGGAGTACTGGGGCGTCAGCCTCGCCGCGCTCCTCTACCGCGCGCGTGCTCTGGGCGTCATGAGTGACGTCTCCTACCGCAACGCGGTCATCCGGATGTCACAGAATGGTTGGCGTCGAGCAGAACCGGGTCGAATCTCTTCGCTGGAGATGCCATCGATATTGCCACGCGCCCGGGAAGTGCTGCATGAGGCCGGCATAGACGAAGCCTCCTTTCTCGCCGGATCAGGCCTGCCAGTGGGGCTGTACAAAATCGCAGCGAGCCGAGTGCCTGTCGTGGCCGCAGGGTCGTAGTGGTGAGCGGGTGCTCGCGAAGTGCAATCTCGCGGTCGGAAAAGCGACTCGCTAGCGCCTAGCCGTTGCTCGGCGGCAGGCAAAGGGGCGCTCTCGACGATGTCTTCCCCTCGGGCCATTCAAGCGCGAACGGGGACCGCGCGCGGGACGCGGCCGTGATGGATGGCGCGGTGTCAGTGCCAGACCTTCGTCCTTCACGATCTACTGCGTCGAGGCGACGGCGAGGCACCGAACGAGTTGGTGAGCCTCGAGATTCGGATACTTAGGGTCGGGCTGCCCGGAGTCCAGCTGTGAGTTGTCGTGCGTCACGGCGTATAGCTTGACGGGTGGCGTGCGGGAGCTAGACCCGATATGCGGAGTGGCGCTATGGTGAGTTGCGTACGGGATGCCACGTTCGCGTGGGCGAAGTCCCGCCCCGTTCGAATGTCGCAGTTTTAACGGGGGCGCAACTCCTGAGACCGCCAATTCGTGGCGGTACGAGGTGTCACTGCCTGCTCGCGCGGGCACTCAGGTCTTCCCCGGGCGGTTCATTGCTGCCCGGGGGCCGATTGAAGGTATGACGTGACGACGATTGTGGCTTGGGCGGCTGTCGACCAGCGGCAAGTTTCATCGCTTTACATCGCGAGTGATAGTCGGATTACGTGGGGAACGTCGCACCTCTGGGATCAGGGGCTCAAGACGTTCGCCTCCGCCACTACACCGCACATCTTCGGATACTGGGGCGACGTGCTTTTTCCCTCAATGGCGCTCACGACCATTGTTGAACACCTCGCGGCAGGAGCCTTCCGTGAGCGGGCATCGGCGTTCGCTGATGTCTCCAACGCGCTTCGCCGTCTATGGCTCGAATATCCTTCGCGAGAGCGACGGGACTTTGGAATCATCATGGCCACGCGTAGGCGAGACAAAATGAAGTCCGTCTTCGAAATGGCTGTTGTCACGTACGACGCTTCCGCCGATCTCTGGGCGACTCAGAACATCGAGATGCCCGAGCGTTCATCTCGATTGAAGATAGCCGGAAGCGGCGCTGCGCAGGTTCGAGCCGCGGAACAGCACTGGGAAGAGAGCGAACACGCTGGTACTAGTCGAGCAATCTACAGTGCGTTCGTTGACGGCTTGAAAAAGGGGAGCGACCCTAGCTCCGGCGGAGCGCCACAGATAGTCGGTTTGCGGCGAATCGGTTGTGGGCTCAGGTTTGGGACCATCTACCGAGACAAGCGCTACTTGGCTGGGGCCCGCGTCACTCAGAAGAGCGCCCGTGCAGCCGACACAGAGTGGTTCAACGAACTCTTCGAGCGAGCGGACGGCGGTCGAGCTAGTCGCTTACCAAGCGCGCAAACCCACCGGAGGCCGCCAGGAGCGTGACTTCACGCGGCCAATCGGCCTGGCACAGTCCGTCATCGGGGCAGATCGAAGTGTCAGTCCCCGATGCCTTCAGAGGCATGCGGATGATGGAGTGGTTGCCCCCTGTCTCCGGCCGACACCGCCCTGTTCCGGCCCTTGAACGTCTCAATTGGTGACTTAGTCGGCGGGCCGCATGTCGCAGGTGCCGCGTTTCTGCGAGCATCGAATCCGCAAGTAGAGGACTACTTGTGCATCAAGCAACGAAGCGAAAGCACTCATATGTATCTTGCGCGTGTCCAGGTCGAAAATTTTCGCGGAATCTCCTCGACTGACGTTGCTTTGAGTGGAAACACTGTTCTTTTAGGTGACAACAACTCTGGCAAATCTACTCTCCTGGAAGCTGTCGAGTTGGCGCTCGGAGCAGACCGGCTATTCCGGCGCCCAGTCATCGATGAGCACGACTTCTA
Source organism: Microbacterium sp. STF-2 (assembly GCF_034650155.1). Taxonomy (NCBI): domain Bacteria; kingdom Bacillati; phylum Actinomycetota; class Actinomycetes; order Micrococcales; family Microbacteriaceae; genus Microbacterium; species Microbacterium sp. STF-2. The sequence goes on from NZ_JARKMW010000001.1 coordinate 29,737, forward strand.
CGCTGGTCGATACAAGGACGAGGAGGTCCGCGTCGAGGTGATGGTCGTCGATCTCGATGACGAACTCCAGTCGAGATTCAGAAATCACCTGGAGTACTGGGACGCCTCGAACGGGGCGCTGTTGACGTCCTTGCCCGGGGCTACCTCTGAAGCGTTGCCGTGCATCCGCATTCGATTCGTGGGTCGCTACGACGCTGATGACGACGATTTTGATGGTCGAACTTGGTTCTGCAGCCCAGAAAACGAGGAAGGCCAACCTACGAGTGAAGCGCGGTCTGCGGACAAGCGAGAGTTCGGCTTCCTTCTCCTGCGTGCGCTCCGGACAGGAAACCGTGCGATGTCGATGGAGCGCGGTTCGCTACTCGACTTCGTGCTCCGTGCCTTCGAGGTCGAAGTTCAGATGTGGGAGAACCTGCTTGAGAAACTGCGCGCCGTTCCGGTTGCAGGCGACGACAACGAAGAGTTCGGGCAAGTTCTTTCCAGCATCGACTCGGCGATGAAGCAGATCGTCGCGTCTGAATGGGCAGACGCGCCGCATCTTCGAGTTTCGGAGCTGACAAGAGAGGATCTCCGCCACGTCCTGCGCTCGTTCATGGCTACCGGTGCCGCCGGGTACGCCGCACCCTTCAACCATCAGGGCTCGGGAACCGTGAACTCGCTTGTGATCGCGATGCTCACCTTGATCGCCCAGAAGCGGAATGGACGAGTGATCTTCGCGATGGAGGAACCCGAGATATCTGTCCCTCCAATGGTGCAGAAGCGAGTTGTCGACTTGATCCTGGGCCTCGGCGGCCAAGCCATCTTCACTACCCACTCGCCATACGTCCTCGAGGAATTCGAACCCGAAAGGATGATAGTGCTAGCACGAGAACATGGCACGGGTGTGCTCACGAGCACTCAGGTGCTCTTGCCCTTGCACCTGCGCGCCAAGGCATTCCGCATGGGCATCCGTACTCGATTCTGCGAGGCGCTCCTCGCGCGGCGTGTATTGATCACGGAGGGAGACACCGAAGCTGCATCGTATGCGGCACTCGCCAAGACTGCTGCTCGAGTGAATCCGATGCGTTTCGCCCGCCTCGACACCCGCGGATGGGCGATCTTTGATGCCCAAGGTGAAACCAATGTCGCCGGCTTCGCAGGCTACTTCCGCGCACTCGGCAAGGAAGTAGCCTCTGTATTCGATAAGCAGCCAGCCGACAGGCTGGCTGAAATCACGGCCAACTCCGACCATGTCTTCGAGCAACCTCACGCAGGGTTCGAAGATCTACTCCTCGATGAGGTGCCCATCTCGGCGATTCGTAACCACGTCGATAGTTTGATCTCGGACGGAGGATGGCCGAGCCATGTTGCAGCTCCGGAGGACGCGTCCGACGCCGCCTACAAGAAGGCGGCGAGGAAGCTTCTTTCCAAGACCAAGGGGGATCGATTCGCTGCTGAACTCGTAGCGGGACTCGACGAGGCAGACTTTCCAGTCTCGATGGTGGAAGTACTCGAGCGCCTGAAGGTAGCGAGCGAATCTGCCCCGCTACGAGAAGGCGAGGACATTGTCGCCAGACAAGATAATACGGAAGAGTCGGCCGGTGGCAACGCTGCTCAGTGACGAAGAATATGAGCTCGCGGTAAAGCCCCTACTGGAGGCATCCGGAGCTGCCATGGTCACCGGCGGCGCTGGGTGCGGGAAGACGACGGTTGCGCTGAGGAAAGCTGCTCTTGCTATCAGCGAAGGGCTTGGTGTAGGCCACGCTCAGGTCCTCTTCCTCAGCTTCGCAAACGCGACGGTCGACCGGGTCGCCGACCATGCGACCAATCAGCTTCCGAAGGAGTACCGATCCCAACTCAATATCAGCACCTACCACAGCTTCGCCTGGACAATTCTTCGTAGCCACGGGTACCTGCTCGGCGCACCCAGAGGCGTGAAGATCATGTCTCAGGCCGAACAGAATGCGTTCATGTCGCATCTCGGCAGCGCGGACGCTGACATCCGAGCTGAATTCCGTAGACAGTTCGAGAGCTTCGGTCATGTCGGCTTCAACGACTTTGCTGGACTAGCTAACGAGATCCTTGAAGGGAGCCCGGCCCTCTTGAGGGCCTACACGTCGGCCCACCCGCTCATCATGCTCGATGAGTTCCAGGACACGACCAATGATCAATGGAAACTGGTGAGGACGCTCGGACAGCACTCCCAACTGATCACACTCGGCGACCCAGACCAACGTATATACGATTTCGTGGAAGGATCCAGCGAGCGCCGTTTTCAAGACTTCCACGAGCACTTCTCGCCGGTTCAGATCGACCTCTCCGGGTGGAACTGGCGCAGTCCAGGGAGTTCCATCACCAGGTTTGGCCGTGATGTCCTGCGAGGTAGTTACGAATCACCCTATGACGAAGTCGACATCATCGCCAGCGACTTCCCGACTCTCCTTCGCCTTAAGTTGACATTGCTCAAGACGCTCAAGCGGTTTCGTGAGAGCGGAGGCGGCACCGTGGCGATCCTGACGCCTTCGAACGCTCTCGCGGTGAAGGTCTACGACTACATCGGCGAGGCGCAGGACAACCCGCCATTGCCTGCTATCAGCCTCGATATCCACACGACTAAGGAGGAAGGCTACGCAGCGCTCATCTTTATCGGCACCGTTCTTGAGCTTGACGAAAAAATCGCTGATCGAGATGCGGTCTTGTGTGACGCGATGGCGCTGTACCTACGTACGAAATCGACGAAGCTCAGTACCAGCGCTAGAGAAACGGCGGGACGGCTCGAGGGGTATGCGACGAAGTTGCGAGCAGGCAAAACCGTGAACGTCAAGATCGTCAAGGCGCTCCGCGCCGTGCTTGACGGAGCGTTCGCTACCGCACGAAGCGGCCACGTCTATGCGGACTACCTCACGGTCGTGAGCTTGCTCTCTTCGTCGAATGTCGACGATGTCAAACGGATGGCAGGGTACGCGCGGATGCTCAACTTCGTGACTCGAGGCTCGGATGTGGAGACAGACTTGTCCTCTGCATGGCGCGCGACTGGTGCCTACAAAAGTGCGAGCGAGATCATGCGAAGGGCTGTAGTCGACTTTCAGCTCACGAGCAGCAAACGAGGCAATCGCGACATCATCGTCATGACTGTTCATCGCGCGAAGGGCCGCGAGTACGACGAAGTCATTGTTTATGAGGAACGATATGATCCTCTATTGAAGCTGACTCCCACTCATCGAGACCTTGAATCAGCGCGATACGCACTGAACGTGGGGGTAACGCGCGCAAGACAACGCGCCACGATCATCACGCCGGGGAATGCGCCATCGCCGCTGCTGACTCTTAACCTCGGACACGTGACGGCACTCTAGTCGCCGCCATCTGATCAGGACGGAGATCGGCAGGGAACCGCGCCACACCCAGATCAGGCCGCACGGTGAAAACCGTTGCTGGCTCGCCTATGGGCGGCGTCCGTGATGGGCCCGAGATAGGCGATGGTGTCCAAGCAGATCCACGGGCCGACCGTGCGAGGAGCGAAAATTGCGGGCACACCGAGGCTGTTCTAGTCGAGGTTGAGCGGTTCGTTACCAGACAAGTCGTTCGAGATCGACAAATCCTCGTCGCTCCAAGGCCACTGTGGAGTGCCGTGCTTGCGATAGAAGCAGAAGGATCGATCAGCAACCGAGATGGTGCGACCGGAACGGCTATAGGTAAGTACGAGTGGGTTGATGCCGATCTTCACCTGGAGTCTGTCGATGCGCTCAAGCGCCTGGGTCAAGTCTGACTGGCGAATTCCGTCGCCGCCGGACAGGGAGGTGATGCGCCGAAGAAGCTCAGCAGAATCCAGCCCGCGAAGTAGTTCCTCGTCTGAAGCTGCGGTCACTGACTGCAGGAGATATCGATAGACCTCGAGGCCCTCCGGAAGCCGCCGCATGCCCCGAACGAAGTTGTCGGCGAAGTTCTGGTATCGGCCATGCATCTGCGCAGCGACGGCGGCGAGTGCAGCTGCCCATTGAGCGGAGTCATTGAGCGAGCGCTCTCGATTCCACCAACGCCTCCTCTCGATTCCCTCCGCCTTACAGAGCTCATCTGCAAGTCTCTGTAGAAGGCCAACACCACCATACGACTCGCGAATCATCGCCAGTTCGATCTCATGGTCGAATCGCAATCGGAGAGCGCGCGCCCCATTCGCGAGTACATCGCGGAGCTCTGAATCCTGCCAATGGAGTCGAAAGTCCTCGATTCGGCCCTCGAGATCACCATTGAAGTAGGTCAGCATGTGGTCCTGTGGCCATACGCCCACAACCACTACGAAGACCCTGTACTCGCCGAGCGCCTTAATAAGGAAGGCCAACTGCTTCTGAACGACTTCTGAGAGATAGTGGAAGTCCTCGAGCACAAGCTTTCTGTTGGACTCAGCTAGCTTCGCGGCTACCCACTGCAAACTGCTAGAGGATTGCCCGACGGGGCGAGTCGAGGTTGCCCGCTGGCTACTTGCGCCGAGCGTTGACTGCGTTCGAGCGTCAGCAACTTGAGGGTTGCTAACGGACACCTCGGATAGCAACTGGGCGCTGATGCTTTGGGTGTGAGTGGTCGTGCTTTCCTCACGAGCGCCTATGCTGCCAAGCGCGTCCGCCAGGATCGTCTCCACCGTCGACGCCGGTGTGCATTGCACAAGGTTCGTGCGGTCAGCTGGCAGTCCTCGGCTCCGAAGCCACGACTTCCCCTGCTTGCTTCCTCCATGGACTGCGATGTGCCTGTCGGAGCGAAGGGCGGCCGAGAAGCGTTCGTCAAGTCCGCCTCGGTTCACGTACGAAGCGCTGGAGCTATCTGCGCTGATTCCAAATACCTGGCTAAGGAGTGGCACGTGAGAAGGCTACCTCAGCTCATGCATCGTCGCTGCGGGTAGCGAGCCCGCCGTTGATTGGGCGGCCCCCTCAAGTCGCCACACCTGCGGTGATCGATGTCGCCTCTAGTTGCCATGCGGGCGCGGCTTGCGCTCTCTTCCGGTCCTTTTACTCACGCGGTCGAACAATCCAATCGAGTCGTACGTTGAAGTGAGTAGCTCGTTCTCCCGGTCGGCGGTCGCGGCCAATGCAGGTGCGAGAAGCATGATGTTTTGGCGAGCGGAGTCCGCTGCGCTCCTCAGCGCTCTCGCTAGCTCATCGGCATCGAGGAGAACGAGGGATTCTAGGTCGCTGATTGATATGACCCCGATGGGCATATCCGAGGCTGGCAATTCGTCCCAGACGAGCCAGTTCTGATCGAGGTAGAACGGTTCAAGAGTGATAACGAGGCCGACCCGCGGCTTCGATGCATCTATCTGCGGGGCTTCGGCGCTGATCGCGGCGATGTGCTTGTCGGAGCGGTTTATCTGGCGTATCCCTTTTCCTACGCTGTCCTTGACGGTGCGTAACCAATCGTCGGTGCCGATTCGTACCTCCTCAATTGGTTGTCGAGCCTTGCACTCAATTAGGACGAGCAGTCCTGGTAGATCAAGAAACCAATCGCAAGAGTCGAACGAATCTTTCCGTTGGTTGTAACGAACCTCCGGAATGACTTCCGGTCGTCCTTCGACAACCCCCAGCTGTCGCCCGGTGTAGTGCTGGAACACTGGACCTAGATCACGCGTGAACTCGTCGCCGAGGACACGGCGAGCCAAGTGATAGATCGCAGCGGGTTGTGCTTTGGCGATGATGTGTTGAACGCAAGGGGCAATCGCTACCTCACCGAGGTTGTCGATAAACGGCTTATCGGTAAGTGGATTGAAGGCGAACTTCTTCAGTGCGCCCGGAAGATGATCTTGGAATTTGCGATTGGTGTCGTTGAACTCGGACACGGTGGTGAGGAGGTGTTCGACGAATGTTCGGCGAATCACTCGGTACGAAATTATGTCACCCAGTCCTTTGAACGAGGAGCCTTTGTACCACTCCGGATCGAAGCCACCGTTTCGACGAGAGGTCTCTGTGGCGATGAGGAACACCGACTCGATGTAGTCGTCGAGGGTCAGACCGTTTGTGACGCGTTCAAACCAACCTGGTTTCATGGCCTCCGGCGCAAAGCCCGGTGGATGTTGCGCTCGGGGCCCGTACAACAGAAGTGACCTGGCGATCTCGGCCGCCACTGCTCGCTGTGCGGGGAATTGCTCGAACATCACCCGCGCCAGCACTCGCGCGAGTACTTCGGGATCACCCGGATCGGAGATCGTGGCTTGATCGACGAGGCGCGCGTTCCAGTTGCACAGCCGGATCAGCATCCGTGAGTCCGCACTACGGTTATGGGTGCTTCCCCATGCGAGTGCAGTACGGGCTACATCTGCAATGCTCCACGGGGTTACACCCTGCAGCTTCGCTCGCTCCGTCAGTTGACCACGCTCGATGGTCGCGCTGGCGGCCGCAGCTTGGATGAGGAGGCTGTCTCGATCAAACTGCTGTACGGCAGACCTGAATTGAGTCCATGTTGGCGACGCGTTCACAGCGTTAGCTCCTTGACCGCGACTCATGATCCGATTCTGCCCGATGAATAGGGGCCAGTGTGTGTCGTCGTCAAGGGCAATTGCCTCTCAACACCGAGGGGTCTGCCTCGCTGCTCGCTGAGGGCGAGCAGCGAGGGTCGTCTGAGATGCCTAGCTCTCCGTTGTAGCGCGCTTGCGTCGAGCACGGCCTTGATGCTCGGCAGACGCTGGTGACTGGCGGCGACCTCTAGCGCTGGTCATCGCAGCCTCATCGCCACCCGATTTAAAGTCGACCATCAGATCTCGTCGATCAGGCGGAACCCGCCGCAGCACACCTCCGGGGCTGGTGCGGCTCTCCTGGTGAAACAGGAAAATGTGAAGCGAGCAACCGGAAAGAGCAGGATGGATCCGGGCTACGATCCGCATCAGCGGTAGTTGTGCCAACAGCCGACCGAGAAAGGCCCGGAAACTCGCAAGAGTCTCCGGGCCTTCTGTATGTCCGGCGCCGCCGCGCACGCCGACTGTCCCCGGTCCACCGGTCCGCTTCGCGGTGCGACGAGCTGATGCTCTTGCCGAGCACGAGAGGTCACGGGCCGGTGCGCAGAAGACTGTGCAGAAGACTGCGCAGAAGAGCGTGCAGAAGAACGTGGTCTCACCCTCTCTGGACGAGCAGATGCCCCGTCGACGAGGGCCCCTCACCGTTCCCGACGTTGCTCGTCGAGCAGGTCAGCGCGCGGACGTCGCTGCCCCGTCTCCGTCGTTCGTGACCGCGGCGCGCAGCTCCGTCAGGAGTTCGAGCTGCATCCGGTTGATCGACATGAGGTCCTCGATCTCCTTCTTCGCGGCGAGGTTCGTGTCGTAGTCGTGCTGTGCGAGGGCAGCGGCGATGGCATCCTGCCTCTTCGCGGCGATCAGAAGGATCGCTCCCTGGAGCCCGGCGAGCATGCTCAGAAAGAGGTTGAGCAGGATGAACGGGTAGGGATCCCACATGAGGGCCGTGCTGTTGACGATCGCCCAGGCGATCATGAAGAGCACGAACACCCCGATGAACGGCCATGATCCCATCCCGTTCCGAAGCCGATCAGCCGCGCGCTGACCTGCCGTGAGATGTTCGGCCTGAGCAGTGTGCCAGTTGGTGAGAGGTCGCGTCATCGGCCAATGGTACGTCGCCGCACGGCCGGCCCTTCGGATGCACGAGCGCTCACCGGAAATCGAGCACGTCGTCGCCCCATGCCGCGCGTAGAGGAGCATCGAGGTCGGCGACGAGAGTGTCCTGCCGCTCGATCACGAGGGTCTGACGGCGGCCGGCCGCATCCGATGCAGAATACGGCGCCCAGGTCGGCGCATCCTTCGCGGTCGCCGCATCCGGTGTGCGTCCGTGCGCGAACGCCGCCCAGCGTTCCTGCATCCGCACCGAGATCTCCTGCGCGGCTCGGCGGCCGCCGAGCCGGAACGTCGGGTCCTTGGGGCCGCTCGACAGGTTGCCCCACAGGTACGGCAGCTCGGTCGCGTGCGTCGCACCGAGACCGATCAGACGGAGAAAGGGCGCCGCATGGTCGAAGCGATACAGCCACACATCCGCCACGGTGCTGTGACCCTCCGCTATCCACAGCGTCGGCAGACGGAATCCGATGTCGCGGGCGATCCCGAGCCCCACGGCGCCATGCCGCACGTTCTCGTAGGCGGTCCGGACCTGAGCGGCGGAGGGAAGGGAGATCGTCGGATTGTCCTCGGCCATGTCGGTGAACATCTGTCGGATGCGGTCGTCGGTGATCGGGATGAGAGGCGACTTCATGAACTTGAAGAGCGACGCCTCGTCCTTGTTCGTCCCGATCAGGAGCGGAACCCGGAGCCCGCGTCCTTCGCGCAGCGCGGTCACCGGCGCCTCCGGAAGAACATCGCCGTCGATGACGGGCGCGAACGCGAGGGTCCCCGGTGCGTCGTCCGGCACGGCCGCGTACACCTCCATGCTCGCCGCCACGATGTCATCGACGGATGCCGCGCGCAGAGCCCCCGCGACCGCCGCAGCATCCGTCGAATCGATGCCCAGCTCATGCACGAACCGCGCGGCGACGTCACGCGCCCGTTCGGTCCCGTACATGCTCGAGGCGGGGGAGGACTGCGCGATCGCGCGGGAGAACAGACCTTCGGCCGAAGGCGTCGCCAGCAGAGTCGTCACCAGCCCTCCTCCCGCGGACTCCCCGAACACCGTGACCCTGCCCGCGTCGCCCCCGAACGCCGAGATGTTCTCCTGCACCCAGCGCAACGCGAGCAGCGCGTCCTTCAGGGCCAGGTTGCGATCGAAACCCTCATCGGGCAGGAGTCCGGCGAGATCCAGAAAACCGAATGCGCCGAGTCGGTAGTTGACCGTCACGACCACGACCTCGCCGCGCGTGACGAGCGATGTCGCATCGAACAGCGGTTGGCTCGATGAGCCGAACGTGTAGGCGCCACCGTGCAGCCATACCATGACGGGGAAGGCGCTCTCGGGTCGCTCCGACGGTGCCCACACGTTCAGCACGAGGCAGTCCTCGTCCATCACCGCGTCGTCGCCCAGCGGTACGGCGGGGTTGATCTGCTGCGGGCACACGTTGCCGTAGACGGTGGCGTCGATCTCCTCCTCGACGCTCGGCGCCGCGACGGGATCACGCCAACGCAGCAGACCGACCGGCGCCTGGGCATAGCGGATTCCGCGCCATGAGTGCGCACCGTCGGCGTCCGTGCCGCGGAACGTCCCGGCCGGTGCCGTGACGGTGACGACGCGCGTCTCGTCGTCGGGGAGAGAGTTGTCTGACATGCGTGCGGCTCCTGACATGGTCGTGTTTCAGGACAGGTGACGGATGATCTGGGCGGCCTCGTTCGCGGCGAGAACCGCGAACAGCACCGTCATGATCATCGCGTTGTGCGCGATCATCTCGGACTTGACCCGTTCGAGTGCTTTCGTGACGACCGTCGATCTGCTCGTGGCGACGGCGGCCGTGACGAGCAGCGGCAGAGTGCCGGCGACGACCAGCCCGATGCAGAGCCCTCCCGCTGCGAGCAGAGGGAGATGCGCCTCGCCGATCAGTGCACCGCCCTTCAGCGCGAGCGGGATGTTCTTCGTGTTGGTGACCGCCATGATCGAGCCGAGCGCGGCCGCCTTCGCCGGGGTGACGGCATCGAGGGCCGCGAGCCAGGCCGGCGTCTGGGGTGGCTGGCCATGGCGGGGGCGAGACGACCAACTCGCGACGGCGAGCGCGGCGAAGCCGAGTGCGAGCACGATGGCGAGGAAGAACGAGACTGTCTTCGCGGTGGCGGAGGGAGACCCCGAGGCGGAACCGGCAGAGGTGAGCGCGCCGACCATGACGAACGCGAGGGAGATCGCGATGAACACTGCGGCGTAGACGGGCGCCGCCGTCCGGCCGCGGGGAGCGAGGATGATCGCGATGATCGCCACGAGGGGCAGCGGCGAGATGAGCATGCCCACAGCCAGCGGGAGGAGGTCATGCAGTTGGCTCACGTCTCGTCCGATCGTCTTCGTGTGCCCTTCGGTGGGGCGCAGACGACGCTACGGCGGGGTCGGGTGCTCTCCGTCGCGATGTTCGGTTGACACGACAGCCGCGCGCAGCGGAAGCGCGAACGCGGCTTCCAGGGCGACACCGCCGGGGATGCGGACAAGATGGGCGCCGAGCTCCTGCATCCGTGAGGATGCGCGCAGACGTGTGCCGCGTGCGGCGATCCCGGGCGACGAGACACGGACGTGAAGCCGAGGTCCGGCGCCGGTCGTCACTCGACGGATCGACACCTCCGCTCGTCGCTCACTCGCATGTTTCGCGGCGTTCAGGAGCCCCTCGGCGACGATGTCGTAGCAGTCTCGCACCACCCAGGGGATCGAGGACAGAACATCGCGTGCCTCGTCGTCGACGTCGACACGGAGCTCGATGACGTGCGCCCACGTCTCGAAGAGTGCGGTGAGGGAAGTGTGGGCACGGGGATCGTCGGCCGTGGCGAAAGCCTCGGGAAGTCGGCTCACGACAGTCGCGAGTTCTGCCCGCAGCCGCCGGATATCGTCCGGATCGGGTGTGGGGTGTGCGAGCGCGAACAGAATGCAGGCTCCCTGCGCATCCGCGTGCAGGAGGTCGGCGGCGGCTCTGAGGCCGTCGCGAGTGGGGCGGGTGCCGGCACGTGCGAGCTGCTGGGCGTCGGCGACGGCGCTCGAAAGTCGGTGCTGTTCGCTGCGGAGACGGTGCAGCGCGCCGGCGCACGTTCCGGCGGCGAACGCGAACCCGATGTACGCGATGGCGGAGACGGCGGCGAGCAACGGAGCCACCCCCTGCGCGGCCGCGAGTGCTGCGAGCGCGATGCCGACGACGCAGGAGAGGATCATGAAGAGCAAGGACGCGTGGTGGGGCACCCGAGCGATCGCGCGGCGTCGCGGCAGGAAGTCGACGACCGCACCTCCCGCGGCGAGGGCGGCGATCCCGATGAGCAGTTCGAGTGGCGTCTGCGTGCGGGTCGCATAGGGGAGGAGGCACACCGCGTAGATGAGGGTGACCAGACCCGGCGGCGGGAGGCGGAACAGGACGTGCCGAGGCGAGGGGGAAGACCTCGGGTCCGCGCGATCACCGAAGCCGTCGCGGGCTCGACGCGGATTCCCGGCCTCCTTCTTCTCGGCGAGCTCGGCGAGACGGTGACTCCACTCGCGGATCCATTCGTGTCCGAGCCTTCGGACGCCGGTGGGTGTCGGTTCCATCTCGATGATCGCCGCATCGAGGGTCGACTGCGCTCGGTCGAGAAGGTTCCGCGCATCGGTCGCCAGCGCGTGCGCATCGTCCTGTGCCCGGGCGAGCTCCTGGGCCACGGACCGCAGCAGGGCGTTCGTCCGTCGCAGTGACCGGAGCGAGGAATCCAGCACGGCGATGATGCTCAGCACGATCATCCAGACGACGATGTTCGTCGCGATCCGGTACGGAAGCTGACCCGAAGGTGGTGCGGGAAGGCCGGCGAGGTGGAGCCAGCCGTCTTGCGTCACCGGACGCATCGCCGCGCAGACGACGATCCCGGCGGTCACGACGGCTGCTCGCTCTCGCCGGGATCGGCCGCGACGTTCCCATGCGGCGATGCCCGTGAGCGCCGCGGCGAAGCAGAGCCAGGTCGCGACCATGGCGGGAAGCGCGGTCAGAGTGTCGATGCCGACACCCGTGGGCGCCATGACGGTGAGGGACAGGGGGAGGGAGGCGGCGATCGACCAGACGGTGAGGAATCGGCCGCCGCCGAAGGCGCGGACAGCCGCACGGCGGAGTTTCCTCATCGGGCGGGACCGAACGCGGCGAGGTAGAGTCCCGCCGCAGCGACACGAGCGTTGACGGTCGGGTCGCGTGTCACCTCGAGTCTTCCGAACAACCGGCTGATGGATCGTTCGACTGCGCGCACCGTGCCACCGGTCTCGACGGCGATGCGCTCGTTCGACCATCCGCGTGCGATCATCGCGAGGATCTCCAGTTGATGCCTGGTGAGTGAGCCGAGGGGGTCGCCTGTTTCGGCCGAGGGCGGCAGAGGTGTCGGATGCGTCGACAGAGCACGTTCCAGCGCGGAGAGCAGAGCCGCAGGGGAATCGAGGTCCTGTTTCGCGACGAACACGGCCTGCTCGATCCCCATCGCCGTGGCACCGGCGGCGGCACGGGGGTAGCTGCTGAGGAACACGACCGCGATGTGCGGTGCGAGTTCGACCAGCATCGCGGCGAGCTCCGCCCCGGAGGGGCGCGAGCCCAGATCGATGTCGGTCAGCAGCGCGTCCGGGTCGAATTCGGTGAAGAGGCGTGTCGCCTCGGCGGCATCGGCGGCTGACGCGGTCTGGAAGCCGTGGCGCTCGAGCAGATCGCACACCAGCATGCGGAGGGCACCCTGATCCTCGACGACGAGCACCCGTCGTCTCCACTCCGCGCCCACGTTGTCACATTAGTGGAGCGCAGCGGTGTCGGAACGTCGGGGCAGGAGGGGAATCGGCCTTCTCGGGTGTCGGGACTGCGCACGGGAATCCGCGGCCACGGATGTCGGCACTGGTGCGAAGGCGAGCCGGGCGAGGATGATGTCGTGCATCGGTCTCGGAGGATGGGCTCGCCCCGCCGCGAGGAATGACGGGATGAAGGAAAGGTGTACCGGAGTGATGACGAACCTCACCATCGGAACGACGCTCGAGGACCCGGGGGCTCCGGTCGACCTCGACGCCCGGCGTTTCAACAGGCATACCTTCTGGGTCGGGCAGAGCGGCAGCGGGAAGACGTATGCGCTCGGTGTCGTGCTGGAACAGCTGCTCCTGCACACCGAGCTGCCGATGATCGTCCTCGATCCGAACAGCGACTTCACGCGCTTGCGGGAGACGCGGGCCTCCGCAGGAGCATCCGAGACCGACCGCATGGCAGAACTCGACATCCGCGTGTTCCGCTCCGGCGCGGGTGAGGGCGAGCGCCTGCACGTGCGTTACGTCGATCTGGTGCCGGCATCGAAGGCAGCCGTTCTGCAGATGGACCCGATCGCGGATGCGGAAGAGTACAACGCTCTGCTCCATGAGGAACGAGATGCGCACGTCTTCGACGGTCGCGATATGCTCCCCGGTCTGCGAGCCTCGGGCGACCCCGCCCGGGTGCGGCTCGCGAACCGCATGGAGAACCTGCAGGTGCTGGAGTGGGCGCTCTGGTCACGCGGCGCGGGATCGGTCATCGACGTGATCGAAGAACGCCCACGAGCCACGGTCCTCGACCTGGGCGGCTTCGAGCACCCTGCCGAGCCGAAGGTCGCGGCCCTCGCCGTGCTCGAACATCTCTGGGCACACCGTGAGGAACGACGACCCGTCCTGATCGTCATCGACGAAGCACACAACCTCTGCTCGCCGAATCCCGAGACCGCCGTCGAACGAGCCCTCACCGAGCAGCTCGTGCAGATCGCGGCCGAGGGGCGCAAATTCGGGCTCTGGTTGCTGCTCTCCACCCAGCGTCCGACGAAGATCCACCCCAACGTGCTCTCGCAGTGCGACAACCTCGCGCTGATGCGGGTCAACGCGCCCCGCGACCTCGCCGAGCTCGCCGACGTCTTCGGCTTCGCCTCCGAGGACGCCATCCGCCGTTCCGCTGATTTCGTCCAGGGGCAGGCGCTGTTCGCCGGCGGCTTCATCTCGGCGCCGACCTTCGTGCAGATGGGGGAGCGGATCACCGAGGAGGCGGGCGGCGATGTGAAGGTCCCCCTGCGCGTCGAGGGATGATGGGAGCTCGATGGTAGCGATGGCACGACGGATCAGGAGCAGCACCGGGTATGGACAGGCGGAGAACGACTGCGGATGACGGGATCCTTCGCGTGCACAGGGCCCTGCGATCGGGATTCGGCACCGAGGCCGCGGTGTACGGCACGATTCTCGTCAGCGGCCTGGTGGCCGTGTCCTCGGCGCACGGGGAGACATCACTGGCGGTGCTGGTGACGGTCGCCGTCACGGTGCTGGTGTTCTGGGGTGCTCATGTGTATGCCGGCACCGTGGCCAGGGTCAGCGATCACGATGAACGCGAGCACGGTGAATCCGTCGGGGTTCGGGCGGCGTTCGCCGCGTCGGTGAAGCACTCCTTCGGCATGCTCAGCTCGGCGACCGTGCCGGCGGTCTTCCTGTTGGCCGGCACGACCCGCGTCATGCCCGACGGGCTCGCGAACGACCTCGCGCTCTGGTCTGGTGTCGTGATCCTCGCGTTCCTCGGCTATGTGGCCTTCCTCCGTCGGGGGAGCCCCCTGCTCACGCGCGTGCTCGGCGCCCTGGGGACGGCGTCGTTCGGTCTCGTCTTCGTGGTTCTCAAGGCTCTCGTGCACTGAGACCGGTGAGCCGCGGCGGGCTTGCGGTTTCGGCATACGGGGCTAGCCTGAACGCCAACGACCACGGCGGAACGAACGAGGGAGAATGCGCATGACTCACCGGATCGGCTACCTCATCGGGAGCCTCGCCCATGACTCGATCAACCGCGTCGTCGCGACCGCCCTCGTGAAGCTGGCACCTCACAGCCTCGAGATGGTCGAGATCCCGATCCGCGATCTGCCGCTGTACAACCGCGACGACGAGCTCGATCCGGTCGCCGCCGTGACCACGTTCAAGCGGGCGGTGGAACAGGCGGAGGGACTGCTGATCGTCTCACCCGAGTGCAACCGTTCGATACCGGGTGCGTTGAAGAACGCGATCGACTGGGGCTCACGCCCCTGGGGTCACAACTCGTTCGCGCGCAAGCCCACCGGCATCATCGGCGCCTCCACCGGGGCCATCGGCACCGCCGTCATGCAGTCGTCGATGCGCAGCGTGCTGAGCTTCCTCAACGCCCCACAGCTCAACGCGCCCGAGGCGTACCTGACGTATCGACCGGAGATGTTCGGCCCGGACGGCGAGGTCGAAGACGACGGCACGAAGAAGTTCCTGGAGCACTACATGGAGGAGTACGCCGCCTTCGTCGAGCGTGTGCTCTCTCTCACGGCTCCCGGCCACGTCGGCGACCCGGACTAGTCGGGCGTCGCGTCGGGGAATGCGGCGCGGCTCGCCGCCGTGATCACGGCGGACAGGCTCGCGGAGAGGACGGAGCGCCCGCGGCCTGCCGACCAGGCGACCCCTTCTTCCGTGCGGTGCTCGAGGAGGATGAGCGCCTCACTGTCGGCGCCGGATCCGACGCTGGTCTGGTGCAGGCTCACGACGTCGACACGGATTCCCCGGGTATCGAGTGCCGCCGTGAGGGCCTCGACCGGACCACCTGCCGCATGGGTGCTAGTGTGCTCGCGCCCCTCGATGTGCAGCGTGATCCGTGTGCGGGACTCGCCGTCGGACTCGGCGGTGTCGTACGAGACGAGCGCGATATCGGTGCGGGCACCGGTGCCGAGGTACACCTCCCCGAAGACCCTCCACAGCTCCGATGCCGTGACCTCGGTGCCGATCGTGTCCGTGTGCCGCTGCACGTGTCGCGCGAAGTCGATCTGCAGGCGGCGGGGCAGTTCGATCCCGTACGCCGTTTCGAGCAGGTAGGCGATCCCGCCTTTCCCCGACTGCGAGTTCACGCGGATCACCGCGTCGTAGTCGCGGCCGATGTCGGCGGGGTCGATCGGCAGGTAGGGGACCCGCCATTCGATCTCCCGTTCGTCGCGGCCCTCGGCCGCAGCCCGAGCGCGATGCTCGGAGAAGCCCTTCTTGATCGCGTCCTGGTGGGTCCCGCTGAATGCCGTGTGCACCAGGTCGCCGACATAGGGGTGGCGGGCGTGCACCTCGATCCGGTTGCAGTACTCGACCGTGCGGCGGATCTCGTCGATGTCGGAGAAGTCGATCATCGGGTCCACGCCCTGCGCGTGCAGATTCAGGGCGAGCGTCGCGATGTCGACGTTGCCCGTGCGCTCGCCGTTGCCGAAGATGCAGCCTTCGACCCGCTGCGCGCCGGCGAGCACCGCGAGCTCGGCGCAGGCGATGCCGGTCCCGCGGTCGTTGTGGGGGTGCACCGACAGGATCACGGCATCGCGACGGGCGAGGTTCTTGTGCATGTATTCGATCTGGTCGGCGTACACGTTCGGGGTGGCGACCTCGACCGTGGCCGGGAGGTTGAGGATCACCGGGCGCTCGGGGGTCGCCTGCCACAGGTCGGTCATCGCATCGCAGATGTCGATCACGTAGTCGGGTTCGGTCAGATTGAACACCTCGGGAGAGAACTCGAACCGCACGTTCGGCAGGTCTCCGGCGAACTCCCACACGTCACGGCCGCCGGAGAGGATGAGCTGCGTCAGCGCTTCGCGTTCGTGCCCGAGCACCAGGCTGCGCCAGGTCGGGGCGGTCGCGGTGTACATGTGGATCACGACCGGATTGGCGATGCCCCGGATGGAGGCGACCGTGCGTTCGATGAGGTCGCGACGCGCGGGCGTGAACACCACGATCGTCACGTCATCCGGGGCGATGTCGCTCTCGGCGATGAGCCGCACGAAGTCGTAGTCGGTCTGCGACGCCGACGGGTATCCGACCTCGATCTCCTTGTAGCCCATCCTCACCATCAGCTCGAAGAAGCGGCGCTTGCGCGCGGGGTCCATCGGCTCGGCGAGCGCCTGGTTGCCGTCCCGCAGATCGACGGGCACCCAGAGCGGGGCCGCGGTGAGACGCCGTGTCGGCCAGTCCCGCTCGGTGAGGGGCACGTCGACGCGGGAGTAGACGTCGCGGTAGCGGTGCGACGGCATCGGGGAACGTCGCTGCCTGTTCCAGGTCGGCGTCCGGTCGGAGCCGGTGTCGGTATCGAGGTCGGCGGCCGGGGAGGGGTGGGGGAACGATGTCGTGGTCATGGCGGGTGCGGTGTCCTTCTTCGAGGGTCTGCGACCGGCACACGTTCGACTCCACGACGGGGAGCCGGTCCGGCTACGTCCCGCCGTGGCGACGAAGAAGAAGGTGCTCTGACGAGAACATGGCTAGACTGTAACACAACTCCTCAGACAAGTAGACGAGAGGCTGGCATTGCGCATGGCACAGGTGAGGCGAGAACCCCTGGCGGATCAGGCTGCGGCACTCCTGCTGGAACGGATCCGCGCCGGAGAATGGGCACTGGGGGAGAAGCTCCCCGGGGAGACGACGCTCGCGCCGCAGCTCGGAGTGGGACGCTCCACCGTGCGCGAGGCGATCCGCCAGCTCGCCGGGCGCGGGGTGCTGGCCTCGCGACAGGGCGCAGGCGTCTTCGTCCTCGCGCTCGATGCGCCCGAGGACTGGGACGCGGTGCTGCGAAAGGCCGGCATCGTCGCAGTGATCGAAGCGCGCATCGCGATCGAGACCGAAGCCGCCGCGCTCGCCGCCGCGCGACGCACGCCCTCAGACCTGCGCAGCATCCGTCGCGCCCTGGCCGATCGCGATGCGCATAGGTCCGACATCGACAGTCACGTCGATGCCGACACCGCGTTCCACCGCGCGGTCGTCGCCGCGTCGCACAACGCCGTCCTCCTCGACCTGTTCGACAGCTTCACCCCCCGGCTGCGTGAAGCCATGGTCGAGATGCTCCGCATCCGACGGGAGTTCGGCGACGATGCCGACCACGACGCCCACGCCGCCCAGGTCGACGCGATCGTCGACCGCGACGAGGGCGCTGCTGCCGCGCGGAGCCGTGCACACCTCCTCACACTGCGGGACGCGCTGGCATGACCGAGGAGAAGCCTCGTGTGAACCGTACGTCCGACGTGCTGGTGCTGAGGGGTGTCGACGTCATCCGCGGCTCGCGCCAGATCCTGACCGGCGTCGACCTCACCGTCCGTGCAGGGGAGCATTGGGCCCTCATCGGACCCAACGGCGCGGGCAAGAGCACGATCCTGAGCATGTGCGGCGCGGAGGCGCACCCGACCCGAGGGTCCGTGCATGTGCTCGGTCAGCAGCTCGGGCGGGTCGAGATCCGCCGGCTGCGCGAATCGATCGGACATGTGAACCCTCGTCATCCGCTGCGCTCGCCGCTGACGGTGCGGCAGGTCGTCCTGACCGGTGCGACGGGGACGACGGAGATGATGAACCGCTGGGAGCCGTCGCCGTCGCTCATCGCGAGGGCGGACCACCTCATCGGGATGCTGGGCCTCGGCGGGCGGCAGGACGCCACCTGGCCGACCATGTCGCAGGGGGAGCGCGGCCGGGCACTGATCGCGCGAGCCCTTCTGCCCGACCCCGGGTTGCTGCTGCTCGACGAGCCCTCCACCGGTCTCGATGTCGCCGCCAGGGAGCAGTTCCTCGAGACCCTCGACCTGCTGCACGACGCGCAACCCGATCTCGCGACGGTGCTCGTGACGCACCACCTCGAGGAGCTGCCGGGGTCGACCACTCACGCAGCCCTGGTCTCGAAGGGGGAGGTCGTGTCGCAGGGGGCGGCGAGCGATGTTCTCACGACCGCCCTCGTGACCGCGGCGTTCGAGTACCCCATCCGGATCGAGCATCGCGATGAGCGATGGCAGGCCCGTGCCGGTCGGGTGCTCGTGGGCTGAACGTGAGAGGCCCGGGCATGCTCACCGGAGCACGATCAGCTCCCGTGTCGACCGGGTCATCGCCACGTACCGGTCCACGGCGCCGGTGACATCGTCACCGAACTGCTCCGGGAGCACCAGGACGACCAGATCGAACTCCAGGCCCTTCGCCCCCTCGGGAGTCAGCGATCGCACGCGCGCTGTCGGGGCGAGGTCCGGGGCGCCGATGACGCACGCGATCCCGTCCGGGTGCTCATCGAGCCAGGCATCCAGCAGGCGGGGGAGCGAGGCGACGACGTCGTATCGCACGGGCGTTCCGCTCTCGCGCACCGACGTCGGCACATTGGCGTCCGGAATCGCCGCGAGGATCGCCGGTCCTGCCGCCGCCATCACCTCGGCCGGAGTCCGGTAGTTCACGCCCAGGTGGGCGATCCGGACATCGCGGAGGCCGATGCGGGTGAGCCGCGCTTCCCAGCTCTCGGTGAAGCCGTGCCGCGCCTGTGCGCGGTCTCCGACGATCGTGAAGCTGCGTGAGGGGCAGCGGGCGAGGAGCATCCGCCATTCCGCATCGCTGAGCTCCTGCGCTTCATCGACGACGATGTGCCCGAACGGCCCCGCCAGCTCGTCCGGCGGGAGCGCGGGCGGAGCGTCGACGCCGAGCAGCACGTTCCTCGCATCCTGTCCGCGAAGGATGGACATCACTTTCATCTCGCTGTCATCGTCTTCGATCAGGTGGTCGACAACGTGGGAGATCTGCTCCTGCGCCGAGGCGACGACGGCTTGGCGGCGGTGCTCGTCGCGGACGGCGTCGGGATCGCCGATCCGCCGGCGCGCGGCGTCCAGGAACGGGAGATCGGCGACGGTCCACTTCTCGGGGTCCTCGCGCTGCAGAGCCGCGACCTCTCCGGGCGAGAGGCTCGCAGCGCAGCGCTGCAAGAAGTCGGGGGAGCTCCACAGCCGAGCGACCATCGAGGTCGGGGACAGCATCGGCCAGGCGCGCACGAACGTCCCGGTGAGCTCCTCGTCCTGTCGCAGCCACCGTCGCACGATGTGGGGAGGCACGTCATCGTCGTGCACCTGGTCTGTCAGCAACTCGAGGATCTCCTCCCACACCTCGTCACGCGCCACGTTGTGCGAGACCGCCGGGTCGGCGCCGGAGAACAGTGCCGTCCATTCCTCGCGGCTGATCCAGAGGTCGGCCCACGGCGACTCGATGCGCATCGCGTGCGAGGGAGGGCGCTCGAACCACGTCGCCGCCGCATCGAGTATCGCGACGGGATCGAGGGCGGCCTTGAGCAGTGCCACCCGCGCATCCTGCTCGTCCACGGCCGTTGCTCCTTCCGGCACCAGGTCGCGCAGGGTCGAGAGCCGTACGGCGTCCTCGCCGAGACTGGGCAGCACATCTTCGACGTACGCGAGATAGTGCGGGTGAGGCCCCACGAGCAACATGCCGCCCGCGCTCTGCGTGAGTCGCGGCTCGGCGTACAGCAGGTGCGCGGCGCGGTGCAGCGCCACGACGGTCTTTCCCGTGCCGGGTCCACCTTCGACGACCAGTGCGCCGGGCGAAGACGCGCGGATGATCGCGTCCTGGTCGGCTTGGATCGTCGCCAGCACGTCCCGCATGCGCGACGTGCGTTGGGCGCCGAGGCTGGCGATGAAGGCGGATTGGTCGTCGAGCGAGGCCGAACCGTCGAATGCGGCGTCGGTCAATGCCTCATCCCAGTAGTCGCTGATCCGTCCGTCGACCCACCGGTATCGACGTCGGGACAGGAGCCCGCGCGGATCCTCCATGGTCGCCGCGAAGTACGGTTCTGCCGCCGGGGTCCGCCAATCGATCAGCAGCCGAGTGCCGTCGGCGGCGGCCAGGCCTGTGCGGCCGATGTACACGGGGTCGCCGTGTTCCGGGGTCATCCGACCGAGGCAGATGTCGGTGCCGTAGCGCTCGAGCACGCGCAGTCGTCCGCTCAGGCGACGTATCTCGAGGTCGCGTTCCACGGCCGCGTCTCCGAACCGGGCGGAACGCTGACGCACCTCGGCCAGACGTGACGTCACGTCGGCCCGATGCGCCTCGAGGGCGTCGTCGATCCTGCGGAGGTGATCGCGGTCGGCGTCGATGAGCTCTGCCGTCGACTTCGCGCGCAGATCGTCGGGGAGATGGAAGGGGTCGAAAGGCATGGATCTCCTTCACGCCCGCGCGCAGTTCGCACGAGCGAGGGTCGATTCTGCCCCGAGGTGGGGGCCTTGCGGCAAGCCCCCACCTCGGCGATATCCTGGAAATGCAGACGGAGAGCTACGCCTCGTGCACCGTGCGGCCGGCGATCACGGTCCGCACCACGCGGGTCGTCAGCAGGGCAGCGGGATCCCCCTCGAACGGGTCGACATCGAGAACGACGAAGTCGGCCGCATATCCGACAGCGATACGGCCGCGCCAGTCCCCGTCGCCGATCGAGGCCGCGGCTTCCCGAGTGGCATGCGCGATCGCACGCTCCAGGGGGAGCGCCTGCTCGGGATGGATCGCCGGCACGCCCGGAGCCAGAGCTGAAGCACGGGTAGCCGCGACGTACATGTTCGCCATGGCCTCATGCGGCGCCGTCGGAGCATCGGTGGAGAAGGCGAGGAGCGCGCCAGCCTCGTCGTACTCCGACCAGGCGAACGCGCGGTCGGCCCGTTCGTCTCCGACCTGTGCCGCCCAGTTGGAGAAGATCGCGGGATCAGCGTGCACGGGCTGCATGGACGCCGTCACTCCGAGCCGTGCCATCCGCTCCGCGGTCCCCGGCGCCGCGTACTCGAGGTGCTCGATGCGGTGCCGTCGTTGGCGGTCGCCGTTCACCGCGACGGCATGCTCGATCGCATCGAGGGCGAGGGTGCTCGCCGCATCGCCGATCGCGTGCATCGCGATCTGCAGTCCCGCGGCATCCGCCGCGGCGACGACCGGCAGCAGGCGTTCGGCGGGCCAGATCGGCGCGGCGTTCGTTCCGTCGGCGTAGGGTGCCCGCATGGCGGCCGTGCACGCGTCGATCGTCCCGTCGAGCACGAGCTTGATCCCGAGCACCCGTACCCCTGCCGTCGTCGCGGACGCATGGGCGGCGGCCTGCGCGACCTGCGCGAGGTTCGCGGCATCGTCGCCGGTGTTGACGATGAACCAGTGCGCGGCGATGCGCAGTGGCAGGCTGCCGTGAGCGGCCGCACGACCGAGGGCGGCCAGCCCGAGCTCGTCGAAAGCCATGTCGACGGCTCCGGTCACGCCGGCGGCGAGGTACGCGGAGACGACCCGCTCGACCGCCGCATCGCGCTGCGCATCGGTGGTCGTGGCGTCGCGATGAGCCCAGGCGTGCAGCTGCGCGGCGGTCTCGTAGAGCATCCCGGTCGCATCGCCCGCCGCATCGCGGGCGATGCGGCCGCCGATGGGGTCGGGGGTGTCGCGGGTGATCCCGAGCTCGGCGAGCGCGGCCGTGTTCACCCAGCACGAGTGATAGTCGTTCGCGTCGAGGTAGACCGGGATGTCGGAGACGACCGCATCGATCATGGCCGCTGTCGGCTCACCGCCGGGGATCGCATCGAACAGCCATCCGCGTCCGCGGAGCACACCGGGCGCGGCCTCGCGCGCGGTGCGGAGCCGGCGCTGGATCTCCTCGAGAGAGGAGGCGTCCGTGAGTCCTACCTGTCCGAGCGCTTCGCCCATCATGAGCAGGTGGGTGTGCGCGTCGGTGAATCCGGGGAGCACGACGCGGCCGTGGAGATCGACGACCGCATCGGCGTGCGGTGCCGATTCCTCGGTGCCGACATGCACGAACGCGTCGTCGTCGACCACGAGCGCTGAGCTCCACCGGGATTCGTCCCCGGTGAAGATGCGGCCGTTGCGGTAGAGGGTGCGGGTCATGCGTCGATCTCCTGTGCGGTCATGCGTTCCAGACGGGTCGAGATGAGGGCGATCGCCCCGGTGGGGACGGCCAGGATGAAGCTCGCGATGCCGAGCGCCACCGCGAATCCCTGATATCCCAGGGCGCCGACGAGGGCCGCGCCGATGACCGGGGTGAGCGCCGACCCGACCAGGTAGACGGCGAGCAGCGGTCCCGACCAGCGCCCGTCGGCATCCAGTGCCGCGGACGTCGACACGAAGTACATGAACGCGATGGCGTAGATGGAGTTCCAGGCGATGAACACCACGATGAAGGCGGTGGGATCGGTGACGAACCCCTCCACGATCTTGAGTGCGCCCCCGGCGACCAGCAGGACGACCAGGGGAACCGCGCGCCCGAATCGGGCTCCGACGATCATGAGCAGCAGCGAGCCGAGGAGTCCCCCGGCCGTTGCGCCACTGAGGGCGATGCCGAGCCCTTCGGGAGTGAGGCCGGCCTGTTCCGCGCCCATGATGCCCGCCATCGCCCAGAGGGAGTCTTCGCTCGCCGCCCACAGGGCGAACACGATGAGGAGTCCGAGACCGGCGATCGTCACGGTCCGCGAGCGGGCGGGGGAGGTGCGCACGGTGCCCGTCGGAGGGATCTCGATCGGCATCGCCTCGGCGACGGCCGCCCCCGCCTGCGGGGCGAGGACCGGAGCGGCGGGGAGCCATGCCGAGGCGATCAGCCCGATCAGGCTGAACAGCGCCAGCGCACCGAAGACGTCGAGAGGGGCGAGGCCGATCAGCGGGATCACGGCGAGGACCACCGTGATGACTCCGCGGTTCGCGAGCCCGTTGAAGCCGGCGACCCTGTCGGGGTTGCGGAAAGCGGCGAGCGCCGCGCCCGATGCGGCGACCGCGCCACCTGCTCCGGCGCCGCCGAGGAGCAGCCCGGGAAGCATGGCCGCCGGCGCGAGGGCCGCGGTCGCGAAGCCCACGACGGCGAGGCCGAGCCCGGCGCGCGCGACCGTGCGGCGATGCACCCCGGCGCACAGCGGGGCGATGGCCAAGCCGGTCACCGCGGTGAGCAGGAGGGTCGCGGTGACGAGCCAGCTGGCGGTGAGGACGTCGAGGCCGAGGCCTGTCTGCGCGGCGGTGATCATGTAGGGCGACAGATTGACGCCCAGGTACCCCGCGATCCCGATGGCGAACGTCGCCGTCGCCGTCGGGAAGCGGAGGGGGATTCGGGTGCGGAGATCGAGAGTGGTCATGGGGCTCCAGGGAGTCGGCACGGCATTGTGCGGAGAGAGGGAAGACAGCGGACGTGCGGCGGGTGGGGCACGAGGCGTAAACGAATGGTGTTCGTAAACGAATGGTGTTCATTATTATGCACAGATGAGGGTTCTCGCGGAACCCCCAGATCTCATACCCGGTCCGCCGGAGAAAGCGAGTCCCGATGCCGAGGCCTTCCTCCCCGCTCCTGTCCCCGGAGATCATCGGCTCGGCGGGTCTCGCGCTCGCGAGAGCCGGCGAACCGTTCGGAGTGAACGCCATCGCCCGCGAGCTCGGCGTGCGCCCGTCATCGCTCTACAACCACGTCGACGGCATGGACGGCATCCTCGAGCTCATGCGCGGAGAACTCGTGGAGGGATACCGCGTCGAGTGGCACGGCGAGCCCTGGGACGAGTTCGTGCTCGCGGTGCTGCGCACGCAACGCCGGATGTACGCAGACCACCCGCAGCTCGTTCCGTTGCTCGTGGGGAAGACGATCACGCACCCGGCGGTGATCGCCGCATACGACGATCTCGCATCCGTGCTCGTCGACGGAGGCTTCCCCGACGATGAGGTGCTCTCGGTGATCGCCGTCATCGACGCCTTCGCGATCGGCTTCGGTCTCGATCTCGCCTCTCCCGACGAGGTCTGGCAGCCCGAAGGCGGCACGCGCACTCTGGGGCGTCTCATCGACGGTGCGGAGCGCGGGAGTGCGCGGTCGGATCGTACATTCGAGCTCGGGGTCGGCCTGCTCCTCGACTCGCTGCGCGCGCGCCTCGTCGGCACTCCGCCCGTGACCGGTCAGGCGTCTTCCCGGTTCTGACGTAGCATGCACTCTGCCGCATCCGTCGATACCGAGGAGGACCCATGACGACCTGGAACCCTGACGAGCTCAGCCGCATCGCCGAGCCGGAGATGTTCGATCTCTCCGCGCAGCTCGAGGACGGCACCATGCCGAAGACCGTGGGGATCTGGGCGGTCGCGGTCGACGGTCGTCTGTTCGTCCGCTCCTACACGGGACTTGCGGGCAAGTGGTACGCCCCGGCCCTGGCCAGCCTGCGCGGACGTGTCTCCGCGGGTGGCGTCACGAAGGATGTCCGCTTCGAGAGGGTCGGCGATGAGGCGATCAACGCCGCGATCGATGCCGAGTACCTCCGCAAGTACACGCCGAGCCCATACGCTCCCGAGATGGGTCAGGAGCCGGTGCGTTCGAACACGCTCGAGGTCATCCCGCTCGACTGACCGTGTCGCGATGCGTCGCGTCGACCGGGGAGATTGGCCCTCTCGATGACCCGCCCCAGACGGTGTCGTCGAGAGGGCTCACCGCCCTTCCCGGACGGTAGGGGAGGCGGCGAAGATATCGCTGCGCTCACGGCTGATTCCCCAGTCCTCAGCCTCGTAGCCCCCGCTACGAAGAGCAGAATATCGCTTAATCCGCTTGTCCGCCATTTGGGGGACAAAGAAATTTACGAATGTTGCTCGTGAGGGACTCCCTGTTGTCTTCCTGACGGCCTTCTCTAGGGTGGACTCATGGACAGACTGCTCGTGCTCACCGCTCAGG
This sequence comes from Microbacterium sp. STF-2, assembly GCF_034650155.1. Lineage (NCBI taxonomy): Bacteria > Bacillati > Actinomycetota > Actinomycetes > Micrococcales > Microbacteriaceae > Microbacterium > Microbacterium sp. STF-2. Next base: position 54,778 of record NZ_JARKMW010000001.1, read on the forward strand.
TCGCCATCGCCCACGGCCATCGCATCGAGGTGACGGAGCAGACCGATCCGCTCACCGACGAACCGGTCGTCCTCGCCATCGTCGACCTCGACACGGGCATCCGCTATCGACGCGCAGAAGACCCGAGTGGCGACTTCTCCCGCTGGATCGGGCGCGTCCTGCGCTGCACCGTGACGATGGGTGGCGCCGGCGCGCACACCTCGCTGCTCGTCGACCCCATCGAGCCCGGTCCGACCGGCGCCAAGGTCGCTCTCCGTGAAGCCGACGCAGCCGCCGACGCCGCGAAGGCCGAGGCGGACCGCTGGGGTGGAGCCGACCGTCCTCCCGTGGAGGAGCCCGAGCGATTCTGGTGAGTCGGGGCGGCCGTCCTCAGCGGAAGTCCCTGGACCGATGCGTGAGACCGGTGCGAAGATCCTCGAACCCATCGGCGAGCACGTTGACCACGCCCTCCGCAGATCGCTCCAGGATGCCGCGGATGATGAGTGCCGGTGAATCGCGGGCGACCCGGCGGTAGCGGTTCCAGACCCCGGCTGAGCAGACCACGTTCACCAGGCCGCTTTCGTCCTCGAGATTCACGAAGGTGATCCCGGCGGCCGTCGCGGGTCGCTGACGGTGGGTGACCAGACCGGCGACCTCGATGCGTCGACCGACCTCGTGTCCCTGCAGGTCGATCGCCGTCAGAACCCCGCGCGCGCGCAACTCGTCGCGGAAGTGCGCCATCGGATGATCGTCGGTCGACACGCCGGTCGCCCACAGGTCGGCGGAGAGACGCTCGTAGCTGGTCTGATCGGCGAACAGGGGCGGTTGCACCGCGACCGTCGTCCCCGGGAGGAACCGGGAACGGTCGTCCGCCGCGGCGCCGGCCATCCAGATGGCCTCTCGACGCTCCAGGCCCAGACAGTCGAAGGCGCCGGCGGTGGCGAGGGCCTCCAGCTGCGCGGCGGTGGCATCCGTTCGTCGCACCAGGTCGTTCAAGTCACGGTACCGGCCGTTCGCGTCGCGTTCGGCGACGATCCTCTCCGCCATCGGCACACCGATCCCACGGATGCCGCCGAGCCCCAGTCGCACCGCGAACTCCCCGTCCCTGCGGTGCGCGGCCGACTCATCCGGTGCCGCACGGTCGAAGCGGAGGACAGGTGGTTGAGGGTCGGTGAGGCACTCGTCCCGGCCGGTGGGCCCGTTCCCCGAGGCGCCGGCGAGTGGTTCCAGGGTCTCTGTCGCACCGGAGACATGCAGATCGGGGCGGTGGACCTCGACCCCGTGCCGTCGCGCATCGGCAGTGAGGGTCGCTGCGGAGTAGAAGCCCATGGGCTGCGAGCGCAGGAGGCCGGCGAGGAACGCGGCGGGGTAGTGCAGCTTCAGCCAGGAGCTGGCGTAGACGAGAAGGGCGAATGACAGGGAGTGCGACTCGGCGAAGCCGAAGTTGGAGAACGCCTGGATCTGCGCGTAGATACGATCGGCCGCCTCATCGACGAGTCCGCGCCGCGCCATCCCCGCGTACAGCTTGTCCCTGACCTTCTCGATCTTCTCCAGGCCGCGCTTGGAGCCCATGGCCCGGCGCAGCAGGTCCGCCTCATCGGCCGTGCAGTCGCCGATCGCCGTCGCCATCTGGATGAGCTGTTCCTGGAAGATCGGGATGCCCAGCGTGCGTTTCAGGATGTCCTCCAGATCGCTGTGCGGATACGGGATCAGGAACTCCACCGGCTCTTCGCCGCGCAGGGCGCGCTCCCGGTTCTCCTCATCGATGCGGTCCTTCGCCATCTTGCGCCGCACGAAAGGATGCACAGCGCCACCCTGGATGGGGCCGGGGCGGATGAGCGCGATCTGGATGGCGAGATCGTAGAAGCTCCGCGGCTGCAGACGGGGGAGCAGCCCGATCTGCGCGCGGGATTCCACCTGGAAGACTCCGATCGAATCCGCACGGCAGAGCATGTCGTAGACCCCCGCCTCCTCCTTGGGGATGCTCTCGAGCGTCCACTGTTCGCCTGTGGTCTCCCGGATCAGGTCGAAGCAGTGCTGGAGGGCGGCGAGCATCCCGAGACCCAGCAGATCGAACTTCACCAGTCCCATGAAGGCGGAGTCGTCCTTGTCCCACTGGATGACCGTGCGGTTCTCCATGCGGGCGTGCTCCACGGGAACGACCTCGCCGACCGGGCGTGCAGTGAGCACCATGCCACCGGAATGGATGCCGAGATGCCGAGGAGCCTTCAGCAGCTCTCCCGCGTAGGCGAGCACGTTCTCGGGGATGTCGTGTCCTTCGACGGGCTCCAGACCCACGCCCCAGCCGTCGACCTGGCGGGACCATGCGTCCTGTTGGCCGGGGGAATGGCCGAGCGCTCTGGCCATATCCCGCACCGCGTTCTTCGGGCGGTACTGGATGACGTTCGCCACCTGGGCCGCCCGCTCCCTGCCGTACTCCCGATACACCCACTGGATGATCTCCTCGCGGCGGTCGGAGTCGAAGTCCACATCGATGTCGGGCTCTTCCGTGCGGGTCGTCGCGAGGAACCTCTCGAAGGGGAGACGGTAGAGGATCGGATCGACGGCGGTGATCCCCAGCAGGTAGCAGACCGCGCTCGCCGCGGCCGACCCCCGACCCTGGCAGAGGATGCCGAGCCGTCGTGCCTCCGTGACGATCCCGTGCACGATCAGGAAGTACCCGGGGAAGTCCTTCTCCTCGATCACGTCGAGCTCGCGCGCGATCCGGTGCCGGCCGTCGTCGTCCAGTCGCGGGTACTTCGTAGGCACCGCCTCCCAGACCAGATGGCGCAGCCAGCTCATGGGCGTGTGCCCCTCCGGCACCTTCTGCTGCGGCAGCGCCGGTCGTGCGAGGCGCAGGGGGAAGGCGGATGCCGCGGCCAGCTCGAGCCCGTACGAGATCGCTCCGGGGTGGCGCCGGAAGCGCGCCGACATCTCGGCCCCGCTGCGCAGGTGTGCACCGTCGTGAGAGGGCAGCCACCCGTCGAGCTCGTCCATGCTGCGCACCGCGCGCACCGCGGCCACGGCCTCGGCGAGGGGCGCCTGCGCCGGCGTGGCGTAGTGCACGTTGTTGGTCGCGACCACCGGCAGCCGCATCCGACGGGCCAGTTCGGCGAGGGTGTCGTTGCGTCGGGTGTCGAGGGGGTCTCCGTGGTCGAAGAGCTCGACGGCGACGTGCTCGCTCCCGAACAGGTCGACGAGCGACCGCAGCGGATGGGCGGCGTCTCCGGCCTCGAGACCGCGGCGCACGGCGCCTTTGCGGCATCCGGTCAAGATCGTCCAGTGCCCGCCCGCACGTGCGGCGAGATCGTCGAGGTCGTAGACCGGGCGCCCCTTCTCACCGCCGCGCAGCTGCGCCGCGGTGATCGCCCCCGAGAGCCGGTGATAGCCCTCCGTGCCCCGGGCGAGGACCAGCAGATGCTCGCCGGCGGGATCGGCGTGACCCCGTTGTGGTGCGGGCAGGTCCAAGGAGAGCTCCGCTCCGAACACCGTCTGCAGCGGGCTCTCCATGAGGCCGGCCACCTCGGCGAAGCGCGCGGCGCCGTAGAAGCCGTCGTGGTCGGTGAGGGCCAGAGCGGTCAGCCCGAGGCGGTCGGCCTCGGCGAGGAGCTCTTCCGGGGAGGAGGCGCCGTCGAGGAACGAGTACGACGAATGGGCGTGCAGCTCGGCATAGGGGATCGGGTCTTCGGGTCGGGGCGCGGCAACCGGGGGCGTGCGCGTGCGGCGACGGCTCACCGGTCCGGGGTCCGTCCGCTGCCCTCGAGGCTCGGAGCCGGGAGGAGGCGGGGGTGACTCCTCGCCGCTGAGGGTGCGCTCCAGCTCGTTCCAGGACAAGGGGGGATTGTGCCACCCCATCAGCGATACCTCCCCTCGGCCCACCAGCGCTCGCCGGCGTGGAAGACCAGCCACGCGCGGTCGTGGTCGTCGACGATCTGGAGCCGGTGCCCTCGCTTCCCTCCGCCCGAGGTCCAGCGTCGTTCGTGCACCGGCCAGGGGCCGGCCCATGCCTGCACGGTCGCTCCCTCGATGCGGGCGGGGTCGTTCGAGAGCGCCCCGCGTTCGTCGACGCCGATGGTGCTCTCATCCGCGGCGAGCACCGCGATGGGGCGCGGGGGGAGGAAGACCTCGGCGGGCAGCGGATCGGGAAGGCTTCCCGGCCAGGGGGAGCCGGGGTCGCGCGGAGGGACCGTGCGCTCTCCCCAGGGCGTGAGCACCTGCCGGTCGGCGAGCCAGCGCCCGCCCGCGACGGCGGCGGTGACCACGCCCTGATGGCCCAGCATGGTCTGCACGCGCGAGACCGCGTGGTGCAGGCGCTCATCGGTGCCGGAGCCGAAGAGACCGGGCTGGTGATGCGCGGCGTCATCGACGGCGGCGGGGATGATGCGCACCGCCATGATGCCGCCGAAAGCCCGCGCCTCGTCGACCGGTTCCTTGGCGGACTGCGCGGCCAGAGCCTCCAGCTGCCACCGCACCCGGTCGACCAGGTCGGAGGCGTCGAAGCAGGTCGGATGCAGCCAGGAGCGGGAGTAGACGGCCCCGTTGTCGTCGGTCAGCTCGATTCGCACCTCGGTGCAGACGAGTGAGACGTCGCCGAGAGCGAGCATCACCGCATCAGCCGTCCGGCGCACCGCGAAGGCCACCTGATCCGTTCCGCCCAGCGGGGAGTCGAACTCGATCCGCCGCGCCAGCTCCGGGTCGGGTGGGCGCGGCGTCAGCGGCCGGGAGTCGGCACCGGCCGCGAGCGCGTGCAGGCGCGCGCCGTGCTCGCCGAAGCGATCGCGCACGTCGAGAGGGGCGAGGGCGGTGAACTCGCCGAGGGTGCGCACTCCGAGGCGGACGAGCAGACCGGTGATCTGTTCGTCGCGCAGCACCTGCACGGGGTAGGGCGCCAAGAACTCCCGGGAGCCCCCCGGTGGCACCACCGTGCACGCGGCGGAACCGCGCGCGGCGATCTCCGCTGTGAAGGGACCATCGGCGACCCCCGCACGTACCTCGGGGAAGCCGGCCTCCGTCAGGACGGCGGTGAGTGCCTCTGCGGCCTCCGCCTCTCCTCCGTGGTAGCGGGAGATGCCCCGGGCGCGGAGGACCGCGAGCCCCGGTCGCAGCAGCGTGACCCCAGGGGCGTGTCTCTCGATCAGATGCAGCACAGGCAGGAAGGCGCGCTCGTCCCTCTCGGGGTCATGGGGGAGCACCCGCAGTGACGAGAGATGCCCCTGCGCGACCCGGCGACGCTGGCCGGTGCGCACGCCGTGTTCCCGGGCGGAGGCGGTGCACGCGACGATCGTGTTCGCCTGCACCAGGGCTGCGGGGGGATGCGGGGGCGCGCTGCTGAGGACGGCCCGCATCGGCCAATCGGGGAACCACAGCACGAGGACGCGAAGCGGGCTGTTCATCCGGCCTCCGCCCAGTGCAGGAGCTCCAGCGATACGGGCTCGACGGGCACGGGAGACTCGTGGGAAGGGGCGGAGAGCGGGGTGAGGTCGACGGCAGCGGGCGCGATGGCGATGGGCTCGACGGCGATGGGCTCGACGGCACCGTGTCCGCCCGGCAGTTGCACGCGCACGCTCGACGGGCGAGGGCTGTGCCGTGTCCGAGCCGTCACCGTGACCGTGCAGTCGGAGAGCAGTCCCCAGCCGGCACCGAGGCCGTGCCAGTGCGGGTCGTGCAGGCGAATCGTCCCCTCGCTCTGCGGCCAGCGCTCGACGCCGGGAGATTCGGTGACCAGGAGTGTGCATCCGCGATCGCGCAGGCGCGCGCTCAGCCGGGAGACGTCGGCGTCGCGAGCCCGTGAGCCGGGAGTCACGACGATCAGGGGAACGACTTCGGCCAGGGCGGAGGTCGCCGCCAGCCAACGATCGCCGGGTGCGGGCACCAGGATCAGCCGGGTGAGGTCGGTGCCGAATGCGGCGGCCGCTTCGACGCCGAGGGTCGGCATGCCGACCACGGCGCACCAGAGTCCCTTCTGCGACGCCGCGCTGAGGAGCGCGAGCACGAGGCTCGGTGACGGGGAGACGGTGTAGGAGGTGCCGGTCTGCAACCCTTCCTCCGGAAGGAGGGCGGCGAGGGCGGGGTCGAGGGGGAGCAGCGCGTGCTCGCTGCGTCGCCGCTGCATCCGGCTGATCTCGCGGCGCAGTCGCAGCACTTCTCCCGCGCGGGAATCGCCCGCCGGAGAGAGCGGGGCGATGGCATCGAGCCCGATCACCTGCATCCTTTCTCGAAGATATATTCTAATATACCAAGGGGTCTGACTGACGATAGTTCGTACATCGGACATTGGCCAGGGGTTGTCCACAGGGGGTCGGGGCAGCGGTCGGCGATCTCCTACTCTGCGGGGATGGATATCCGATTCGCCCTCGTCGTCCTCGTGCACGTTCTCCTGCTGGGCGTCGGGACCTGGCTCATCGTGATCGACGTCCGCACACACCGGCTCCCGAACCGCATCGTGCTGCCGACGCTCGCCTCCCTGATCGGACTCGGCGCGATCGATGCCCTGTGCACGGGGGAGAGCGGGCCGTTCCTCCGTGCCCTCCTCGGCATGCTGCTGCTCGGCGGCTTCTATGCGGTGCTGCGGGTCATCAGCCGTGCGGGGATGGGTGGGGGAGACGTGAAGCTCGCCGCCGTCATCGGCCTGGTGCTGGGGTGGCACGGCTGGCAGGCACTGGCGGTCGGCGCGGCAGCGGCCTTCGTGCTGGGGGCGCTCTACGCGCTCATGCTCATCCTGCTGCGAAGAGCGGACGGTTCCACGCGCATCGCCTTCGGGCCGTGGATGATCGCCGGCGCCCTTCTCGGCGTCGTCCTCGGATGACGCCGCCCTCGGAGGAATCCGCATGCCTCGCCCGGATACCGCACCGACGGCGCTACCCTGAGCACATGGCACTCGCACGGCTTCACGGCGGCCCGCTCGACGGGCAGATCATCCCTCTCGGCGACGCGGACGACAAGCTGATCGTCCCCTACAGCGAGACGCAGGTGGTGTACAACCGCCGAGGCGGACCGCAGAACACCGGCCCGAACGATGGGCCCACCGAGATCGACTACTGGTTCGAAGAGTCTCTCGAGGACCTCACGCTCGACGATGACTGAACCGTCCCGTACGGTCGAGGTCGAGCGCAAGTACGACGTCGATCTCGAGACGCCGCTGCCGCACTGGCACGCGCTCCCCGGAGTCGACACCGTCACCTCCGGCGAGGAGCGCATCCTGGATGCCCGGTACTTCGACACCGCCGACGGTGCTCTCTCGCAGAGCGGCGTGGCGCTGCGTCGTCGTACCGGCGGGCCCGATGAGGGCTGGCATGTGAAGGGTCCGCGGCAGGGTGACGGGCGACTCGAGATCGGCTGGCCGCTGGGCGAGGGCGATGAGCTCCCTCCCGCCGTCGCAGAGACCGTCTCGGAGTGGACGAGCGCACCCCTCACCCCGCTCGCACGCATCGAGAACGACCGCACCGCCTATCTGCTCACGGGCCCCGGCGGGATCGTCGCCGAGTTCGTCGACGACCGGGTGCGCGCCACCGACCTGCGTCAGAACGTGCAGCGCGAATGGCGGGAATGGGAGATGGAGCTCGGGCCCGCGGCGCCGTCCGATGACGCGGGGCGTGCCCTGTTCTTCGACGCCGTGGAGCAGGCCGTCCGCGCAGCCGGAGGCCGCGAATCGGCATCCGGCTCCAAGCTCGCGCGGGCGCTCGGCTTCTAGGGCAGGCCGCGGTCGCGCGCAACCCCTTCCCCCGGGACGGTGCGCAGTGCTTGAGTGACACCATGAGCCGACCGCCTGTGCTTCGATCGCTGCAGACGATCGTCCCCGACACCGTTCTCGTCCAGGAGCAGGTGCGTGATGTCTTCGCGCAGCAGCCCGACCTCGGGAGGCTGGCGCAGCGCATCGTCACGACGTCCTTCAACGTCTCAGGGATCGACGCCAGGCACACGGTGATCGATGAGCTGTCGCTCGCATCCGACACGACCGATCCCGTCTTCTTCGACCGGCGAACCGGGAGGCTGCTTGCCCCCGGCACCAAAGTACGCAACGACCTCTACACGCGTGAGGCCACGCGGCTGTTCGTCGAGGCTGCGAGGCGAGCGATCGGGGCCGACCCCGATCTCGGGCCCGCCGATGTGACGCATGTCATCACGGTCTCCTGCACCGGATTCCATGCCCCCGGCCCGGAGTACGAGATCGTCCGCGCCCTCGGGCTGTCCGATGCGGTGCAGCGTTTCCACCTCGGCTTCATGGGCTGCTATGCGTCCATGCCGGCGCTCCGCGCAGCGAGTCAGTTCTGCGCGGCGGACGAGAACGCGGTCGTCCTGGTCGTGAGCGTGGAGCTGTGCACGCTGCATCTGCGCTCCTCGGAGGACCCCGACACGATCGTCGCCTCGTCCCTGTTCGCCGATGGTGCGGCTGCCGGAATCGTCACGGCCCGCGACCTTCCCTCTCCTTCGACCGGGCTGCGCCTTGACCGCTTCCACACCGCGATAGCGCCGGAGGGCGAGAAGGACATGGCCTGGACGATCGGCGACACCGGATTCGAGATGATCCTCTCCACCGCGGTTCCGCAGATCATCGGCGAGACGATCATCGGCGCCCTCCGTCCGCTCTATGCCGCGGAAGAGAGTCTCGGCGAGGCCTTCGAGGCCGGCAGCGTGGGGGAGGTGGTCGAGCACTGGGCGATCCACCCCGGTGGGCGCAGCATCCTCGACAAGGTGCAGGAGCGGTTGCACCTCAGTGACGCGCAGCTGCACCCGGCCAGGGAGGTGCTGCGGCAGAACGGAAACATGTCCAGCGCGACCGTGCTGTTCGTCCTCAAACACATCCTGGAGGAGGAGGGGGCGAGGGCAGGGGACCGGGTCTCTGCGATGGCGTTCGGCCCGGGGCTCACCGCCGAGAGCGCGCTGATGACCGTCGTCGCCTCGACCGAGTCATGAGGCGGTCCCTCGCCACGCGGGACGTCGGCGCCCGCGAGCTGATGGACGATCCGCACGCCGATGCGCGCAAGCTGGCCCGGACCTACGGGCGGTTCGGGTTCGTGAACGCTCTGGTCTCCCGCCCGGGAACCTTCTACCGTCGTGACATCCGGCCTCGGGCTCTGCGCCGGTCGTTGCGGATCCTCGACGTGGGGGCGGGCGGGGGCGACCTCTGCCGTCTGCTCGCCCGGCGATTGCGTCATGAGGGGCTCGACGCCGAGATCACCGCTCTCGACGTCGACGAGCGGGCGATCCGCTGGGCATCGGCGCACGATCGCGGCGCCGGCATCCGGTATCGCCGCGCCCTCACGACCGAGCTGGTGGCGGCGGGCGAGACCTACGACGTGGTGCTGTCGAACCACGTGCTGCACCATCTCGACGACGCCGAACTCCGGACCGTGCTCAGCGACTCCGTGCAGCTCGCGGCTCCAGACGGCTTGGTATCCCATCACGACATCGCCCGCAGCCGCACGGCTCATGCGCTGTTCGCCGCGGCGACGTGGCCGGTCTCCGGAACTCTGCTCGCGGACTCGTTCATCCGCGAGGACGGCCTCATCAGCATCCGCCGTTCGTACACGGTCTCCGAGCTCGCAGCGATCGCCCCGAGTGGCTGGATCGTCAGCGGGGGTGTGCCCGCTCGTCTGGAACTGCGGTGGGAGGGAGACCGTGCCCGACCATGACGTCCTGATCGTGGGAGCGGGGCCCGTCGGGCTGCTGCTGGCGTGTCTGCTGGTGCAGGAGGGGAGGCATGTCGCTGTGTGCGAGCGCCGTACGGATGCGGATGAGCGGACCAGGGCGATCGGGATCCACCGTCCGGGGCTGGAGGCTCTGGATACCGCGGGCATCGGTGACGCGGTGCGGGCGGAGGCGCTGCGCCTCGACGGCGGCGAGGTGCGCAGTCGCCGCCGGACTCTGGCGACTCTGACGTTCGGGCAGGATCACCCGATCCTCATCCTCCCGCAGCCGCGGACCGGCGCACTGTTGCGCGCACGCCTGCAGTCGCTCTCCCCCGAGTCGCTGCTTCTCGGACACGACGTGCGGGGCGTACGGCAGAACGCGGATGCCGTGCAGATCGCATGCGTTTCCCCCGACGGACCGCACGAGCTGTCGGCTTCCGTGGTGGTCGTCGCGGACGGCGTGCGCAGCCGACTCCGTGACCGGATCGACGCCGGGTGGCGCCGCCGCCTCGGACGGGCCTCCTATGCGATGGTCGACCTCGCCGATGCGACACCCGACGCGCGCGCCGTGCTGCACTGCGAACCGGAGGGACTCGTCGAGTCGTTCCCACTTCCCGGTGGACAGCGCCGGTGGGTGGTACGGGAAGCGGAGGGCGGAGGTCTGCGCAGCATCGAGGAATTCTGCGCGACCATCGAGACGCGCACGGGAATCGCCGTCGCCCCCGCGGCGGACGTGATGCCGACGTCATTCGTCGCCGCGCAGCACGCGGCGAAGCGACTGCAGCGCGGGCGGCTGGTGCTCGTCGGCGATGCCGCGCACGAGATCAGTCCGATCGGCGGGCAGGGGATGAACCTCGGGTGGATGGATGCCGTTCGTCTCGCCACCGCCCTCGTCAGGACGCTGCCGAGTCGGACGCCCGACCTGTCGGGGTACGAGTGGCACGCGCGCAGATCGGCCTCCCGGGCGCAGCGCCGATCGGCGTTCTACATGTCGATGGGCGCTCCCGCTCCCCGGACGGTCGTGCGTGGACGGGAGGTGCTGATGCAGGGGCTCGGATCGGCACCGCTGCGCGGATGGACGACCGGCCTCCTCACGATGCGCGGCCTCTGACGGCTCCGGAGACGCACGAAGGCCCGATCCGCTGTCGGCGGACCGGGCCTTCGTGAGGAGTCTCGATCAGAAGTTGATCATGTGACCGGCGAGGCCGTGGAAGCCCTCCTGCAGCGCCTCCGACAGCGTCGGGTGGGTGTGCACGTTGCGGGCCAGCTCGAGAGCCGTCAGGTCCCACTTCTGGGCCAGCGTCAGCTCGGGGAGGAGCTCGGAGACGTCGGGGCCGATCATGTGGGCGCCGATGAGCTCGAGGTGCTCGGCATCGGCGATCAGCTTGACGAAGCCGACCGGCTCGCCCAGGCCGTGTGCCTTGCCGTTCGCCATGAACGGGAAGGTCGCGACCTTGATCTCGCGCCCCTCATCCTTGGCCTGCTGCTCCGTGAGACCGAACGACGCGACCTGCGGGGAGCAGAACGTCGCGCGCGGCATCATGCGGTAGTCGCCGAGCGTCTGGGTCTCGGCTCCGCCGATGGTCTCGGCGGCGACGACGCCCTGCGCCTCCGCCACGTGGGCGAGCTGCAGCTTGGCCGTCACATCGCCGATCGCGTAGATGCCGTCGACGTTGGTGCGCATGTGGTCATCGATGTCGATCGCGCCGCGCTCGGTCAGCTTCACGCCGGTGTTCTCGAGCCCGAAGCCCTCGACGTTCGGGGCGAAGCCGACCGACATGAGGACCTTGCCGGCTTCGATCGAGCTCTGCTGGCCGTCCTTGCCGGTGTAGGTGACGGTGACCGAGGAGCCGTTGTCGACGACCGACTCGACCTTGGTCGAGGTGAGGATGTCGACGCCGTAGTTCTTGTACTGCTTCGTGATCTCCTTCGACACGTCGGCGTCCTCGTTGGGGAGCGCACGGTCGAGGAACTCGATGATCGTGACCTTGACGCCGTAGTTCGTCAGGACGTACGCGAACTCCATGCCGATGGCGCCGGCGCCGACGATGACGATCGACTCGGGCAGTTCACGGGTCATGATCTGCTCTTCGTAGGTCACCACGTTCTCGCTGAGCGTGACGCCCGGGAGCAGGCGGACCTTGGAGCCGGTGGCGATGATGACGTTGTCGAAGGTGACCTCTTCGGTCGTGCCGTCGGCCTTGGCGACCGAGATCGCCTTGGGGCCGGTGAAGGTGCCGCGACCGTTGTACTCGGTCACCTTGTTCTTCTTCATGAGGAAGTGGATGCCCTTGACGCGGCCTTCGGCCACCTCGCGGCTGCGATCGAAGGCCTTGCCGAAGTCGATCGTGAACTCACCGGAGATTCCGAAGAAATCAGCCTTGTGATTCAGGGTGTGGGCGAGTTCCGCGTTCTTCAGGAGCGCCTTGGAGGGGATGCAGCCGACGTTGAGGCAGACACCGCCCCAGTACTTCTCCTCGATGATCGCGGTGGACAGACCGAGCTGCGCGCTGCGAACCGCAGCGACGTATCCGCCAGGACCTGCACCAAGGATGACGACGTCGTAGTGTGGCATGCCTTAAGCCTATCGCTCGGAGGAGGGGTCGGAATCGGTCCGGGGGCCTCCGCCGCGGCGGCTCATGACGATCCAGACGACCACGCCGGCGACGACGAGCACGGCGACGATCACGACCACCCAGATCCAGGCGGACCCGTCGGCAGAATCGCCGGATTCCGTCACGGTCGTGGCCGTGGGGGCGGGGGCTGCCGTCTGCTCGGCCGTCGGCGGCGTCGTGGTCGGCGCGGCGCTGGGTTCGGTCGTCGCGGCGCTTTCGTCGCCGACGGTGACGGTGAAGGAGTACTCGCCCGACGTGGGGTGCCCGTCGCTGGAGACGACCTTCCAGATCACGTGGTAGGCGCCGGCCGGCCCCGAGCCCGTCAAGGGCTGCGTGACGATCGCGCCGTCGACGGTCGCCGGACCATCGGTGATGGAGGCGCCGGACGGATCGGTCACGACGACCTCGGTGGCGCCTTCGCCGCCGATCAGCTTCGCGTTGAAGGTGAGCGTCAACGCGGCGGGAACGACCTCGACCGACTCGTCTGCCGCCGGCGACGACGACACGAGTGCGTCGTGCGCAGAAGCGGAGAGAGGGGAGAGGAGCACGAGAAAGGCGGCGAGCAGGGTCGCGGCGAGGGCGATCGGGGCGGCCGAGCGGCTCAGAGCTTTGGTCTTCACGAGTACAGCCTATGAATCCTCGGTATGGGGCGGCTGAGTGTGGAAGCGGCCTCCCGCGACCGGCCCGGCATCCGTTAGTCTGGACAACCAGGAGGGCACAGTGACTGACAGCGACAGCCGACCGGCCGGAGAAGCCGCGATCCACCGTTCCGGTGAGCAGAGACACGACGTTACGCAGACGTTCGGGCACGATTCCGATCTGTCGTTCGTGCCGTTCGGAGTGGAACTCACCGACGTCGAGCAGTCGGCGATCGCCGCGCTGCCTGCGGGATCGGCGCTTCTGCTGGTCCGCTCCGGCGCTCTCGCCGGAGCCCGGTATCTCCTCGACACCGACGTGACGACCGTCGGCCGTCACCCCGAGGCCGACATCTTCTTCGACGACGTGACGGTCTCGCGCCGGCATGCGGAGATCACGCGCACGGGGTCCACGTTCGAGATCATCGACCAGCGTTCGCTCAACGGGACCTACGTCAATGGCGAGCGTGTCGATCGCAGCACCCTGGTGGACGGTTCCGAACTCCGCGTCGGCAAGTTCCGTCTGAACTTCTTCGCCTCTCCGCACGACCGCCCGGCGGCGAACGCCTGATGGCGGCCTCTCCTGCCCGCGAACGCTCTGCGTCCGCGGGTCTGTTGAGTATCGGTCAGGTGCTCGCAAGGCTCACCCCGGAGTTCCCCGACCTGACCTCCAGCAAGCTGCGCTTCCTCGAGGTGCAGGGCATCGTCACCCCCTCTCGCACCGACTCCGGCTATCGCAAGTTCTCGGCGTCCGACATCGAGCGCCTCCGGCTCGGACTCACGCTGCAGCGTGATCACTACCTTCCTCTGAGCGTCATCCGCGAACAGCTCGACGACGTCGACGCCGGGGGAGACGCGACTGCTCTCGTGCCCCCGCCGTCGATCACCCCGGCGCCCCGCCGGTACCGCCGCGACGAGCTCCTCGCCGCGGCCGGAGCAGGCCCGCAGCTCCTCAACGACGCCATCAGCACCGGCGTCATCACCGCTCAGGAGAGCTACCCCGAGGCGACGGTGACGCTGCTTCGCGGTCTCGTCGGCCTGGACCGCCACGGCATCGAGCCGCGGCACCTTCGTTCGCTGCGTCAGGGCGCCGAGCGCGAGGTCGCCCTCATCGAATCCGCCATGTCCGCGCTGCTCCGCCGGACCGATGCGGCCTCCCGAGCGAAAGCCAGCGAGCTCGCTCCCGAGCTCGCCACGCGCATCGACGAAGTGCGCTCGCTCTTCGTCAAGGATGCGCTCTCGCGCGTGCTTTCGTAACGAACTGATTGCGACACACCTTCGCCGCGGCACGGATGTGATTGCCGGTGCCCAGGCACTGCTCTACCGTGGAAGATAACCGTTCCAGGGAGGATTTCAGATGAATGCGGATGAGCTCACAGGCGACCCGCGGTTCGTACCCGAACTCCTCTTCACCGACGGCCTTCCGGCCATGGATGACGAGGTCGGCTACCGTGGTGCGGTCGCTGCTCGTGCCGCCGGCATCACCTATCGTCAGCTGGACTACTGGGCCCGCACCGAGCTGGTGGAGCCCACCGTCCGAGGCGCGAGCGGCTCGGGTTCGCAGCGTCTCTACGGCTTCCGCGACATCCTCGTCCTCAAGCTCGTGAAGAGCCTTCTCGACACCGGCATCTCGCTGCAGCAGATCCGCACCGCCGTCGAAGAACTCCGTCGCGCCGGCATCCGCGATCTCGCAGGCACCACGCTCATGAGCGACGGCGCCTCGGTCTACCTCTGCACGTCGAACGACGAGGTCATCGACCTCGTCAGCCGCGGTCAGGGTGTCTTCGGAATCGCCGTCGGCAAGGTGCTCCGCGAGGTGGAGTCGACGCTCGTCGCCTTCGATGCCACCGCTCCGGACCCTGTCGACGAGCTGTCCGCGCGTCGCACCAAGCGTTCCGCCTGACGTCTCACGTCATACAGAAAACGGCCGTCCTCGAAGAGGGCGGCCGTTTCGCTGTGCGCGTCGGGAGGGTCAGCTCTGCTGACCGCTCTCGGGGACGGGGATGCGACCGGTGCGGATGATGCGGTCGAGCAACTGGTCGAAGTCGGCGGCGAGCTCCTGGGCGGAGTCTCCGGGCCAGATGTGCAGCGGCTTGGCGGCACCCTGAGCCTGCTGCAGAGACGTGCGCTCGGGCAGCTGAGGGGAGAGCACGAGCGGCCCGAACATGTCGCGCAGCTCCTTGATGCGGAACTGGTGCTCGATGGACTGGGGGCGCACGCGGTTCACCACGATGCCGAGCGGCTGGAGTCGGGGCGAGAGTCCGCGTCGGATCTCCTCGATCGCGCGGAGGGCGCGGTCGGCTGCGGCGACGGAGAAGAGGCCGGGTTCGGTGACGACCATGACACGGTCGCTCGCAGCCCACGCCGTGCGGGTCAGCGCGTTCAGGGACGGCGCGCAGTCGACGAGCACGAGGTCGTAGTCGGCTTCGACGGAGGCGAGGGCCTCTTCGAGCTTCCACACGTCGCGCACACTCGGGTGCGGGCCGTCGAAGTTGATCGCGGAGGGGCTGCCGATGAGCACGTCGATCGTGCCCGGGTGCACCTTCGCCCAGCCGCTGGAGGTGATCGCCTGGCGGACGACCTTCTCCTTCGGGTTCGCCAGGACGTCGGCGATGTTGAGTCGTCCGGCCACCTGGATGTCCATCCCGGTGGAGACGTCGGACTGCGGGTCGAGGTCGACGACGAGAGTCCGGACGCCTCGGGCGAAAGCCGCTGAGGCCAGCCCGAGTGTCACGGTCGTCTTGCCGACGCCTCCCTTGAGAGAGCTGACGCTGAGTACGTGCACGGAGACCACGTTACCTTCCCCTAGGCTGGGGGAACACTCAGCCCCGCCCCATGCGCATCGAAAACGCTGCGCATCGAGCTCCCAGAGGTGTGCATGTTCCAGAAGATCCTTGTGGCGAACCGCGGCGAGATCGCGATCCGTGCCTTCCGTGCGGCTGTCGAAGTGGGAGCGCGCACCGTCGCGGTGTTCCCGCATGAGGACCGCGGCTCCGTCCATCGGCTCAAGGCCGATGAAGCCTACGAGATCGGTGAGCGCGGGCATCCGGTGCGCGCGTACCTGAATGTCGACGAGATCATCCGCGTCGCACTCGAGTCGGGGGCGGACGCGATCTACCCCGGATACGGCTTCCTCTCCGAGAACCCGGAGCTCGCCGAGAAGGCGGCGGCGAACGGCATCGTGTTCATCGGCCCGCCATCGAACGTGCTCGAGATGGCCGGCAACAAGGTCGAGGCGAAACGCCATGCGATCGAAGCCGGTGTCCCGGTCCTCCGCTCCACCGAGGCATCCGATGACGTCGAGGCGCTGGTCGCCCAGGCGGAGGAGATCGGATTCCCGTTGTTCGCCAAGGCCGTGGCCGGTGGCGGAGGCCGCGGGATGCGTCGTGTCGAGACGGCCGGGGACCTCGCTCCCGCTCTGGCCGAAGCGATGCGAGAGGCCGAGAGCGCCTTCGGCGACGCCAGGATGTTCCTCGAGCAGGCGGTCGTGCGCCCGCGCCACATCGAGGTGCAGATCCTCGCCGACAAGACCGGCGAGACCGTGCACCTGTTCGAACGTGACTGCTCGGTGCAGCGGCGCCATCAGAAGGTCGTCGAGATCGCACCGGCGCCGAACCTCGACGACAGCGTGCGCACCGCTCTGCACGGGTACGCCGTCGCCTTCGCCCGCTCCATCGGGTACGAGAACGCCGGGACGGTCGAGTTCCTGCTCGAGACCGCGGGGGAGCGCACCGGCGAGGTCGTCTTCATCGAGATGAATCCGCGCATCCAGGTCGAGCACACGGTCACCGAAGAGGTGACCGACGTCGACCTGGTGCAGAGCCAGATGCGCATCGCCTCGGGCCAGACCCTCGCCGAACTGGGACTGCAGCAGGAGAACCTGCATCTGCGCGGTGCCGCACTGCAGTGCCGGATCACGACGGAGGACCCGACGCAGGGCTTCCGCCCCGATACCGGCAAGATCACGACCTACCGCTCTCCCGGGGGCGCCGGGATCCGTCTCGACGGCGGCACGGTCCATCAGGGCGCACAGATCAGCCCCCACTTCGACTCCATGCTGGCGAAGCTCACGTGCCGCGGGCGTGATTTCCCGGCAGCCGTCGCCCGCGCCCGTCGTGCCCTCGCCGAGTTCCGCATCCGCGGTGTCTCGACCAACATCCCCTTCCTCCAGGCGCTCCTGGAGGACGACGCGTTCATCGCCGGCGACGTCAGCACGTCGTTCATCGACGAGCGGCCCGAGCTGCTTCGCGGTCGCGTCTCCAAGGACCGCGGCACGAAGCTCCTCAACTGGCTGGTCGACGTCACGGTGAACAAGCCCCACGGCGTGCACCCCGGTGTTGTCGACGCCGTCACCAAGCTTCCGTCGATCGATCTGACCTCGGAGCCGGTGCCGGGTTCGCGTCAGAAGCTCCTCGAGCTGGGGCCGGAGGGCTTCGCCCGCAGCCTTCGTGCGCAGACGGCGCTGGCGATCACCGATACGACGTTCCGCGACGCGCACCAGTCGCTTCTGGCGACGCGTGTGCGCACGAAAGATCTCGTCGCTGCCGCACCGTATCTCGCGCGGCTCACTCCTGGACTCCTCTCGGTCGAGGCATGGGGCGGTGCGACCTACGACGTCGCGCTGCGCTTCCTGGGCGAAGACCCGTGGGAGCGCCTCGACAAGCTCCGTGCCGCTCTGCCCAACGTGGCGATCCAGATGCTCCTTCGTGGGAGGAACACCGTCGGCTACACGCCGTACCCGACGGCGGTGACCGAGGCATTCGTCGCGGAGGCCGCCGCCAGCGGCGTCGACATCTTCCGCATCTTCGACGCACTCAACGACGTGGAGCAGATGCGTCCGGCGATCGAGGCCGTCCGCAACACCGGGACCGCGATCGCCGAGGTCGCGCTCTGCTACACCGGCGACCTGCTCGACCCCGCGGAGGACCTCTACACCCTCGACTACTACCTGGGCCTTGCGGACCAGATCGTCGAGGCCGGCGCGCACATCATCGCGATCAAGGACATGGCGGGTCTGCTGCGTCCCGCCGCCGCTGCCGCACTCGTCACGGCGCTGCGCGAGCGCTTCGATCTGCCGGTCCATCTGCACACGCATGACACCCCCGGCGGTCAGCTCGCGACGCTCCTCGCCGCCAGCGCCGCCGGCGTGGATGCGGTGGACGCCGCATCGGCGCCGCTGTCCGGAACCACGAGTCAGCCGTCCTTGTCGTCGCTGGTCGCGGCCCTCGCCCATACCGAACGCGACAGCGGCATCTCGCTCGACGCCGTCTCCGACCTCGAGCCGTACTGGGAGGCGGTGCGTCGCCAGTATGCGCCCTTCGAGTCCGGGCTTCCCGGTCCCACAGGCCGTGTGTACCACCACGAGATCCCGGGCGGACAGCTGTCGAACCTCCGGCAGCAGGCCAAGGCGCTCGGCCTCGCCGACGACTTCGAGCTCATCGAGGACATGTACGCCGCGGCCGACCGTATCCTCGGCCGTGTGCCCAAGGTGACGCCGTCGTCGAAGGTCGTCGGCGATCTCGCCCTCCACCTCGCGGCGGTGAAGGCGGACCCTGCCGACTTCGAAGCCCATCCCGAGAAGTACGACGTCCCCGATTCGGTCGTGGGCTTCATGGCCGGCGAGCTCGGCGATCTTCCCGGAGGATGGCCGGAGCCGTTCCGCACCAAGGTCCTCGCCGGGCGCTCCGTGCGTACGGGTCTCACCGCGATCACTGCAGACGACGAGGCGGCTCTCGGCGGGACCAGCGCCGAACGGCGGACGCGACTCAACACGCTGCTGTTCCCTGCGCCCAGTGCGGAGTTCGCGGAGCGTCGCGAGCTGTTCGGCGACCTGTCGGTGCTCGACACGAGCGATTACCTGTACGGCCTCGTCGCCGGCCAGGAGCACCAGATCGAGATCGATCGCGGGGTGCGGCTGTACGTCGGGCTCGAAGCCATCGGCGACGCGGACGACAAGGGCATGCGCACCGTGATGACGACGCTGAACGGACAGCTCCGCCCGGTGTTCGTCCGGGACCGCTCCATCAAGGTCGATGCGATCGAGGTCGAGAAGGCCGATACCTCCGTCCCCGGTCAGGTGGCGGCTCCGTTCTCCGGCGTCGTCACTCTGAAGGCAGAGGTCGGAGCCGTCGTCCGGGCCGGCGAACCCGTCGCCTCCATCGAGGCGATGAAGATGGAGGCGGCCATCACCGCCCCCGTCGACGGCGTGGTCGAGCGCCACGCGATCGCCGAGACGCAGCAGGTGGACGCCGGAGATCTTTTGGTCGTGATCCGTCCGGCGCACTAATCTTGTGCGGGCGAGGGCCGCGCATGCGTGCGCACCCGAGGCTCGCGCAGGCTTGGAGCGACATCGTGACACCGAAGAACACCACCGACCCCGAGGAGAACTCGCTGGGGGTGCTCGACGAAGCCGCGTCTCTCGACACGGCCGGCATCGGCATCCTCGGCGGGACCGCTCAGGTCAGCGTGACCCTTCCCCGAAACGAGGAGGATGACCTCGCCGACGACGGCGTCGTCGACGGCGAGGTCATCGGCGACCTCGTGATCGATCAGGTGCCTGCCGTGGAGCAGATCCCGAAGTCCGGGACGAAGGGGAAGACGAAGACGCTGCCGAAATCGCAGACCCGTCCTGTGACCCCATCGGCGAACGCCGCCGCATCCGCGCCGGTCTCCGGATCGGCCCCCGTCGTCGAACCGGCGGAGGAGCCGGCGGCCTCCTCGAACGTCGAGCCCACAGTCGGGTCGACCGTGGAACCTCCCGTCGTCACGGGCGTGATCGACGAGACGCCCGTCATCGACGAGGCGCCCGTCATCGATGAGGCGCCCGTCATCGATGAGGCGCCCGGCATGGAACGGATCGTGATCGAGGTGACCGCACTCGATCCGGTGATCCCCGTCGACGATGTCGTCATCGATGCGGTCGTCGTCGATGCGGTCGTCATCGATGAGCCGGACTCTGAGCCGGTCACCGACGATCTGGATTCCGCCGAGGGGCGGGCTGCAGAGGAAGCCGCGGCCGCCCGGTTCCTCTCCCAGGCTCGATCCGAGATCGAGACGACTCCTCCTGCACCGGCATCCGCCGTGCGGGCGTCCGCCGAGAAGGAGACCACCACCGTGTCCACCCCAGAAGAGAGGCCCGTCGTGGCGAAACCGGCTCGCCCGGCGGCACGCACGGACGTGACGCTCACCTCGAAGCGCCTGGATGATCTGGGCGAGTCCTCGCGCGAGTCCGCCGATCTGCTCACCGCCGACCGGTTGCTCGACCCGCACCGGATCGCGAAGCCGGAGCCCGAGGGGGCATGGAGCCACTTCCTCTACGCCGTGTCCGGTCGTCGCATCAACATCGGCGACGGCCGTCGTGCGCGGGAGCGCAAGGCCCTCTCCGCGCGGATCGCCGCACCGCTCGCGGGGGGAGCGCGCTTCGTGCCCGTACTCTCCCGCAAGGGCGGGGTGGGTAAGACCACGATCACGGCGCTGCTGGGCATGGCGTTGGCCGACGCTCGGGAAGATCGCGTGATCGCCGTCGACGCCAACCCGGATCGCGGAACACTCGCCGAGCGCATCGTGCGTCCGCATCACCGCAAGTCCGTGCGCGACCTCGTCCGCATCCACGATGACGTCAAGGGATACCACGACATCTCCGCCATCGTGGCGCGCGACGCGACACGCCTCGACGTCCTCGCCTCCGATGCCGACCCGCGCATCGCCGAGGCCTTCAGCGACAGCGACTACCGTGACGTGGCCGGCGTGGCGGCGCACTACTACTCGCTCGTCCTCACCGATACGGGAACAGGGATCGTCCACTCGGTGATGTCGGCAACTCTCGATCTCGCCGACCAGGTCGTCATCGTCTCGGGGCTGAGCGTCGACGAGGCGCGCCTCGCATCCGAGACCCTCACCTGGCTCGAGACCAACGGGTATGCCGAGCAGGCGCGCGAGGCGATCGTGGTCCTCAACCAGTCCACGCCCGGGGCGCCCCTCGTGCGGCTGAACGAGTTGCAGGCGCACTTCGCCACACGTGCACGGAGTGTCGTGCGGGTCCCCTACGACCCGCAGATCGCCGGGGGTGGCACGATCGTGTTCGCCAACCTTCTGCCCGAGACCCGCATCGCCGCCCGAGAACTCGCGGCATTGCTGGTCGAGGGCCTGCGGGCCAGGGCCGCCTGATGGCCGTCCGTGAGATCCGCATCTTCGGCGACCCCGTCCTGCGTACGGTCTGCGCCCCGATCGAGGTGATCGACGACGGGGTCCGGGCACTCGTGGCCGACCTCGTCGACACCGTCGAGCTGCCGGGGCGCGCGGGAGTCGCGGCGCCGCAGATCGGCGTCGCTCTGCGTGCCTTCAGCTACAACATCGACGGCGACATCGGCTATGTGCTCAACCCGGTGCTCACCGAGGTGCGCGGTGAACCGGTGCCGACGGGGGAGGGCTGTCTCTCAGTCCCGGGACTCTGGCACGACGCGCAGCGCCATCCCTGGGCGCGCGTCGAGGGGATCGATCTCGACGGCGACCCCGTAGTGCTCGAGGGGGACGGCCTGCTCGCTCAGGCGCTGCAGCACGAGACCGATCACCTCGACGGCAAGCTCTTCCTGACCCGGCTCGATCCGGAGGTCCGCAAGGTCGCCATGCGCGAAGTGCGGGAGAGCTCCTGGTTCTGACGCCGGACAGATGAAGAAGGGCCCCGCGCGTGCGGGGCCCTTCTTCATCGGGGGGATCGGGTCAGCCGCCGATCGGGACATTCGTGGTCGCGACGGGCTCGTCGTAGATCGCGGCGATCTCGTCGGCGAAGTCGTTCATGATGATGTTCCGCTTGATCGAGAGCTTCGGGGTCAGGTGCCCCGAGGCCTCCGTCCACTCGGAATCGAGGATCGTGAACTTCCGGATCGACTCGGCTCGCGAGACGCGTGCATTGGCGGCATCGACCGCGCGCTGCACTTCGGCCCGGACGGCCGCGTTCTTGGACGCGTCCACGAGCGACATGGTGGCCTCGAGGCCGTTGTTGGCGAGCCAGGTCGGAAGCATCTCGGGATCGAGCGTGACGAGCGCCGAGATGAACGGACGCTGGTCACCGACGACCACGACCTGACCGATGATCGGATTCGCGCGGATCGGGTCCTCGAGTGCGGCCGGAGCGACGTTCTTGCCGCCGGCCGTGACGATGATCTCCTTCTTGCGCCCGGTGATCGTCAGGAAGCCCTCGGAGTCGAAGCTGCCGATGTCGCCGGTGTGGAACCAGCCGCCCTCGCTGAAGGCCTCGGCCGTCGCCTCGGGGTTGTTCCAGTACTCCTTGAACACGTTGATGCCGCGCACCTCGATCTCGCCGTCGTCGGCGAGGCGGACGCCGACGCCGGGGAGGGCGGGGCCGACCGTCCCGATCTTCGACTTGTCCGCCAGATTCACCGTGGCGGGCGCGGTCGTCTCCGTCAGGCCGTAGCCCTCGAGGATCACCACACCGAGGCTGTGGAAGAAATGGCCGAGCCGCGAGCCGAGGGGCGCGGAGCCCGAGACGGCGTAGACGACATTGCCGCCCATGGCCTCGCGGAGCTTGCTGTAGACGAGCTTGTTGAACAGGGCGAACTTGAGTTTCATCCCGAACGGGATCGGCTTGCCCGCTTCGAGCAGCTTGGAGTGCTCGATGGCGACGTCGGCGGCGGCACGGAAGATCTTGCCCTTGCCGCCGGCTTCGGCCTTCTGCTCCGCCGAGTTGTACACCTTCTCGAACACGCGGGGGACAGCGAGGAGGAACGTCGGTTTGAACGAGCCGAGCGCCGGAAGAAGCTGGCGCGTATCGGGCTGGTGACCCGTGCGCACTCCCGCATGGACGTCGAGGATCGAGATGAACCGTGCGAACACATGGGCAGTCGTGATGAAGAGGAGGGTGGAGGCTCCCGGTGTCTGGACGACCTCGTCCAGAGCCTTGGCGGAGTTCCGGGAGAGCTCGACGAAATTGCTGTGCGTGAGCACGCACCCCTTCGGGCGCCCCGTGGAGCCGGAGGTGTAGATGAGCGTGGCGATGTCGGATCCGACCGCAAGGGAGCGCCGGCGTTCGATCTCGGCATCGGCCACGGAGGCGCCCTGGGCGGTCAGGGTGTCGATGGCGCCCAGGTGCAGCTGCCACACCTCGCGGATCAGCGGGAGGTCGCCACGGACCTCGTCGACGCGGGCGAAGTGCTCGGGCGACTCCACGATGAGCGCGATGGCACCGGAGTCCTCGAGGATCCACTGGATCTGAGAGGGCGAGCTGGTCTCGTAGATCGGCACCATCACGGCGCCGGCGTAGAACAGCGCGAAGTCGACGAGCGTCCATTCGTAGGTCGTGCGCGCCAGGAATCCGACCTTCTCGCCGGGCTGGATGCCGGCGGCGACGAAGCCCTTCGCGAGGGCGGTCACGGCCGTCTGGAAGTCGGCGGCCGAGATGTCTCGCCACCCCTCTCCCTCCGGAACCGAGAACAGCGCACGATCCGGAGTGGCTTCGACGCGCTTCACCAGCAGGTCGGCGACGTTCGCGTCGGGATCGGCGGGGACGATCGCGGGGACTTCAAACTGGACCACGGCAGCTCCTTCGGTACCGGTCGGGCACGGACTTGCCTCTGAGTCTAGGGCATGGAACCCAGTCGCGCCTCGGGTGGAACTGGGTCGCGTGGATGGTCGGAGTAAGGAGCCGACTCCACGGACGCCGGGCGCGGCGCTAGACTTCACCACGATGTTCTACTGGCTGATGAAGTACGTGGTGATCGGCCCCGTGGTCAAGGCGGTGTTCCGTCCCTGGATCGTCGGGCGCAACAACGTGCCCGCGAACGGTGCGGCGATCCTCGCGAGCAATCACCTCTCCTTCGCCGACTCCATCTTCCTTCCTCTGGTGATCGACCGGTCGATGTCCTTCCTCGCGAAGAGCGACTACTTCACGGGCCGCGGCCTCAAAGGCTGGGCCACGAAGTTCTTCATGAAGGCGACGGGACAGATCCCCATCGATCGATCGGGTGGCAAGGCTTCCGAGGCCTCGCTGAACACCGGACTCCAGGTGCTCGGCGGAGGCGACCTGCTCGGCATCTACCCCGAGGGCACCAGAAGCCCCGACGGAAAGCTGTATCGGGGTCGGACCGGCATCGCCAGGATGGCGCTCGAGGCGAAGGTCCCGGTGGTGCCGGTGATCATGGTCGACACCGATACGGCGATGCCGATCGGCAGGAGGCTACCCCGCATCGTGCGCGTCGGAATCGTGATCGGGGAGCCCCTCGACTTCTCGCGCTACGCGGGCATGGAGAACGATCGCTACATCCTGCGTTCGGTCACCGACGAGATCATGGTGGCCCTGCAGCGGCTCGGCGAGCAGAAGTACGAAGACGTCTACGCGTCGACCGTCAAGGACCGGCTCCCCACGCGCGTCACATAGGCCTCACGCGGATCTGGGTGGTACCCGCGACCACTAGGCTGGAACGCATGCTCCCGCACCACATCGAAGCCCTTGATGAATGGCGCTCGCTTCCCATCAAGCAGCAGCCGCAGTGGCCCGACGCGGACCGCGTCGCCGACGTCTCCCAGCAGATCGCGACCCTTCCGCCCCTGGTCTTCGCCGGCGAGGTCGACAACCTGCGTGACAGGCTCGCCCGTGCGGCGTCCGGCCAGGCGTTCCTCCTCCAGGGTGGTGACTGCGCCGAGACCTTCGCCGGGGCGACCGCCGAACAGATCCGCAACCGCATCAAGACGGTGCTGCAAATGGCTGTCGTGCTCACGTACGGCGCCTCGATGCCCATCGTCAAGATGGGTCGGATGGCGGGTCAGTTCGCGAAACCGCGCTCTAGCGACTCCGAGACCCGCGGTGACGTCACTCTGCCCGCCTACCGCGGTGACATCGTGAACGGCTACGACTTCACCGAGGGGTCCCGCACCGCCGACCCCGGTCGCTTGCTCCAGGGCTACCACACGGCGGCGTCGACCCTCAACCTGATCCGCGCGTTCACCCAGGGTGGTTTCGCCGATCTCCGCGAGGTGCACTCGTGGAACAAGGGCTTCGCGCAGAACCCTGCCAACCAGCGCTACGAGCGCATGGCCGCGGAGATCGACCGCGCGATCAAGTTCATGGAGGCTGCAGGAGCGGACTTCGATGAGCTCAAGCGCGTCGAGTTCTTCACGGGGCACGAGGGTCTGCTGATGGACTACGAGCGCCCGATGACGCGCATCGACTCGCGCACGGACACGCCGTACAACACCTCTGCGCACTTCCTGTGGATCGGAGAGCGCACGCGCGAGCTCGATGGCGCACACGTCGACTACTTCTCCAAGATCCGCAACCCCATCGGCGTGAAGCTCGGACCGACCACGTCGCCCGACACCGCGCTCGCGCTGATCGACAAGCTCGATCCCGAACGCGAGCCCGGACGCCTGACGTTCATCACCCGCATGGGTGCGGGCAAGATCCGTGACGCACTGCCGCCGTTGCTCGAGGCGGTCCGCGATTCCGGCGCGCAGCCGCTGTGGGTCACCGACCCGATGCACGGCAACGGCATCACCACGCCGACCGGCTACAAGACCCGTCGCTTCGACGACGTCGTCGATGAGGTGCGGGGCTTCTTCGAAGCGCACCGCGCGGTCGGCACCTTCCCCGGCGGAATCCACGTCGAGCTCACCGGTGACGACGTCACCGAGTGCCTCGGTGGGTCGGAGCAGATCGACGAGGCCGCGCTGGCCACGCGCTACGAGAGCCTGTGCGACCCGCGACTGAACCACATGCAGTCGCTGGAGCTCGCCTTCCTGGTGGCCGAGGAGCTCGAGAAGCGCTGAGACAGAAGCGCTGAGACACCGTCGAAGAAGGCCGCCCCCCGGAACACGGGGAGGCGGCCTTCTCTTTGCTCATGACGTCTCGCGGTCGTTCCCCGACGGAGCGCTCAACCGCTGAGCTGAATCGAGAGGTTCACGGTGCCTCCACGGGGGAGCGACTTGTCCGGGCCGGGATCCTGCCCCGTGACCTTGGCCATCTCCGCGAAGCCCGGCAGATCGCCCCAGGCGGCATAGGTCGACTTGAACCCCTTGTCGGAGAGGATCTTCTTGGCTTCGTTCAAGGTCTTGCCCGAGACATCCGGCACGGGGAACAGCTCCGGGCCTTTGGAGACGATGAGCTGCACGCTGTCGCCCGGCCGCCAATTGCCTTCTTCCGCACGATCGGCCACTCCGATGACCACATCCTTGGCGACGCTGTCGCTGAAGGTGTACTGCGGGTCCGCGGTCACGGTGAGGCCCTTGTCCGTGAGCGTGGAGGTGGCCTCGCCGACCGACATACCCGCGACGTCGGGGAAGTCGCCGGCGGAGACGTAGAGCTCCACCGTGTCGTCCTCGAAGACCTCGCAGCCGTCCCCGCAGATGTAGGCGTCCCCGCCGGCCCGCGGTGTGACGTACGCGTTGATGACGATGCCGGCGTCGGCATCGGAGAAGAGCAGGAGAGATTTGTCCGTGACGTTGACCTTGAGACCGGTGAGGTAGTCGCGCGCATCCTGCTCGGCGCGGCCGTTCAACGGGTCGAGCGTGTGCGTCGCCGGCCCCGCGGAGACGATCACCGTGACCGAGGCGCCCTTGTCGAGTCGCGCCCCCTCTTCCGGATCGGTCTCGATGACGGTCCCCGCGGGGATGTCGATCGAGAATTCGTCCTTCTGCGACGGCACGAATCCGGCATCCGTGAGCGTCGCCGCGGCGGCGTCGTATGTGCCTCCGGCGACCGCGGGCACGGCGATGAGAGAGCCGGGTCCGGAACCGAACCACCAGCCGACCCCGCCGGCGAGCACCGCCAGCAGCAGCACGAGAGTGAGGAGGAACGCCCCGCGCGCGCGGCGTTTGGACGCTCGTCGTCGCAGGAGGGTCGCGTTGTCGAGGGCGGCGGGTGCCGGAGCCGTGGGGTCGGCGATGACCATCGTTCCCGGCATCACCTTGGTGAGGTCACCCGAGTCGCCTTGGCTGTGCTGCGGCGCGGTGGCTCTGGCCGCAGTCGGGGCGATGCCGAGGTCTCGTTCGATCTCCCGCAGGCGCTCGAGCATCTGCTGCGCGTCGTCGGGTCGGTCGTCCGGCGACTTCTCCGTTGCCCAGAGCACGAGCTCGTCGAGCTGCTCCGGCACGGCGGGGTTGCGCACGCTCGGTCGGGGCACCGATTCCGTGGCGTGCTGGAAAGCGATCTGCATGGGCTGCTCGCCCTTGTAGGGCTGCTCACCCACGAGCATCTCGTACAGCATGATGCCGAGGGCGTAGATGTCGCTGCGGGCGTCGGCGGTTCCGCGCGTGACGAGTTCGGGGGCGAGGTAGGCGATCGTCCCGAGCAGCTGCTGTCCGGTCGCGGTGTTCGCGGTGGTCGCTCGCGCGAGCCCGAAGTCGCCGATCTTGATGCGACCGTCTTCGGCGAGGAGGACGTTCTCGGGCTTCACGTCGCGGTGCACGATCCCGGCACGATGCGCGGCCGAGAGACCGGCCAGGATCGCATCCATGATGGTGATGGTCTGCGGGATCGTGAGGCGCTTCTGCTCGCGGAGGAGCTCGCGCAGCGTGATGCCGGGCAGATACTCCATCACGAGGTAGGCGAGCTCGCCGTCCTGGCCCTGGTCGAACACGTTCACGACGTGGGGGTCCGCCAGCCGGGCAGCGGCTCTGGCCTCCTGGATGAACCGGCTCTGGAAGGCGGAGTCGTCGCTGAGGTGCGCGTGCATCACCTTGAGGGCGATGCACCGCTCCAGGCGGAGGTCGGTTGCGACGTACACGGTCGCCATCCCGCCGCGGGCGATGCGGGCACGCACCCGGTAGCGGCCGTCGACAAGCCGCCCGATGAGGGGGTCGGCCTGCTGATTGGTCGTCACGTCAGAATTCTATGGAGAACTGCCTGAAAGACAGGGGAGCGGCTCACCCCTCGGGCCTTCGGGTTTTCCCGGATGTCGTCAGCCGTGCAGAGCGAGCCAGGCATAGGCTTGCGTTTCCCACTGGCCGTACTTGTCCGGATAGGCGGAGATCTGCACCGCCTGGGCCGCCTCGGTGAAGGGCATGCCCTCCCAGCCCGGGATGTCCAGGAGCCCGCGCGTCACCTGCCCGTTGGGGTCGGCCTGCCCTCCGTAGAACACGCGTGTGCTCCGCTCGGCGTCCATGATCTGCGCGGGCGTTCCCCACCCGGTGCTGGGGCGCTGCTGGAAGATGCCGAGCGAGTCACGGTCGCCCCAGTCGAGGTTGCGCAGCCCGGACTCGACCATCCCCGTCGCGAGGGCGATGGCGATGGCCCGGTCCGAGACGCCGAGCTCGCGACCGACGCGGATGATCAGCGCAGCGTTCGCAGCCTGTTCCGCGGTGAGCGTCGCCGTCTGCTGGCCGCCGGCCGAGGCGGAAGCGGTGGTGGGGGAGGGAGCCGCTACCGGCGTCGCCTGCAGAGAGAGCGTCTGGCCGGGGTAGATGATCGACGAGGGGCCGAGGCCGTTCGCGGCGTACAGCGTCTGCGTCGTGGTGCCGTACTTCTGCGCGATGCCGAACAGCGTGTCTCCGGCCACGACGGTGTGCGTCGCGGTGGATGCGGGAGCGACTGCGGGGACAGCAGCCGGTGTCGGCGCGGCTGCCGGTGCTGCAGTGCCGGCGACGACGAGACTCTGGCCCGGAAGGATGATCGAAGCGTGCGTGAGGCCGTTCGCCGACAGGACGGCGTCGACGGTGGTGCCGTATCGCTGCGCGATGGCGTAGACGGTGTCGCCGGCGACGACCTGATGCGTGGCCGAGGCCGGGGGCGCCGGCGCGGCGGTGGGCGTGGCTGCGGGTGTCGCTGCCGGGGCCGCAGGCAGCAGCGTCAGGGTCTGACCAGGGTAGATCACGGAACGCCAGGAGAGGCCGTTCCAGGTCAGGACATCGACCGCTCGAAGACCGAAGCGCGTGGCGATGGCGGAGACGGTGTCGCCGGGGCGGACGACGTAGCTGGGTGGAGCGGCCTCGGTGGGCACCGCGCGCGCGGGGAGAAGACGTGGACGCTCGACGGCGGCAGCATCCGACGGAGAAGCCGCGTGGGCCGGTGCCGCCGTGAGCGTGGTCGCCAGGGCTCCGAGCACCGCCGCAGGCACTCCGATAGGCAGGTATCGCGTTCGACGCGTGGCGGTCTTGACTGTCAAGGCTTGCCCCCTTTTCGAGTTTTTCACGCTGACACGGATGTAAACAGAAGTCAACAGAAGTGACGCAAGTGACGGATGTGACTGATGGGTCGATATGCGTCGGCCAGGCGGAGGTGAGATAGTGGGCAACGTGTCTGAGAACGTTGCTGGAACCCCTGCC
The DNA here is from genome assembly GCF_034650155.1 of Microbacterium sp. STF-2. Classification (NCBI taxonomy): domain Bacteria; kingdom Bacillati; phylum Actinomycetota; class Actinomycetes; order Micrococcales; family Microbacteriaceae; genus Microbacterium; species Microbacterium sp. STF-2. The sequence goes on from NZ_JARKMW010000001.1 coordinate 83,908, forward strand.
GCTGCCGATGTCGAGTGGTTGACGATGCCCGACCTCGTCGAGGTGCTCGACGAGCCCCTCGGCCGAGTGCGTCGTCTGATCGATGAGCACTACCTCGTGGGGTCGCGTCGCAACGGGACGTTCGCCGTGCCCTCGGTGTTCATCGTCGACGGCCACCCGCTGAGTTCTCTGCGCGGAACAGTTATCGTCCTGCAGGACGCCGGTTTCACCGACGACGAGCTGATCGACTGGCTGCTCGCCGAAGAGGAAAGCTTGGGGCGCTCGCCGATCGCCGCCCTGCTGGCCGGGCACAAGAGCTCGGTCCGGCGTCTCGCGCGCACTCTCGCCTGACGAAGCCCGTCAGGACGCGCGCACGGTGGCCGCGCGTGCGAGATCACGCAACTCGCCGACGGCGGCGTTGTCGAGCCGGGCGCCTGAGAGCGCACGGTCGGCCTCGAGGGCATAGTCGGCGATCATCGCCTCGACCTGGTCCAGCGCGCCCGAAGCAGTGATCGTGGCTTGCAGGGACGACACCTGCGGCGATGTCAGAGCGGGGTCGCCGAGCATCTCGTCCAGGAGATTCCGTGCGGAGGCGTCGAGAGCCTGTCGGGTGAGGGCGATCAACACCGTGCGCTTGCCCTCCCGAAGGTCGTCGCCCGCCGGCTTGCCGGTGACGGATGCGTCGCCGAACACGCCGAGCACGTCGTCGCGGAGCTGGAATGCCAGGCCGATCGGATGGCCGAAGCGCCGCAGTGCGGCGACCTGGTCCTCGTGGGCTCCGCCGAAAGCGCCACCCAGGACGAGCGGCTGCTCGATGCTGTATCTGGCGGACTTGAGGGATGCCACGCGCAGCGCCCTCTCGGCGTGGAGACTTCCGTCGTTCACGCTCCAGGCCGATTCCTCTGCGATGTCCAGGAACTGGCCGGTGGTCACATCCCTTCGCATCCGCGCGTACTCGGCGCGCACGGCTCGCGCATGCGGCTGGCCCTCGAGTGCGTATTCCAGAAGGTCATCGCTCCATGCGACGAGCAGGTCGCCGAGGAGGATCGCGGATGCCCTGCCGAACTGCTCTGCATCTCCGGACCACCCGGCCGCGCGATGAGACGTCTCGAGCGCACGATGCGCGGAGGGGCGACCACGGCGGGTATCGGAGTTGTCGATCAGATCGTCGTGGACGAGCGCGGCCGACTGGAAGATCTCCAGCGCGGTGCACATGTCCCACAGCGCATCGGTCTCCGCCGCGTCGCGGTCATCGAACTTCGCGACGGCACGCCACCCCGCATGGCAGAAGCGGGCTCGAAGGCGCTTGCCGCCGTCGAGCGTGCCGGCGGCGGCGTCCAGGAATGCTGCCGCGTCAGGGCCGTAGTCCGAGGCTTCCTCACGCATCCGCGCGAAGAAGCGTGCGAGGTGCGTGGCGACGGCGTCGGGGACGGGGGAGGATGACGGCACGACTCCCAGCATACGTAAAGCAAGGGGACGTCGAACTGCTAGCCCCGGACGCCTCGGCGCGCGTAGAATGGGAGGCACGATACCCGAGGGGGACGAAATGCCACTCTCCGAACAGGAGCAGCGTCTGCTCGACGAGATGGAACGCCATCTCCTCCACAACGATGCCGACGTCGTGACCGCGCCGTCCGGCGATCGAGCATTGAGCTACCGAAATCTCGTCTACGGAGCACTCCTCCTGCTCGCCGGTGTCGGCGGTCTGGTCGCCGGTGTCATTCTCGGTGGCGTCTGGGGCATCGTCGTCGGTGTCGTCGGATTCGCCGCGATGCTCGCCGGTGTCATGGTCGCCGTCACGCCAGTGCGACGCACCACCGCGACCACGCCCCGTGAGCGTTCCGCCCCGAAGCGGCAGGAATCGGCCTCCTTCATGGATCGGATGAACGATCGATGGGATCGCCGCCAGGACGGTCACTGACCTCCCCACACACTTCACGACAGAAGCCCGGATGCTGAGCATCCGGGCTTCTGTCGTTTGACCGCGTTCGCCGCCGGCCGGCTCGCCGCGTCCGTCCCCCCACTCGCCCTCCACTCACCCTCCACCTTCCTCCACCCCGGAATTCCGGGGTTGTTCGGCGTACTTGTCGGCATAGACCCTGATTTCCGAAGGATTGGTCGTAGGTATGTGGAGGAAAGTGGAGTAAAGTGGGGCGCACCTCGAGTTGGCCGGACGCAGAGGGGGTGGTGGCCGATGTTGCTGGGTACGCACTCACCGAAGCTGGACGACAAAGGACGGGTCATCCTTCCTGCGAAGTTCCGCGAAGACCTCGGCGGCGGCATCGTCGTCACCCGAGGCCAGGAACGGTGCCTCTACGTGTTCAGCACGGCCGAGTTCGAGGCGATGCACGAGCGGATCCGTCAGGCGCCGCTCGCGAACAAACAGGCGCGTGACTTCATGCGACTGTTCCTCTCCGGAGCCAGCGCGGAGATGCCAGACAGCCAGAACCGCATCACCATCCCGGCGCACCTGCGTCAGTACGCAGGTCTGCAGAAGGAACTCATCGTCACCGGAGTCGGCGCCCACGCCGAGATCTGGGATGCCGAGAGCTGGAACGCCTACCTCGCCGCCGGCGAGGAGACCTACTCCGACCTCGAGCAGGAGGTGATTCCGGGACTCTTCTGACCACGGCTGTGATGCCCCGCCGCTCCCGCCCCGACACACTTCCCCGGTGCCGGGTCGAGAAGCGGAGGGGGATCAGAGCCGAAGGTCACCCCGAGAAAGATCATGAACCTCCGAGACATCCACACCCCCGTACTGCTCGACCGCTGCGTCGAGCTGCTCGCTCCCGCCCTCCAGGCCGACGGAGCGGTGCTCGTCGATGCCACCCTCGGCATGGGTGGTCACTCCGAGGCGCTGCTCGAACGCTTCCCGAACATCCGTCTGGTCGGACTCGACCGCGACACCGATGCGCTGCGCATCGCGGGGGAGCGGCTCGCCCGCTTCACGGACCGCGTCACGCTCGTGCACACGGTGTACGACGAGATCGGACTGCACGCCCAGGGCGCGGCCGGCATCCTCTTCGATCTCGGCGTCTCGTCTCTGCAGTTGGACGAAGCCGACCGCGGCTTCGCCTATTCGAAGGATGCCCCGCTGGACATGCGGATGGATCAGACCAAGGGCGTCACGGCCGCAGAGGTCATCGCGACCTACAGCGAAGGCAATCTCCGCCGCATCTTCGAGCGCTACGGCGAGGAGAAACTCGCCGGTCGGTATGCACGGTTCATCATCGACGCGCGGCAGAAGCAGCCGATCACGCGGTCGGGTGAACTCGTCGAGATCCTGATCGCCGCCACACCCGCGGCTGCCCAGCGCGCGGGCCACCCGGCCAAGCGCGTGTTCCAGGCGCTGCGCATCGAGGTGAACACCGAGCTCAACGTGCTCGCCGACGCGATCCCGTCGGCGATGGACGCGCTCGCAGTCGGCGGGCGCATCGTCGTGTTGTCTTACCAGTCGCTGGAAGATCGTCTCGTGAAGCAGGCGTTCGCTGCGGCCTCTGCCTCGACCGCTCCTGCCGGGCTCCCGGTCGAGCTCCCCGAACATGCTCCGCGTTTCCGCATCCTGACCAAAGGCGCCGAGCTGGCCGACGACGAAGAACGCGCGCGCAACCCGCGGGCGATCCCGGTGCGCCTGCGCGCCGCCGAGAAGCTGCGGGAGAGCGCATGAGCCTGAATGCCGTCGTCCGGAAGCCGGTGCAGCCGGTCGCCCCGGAGAGGACGCCCCAGCGGAAGCTGCAGCCCGTCACCCGCCCTGCAGTCCGCCGCAAGCCGAAGCTCGCCTACGCCCTCATCGCGCTCGGCGGAGCACTCGCGATCGGAGCCGCGCAGATCGGGCTGTCGCTCGCCATCACCCAGGACTCGTTCACTCTCGCGAGTCTCTCGTCACAGCAGCGCGAGCTCAACCTGAAGACGCACGCCCTCCAGGAAGAGCTCACCGGCGTCAGCTCGCCCCAGGTGCTCGCCAGCAGCGCAGCCGGACTCGGGATGGTCGTCGCCGGATCGCCGTCGTATCTGCGTCTCAGCGACGGTGCCGTCTTCGGCACCGGTGCGGGGGCCGACTGGACATCGACCGTCAATCCCGCCGGTGTCGGGGCCGTGAGCAACTCCCTCATCGTGGAACCGCCGCCTCCTCCGGCGGAGACCGAGGAGGGGACGGCGACGGACCAGCCCACCCAGGACCTTCCGCCGTCGATCACCGACGGCCTCCCCAGCCCCACGACGCACTGACACCCACGAGCGACGGAGAGATCCCATGACGACACGAGCCACCCGCGGTCCGCGGCGACGCACCGTCGTCGCTCTCGCCGTCATCCTCTCGGTGCTGGTCGCGTTCGTGGTACGCCTGGTCGACATCCAGGTGGTCAGCGCTGATGAGCACGTCTCCGAGTCCCTCGAGCACCTCGGTGCGAGTTCGGCGATCCCGGGCCAGCGCGGGTCGATCGTCGACTCCGGCGGCACGGTGCTCGCTTCCAGTGTGATGGTCTACGACGCGCAGCTCAGCCCGCAGGTCATCATGCTCGTCGAGGAGAAGAAGCCGAAGCTGCCGTGGGCCGAGGCCTCCGACAAGATCGCCGCCATCACCGGCCAGACCGGCGACGAGGTGCGGGCTCTGGTCTCGAACGCCCTCGCCGAGAACCCCGACAGCCAGTACGCGCCTCTCAAGAAGGGCTTGAACACGGAGCAGTACATGGCTCTGCGGGATCTCGGAGTCGGTTCGTACCTGTCGCTGAAGGCGCGAGAGACACGCGTATACCCGAACGGCGCGGTCGCCGGAAACATCCTCGGCTTCCTCGACAACTCTGGTGAGGCGCAGGCCGGTGTGGAGAAGCTCGACGACTCCTGCCTGGCGCCCATCGACGGCGAGGAGACCTACCGCAAGGGCAAGGACGGCGTCGTGATCCCCGGCAGCGAGCGTACGGTCGATGCCGTGAACGGCGGATCCGTGCAGCTGACCATCAACAGCGACCTCAACTGGTACCTGCAGCAGATGATCGCCGAAGAGGCACAGGCGCAGGGCGCCAAGGGCGGGACAGTCACGGTCGTCGAGGTCAAGACGGGCAAGATCCGCGCCGCGGCCGAGTGGCCCGCGCTGGACCCGAACGATCTCGATGCGTCGACACCGGCGACCAGGGCCAGTCAGATCTTCCACCACGACTTCGAGCCCGGATCGACGTTCAAGGCCGTCACCGCGGCTGCCGCCATCGAAGGAGCGGGCCTGACCCCGCTCAGCACGGTGAGCGCGGCCTCTCGGGAGAAGTTCCCGAACGGCGCCGTCGTGAACGACGCGTTCACCCACCCGGCGTACAACTACACGCTCGCCGGGGGCCTCATCGACTCGTCGAACGTCGCCCTGTCGAAGTTCGGCACCATGGTGAGCCCCGATGTGCGCTACGACTACCTCCAGCGCTTCGGGGTGGGGGACAAGACGCTCGACTTCCCCTCGGAGGTCGGAGGGATCCTGCACCCGGTCAGCGACTGGGACAACCAGTCGCTCTACACGACGACGTTCGGGCAGTACTTCACCGTGACGGCCGCCCAGCTCGCCGGTGCCTACCAGGCGATCGCGAACGGCGGCGAGAAGATCGACCTCTCGCTCGTCGAGTCGTGCACCGCCGCGGACGGCACCGTGACCGCGCCAGCCGACCCGAAGCGCGAGCAGATCATCAAGGAGCAGACCGCAGCGGAGCTGACACGCATGCTGGAGAACGTCGCAGTACAGGGCGGCAACGCCGAGCGCATCCAGGTCCCCGGCTACCGCGTGACCAGCAAGACGGGTACGGCGCAGGTGTCGGACGGCAACGGCGGCTACAAGGCCGGGGTCTACTACACCAGCATGGTGGGCTTCGCGCCGGTCGACGATCCGCAGTACGTCGTCGTGGTCACCCTCGACGAGCCGACTAAGGTTGTATCGTCCGCGGCCACCGCATCCGCCTTCCAGAAGGCGATGACGCAGGTGATGAAAACGTATCGCGTGATGCCGTCCTCTGTCCCGATGGACGAGCTCCTCCCCAAGTTCGGATAGTCGGCGAGAGCCGCGCATGGAGATGACATGATCGCCCTGACGCTCGCTGAGATCGCCGCCGCAGTCGGCGGTGATCTGCGCGTGGCCGGTGAAGACACGGCCGAGACCGTGGTCGACGGAATCGTCGACACCGATTCGCGCACGATGGGGCCTGGATCGATCTTCGTGGCCAAGCCCGGAGCCGAGACCGATGGACACCGCTTCGTCGGGTCAGCTGTCGCCGCGGGAGCGGCCCTGGCGATCGTCGAGCACCCGGTGGACGTCGCCGTGAGCCAGATCGTGGTTCCGGACGCTGTCGCCGCCCTCGGTGCACTCGCGAGGGAGGTCGTCGCGCGGGTCCGTGCCGACGGCGCGCTCCGGATCGTCGGCATCACCGGGTCGAACGGCAAGACCACCACCAAGAACTTCCTCGCGCGCATCCTCGAGGGGGAAGGCGAGACCGTCGCCCCCGTGAAGTCGTTCAACAACGAGGTCGGCGCCCCCGTCACCATGCTCCGGGTGACGGAGAGCACCCGCTTCCTCGTGAGCGAGTTCGGTGCCGCGGCTCCGGGGAGCATCGCTCACCTCGCAGGACTCGTCGAGCCGCACGTCGCCGTCGTGCTGATGGTCGGCATGGCGCACGCCGGGGGATTCGGCGGCATCGAGGAGACGGCGAAGGCGAAGGCCGAGCTCGTCGCCGCCGCCCGCGTGCCCGGGACCGCCGTGCTCAACGTCGACGACCCGCGTGTCGCGGCCATGCGCGAACTCGCGGACGCTCGCGGACTCCGCACCGTCGGCTTCGGTCAGGGGCCCGCAGCGGACGTGCGCGCGCATGAGATCGAGGTATCCGCTTCCGGCACGTCCTGCGTCATCGAGGTCGACGCCGAACGGATTCCCTTGCGGCTGCGCGTGCTCGGGGCGCACCACGTCTCCAACGCTCTGGCGGCCATCGCCGCAGCACGCGTGCTCGGGGTCTCGGCGGCCGACGCCGTGGCCCGGTTGGAGACGGTCGAGATCGCCGAACGCTGGCGCATGCAGCCCCTGGGCAGCGATCGGGTGCGGATCATCAACGACGCCTACAACGCCAGCCCGGATTCCATGGCGGCGGCCCTGCGCACGCTCGCACAGATCACCGGTCCCGACGAGCGCACCGTCGCGGTCCTCGGAGCCATGAGCGAACTCGGTGAGAGCGCGGGGGAGGAGCACGACAGGATCGGGCTGCTCGCCGTGCGCCTGAACATCCAGCGGATCGTCGTCGTCGGCCCCGAGGCGAGGCGCCTCTACCTCGCCGCGGTCGGGGAGGGCTCCTGGGACAGCGAGGCAGTCCATCTGCCCGACCAGGACGCCGCGTTCGAGTATCTCCGCACCGAGCTCCGCGACGGCGACCGCGTGCTCGTGAAGTCATCCAATTCCGTGGGCCTCCGGCATCTCGGCGATCGTCTGGGAGAATTGTTCTCGTGAGGTCTCTCATCATGTCGGCGGCGATCTCGCTCGCCTTCACCCTGTTCCTGACCCCCGTCTTCCTCCGGCTCTTCCGGAAGTGGGGCTGGGGGCAGGTCATCCGTACCCCGGAGTCCGTCCACAACCCGAGTCACGAGGCCAAGCGCGGCACCCCCACGATGGGCGGCGTCATCTTCATCGTCGGCTCGATGGTCGGTTACTTCACCGGTGTGCTGGTGAGCGGTGAAGTCCCCGCACTCTCCGCGCTGCTGGTGATCTGGCTGATGGTCGGATTCGGCGCCGTCGGATTCATCGACGACTACATGAAGGTGCGCAGCCAGCGCAGCCTCGGGCTCTCGGGCTGGCGGAAGGTGATCGGCCAGCTGCTGGTCATCATCCCCTTCGGCATCGTCGCGCTGAACTTCCCGAACAAGTGGGGCCAGACACCGGCGAGCTCCGCGATCTCGCTGTTCCGCGACATCACCTGGCTCAACCTGTTCGCCTTCGGCGTGGTGCTCGGATGGATCCTCTATCTCGTCTGGATCTCGATCATCGGGGTCGCGACCTCGAACAGTGTGAACCTCACGGACGGACTCGACGGGCTCGCTGCCGGAGCCGGCGTCATCGTCGTCGGCGCCTACAGCGTGATCGCGTTCTGGCAGTTCAAGCAGCCGTGCATCGGCGGCGATCCCGATGCCCTCGGCGGCTGCTACGAAGTGCGCGACCCGTTCAACCTCGCCATCATCGCGGCGTCGTTCGCGGCGAGCCTCATCGGATTCCTCTGGTGGAACGCGCCCAAGGCGAAGGTCTTCATGGGGGACGTCGGGTCGATGGCGATCGGCGGCGTCATCACCGCGATGGCGATCCTGACCCGCACCGAGCTCCTCCTGCTCGTGATCGCCGGCGTCTTCGTGCTTTCGTCGGGTTCGGTCATCCTGCAGCGCGCGTACTTCAAGATCACTCGTGGCAAGCGGCTGTTCCTCATGAGCCCGTTCCACCACCATCTCGAGATGCGCGGGTGGTCCGAGGTCACGATCGTGGTGCGCATGTGGATCATCGCCGGGCTGCTCGCCGTCTCGGCGGTCGGACTCTTCTACGTCGAATGGCTCACTCGTGTCGACTGATCGTCTCGCCGGACTGACGAGCTGGAACGCCGACTGGAGCGGTCTACGGGTCGCCGTGCTCGGCCTCTCGATGACAGGATTCTCGGTGGCGGACACGCTCGCCGAACTGGGCGCCGACGTTCTCGTGCTGAGCGAGTCGGCTGAGGATGAGTACGAGCGACTGCTCCCGGTGATCGGCGCCCGACTCGAATTGGGCCCGCTCGCCGAGGTTCCGCCCGTGCTCGTCGAGTTCGACCCCGAGGTGGTCATCGCCTCGCCGGGATTCTCGCCGTCGCATCCACTCATCCGGTGGGCGCAGGAATCCGCTGTCACGATCTGGGGTGACGTCGAGCTCGCCTGGCGCGTGCGCGACAAGGTCGTCCGTGCCGACGGCACGCCGGCGGACTGGGTGCTCATCACCGGGACGAACGGCAAGACGACGACCACCCAGTTGACGGCCACGCTGCTCGTGGAAGGCGGACTGCGGGCGGCCCCCTGCGGGAACATCGGCGTGCCGGTGCTCGACGCCGTACGCGACCCCGCGGGGTTCGATGTCCTCGTGGTCGAGCTCTCCAGCCATCAGCTCTGGTATCTGGGACAGTCGAGGCCCGAAGGGGAGCTGTTCCCCTACGCCTCCGTGTGCCTGAACCTCGCCGACGATCACCTCGTCTGGCATGGGAGCGCGGACGCCTACCGGGACGCGAAGGCCGTCGTATACCGGAACACCCGGATCGCGTGCGTCTACAACAAGGCGGACGAGGCCACGCGTCGCATGGTGGAAGAGGCGGAGGTGGTCGAGGGAGCCCGTGCGATCGGCTTCGATCTCGGCATCCCCGGCCCGAGCGATCTCGGCGTGGTCGAGGGACTGCTCGTCGACAGGGCCTTCCTCGACGATCGCTCGCGCAGCGCCCTCGAGCTGACGACGGTCGCCGATCTCGATGCGGCGGGTCTCGCCGCTCCTCACATCGTGCAGAACATCCTCGCCGCGAGTGCCCTGGCACGCTCGCTCGGCGTCGAGCCGGAGGCCATCCACACGGCCCTGCAGTCCTTCCGCCTCGATCCGCACCGCATCCAGGTGATCGCCCGGCATCGCGGCATCACCTGGGTCGACGACTCCAAGGCGACGAACCCGCACGCCGCGGCGTCGTCGCTGCGCGCGTACCCCGGTGCCGTGTGGGTGCTCGGCGGGGATCTGAAGGGGGTCGACATCTCCGACCTGGTCGCCGAGGTCGGCACGACGGCGCGTGCAGCCGTCGTGATCGGGGTCGAACGCTCCGTGGTGGTCGCGGCATTCCGACGACACGCGCCCGGGGTGCCGGTGTTCGAGGTGGATGCTGGCGAGACTGGACAGGTCATGAACCGTGTCGTGGAGATCGCCGCGGGAATCGTCGACGACGAGGGCACAGTCCTGCTGGCCCCGGCGGCGGCATCCTTCGATCAGTTCTCCGGCTACGCGGAACGAGGCCATCGCTTCGCCGAGGCGGTGCGGGACTGGATCGACCGGGGGAGCGCCGATGACACAGGTATCCCGCCCTCCGCGCTCTGAGTCCGGCGGTCTCGCGGCCAGGGTCTCGCTCGGTCGCCGGTTCACCCCGGTGTCGACCGAGTTCCTGCTCATCGCCTCGACCGCGCTGCTCCTCACCCTCTTCGGTCTCGTCATGGTGCTGTCTGCGACCAGCGCGACAGCCGTCTCCAAGGGGGTCAACCCGATGGATGGCGTGCTGCGCCAGGGCGTGTTCGCGCTGCTCGGCATCCCGCTGATGTTCCTGATCAGCCGTCTGCCGGTGGACTTCCTGAAGAGGATGGCGTGGCCCGCACTGTTCGGGGCCGTGGCGCTGCAGATGCTCGTGTTCACTCCGCTGGGTATCGAGGACGGCGGTAACCGGAACTGGGTCAAGATCGCGGGCTTCACCCTGCAGCCTTCCGAGTTCCTCAAACTGGCCCTCGCGCTCTGGATCGCTGCGGTGCTGCTGCGCAAGCGCACGATGCTCGGCACCTGGCATCATGTGTTCATCCCCGTGATCCCGGTCGGTGCACTCGCGATCGGCACCGTGCTCGCGGGCAAGGACCTCGGTACCGCGATGGTGCTGGTGCTCATCCTCCTCGGGTGCCTCTTCTTCTCGGGCGTCAAGCTCCGGCTGTTCATCATCCCGCTGATCCTCGGCGTCATCGCGGTGCTCGCCTACGCGCTGTCGAGCGAGGACCGCATGCGGCGCATCACCGCGACCTGCGACAACATGGCGCTCTACTACACGGACTGCTACCAGTCGATCCACGGGATCTGGGGTATGGCCACCGGAGGCATCTTCGGCCTCGGCCTCGGCAACTCCCAGGAGAAGTACGGGTGGCTTCCCGCCGCGGGCAATGACTTCATCTTCGCGATCGTCGGCGAGGAGCTCGGCCTGATCGGCTGCATCGTCGTGCTCGCCCTGTTCACGTTCTTCACGATCGGCGCCTTCCACATCATCCGCAAGACACCGGATCCGTTCATCCGCGTGGCAGCCGGCGGCATCACCGTGTGGATCGTCGGCCAGGCCGTCATGAACGTCGGCGTCGTGATCGGCGTCTTCCCGGTGATGGGTGTCCCCCTTCCGTTCATGTCCCAGGGCGGCACGGCCCTGCTCGCGGTGCTCATCGCCTGTGGCGTGCTGCTGGCGTTCGCACGGACGATCCCTGTGACCGAGAAGCAGTCAGCCGAGCGGGGTAGGGTCACCAGGTGACTTCGTATCTCCTCGCCGGCGGTGGCACCGCCGGTCATGTCAACCCCCTGCTCGCCGTCGCGGACGGTCTCCGCGCACGTGATGCCGAAGCCTCCGTGCTCGTGCTCGGCACGGCCGAGGGGCTGGAGTCCCGTCTCGTCCCCGCGCGCGGCTACGAACTGCTGATCGTCGACAAGGTGCCCTTCCCGCGGCGGCCGAACAGACAGGCCCTGTCGTTCCCGGGGCGGTTCCGTCGGGCCATCGCCCAGGTGCGCGACCACATCCGTCGGCACGGCATCGACGTGGTGGTGGGCTTCGGCGGATACGCGTCTGCGCCGGCATACGTCGCCGCGCGCCGTGAGGGCGTGCCGTTCGTGGTGCACGAGGCCAACGCGAAGCCAGGGCTGGCGAACGTGCTCGGGGCACGCCGTGCGGCCGCGGTGGGGGTTGCCTTCGAGGGCACTCCGCTCCGCGGTGGCGAGGTCGTCGGAATGCCCCTGCGGCGGGAGGTGATCGCCCTCGACCGCGCGGCTTCGCGCGCGGAGGCGGCGGAGTACTTCGGCATCGACGCCGACCGCCCCGTCCTTCTCGTGTTCGGCGGCTCGCTGGGAGCGCAGCGGCTCAACGAGGCGCTCGCGGACTCGTGGCGCGACATCCTGGGCACCGGTTGGCAGCTGCTGCACGTGACGGGTGAGCGCAGCGACCTCGCCGATCCGGGCGTCGAGGGCTACGCGCTCCACCGCTACGTCGACCGCATGGATCTCGCGTTCGCTCTGGCCGATCTGATCGTCTCCCGCTCCGGGGCGGCGACCGTGAGCGAGATCAGTGCTCTGGGGATTCCCGCGCTGTATGTCCCGTATTCCGTGGGCAACGGCGAGCAGCGTCTGAACGCCGCCTCGGCCGTCGCTGCAGGGGCCGCAGAGCTGCTCGACGATGCGTCCTTCGACGGTGACGCGGTGCGGCGCATCGTCGTCCCTCTGCTCGGAGACGGAGAGCGCATCGCACGGATGGCCGCCGCTGCAGAGACCGCCGGAACCCGCGCCGGAACCGAGAACGTCATCACCCTCATCGACCGCGCACTCGTCGCCGTCTGACGCGGTCGACGAGACCGAAGAAAAGTAGACTGAAGCGGAAATGATCAGACCCGACCTCTCCCTCCCCATTCCCGAGACGATCACCTCCGCGCACTTCATCGGCATCGGCGGTTCCGGTATGAGCGGTCTCGCGAAGATGTTCCTCGACGCCGGCATCCGCGTCTCCGGCAGCGACCGCGCGGACAGCGACAATCTGCGCGCGCTGGCGGCCGCCGGCGCGACGGTGCATGTGGGTCACGACGCCGCTCACCTCGGTGACGCCGACACCGTCGTGCACACCGGAGCGATCTGGCCGGAGAATCCCGAGTTCGTGACTGCGAAGGCCCGTGGACTCCACGTGATCCACCGGTCGCAGGCCCTGCACTGGCTGATCGGCGCACGCCGTCTCGTCTCCGTCGCCGGTGCCCACGGAAAGACGACGTCGACGGGCATGATCGTGACCGCCCTGCGTGAGCTCGGCGCGGATCCGCACTTCGTCAACGGCGGCGTGATCGAGCAGCTCGGCACATCCAGCGCGACTGGATCGGGAGAGCTGTTCGTCATCGAAGCCGACGAGTCCGATGGCACGTTCCTGCTGTACGACACCGCTGTCGCATTGATCACCAACGTCGATCCCGACCACCTCGATCACTACGGCTCGGATGAGGCCTTCCACCAGGCATTCGTGCAGTTCGCGGACGCCGCGACGGAGGCGGTCGTGATCTCCAGCGACGACGCGGGTGCGCTGCGGGTCGGTGCCGGTCTCTCTCACCCGAACGTGCTGACGTTCGGTCAGGCCGAAGGAGCGGATGTACGCGTCACCGACATCGTCGCCGCGGGTCCGGTCGCCGCCACGCTGACGCACGGTGAGGAACAGGCGCGTATGCAGCTCGCCGTTCCCGGTGTGCACAACGCGATCAATGCGGCGGGGGCCGTGACGGTGTTGCGTGCGCTCGGCTACTCGCTCGCGGAAGCCGTTCGCGCCGTCGAAGGCTTCGCGGGAACCGTGCGTCGACTGGAGCAGCACGGTGTCGAGCGCGGCGTGACCGTGTACGACGACTATTCGCACCACCCCACGGAGGTGCGGGCTGCACTCGAGGCGATGCGCAGCATCGCAGGAGCGGGACGGATTATCGCGATTCAGCAGCCCCACACCTACTCGCGCACGCAGCACATGTACCAGGAGTTCGCCGACGTCCTCGAGGAGTTCGCCGATCACACCGTGATGCTCGACGTGTACGGCGCCAGGGAGGACCCCGTGCCCGGTGTCACCGGCGAGTTGGTGAGCGGCGCGTTCCAGGACCCGTCGCACGTGCACTACGTCGCGGATTGGCAGCAGGCCGCCGACTACACCGCAGCCGTCGCACGGGAAGGTGACTTCATCGTCACGCTCGGCTGCGGAAACGTCTACCAGATCATCCCGCAGGTCCTGGATTCGCTGCGTCGGACCGACGGGGCATAGCCGATGCGTCGGCCTGCACCGCTTCCGACCACCCCGGAGAGTCCGGGGGAGAAGGACGCCGCGCCGGGGGCGAAGTCCCGCAGGCGGCGACGCGATGCTGAAGCGGAGGAGGAGTTCTCGGCCGCCGATGACGTGATGTCCGATGACGTGACGCCCGAGGAGCACAGGGATGACACGTCGACCGGCGATCCGCAGCCGACGTCGACGAGGGACGTCTGGCGCGCGGCCCGCGCACGACGCAAGGCGCTTCGCGCCGAGATCCGTCGTTTCACGCAGCGCTCCAGACGGCGCAGGATCGTGTGGCTGAGCAGCATCGGCGCCGCACTCCTGCTCGTCGGGGGCAGTGTCGCCGCGGCCTACAGTCCGCTCTTCGCCGTTCAGAAGATCAGCGTCGCCGGGGCCACGACTCTCGACCCCGCAGCCATCGAGGCCGCGCTCGGCGACCAGCTCGGAACCCCGCTCGCGCTCGTCGACTCCAGCAAGGTGAAGGCCGCGTTGCTGGCCTTCCCCCTCATCGAGACCTATTCCCTCGAAGCACGTCCACCACATGACCTGACCGTGCGCATCGTGGAACGCACTCCGGTCGGCGTCATCCGTTCGGACGCCGGGTACACGCTGGTCGATGCCGCCGGTGTCGCCCTCTCCACCACCTCGGATCAGCCTGCGGGGCAGCCGGTGATCGACGTCCCGGGCGGCGTCGACTCGGCGGCGTTCCGCAGCGCAGGTCTCGTGGTGCGCTCGCTCCCGGCCGACATCCGTGCGGCGCTGACGGGGATCAGCGCGCGCACCGCCGATGACGTGACTCTCACGCTCAACAGCGGGTTGAGTGTGGTCTGGGGGAGCGCGGAGGAGTCCGCGCTGAAGGCCGTCGTCCTCTCGAAGGCGATGGCCTCGAACCCCGAAGCCGCGTCGATCGACGTCACTTCCCCCGAAGTTGCCGTCGTCGGCTGATCCCTTTCGCGGGGAATGGGGCGACACGCCCGTGTCTTCGCGCGAACGCGGCCGGGCGGCGCTTACCTTCGATCAAAGAGAACGCAATACCGGGAAATACTTTACACCTCTACTTGAGGTTTAAGGTTCACCCACTTCCAGGCTCGAATAATCGGAGGCCGGCCATGAGCCAGAACCAGAACTACCTCGCCGTGATCAAGGTCGTCGGCGTCGGCGGTGGCGGCGTCAACGCCGTGAACCGCATGATCGATCTCGGCCTTCGCGGAGTCGAGTTCATCGCCGTGAACACCGACGCGCAGGCGCTGCTCATGAGCGACGCCGACGTCAAGCTCGACGTGGGTCGCGAACTCACCCGCGGCCTCGGTGCCGGCGCCGACCCCGAGGTGGGCCGACGTGCCGCAGAGGACCATGCCGAGGAGATCGAGCAGGCTCTGACCGGTGCGGACATGGTCTTCGTGACGGCCGGCGAGGGCGGTGGCACCGGAACCGGTGGCGCGCCCGTCGTGGCACGCATCGCGAAGTCCATCGGCGCCCTCACCATCGGTGTCGTGACGAAGCCGTTCTCCTTCGAGGGTCGCCGCCGCCAGAGCCAGGCCGAAGCCGGTGTCTCCAAGCTCAAGGAAGAGGTCGACACCCTCATCGTGGTGCCGAATGACCGCCTCCTCGAGATCAGCGACCGCGGCATCTCGATGATCGAGGCCTTCGCCACGGCCGACCAGGTGCTCCTCGCCGGTGTGCAGGGAATCACCGACCTGATCACGACTCCGGGTCTCATCAACCTCGACTTCGCCGACGTGAAGTCGGTCATGCAGGGTGCGGGATCCGCGCTCATGGGCATCGGCTCCGCTCGTGGGGCCGACCGTGCCATCAAAGCCGCAGAGCTGGCCGTGGAGTCTCCGCTCCTGGAAGCGAGCATCGAAGGTGCGCACGGCGTGCTGCTCTCGATCCAGGGCGGCTCGAACCTCGGGATCTTCGAGATCCACGATGCGGCCGACCTCGTCAAGGAAGCCGCCCACCCCGAAGCCAACATCATCTTCGGTACGGTCATCGACGACACGCTCGGCGATGAAGTGCGGGTGACGGTGATCGCGGCCGGCTTCGACGGCGGCGAACCCTCCCTCCGGCTGGACCCGATGGTCGTTTCGCGGCCGTCCACGACGTCGCTTCCCGAGGTCGCGCTCACAGACGAACCCGAGAGCAAGAGCGAGACGGCTCAGCCTGAGCCCGTTCAGCAGCGCGTTCCGGCCACCAGCATCGAGCCGGCATTCGCCGATGACGACATCGACATCCCCGAATTCCTGAAGTGACGTCCTCGGTCGACGCGGCCGAGCCTTCCGGCCTGGCTGCGCGGCTGTCGGCGATCGACGAGAGGATCGCCGCCGCCGCGCAGGCAGCCGGACGGAGCTCCGAGGAGATCACCCGGATCGTGGTGACGAAGTTCCACCCGGCGTCATTGGTCCGTGCCCTGCACGGGCTGGGCGTGAAGGACGTCGGCGAGAACCGACAGCAGGAGTTGTCGGCGAAGGAAGCAGAAGTCGCAGCATCCGATCTGCGCTGGCACTTCATCGGCCAGGGGCAGACGAACAAGGCGGCGGCGATCCGCCGGAGTGCGGACGTCGTGCACTCGGTCGATCGAGACCGGTTCGCGGATGCTCTGCACCGCGCAGCGGACGATGACGGTCGGCTCGATGTTCTCGTCCAGGTCAATCTCACCGACGACCCCGGTCGTGGGGGAGTCGTGCCGGCTCAGGCGGTCGCCCTCGCGGAGCATGTCCTGGCCCTGCCGTCGTTGCGGCTGCGCGGCGTCATGGCCGTGGCGCCCCTCGATGAGGAACCCGCTTCCGCTTTCGCTCGTCTGCACGACATCGCCGACAGCGTGCGTGCGATCGACTCAACCGCGTCGTGGATCTCAGCCGGGATGACCGGAGACTTCGCCGAGGCGATCGCCGCCGGCGCGACACACCTGCGGATCGGTTCCGCAATCACCGGCCCCCGGCCCGACCGGGGTTAACCTGTGAAAAGACCAGCCCGACACGTTCGAACCGGAGGACACGATGGGTAACCCACTGAAGAAGACCATGGTGTATCTCGGCCTCGCCGATGAAGAAGAGGTCTACGAGGAAGAGACGCAGGCGCCCGCCCGCGCTCACCGCGAGCGTGACCGTGACCGTGACCGCGAGGAGCCGGCACCGGCCCCCGTCACGCCGTTGCGCCGCCCCGTCGCCGTCCGCCAGCCGTCTGCAGGAGCCGTGAACGAGATTCTCACCGTCCACCCGAAGCAGTACCGCGACGCCCAGCTGATCGCGGAGAGCTTCCGCGAGGGTGTCCCGGTCATCATCAACCTCTCCCAGATGAGCGATGCCGACGCGCGCCGCCTCATCGACTTCGCGAGCGGGCTCTCCCTCGGCCTCTACGGCCGGATCGAGCGCGTGACCTCGAAGGTGTTCCTGCTGTCGCCGGAGAACATCGCCGTATCGGGTCACGGGGGCATCGCACACGCAGACGCCGAGTCTGCGGGCTTCGACCAGTCGTAGCCCGTGCAGCTGGTCTCCGTCCTCGCGAGCATCGTCCATCTGGTGCTCCTGCTGTACGTCTTCGTGCTGTTCGCGCGCCTGATCCTGGACTACATTCCGATGTTCAATCGCGAATGGCGTCCGAAGGGATTCGGGCTCGTGCTCGCCGAGGCCGTCTACACCCTCACCGATCCGCCCATCCGGTTCTTCCGGCGGATCATCCCGCCACTGCGGATCGGCTCGCTCTCGCTCGACTTCGGCTTCGCGCTGACTCTGCTGATCGTCCTGATTCTGATGAACGTCGTCGGGCTGTTCATCCGCTGAAATCCCGGCGTGTCCCCTGATTCGGTGGCTGCGACTTCTCCCACTCTGGGTGTCGTGACATCGCGGCGCCAATGCTCGGGGGCTATGCTGGCACCCAGGTGCGCGCCCCGGGTTCGCGCCACATCACGACCACGCCATACATCGATACTGGCAATCGAACTCATCGAAAGAGGAGCCACCCATGGCACTTACCCCGGATGACGTCGTCACCAAGCAGTTCCAGCACGTCCGCTTCAAGGACGGCTTCGACCCGGACGAGGTGGACGACTTCCTCGACGAGATCGTCATCGAGTGGCGCAAGGCTCTCGAGGAGAATGTGGAGCTGAAGGCCAAGCTGGCCGCGTACGAGTCCGGTGCTGCTCCTGAAGCCGCCGCGCCCGCCGCTGTCGAGGCTCCCGCCCCCGTGGCCGAGGTCCCGGCGGAGCCCGCTCCGACCGGTTCCGCGACCGCGACCGCTGGCATCATCGAACTCGCACAGCGTCTGCACGACGAGCATGTCGCCGAGGGCGAGGCGAAGCGGAACGCGCTCATCGCGGAGGCCGAGACCGAGGTCGCCCGCATCCGCACCGAGGCCGAGGCCAAGCAGCGCGAGGAGTCCGCACGACTCGAGCGCGAGCGCAACACTCTCGAGGCTCGTATCACCGAACTCCGCAACTTCGAGCGCGACTACCGCTCGCAGCTGCGCGGCTACATCGAGGGTCAGCTCCGCGAGCTCGACGAGAAGTCGACCTCCACGGACTCGACACCCGTTTCCGCGATCGGTCTGTAAGGCGCCCTCTTGTCAGGACGCCGTCCCCTTCGTCGGTCGGCGGCCGGTGCGGTCGTTGCGATTCTCGCAGCGCTCGTACTGGCCGCCGATCAGTTTGTGAAGTACCTCACGATCGAGAACCTCCCCTACCAGGAGCCGGTTCCGGTCCTGGGGGAGTTCCTTCAGCTGTACTACGTTCGCAACCCCGGGGCGGCGTTCTCCCTGGGATCCGAGGTCACCTGGATCTTCACGATCGCCCTCGCGGTCGTAGCGTGCGTGATCGTCTGGAAGGCGTTCGGGCTCAAGTCCCGCCTGTGGGCGGTCGTGCTCGGCTGTCTCCTCGGCGGAGTCCTCGGCAACCTCAGTGATCGTCTGTTTCGTGAGCCCGGTTTTCCGGTGGGCCACGTCGTCGACATGATCTCGATGCCGTGGATGATGCCGGCGATCTTCAACGTCGCCGACATCTTCATCGTGACCGGGATGATCTCGGTTGCGTTGCTCGTGGTCTTCGGCCTGCGCTTCGACGGTACGCGCGAACGCGATCACGAGATCGTCGAGACCGAGGAAGAAGCCGAAGCCGCCGCGACGGCGGCTGTCCTGGCGACAGACACCGATGACGACATGCTCGACGCCGATGCTCCCGTGCCGGTGCGTTCGACCGATGACGATTCTCCCTCGGAGGATGCGGCTCCCGCATCGGAAGGACGTTGACCGTGGAATCGCGGTCCCTGCCGGTTCCGGACGGTTTGGACGGTACCCGCGTCGACGCAGCCTTGGCGAAGCTGATGGGGTTCTCCCGCACCTTCGCCGCTGACGTCGCCGCCGCAGGGGGAGTACGACTCGACGGCGTGACACTCGACAAGTCCGACCGTCTGCGCGCGGGCGGCTGGCTCGATGTCGAATGGCAGCCGAAAGAGGCGCCGAAGATCGTTCCCCTCGCCGTGCCGGAGCTCGGCATCGTCTACGACGACGATGACATCATCGTGGTGGACAAGCCGACGGGGGTCGCCGCCCATCCGTCGGTCGGCTGGGAGGGCCCGACGGTCGTCGGCGCTCTCGCCGCTGCAGGCTTCCGCGTGGCGACCAGCGGCGCTCCGGAACGTCAGGGCGTCGTGCACCGACTCGACGTCGGCACCAGCGGCCTGATGGTCGTGGCGAAGTCCGAGCACGCCTACACGGTCCTGAAGCAGGCCTTCAAGGACCGTACCGTCGAGAAGATCTATCACGCCGTCGTCCAAGGTCACCCCGATCCGCTTGCCGGGACCATCGATGCGCCGATCGGGCGTCACCCCAACCACTCCTGGAAGTTCGCCGTCGTGCCCGACGGGAAGCCGTCTGTCACGCACTATGCGACGCTCGAGGCGTTTCCTGGCGCGTCGCTGCTCGAGATCCACCTCGAGACGGGCCGCACGCATCAGATCCGCGTGCACATGGCTGCGCACCGCCACCCCTGTGTCGGCGACCCGCTCTACGGAGCAGACCCGACGATGTCCGCGCGGCTGGGGCTCACCCGCCAGTGGCTGCACGCGCATCAGCTCGCCTTCGCGCACCCGACGACGGGGGACTGGGTGACGTTCGAGTCCCCGTATCCCGAGGACTTCCGGCACGCACTGGACGTGCTGCGCGGAGAGTAGCCCGCGCTTCGATCGCGCGATGTCGGCCCTGTGCGCCACACTGAACCCATGACCATCGAGGTTCTGCCCGCGACGGATTTCGACGATGTCGCGACTCTCGTCGGGCCGAAGAAGCCGACGTCGAACGTGTGCTTCTGCCTGAGCTACCGCATCGGCAGCAAAGAGAACGTGGCACTGAAAGGGCAGGAGCGTTCCGATCGGGTCCGGGAACTGTGCCACCAGGATCCACCTCCTGGCGTGATCGCGTACCTCGATGACGAACCGGTGGGATGGGCGGCGCTGCATCCGCGTCGCGGCACCAGTTTCGCGCGGAATCGGCTGATCCCGCACGTCGACGATCTCGACGTATGGTCACTGTGGTGCTTTCGCGTGCGACCGGGCTATCGGAAGCAGGGCATCTCGCATGCGCTGATCGAGGGAGCAGTGGCCTACGCGATGGAGCGCGGCGCGCCCGCCATCGAGGGGTATCCGGTCGACAACGGCGGGGAGAAGGTCAATCTCACCATGGCGTACGTCGGCACGCGGTCGTTGTTCGAGAGCGCGGGGTTCGTGAAGGCGGCAGACACCGGTTCTGTCCTGGATGGATTCCCTCGGGTGCTGATGCGGCTCGATCTGGGTGCATCGCAGAAGTCGTCAAAGAAAGCGTGAACCGCTCGACGGCGCACGGCCAATACATAGCGTGACCACAGACAGCGAGATCATCCAGCGATCTCTCCAGCAGCCGGCGGCGTTCGCCGAGCTCTTCGACAGACATGCGCGCGCGGTCAACGCGTTCGCGACGTATCGCGTCGGCCGGCATGCTGCCGAGGACGTCCTGAGCGAGACATTCCTCGTCGCGTTCCGCCGCCGAGCCGATTTCGACACGGACATCGAATCGGCGATGCCCTGGCTTCTCGGCATCGCCTCGCGCCTGATCCGTCGCCACCGCGCGCTGGAGGCGAAGCAGTGGAAGTCGTTCGCGGCATCCATCTCCCGGCAAGAGCACTCGACGCTCGGAGACCTGGAGGATGCGATGTCCCGCGTCGATGCCGAGCGCGAGGTCGAGACGCTGAAGACGCGCATCGCGGCGCTCGCGCCGAAAGATCGCGAGGCCCTCCTGCTCTATGCCTGGCAGGGGATGAGCTACGACGAGGTCGCGGCTACAGCGCCTCGCGCGCGGCGGCATCGAGCGGATGGGTGATCAGCCGGAGCGGCGCCGACTACGCTCCGGCTGATCTTCACTCTCAGTGGTATCAGGAGTGGGGGGCTCCGGTTGCAGGCGGGGTGTATGGCGACCAAGCGCAGGGGCATGCGTTACAGGTGGAGACGATGCAGGCGTATGGGCCAGCGGTCGCGCCTTTCCCGTCGGATTCACCGCGGCTTCCCGAGAGCGGTGCCGAAGACGTCCTGTGGTTCTTTGAATCGATGCCACGTGACCCGGCCACCATGATCGCGTGGATTCACGACTATCAGGGTTCAGATGTGCAGGGATGGGCCGATGGAAAGGTCGGGTGGCTGCTCATCGGACTGCTGTCGCACAATGTCGGTGACCCGGGGATGCGTGCTGCGATGTATCAGGCGCTCAGCCTGCTCCCGGGCTCAACGGTGGGAGCCGAACAAGACGGTGAACGCACCGTCACCTTCGGCTCCCATCTAGGCGCATCTGAGACTGCGGAGACATCTCTTCGGCGGTTCACATTGACGATCGACATGGCGACGGGAATCGTGACTGAGACCACGGACACCACCTCCGTCGGCGAGGGACCTATCCCAAGTGACGTCCCCGACTCTCGGATGGCATTCGAGATGAGCGTGGTCGACACTCTGCCGTGACCAGTTTCGAACCGTTCTCGCATTCTGGGGTACCGGCTTCCGTGCCGAACGCCTCGGTCGTGACGTCGATTTCGATCGTCGACGACGCGCCGTAGCGAGGCGCCAGGGCCCTGACACCGACCTCCGGTGTCGGGGCCCCGCCGTAGAATCGGAGGCATGGCATCCGACTCCTTCGTCCACCTGCACGTGCACAGCGAGTATTCGATGCTCGACGGAGCGGCGAAGATCAACGCGATGACCCAGGCGGCCGCCGACTACAAGATGCCGGCCATCGCGGTGACCGATCACGGCAACACTTTCGCAGCTTTCGAGTTCTACAAGGCCGCCAATGCCGCGGGTGTCAAGCCGATCATCGGACTCGAGGCCTACGTCACCCCGGGAACTCACCGCAGCGACAAGACCCGCGTGCAGTGGGGCTCTCCCGATCAGAAGAGCGACGACGTCTCGGGTTCCGGTGCGTACACCCACATGACCATGTGGAGTCAGAGCACCGAGGGCATGCACAACCTGTTCCGGCTCAGCTCCCGGTCGAGCATGGAGGGCTACTACTTCAAGCCGCGCATGGACCGCGAGCTGCTGCAGACCTATTCCAAAGGACTGATCGCGACCACCGGATGCCCGTCAGGCGAGATCCAGACGCGCCTGCGTCTCGGACAGTACGACGCTGCGCGCGCGGCCGCAGCCGAGTTCCAGGACCTGTTCGGCAAGGAGAACTACTTCGCCGAGATCATGGACCACGGTCTGTCGATCGAGCGGCGCGTGATGACCGATCTCCTCCGTCTCTCGAAGGACCTGAACATCCCGCTGGTCGCCACCAACGACTCTCACTACACGCACCAGCACGAGGCCGACGCGCACGAGGCCCTCCTGTGCGTGCAGTCGGGATCGACGATGGACGACCCGAACCGGTTCAAGTTCGACGGCGACGGGTACTACATCAAGACCGCGGCCGAGATGCGCCAACTGTTCCGCGACCACCCCGAAGCCTGTGACAACACCCTGCTGATCGCCGAGCGCTGCGAGGTCGAGTTCAACACCTCGGCCAACTACATGCCGCGCTTCCCTGTGCCCGACGGCGAGACCGAGGACAGCTGGCTCATCAAGGAGGTGGAGGCCGGCCTGCACTACCGATATCCCGGCGGCATCCCCGACAAGGTGCGCAAGCAGGCCGAGTACGAGACCGGCATCATCCTGCAGATGGGCTTCCCGGGATACTTCCTCGTCGTCGCCGACTTCATCAACTGGGCCAAGGACAACGGCATCCGCGTGGGCCCCGGCCGTGGCTCGGGTGCCGGCTCGATGGTCGCCTACGCGATGAAGATCACCGACCTCGACCCGCTCGAGCACGGACTCATCTTCGAGCGCTTCCTCAACCCCGACCGTGTCTCCATGCCCGACTTCGACGTCGACTTCGATGACCGGCGCCGCGGCGAGGTCATCGACTACGTCACGGAGAAGTACGGATCCGAGCGCGTCGCGCAGATCGTCACGTACGGAACGATCAAGTCCAAGCAGGCGCTGAAGGACGCCGGTCGAGTGCTCGGCTTCCCGTTCAGCATGGGGGAGCGCCTCACCAAGGCGATGCCGCCGCCCGTGATGGGCAAGGACATGCCCCTCGACGGCATGTTCGACTCTGCTCACCCGAGGTACAAGGAGGCGAGCGAGTTCAGGACCCTGATCGAGACGGATCCCGAGGCGAAGACGGTCTTCGACCGCGCGCTGGGTCTCGAAGGGCTGAAGCGCCAGTGGGGCGTGCACGCCGCCGGCGTGATCATGTCGTCCGATCCGCTCCTCGACATCATTCCGATCATGCGCCGCGAGCAGGACGGGCAGATCGTCACGCAGTTCGACTACCCGTCGTGCGAGTCCCTCGGTCTGATCAAGATGGACTTCCTGGGGCTCCGGAACCTCACGATCATCTCGGATGCGCTCGACAACATCCGCACGAACCGTGGCGAAGAGCTCGACCTCGAACATCTCGGTCTCGACGACCCCGGCGTGTACCAGCTGCTCGCGCGCGGCGACACCCTGGGCGTCTTCCAGCTCGACAGCCCGCCGCTGCGTTCGCTCATGCGTCTGATGAAGCCCGACAACTTCGGTGACATCTCGGCCCTCATCGCCCTGTATCGGCCGGGTCCCATGGGAGCCAACTCGCACACGAACTATGCGCTGCGCAAGAACGGGGTGCAGGAGATCACGCCGATCCACCCCGAGCTGGAGGCGCCGCTCGCCGAGATCCTGGAGGAGTCCTACGGGCTCATCATCTACCAGGAGCAGGTCATGGCCATCGCCCAGGCGGTCGCGGGGTTCAGCCTCGGACAGGCAGACATCCTGCGTCGAGCGATGGGCAAGAAGAAGAAGTCCGAGCTCGACAAGCAGTACGAAGGCTTCGCGGGCGGTATGACCGAGCGCGGATTCGGCGAGGCGGCCATCAAGGCGCTGTGGGACATCCTGCTGCCCTTCTCGGACTACGCCTTCAACAAGGCCCACTCCGCCGCATACGGTCTCGTCTCGTATTGGACCGCATACCTCAAGGCGCACTACCCCGCCGAGTACATGGCGGCGCTGCTCACCAGCGTCGGCGACTCCAAGGACAAGATGGCGCTCTACCTGAACGAGTGCCGCCGCATGGGCATCAAGGTCCTTCCGCCCGATGTCTCCGACTCGATCAACTTCTTCGCGGCCGTCGGCGACGACATCCGCTTCGGCCTCGGCGCCGTCCGCAACGTCGGCAGCAACGTCGTCGAGGGGATCGTGCAGGCCCGCAAGGACGAGCGCTTCACCTCGTTCCACCATTTCCTCGAGAAGGTTCCGCTGCACGTCTCGAACAAGCGCACGGTCGAGTCGCTGATCAAGGCCGGCGCCTTCGACTCGATGGGCGACTCCCGTCGAGCGCTCATGGAGGTGCATGAAGACGCGGTGGAGGCCGCCGTCGATCGCAAGCGCAACGAGGCACAGGGCGCCATCGGGTTCGACTTCGACAGCCTCTACGACGGCATGGACGAGGTCGCTCCCGCCAAGGTCCCCGCCCGCCCCGAGTGGATCAAGAAGGACAAGCTCGCTTTCGAACGCGAGATGCTCGGTCTCTACGTGTCCGACCACCCCTTGGCCGGGCTCGAGGTGCCTCTCGCGAAGCATGCATCGATCTCGATCCACGACCTCAACAACTCCGAAGACCTGCAGGACGGCGACCAGGTGACGGTGGCCGGGCTCGTCACCAGCGTGCAACACCGCGTCGCCAAGGCGAGCGGAAATCCCTACGGCATGATCACCGTCGAGGATTTCAACGGTGAGGTCACCGTGATGTTCATGGGAAAGACCTACACCGAGTTCCAGCACACGCTGCAGCAGGATGCGATTCTCGCAGTCCGCGGGCGCGTGTCCCGGCGCGATGACGGACTCAACCTGCACGCGCAGTCGGCTTTCGCCCCGGATGTGGGGTCCTTCGACGCGGCGGGTCCCTTGGCCCTCGTCCTCGCTGAGCAGCGCGCGACAGAGCGGGTGATGATGGAGCTCGCAGAGGTGCTGCGACGGCACAGCGGCGACACCGAAGTGCTGCTTCGGGTGCATCGCGGGGGCACCGCGAAGGTGTTCGAGGTGCCCATGCCGGTCAAGGTGTCCGCAGACCTGTTCGGTGACCTCAAGTCACTGCTCGGACCCACCTGTCTGGGGTGAGCGGGTAGGATCGTGAGCCGTCGGCAGCACGACGAATCCACCCGTCGAGCCCTGTGACGAAAGGACCACGCATGAGCACGGATCTCCCCGAATCGGACACCGAGGACATCGTCTTCGGCGACGATGACGGCGTCCTCTACGACGAAGAGGTCACGCCGGAGTTCGGCATCCTCGGCTTCACACTGCGTGAGCTGCTGATCGTGGGCGTCTGGTTGCTGTCCTTCGTCTTCTCCTTCTTCCCGCTGATCGGCGACCTCTCGCTGTGGGGCGTCGGCATCCAATGGATACTCCCGATCGCGCTCCCGACTGTCGCCGTTTTCCTTCTCGTGCTGCGCCGCTTCTCGCCCGACGGCATCCGCAGGGTCGGTTCGCTGGGGATCGATCAGTTCGCCTCGGTCGCGTTCTCCGTGTCAGCGGTGGTCTGGGCCGGTAGCCTGTGGCTCGCGATCTCCGCACTCGTCTCCGGAGGCGCCTGGAGCCTTCCGTGGAACGGGGTCGCCATGGTGATCACCTCTCTGGCCCTCGTCGTCCTCACCGTCTTCGCTCCGATCATCCCGGGGCTGAAGGAAGACTTCCACGGTCGTCTGGTGACTCTCGCGCACCGCAACGCGAATCCGGTGCGTCCGGTCATCGCGCGGCCGCGTCCTGAGCCTGCGCCGGCAGCGGAAGAACCGTCCGGCGAGTGGGCCGAGGCATCGCCTGCGGGGTCCGACTCGTCCGCACCCCTCGAGGGGACAGAGGCGCAGGCCGACGGCCGGACAGATGTCATCGTCGATGGTGCGAAACCAGCGCTCGTGATCCCGATCGATGTCGAGCCCTCCGGGAGGCAGGCGACCGACGAGATCGCCCGATTCGACCTCGCCGAGCAGGTGCCGCTCACTGCCCACGCCTCGGGCGGCGGCATCGGTACCGAGCAGGAGTCCTCGGATGAGGAGTATGTGCCCGCCTACTCGCGTCGTTCGCGCGGTCAGGAACCCGAGATCGTCTCGGACACCGGGAGCATCGAGTCGCTTCTGGAGACGGCGGCGACGTATGAGACCGACGTCGTTGCGGAAGAGCCGGCGCCGCTGGTGTTGGAGGGCGTCTCCGACGCCGACCTCGAAGCGACCAACCCTCGCGAGGCGGCCCCCGCCGCTCAACCGTTCTGGATCCTCGCTCCCTCGGAGCGCGATGTCCACGACGAGCGTGGTGAACCGCTGTTCCGCATCGGCCCGAGCGCGTGGGCACTGGTGATCGAAGATCGTGGGGGTGCGTTCGTCGTGCGACATGACGACGGACGGATCGGCTACCTCCACGACATCTCCGACATCACGAAGGGCTGAAATGCGCACCATAGACCTGCGAGGGCGCGAGCTCTCGCCCGCAGGCATGCTCGCCGCGGTACCCCGGGCCACCCAGGCGCGTGCCGAAGCGCTCGAAACCGCTGCGCGGATCGTCGAGGACGTGCGCGACCGTGGCGAGGACGCTCTTCGCGAGCAGGCCGGACGATTCGACGCCGTCACGGATCACGCCGTACGAGTGCCCGCCGAACACATCACCGCAGCGCTGGCTGAACTCGCTCCCGAGGTCAGAGGCGCGCTCGAGGAGGCGATCCGCCGAGTGCGTCTGGCCTCCGCCGCGCAGGTTCCGGCAACACAGGTCACCCGGATCGGGGACGGGGCCGTCATCACGCAGCGGTGGCAGCCGGTGCACCGCGTGGGGGTCTACATCCCCGGCGGCAAGGCCGTCTACCCGTCCAGCGTGATCATGAACGTCGTGCCCGCGCAGATCGCCGGGGTCGAGCAGATCGCGTTGGCATCGCCGCCGCAGTCGGATCAGGGCGGGCGGATTCACCCGACCATCCTCGCGGCGGCGGCTCTGCTGGGAGTGACGGAGGTATACGCGATGGGCGGTGCCGGAGCGATCGGCGCCCTGGCGTACGGAGTGCCGTCGCTGGATCTCGATCCCGTCGATGTCGTCTCCGGTCCCGGCAACAACTACGTCGCGTCCGCGAAGCGCGCGGTCGCCGGTGTGGTCGGCACGGACTCGGAGGCCGGGGCGACCGAGATCCTCGTCGTCGCGGATTCCCACGCGGATCCGCGACTCATCGCCGCCGATCTCGTGAGCCAGGCTGAGCACGACGAGCAGGCGTCCGCGGTGCTGGTCACCGATGCGGCCGAGCTCGCCGAACAGGTCGCCGTCGAGGTGGAGCGCATGGCAGCGAGAACCCGCCACAGTGAGCGTGTCGCCGCCGCTCTCTCGGGACCGCAGTCCGCGATCGTCCTCGTGGATGACAGGGCCATGGCCACGGCGTTCAGCAACGCCTACGCGCCGGAGCACCTCGAGCTGCACCTCGTCGACGCCGAGGATGCCGCCGCCGACTTCACCAGTGCCGGTGCCGTGTTCGTCGGCGACCAGACGCCGGTCAGCCTCGGAGACTACATGGCCGGCAGCAACCACGTGCTGCCGACCGGGGGACAGGCGCGTTACGCCCCGGGTCTCGGGTCGTACACGTTCCTCCGTCCGCAGCAGGTCATCTCTTACGACAGGGCTGCGCTGGCTGCCGTGCGTGCCGGAGTCGTCGCCCTCGCCGACACCGAGGTGCTCCCCGCACACGGTGAAGCGATCGAGGCCCGTTTCACCGCGTAGGATCGGTCAGATGCACTGCCCCTTCTGTCGACACCCCGACTCCCGCGTCATCGATTCACGCACCAGCGACGACGGGCTCTCGATCAGGCGCCGTCGACAGTGCCCGGAGTGCGGTGGCCGTTTCACGACGACCGAGACCGCGAGCCTCAACGTGATCAAGCGTTCCGGCGTGATGGAGCCGTTCAGTCGCGAGAAGGTCATCACGGGCGTGCGGAAGGCATGCCAGGGCCGTCCGGTCACGGAGGGCGACCTCGCCGTGCTCGCACAGCGCGTGGAAGAGGCCGTGCGCCAGACCGGTGTCTCGCAGCTCGACACCAACGAGATCGGTCTCGCGATCCTCGGCCCGCTGCGTGAACTCGATGAGGTCGCGTTCCTGCGCTTCGCCAGCGTCTACCAGGCGTTCGACTCCCTCGAGGACTTCGAGGCCGCGATCACCGATCTGCGTGCCGACCACACGAAGAGGGAGTCCGAGGAGCGGTAATCTGGCAGGGATGTATCCGCTGCTCTTCCGCGCTGTCCTCTCGCGCTTCGATCCCGAGTTCGCCCACCACGCCGGCATGGCGGTGATCCGCGTTCTCGGCGTGCCCCCGTTCTCGTGGGCCACGCGTGCGATCACTCGTCCCGACCCGTCGCTGCGCGTCGAAGCGCTCGGTCTCACGTTCCCGTCACCGTTCGGCGTCGCCGCAGGTTTCGACAAGAACGCGGTGGGTGTGCGGGGACTCGCGGCTCTCGGCTTCGGGCACGTGGAAGTCGGCACCGTGACCGCGATACCGCAGGATGGCAACCCGAAGCCGCGGCTCTTCCGTCTCATCGCGGACCGTGCCGTGATCAATCGGATGGGCTTCAACAACGCGGGTGCGGATGCAGCGGCACGTCGTCTCGCACGCCTGCGTCGCGGGGCTCCCGACACGATCATCGGCGTCAACATCGGCAAGAGCCGAGTCGTCGAGGTCGAGGATGCGACGGCCGACTACGTGGCCTCGGCGACGCGGCTGGCTCCGCTCGCCGACTATCTGGCCGTGAACGTGTCGTCTCCGAACACCCCGGGCCTCCGGGGACTGCAGGCCGTGGAAACGCTCGCGCCGCTGTTGCGCGCCGTGCGCGAGGCAGCCGGGGCCACTCCGCTGCTCGTCAAGATCGCACCGGACCTCTCTGACGAGGAGATCACGGCGATCGCGCAGATGGCGGTAGCCGAGGGGCTCGCAGGAATCATCGCTCACAACACCACGATCAGCCGAGACGGGCTGCTCACGGATGCCGCCACAGTCGAGGCTGCCGGAGCGGGAGGTCTGTCCGGAGCGCCGTTGAAGAAGCGCTCGCTCGAAGTGCTCCGCGTGGTGCGCGAAGCGGTTCCTTCCGACTTCTGCGTGATCGCCGTCGGGGGAGTGGAGGCGCCGTCCGACGTGCAGGAGCGCCTCGATGCGGGGGCGACCCTCGTGCAGGGCTACACCGCTTTCCTGTACCGCGGTCCGTTCTGGGGCCGCGAGATCAACAGGGGACTGCTCAGTCGGGGTACTGGCCGCGCTTGACCTGCGGCTTCGGCAGACGCATGAAGCGCATCTGGAGCGCGCGCATCGCGGCGTACCATCCGAGGCCGCGCTCGAGGCGATCCTTGCCGAACTTCGCCGCGGCCTTGCGCTTGACCCGCATGCCGAGCAGGACCATGCCGCCGATGGCGATGACGAGGTAGCCCATCATGACGATGTAGGCGTAGAACGAGATGACCGTGTTGGCCGGAACGAGCGAGGCGAGGATGACCAGCACCATCACTCCCATCACGAACTCGGCCGGGTGCCAGCCGGCGTCCACGTAGTCGCGCACCCAACGGCGCTGCGGGCCCTTGTCTCGGACAGGGAGGTACTTCTCCTCGCCGGCGGCCATGCCGGCCTGGGCGCGGGCACGACGTTCGTTGAGGTCCGCCTTCGCGGCCGCCTTCGCTTCCTTGGTGTTGGCGACCAGGGGGCGGCGACGTGCTGCCTCCTGCTCCGCACGGGTCGGCGTCGCGCGCCCCTTGCCGACGGCAGTCGTCTCGGGGGCGTCGTCGTTCGTGGAAGGGGAGGCAGGGGTAGTGGACACGGAGTTCCTCGGTTCGCCGGCGGGGGATCACCTTAAGATTACTCGCATGACCTCTCCTGTTCCTCCCCGTGAGTCCGATGCCGCTGTCCTCGAGGCGGTGGCGACCGGAATCCCCGCAGCGCTGTCGGATCTCGGTCACCTCGTTCGCATTCCGGGGATGGCCTGGCCCGCGTTCGATCAGACCCAGCTGCAACGCAGTGCGGATGCCGTGGCGGCCCTGGCATCGGACACTGGGGTCTTCGACGAGGTGCGCGTGCTCCGCGCATCGATCCCGGGCACCGAGGAGCAGGGACAGCCGGCCGTCCTCGCCACCCGCGCGGCACGCAACGGCAAGCCCACCATCCTGCTCTATGCGCACCACGACGTGCAGCCTCCTGGGGATGACGCCCTGTGGGAGACGCCGCCGTTCGAGCCGACCGTACGCGACGGGCGTCTCTACGGACGTGGAGCGGCAGACGACAAGGCCGGGATCATGTCGCACATCGCCTCGATCCGTGCGGTGAGCGAGGTGCTTGGCGATGACCTCGAGCTCGGTATCGCGATGTTCATCGAGGGCGAAGAGGAGTATGGATCCCGTTCATTCGCCCAGTTCCTCTCCGACAACAAGGATGCGCTCCGCGCTGACGCCATCGTCGTCGCGGATTCCGGCAACTGGGATTCCGTGACTCCTGGTCTCACCGTCTCCCTCCGCGGCAACGCGCGCTTCACGATGCGCGTGCGCACCCTGGACCACGCCTCGCACTCCGGGATGTTCGGTGGCGCGGTGCCCGACGCGATGATGGCGACCGTGACGTTGCTGTCCACGCTGTGGAACGCCGACGGCTCGGTGGCGGTCGAGGGAATGGCGGAGCGCGATGCGCCGACGCCGGACTACACCGAGGCGACTCTGCGCGATGAGGCCGGACTTCTGCCCGGCACCACTCCGATCGGTGACGGGACGATCCTCAGCCGCATCTGGAACAAGCCGTCGGTCACGGTGATCGGTATCGATGCCACGAGCGTCGCGGCGGCGTCCAACACGTTGCTCCCCGAGGTGACCGTCGTGATCAGCGCTCGCGTCGCCCCCGGGCAGACCGGTCAGGAAGCCTACGACGCACTCGAGAGTCACCTTCGTGCGCATGCGCCGTTCGGAGCAGAGCTCACGTTCTCGGATGTCGATCTCGGCGACGGCTTCCTGGTGGACACGAGCGGCTGGGCGGTCGCCCTCACCCGCGACGCCATGCGTGACGGCTACGGAGTCGCTCCGGTCGATCTGGGCGTGGGGGGATCGATCCCCTTCATCGCCGATCTGGTGCGAGAGTTCCCGGCTGCACAGATCCTGGTCACCGGTGTCGAAGATCCCCATTCGCGGGCACACAGCCCGAACGAGTCGCTGCACCTCGACACGTTCCGTCATGCGGTCGCGACCGAGGCGCTGCTGCTGGCCCGCATGAATGAGGCGGAACTCTGAGCCTCACAGCGTCTGCGGCGGTAGAATCATCCGAGAAGCCGTGCACCTGCGGCCCGTCACAAGGAGCGACATGAGCGACACCACACTCTCCCCAGAGACCACCCGCGCACACGGCGTCACCCTGACCGACGCTGCTGCCACGAAGGTGAAGAACCTCCTCGAGCAGGAAGGCCGCGACGACCTGCGTCTGCGTGTCGCCGTGCAGCCGGGCGGATGCTCGGGCCTGATCTACCAGCTGTACTTCGACGAGCGCTATCTCGAGGGCGACGAGACGGTCGACTTCGACGGCGTCGAGGTGATCATCGACAACATGAGCGTCCCGTACCTCGACGGTGCGGCGATCGACTTCAAGGACACGATCTCCGAGCAGGGGTTCACGATCGACAACCCCAATGCAGCGGGCAGTTGCGCGTGCGGCGACAGCTTCCACTGATCCTCGCTCTGCCGACTCGGCCGCCGTCACCATCGGTGACGGCGGCCGTTCTGGTTCCACAACCTGCGTGGATGGCATGAATCAGGTGTGAGGTTGCCCTAGACTTGGGTGTGCTCTGTTCGCGATCTGAAAGGTGCATCGTGCCCTCGAAACGCAGCCTTCGTTGGGCCGCCCTCCCTGTGGGAGTTGCGGCAGCCTTGGCCCTGGCGGGATGCTCTCCCACCGAGCTGAACGGCTTTCTTCCGGGCTTCGTGGAGGGTGGACCCGCGGCCACCAACCAGACCGAGCGTGTCTCGTCGCTCTGGGTCAACTCGTGGATCGTGCTTCTCGCCGTCGGCATCATCACCTGGGGCCTGATGGCCTGGGCGGCGATCGCCTACCGCCGTCGCAAGGGCCAGACCGGTCTCCCGGTGCAGATGCGCTACAACATGCCGATCGAGATCTTCTACACGATCGTGCCGCTCATCCTGGTTCTGGGCATGTTCTTCTTCACCGCCCGCGATCAGACGGAGATCGAGGCCAAGTGGGACGAGCCCGACGTCGAGATCACCGCCATCGCGAAGCAGTGGGCGTGGGACTTCCAGTACGACGGTGACGAGAAGGACAACTCCGACGCCGTGTGGACCATGGGCATCCAGGCCCAGCCCGACAAGGACGGCAACATCGATCAGGCGCAGCTGCCGACACTGGTGCTGCCGGTCGACAAGAAGGTCACGATCAACCTTCAGTCGCGCGACGTCATCCACTCCTTCTGGATCATCGACTTCCTGTACAAGAAGGACATGTTCATCGGGAAGGACAACTCCTGGTCGTTCATCCCCACCCGTGAGGGCGAGTACGCCGGCAAGTGCGCCGAGCTCTGCGGTGAGTACCACTCGATGATGCTCTTCAACGTGAAGGTCGTCTCGCAGAGCGAGTACGACTCCTACCTCGCGTCGCTCGAGGAGCAGGGCAACACCGGTGACATCACCGGCGCCTACGACCGTCTCTCGAACCTTCCGGGGACCACCCCGAAGACCGACACCGAGGAAGGAGGGGAGTAAGCCATGTCGACCACAGAAGCTCCCCGTACCGACGAGTCTCCCCGCTCGCGTCCCCAGACTCTGCCCGCACGCCAGGCCGCTCTCATGAGCTCCTCGCGCGTCGAGCAGAAGGGCAACATCGTCGTCAAGTGGATCACCTCCACCGACCACAAGACCATCGGGTACATGTACCTGATCGCGTCGGTGATGTTCTTCCTCCTCGGTGGTGTGATGGCACTGGTCATCCGTGCCGAGCTGTTCGCGCCGGGCATGCAGATCATCCCGACCAAGGAGCAGTACAACCAGCTGTTCACGATGCACGGCACGATCATGCTGCTGATGTTCGCGACGCCGCTGTTCGCCGGCTTCGCCAACGCGATCCTGCCCCTGCAGATCGGTGCCCCTGATGTCGCCTTCCCGCGTCTGAACGCCTTCGCCTTCTGGCTCTTCCTGTTCGGCTCCACGATCGCGGTGGCCGGCTTCCTCACCCCGCAGGGCGCGGCGTCCTTCGGGTGGTTCGCCTATCAGCCGTTGGCAGGGGCATCGTTCTCGCCGGGTGCGGGTGGAAACCTCTGGATGGTGGGTCTCGGCATCTCCGGATTCGGAACCATCCTCGGTGCCGTCAACTTCATCACCACGATCATCACGATGCGTGCCCCCGGTATGACGATGTGGCGCATGCCGATCTTCTCGTGGAACACGCTCATCACGAGCCTCCTGATCCTGATGGCGTTCCCGGTGCTTGCCGCAGCCATCTTCGCCGCGGCGGCCGACCGCATCCTCGGTGCTCACATCTACGACCCGGCCAACGGCGGCGTTCTGCTCTGGCAGCACCTGTTCTGGTTCTTCGGTCACCCCGAGGTGTACATCATCGCGCTGCCGTTCTTCGGTATCGTCTCCGAGATTTTCCCGGTCTTCAGCCGCAAGCCGATCTTCGGATACAAGACCCTCGTCTACGCGACGATCGCCATCGCCGCTCTCTCGGTCGCGGTGTGGGCTCACCACATGTACGTGACGGGCTCGGTCCTGCTGCCGTTCTTCGCGCTCATGACGATGCTGATCGCCGTGCCGACGGGTGTGAAGATCTTCAACTGGATCGGTACCCTCTGGCGAGGGTCGGTCACCTTCGAGACTCCGATGGTCTTCGCCCTCGGGTTCCTCGTGTCGTTCGTCTTCGGTGGTCTGACCGGTGTCATCCTCGCGGCTCCGCCGCTGGACTTCGCCCTGTCCGACTCGTACTTCGTGGTCGCCCACTTCCACTACGTGGTGTTCGGAACCGTGGTGTTCGCCATGTTCGCCGGCTTCTACTTCTGGTGGCCGAAGTGGACCGGACGCATGCTGAACGAGCGCCTCGGCTACGTGCACTTCTGGCTTCTGTTCATCGGTTTCCACATGACCTTCCTCATCCAGCACTGGCTGGGCGTCGACGGCATGGTGCGTCGTTACGCCGACTACTCGGAGGCCGACGGCTGGACCTGGCAGAACCAGGTCTCGACGATCGGTGCCATCATCCTGGGCGCTTCGATGCTGCCGTTCTTCCTGAACGTCTGGATCACCGCCCGCAAGGCTCCGAAGGTCACGGTCAACGACCCGTGGGGCTACGGCGGATCGCTCGAGTGGGCGACGTCCTGCCCGCCCCCGCGTCACAACTTCACGTCGATCCCGCGCATCCGCAGCGAGCGGCCTGCGTTCGACCTGAATCACCCGGAGGCTGCGGAGTTCGCCACGACGGCTCCCGGCGAGCGAGAGGCCCACTAAGTCATGCGCGACAACGTCATTCTCTGGTGGATCCTGACGGCGTTCTTCGCTCTCGTCGGAGTCGTCTACACCGGTTGGCACATCCTGGCCACACCGAACGACAACTTCGCGATGCGAATCGAGTGGGTCGGTACGGTCGCCCTGTTCTTCGCCGCCTTCATGGCAGCGATGATCGCGTTCTATCTCGATCGCACTCACAAGGCGCAGCGTGGTGAGCTGCCCGAAGACATCCTGACGTCCGACATCGACGACGGTGACCCGGAGCTCGGCGAGTTCAGCCCGTGGTCCTGGTGGCCCATCGTCCTCGCTGCCTCGGCGGGAGTCTTCGTGGTGGGGCTCGCGGTCGGGCACTTCCTCCTGCCCATCGGCCTCGCGATCTTCGTCGTCGCGATCGTCGGCTGGGTGTACGAGTACTACCGCGGCAACTTCGCCCGCTGACCCAGCTGCACGGAAGAAGGCCCCCGGAGGAATCCGGGGGCCTTCTTCGTGCGCCGGGGCTGTGATCAGGCGTGGGCGCGGATGCGTGCGATGCCGGTCAACGGATCCACGGGGCGGTGGTGGACGCCATCGCTGTCTTCGACCGCGTAACCCTCCCGGACCCAGTACTCGAAACCGCCGATCATCTCGCGTACGGCGTATCCGAGGCGGGCGAACTCGAGCGCGCCCTTGGCGCCGGCGTTGCAGCCGGGGCTCCAGCAGTAGACGACCACGTCCGTACCCTCGGGGATCTCGGCGGCAGCACGCGAGGCGATCTCGCTGTAGTGCATGTGCACGGCACCAGCGATCCGCCCCTGGGCCCACGCCTCGTCGGAGCGGACGTCGACGACGACGATGTTCTCGCCGGCCTTGAGCGCCGCGTGCACATCGCTGGGGTCTGTCTCATAGGTCAACTTGGCTGCGTAGAACTCGGCACGATCGATCATGATTCCAGCCTACGGAGACACGCGAGAACCATCCGGTGGAATCCAGCCGCTCAGCGACGGATTGCGGTCAATGCCGGAGCCGGGGGTATACGCCAGCCAGGGCGGCCGGGCGAGGTCAGCGGCAGAAGTGCCGTCGTCGATCGCGGCGCGTTCGACGATCGACGTACTGCTACCGATCGGAGCACAGCCGTGGATCAGAGCACAGCCGTGAATCAGAGCACAGCCGTCATCTGCGTGCGCGGTCCGTGCTCGAAGAGGCCCAGCGCGGATTCGACCTGGACCAGATCTCGGAGCAGTGGGGTGTCCGGCTCGCTCACGACGAAGCCGCAGGACGTGTAGAAGGGGGCGTTCCAGGGCACGTCGATGTAGGTCCGAAGGGTGATCTCGGTATGACCCCGGTGGCGCGATTCCGTGAGCGCGGCCGTGACGAGCTCACGACCGATTCCCTGGCGTCCGTAAGAGGGAAGCACCGAGAGCTGCTCGAGATGCGCGTGGCCGTCGAGCTCCAGCACGTGCACGAAGCCCACGACGACCGGCGTCGTGGTGGTCCCGTCGTGGTGTTCGGCGACGAGGACGAAGCCCGGCATCGACGCGCGTTCCTGCGGGGGCGTCGGGGGAGGCCAGTCGACGGCTCCGAACCGTTCGATGAGGAGGGCATCGGCGGCCACTTCGATCTGTTCCGTTGCCGCGTCATCGTCGGGCGCGGCCGGGCGGACGACGACGTTGATGCTCATTCGGCGACAGCCGCGATCGCTTCGATCTCGACCAGCTGCTCGTCGTAGCCGAGCACCGTCACGCCCAGGAGCGTGCTGGGCACGTCGTGCGCGCCGAAAGCCGCATGGATGACATCCCAGGCCGCGACGAGGTCGGCCTGCGATGAGGAGGCCACGAGTACCCGCGTGCTGATGACGTCGGTGATGGTCGCGCCGGCGATCTCGAGCGCCCCCTGGAGGGTCTCTACGCACTTGGCCGCCTGAGCGGCGTAGTCACCGGGTGCAGCAGTCGTGCCATCGTCGTTCAGCGGGCACGCGCCGGCGAGGAAGATCAGGCGTGAGCCGGCCGGTGCGGTCGCGGCGTAGGCGTAGGGGACTTCGGCGAGGGCGGTGCCGCGGATCAGCTGGACGACGGACGACATGGATCGATCCTCTCATTCGGGGATTAACGATGAAGGCCCCGTCCGCAGGGACGAGGCCTTCATCAGTGGGGGAGTGGCGACTACTCGCCATCCTCCGACTTCTTGCGAGGCTTCTTCACCGGCTCGGTCGCGATGACCGTGCTCGGCGTGTTCGGCGTCTCGTCGACGTGGGTCTCATCGACCGTGAGCGGGGCGTCAGGGAATCCTGCGCGCTCGTGGGCGCCCTGGATCTCTGCAGCCTCGGTCTCGTCGTTGTGAGCCGTGACGTGGTGCTGGTGAGCATCCGCCGCCTCGACCTCGGCCTGCGTGAGCGGGGCGAGACGGTCCTCGAAGAACCAACGGGAGATCGAGGAACGGAGGTTCTCGGTCCACGGGATGCGGCCCTTGTCATTGGGGCGCACCACGAGGGGCTCGTAAGTGTCGACGTCGATCAGCTTCCAGCGGTCGTACTTGTCGACCGGCTGGTGCACCTCGATGAACTCGCCTCCGGGGAGGCGGACGATGCGGCCGGACTCGAAACCGTGCAGAACGATCTCGCGGTCCTTCTTCTGCAGCGCGATGCAGATGCGCTTCGTGACGAAGTAACCGAGGATCGGCCCGAGGAAGAGCAGGGCCTGCAGCGTGTGGATCACGCCCTCCATCGTGAGCATGAAGTGCGTCGCGATGAGGTCGGACGATGCTGCAGCCCAGAGGACGGCGTAGAAGATGACGCCGGCCACACCGATCGCCGTGCGCGTCGCGGCGTTGCGCGGGCGCTGTGCGATGTGGTGCTCGCGCTTGTCTCCGGTGACCCACGCCTCGATGAAGGGGTAGATCGCCACCGCCACGATGAACAGGCCGAGGACCAGAACCGGGGCGATGATGCCGAACGACCAGGTGTGGTCGAGGAAGACGATGTCCCAGTTCGACGGTGCCAGACGCAGGGCGCCGTCGGCGAAGCCGATGTACCAGTCGGGCTGGGTGCCGGCAGAGACAGGGGACGGGTCGTACGGACCGTAGTTCCAGATCGGGTTGATCTGGAAGAACGTCGCGATCAACACGATGGTGCCGAAGACGATGAACAGGTATCCGCCCATCTTGGACATGTACACCGGCATCATCGGGTAGCCCACGACGTTGTCGTTCGTGCGGCCCGGGCCGGCGAACTGCGTGTGCTTGTTGATGATCATGAGCATCAGGTGCACCACGATCAGCGCGATGACGAGCATCGGCAGCAGCAGGATGTGCAGCGTGTACAGGCGTCCGACGATGTCGGTACCCGGGAACTCGCCACCGAAGAGGAGGAACGAGGTCCAGGTGCCGATCAGGGGGAGACCCTTGATCATGCCGTCGATGATGCGGAGGCCGTTGCCCGAGAGCAGGTCGTCGGGAAGCGAGTATCCGGTGAAGCCCTCGGCCATCGCGAGGATGAAGAGGATGAAGCCGATCACCCAGTTGAGCTCACGCGGCTTGCGGAAGGCACCGGTGAAGAACACACGGAGCATGTGCACGCCGATGCCGGCGATGAACACGAGGGCGGCCCAGTGGTGGATCTGCCGGACCAGGAGTCCACCGCGCAGATCGAAGGAGATGTGCAGCGACGACTCGAGCGCCGCGGACATCTCGATACCCCGCATCGGAGCGTAGGCGCCGGTGTAGTGGGTCTCGACCATGGACGCCTGGAAGAAGAACGTCAGGAAGGTTCCGGAGAGGAACACCACGACGAAGCTCCAGAGCGCGATCTCGCCGAGCATGAACGACCAGTGGTCGGGGAAGATCTTGCGTCCGAGCTCCTTGACGAAGCCGGAGAGGCTGGTGCGCTCATCGATGTAGTTCGACGCGGCACCGACGAAGCGACCGCCGAGGGGCGCTTTGGTGTCCTTGTCCTCTTTGGACAGCGTTGCGGTGCTCAATGGCGCTCCCAGAAGCTCGGGCCGACGGGTTCCTTGAAGTCGCTGCGTGCGACCAGGTAGCCCTCGTCATCGACGGTGATGGGCAGCTGCGGCAGCGGACGAGCCGCCGGGCCGAAGATGACCTTTGCATGGTCCGTGACGTCGAACTGCGACTGGTGGCACGGGCACAGCAGGTGGTGGGTCTGCTGCTCGTACAGAGCCACAGGGCATCCGACGTGCGTGCAGACCTTGGAGTACGCGACGATGCCGTCGTAGGACCAGTCCTTGCGGTCCTCGGCCTCGATCAGCTGCTCGGGGCGCAGGCGCATCATCAGCACGATGGCCTTGGCCTTCTCTTCGAGGTAGCCGTCGCTGTGGCTGAGGGTGGCGAGTTCCTCCGGGATCACGTGGAACGCCGAACCCAGGGTGACGTCAGCCGCGCGGATCGGGGTGCCGTCGGGATCGCGCACCAGGCGCGCACCCTCTTCCCACATGGTGTGCTTGAGCAGCACGACCGGGTCGCCCGCGGTGGGGTCTTCCGGAGTGGAGTGCGGCGCCAGGCCACGGAACAGCGTCACGCCGGGGATGATCGAGGCGACGATCGCGGCGAAAAGCGAGTTGCGGATCATCGAGCGACGGCCGAAGCCTGACTCTTCATTCGCGTCGGAGAAGGCCTTGATGGCCGCTTCGCGCGTGGAGTCCTTGCCACGGGTGGGGTGGCGGTGCTCGATGAACTCCTTGTCGGACATGAGGGCCTTGGACCAGTGGATGGCACCGATGCCGAGGGCCAGCAGCGCGAGCGCGATGCCGAGACCGATGAAGAGGTTGTTCTGCCGGATGTCGATGAGCGCGCCGCTCTCGATCGGGAACAGCATGTAGGCGGCGACCGCCCAGATGCTGCCGGCGAGCGAGAGATAGAACAGCGTGTAGACAGTGCGGACAGCGGCCTTCTCGGCGCGCGGGTCCTTATCGGTCATCCGCTCGCGGTGCGGCGGAAGCCCGGGGTTCTGCACGGGATCGCTGACTGCGACACCCAGCCCCGGAGAGGGCTGGTAGGCCCTGTCAAGAGCCTGCGAGTCGTCGTCGTGTGCCATGGTGCTCCTCGTACGTTCCTCTTCGATGATTAAGCGTCAGTTGGACTTCGCCGTGATCCACACGGTGACGGCGACGAGCGCGCCGATACCGAAGATCCACACGAACAGGCCTTCGGAGACCGGACCGAGCGAGCCCAGCGAGAAGCCACCGATCTGCACGGACTGCTGCTGGAAGAGCAGCGCCGAGATGATGTCTCGCTTGTCCTCGTCGGACAGGTTCATGTCGCCGAAGACCGGCATGTTCTGGGGGCCGGTGACCATGGCGGCATACATGTGCAGCGCGCTGGTCTCGCTGAGTCCGGGGGCGTACTTGCCCTCGGTGAGCGCTCCACCCGCGGCGGCCACGTTGTGGCACATCGCGCAGTTGACGCGGAACAGCTCGGCGCCGTTGGAGACATCGCCCTTGCCGTCGAGGATGTGGTCCGACGGGAACGTCGGGCCGGGAGCCTCGGACTGGACGAAGGACGAGATCGCGAGGATCTGGTCCTCGGTGAACTGCGGGGCCTTCTGCGGCGCCTGGGGGCCCTGCATCTGCAGAGGCATGCGGCCGGTCGAGAGCTGGAACTCGGTCGCCAGC
This sequence comes from Microbacterium sp. STF-2, assembly GCF_034650155.1. Classification (NCBI taxonomy): domain Bacteria; kingdom Bacillati; phylum Actinomycetota; class Actinomycetes; order Micrococcales; family Microbacteriaceae; genus Microbacterium; species Microbacterium sp. STF-2. The sequence continues at coordinate 124,289 of NZ_JARKMW010000001.1, forward strand.
TCACCCACGCCGTAGAGGCTGGGGCCGTTGGCGGTTCCCTGCAGGTCGAGACCGTGGCAGGTGGCGCAGTTGGCCGTGAACAGCTTCTTGCCGTCCTCCACGGTCAACTGCGAGGTCGCCGCGGACTGGGTGTCGGTCGCGGCGAACGCAGCGGTCGCGCCGGCGTACACGGCGCCGGTGATCATGAGGCCTGCGCCGATGAGCGCGGCCGCCGCCAAAGGGCTGCGACGACCGCTGGAACGGCGCTTCTTCTCTCGTGCCATCTCGGGGATCAGCTCCGCTCTTATTTCAGGAAGTAGATAACGAGGAACAGCACGATCCAGACGACGTCGACGAAGTGCCAGTAGTAGGACACCACGATCGAGGAGGTCGCCTCCTTGTGCCGGAAGTTCTTGACGGCGTATGCGCGTCCGATGACGAGCAGGAACGCGACCAGTCCGCCGGTGACGTGCAGGGCGTGGAAGCCCGTCGTCAGGTAGAACGCGGAAGCGTACGAGTCAGCGCTGATGGGCATGCCCTCAGCAACGAGCTGGGCATACTCCCAGACCTGGCCGGAGACGAAGATCGCGCCGAGGGCGAAGGTGAGGAAGAACCACTCGACCATTCCCCATCCGAACAGGCGACGGCGTCCGGCGCCGTTCTTCTGTCCCTTGCCGATCTTGTAGGGCTGCAGGTCCTCGGCCGCGAACACGCCCATCTGGCACGTGAACGAGGAGAGTACGAGGATCGCAGTGTTCACTGCGGCGAACGGGACGTTCAGCAGCTCGGTCCGGGCCGCCCACAGCTCCGGGGAGGTGCTGCGGAGGGTGAAGTAGATCGCGAAGAGTCCCGCGAAGAACATCACCTCACTGCCGAGCCACACAATGGTGCCGACAGCTACCGGGTTGGGCCGCTTAATCGTTCTCGCCGCCGGGGCATACGTCGCTGAGGTCGTCACCCCTCCATTATGGCCGATCCGCGGGCGTGATTCTTGCACCAGCGACCTTCGAGTTGCCGGTCGACGACTTAGGAGACCCTAAGAAAACACTGCGAATACCCGGTGAATCCGCGGGAAACAAGGGGTGGGGGTGGGGTGCACGTGTGTTCGGAAGCATCTGCATGTTTTCTCTGCGCCGATAGGATCGCACACATGGCTGATTCCCTGACCTGGTCCGACGTGCTCACCTCTCTTCTGGAGCGTCGCGATCTCAGCGTGTGGGAGTCGACGTGGGCCATGCGGCAGATCATGCAGGGCAGCGTCACGGAGGCCCAGCTGGCAGGATTCCTCGTCGCTCTTCGTGCCAAGGGGGAGACGATCGACGAGATCGTCGGCTTCCGCGACGCGATCCTCGAGGCCGCGGTCCCTCTTCCCGTCTCTCCTGATGTGCTCGACATCGTCGGGACGGGCGGCGACCGCGTCGGCACGGTGAACGTCTCGACCACGGCGGCGATCATCATCGGCGCCACCGGCGTGCCCGTCGTCAAGCACGGCAACCGTGCCGCGAGTTCGGCATCCGGATCCTCAGACGTGCTCGGTGCTCTCGGCCTCGAACTGTCACTCGACCCCGCCGCCGTCGCATCCATCCTCGACCGCACCGGGATCACCTTCGCGTGGGCGGGCGCGTTCCACCCCGGCTTCAAGCACGCAGGATCCGTCCGCGCGGAGCTCGGGGTTCCCACCGTCTTCAACATGCTCGGGCCGCTGTGCAACCCCGCGCGCGCCGAAGCAAACGCCGTGGGCGTCGCGCAGATCGAGCGCGTACCGCTGATCACCGGCGTCTTCCGGACCCGCGGCGCGACCGCGCTGGTGTTCCGAGGCGACGACGGACTCGACGAGCTCACCACGACCGGCCACAGCCGCATCTGGGAGGTCACCCGCGGGGACATCCACGAGCACGACCTCGACCCCCGTGACCTCGACATCCCGATCGCCGACCTGGCCGACCTGATCGGCGGATCTCCGCAGCACAACGCGGAGGTGCTTCGACGGACGCTGGCGGGGGAGACCGGGGCGGTGCGCGACATCGTGCTGCTCAATGCGGCGGCGGGCATCGTCGCGTTCGAACTCTCCCAGGACGCCATGCAGGTGCAGCGCCCGATCCTCGAACGACTGCGCGAGGGGTACGACAAGGCATCGGCGGCGGTCGACGACGGCCGTGCCCTGGCCAAGCTCGACCAGTGGATCTCCGTCAGTCGCGAGCTGGCGGCCCCGAAGGAGTGACCGTGGATCCCGTCGACGCCCTGCTGGAGATCGCCTCTCTTCTGGAGCGCGAGCGGGCCTCACGGTACCGAGCGAAGGCTTTTCGTCAGGCTGCCGCGACCCTGCAGGATCTCCCGGACGACGTCCGGGCCGATCCCACCCGCCTGAGAGCGGCGAAGGGCATCGGAGAATCCACCTTCGCGGTGATCCGTCAGGCGCAGGCCGGGCAGGTGCCGGACTACCTCGTCGAGCTGCGTGGCGACGTCGAACCTGAGCGTGTCTCGCTGCTGCGCACGAAGCTGCGCGGCGACCTGCACGCTCACACCGACTGGTCCGACGGCACTACTCCCATCTCTGTCATGGCAGCGGCAGCTCGCGCGTTGGGCCATGAGTATCAGGCGATAACGGATCACTCGCCGCGTCTTCGGGTGGCCAGAGGGCTCTCGGCCGAGCGGCTTCGGGAGCAGATGCCCCTGGTGCGTGCGGAGTCCGGTGACGGCTTCACCCTGCTCGCCGGCATCGAGGTCGACATCCTCGAGGACGGTGCTCTCGACCAGGAGGACTTGCTTCTCCGCGAACTGGACATCGTCGTGGCATCGGTGCATTCGAAGTTGCGGATGGACTCGCGTCCGATGACCGCACGCATGATCGCCGCGGTGTCGCACCCCAGGGTGAACGTGCTCGGGCACTGCACCGGGCGCCTGGTGCAGGGGGAACGAGGGACCCGCCCGGAGTCGGCGTTCGACGCGGCTGCGGTCTTCGCCGCCTGCGCGGACAACGGGGTGGCGGTCGAGATCAACTCGCGCCCCGAGCGTCAGGATCCGCCGGATGAACTGATCGCTATCGCGCTCGAAGCCGGATGCCTGTTCTCCATCGACTCGGATGCGCATGCTCCCGGTCAGCTCTCGTTGCTGGATCACGGCGCGGAGCGAGCCGAGCGCGCGGGGATTCCCGCCTCCCGGATCGTGACGACCTGGGGACTCTCCCGGCTTCTCGCCTGGGCGGAATAGGTGCAGCTGCGGTTGACCGGGGGTCAGCCGGACGCGAGGGCGGCCTTCGACACCGCTGCCACCGCGCGCGTCATCGAGCCGCCGAGGTTCCACTTCTCGGCGAGAGCCGTCGCCGCATCGACCTCCGCGGGATCGAGCACCCGCAACGGGATATCGGGCGTCGTGATGGGAAGCGACGTGGCGACGGCGACCACGGTGGGGGCCACATCGAGGTAGGCGGATGCGGCCAGCACCTTCGCCCGCACCCCGGCGCTCATGCCCTCTCCGGCCTCGGCGGCCGCGCGGATGCCCTCGAGATCGGCGTGGGTCTGCAGCAGCGTCGCGGCGGTCTTCTCACCGACCCCGACCACACCGGGAAGACCGTCTGAGGCGTCGCCGCGCATGGTGGCGAAGTCGGCATACTGCGAGGGGAGCACCCCGTACTTCGCGACCACGGTCGCATCGGTCACGACCTCGAGATTGCTCATGCCGCGCGCGGTGTAGATGACCCGCACATCGCGGGAGTCGTCGACGAGCTGGAACAGATCGCGGTCTCCGGTGACGATGTCGACCGGCATCGTCGCTCCGGTCGCGAGCGTGCCGATGACGTCGTCGGCCTCGTGCTCCGCCACCCCGATGATCGGGATCCCGATCGCGGCGAGCGTCTCCCGGATGAGGGGGATCTGCGCTTCGAGGGGGTCGGGGACCTCTTCGATGTCAGGTCCGACCTCGACGACCTCGACGACACGGTGCGTCTTGTAGCTGGGGATCAGATCGACGCGCCATTGCGGGCGCCAGTCGTCATCCCAGCAGGCGATGACATGGGTGGGCTCGTAGAGCGTGACGAGCTTCGCGATGATGTCGAGCAGACCGCGCGCCGCGTTGATCGGAGCGCCGTCGGGCGCCGTCACCTTGTCGGGGACGCCGTAGAAGGCGCGGAAGTAGAGGCTGGCGGTGTCGAGCAGCATGAGGCGATCGGTCACCAGCACAGTCTGGCACGGGCGTGCGACACGGGCCGGTGGTCGCGGGCCGGAGAGTGAGACGATCCGCGCGGTTGCGACACTCACGGGTATGACAGCTTCTCTTCGCACGTTCTCGTCCCTCGCCCTGGGCGGGGTGGTGCTCGCTGCGGCACTGAGCGGATGCGCCATGTCGGCGGGGACCTCTCCTGTCCCGGAATCGACGTCCGCTCCGGACACCTCCGACACGACGTACGCACCGCAGGCGGCATGGCTGGATGCGACGTCGTTCGTCGTGAAGACGTGGGGCGATGCGTGCGCTCCGCAGATCGGGGACATCGTCGCGGGGGACCAATCGCTCGAGCTCGTTCTCGTCGACGGCACGGATGAGGTGTGCGCGGCAGTGCAGACCGCTCACGGGATGTACGTCGGGCTGCCGGCGGCATTCGATTCCTCGCGACCTGTCGAGCTGACAGTGACGGATCCCGGGGGAGAGACCACGGAACTGACGCTTCCCGGACTCGTGTCAGGAGAGATCATCCCGGCCGATCGGATGCCCGAGCAGACACCCGCGGCGGCATGGATCGACGCGCATGAACTCGCGGTCCTCACCTGGGGATCGTCGACCTGCATGCCTGCCTCCGGGGCCGTCGAGGCCGTCAGCGAGAACGAGGCGATCGTTCGGCTCGAGGAGAGTGCGAACGAGGTCTGCACGATGGATCTGGTTCCGCAGATCACGTTCGTGACGGCGGAGGGCATCGACCAGGACGCGAAACTGACGCTCGCCGGGTACGTCGATGCGGGCGGCGCCCCGGTCGTCGTGACCGTCGCGCGCTAGCCCTTCTTCGATGTCGCTCAGCAGCCTGGGGCCGATGGGCGCTGTTCGCAGGTGAAGGCCACGAGTGCGGTGTGAGCCTCGAAGATGCGTGTTTCCCGCGCGGGACCCGCGATCGCGAGTGTGCCGGCGACCGGGAACCAGCCGCCGCCGAGGTCGACCTCCGCGGCGTAGCGGACGCTGACATGCGCCTGGTACGTGCCGCGCTCGCGATAGACGTGGCTCGTCACGGTCGGGGTGAACGGCGCCTGACCGAGCGCCGACCAGGTCTGTCCGCCGGTGCTCGATGTCGCAGAGGTGCCGTCGCCGTGCACGAACTCATAGTCGACAGGTGTGAACCGCACCGAGAGAGGGGTGCCGAGAAGGGTGCCCGAGCGCGTGTGCGCGGACGCCGCCGCGACGAAGTTCGTCGGCATCCCGGCCACACCGACGTTGTCGGGCTCGCCGACGTTCGCGACCGGATCGGGAGCGAATTGTGCGAGGTCGTCGATCGTGATCGCCGGGGCGGCGGGCTCGTCCGTCGCCGGTGGCGGGGGTGACGTCGGTTCCTCGTCGACCGCGGCGCGAAAGCAGCTGCGGGAGCTGTTCCAGTCGTCGAGACACGAATCGAAGTCGAACTCGTGCACCGGGAAAGCCGGAGAGGTCGGGGTGGACGGGGACCCTCCGCCCGGGGCGTTGTTGTGTGGGCTGCCGGAAGAGGGCTGGGTCTGGGTTCCGGAGATGACGACGCTTGTGTTGTTGTCATTGCCTACTGCAACGTCGGCTCCCCCGACACCGCCGCCATCGCTACGGGTGGCTAGCGACAGAAGCACGACGGGCAGCAGGAGCGATCTCATCCAGCGCATGCGACATCAGCATCTCGATCCGCGCGATCGACGAGCATCCGTCCATCGGACACGATGAACGTGACGCGGAGCTGGTTTAGATCGGGGCGGTCGGACGGTGTCACTGGGTTGCCGGATGGGTCAACAACGTCCGAGCCGCTCACATCAACGCACACCGCCGCTTCGACCTCTTCGAATGGTGCCTCGGCACTGATTCCGTCGAATCCGACGACGGCCATCTGGCCCGTGAACGCATAGTCTTTGGCGTGGAGTTGGGACAAAGTCTGACGGTCCGCTGCTTCAAAATCGCCGCTGGTTAGGTCGAACACTGGCTCGAAAGTGTCCGGGTTGCTGAGATCAACTGAGTTCAATGCGTCCGTGTAGGCCCGGTACGTCGCCTCCGCGGCGGCGAAGGCTTCTTCTTCCGAGGCGAAGGCTGCGGTCGGCGTCGGCGTCGGCGTCGGAGCCGGAGTCGGCGCGCAGCCCGCGAGTGCCACGGCAACGGCGACCGTCGCGAGAGCGCCGAGGTGACGGGAAGTGGCGAGAGGAGGAGTCGGCGAGATCACCCCGTCACGGTAGCCCGGAGCGCGTCGGGCCCGGGGGAGTTATCCACAGGTCGGCGCCCGTCGGAATCCGACTCCTGCAGTATCCGAACTTCTGATAGCCTTAACCGTCACTCGTGGCGTGCATGCGCGTGCCCTCGTGACGAGAAAACCAAAATCCAACTGCTGTGAAGCATGCAGTCGGCCGTGCGCGGTCGTTGCCTCCCAGCCCGAGTCTCCATTCAACAAGGACAACCCACTACATGACTACCGCAACGACCGCCCCGGCCACCAAGCAGGTCGCCATCAACGACATCGGATCTGCTGAGGACTTCCTGGCCGCGGTCGAGAAGACCCTGAAGTTCTTCAACGACGGCGACATCATCGAAGGCACGATCGTCAAGATCGACCGCGATGAGGTCCTCCTCGATGTCGGCTACAAGACCGAGGGTGTCATCCCCTCGCGCGAGCTCTCGATCAAGCACGACGTCGACCCCAACGAGGTCGTCGCTGTCGGCGATCTGGTCGAGGCCCTCGTTCTCCAGAAGGAGGACAAGGAAGGCCGTCTGATCCTCTCCAAGAAGCGCGCACAGTACGAGCGTGCCTGGGGAGACGTCGAGAAGATCAAGGAGAACGACGGCGTCGTCACCGGTACGGTCATCGAGGTCGTCAAGGGTGGACTCATCGTCGACATCGGCCTCCGTGGCTTCCTGCCGGCTTCGCTCATCGAGCTGCGCCGCGTCCGCGACCTCACGCCGTACCTCGGCCAGGAGATCGAGGCCAAGATCCTCGAACTCGACAAGAACCGCAACAACGTCGTCCTGAGCCGCCGTGCGCTGCTCGAGCAGACGCAGTCGGAGTCGCGCACCACGTTCCTGAACAACCTGCACAAGGGTCAGGTCCGCAAGGGTGTCGTCTCGTCGATCGTCAACTTCGGTGCGTTCGTCGACCTGGGCGGCGTGGACGGCCTCGTGCACGTCTCCGAGCTGTCCTGGAAGCACATCGAGCACGCCTCCGAGGTCGTCGAGGTGGGCCAGGAGGTCACCGTCGAGATCCTCGAGGTCGACCTCGACCGCGAGCGCGTCTCCCTGTCGCTGAAGGCGACGCAGGAGGACCCGTGGCAGGTCTTCGCCCGTACCCACGCGATCGGACAGGTCACGCCGGGTAAGGTCACCAAGCTCGTCCCGTTCGGTGCGTTCGTTCGCGTCGCAGACGGCATCGAGGGCCTCGTCCACATCTCCGAGCTCTCCAGCAAGCACGTCGAGCTGGCTGAGCAGGTCGTGTCGGTCGGCGAAGAGGTCTTCGTCAAGGTCATCGACATCGACCTCGAGCGTCGTCGCATCTCGCTGTCGCTGAAGCAGGCCAACGAGTCGGTCGACCCCAACGGCACCGAGTTCGACCCGGCCCTGTACGGCATGCTCGCCGAGTACGACGAGAACGGCGAGTACAAGTACCCGGAGGGCTTCGACGCCGAGACCGGTGCGTGGAAGGAAGGCTTCGACGCCCAGCGCGAGGCATGGGAGCAGGAGTACGCTGCAGCCCAGGCTCGCTGGGAGGCGCACAAGGCTCAGGTCGTCAAGGCGGCCGAGGCCGAGGCTGCGGCCGGAGACGACTTCGGTGGTCAGACCTTCACCAGCGAGGCTGCCGGCGCCGGCACCCTCGCGGACGACGAGGCTCTCGCCGCTCTGCGCGAGAAGCTCTCGGGCGGCAACGCTTAAGCAGCATTCGGGAACGGGTCGTCACCTCGCCTTCGGGCGGGTGTGGCGGCCCGTTTCGCATATCCACACCACGGAATCCCGCTCGTGACGCAACATTACGACGGCATTCGTGACAACCGATCCGCTCGGCCAGCATGGGCGTATGACCACCCTGCTGCCCGCACCGCGCACCACCGTCGCACCGACGACGGTGGGTACGGCACAGGCCGTTCGGCTCGACGGCATCGAACGATCGTTTCCTCTGCCGCACGGCCACCGCGAGGTGCTGCGGGGCGTCGACGTCGACATAGCCGCCGGTGAGATCGTGGCCGTCGTCGGGCCCTCCGGCTGCGGCAAGTCGACCCTGCTGCGCCTCGTCGGAGGTCTGGACGCGCCGACACGAGGCGGCATCCGACTCGACGATACGCCCGTCGCCGACGTGGACGAGCGCACGGCCGTGGCGTTCCAGGAGCCGAGGCTGCTCCCGTGGCGCACGATCGCGCAGAACGTCGAACTCGGCCTCCCGCGGGGCACCGCACGCCGCCTCGGCCGCGAACGCGTCCGTGAGCTGCTGCAGCTGGTCGGCCTCGATCATGCGGCGGATCAGCGTCCTCGCGAGGTGTCCGGCGGCATGGCCCAGCGCGCATCCCTCGCCAGGGCTCTCGCCCGGAACCCCGGCGTGCTCCTCCTCGACGAGCCTTTCGGAGCGCTCGACGCGCTCACGCGCCTGCGCATGCACGATCTGCTGCTGAAGATCCACTCCGCGGAGCCCACCACGATCCTCCTCGTCACGCACGATGTGGAAGAAGCCCTCTATCTCGCCGACCGTGTCCTCCTGCTGCGCACGCTGGGCGCGGCCGACGGCGACGAGTCCTCCATCGCCCGCACGATCACCGTTCCGGGCACCCGCCCCAGAGACCGCGCCGATCGCGGTCTCGCCGACCTGCGCGCCGACCTTCTCGAGGGCCTCGGCGTCGACACCCACCACCGCACCGCCGAGGAGACCCGATGAGCATCACCACCCGCCGAATCGTCCCCGCGATCGCGATCGCCGGGACGATGATGCTCGTCGCGACCGGTTGCGTCGCGGGAGAGAACGCCGCGGCCACCGACACGAAGCCCACCTCCGGGACCACCGAGTGGTCGTCCGACACGCTGTCGATCGACTTCGCGACGTACAACCCGCTGAGCCTCGTGATCCGTGACCAGGGCATCCTCGAAGACATCCTCGGTGATGAGGTCGCCGTCGAGTGGGTGCAGTCCGCCGGCTCCAACAAGGCCAACGAACTGCTGCGCTCCGGCTCGGTCGACGTCGGCTCGACCGCGGGATCCGCGGCGCTCCTTGCCCGTGCCAACGGCTCGCCCATCCAGGTCATCGACATCTTCTCGCAGCCGGAGTGGGCGGCTATCGTCGTCGGACCGGACAGCGATATCACGTCGATCCAAGATCTGAAGGGCGCCTCCGTGGCTGCCACCAAGGGCACCGATCCCTACTTCTTCTTGCTGCAGGCGCTCGAAGAGGGCGGTCTGTCGCTCTCGGACGTCGAGGTGCAGAACCTGCAGCACGCCGACGGCCGGGCGGCTCTCGACGGCGGTTCGGTCGACGCGTGGTCGGGTCTCGACCCGATCATGGCCGCGGCCGAGGCAGAGTCGGGCGACAAGCTCGTCTACCGCAACGTCGACTTCAACACGTACGGCTTCCTCAACGCCACCGAGGACTTCATCACGAACCACCCCGACCTCGCGCAGGCGGTCGTCGACGCCTACGAGCAGGCACGCGAGTGGGCGCTGGAGAACCCCGACAAGACTGCGGCGCTCCTGGCCGAGGTCGCCGGCATCGACCTCGGCGTCGCCACCACCGTGATCGAGGAGCGCTCGAACCTCGACGTGAGCGGCGTCCCCGGCGACGACCAGATCGCCGTGCTCGAGAAGATCGCCCCCGTGCTCGTGGAGTCCGGCGACGTGCAGGGCGGCAAGGACTCCGTCGACAAGGCGCTCTCCTCGATCGTGAACGCGACCTTCGCCGAGAAGGCGGTCGACGGCGAGTGAGTGAACTCGACCAGCGCGTGATCGCGCCCGCCGACTCGCGGGACGCGCTCGACTTCGCGAAGGGCGATCTCAGGCGGCCCGATGCCGCTGCCCGGCGCACCTGGGACCGTCCGGTCGTTCGCATCGTCGCCGGCCTCCTCCTCCCGGCGATCATCCTGATCGTCTGGCAGGTCGTCACGACGAACGGGCTCATCCCGCCCTACCGCCTGCCCACGCCCGCCTCGGTCTTCCAGGCCGGTGTCGAGCTCGCAGAGAGCGGTCAGCTCTGGACGCACATCGCCATCTCCGTGCAGCGCGTGCTGCTCGGATTCGCGATCGGCTCCCTGATCGGTCTCGCCGCGGCGGGGGTGGTGGGGCTGTCCCGGCTCGGCGACGTGCTGCTGAGCCCGACGCTCGCTGCCATCCGCGCCGTGCCGTCGCTGGCCTGGGTGCCGCTGCTGATTCTCTGGATGCAGATCGGGGAGGAGTCCAAGGTCACGCTCATCGCGATCGGGGCGTTCTTCCCCGTCTACACCACGGTCGCCTCCGCACTCCGGCACGTCGACCCGCAGCTCGTCGAGGCCGGACGCTCGTTCAGCCTGCGCGGGTGGTCGTTGTTCCGCATCGTGCAGCTGCCCGCGGTCGTGCCGTCCGTCGTCTCCGGCCTCCGTCTCGCACTGGCCCAGGCGTGGTTGTTCCTGGTCGCCGCTGAGCTCATCGCTTCGTCCATGGGGCTCGGTTTCCTGCTCACGGATTCTCAGAACAGCGGTCGAGTGGACCGCATCCTTCTCTCGATCGTGCTGTTGGCTCTGCTCGGCACCATCACCAACGGCGTTCTCGTGCTGGTGGAGAAGTACCTGCTCCGTCGGTGGGTGTGAGCATGACCGAGGTGCGATTGCAGGAGGCTCGTGTCTACGAGCCGTCGGACCATTTCCCACACGCGAACGTGACGGCGGAGGCGTACGCGCGCGCCGCGGCGGACCCCATCGCCTTCTGGGAGGAGGCGGCTCGACGGCTCGACTGGGCGGAGCCCTGGCACACACCCCATGAGTGGGAGCCGCCGCGCGGAGATGCGGTGCCTGCGGCGCGCTGGTTCACCGGAGGCACGCTCAACGTGGCCGTCAACTGCGTCGACCGGCACGTGGAGTCCGGCCGAGGCGACAAGATCGCCCTGCACTTCGAGGGGGAGCCGGGCGACCGTGTCGCGGTGACGTACTCCGACCTGCGGCAGCGCGTGTGCCGCGCCGCCAATGCCCTCGTGGCGCTCGGCGTCGAGGCGGGCGACCGTGTCGTGATCTACCTTCCCGTGCTCGTCGAGACGATCGTGATCACGCTGGCCTGCGCGCGGATCGGCGCCGTGCACTCGCTGGTCTTCGGGGGCTTCTCCGCCGAAGCCGTGCGCTTCCGCCTCGAAGACACCGGTGCGAAGCTGCTGGTCACGAGCGACGGGCAGTACCGACGCGGCGCTGCCACCGAGATCAAGTCCACGGCCGATGTCGCCGCCTCCGGTCTTCCCGCCCTCGAGCACGTGCTGGTGCTCCGGCGCACGGGCCAGGACGTGCCGTGGACGGACGGGCGCGATGTCTGGTGGCATGACATCGTCGACACCGCTTCGGCTGTGCACGACGCGCAGCCGTTCGATGCCGAGCATCCGCTCTTCATCATCTACACCTCCGGCACCACCGGGAAGCCGAAGGGCCTCGTGCACACGTCGGGCGGCTATCTCACGCAGGCGAGCTGGGCGCACTGGGCGCACTTCGATGCGAAGCCCGACGACGTGCACTGGTGCACCGCAGATCTCGCGTGGGTCACTGCGCACACGTACGAGATCTACGGACCGCTCTCGAACGGGCTCACCCAGGTCATCTACGAGGGGACGCCGGATTCCCCGCATCGGGAACGCCACCTCGAGATCATCGAACGCTACGGGGTGACCGTGTACTACACGGCACCCACACTGATCCGCACCTTCATGACCTGGTTCGGCCCCGACCTCCCCGTCGGCCACGACCTCTCGACCCTTCGCCTGCTCGGCACGGTCGGCGAGGCGATCAACCCCGAGGCCTGGGTGTGGTTCCGGCGGAACTTCGGCCGTGACGAGCTGCCGGTGATCGACACCTGGTGGCAATCGGAGACCGGCGCCGCGATGATCGCGCCGCTGCCCGGGGTCACACGACTCAAGCCGGGCTCGGCGTCGGTGCCCCTGCCGGGGATCGACGTCGCGGTGGTCGACGAGGACGGACGCGAGGTCGAACCCGGCCGCTCCGGAACGCTCGTGGTCCGCCGCCCGTGGCCCGGGATGGCTCGCACGGTGTGGGGTGACCCGAAGCGCTACCGCGACGCCTACTGGTCGGCGTATGCCGGTCACGGCGAGTTCGGTGGCTTCTACGTCGCCGGAGACGGTGCGACCCGAGACGTCGACGGGTACATCTGGATCCTCGGCCGACTCGACGACGTCGTCAACGTCTCCGGACACCGGCTCTCCACCATCGAGATCGAATCGGCTCTCGTCGCGCATGCCACCGTCGGTGAAGCCGGCTCCGCCGGTGTCTCCGACCCGATCACCGGGCAGGCCGTCGTGGCGTTCGTGACGCCGTCGGGCCGCGCAGAAGTGACGCCGGCCGACCTGCGTGCGCAGGTCGCGCAGTCGATCGGACCTGTCGCCAAGCCGAAGCACATCGTGGTGGTACCGGACCTCCCCAAGACACGCTCGGGCAAGATCATGCGGCGACTCCTGGCGCAGCTGTGGGAGGCCGAGCAGGACCGCCGGGCAGGTCGCGATGCCCAGCCGCTCGGAGACACCACCTCGCTGCAGAATCCCTGGGCCGTCGATGACATCGCCGACGTGCTCGCCGCGTCCGAACTCGCGCCACCCCTGAACTGCCACCCCGCTGAACTGAGGACAACATGACGGAAGAACACCGCTTCGGGTTTCGCACCAGAGCACTGCACGCCGGCGGAACCCCTGACGCCTCGACCGGCGCGCGGGCGGTGCCGATCTATCAGACGACATCGTTCGTGTTCGACGACGCGGCGGATGCCGGCAACCTCTTCGCGCTGCAGAAGTACGGCAACATCTACTCCCGGATAGGCAACCCCACGGTCGCGGCCCTCGAGGAGCGTCTGGCGTCACTCGAAGGCGGGATCGGCGCCGTCGCCACCGCATCCGGGATGAGCGCGGAGTTCATCACGTTCGCAGCCCTCGTCGGAGTGGGCGACCACGTCGTCGCCGCTGCGCAGTTGTACGGCGGCACCGTGACTCAGCTGGACGTGACGCTGCGCCGCTTCGGTGTGGAGACCACATTCGTCGCCTCGACCGATCCTGCCGACTTCGCCGCCGCTATCCGTCCGGAGACGAAGGTCGTCTACGTCGAGATGATCGGCAACCCCTCGGGAGAGATCGCCGACGTCGAACGACTGGCGGCCGTCGCCCATGCGGCCGGTGTGCCGCTCGTGGTCGATGCGACGCTGGCGACCCCGTACCTCGCGCGTCCCCTCGAGCACGGCGCCGACATCGTCATCCACTCCGTGACGAAGTTCCTCGGCGGACACGGCACCACGCTCGGCGGCGTCGTCATCGAGAAGGGCACGTTCGACTGGGGCAACGGCAAGTTCCCGCAGATGACCGAACCCGTCGACTCGTACGGCGGCATCAAGTGGTGGGACAACTTCGGGGAGTACGGCTTCCTCACCAAGCTCCGATCCGAACAGCTGCGCGACATCGGCCCCGCGCTCAGTCCGCAGTCGGCGTTCAATCTGCTCCAGGGCATCGAGACCCTTCCGCAGCGCATCGACGCGCATCTCGCGAACGCCCGGGTCGTCGCGGACTGGCTCGCCTCCGACCCGCGGGTCGCCTACGTGACCTGGGCAGGGCTCGAAGGACACCCGCATCATGAGCGTGCGGCCAAGTACCTGCCCCTCGGGCCCGGTTCGGTGTTCGCCTTCGGGGTCGCGGCCGAAGACGGGAGGGCGGCGGGGGAGACGCTGATCGAGAACCTCCAGCTGGCCTCCCACCTCGCGAACATCGGAGATGCCCGCACCCTGGTCATCCACCCGGCGTCGACGACACATCGCCAACTCACCGAGGAGCAGCTCGTCGCCGCAGGCGTGCGTGCAGATCTGATCCGCATATCGGTCGGACTGGAAGACGCCGACGACATCATCTGGGACCTCGACCAGGCTCTCACCACGGCGACAGGAACGAACCGATGAACGCGACGACATCGGGCGATGCGTGCGCGCTCCCCACCGTGACGGATGCTGCGGCCTGTGCGCTGCCCGGCGCGACGGCGACCATCCCCGGGCGCACCTGGATCGGGCCGAGCCAGCAAGAGCGCTTCGGTCTGCTGCGACGCGCGAAATCCATCGCGATCGTCGGCGCCTCGAACAATCCTGCACGCCCGTCGTACTTCGTGGCGACATACCTGCTCTCCAGCACGGCCTACGACGTCTACCTCGTGAACCCTCGAGAGACCCAGATCCTGGGACAGCCCGTGTACGCGACGCTGAGCGACCTCCCCGTGGTGCCCGACATCGTGGACGTGTTCCGTCGGCATGATGACCTTCCCGGCATCGCTCAGGAGGCGATCGAGGTGGGTGCCCAGACGCTGTGGCTGCAGCTGGGGTCCTGGAACGAGGACGCGGCGGCCATCGCGGAAGGTGCAGGTCTCTCGGTGGTCATGGACCGGTGCATCAAGATCGAGCACGCGCGGTTCCACGGCGGCCTGCATCTGGCGGGCTTCGACACGGGCGTGATCAGCTCGCGCCGTCAGCTGCTCGCGAGGTGAGGAGCGGCCGCAGCGAACCTTAGACTGGCGGCATGCCCCTCATCGCGCTCACCGGCGGCATCGCCTCCGGGAAGTCGACCATCGCCCGGCGTCTGGCGGAGCACGGCGCCATCGTCGTCGATGCCGATCAGATCGTGCGTGACGTGCAGTCGCCCGGGTCGCCTGTGCTCGTGCGGATCGCCGAGACCTTCGGTGCCGATGTCATCGCGCCCGACGGCTCTCTCGACAGGGCGGCGCTGGGTGCGAAGGTCTTCGGCGACGCCGACCTCCTCGCGCAGCTGAACGCGATCGTGCATCCGGCGGTGCGCGAAGAGTCGCAGCGCCGCTTCGACGCGGCCTTCGCCGACGATGCCGACGCGGTCGTCGTCTACGACGTGCCCCTTCTGGTCGAAGCACGGGTGGACGACCCCTGGGACCTCATCGTGGTCGCGCATGCCCCGGCTGCTGTGCGTCGGCAGCGACTCGTCGAGCTGCGCGGGATGGACGAGCGCGCGGCGCAGGATCGGATCGACGCCCAGGTCTCCGATGAACGACGTCTCGCGATCGCCGATGTGGTGATCGACACGTCCGACTCTCTCGAGCGCACACGCGCGCAGACGGATTCCCTCTGGGAGCGGATCAGCGCACGGTGACCTTCTCCGGTCACGCCCCGGGCTCCCGCGAGTATCGGCGTCTCATCGTCGGTCTGTTCTTCGCGGGGATCGCGACGTTCGCACAGCTCTACTCGGCCCAGGCCGTGCTGCCGCAGATCTCCTCCGATCTCGCGGTCGCCCCGGCGACGGCAGCCCTGAGCGTGTCTGCCGCGACGCTCGGCCTCGCGCTCGCGGTCATCCCCTGGTCGGTGGTCGCTGATCGCATCGGTCGTGTGCCCGCCATGGCCACGGGCGTGCTCACAGCCACGGTGTTCGGTCTCACCGCCCCGTTGAGCGGCGAGATCGGGATGCTTCTCGTCCTGCGTTTCGCGGAAGGGGTGGCGCTGGGAGCTGTGCCGGCTGTGGCGCTCGCCTATCTCAGCGAGGAGGTGGAGGCCCGCCACGCCGCCGCTGCGGCGGGAAGCTACATCGCCGGGACCACGGTCGGTGGTCTGCTCGGCCGCATCGCGTCGGGGATCGTCGGGGAGGCCGGCGGATGGCGCGCCGGCATCCTGTCGGTCGCCGTGATGTGCGCGGTCGCCGCCGCGCTGTTCCTCTGGCTCACTCCGCGCGCCAGGGGGTTCGTCCCCGGTCGTCTGCGCGTCGATCGCGGGCCCGGCATCCTGGAGAAGCTGCGTGCGCCGTTGCGCTCGCCCTTGCAGTGGGCGCTGTACGCGCAGGGATTCCTGCTGATGGGCGCTTTCGTGGCGGTCTACAACTACCTCGGCTTCCATCTGTCGGCCGAACCGTTCGTGCTGCCCGCCTGGGTGGTCACGCTGCTCTTCCTCGCCTACCTGGCCGGCACGGTCTCGTCTCCCTGGGCCGGGGCGCTCGCCTCGCGGGTCGGGCGCTTCCCCGTGCTGCTCGCCTCGATCGCCGTGATGGCCGCGGGCGCCGGCCTGCTGCTCGTGCCGGTGGCGACGATCGTGCTGGGCGGTCTCGTGCTCTTCACGGCCGGGTTCTTCGGAGCACATGCCGTCGCCTCCGGATGGACGCCGGTCGCGGCAGGTCCCGCCAGCCGGGCCCAGGCGTCGTCGCTGTACTACTTCGCCTACTACGCCGGGTCGAGCCTGTTCGGGTGGATGCTCGGCCTCGTGTTCGGCGCCGCGAGCTGGGGCTGGTTCGTCGCCGTCATCGTCGGGATGTGCGGCGTGGCTGCTCTCGCGGCCGTCTCGGCTCTGCGCGGCGCACCCACCGGGCAGTCGTCTTCCTGAAAGGAACTCCTCGTGCTGTCGCGGCGGGCGACGCCGTGCGCATGGATGCGACCGGGGCGGATCCCTCTCGACGGCCTCGATGTCGGAGGGGCGGCATACGCTGGAGGTATGCAACCCACGCGCAGCGTCCGTCCTTTCGAGGTCATCAGCGAGTATGAGCCCGCGGGCGACCAGCCGAAGGCCATCGCCGACCTGGCGGCGCGCATCAACGCGGGAGAGACCGACGTCGTGCTGCTCGGCGCGACCGGTACCGGAAAGTCCGCGACGACGGCGTGGTTGGTCGAGCAGGTGCAGCGCCCGACGCTCGTTCTCGCACACAACAAGACGCTCGCCGCACAGCTCGCGAACGAGTTCCGCGAGCTCATGCCGAACAACGCCGTCGAGTACTTCGTGTCGTACTACGACTACTACCAGCCCGAGGCCTACGTGCCCCAGACCGACACCTTCATCGAGAAGGACTCCTCGATCAACTCCGAGGTCGAGCGACTGCGCCACTCCACGACGAACTCGCTGCTGAGCCGCCGCGACGTCATCGTCGTCTCGACCGTGTCCTGCATCTACGGACTCGGGGCTCCCGAAGAGTACCTGCGCGCCATGGTCGCCCTTCAGGTGGGGGAGCGCTACGACCGTGACGCCCTCATCCGCCAGTTCATCGCGATGCAGTACAACCGCAATGACGTCGACTTCTCGCGAGGCAACTTCCGGGTGCGCGGCGACACCATCGAGATCATCCCCGTCTACGAAGAGCATGCGATCCGCATCGAGCTGTTCGGCGACGAGATCGAGGCTCTGTATTCGCTCCACCCGCTCACAGGAGAGGTCATCGAGAAGCTCGACGCCGTGCCGATCTTCCCCGCCTCGCACTACGTGGCCGGCACCGATGTCATCCAGCGTTCGATCGGCACCATCGAGACCGAGCTGGAAGAGCGCCTGGCCGAGTTCGAGCGGCAGGGGAAGCTCCTCGAGGCGCAGCGTCTGCGCATGCGCACCACTTTCGACCTCGAGATGCTGCAGCAGTTGGGCTTCTGCTCCGGCATCGAGAACTACTCCCGCCATATGGATGGACGCGCGCCCGGCGAGCCGCCGCACACCCTGCTCGACTTCTTCCCCGACGACTTCCTGCTGGTGATCGACGAGTCGCACGTGACCGTCCCGCAGATCGGTGCGATGTACGAGGGCGATGCATCGCGCAAGCGCACACTCGTCGACCACGGGTTCCGGCTGCCGAGCGCCATGGACAACCGCCCGCTGCGCTGGGACGAATTCAAGAACCGCATCGGTCAGACCGTCTACCTGTCCGCCACTCCCGGCAAGTACGAGATGGGCATCGCCGATGGCATCGTCGAGCAGATCATCCGCCCGACCGGTCTCGTCGACCCGGAGATCGTGGTGAAGCCGTCGAAGGGGCAGATCGACGACCTGCTCGAGGAGATCAGGGTACGGGTCGAGCGCGACGAGCGCGTCCTCGTCACGACTCTCACCAAGAAGATGGCTGAGGAGCTCACCGACTTCCTCGGTGAGCACGGGGTGCGGGTGCGCTATCTGCACTCCGACGTCGACACCCTGCGTCGCGTCGAGCTGCTCAGCGAGCTGCGCGCCGGCGTGTACGACGTCCTCGTGGGCATCAACCTCCTGCGTGAGGGACTCGACCTTCCCGAGGTCTCCCTCGTCGCGATCCTCGACGCCGACAAGGAGGGGTTCCTGCGTTCGGGGACCTCGCTGATCCAGACCATCGGTCGTGCGGCCCGAAACGTGTCCGGCGAGGTGCACATGTACGCCGACAAGATGACCGACTCGATGACGAAGGCGATCGAGGAGACCGACCGGCGTCGCGAGAAGCAGGTCGCGTACAACAAAGAGCACGGCATCGACCCGCAGCCGCTCCGCAAGCGCATCGCCGACATCACCGAGGTGCTGGCGCGTGAGGGTGCCGACACGGCAGAGATGTTGTCCGGTCGCGGTCGCGCCACCGGCAAGGGCAAGTCGCCCACGCCGAACCTGCGCCGCACGGGCATCGCGGCCGAGGGGGCGCAGCAGCTCGAAGCCACGATCCAGGATCTGTCCGATCAGATGCTCGCGGCAGCGGCCGAGTTGAAGTTCGAGCTCGCCGGGCGCCTGCGTGACGAAGTGCAGGACCTCAAGAAAGAGCTCCGTGCCATGGAGCGCGCCGGGCACGCGTAGGAGGCGGGCTGATGGACGCTGCGGGGAACGAACTCGCCGATCGGGTGCGTGCGTTGCTGGGCGTGGACACCGAGATCGAAGAGCGTCGGATGTTCGGTACCAGGGCGTTCCTCGACGACGGCCGCATCCTCGTCGGCGCGCGTCCGGGTGGCGTCCTTCTGGTGCGCGTCGATGACGAGAACGGTGCCGCGCTGCTCACGGAGCCCGGAGCAGCGCGGGCCGTCATGGGTGCGCGCACGATGAGCTCCGGCTGGCTCGACGTGGCGGCCGGGGCCATCGAGGACGACACCGCGCTCATGTTCTGGCTCGACGTCGCTCGGGAGTCGACGGGTTCGGCGAACGAGGCTCCAGAGGAGAACTGACGCGACGGGCGGGACCGTCGCCAAGGTCGAGGCCGCTACGGGCAGTGCACCAGGGTCTTCGGCCCGGTGCGGTCGATCTCGTGCTCCGTCATCGGTGCGCCGCAGAGAGGGCAGGCGCGCTCGGCGCGCTCTGCGGCGCTCGGGGGCGGAGTCTTCTCGTAGGGACCGACGGATGCGGGTCCCGCGAACCGGATGAGGTTCGTGTTCACCCAGGAATACAGCCCTCCGGCGTCGCGGATGCGAGTACGGAGGGGCGGGCGATCGGAATCCTGTGCCATGTTCATTAGTGTACTAACTATTAGTGCAGATGTATAGTCTCCCTTGTGACAGCATCCGATGACCTGCTCCGGCTCGAGAAC
Organism: Microbacterium sp. STF-2; assembly: GCF_034650155.1. Taxonomy (NCBI): domain Bacteria; kingdom Bacillati; phylum Actinomycetota; class Actinomycetes; order Micrococcales; family Microbacteriaceae; genus Microbacterium; species Microbacterium sp. STF-2. The sequence continues at coordinate 143,877 of NZ_JARKMW010000001.1, forward strand.
CAGCTCTGCTTCGCCCTGGTGACCGCGGCGCGCAATGTCGTCGCCCTGTACCGTCCCATCCTCGAGCCGCTGGGCCTGACTCATCCCCAATACCTCGTCATGCTGGCACTGTGGGAGCGGTCGCCGCGGACTCTCAACGACCTGGCGATCGATCTCGCCATGGAGCCGGCGACGGCTTCGCCGCTCGTGAAGAGGCTGGAGACGGAGGGGCTGGTCGTGCGTCAGCGCAGCAGCGAGGACGAGCGGCGCCTGGAGATCACGCTCACGCCGGCGGGAACGGCGTTGCGTGACCGGGCGGTCGACGTTCCGCACCAGGTCATGGCGGCGGTCGGCATGGGCGTCGACGAGATCGCGGCGCTTCGGGACGGTCTCGGACCTTTCGCGGGGCGTCGTCCTGACCTCGGCTGACGCGTCGTGCGCTCACGGCTCGCGGGAATCGACGACCACGAGGTGGGGGAGCAGCCCCCTAGGGTGGAGGCATGTCGCGCCCCGAGCCCTCGATCCCGGGGCGGGAGCGTGCCGGGACAGACCGGCCGCGGGGGCTTCTGCTCCCGCTGATCGCGATAGCCGGCTTCTTCGCGACGATCATGTTCGCTGCCTCGGCACAGGGCCTTCCGCAGTTCGGAGGATGGTTCACCGCTACCGAGGATCGGGCAGGTGACGACGTCCTGCCGACGGCGCCGACGGAGACCGCGCCACCGCCGTTGGATCCCCCTGAGGATTCGCCGTTGCTCGCGATCATCGGCTACGTCCTCGCGGCGGTCGTCGTCGCCGTCGTGCTCGCGATGGTGTACCTCGGTCTTCGACTCCTGATCCGCTACCTCGTGGGTCTCTGGCGTGACCGTCCGCTCGCGCGTCGCGAGGCAGCGCGGGTCGATGCCCGGGTCGTCATCGCACCCGCGGCCCACGTCGAACCGGACGAGGCGACGATCCAGCGTGGAATCGCGGAGGCGCTGAGGACGATCGACGGTCGGACTCTGCCCGGCGACAGCATCGTGGCGGCGTGGGTGGGCCTGGAGGAATCGGCGGCGGATGCCGGCGCCGGCCGTGGCGTCAACGAGACGCCGTCGGAGTTCACCGTTCGCATCATCGGCCGACGTGCGGGGATCGCCGACGATGTCGTCGCCCTGCTGGGCCTCTACGAACAGGTGCGCTTCGGCGGGCACGACGCCGACGAGCGCGATCGGGCCCGAGCCGCCGACTGCCTCCGCGGTATCCAGAAGGGCTGGCGATGAAGAGACGGATCCTGGTCCTGGGCGTCGGTGCCGCCGTCGCTGTGATCGTCCTGCTCCTGCTCGGCCAGGTGGGCTTTCCGGTTCCGTTCGTCTTCGCCTGGATGATCCTCGCCATCGCGGGGGTGTGCGCCTGCCGACAGGAGTTCATCGAGGTCGGGCCTGTCTGGCCCCCCGAGAAGCCGAGCCGCAAGACGCGCGGCTCGGAGGTATCCCGCATGGCCTGGGCGATCAACACGCGCACGGGAGTCGCCGGGCACGTCGTCGTGCGCCGGGTGCAGAGCGTGTTGAGAAGACGACTCGCCCTGCGTGGACTCGACCTCGACGATCCCACGCATCACGCGCGCATCGAGGCGCTGCTCGGCGGGGGAGTGCGCGACGCCCTGCACGGTCGTGAAGTGCGGAGCACCGACATCGAGATCGTGCTCGACGCGATCGAACGAATCCCGAATGACACGGAGGAGACCGGGTGAGCAGCCAGGAGACCACGCAGATCGCCGCCACGGGGCGTCGAGTGCTCGACAGCGTACGCGGCGCCGTCGTCGGGATGGACGAGCCCCTCACGATCGCCCTCGCTGCGATCCTCGCGGGTGGCCACGTGCTCTTCGAAGACGTTCCGGGGTTGGGGAAGACTCTCGCGGCGAGGAGCCTGGCGTCCGCGCTCGGCCTCGGTTTCCGTCGCCTGCAGTGCACGCCGGACATGCTCCCGGGCGACGTCACCGGCTCCTACGTGTATGCACCGGCCTCCGGTGAGTTCGTGTTCCGACCCGGCCCCATCTTCACCGGCCTGCTCCTGGCCGATGAGGTGAACCGCACCACTCCCAAGACCCAGTCGGCGATGTTGGAGGCGATGGCCGAGCATCAGGTCACGGTCGAGGGCAACAGCTTCGCCCTACCGCGTCCGTTCCACGTGATCGCGACCTCGAATCCGATCGAGTACGAGGGCACGTACGCGCTTCCCGAGGCGCAGCTCGACCGGTTCATGGTACGGCTCGCCGTCGGCTACCCCGGGCCGGACGATGAGACGCGCATCATCCTCGACCGCGTACGCCGACAGAGCCCCGATGCGTCCGTCGATCCGGTCATCGACGAACGGGGGCTCCTCGCGATCCAGGAAGCCGTCGAGAGGATCCACGTCGATGCCGATGTCGTCCGGTACTGCGTGGAGCTCACGAGGTCGACGCGGGATGCGACGCATGTCGCGGTCGGCGCCTCGCCGCGCGGATCGCAGGCTCTCGTCCTGCTCAGCCGCGCACTCGCGGCCCTGGACGGTCGCGATTACGTGCGGCCGGACGACATCAAGCGCATCGCGGAACCCGTGCTCGCGCACCGGCTGACCCTGACGCCGCAGGCCTGGGCGCAAGGAGTGGACCCCCGGTCCGTCGTGGCGACGGTGGTCGAGGCCACGCCGGTGCCGCCGACCGTGGCCGCGGTGCGATGACCGAGCAGGTCCGTGTCACGGCACGTGCCCCCGTGCACTGGAGTCGGACGCCCGTGATCGCGATCGGACTCGCCGGCTCGACGATCCTCGCTGCCGTGGGGCTCGTCTTCTCGCGACCCGACGTGATCGGCATCGGGCTTCCGCTCGCGCTCGCGACGGCATGGATGCTGCTGCGTCGGCCCGGTGACGATGTGCTGTCGATCGAGCTGCGTGCACGTCCGGAGCGCTCGGACGGCTCATCGGAGGTCATCGCCGCGGCAGATGCGGTCCTCGACGGCGACTGGCTCCAGATCGCGGTCGATCAGGAGGAGCAGCGGTCGGGGGTCGCCGACGTGAAGGTCGGGAGCTCCGTCCTCACGTCGCGCAACCGCCTGCAGCACTCCGGTCCTCTGGAGCTGCTCGGAGTGACCGTGCGCGGGGTCGCTCTCGACGGCGCGTGGGTCACCGAGGCTGCTCCTCGCGTCGCACTGGGGTGGAACACACCGCCGCGGCATGTCCGGATCGGGCGTCTCCCGGTCGCGCCGCGATTGAGGGGTCTGCACGGTGCCCATGAGGGATCGCGGCCCGGCCAGGGCGGAGACTTCCGTGACATCCATCCGTTCGCCCCCGGCGACGAACTGCGCCGCGTCGACTGGCGGGCGACCGCGCGCGCCGCTCGCCGACCGGGTGAACTGCTCGTGCGACGCACTGCCACCCTCAGCGATTCCTCGGTGGTGATCGCGGTCGACACCGCGGAGGATCTCGGGACCGTCGTCGCCGCCTGGGGAGCGGACGATGCCGACCGGGCAGGCGTCACCTCGCTGGACCTCGCGCGGGAGGCCGCGCTGTCCATCGCCACTTCGGCGGTCGGCGTCGGTGATCGGGTGGCGTACCACGCGCTGTCGCCCGGAGGTCTCAGCCTTCCCTCCGGTGGAGGTGCACGTCATCTCGCGCGGGTGCGGGACGTGATCGCGGCGACGGGTCAGAGTGACGAGGACTCCCGGTACCGCCGGTCGCCGGTCGTGCCTGCGGGATCCATCGTCTTCGTGCTCTCCACGTTCTTCGACGGTGTCGCCGCCCAGCTCGCCATCCGTTGGCGGGCGGCGGGGCACGCCGTGGTCGCCGTCGACGTGCTCCCGGCTCCGGACGAGAGCCGGCTCAGCCGTGAGCAGCGCATCGCGCTCCGGACCCTGCTCGCGGAACGCGCGGACATCCTCGTCGAGCTCCGGCATGCCGGCGTAGAGGTCGTCGCGTGGACGGATCAGGACGTCGACGTCGCGATGCGGCTCGCGGCGCTCCGTCAGCAGCGGATGCGGACGGTGCGGCGGTGAGACGCGGTCTCCGTTCGTTCCGGGTGCGGGCGGCTGCGCCCGGCGTCACGGTGCGGCTCCTGCTCGTCGCGATGGTGTGGGCAGGGGCGGTCGTGCTCGTTCCATTCCCGTTGTGGCAGGGCGTGGCGGTGATCGCCGCGGTCCTCGCTGTCGTGCTCCCGCGGTCCCTGGCGGCGTGGTTCGCGGCGGCGTGCCTGGTGTTCGGAGTCCTCCTGACCCCACCCGATCCGGGACGCACAGCCCTCGCCGTCCTGCTCGTCCACGCGATCCACGTGCTCGCATCGTTGAGCCTCGTGATCCCGATCTCCTCGCGTGTCGCCCTCGCCGTCCTGGGGCCGAGCCTGTCGCGCTTCTGCATCATCCAGCTGCTGGCGCAGCCCGTCGTCCTCGCGGCATGGTTGCTGGCGCCGTCGAACGTCGAGCAGGGGATCACGGTGCTCGCCCCGCTCGCCGCAGTGATGCTCGTGCTCGGTGTCGGGCTGGCGTTGAGAGCCGTCCGGAGCTCGGATGTGCCGCGGCCGGCACGATCGGCGGGAGAGGAATCGGTCGCTGAGCGTCCTCGCGGAGCCAATGTCCGTGGCCCCTCGTAGACTTGTTCGGTGCCCATCGTCCCCGTTGCCTCCTCCGGAAAACTCAGTGTCCGCGGTGCCCGCGTCCACAACCTCAAGAACGTCGACATCGACATTCCCCGCGACTCCCTCGTCGTGTTCACCGGCCTGTCCGGATCGGGGAAGTCCAGCCTCGCGTTCGACACGATCTTCGCCGAGGGGCAGCGTCGCTACGTCGAATCGCTGAGCGCGTACGCGCGCCAGTTCCTCGGCCAGGTCGACCGACCGGACGTCGATTTCATCGAGGGCCTCAGCCCTGCCGTCTCGATCGACCAGAAGTCGACCAACCGCAACCCGCGATCGACCGTCGGCACGATCACCGAGATCTACGACTACATGCGCCTGCTCTGGGCGCGTATCGGTATTCCGCATTGTCCTGAATGCGGCGAACGCATCCAGCGTCAGACGGTGCAGCAGATCGCCGATCAGTTGATGGAGCTCCCCGAGCGCACGCGCTATCAGGTCGTCGCGCCGATCGTCTCGCAGAAGAAGGGCGAGTTCGTCGACCTGTTCCGCGAGCTCGGTGCCAAGGGATACTCGAGGGCCATCGTCGACGGCGACCTCATCCAGCTCGCCGAGCCGCCCACGCTGAAGAAGAGCTACAAGCACGACATCGCGGTGGTGGTCGACCGTCTGGTCGCGTCCGACGACATCCTCGGGCGCGTCACCGACTCAGTCGAGACCGCGCTCGGGCTCGCGGGCGGCGTGGTGCAGATCAACTACGTCGACGGCGAGGGCGACGACGCGTGGCAGACCTTCTCCGAGAAGCTGGCCTGCCCGAACGGGCACGCCCTCACTCTCACCGAGATCGAACCGCGCACGTTCTCGTTCAATGCGCCGTTCGGCGCCTGCCCTGCATGCTCGGGGCTCGGCACGCGCATGTCCGTCGACGTCGATCTGATGCTCGGCGACGAAGACCTCTCGATCCGCGAGGGCGTCATCATCCCGTGGACGACTCAGGGAAAGGGCCTGTTCCAGTACTACGAGCGTCTGCTCGAAGGTCTTTCCAATGATCTCGACTTCTCCTTGGACACCCCCTGGCGCGAACTCCACTCCGACGTGCAGAACGCCGTGCTGCGCGGCGAGAACTACAAGGTCTCCGTCAAGTGGAAGAACCGCTACGGCCGCGAGATGCGATACACCTCCGGTTTCGAGGGTGTGGTTCCGTACATCGAGCGGCAGTACCTGCAAGCCGAGTCCGACAACCAGCGCAACCGCTGGGGTGAGTACCTCCGCGAGGTGCCCTGCCCCGTGTGCGATGGCAACCGACTCAAGCCCGAGGTCCTGGCCGTGCAGGTGCACGGTCATTCCATCGCCGAGGTCTCGCATCTGAGCCTCGCCGACGCGCGCGCTTTCATGGAGACCCTCACCCTCACCGACCGTGAAGCGAAGATCGCGGCCCAGGTGCTGCGCGAGATCCGCCTCCGCCTCGACTTCCTTCTGCAGGTCGGTCTCTCGTACCTGAACCTCAGCCGTTCGGCGGGCTCCCTCTCCGGTGGAGAGGCGCAGCGTATCCGGCTGGCGACGCAGATCGGCTCGGGGCTGACCGGCGTGCTCTACGTGCTCGATGAACCGTCGATCGGTCTGCACCAGCGCGACAACCGCCGCCTGATCGAGACGCTGCTCACCCTGCGCGACCTCGGCAACACCCTGATCGTGGTGGAGCACGATGAAGAGACCATCGAGGCAGCGGACTGGGTCGTCGACATCGGTCCCGGTGCCGGAGTCAACGGTGGCGAGGTCGTGCATTCGGGCCCGTATTCGGCGCTGCTCAATGACAGTGCATCGATGACGGGGGAGTACCTCTCCGGTCGCCGCGAGATCCCGATGCCGACGAAGCGGCGGAAGATCGACAAGAAGCGGATGCTCAGCGTGGTCGGGGCCCGTGCGAACAACCTCCGCAACGTCACCGCCGACTTCCCGCTCGGCGTCCTGACCGCGGTCACGGGGGTCAGCGGCTCCGGCAAGTCGTCGCTCGTCAACGACATCCTCTACCAGGTGCTGGCGTCGCGCTTGAACGGTGCACGCACCGTTCCCGGCAAGCACACGCGGGTGACCGGGCTCGACAACCTCGACAAGGTCGTGCACGTCGATCAGGCACCGATCGGCCGCACCCCGCGATCGAACCCGGCCACCTACACGGGGGTGTTCGACCGCATCCGCACGCTTTTCAGCGAGACACCGGAGGCGAAGGTCCGTGGATACCAGCCCGGCCGATTCAGCTTCAACGTCAAGGGCGGCCGATGCGAGGCATGCTCCGGTGACGGCACGATCAAGATCGAGATGAACTTCCTGCCCGACGTGTACGTCGACTGCGAGGTCTGCCACGGCAAGCGCTACAACCGCGACACGCTCGCCGTGCACTACAAGGGCAAGAACATCGCCGAAGTGCTCGAGATGCCGATCGAGGAGGCAGCCGATTTCTTCGAGCCCATCCAGGCGATCCACCGCTACATGAAGACGCTCGTCGACGTCGGGCTCGGGTACGTGCGGCTGGGCCAGTCGGCGACGACGCTCTCCGGCGGCGAGGCGCAGCGCGTCAAGCTGGCGACCGAGCTCCAGCGTCGCAGCAACGGGCGCAGCATCTACGTGCTCGATGAGCCGACCACGGGCCTGCACTTCGAAGACGTCCGCAAGCTCCTCGAGGTGCTCAACGGCCTGGTCGACAAGGGCAACACGGTGATCGTCATCGAGCACAACCTCGACGTGATCAAGTCGGCGGACTGGGTGATCGACCTCGGGCCCGAAGGCGGTTCCGGCGGTGGCCAGATCGTCGCCACGGGCACTCCAGAGCAGATCGCCCGCGTCGAGGCGAGCCACACCGGGCTGTTCCTCGGCGAGATCCTGGGTGAGGGGCGCTCCGCGCGGAAGGCCAGCTGATGGCCGATGTGCTGTCGTACAAGCCGAGGCCGGGGGAGATTCCCACCGACCCCGGCGTGTACCGCTTCCGCGACTCTGCCGGCCGGGTGCTTTACGTGGGCAAGGCGAAGAACCTGCGTCAGCGTCTGTCGAACTACTTCGCACCGCTGCGCACGCTGCATGAGCGCACCCGTCGTATGGTCACCACCGCGTCGTCCGTCGAGTGGACGGTCGTCCCCACCGATGTCGATTCGCTGCAGCTCGAATACATGTGGATCAAGGAGTTCGATCCGCCCTTCAACGTGCGCTACAAGGACGACAAGTCCTACCCGTTCATGGCCGTGACCCTCGCGGACGAAGCACCCCGAGTGATCGTCACCCGCAACCGCAAGATCCCCGGCGCACGGTACTTCGGTCCGTTCCCGAAGGTCTGGGCGGTGCACGAGACCATCGACCTGATGATCAAGGCCTTCCCGATCCGCACGTGCAGCGACTCCAGCTACCGGCGTGCCATGCAGACAGGCCGTCCGTGCTTCCCCGGGCAGATCGGCAAGTGCGGGGGCCCCTGCTCGATGACCGTGAGCATCGAGGAGCACCGTGCCATGGTCGACGACTTCGTCGCCTTCATGGCAGGTGGCGACGAGCGTTTCACCCGCGAGCTCACGAAACGGATGCTGGCGGCATCCGCGGCGATGGACTATGAAGCAGCGGCCAAGTACCGTGACAAGCTCTCGGCGATCGAAGCCGTGCTGGGCAAGAGCGCACTGGTCCTCCCCAGCGACGAGGACGCTGATCTGTTCGGGATCGCGGAAGACGAACTCGCCGCCGCAGTCCAGCACTTCGTGATCCGCGGCGGCAGGGTGCGTGGTGTGCGCGCCCTGACCATCGAGAAGGAGATCGACATCTCCAGCGGCGAGCTCGTCGAGCAGGTGCTGCAGCAGGCCTACGGAGAGGCGCAGGACGTTCCGCGTCGGATCCTGGTTCCGACACTGCCCGATGACGCCGCGGAACTCGAGGTGTGGCTGCGTGAGCGCCGCGGCAAGAAGGTCGAGATCGCGGTCGCGCAGCGCGGCCAGCGTGCCGACCTCATGCGGACCGCCACGCTCAACGCGCAACAGGCACTGATCCGGCACAAGACGCGACGCACCACCGACTATGTCGCTCGAACCCAGGCGCTGACCGACCTGCAGGAGGCGCTCGGCATGGACGAAGCGCCGCTGCGCATCGAGTGCTTCGACATCTCCCACCTCGGTGGCACGAATGTCGTCGCGTCGATGGTGGTGTTCGAAGACGGGCTTCCCCGTAAAGACCAGTACCGGTCGTTCAACATCGCCGAGACGACCGATGACACCGATTCCATGTACCAGGTGCTCCGTCGCCGTCTGGCCTACCTCGATCGTCCCGAAGAGCCCGAGGCCATCGACCCGACGACCGACGAGGTCGTGGCGGAAGACGTCGGGGAGGTGACGGTGCGACGCAAGCCCCGATTCGCCTATCCGCCGCAGCTGCTCCTCGTCGATGGGGGACAGCCGCAGGTGGAGGCCGCGGCCCGAGCGCTCCGCGACGCCGGACACACCGAGATCGCGGTCTGCGGCATCGCCAAGCGTCTCGAGGAGGTCTGGCTCCCCGGAGAGGACTTCCCCGTGATCCTGCCCCGTACGAGCGAAGCCCTGTACCTTCTGCAGCGCCTGCGCGACGAGGCGCACCGGTTCGCGATCACGCATCAGCGCAAGAGGCGGCGCAACGACATCGGCTCGGTGCTCGCCGAGGTACCGGGACTCGGGGCCTCCCGCATCAAGGTGCTGCTCAAGCACTTCGGTTCGGTGACCGCTCTCCGCGCCGCCGAGCCGGAACAGATCGAGGAAGTCCAGGGAATCGGTCCCGTGCTCGCTCAGAACATCCACACGCACCTGTCCACTCGCTAGGCTGGAGGCCGAGGGGGAGAGGGAGCACTGAGCAATGAATGACGGGGAGAAGGGCGAGTTCCTCATCGTCACGGGAATGTCCGGCGCAGGTCGGACGACGGTGGCGAACGCACTCGAGGATCTCGGCTGGTACGTCGTCGACAACCTGCCCCCGCAGATCCTGCGTCCGCTGCTCGATCTGACCGATATGGGCGGCACTGCTCTGCCGAAGGTCGCGGCGGTCGTCGATGTGCGCGGACGCAACCTCTTCGACGACTTCCCCGGGGTGGCGCGCGCACTGCGCTCCCGCGGTTCCGTTCGCGTGCTCTTCCTCGACGCGTCCGACGACGTCCTGGTGCGTCGGTTCGAGTCCGTGCGGAGACCGCACCCTCTGCAGGGCGAAGGCACACTGCTCGACGGCATCCGCATCGAGCGCGCCCGGCTCGCGCCGATCCGCGAAGCGGCCGACCTGGTGATCGACACGTCGACGCTCAACATCCACCAGCTCGCCACCCAGGTCTCCGACATCTTCTCCGAGGAGGGGGAGGCGCGACACCGGGTCACGCTGCTCAGCTTCGGGTTCAAGTACGGCCTGCCGACGGATGTCGACATCGTCGCGGACATGCGATTCCTGCCGAACCCGTTCTGGAACGAGGAGCTGCGGGGTCTGACGGGGAAGGACGAGACTGTTCGCGAGTACGTGCTCTCCCGGGATGGCGCGATGGAATTCCTGGACGCCTACTCCGCGGCGCTGGTGCCGGTGCTCGAGGGATATCAGCGCGAGAACAAGAGTCACTCGACGATCGCGATCGGCTGCACGGGGGGAAAGCACCGCTCCGTCGCCATGTCGGAGGAGCTGTCGCGCCGCCTCGCCGCGATCCCGGGCGTCGCCGTGAACGTCCGTCACCGGGACCTGGGCCGAGAGTAGCGGGCCGTCCGGCCGAGTAAGCTGGACGTTTGCGTCGCGATCCGGCGCGTGAACGTGAAGGAGTGTCGTGGCACTAACCACCGACGTCAAGGCCGAGCTGGTCAGCATCCGCAATGCACCCCCGACGGTGCGAGTCGCGGAAGTGACCGCCATCCTCCGGTTCGCCGGTGGTCTGCATTCGATCGCCGGTCGCGTGGCCGTGGAGGCCGAGGTCGACGCGGAGACCCTTGCGCGCCGCGTCGCTCGTGACCTCGCCGAGATCTACGGTGTGCGACCCGAGATCGCCCAGGTCCAGTCGAGCACCGCGAACGACGGCGCACGCTGGGCGGTGCGCGTGATCGCGCAGGGGGAGACCCTCGCCCGTCAGACCGGGCTGCTCGACCAGCGTCGGCGCCCCGTGCGCGGATTGCCCAACCGGCTCACCACCGGCTCGCGGGCCGAGGTCGCCGGACTGTGGCGCGGTGCCTTCCTCGCCGCAGGATCCCTGAGCGAGCCCGGACGCTCGGCCATGCTCGAGGTCGTCTGCCCGTCGTCGGAGGCCGCGATGGCCCTCGTCGGTGCGGCGCACCGCCTTGGAGTCGCCGCCAAGGCGCGCGAGGTGCGCGGGATGCCCCGCGTGGTCGTGCGCGAGGGCGAGGCGATCCGCACCATCCTCAACGAGATGGGTGCACAGAAGACCGCCATCGCGTGGGAGGAGCTCCGCCAGCGCCGCGAGGTGCGGGCCGGCGTCAACCGTCTCGTGAACTTCGACGACGCGAACCTTCGCCGTTCCGCACAGGCCGCCGTCGCGGCGTGCGCACGTGTCGAGCGCGCACTGGAGATCCTGGCCGACGAAGTCCCCGATCATCTCAAGGTGGCCGGCGAACTCCGTCTGGCGCACCGCGACGCCAGCCTCGATGAGCTCGGCCACCACGCCGACCCGCCCCTGACGAAGGACGCCGTCGCCGGCCGCATCCGCCGTCTGCTCGCGATGGCCGACAAGCGCGCGCAGCAGGAGGGCATCCCCGGAACGGAAGCCGCGGTCCCCGTCGGACTCGACGTCTGATCCACCTCTCGACCAAGACCCGCCGACCGGCACCCGGACGGCGGGTCTTTCGTCATACGACGGAAGGATCGGGGGCGCCGCCGCGTTGTCGTCAGTAGGATGAATCACGTCCGCTCTACGCCGCACATCGGCGGCGCGGAGGATCGGCAAGCGCCGCGGCGCGGCGCGGATTGGATGAAAGCGATATGGCGACCTACACGCTCCCCGACCTTCCCTACGACTTCGCAGCCCTGGAGCCGCACATCAGCGGCAAGATCATGGAGCTGCACCACGACAAGCACCACCAGGCATACGTGACGGGTGCGAACACCGCGCTCGACCAGCTCGCCGAGGCGCGCGAGAGCGGAAACCTCGCGAACGTCAACAAGCTCGAGAAGGACCTCGCGTTCAACCTCGGCGGTCACGTCAACCACTCGATCTTCTGGACGAACCTGTCGCCGAACGGCGGCGGTCAGCCCGAGGGCGAGCTGAAGGCGGCGATCGACGAGTACTTCGGCTCGTTCGAGAAGTTCCAGGCGCACTTCACGGCAGCGGCGACCGGCATCCAGGGATCCGGGTGGGCGGTCCTCAGCTGGGATTCGATCGGCTCGCGTCTGATCATCCAGCAGCTGTTCGACCAGCAGTCGAACACGGCTCAGGGCACGATCCCGCTGTTCCAGCTCGACATGTGGGAGCACGCCTTCTACCTCGACTACCTCAACGTCAAGGCGGACTACGTCAAGGCCGCGTGGAACATCGCGAACTGGGAGAACGTCGCCCAGCGCCTCGAGGTCGCCCGTAAGCAGACGAACGGCCTGCTGGTACTGTCGTAATCGGGTCGCGTCCCGACGGGCCACGGCTCGTCGGGACGCCCTCTCAGCCAAAAAACCCCGCGCTTCACGCATGCTGGAAAGCTGCGTGCGGCGCACGAGAAACAGGGAGACCTGAGTGTCTGTCAAGATCGGTATCAACGGCTTCGGCCGCATCGGACGCAACTACTTCCGCGCGGCTCTCGCGCAGGGAGCGGACCTTGAGATCGTCGCCGTCAACGACCTCACCGACAACAAGACCCTGGCGCACCTGCTGAAGTACGACTCGGTGGGCGGCGTCCTCGACGCCGAGATCAGCTACGACGACGAGAGCATCACCGTCAACGGCAAGGTGATCAAGGCCTTCGCCGAGCGCGACCCCGCGAACCTCCCCTGGGGCGAGCTGGGTGTCGACATCGTCATCGAGTCCACCGGCTTCTTCACCAAGGCCGAGCTCGCCAAGAAGCACATCGAGGCCGGCGCGAAGAAGGTCCTCATCTCGGCTCCGGGCACCGGCGTCGACGGCACGTTCGTCATGGGCGTGAACGAGGACACGTACAACCCGGAGACGGATCACATCATCTCCAACGCGTCCTGCACCACCAACTGCCTCGCTCCGCTCGCACAGGTCTTCAACGACGCGTTCGGCATCGACCGCGGCTTCATGATGACGGCGCACGCATACACCGCCGACCAGAACCTGCAGGACGGCCCGCACAGCGACCTCCGCCGTGCACGCGCCGCCGCGATCAACATCACGCCGGCGTCGACCGGTGCTGCCAAGGCCATCGGCGAGGTGCTCCCGGAGCTCCAGGGAAAGCTGAGCGGCTCGTCGTACCGCGTGCCGGTTCCGACCGGCTCGATCGTCGACCTCACCCTCATCACCGACCGCGAGAACCTGACGGTCGACGAGGTCAACGAGGCGTACAAGAAGGCTGCTGCCGAGGGTCGCCTCGCGGGCTACCTTCAGTACAACGAGGACCCGATCGTCTCGAGCGACATCGTGCACAACCCGCACTCCTCGATCTTCGACTCGACGCTCACCAACGTCAGCGGCAACCTGATCAAGGTCTCCAGCTGGTACGACAACGAGTGGGGCTACTCCAACCGTCTCGTCGACCTGACCGAGTACGTGGCCGAGCGCCTCTAAGCTCAGACACATGACTCTGCGCACCCTGGATACTCTGGGGTCGCTCGAGGGCAAGCGCGTCATCGTCCGTTGTGATCTCAACGTCCCCCTGCGGGACGGGATCATCACGGACGATGGCCGTGTCCGCGCCTCGCTGCCGACCCTCAACGCACTCATCAACGCGGGCGCCCGCGTCGTCGTGTGCTCTCACCTCGGTCGGCCGGATGGCGCGCCCGACCCGCAGTACAGCCTGGAGCCGGTGGCTCAGCGGCTCTCCGAGCTGCTCGGCGCTCCGGTCGCGTTCGCGCGCGACACGGTCGGCGAGTCGGCGAAGGACGCCGTGGAGTCCCTCGAGGACGGCGGAGTCGTCGTCATCGAGAACCTGCGGTTCAACCCGGGGGAGACCTCGAAGGACGATGCCATCCGCGCGGCCTTCGCGGCGGAGCTCGCGGAACTCGGCGATGTGCTCGTCTCCGACGGGTTCGGGGTGGTGCACCGCAAGCAGGCGAGCGTTTACGAGCTCGCCGAACTCCTGCCGTCCGCGGCCGGTCTGCTGATCGCGGCTGAGCTCGACGTGCTCGACCGTCTCACCGAGAACCCCGAGCGCCCCTATGCGGTCGTGCTCGGCGGCTCGAAGGTCAGCGACAAGCTCGGCGTCATCTCGCACCTGCTGCCTCGGGTCGACAAGATCCTCGTCGGCGGCGGCATGCTGTTCACCTTCCTCAAGGCACAGGGGCACGCCGTGGCCTCCAGCCTGCTGGAAGAGGACCAGCTCGAGACGGTTCGCGGCTACATCGCCGAAGCGGCCGAACGCGGCGTGGAGCTCGTGCTCCCCACCGATGTGGTCGTCGCCGCGTCCTTCGGTGCGGACGCCGCGCACGAAGTCGCCGCGGCGGACGCGATCGAGTCGACCCCGTTCGGTGCCTCCGGCATCGGACTGGACATCGGCCCGGAGACCGCGGCACGTTTCGCAGAGGTCATCCGTGAGTCGAAGACCGTGTTCTGGAACGGCCCGATGGGCGTGTTCGAGTTCCCGGCGTTCGCGGCGGGTACCAAGACCGTGGCGCAGGCGCTCACCGAGGTCGACGGCCTCAGCGTCGTCGGCGGTGGCGACTCCGCGGCAGCCGTGCGGCAGCTGGGCTTCTCCGACGACCAGTTCGGTCACATCTCGACCGGCGGCGGCGCGAGCCTCGAATTCCTCGAGGGCAAGAAACTACCTGGGCTGGAGGTCCTCGGATGGGCGTGAACTCCCGTACCCCGCTGATCGCGGGAAACTGGAAGATGAATCTCGACCACCTGCAGGCGGTCGCGTTCGTGCAGAAGCTGCACTGGACGTTGAAGGACGCGAAGCACGAAGACGGATCGGTCGAGGTGGCGGTCTTCCCGCCGTTCACGGACATCCGCAGCGTGCAGACGCTCATCGACGCGGACAAGATCCCGTTCGCGCTCGGTGCGCAGGACGTCTCGGCACACGACTCCGGTGCGTACACCGGTGAGGTGTCGGGGGCATTCCTGGCGAAGCTCGACGCGAAGTACGTCATCATCGGTCACTCCGAACGCCGTGAGTACCACTCCGAGGGCGACGACATCGTGGCTGCCAAGGTGAAGGCCTCGCTCAAGCACGGACTGGTCCCGGTGATCTGCGTCGGCGAGACAGCGGGCGACCTCGAGAAGTTCGGCGCCAGTGCGGTCCCGGTGTCCCAGCTCGAGGCCGCGCTCGAGGGCGTCTCGCCGAAGGCGGACATCGTCGTGGCGTACGAGCCCGTGTGGGCGATCGGCTCCGGCCAGGCAGCGACCCCGCAGCAGGCGCAGGATGTCTGCGCCGCACTGCGAGCCGTCATCGCGAAGGTCCTGGGCGACGAAGCGGCTGCGCGCACGCGCATCCTCTACGGCGGCTCGGTGAAGTCGGGCAACATCGCCAGCTTCATGCGCGAACCCGATGTGGACGGCGCTCTGGTCGGCGGGGCGAGCCTCGTCGTGGACGAGTTCGCCGCGATCATCCGCTTCGAGAAGCACGTCGGCGTGTGAGTGCAGCGGGGCTTCGGCCCCGCTGCACCGTATACTTGACCGTTACGGGGGCGCTCCGGCCCCAGCGAAAGGCTCTTTCTCGTGGCTATTCTCGAGTTCGTCCTGCAGGTCGTGCTGGGCATCACCAGCGTTCTGCTGACCCTCCTCATCCTCTTGCACAAAGGCCGCGGCGGTGGCCTGTCCGACATGTTCGGTGGAGGCATGACCTCAGCGGTCGGCTCTTCCGGGCTCGCGGAGCGGAACCTGAACCGCTTCACCGTCGTCCTGGCTCTGACGTGGTTCGTCTCCATCGTCGCGCTGGGCCTCATCACGAAATTCGAGGTCATCTGATGGCTACCGGAGGAAACGCGATCCGCGGCACCCGTGTCGGCTCAGGCCCCATGGGCGAGCAGGACCACGGCTATCACGCCGACCGCATCGCGGTCTCGTACTGGGACGGTCTCGGCAACGAGACCGTGCGCTACTTCGCCGCCGGTCTCCCCGAAGAGGAGATCCCGGAAACGATCGATCACCCGCAATCGGGTCTTCCTGCCGGCCGCGACAAGGAGAATCCTCCTGCGCTCGCGAAGGCGGAACCGTACAAGACGCACCTCGCCTACGTGAAGGAGCGTCGTACCGACGAGGAAGCCGTCCAGCTTCTGGACGACGCACTCACGCAGCTGCGCGAGCGCCGGGGCCAGTGACCTCGGTCTGACAGCGAAGAAGCCGCCGCGAGTCATCGCGGCGGCTTCTTCCGTATCAGGACACCGTCGTCAGCGGCAGCCCGCTGCGGCGTCGATGTAGTTCTGCGGGGGATAGCCGTACGCCCACACCCCGTTGGCATCGTCGGTGTAGCCCATGCTGATGGCCCACGCGGTCGCCCACTTCTCGATGCTGTCCTGAGTGGACGAGTCGTACATGCTCTGGCACTTCACACTGATCGCGTGCCCCACCTCATGGGCGACGAGCGCCTTGCTTCGGATGCCCGGCCACTGCTCGGCGACCGAGTTCGAGAGCTCGATCGTCGCGCGCCCGGATTCTCCCCACCACCAGGTGGTGTACCCGCCCATGCTGCCGTTGTAGCCGGCCCCGCTCACGACCGGCGACCAGTCGAAGTCGAGGAGCACGCCGGGAGCGAGGGACCGCGCGAAGGCCTCGATCTCGAGCCGCGCGTTCAACAGCGGGCCCGACTTCTCCGCCAGCTCTTCGCTCTCGGTGGCGACGACGTGCGCGGCCGCGTCCTGCAGCGAGAGGTAGGAGGTTGCCTCGCTGTCATCCATGGTCGTCGCGGCGGTCGCATCGGCGGCTGCTGCGCGCAGGGCGATCACGGCCTCGTTGCGGGCGGAGAGGTGCGCGGCCTCGAACGCCGGAGCGGCCGCGCCGGCGGCGTTGATCACGGCCACCCCACTCTCCGCCACAGCCTCATGCGCGTCGGCCGTCTCGGTGGAGGCGACGGCGAGCTCATCGGACAGCACGTCGAGATCGTGCCGTCGCTGTTCCAGCTCCGACGTGGCGCCGAACAGTTCCCAGAACCAGCCCGGCTTCGTGCCCACCCCGGCGATCTCCGTCGCGACCACGGCGTCGGCCTCCGAGGCGGCGGTGGTGCCGTCGGCGAGCGCTGAGGCGAGCCCTGCCTGGACCTCCTCGGGCACCGCGATCGGCTGGTCTCCTCCGGCGAGGATCTGTTCCGCCGCGCCGGTGACCGCGCGGAGGTCCGCGATCGCCTCACGGACCTGCGTCTTCGTGGTCGACGTCGCCTCGGCGGTGCTCTCGTATCGCGACAGCGCGTTGTCGTACCCGAGGTTCGCCGTCACCTGAGTGAGTGCCAGCCCTGCGATCACGGCCGCTCCGCCGATCAGACCGACGGCGATGCCCGTGCGTCTCATCCGACGTGGCGTCGCCGCTGCAGCAACGGCGGGATCAGCGGAGAACACGACGGGCAATACGTGCCCACGGGGGAGCGGCGCCGTGCGCGTGTCGGCGTCCGGCCGGGACTGGTCGGTCACGTCGTGCCCATTCGATGATGCCTTCCGGTCGGAGACTGCGTGCAGCGATGCTGACAGCGTATTCGACGGGCGGACGCGAGCCGGAGAAGATCACGGGGAATGAGAGAAGGCCCCCACCGATGGTGGGGGCCTTCTCGAGCGGAGGGGCTGACGGGAATCGAACCCGCATCATTAGTTTGGAAGACTAAGGCTTTACCACTAAGCTACAGCCCCGGATCCGGACCTTCGGAAAGGTTCGGTACCGACTCATCGACTATACCGGACTCTGGCGCATGCTCCGGTCCGTTAGACTCGGTGGGGCTGAATCCGCGTGCGGATTCCCCGGGGCGTAGCTCAGTTTGGTAGAGCGCCCGCTTTGGGAGCGGGAGGTCGCAGGTTCAACTCCTGTCGCCCCGACACAGCCCCCACGGACCTTACAGCCGCGAATCGAAGCGGAAATCACAAGGAGAACACACCAGCATGGCGAACAGCACCGTCGAGAAGCTGACCCCGACCCGGGTCAAGCTCACCATCACGGTCACCCCGGACGACCTCAAGCCCAGCATCGCTCACGCGTACGAGCACATCGCTCAGGACGTGCAGATCCCCGGCTTCCGCAAGGGCAAGGTCCCGGCTCCGATCATCGACCAGCGCATCGGTCGTGGCGCCGTCATCGAGCACGCCGTCAACGAGGGCCTGGACAAGTTCTTCCGCGAGGCGACGGTCGAGCACAAGCTGCGCGTCGTCGGCCGTCCGGCTGCCGACATCACGCAGTGGCCGAACGAGAAGGACTTCTCGGGTGACCTGCTCGTCGACATCGAGGTGGATGTCCGCCCCGAGATCGAGCTGCCCTCCTACGACGGCATCACCGTGACGGTCGACGCCGTCGAGGCCGATGACGCCGCGCTCGACGCCGAGCTCGACAACATGCGCGCGCGCTTCGGCACGCTGGTCCCGGTCGACCGTCCGGCCGCCAAGGGCGACTTCGTCGAGCTCGACCTCGTCGCGACGATCGACGGTGCCGAGATCGACCGCGCCGAGGGCGTCTCCTACGAGATCGGCTCCGGCGAGCTGCTCGAGGGCATCGACGACGCGATCGAGTCGCTCACCGCCGGTGAGGACACCACCTTCCGCTCCGCTCTCGTCGGTGGCGACCACGCCGGCTCCGAGGCCGAGGTCTCCGTGACCGTCAAGGCCGTCAAGGAGCGCGAGCTCCCCGAGGCCGACGACGACTTCGCGCAGATCGCGAGCGAGTTCGACACGATCGCCGAGCTCCGCGAGAGCCTGGCCGAGCGCGTCGCTCAGCAGGGCGTCTTCACGCAGGGTTCCGCCGCGCGCGACAAGCTCGTCGAGGTGCTGCTCGAGCAGATCGAGATCCCCGTTCCGCCGCAGCTCATCGAGGACGAGGTGCACAACCACCTCGAGGGCGAAGGCCGTCTCGAGGACGAGGTGCACCGCGCCGAGGTCACCGAGGCGAGCGAGAAGCAGTTCCGCACGCAGGTGCTCCTCGACACGATCGCCGAGCAGGCCGATGTGCAGGTCTCGCAGGAAGAGCTCAGCCAGTACCTCATCCAGTCGGCTGCGCAGTACGGCATGGCTCCGCAGGAGTTCGTCGAGGCGCTGCAGTCCTCGAACCAGCTCCCGGCGCTCGTCGGAGAGGTCGCGCGCAACAAGGCCCTCGCGATCGCGCTCGGCAAGGTGAAGGTCGTCGACAGCAATGGCAAGGCCGTCGATCTGTCCGACTTCATCGTCACCGACGACGAGGCGGAGTCCACCGACGCCGAGTCCGCCGAGGCCGAGGAGAAGCCGGCCAAGAAGGCTCCGGCCAAGAAGCCCGCCGCCAAGAAGGCTCCGGCCAAGAAGGCCGATGACGCTGACGAGGCCGAGAAGCCGGCTGCCAAGAAGCCCGCCGCCAAGAAGGCTCCGGCTGAGAAGGCTCCGGCCAAGAAGGCTCCGGCCAAGAAGGCGGCCGACAAGGCCGAGTGATCGGACACGATCCAGTGAAGAGGGCGGGTGCTGCGGCATCCGCCCTCTTTTCCATCCAGGGAGGGCAATCATGAAGACGTGGGATGAGCGCATCGACGAGGTGTGGGACGACGCGACGGGTGAGGAGGTCGGTGACGACACCATCGCCCGCATCGACGCCCTCGCCGCCGAGCGCGGAGCAGGTGACGCCCGCGCCGAGTTCGAACGCGCGGGCGCGCGGGATTCCGCGGGAAGGCCCGCCGAAGCCATCGTTCTGTATCGGCGCGCGCTGGCATTGGGGTTGGATGCTGAGCATCGCCCGCAATGCGTGATCCAGATGGCGAGCTCGCTGCGGAATCTGGGCGAATACGACGAGGCCCTCGCCGTGATCCGCGCCGAGGAGCAGCTGTCGGCCGACGGTCCCTACCGTGACGCCATCGCGTGCGTGCACGCCCTCATCCTCGCAAGCGCGGGGCGACCAGCGCAGGGTCTCTCGGTGGCGCTGCTCGCCCTGGTCCCGCATCTGCCGCGCTACCACCGGTCGATGACGGCGTATGCCCGCGAGATCGCGGACGCCGACACCTGATATGCCGACGGCGAACACGGCCTGGGTGCCGCGTTGTCGCCGGTAGATTCGAATCACTGAAACACGGAATCAGGAGCTGACATGGCTGCAGAACCCCTCCTCGCAACGAGCGTCTTCGACAGGTTGCTGAAGGACCGCATCATCTGGCTGGGGTCGGAGGTGCGCGACGAGAACGCGAACGAGATCTGCGCGAAGATCCTTCTTCTCGCCGCAGAAGACTCCGAGCGAGACATCTACCTCTACGTGAACTCGCCCGGCGGTTCGATCACCGCGGGCATGGCGATCTACGACACGATGCAGTTCGTGCCGAACGACATCGTCACGGTCGGCATCGGAATGGCCGCATCGATGGGTCAGCTGCTGCTGACCGCCGGCACCAAGGGCAAGCGCTACATCACGCCCAACGCCCGGGTGCTGCTGCACCAGCCGCACGGCGGCTTCGGCGGCACGTCGAGCGACATCCAGACCCAGGCGCAGCTCATCATGTCGATGAAGAACCGCCTCGCGGAGATCACGGCGGCGCAGACCGGCAAGTCGGTCGAGCAGATCAACGCCGATGGTGACCGCGACCGCTGGTTCACCGCCGAGGAAGCGCTCGAGTACGGCTTCGTCGACCACATCCGCGAATCGGCCTCCGACGTCATCGGCGGCGGCGGAACCGACCAGGACACCGAGTAACGGAAAGCGAAAGGACGCTCATGTACACACCCACCTTCCGCTCAGCCGGTGACCTGCCTTCCAGCCGCTACGTGCTCCCGCAGTTCGAGGAGCGCACCGCCTACGGATTCAAGCGCCAGGACCCGTACAACAAGCTGTTCGAAGACCGCGTGATCTTCCTCGGCGTGCAGGTCGATGACGCGTCGGCCGACGATGTCATGGCGCAGCTCCTCGTCCTGGAGAGCCAGGATGCCGAGCGCGACATCACCATGTACATCAACTCGCCCGGTGGTTCGTTCACCGCGATGACGGCGATCTACGACACGATGCAGTACGTCGCACCGCAGATCCAGACCGTCGTGCTCGGCCAGGCGGCCTCCGCTGCGGCCGTGCTGCTCGCGGCCGGCGCGCCGGGCAAGCGCCTCGCGCTCCCGAACGCCCGCGTGCTGATCCACCAGCCCGCGATGGGCGAGGCGGGCCACGGCCAGGCCTCCGACATCGAGATCCAGGCCGCGGAGATCCTCCGCATGCGGACCTGGCTCGAGGAGACCCTCGCCGGCCACACGAAGCGCACGCCGGAGCAGGTGAACCGCGACATCGATCGCGACAACATCCTCTCCGCCGCACAGGCACTGGAGTACGGCATCGTCGACCAGGTCCTCACGACGCGCAAGCGCGTCTGACCCGATCGATCCCGAAGGGCGTCCGTCATCACGACGGGCGCCCTTCGTCGTGCCCGGCGGATGTGCAGAGCCCCCACGCTCGATTGCGCATATGAGCATCATGATGCGCGAACGCTGATGAGGGCCTACTCTGGGAGAGGAAGGAGGATGCCGTGGAAGAAGATCTGCTCATGGTTCGCGTCGCCGAGCTGTACTACGACGAGGACAAGACCCAGGACGAGATCGGCGGACTCCTCAAGATCTCCCGCTGGAAGGTCGGCCGCCTGCTGACGCAGGCTCGCGAACGCGGCATCGTGCGCATCGAGATCGTGCATCCCCGCGCCCGCAGGCTCGGCCTCGAGCGGCTTCTGGTCGACCGATTCGGACTGACGGACGCCGTCGTCGTGCCGGCCCCGGAGGGCGATGACGGCACGCTCGAGCGGGTGGCGCAGGCCGCCGCCGACTTCCTGACCGCACTGCGGCCGGTGCCCCGCACGCTCGGGGTGAGCTGGGGGCGTACGCTCCGCGCCGTCGCCGAGGCGCTCCCGGATGGATGGGCGAACGGCGTGACGGTCGTGCAGCTCAACGGGGGAGTGAGCCTGAATCGGCGCTCCGGCGGGGCGGCAGGCCTCGCTGTCACGATCGCTCAGCGCGCGTCTGGCCAGGTCTCGCTGCTGCCGAGCCCGGCCATCCTCGAGCGTGTGGAGACGAAGCAGGCGATCGAGTCCGACCGCACCGTCGCTGCCGTGCTCGAAGAAGCAGCGGAGGCGCAGGCATTCCTGTTCACCGCAGGGCCGTGCGACGCTTCATCCGCGCACGTCGAGAACGGCTACCTCAGCGCTGAAGACGTGGAAGAGCTCGCGCGTCGTGGCGCCGTCGGAGACGTTCTCGGCCGCTACGTCGACGCCGAGGGGAACATCGTCGACTCGCAGCTCGATGCGCGAACGGTCGGCGTCTCGCTCGATCGTCTGCGCGGAGCCGCCCGCGCGATCTTCGTCACGGCGGGCCCCGCCAAGCACGACATCGCACGAACCGTGGTCACCAGCGGCCTGTGCGGTGTTCTGGTGACCGATGAGACCACAGCACGAGCATTGTTGGAGGAACAGTGACGACCAAAGAACTCAGCCGCAGGACGGCGGTGGACGTTCTGAGCGGAGAGCCCGACGACGCCACCCTCCGACGTTTCCTGCACGGACTCCCCGGTGTGGATGCCGTCGGTCTCGAGCAGCGCGCTGCCGGGCTCGGCACCCGCTCCATCAAGACCACCTCGAAGGCGTGGGCCCTCGACACGATCATCAAGCTGATCGACCTCACGACGCTCGAGGGTGCGGACACCCCCGGCAAGGTGCGCTCGCTCGTCGCCAAGGCGAAGGCCCCCGACGCCGCAGACCCCTCGACTCCACGGGTCGCCGCGGTCTGCGTCTATGGCGACATGGTCGGCGACGCCGTCGCCGCGCTCGGCGGCCTGCACGGCGACCCCGACGACGGAATGATCTCCGTCGCTGCGGTGGCCACGGCGTTCCCGAGCGGGCGCTCGTCTCTCGCGATCAAGCTCGCCGACACCGCTGAGGCGGTCGCCGCCGGAGCCGACGAGATCGACATGGTCATCGACCGTGGGGCGTTCCTCTCCGGCCGCTACGGCCTCGTGTTCGACCAGATCGCCCAGGTCAAGGAAGCATGCCGCCGCGAGGACGGTTCGTACGCCTCGCTCAAGGTGATCCTGGAGACCGGCGAGCTGAACACGTACGACAACATCAAGCGCGCCTCGTGGCTGGGCATCCTGGCGGGAGGGGACTTCATCAAGACCTCGACCGGAAAGGTGCAGCCCGCCGCGACGCTTCCGACGACTCTTCTCATGCTGGAGACCGTGCGTGACTGGCACCGCGGCACCGGCGAGAAGATCGGCGTGAAGCCGGCCGGTGGCATCCGCTCCTCGAAGGACGCGGTGAAGTACCTCGTGACCGTCGCCGAGACAGTGGGCGAGGAGTGGCTGCAGCCGCACCTCTTCCGGTTCGGCGCATCCAGCCTCCTCAACGATGTGCTCCTGCAGCGTCAGAAGCTCAGCTCCGGCCACTACTCGGGCCCCGACTACGTCACGATCGACTGACGGGAAGACGAACATGTCATTTCTGGAATACGCTCCCGCACCGGAGTCCACCGCGATCCTGAACCTCAAGGACAGCTACGGCCTGTTCATCGACGGCGAGTTCGTCGACGGATCCGGCACCCCGTTCCACACGATCTCGCCGGCGACGGAGAAGCACATCGCAGAGATCGCCTCGGCCAGCGACGAGGATGTCGACCGCGCGGTCGCCGCCGCCCGTCGTGCCTACGAGAAGACCTGGTCGAAGATGAGCGGTCGCGACCGCGGGAAGTACCTCTTCCGCATCGCCCGCCTCGTGCAGGAGCGCGCTCGCGAGCTCGCCGTCGCCGAGAGCCTCGACAACGGCAAGCCGATCAAGGAGAGCCGTGACGTCGACGTGCCGCTCGTCGCCTCCTGGTTCTTCTACTACGCGGGCTGGGCGGACAAGCTCGACCATGCGGGTCTCGGCGCCGACCCCCGCGCGCTGGGCGTCGCCGGTCAGATCATCCCCTGGAACTTCCCTCTGCTGATGCTGGCCTGGAAGATCGCCCCCGCACTCGCCGCAGGCAACACTGTCGTGCTCAAGCCTGCAGAGACCACGCCCCTCACGGCGCTGATCTTCGCGGAGATCCTGCAGCAGGCCGACCTGCCGGCGGGTGTCGTCAACATCGTGACGGGTGCCGGAGCCACCGGTTCCACCCTCGTGCGCCACCCCGACGTCGACAAGGTCGCCTTCACCGGTTCGACCGGTGTCGGCCGTGACATCGCACGGGCCGTGGCAGGCACCCACAAGAAGCTGACGCTGGAGCTCGGCGGGAAAGCGGCGAACATCGTGTTCGACGACGCCCCCATCGACCAGGCGGTCGAAGGCATCGTGAACGGGATCTTCTTCAACCAGGGTCACGTGTGCTGCGCCGGCAGTCGTCTGCTCGTGCAGGAGTCGATCCACGACGAGGTCGTCGACAGGCTCAAGACGCGTCTGTCGACCCTGCGTCTGGGCGACCCCCTCGACAAGAACACCGACATCGGTGCGATCAACTCCGCTGCGCAGCTGGCCCGTATCCGCGAGCTCAGCGACATCGGCGAGGCCGAGGGCGCCGAGCGCTGGACCGCCGACTGCGCCATTCCGGAGCAGGGTTTCTGGTTCGCACCCACCATCTTCACCGGTGTCGAGGCATCGCATCGCATCGCCCGCGACGAGGTCTTCGGCCCGGTGCTCTCGGTGCTCACCTTCCGCACGCCCGCCGAGGCGATCGCGAAGGCGAACAACACGCCCTACGGTCTCTCCGCCGGGATCTGGTCCGACAAGGGATCGCGCATCCTCGCTGTGGCTGACCGCCTGCGTGCCGGCGTGATCTGGGCCAACACCTTCAACCGCTTCGACCCGTCGAGCCCGTTCGGCGGGTACAAGGAGTCCGGATTCGGCCGCGAGGGCGGTCGCCAGGGTCTCACCGCCTACCTCAAGGGAGCCGCAGCATGAGCAAGCGACTGACTGTTCCGAAGACGTACAAGCTGGCGATCGGCGGGGCCTTCCCGCGGAGCGAGTCCGGCCGCACGTACGAGGTGCTCACGCCGAAGGGTGCCTTCCTCGCGAACGCCGCGAAGGGCTCCCGCAAGGACGCCCGCGACGCCGTGGTCGCCGCCCGATCCGCCGTCAAGGGCTGGTCCGGTGCGACCGCCTACAACCGCGGCCAGGTCCTGTACCGCGTCGCGGAGGTGCTGGAGGGGCGTCGTGCGCAGTTCATCGACGAGATCGCGGCTCAGGAGGGCGTGTCGTCCGCGGCCGCGGCCTCGCAGGTCGACGAAGCTATCGACCTCTGGGTCTGGTACGCCGGATGGTGCGACAAGTACGCACAGGTGGCGGGCAACGCGAACCCCGTGTCGGGGCCGTACTTCAACATCTCCGTGCCAGAGCCGACCGGTGTCGTGGCGATCGTCGCCCCGCAGGACTCGGCGCTGCTCGGTCTGGTGTCGGTTGTGGCTCCGGCTCTCGTCGCCGGGAACACGGTTGTGGTCGTCGCGAGCGAGCAGCACCCGCTCTCGGCCATCAGCCTCGCCGAGGTCCTCGCCACCAGCGACGTCCCGGGCGGAGTCGTGAACGTGCTGACGGGTTCGCCCGCGGAGATCGCTCCGTGGCTGGCTTCGCACCAGGACGTGAACGCTCTCGACCTGGCCGGAGCCGGCGCTCTCGACTGGGTCGACATGCAGATCGCCGCGGCGGAGACGCTCAAGCGGGTGCTCGCCCCGGGAGACGTCGTCGCCTCGCCGGAGCGGATCGGTGCCTTCACCGAGGTGAAGACCGTCTGGCACACCAAGAGCATGGTCTGACCGTTCTGACGACCTCATGAGGGGGTCGGGAGCCTTCGCCCACGACCGGGCAGCTGAAGGCTCCCGGCCCCTTCATCGTTTCGCGATCCGATGTCGAATGCCCTCAATGCGGCCCGGTGTCGTATGCAGAGGTTAGGCTCGAAGAACGATCTCTGATCCCCCCTAGGAGGACGCGCATGGCCCGCATCGGTGAAAGCGCTGACCTGTTCAAATGCTCTTTCTGCGGAAAGAGTCAGAAGCAGGTCCAGCAGCTCATCGCCGGCCCCGGCGTGTACATCTGCGACGAGTGCGTCGAGCTGTGCAACGAGATCATCGAAGAGCGGATGGCCGAGTCGTCCGCAGACGGGGTCGCCGAGTTCGAGCTCCCGAAGCCGCGTGAGATCTTCGCCTTCCTCGAGGAGTACGTGGTCGGGCAGGAGCCCGCCAAGCGCGCTCTCGCCGTCGCCGTCTACAACCACTACAAGCGGGTGCGGGCACACGGCACCCTGCAGACGGCCGAGCAGAAGGCCGAAGAGGTCGAGATCGCCAAGAGCAACATCCTGCTCATCGGGCCGACCGGCTGCGGCAAGACCTACCTCGCGCAGACGCTCGCGAAGCGCCTCAACGTCCCCTTCGCCGTCGCCGACGCCACGGCGCTGACCGAGGCCGGCTACGTCGGAGAAGACGTCGAGAACATCCTCCTCAAGCTCATCCAGGCCGCGGACTACGACGTCAAGCGCGCCGAGCAGGGCATCATCTACATCGACGAGGTCGACAAGATCGCCCGTAAGGCCGAGAACCCGTCGATCACCCGCGACGTCTCGGGCGAGGGTGTGCAGCAGGCCCTCCTGAAGATCATCGAGGGCACGGTCGCCTCGGTCCCTCCGCAGGGCGGCCGCAAGCACCCGCATCAGGAGTTCCTGCAGATCGATACGTCCAACGTGCTGTTCATCGTCGCCGGGGCCTTCGCCGGTCTCGAAGACATCGTCTCGGCGCGCGTCGGCAAGCACGGCATCGGCTTCGGTGCCCCGCTGCACGACAAGGGCAAGGACCTCGACCTGTTCAGCGAGGTGCTCCCGGAAGACCTGCACAAGTTCGGGCTGATCCCCGAGTTCATCGGGCGTCTGCCGGTCGTCACCAATGTGTCGCCGCTCGACCAGGATGCACTGATCGACATCCTCACCGGGCCGCGCAATGCGCTGGTGAAGCAGTACCAGCGCATGTTCGAGATCGACGGCGTGCAGCTCGAGTTCGAAGAAGATGCGCTGCGATCCATCGCCGACCTGGCCGTCGAACGCAAGACCGGTGCCCGTGGACTCCGGGCGATCCTGGAGGACGTGCTCGGACCCATCATGTTCGAGATCCCCTCGGCGGAGGACGTCGCCAAGGTCATCGTCACCCGTGCAGCCGTCGATGAAGGCGCACCGCCGACGATCGTGATGGAGCGCAAGCGCAAGAGCGCATGAGCGCGGAGCCGGTTCCCTGGAAGACGGTGGCGAGGAAGACTCTCGTCGCCGACCGATGGATCCGACTGCATGAGGACAGCTGCGAAGACGTGAGCGGGCGCTCGATAGCCCCGTACTACGTGCTGGAGTACGGCGACTGGATCTCGGTCCTCGCCCTCGACCGGAACGACGATGCCATCCTGGTGGAGGAATATCGGCACGGTGCCCGCGTCGTGGCGCTCGGCACGATCGGCGGGGGAGTAGAGCCTGGCGAGGCTCCGGAGGATGCGGCCGCCCGCGAACTCCTGGAGGAGACGGGCTTCGTGGCAGATGAGCTCATCGACCTCGGTGCGACGTGGGCGAACTTCGGCAACCACACCAACCGCGTGCATCACTTCCTCGCTCGCGGATGCACGCGCATCGCGGAGCAGTCGCTCGACGACAGCGAGTCGATCGCCGTGCACGTGCTGTCACTGGACGGACTCGGCGACCGCCTCTCGCAGAGCTACCACCAGCTCACCTGGTACAAAGCGATGGAGCAGCTCGGACGATGCGTCCCGCCGATCCCGTAGACGTCTGATGACCTCAGGCGGTCGGCATGACGAGATCGGTGCGCAGCTCTGACGGGGTGGTGCTCGGGTCGGACACGTAGATCTCGATCCAGACGCCGCCGGGACGGAGCCCCTGGGCGCCTGCACGCTCGACGAGACCACCCCAGGCGCCGCCGAGCTCCTCGTAGGAGCCGAACAGGGTCGTCGCGACCGCAGACCGCAGGGCCCGCGGGCAGCCTTGAGGCGACGATGACGCGCCCGCTGGCCGTGGGGATCGGGTTCTCCGGGGGAGTCTGCACGGGGAAGCCGAGTTCGAGGTCGAAGACGTCCATCGGATCTCCGTGATAGATCGCGAGCGCGGGGCCGGTCGGGACCAGCACGTCTCCGGCGAAGGTGAGCGCGATCGCCGAGTAGCCGGCGTCGAATGCCTCCTGGATGTCGGCCAGACGGATGCCGTTGTGGCGAATCACCGCGAGGGGGACGGCGTCGAGGTCGAGGCGGTCCGCGGGACCGAATGGGGACTCAGGGAATGCGTTCATGCGCTCAGAGTCTCACGACTCCGTCGCCCAGTCCACGGCGCTTCAGGAGCGGTTCGATCTCGGCATCGCGGCCACGGAAGTCGCGGTAGGCGTCGAGCGGATCCTTCGAGCCGCCCACCCCGAGCAGACGCCGACGGAACCGGTCGCCGTTGCCCCGGGTGAGGCCGCCGTTCGTGCGGAACCACTCGACCGTGTCGGCGTCGAGCACCTCGCTCCAGATGTACGAGTAGTAGCCCGCGCTGTACCCGCCGGAGAAGACGTGGGCGAAGTACGTCGACGAGTACCGTGTCGGGACGGCAGGGTCGTCCAGGCCGATGTCCGCCAATGCGGCAGCCTCAAACGCGGCGACGTCGGTGACCTGCACGTCGGTGCCGAGGCGATGCCAGGCCTGATCCAACCAGGCCGCCGCCAGATACTCGCTGGTGGCATGCCCCTGGTCGAACGTCTCGGTCGCTCGCAGGCGCTCCACGATCGCGGGGTCGAGCGGCGCACCGGTCTCGTGGTGGCGTGCGTAGTTGTCGAGCACCTCAGGCCACAGGATCCACATCTCATTGACCTGGCTCGGGAACTCCACGAAGTCGCGGAACACATTCGTCCCGGCGAAGTGTGGGTAGGTCACGGTCGCGAAGAGTCCGTGCAGCGCATGCCCGAACTCGTGGAACAGCGTGGTCACCTCATCGAGAGTCAGCAACGTCGGCTCGCCATCTCCCGGAAGCGGCACGTTCAGGTTGTTGACGACGACGGGAGCCGTGCCGCGCAGGCGCGATTGGCTCACGATCGCGTTCATCCACGCGCCGCCACGCTTCGAGTCCCGGGTGTACAGATCGAGCACGTACAGGCCGACCGCGGTGCCGTCCTCATCGCGCACCTCGAAGACGCGTGCGCCGGGATGGTACGCGGCGAGGTCGTGTCGCTCGGAGAAGGTGACGCCGTAGAGTCGGGTCGCCGCGAAGAAGACACCTTCCTGCAGGACGCGCTCTGCCTCGAACCAGGGGCGCAGCGCACTGGAGTCGATGTCGTACCTGGCTGTACGCACTCGTTCGGTGTAGAAAGCCCAGTCATGCGCCTCGACCGGGAAGGGTGCTGCCTCGGTCTCGTCGACGATCGCCTGGAGGGCCGCGTGCTCGGCACGGGCGTTGCGCGCGGACGGGGCTGCGAGGCGACGGAGCATCTCTTCGACGGCATCCGGAGTTCCAGCGGTCTCGTCGGCGGTGATGTAGGCGGCGTGCGAGTCGTAGCCGAGCAGCGTGGCGCGTTCCGCCCGCAACCGCACGATCTCGAGGAGCACCCCTCGGTTGTCGTTGGCATTGTCCCGGGATCCGCGCGCGAGCGAGGCGGCCATTATGCGCCGCCTCGACTCCCGTACGCGCAGCTGTGCCAGTGCAGGATGCCCGGTGAAGAGCGGCAGGGTGATCAGGTACCTGCCGTCGAGGCCCCTGTCCGCTGCCGCGCGCGCGGCAGCGGACAGCTCTCCCGCGCTCAGCCCGTCGAGCTCGTCCGCGGTGTCGAAGACCACGGCGAGGTCGTTGGTGTCGTTCAGGAGGTTGCGTTCGAACGTGTTCGTCAGCGTCGAGAGCTTCTGGTTCAGTGCGGTCAGCTGCGCCTTGGCCTCGTCGTCGAGACCCGCACCCGCGTGGGTCATCTCGCGGTGGTGGCGCTCCACCAGGTAGCGCTGCTCAGGGTCGAGATCCAGGGAGTCACG
The DNA here is from genome assembly GCF_034650155.1 of Microbacterium sp. STF-2. Lineage (NCBI taxonomy): Bacteria > Bacillati > Actinomycetota > Actinomycetes > Micrococcales > Microbacteriaceae > Microbacterium > Microbacterium sp. STF-2. Next base: position 173,610 of record NZ_JARKMW010000001.1, read on the forward strand.
CTGGTCGTACACGTGCTGCACCCGCCAGTAGAGCTGGCCGTCGAGCGTGATCGCGTCCTGATGCGCGGCCATGAGCGGTGCCAGCTGCTCATCGATCGCCTGGATCTCGGGCGTCGCATCGGCCGAACTCACGGTATAGAAGGTGTGCGCCACGCGGTCGAGGAGCTCGCCGGATCGTTCCAGCGCCTCAAGCGTGTTCTCGAACGTCGGCATCGAGCGCACCATGGTGATGCGCGCGATCTCGCGACGCTGCTCCTCGAAACCCGCCTGGAACGCGGGGAGGTAGTGCTCGGGCCGGATCGCGCCGTAGTCCGGGAGGCCGTAGGGGAGCGTCGACGGCTGCAGCAGCGGATTCGTGGCGTCGGTCATCCTCCGAGCCTATCCACCCCGGCTGTCCAGGCTCAGGAACCGTCCTCGCTCAGGCGCGTCATCACTCCGCGCAGCGCTTCCACCACCACGCGGACCGATCGACGACGCAGGGTCTCCGGGCGGGCGAGCAGATCGATCATCCGGTGCGTGCTCACCCCCTCGAGCGGGATCCGCACGATCTCGCGATCATCGACGCTCCGTGAGGTGAAGCGCGGCAGCATTCCGATCACCCCACCTGCCGCCACGACCGCCGACACCGCGCCGTAGTCGTTGATGCGGTGCTGGATGTCGACAGGGTGGTGGGCTACGGCCGACACCGCACGAAGAACGTCGTCGGGGGAGTAGCCGATGCGACTGGTGACCCATCTCTGTCCTGCGACGTCGGCCGGAGTGAGGCTGGCGCGGCCGGCGAGAGGGTGGGAGATCGAGACGGCGACATCGAGGGGCTCACGTATGAGGGTGAGACTGCGCACGCCTTGCGTGGGCCAGGGGTCGGAGTGCTCCATGCGGTGCGCGAGCACGAGATCGTAGCGGGCGGTGAGCGCGGGGAACTCGCTCTGCGCGACATCCTCGTCGGTGAGCTGGACCGTCGGCGCATCCTCTGCGGACGCCAGTACCCGCACCAGCGCGCCGAACAGGGCCTGCCCGACGCTGTGGAATCCGCTGATGCTCACGACTCCCGTCGCGGCTCCCTCGAACTCGTCGAGGGCATGCCGTGCTGCGGCCATCGCGTCGATCGCCTCGGCGCCGGCCGTCGCCAGCACTTCACCGGCGGGCGTGAGGGCGAGGGTCCGGCCGATCCGGCGCGTCAGCGGTGTCGGAACACCCCTCTGCAGGGCTGCGAGTTGCTGGGACACCGCCGACGGAGTGACTCTGAGCGCGTCGGCCACGGCGGTCACGCTGCCGAGGGCGCCGAGCTCCCTCAGGATCTGCAGTTGATGGAGCTCCACGACCACAGTGTAGCTCTCGCTACATCGACGGTGCAGACGATGCCGATTGTTCTACAACGTCAGGTGCGGTGTGATCGAGATCATGAAGGCACTGTTCAAAGCCGCACCCGGTGCGGGACTCGAGCTCGTCGAGCGCCCCGACCCGACCGCCGGAACTGACGACGTCGTCATCCGCGTGCTGCGCACGGGGATCTGCGGCACCGATCTGCACATCCTTCGCTGGGACGAATGGGCGGCGTCCGCGATCGCCGCACCGCTGATCCCCGGTCACGAGTTCTACGGGGAGGTCGTGGAGGTCGGCCCTGGCGTGCGCGACATCGCCGTCGGCGATCGGGTCTCCGGCGAAGGACACATCGTCTGCGGCACCTGTCGCAACTGTCGAGCGGGTCGCCGCCAGATGTGCATCCGCACGATCGGTCTCGGTCTGCAGCGCGACGGCGCCTTCGCGGAGTACCTCGTGCTGCCCGCGGCGAACGTCTGGGTGCATCACTCGGAAGTGACCCCCGAGCTGGGGGCCATCTTCGACCCCCTGGGCAATGCCGTGCACACAGCGCTCACCTACCCCCTCGTCGGAGAGGACGTGCTCGTCACCGGCTGCGGACCCATCGGGCTGATGGCGATCGCCGTCGCCCGGCATGCGGGAGCACGGTTCATCACGGCGACGGACGTCAGCGCGCCGCGTCTGGAGATGGCCCGCCGGATGGGCGCCGACGAGGTCGTCGACGTCTCGGTCCGCGACATCCGCGAAGCGCAACAGGCGCTCGGCATGCGGGAGGGCTTCGACATCGGATTCGAGATGAGCGGTGCGCCGTCGGCCCTCCCCGCCATGATCGACAACATGAACCACGGCGGTCGCATCGCGATGCTGGGTCTGCCGAGCGCGGGATTCGGCATCGACTGGGGCAAGCTCGTCACCCACATGCTCACGATCAAGGGCATCTACGGGCGCGAGATGTTCGAGACGTGGAACGCGATGGGAGCGATGCTGCAGACCAGCGCCTCCCTGCGGGACGCCATCGGCCGCGTGATCGCGGAGGTGGTCCCCGCTCGCGACTGGGAACACGGATTCGCCGCGGCCGAGTCGGCGGGAACAGGCAAGATCATCCTCGACTGGACGGAGCTGTGATGTACGGGACTTTTCAGAAGCATGTGTCGGATGAGCTGGCGGGCATCGAGGAGGCCGGGCTCACCAAGCATGAGCGCGGCATCCGCGGCCCCCAGAACGCGGAGATCACCGCCGACGGTGCAGAGGTGCTGAACTTCTGTGCCAACAACTACCTCGGGCTCGCCGACGACCCGCGCATCCTCGACGCGGCGACGACGGCCTTGCAGGAATGGGGCTATGGGCTTGCGAGCGTGCGCTTCATCTGCGGCACCCAGGAGCAGCACCTCGAGCTGGAGCGTCGGCTCGCCGACTTCCTCGGCACGGACGAAGCCATCCTGTACTCGTCATGCTTCGACGCGAATGGCGGCGTGTTCGAGACGCTCTTCTCCGCCGAGGACGCCATCATCTCGGACGAGCTGAACCATGCGTCGATCATCGACGGGATCCGGCTCTCGAAGGCGCAGAGGCTTCGCTATCGAAACCGCGACATGAGCGATCTCGAAGAGCAGCTGAAGGCGGCGGAGAAGGCTCGATTCCGGGTGATCGTGACGGACGGCGTGTTCTCGATGGACGGGTACATCGCGCCGCTCGCCGAGATCTGCGACTTGGCCGAGCGCTACGACGCACTGGTCTTCGTCGACGACTCGCATGCCGTCGGCTTCGTGGGGGAGAACGGTCGGGGGACGCCGGAGCTGTGCGGGGTCGCCGATCGCGTCGACATCTACACCGGGACGTTCGGCAAGGCGCTGGGCGGTGCATCGGGCGGGTACGTCGCCTCGCACGCCGAGATCGTGGCCCTGCTGCGTCAGCGCTCTCGTCCCTATCTGTTCTCGAACACACTCGCTCCCGCGATCGTAGCCGGAACCCTGACCGCCCTCGACCTTGTCGAGGGGTCCGCCGACCTTCGTGCGCGCCTGCGCCGCAATGCCTCCCTGTTCCGCGAGCGCATGACCGCCGAGGGATTCGACCTGCTCCCCGGGGAGCACCCCATCGTGCCCGTCATGTTCGGCGATGCGGCGAAGACGGCGAGGATCGCCAGGGAGATGCAGGAGCGCGGCGTGTACGTGACCGCATTCAGCTTCCCCGTCGTGCCGCGCGGGCTGGCGCGGATCCGCGTGCAGCTGTCGGCGGCTCACACACCCGAGCAGGTCGAGCGCTGCGTGGAGGCCTTCGTCGCCGCACGCGCTGTCGTCGACTGACCCTGCAACTGACCCTGCGACAGAACCGGGACTAGTTGCAAAGAAAGCCTTGCAAAGAAATCTTTGCAAGGGTATCTTTGCATGCATGACGAACGAGACGCAGGTCAGGACTCTCGATGCCAGCGCCCTGAAGGCGCTGGCGCACCCGCTCCGGGTGAAGATCTTCGACATCCTCGCCGCGCGCGGTCCGCAGACCGCCAGTTCGCTCGCTGCACTCGTAGGGGAGACGTCGGGGTCGACCAGCTATCACCTCCGCGCGTTGGCTGCTCACGATCTCATCCGCGAAGTCGAGGGGCGGGGCACGGCGCGTGAGCGGTGGTGGGAACGGCCCAAGGGGCGCATCGACGTGCCCGGTCCTGACGAGATGACTTCGCCGTCGAATCGGGCGGCTGCCCAGATCGTGACGTCGGAGTTCTTCCGTCTGCGGCACGAGACCCTGATGTCGTACCTCAACCGACCCCAGTCCGAGGTCCCGGAGGCGTGGCGCGATGTGGGGATCACCATCACCACGCACCTCGATATGACGCCGGAGCAGGCCATGTCGCTCCGCGAGGAGCTCGAGACCATCGTGGAGAGGGCCATCGAGCGCTACCGGGGCCAGACCGGACCCGATGTGCGACGCGTCTCGCTCCGCACCGAACTCTTCGACCTGCCGACGCCGCAGCACGCGACGCACGGATCCGGCGACGACATCCTGGAGGAATCATGACCAGCGCGACGCTTCACCTGGTGGCTCCGACGCAGACCGAACGCGGGCTGCTGCGACTCGCCGACCATCTCACCGCGCACGTCGAGCACCGCATCTCCCGACGTGCCGAGCGACGTGAGATCGCCCTCGACCTGCTGCGCGAGCAGCAGACCCGCAGGCAGGATCCGCGCGCCGTCGATCACGCACTCGCACAGCTCGGTCTGACGCGGCGCTGAGGCGTAGCGCGGTCCCGGCCGGGACTCAGTCCTGGAAGGGACGGGCGACGATCTCGCCGGTCGCGGTCTGGAAGACCTCCCAGCCCGCGTCGAGCTCCGCGATCGCGCGACCCTCTAGCCACGTGAGCGTCCAGTGGCCCGTGAGGCCCCGGGACTCGACCTCGGCGATCGCCGGCCGGAGGGATGCCGGGACGGAGGCCGGAGCCTCGGACCCGGCCGCCCAGCGCGTGCCCAGCTGCATCAGGAGGCCTCGACCGGGGCGAGCTCGATCGCGGTGACCGCGAACGCCTCGGCCTCGGTGAACTCGAGCTCGGCGATGCGGCCGACGGCGCGGAGGTCATCGGCTGCGGCACGGAGGGCATCGAGCTTCGCTGCGGGGGCGGCGATCGCCGCACGTGAGACCGGAGTCTTCTGCGAGGCCTTCGCCTCGGTCTTCGCGCGACGGATGCCGATCAGTGCCTCGCTGGCCGCGGCGAGCACGGCCGGGTCACCGTCGATACCGAGAGGCGTCGGCCACGCGGCGGTGTGCACGGACCCTTCCTCGAACCAGGACCACGACTCCTCTGCCGCGAAGGACAGCACGGGAGCCAGCAGGCGCAGCAGCGTCGACAGGGCCAGACGCAGCGAGAGCGCCGCGGATGCCTGCCCGACATCGGCCTGGTTGTAGGCGCGTTCCTTCACGAGCTCGAGGTAGTCGTCGCAGAACGTCCAGAAGAAGGCCTCGGTGAGCTCCAGAGCACGAGCGGCGTCATACCGCTCGAATGCCTTGGTCGCCTCGACCACGACGCCGTCGAGGGCTGTCAGCATCGACGCATCGAGGGCGTGCGTGACCTGTGCGCCGTCGGGCACGGGGAACGACAGCACGAACTTGGCGGCGTTGAGCACCTTGATGGCCAGACGACGACCGATCTTGACCTGCGTGGGGTTCTGCGGGTCGAATGCCGCGTCCATGCCGAGGCGGCTCGATGCGGCCCAGTAACGCACCGCGTCCGAGCCGTGGGCGTCGAGCACGTCGGCCGGGGTGACCACGTTGCCCTTCGACTTCGACATCTTCTTGCGGTCGGGGTCGACGATGAAGCCCGAGATCGCGGCGTTGCGCCACGGCGTCCTGTCGTCTTCGAGCGTCGAACGCAGCATGGTGGAGAACAGCCAGGTGCGGATGATGTCCTGGCCCTGCGGGCGCAGGTCGAACGGAGCGGTGAGCTGCCACAGCTCCTCATCACGTTGCCAGCCGCCCGCGAGCTGCGGTGTGAGGGACGAGGTCGCCCAGGTGTCGAGGATGTCGGCCTCGGCGTCGAAGCCACCCGGCACGCCGCGCTGGTCCTCGGTGTACCCGGCGGGCACGTCGGTGGTCGGATCGATCGGGAGTGACGCCGCATCCGGGGTGAGCACGCGGTCATAATCGCGCTCGCCGTTCTCGTCGAGGGCATACCACAGGGGGATCGGCACACCGAAGAAGCGCTGACGCGACACGAGCCAGTCGCCCGTGAGACCGCCCACCCAGTTCTCGTAGCGCACGCGCATGAATTCGGGGTGCCAGGAGAGTTCCTCGCCGTGGGCGATGAGCTTGTCGCGCAGTTCGCCGTCGCGGGCACCGTTGCGGATGTACCACTGGCGCGTGGAGACGATCTCGAGGGGACGGTCTCCCTTTTCGAAGAACTTCACGGCGTGGTTGAAGGGCTTGCCGACCGCGGTCATGTCGCCGGTCGCCTGCAGCTTCTCGACGATGGCCTTGCGCGCACTGAAGACGGTCTTGCCCGCGATCTCCTCGGCGTACCAGGTCGCGGCCTCGGGATTCTCGACGGACGCCGGAGCCTCGGGCAGGAATCGCCCGTCCAGACCGATCGTCGTCATGTTCGGCAGGGACTCGTTCTCGGTGGTGCGCAGCTCGCGCCACCAGATGATGTCGGTCACATCTCCGAAGGTGCAGACCATCGCCGCTCCGGTGCCCTTGTCGGGCTGGGCGAGGTGGTGGCCGTGGATCTCGATCTCGGCGCCGAAGAAGGGGGTCTTCACCCTGGTGCCGATGAGGTGCTTGTGCGGCCCCTCCGGGTGCGTCACGATCGCGATGCACGCGGGGAGCAGTTCCGGGCGGGTGGTGTCGATCGCGATCGATCCCGAGCCGTCCGCGAACGGGAACTCGATCGTGTGATACGCCGCCTGCTGGTCGCGGTCCTCGAGCTCGGCCTGCGCGATGGCGGAGCGGAAGTCGATGTCCCACAGGGTCGGAGCCAGCGCCTGGTAGGCCTCGCCGCGCTCGATGTTGCGCAGGAAAGCGAGCTGGCTCTGTCGGATGGTGTCGTCGGAGATGGTGCGGTAGGTCTGCGTCCAGTCCACGCTCAGTCCGAGCTGGCGGAACAGCGCCTCGAACTGCTTCTCGTCCTCGATGGTGAGGCGCTCGCAGAGCTCGATGAAGTTGCGGCGGCTGATGGGCTGCTGGTCGGCCGCGCGGCTCGACTTGTTGTCGCCGCCCTCGAAGGGAGGAGTGAAATCGGGGGTGTACGGGAGCGAGGGGTCGCACCGCACGCCGTAGTAGTTCTGCACCCGTCGCTCGGTCGGCAGGCCGTTGTCGTCCCAACCCATCGGGTAGAACACGGTCTTTCCGCGCATGCGCTCGAACCGGGCCTTCACATCGGTGTGCGTGTAGGAGAACACGTGCCCGATGTGCAGGCTGCCCGATGCCGTCGGAGGCGGGGTGTCGATCGAGTACACGCCCTCGCGGCCGGACTGCGTCGCGCGAAGACGGTCGAACAGGTACGTGCCCTGCTCGGCCCAGGCGGCGTCCCACTTCGCTTCGAGGCCTTCGAGTGCGGGCTTGTCGGGAATCTGGTTCTGCGACGGTTCGGAAGCAGGCATGAAGGTCTCCTCGAGCGATGTATGCGGCACTGTGTGAGCGTGCCTGAGTGTGGGTTGTGCCGAACAGTCTACCGAGCATCGGGGCATCGGCAGGCCGTCGCAGATCGACCCCGTCCAACAATCGGCCGTAGGATGGGATGTCCCGACCCGTTCGTCCAGAGGAACCGTCATGCCCGCAAGACCTGTGCGTCGTCTCCTGCCCTTCGCGGCGCTCGCCGCTGCCACTGCGCTGGTGCTCAGCGCATGCGCGGCTCCCGGCTCGGACGGCGAGGGCGGAGAGCTCGTGTGGTCCATCGAGGGCGCGAACCTCTCGGCCGGGCACATGGACCCGCAGGTGAGCCAGCTCGACGTCTCCGGCATGGTGCAGCGGGCGGTGCTCGACTCGCTGGTGTTCCAGGAGGCGGATGGAACGTTCAGCCCGTGGCTCGCGAAGAGCTGGGAGGTCTCGCCGGACAGCACGGAGTACACTTTCGTGCTCCGTGACGACGTGACCTTCACCGACGGCGAGAAGTTCGACGCCGCCGCGGTCAAGGCGAACTTCGACCGCATCGTCGATCCGGAGACGGCATCCGCGCAGGCGGCCAGCATGCTCGGCGCCGACTTCTATGAGGGCACCGAAGTCGTCGACGACTACACGGTCACGGTGACCTTCACGCAGCCGTACGCACCGTTCCTGCAGGCGGCGAGCACGCCGCAGCTCGGCTTCTACTCGCCGGCCGTCCTCGCGAAGTCCGCGGACAAGCTCAAGGCGGGGGGACCCGACGTCACCGTCGGTACCGGTCCGTTCGAGCTCACCGAGTACACGCCGGACCAGGAGATCGTGTACACCCGCAACGACGACTACGCGTGGGGTCCGCATGATGCGAAGGCCCCGAAGTTCGAGACGCTGCGTGTGGAGATCCAGCCGGAGGCCTCGGTCCGCACGGGCGTGGTGACGAGCGGGGAGGCCGACCTGGCCAGCAACATCCCGCCGAACCTCGCGAAGGATCTCGGCGACGGCATCACGGTCGATTCGATCGAGTACCCGGGTCTGCCGTACTCGCTGTACCTGAACGAGAAGTACGGGGTGTTCGCGGACGAGAAGGTGCGTCAGGCCTTCGCGCGCGGCGTCGACATCGACGCGGCGGTGGAGGAGATCTACTTCGGCCAGTTCCCGCGCGCATGGAGCATCCTCGGCTCGACGACCCCGGGCTACGACGCGTCGCTCGAGGGCAGCTGGCCGTTCGACCAGGACGCTGCGAACGCGCTCCTCGACGAGGCGGGATGGACCGCACGCGACGCCGACGGCATCCGTATGAAGGACGGCAAGCGGCTCTCGGTGCGATGGATCGCCTGGACTCCCGTCCCGGATGACCGCGCCGCTCTCGCGAACGCGATCCAGTCCGACCTCAAGGAGATCGGGTTCGAGGTCCAGCGCGAGGTGCTCGAACCCGGGGCCTACAACGAGCAGTACGAGCCCAAGACGTTCGATCTGACGGACTGGGGCTTCTCCGGCGTCGACCCCGATCTGCTGCGCAGCCACCTGCACACCGACGGGTTCCAGAACGCGTCGCAGGTGAGCGATCCCGAGATCGACGCATTGCTGGAGAAGGCCGTCGCGACCAGCGACCAGGACGAGCGCAACGAGCTCTACACCCGGCTGCAGCAGTGGAACGCGACGTATACGGCGATCGTGCCGCTCTACAGCCCGTCGGCGATCACCGCCGTCGGCGATCGCGTCGAGGGGCTGCAGTACGACCTGTACGGTCGACCGCTGTTCTACGATGTGACCGTCGGCTGAGCCGCCGGCTGAGCGGAGGGCAGGGGTGGTGAGGGCTGCTCTCGTCCGTATCGCCGGCCTCGCCGCGTCCGTCGTGATCGTCCTCTGGGGCGCGGCGACCGTCGCCTTCCTCGCCTTCCGGGTGATCCCGGGGGATCCGGTATCGGTGATGCTGGGGCCCCAGGCGCAGGTGAGCGAGGCGGTCAAAGAAGGAATCAGAGCCGATCTCGGGCTCGATCGCCCGCCGTTCGAGCAGTACCTCGGTTTCATCGGTCAGCTCGCTCGGGGAGACCTGGGAGAGTCGTACCAGCTGCGGATGCCCGTGACCGAGGTGATCGGGCGTCAACTCGGTGCGACGGTCCAGCTTTCGGTGCTCGCGCTCGTGATCGCCCTGGTGCTCGCGCTGTCCGTGGCGGTGCTCGTTCGCGGCAAGGCGGGTCGGACGGTCGCGGCGGCGGTCGAACTGGTGGTGCTCTCCTCCCCGGTCTTCTGGATCGGGCTCGTCCTGCTGAGCGTCTTCGCGTTCGGTCTGGGCTGGTTCCCGGTGTCGGGTGCTCGCAACCCCGCCACGATCGTGCTGCCGGCGATCACGCTCGCGCTTCCGGTGGCGGCGCTGCTCAGCCAAGTGCTGCGCGACGGGCTGATCCAGGCGGAGCGGATGCCCTTCGCCGAGACGGTGCGGGCTCGTGGGGCCAGTCCCTCGTGGTTCACGCTGCGGCATGGGCTGCGCCACGGCGCCGCCTCTGCTGTCACGCTCGCCGCCTACCTGACCGGATCCGTCCTCGGTGGGGCGGTGCTCGTGGAGACGGTGTTCGCCCGTCCTGGCCTCGGCCGGGTCACACTCGCCGCGATCAGCGACCGTGACCTTCCGGTGATCACGGGGATCATCCTCTTGAGCGCCCTGGTCTTCGTGGCGGTGAACCTCGTCGTCGAACTCGTCCATCCGCTGATCGACCCGCGCATCAGGGCTTCGCGACCGGGAGGTGTCCGATGAGGCGCGCGCAGCGGATGCTGCTGTGGGTCGCGATCCTGGTCCTCGCGGTGATCGCGTTCGCGGCGCTCTGGCCCGGTGTCCTCGCCACGCACGATCCGCTGCAGACCGATGTCCGCTCCGCCCTGCTTCCCCCGAGCGCCGAGCATCTGTTCGGCACCGACCAGAGCGGACGCGACGTGTACTCGCGGGTCGTCTACGGTGCGGCGCGCTCGCTGGGCATCGGGCTCCTCGCCACCGGGGTGGCGCTCGTCGGCGGACTCGTCATCGGCGCGCTCGCCGGGGTCGCGCCGAGGAGCGTCGACACCACGGTGATGCGGGTGAACGACGTGTTGATGGCTTTCCCCGAGTTTCTCGTCGCACTCGTCGTCGTCGCCGTGCTGGGCCCGGGGCCGGTGAACATCGCGATCGCGGTGACGCTGGCCGCCGTGCCCGTCTACGTCCGGCTGGCCCGAGTGCAGACGCAGACTCTCCGCGTCGCCGAGCACGTCGAGGCGGCGCGCATCCTCGGGGTGCCACGGATGCGCGCATTCACCCGGCACGTGGTTCCGGGAGTCCTCGGCGCGCTGAGCGTGCTCGCCACCATCGGCATCGGCTCCAGCATCCTGGCAGCGGCCGGGCTCAGCTTCCTGGGGCTCGGCCCGTCGGAGCCGACTCCCGAGTGGGGACTGATGCTCGCCGGTGGGCGCAACGTCCTCGGGCAGGCCTGGTGGATCTCGCTGTTCCCCGGCATCGCGATCACGCTCACCGTGGTGGCGGCGACCGTCGTGGGGCGTATCCTGCGCGCTCGCGGAGACGGGAGGATCGCATGAGCGTCGCCCTGGAAGTGCGCGGGCTGCGGATCGCATTCGACGGGAACCCGGTCGTCGATGACGTGTCCTTCGCCGTCGACCGCGGAGAGTGCATCGCGATCGTGGGGGAGTCCGGCGCCGGCAAGTCGCTCTCGGCTCGTGCGCTGCTGGGACTGACTCCCACGGACGCCGACGTCTCGCTGGACGGGCTGGTCGTGGACGGGACGGATGCGGCCGGGCTGTCCGAGCGCGCGTGGCGCGAACTGCGCGGGGCCGGGATCGCGCTCGTCTCCCAGGACGCCCTGGTCTCGCTCGATCCCCTGCGACGGATCGCGGCGGAGGTCGCCGAGCCGCTGCTCTTGCACCAGATCGTCCGAGGACGGGCGGCGAGGGCGGAGCGGGTGCGGGAGCTCCTGGCACGGGTATGGATGCCCGACCCCGAACGCCGCTCCCGACAGCACCCGCACGAGCTCTCCGGCGGACTCCGACAGCGAGCACTCATCGCCTCCGCGCTCGCCGCGGATCCCGCCGTGCTGGTGGCGGACGAGCCGACGACCGCTCTCGACGCGACCGTGCAGGCACGGATCCTCGGTCTGCTGCGCGAGATCGTCGATGCAGGCACCGCGCTGGTATTCATCAGCCACGACTTCGCGGCGGTGCGTCGGATCGCCGATCGCGTCCTGGTGATGAGGGGTGGGGTCGTCGTGGAGTCCGGTCCGGTGACCGAGGTTCTCGAGAACCCCCGGCATGAGTACACGAAGCAGCTCATCGCGGCGACGATCCATGAACCACGCGCTACGGCCCCCGCGGATTCCTCGACGCTGCTGATCGCCGACGAGGTCTCCCGGAGCTTCGATGCCGTGCCTGCGGTCGTCGATGCCTCCTTCGCCCTGAAAGACGGACGGACGCTCGGCATCGTCGGGGAGTCGGGGTCCGGTAAGACGACGCTGGCGCGCATAATCGTCGGAGTCGACGCTCCGGACGCCGGTACGCTGCGGTGGACATCGCAGCGCCGGGTGCAGCTCGTGCACCAGAATCCGCTCGGAGCGTTCGACCCGCGATGGACGATCGGCCGTTCGTTGCGAGAGGGGCTGGAAGCGGGCGGGGTGCCTCGCGCTCAGCGGGCTGCGGGCGTCGCCCGACTCCTCGCCGAGGTCGACCTCGCCCCGGAGCTCGCCGACCGGCGTCCGAGCGCGCTCTCCGGCGGACAGCGGCAGCGGGCGGCCATCGCCCGCGCGCTCGCCGCCGACCCGGAGGTGCTGGTCCTCGACGAACCTGTCTCGGCCCTCGACCCCTCGGTGCGGGAGCGGGTGCTGCGGCTGCTCGCGCGGGTGCAGCAGGAGCGGCAGTTGACGATGATCCTCGTCTCCCACGACCTCGATGTGGTCGGAGCGGTCGCCGACGAGGTGCTCGTGATGCAGGACGGACGGATCGTCGAGCAGGGCACCACTGCAGAGGTGTTCGGGGCGCCGCAGCATGCGTTCACCCGTGAGCTGCTCGCCGCGAGCGGCCCTGCCGAGCTCTGATCAGACGTCAGTCCTTGATCTGGATGCCGATGCCCGCCGCGATGACCGGCGCGAGCTGCTGCACCTGGAATGACGTGAGAGTCGCTCCGCGGAGGCTGTTGGCATCGAGGAAGGCGACAGTGTCGAGGCCACGCAGGTCGAGGTCCTTCGCCCGCATACCCCGCGAATCGACCTCGTCGGTCGACGTGGCGGTGAATCTCGCGCGCGTCAGCTCGGCCTGCGGCATGTCGATCGTGCGGATGGCGCAGCCGGAGATCCCGAGATCGGTGACCTTCGCCGCACCGAGGTTCAGGTAGTCGATGCGCACGTCGCGCAGCTCGAGCTCCGAGATGCGCGACTCGCTCAGGTCGAGCGTGCCGATACGGCCACCGCTGATCCGCACCCGCCGCACGCCGGCATCGCGCATGCGGAGCGAGGCGATGCGCACACCCGGCATGTCGACGTCGACGACCGTCGCTCCGGTGAGATCGACCGTGTCGGCGTCAGCGCTCACCACGCACTGCTCGAGCGTCGAGTAGGCGAGATCGACGGTGCCGCTCAGGTCGAGCCGGGCGGCGATCAGGTCGGCGCTGCGTCGGGGAACAGCGGGCTCGAGCACGGGCGGGAGGTCGGGGTCGGTGATGCGGGGAGGAGCGGGGGACTCGGGGGTGCGGGCCATGGTCCGAGCGTAGGGCGCGCCGACGACATCGCGAACCGGGAGCGGGGCGCCGGGCGCCGGAGAGGAGAGCGGCGTCCTGAGGGGATGCGCACGCGTACACTGGGGGGAAGAGCATCGATCCGGCCATCACCGGGGAGCTCTCGGAAGAACGGCGCGGCCCTCGGGCGGTGCTCAGTAGAACCGAGCGGGGCAGGCCCGTCACAGCCGCAGTGAGAGTGGTCGCGTCGCAAGGCGCGGCACGCGAGGTGGTACCGCGGTCCGTGAGGGTCGTCCTCGCAGGAGCATCCGCCACGACGACCACTGCGAGACACGATGACCTACCCCCGTTCCTCCTTCGGCCCCGCCGCCGACTCCGTCGCGCCCAGCCCCCGCTTCCCGCAGATCGAGGAGGAGGTGCTCGCGTTCTGGAAGACGGACGACACCTTCCGCGCCTCGATCGCGCAGCGTGAGGGCGCGCCCGAGTGGGTGTTCTACGACGGCCCTCCCTTCGCGAACGGCCTGCCGCACTACGGCCACCTGCTCACCGGATACGCGAAAGACGTGTTCCCGCGCTTCCAGACCATGACGGGTCATAAGGTCGACCGTGTCTTCGGCTGGGACACGCACGGCCTGCCTGCAGAGCTCGAGGCGATGAAGCAGCTCGGCATCACCGAGAAGGCCGAGATCGAGGAGATGGGCATCGACGTCTTCAACGCGAAGGCGAAGAGCTCGGTGCTCGCCTACACGCACGAGTGGCAGGACTACGTCACCCGTCAGGCGCGCTGGGTCGACTTCGACCGCGGCTACAAGACGCTCGACCTCGGCTACATGGAGAGCGTCCTCTGGGCGTTCAAGACCCTGTACGACAAGGGCCTCGCCTACGAGGGATACCGCGTCCTCCCGTACTGCTGGCGCGACGAGACCCCGCTCTCGGCGCACGAGCTGCGCATGGACGACGACGTGTACCAGATGCGCCAGGACCCCTCCGTGACCGTGACCTTCCCGCTCACAGGCGCCAAGGCGGAAGCCCTCGGCCTCACCGGCGTGCGCGCCCTCGCCTGGACGACCACGCCCTGGACTCTCCCGACGAACCTCGCGCTCGCCGTGGGCCCGGAAATCGAGTACGTCGTGCTGCCCGCCGGCCCGAACGGCGCCGCGGACGTGCACCAGGCGGCGGGAACCACGGATGCGGCGATCGAAGCCTCCGCGCACCGTTACCTGCTGGCGCGTGAGCTCCTCGGGGGATACGCCAAGGACCTCGGCTATGAGAGCGTCGACGACGCGCTCGCCGCAGTGGACGCGACCGTCCGTGGTGCTGAGCTGCAGGACGTGACCTACGACCGGCTGTTCGACTACTACGCCGACACCGAGACGTACGGCACCGAGAACGCCTGGCGCATCCTGGTCGACGACTACGTCACGGTCAGCGACGGCACCGGCATCGTCCACCAGGCTCCGGCCTACGGTGAGGACGACCAGCGGGTCGCCGGTGCCGCCGGAATCCCGACGATCCTGTCGCTCGACGACGGCGGCAAGTTCCTCCCGAACGTCACCGACGTCGCGGGCCAGCTCTGGATGGACGCGAACACGCCGCTCGTGCGCCTGATCCGTGAGAACGGCCGGCTGATCCGTCTGCAGAGCTACGAGCACTCGTATCCGCACTGCTGGCGCTGCCGCAACCCCCTGATCTACAAGGCCGTGTCGAGCTGGTTCATCCGCGTCACGGACATCAAGGACGACATGCTCGCGAACAACGAGCAGATCACGTGGGTGCCGGAGAACGTCAAGCACGGACAGTTCGGCAAGTGGCTCGAGGGCGCGCGCGACTGGTCGATCAGCCGCAACCGCTACTGGGGCTCGCCCATCCCGATCTGGAAGAGCGACGACCCCGAGTACCCGCGCGTGGACGCGTACGGGTCCTTGGAGGATCTGGAGCGCGACTTCGGCACGCTGCCGCGCAACCCCGAGGGTGAGATCGACCTGCACCGACCGTACATCGACGACCTCACGCGTCCGAACCCGGACGACCCCACGGGCAAGAGCACGATGCGCCGCATCGAGGACGTCTTCGACGTGTGGTTCGACTCGGGCTCGATGCCCTACGCGCAGGTGCACTACCCGTTCGAGAACCAGGAGTGGTTCGACTCGCACGCGCCGGCGGACTTCATCGTCGAGTACATCGGCCAGACCCGCGGCTGGTTCTACGTCATGCACGTGCTGTCGACCGCGTTGTTCGATCGTCCGGCCTTCACCGGCGTCAGCTGCCACGGCATCGTGCTGGGCAGCGACGGCTACAAGATGTCGAAGTCGCTGCGCAACTACCCGGACGTGTCCGAGGTGCTCGACCGCGACGGCTCCGACGCGATGCGCTGGTTCCTGATGTCGAGCTCGGTGCTGCGCGGTGGGAACCTCGCGGTCACGGAGGAGGGCATCCGCTCGGGGGTCCGCGAATTCCTGCTGCCGCTGTGGAACTCGTGGTACTTCTTCGCCACGTACGCCAATGCCTCGGGTGCCGAGGGCTACCAGGCCGAGTGGCGCACCGACTCCACGGATGTGCTCGACCGCTACATCCTGGCCCGTCTCGGCGACCTCGTCCGCGAGGTGCGCGTCGATCTGGAAGGACTGGACTCCACCACCGCGTCCGCGCGGCTGCGCGACTTCGCCGAGGTGCTGACCAACTGGTACATCCGCCGCTCGCGAGACCGCTTCTGGACCGGCGTGACGGAAGACCCGAAGAGCCGCGAGGCCTTCGACACCCTCTACACCGTGCTCGAGACGCTCACCCGTGTGGCGGCGCCTCTCGTGCCGCTCGTCAGCGAGCGCGTGTGGCAGGGCCTGACCGGCGGTCGCAGCGTGCACCTGACCGACTGGCCGGACGACACGCAGTTCCCGGCAGCGGACGAGATCCGTGACGCGATGGACGCGGTGCGCGAGCTGTCGAGCGTCGGCAACGCGCTGCGCAAGAAGGAGAAGCTGCGCGTGCGCCTGCCCCTCGCACGCTTCACGGTGGTCTCACCGCTCGCGGCGTCGCTCGGACAGTTCGAGGACATCCTCCGTGAGGAGCTCAACGTGAAGTCGGTGGAGCTCGTCACGCTCGCCGATGACACGGCGGCGGAGTACGGCATCGCGCACCGCCTGAGCGTCAACGCCCGTGCGGCGGGTCCGCGCCTCGGCAAGGACGTGCAGAAGGCGATCCAGGCGGCGCGCTCCGGTGACTGGAGTGAGGTCTCCGGTGTCGTGACGGCAGGTGGCATCGTCCTCGAGCCGTCGGAGTACGAGCTCGTGCTCGAGACGACCGGCCGCCCGGAAGGGGAGGCCCTGGCCATCGTCCCGACGGGTGGCTTCGTGCTGCTCGACACCAGGACGACCCCGGAGCTCGAGGCCGAGGGACTCGCACGCGATGTCATCCGCGCCGTGCAGGAGACGCGCAAGAACGCCGACTTCGACGTCAGCGACCGCATCCAGCTGGTCCTCCGGTTCCAGGACGACGTGGACACCCAGGCTGTCGTGTCGGCGTTCGACCTGGCCGGCATCGCGGCAGAGACTCTCGCCGAGGAGTACTACGTGATCGACGCGCAGGGAGACTCGATCTTCGGACACGGAGCGGTCCTGGCCGCGGCTGCGGGAGTGACGCCCGAGTTCTCCGCGGTCATCCCCGCCGGGACATATGCCAATGCCGGCGGCTTCACGATCGCCGTCACCAGGATGGGAGCGGGAGCATGAGTGACAAGGACAGGGCGGATGCCGTCTACGAGGCCCTGCTGAGCCGCGCCGGAGAGCGCTGGGTGCAGCCGCGCAAGGAGCGCACCGCCCGCATCCTCGCGTTCCTCGATGACCCGCAGCGCACGTACCGCGTCGTGCACATCACGGGTACGAACGGCAAGACGTCGACCGCGCGGATGATCGAGAGCCTCCTGCGGGCGCACGATCTGCGCACGGGACTGTTCACGAGCCCACATCTGGAGCGCTTCACCGAGCGGATCATGATCGACGGCGAGCCCATCGCCGATGAGGCCGTCGCGGATGCGTGGGACGAGATCGAGCCGTTCGTCGACATCGTCGATGCCGAGCTCGACGCCGCGGGTGATGCTCCGCTGACGTTCTTCGAACTGCTGACCGTGCTGGCGTTCGTCGCCGTGGCCGATGCGCCGATCGACGTGCTCGTGCTCGAGGTGGGCATGGGTGGGGAGTGGGACTCCACGAACACCGCCGACGGCGACGTCGCGGTGTTCGCGCCGATCGACATCGACCACGCCGACCGTCTCGGCAGCACGATCGCCGAGATCGCCGAGGTCAAGGCCGGCATCATCAAGGAGGGCGCGGCCGTGGTGTCCGCCCAGCAGCCCGCGGAGGCGGCCGAGGTGCTGCGTCGCGTGGCGGCGGAGCGCAACGCGACCATCGCGTTCGAGGGCGAGGAGTTCGGTCTCACCGAGCAGAAGCTCGCCGTCGGCGGCCAGTTGCTCACGATCCGTGGCCTGGCGGGGGAGTACACCGAGGAGTACCTGCCGCTGTACGGCGCTCACCAGGGGCATAACGCCGCTCTCGCAGTGGCCGCCGTCGAGTCGCTGATCGGCGGTGCCACCCAGCGCATCGCCGCGGACATCGTGACGGCGGGTCTGCAGGAGAGCACGTCACCGGGCCGGCTGCAGTTGCTCGGCATCGCCCCGACCGTGATCGTCGACGCGGCTCACAACCCGCACGGCGCCAAGGCACTCGCGCAGGCTCTGGACGACAGCTTCGACTTCGACGAATGGGGCCTGGTGCTCGGTGTGCTCGCCGACAAGGACGCCGCCGGCATCGTCGCCGAACTGGCACCGGGAGCGGCGCACGTGTTCGCCACCGCTCCGGATTCGGATCGCGCGAGCGATGCGGATGCGATCGCCGACCTCGTCGAGCAGGCCGGACAGCGGGCAACCGTGCACCACTCGCTGGCCGACGCCGCCGACGCCGCGCGCGAGTGGGCCGCATCCTCCGATCGACGCGCGGTCATCATCGCGGGCTCCGTGGTGCTCGCCGGAGAGGCGATCGCCCTGGCGCAGGACGAGGACTGGAAGGCGGGGTGGCGCGCATGAGCGCCGACGCGACACCGGCTCGCCGTACCCGCCGGCCGCGCCCGCCGCGCACGCTCGTGCAGAAGCTCGCACCTGTCGTGCTGGGTTTCGAGGCCATCGTGGTCTTCCTCGTGGGCCTGACGATCTTCGGGCTGCGGCAGCTTCCCGACGGTATCGAGCAGTGGTGGGCGATCGTCGCCGGGGCGGTGGTCGCGCTCGCCTGCATCGCGATCGCCGGGATGATCACGAAGCCCTGGGCGATCACCGCCGGGTGGGTCGTGCAGGCACTCGTCGCCCTATCGGCGTTCTTCGTTCCCTCCATCCTGCTCGTCGTCCTGATTTTCGGCGGCATGTGGGCGTATGCGACCATCGGAGGGGCCCGATTGGACGCACGACGCCCGGCCGGACCCACGACCGAGACTCAGACCACGCAGATCTCAGACACAGAGAGTGAATGACATGGCCACCGAAGAAACCCTCGTCCTCGTCAAGCCCGATGGCGTCGCTCGCGGCCTCACCGGCGCGATCCTCGCCCGCATCGAGGCGAAGGGCTACGCCCTCGTCGATATCCGTCTGGTGGAGCCCGACCGCGACCTGCTGGCCGAGCACTACGCCGAGCACGAGGGCAAGCCGTTCTACGAGCCGCTGCTCGAGTTCATGCTCTCCGGCCCCTCGGTCGCCATCCGTCTCGCGGGCAACCGCGTGATCGAGGGCTTCCGCTCGCTCGCCGGCACCACCGACCCGACGACCGCTGCGCCCGGCACGATCCGTGGCGACTTCGGTCGCGACTGGGGCCTCAAGGTGCAGCAGAACCTCGTGCACGGCTCGGACAGCCCCGAGTCTGCCGCGCGCGAGCTCGGCATCTGGTTCGACTGAGAACCCGTCCGCACGTGAAAAGCCCGCCCGCCGAGTCTCGGCGGGCGGGCTTTCGTCGTCTCCGCCGTCGGCGGAGCGGGGATCAGAAGATCATGCCGATGACCTCGCCGAGGAGATCGAGGCCACGCAGCTGAGCGAGCAGGACGACGACGGCGTACGCGAGGATCGTCGCGAGCGGGACCCAGGCCATCAGCCTCTCGGCGCGGGCCTTCGTCTTCTCGTTGCTGGTGAAGGTGCCGTTGCGGGTGAGGTGCAGCATCGTCGCGAAGAATGTGGGGATGGTGACCGACCAGGTGAGCATGCACCAGGGGCAGAGAACGCCGAGGTTGGGGGCGTAGATGCTCTGCCAGATCAGCCAGCACACGAGACCGAAGGCGAAGGTGACCCCGGCACCGAAGGTCAGCCAGAACCACCGCGGGAAGCGGGATCCCGCGAGCAGGGCGACGCCGACGAACAGCGGCGCCATCCAGCCGGCGATACCGAGAATCGGGTTGGGGAAGCCGAAGACCTCGCCCTGCCAGGATTCGAGGTTCTTCCCGCACTGGATCATCACGCTCACGTTGCAGCTGAGGACGGCGTCAGGGTTGGCCGCCAGGACGAACTTCTCGACAGTGAGCTGGAAGGCGGCGAACCAGCCCACCACACTCGCGATGATCAGCCAGACGGCGTAGATGACGGGGCGGGTGCGCTGCTCGCTCATACTGGGGATTATCCCAGCGACTGCTATGGATGCGGCGAGAACAGGCCGGAGAAATGTCCGGCCCGGATGACGGGATGCCGCGAACGGAGCCACTTGGTGCGATAATGGCCTGTGATGCGATGAACGGCGTTGCCGCGACACGCGTCGAGCAGACTTCGGGGTCCAATGCCCCACGCGATCAGAGCCATGAGCCGGTCGCAGACCGAGTGAGTTCGCGGCACCTGCGGGTACCGCATGAGATTTCACGGAACACCGAGTGTCCCGTGCAGGGAGTAAGCCAGAGATGGCCGATGAGAACAATGACAACAACGCCCCTACCCTCGACTTCCCGGCTGACGCCGCGGGAGAGCTGACGGAGCCCAAGGCTCCCGGCGCGGACGACCGCGCGGGGTTTTCGGGCGAGGGCGAAGAGCCGTCCACTGCTGCAGAAGCCGCCGAGGCTGCTGAGGTGGCCGAGGACGCGGCCGCCGATGACGTCGCGGCCGGTTACGCGGCGGCGGATGACGCTGCTGCGGCTGCCGACGACGCCGCTGCTGCGGCCGAGTCGATCGCAGAGGCCGTCGCCGAGGCGAAATCGGAGGCGGAGAACGAGGCCGCTGACGAAGAGCCGGCTACGGACGAAGCTCCCGTCGCGGACGAAGCTCCCGTCGCGGACGAAGCTCCCGTCGCGGACGAAGCTCCCGCTGCGGACGATGCCCCCGCGGTCGAAGAGGCTCCTTCTGCTCCCGAGGCTCCGGCACCGGTGACCGCCGTGTCGCTCGGTCTGCTCCCTGAGGTGTTCGTCTCCCAGGTCTCCACGCAACTGCACTTCTATGCGCCGGAGATCGTGCCGCTGCCCGCACGTCCGGGTCGCGAGCGCATCTTCGACCGCATCGCCGAGCGCGACCAGCCGCAGGACGATGCAGCCGGCCGAGGCCGCGGTCGTCGTCGCCGGGGCGGTTCCGAGGGTGACGACCAGCGCGAAGAGCCGCGTCAGCGTCAGCGCGTCGTCGAGTACATCACCGAGCCGAAGGCGATCAAGGGATCGACCCGTCTCGAGGCGAAGAAGCAGCGTCGCCGCGACGGTCGTGATGCCGGCCGTCGTCGCCCTGTCGTCACCGAGGCCGAGTTCCTCGCTCGCCGTGAGTCCGTCGACCGCAAGATGGTCGTCCGGTCCAAGAACGGCCGCACCCAGATCGGCGTCCTCGAGGACGGCGTGCTCGTCGAGCACTACGTCGCCCGCAACCAGGACGCGTCGCTCATCGGAAACGTCTACCTGGGGCGCGTGCAGAACGTCCTCCCCAGCATGGAGGCCGCTTTCGTCGACATCGGGCGCGGGCGCAACGCCGTGCTCTACTCCGGTGAGGTCGACTGGGACGGCGTCGAGACCGGCAACCAGCCGCGTCGCATCGAGCTGGCCCTCAAGCCCGGCGACCGTGTTCTCGTGCAGGTCACGAAGGACCCCGTCGGACACAAGGGTGCCCGACTCACGAGCCAGATCTCGCTTCCCGGCCGCTACCTGGTCTACGTGCCTGGCGGGTCGATGAACGGCATCAGCCGCAAGCTCCCCGACAACGAGCGGGCGCGCCTCAAGCGCATCCTCAAAGAGGTGCTGCCGGAGTCCTCCGGCGTGATCGTCCGCACCGCGGCAGAGGGTGCGACCGAGGACCAGCTCACGCGTGACGTGCAGCGCCTGACGTCGCAGTGGGAGCACATCCAGAAGCAGGTCGAGAACCAGCAGGCGCCCGCGCTCCTGCACGCCGAACCCGACCTGCTCGTCAAGATCGTCCGGGACGTCTTCAACGAGGACTTCACGAAGATGCTCATCCAGGGTGAGGACGCGCAGCAGACCATCCGGGCCTACCTGGAGAGCGTCGCCCCCGACCTCCTCGAGCGCGTCGAGGCCTACGAGGACGAGACCGATCCGTTCGATGCCTTCCGTATCACGGAGCAGATCGAGAAGGCTCTCGACCGCAAGGTATGGCTGCCCTCCGGCGGCTCGCTCGTGATCGACCGCACCGAGGCCATGACGGTCGTCGACGTCAACACCGGCAAGTTCGTCGGCTCCGGCGGAAACCTCGAGGAGACCGTCACCAAGAACAACCTCGAGGCGGCGGAGGAGATCGTCCGCCAGCTGCGTCTGCGCGACATCGGCGGCATCATCGTCGTCGACTTCATCGACATGGTGCTCGAGTCGAACCGCGACCTCGTGCTGCGTCGACTGATCGAGTGCCTGAGCCGCGACCGCACCAAGCACCAGGTGGCCGAGGTCACCTCGCTCGGCCTGGTGCAGATGACGCGCAAGAAGCTCGGTCTCGGCCTGCTCGAGACCTTCAGCGAGGCGTGTGAGGTCTGCGCCGGTCGCGGTGTCATCGTGCACCACGACCCCGTGGTGAAGCACCGTTCCAGCAGCAACGGCGGCGGCAGCAACGGTGGCAACGGGCAGAGCGGTCGTCGTCAGCGCGGCAACGGCGGCAACGGGAACGGACAGAGCCAGAGTGCTCCCTCCGCTCCTCCGGTCACCCACAGCATCACCGAGGGCGCGAAGTCGGCCCTCGCGCAGATCGCCGCCTCCACCATCGCCCCGGCGGCGGATGGCGCGCCCGCAGTCGAGTCGGTCGATGTCGCGGCTGAGGCGCCCGTGGCTTCCGAGCGTCCGAAGAAGGCCCGCAAGAAGCGCGGCGACCGCAAGGGGCCGAAGTCTCCGGCCGAGCAGCTCCTCGACTCGGTCCTCGACGCCCTTCCGGAGCCGAAAGCTCCCGGTCAGGGGCGAGGGCGCCGTCGGGTGAGCACTGCTGCGCTCACCGGCACTCCCGTCTCGGTGAACAACGAGCCGTCAGCGCCGGTCGCGGCTGCGGATTCGGAGTCCTGAGGCGATCAGCCGGCGCACCAGTTCCTTGCCCTGCACGTGGTGGGCGCCGGCGGCGACGAGCCGGGGGATGATCTCCTCCGGCACGTCGTAGTGGTCGAGGTCGAACGCGCGTGCGGGGACGTCGTTCGCGCGCGCGAACACGTGCAGCTCGTCGAGGCTCTCATCGCTGACCAGGTGCGCCCAGAGGCGTCCGTGAGCGGGCCAGAGGGGTTCGTCGACGAGTACGGTCACCCGGTCAGCCTACGACCGCCTCGACAGGGCAGGGCGGGAGCGGGATGTGAGACGCCTCGGAGCCGCGCCGCTTTGCGACACCGACCCGCATCCGGTAAAGTAGTCCCTTGGTGCGTATGCCGCGTCGTCCTCGTCGGTCGAAGCGGAGAGTCTTGCGTTCGCGCCCGCCGTTCTGCGGCGCATGCAAGCAACAGTCTTCCCGTGAGATCTCGGAGCCGCGAGCTCCCCAACGAAACAGGTATGAAGTGGTTTACGCAGTAGTGCGCGCCGGTGGGCGGCAGGAGAAGGTCGAGGTCGGCACGATCGTTCAGCTCGACCGTGTCAAGGCTGCCCAGGGCGAGAAGATCGAGCTGGCCGCCGTGCTGCTCGTCGACGGCGCCACGGTGACCACCGACGCTGACTCGCTGGCGAAGGTCAAGGTCACGGCAGAGGTCATCGGCAACCTCCGCGGCCCGAAGATCATCATCCAGAAGTACAAGAACAAGACCGGCTACAAGAAGCGTCAGGGCCACCGCCAGGAGCTCACGCGCGTCAAGATCACCGGCATCAAGTAAGCCCGAGGGGACTAGGACATGGCACACAAAAAGGGCGCAAGCTCAACCCGTAACGGTCGTGACTCCAACGCTCAGCGCCTCGGCGTGAAGCGCTTCGGCGGTCAGCAGGTCCTCGCCGGCGAGATCATCGTCCGCCAGCGCGGCACGCACTTCCACCCCGGCGTCAACGTCGGTCGTGGTGGCGACGACACGCTGTTCGCTCTGGCCGCCGGTGCGGTCCAGTTCGGCGCGAAGGGCGGCCGCAAGGTCGTCAACATCGTCGCCGCAGCTGAGTGATCACAGCGCGACACTAGATATCCGGTTCGGGGCGGGCTTCGGCTCGCCCCGTCCGTGTATCTACCCTCCGAAAACGCACAGCAACCCTGAGGACTAGCAAATGGTCACGTTCGTCGACACCGTCACACTGCACCTGCGTGCGGGTAAGGGCGGCAACGGCTGCGTCTCCGTGCACCGCGAGAAGTTCAAGCCGCTCGGTGGTCCCGACGGCGGCAACGGTGGCGACGGCGGCGATGTCGTGCTCGTCGCCGACCCGCAGACCGGCACGCTGCTCTCGTACCACCACTCGCCGCATCGTTCCTCCGGCAACGGTGGGCCGGGCATGGGCGATCACCGCTCCGGATTCCTCGGCGAGACGCTCGAGCTGCCCGTTCCGGTCGGCACGGTGGTGAAGAACACCGCGGGCGACGTCCTCATCGACATGATCATCCCCGGCGAGCGGTTCGTCGTCGCCAAGGGCGGTATGGGCGGGCTCGGCAACGCCGCTCTCGCCACCCCCAAGCGCAAGGCGCCCGGTTTCGCTCTGCTCGGCACGCCCGGCCACGAGGGCGACATCGTCCTCGAGCTGAAGACCGTCGCCGACATCGCCCTCGTGGGTTACCCGTCGGCCGGCAAGTCGAGCCTGATCGGCGCGATCTCCGCCGCCCGCCCCAAGATCGCCGACTATCCGTTCACGACGCTGCACCCGAACCTGGGCGTGGTGCAGGTCGGTGACTTCCGCTACACGGTCGCCGACGTGCCCGGTCTCATCGAGGGCGCGAGCGAGGGGCGAGGGCTCGGCCTCGAGTTCCTCCGCCACGTCGAGCGCTGTTCCGCGCTGCTGCATGTGCTCGACTGCGCGACGTTGGAGCCCGGACGCGACCCGATCTCCGACCTCGACGTCATCCTCGCGGAACTCGGCGCCTACGAGGTGCCCGAGGGACAGACGCCGCTCCTCGAGCGCCCGCAGTTCATCGCTCTGAACAAGATCGACGTCCCCGAGGCACGCGACCTCGCTGAGCTCGTGCGTCCCGATCTCGAGGCTCGCGGCTTCCGGGTGTTCGAGATCTCCACGGTCTCGCACGAGGGTCTGCGTCCCCTCACCTTCGCGCTGGGCGAGCTCGTCGAGAAGGCTCGCGCCGAAGCCGCGCTCGAGACGCCGCCGGAGCGCGTCGTCATCCGCCCGCGAGGCTCCAAGAAGGACTTCACCATCCGGGTCGAGGGTGGCACGTACGGCAACGTCTATCGCATCATGGGCGAGAAGCCGGTGCGCTGGGTGCAGCAGACCGACTTCCAGAACGAAGAAGCCGTCGGGTATCTCGCCGATCGTCTCGAAAAGCTCGGCGTCGAGGACGAGCTCTTCCGCCTCGGTGCGGTGCAGGGGTCGACCGTCGTGATCGGCGAGGGCGACAGCATCGTCTTCGACTGGGAGCCCACCATGACCTCGGCGGCAGAGTTGATGAGCGCGCCTCGGGGTACGGACCCCCGTCTGGCGCCGAATTCGCGCCGCACGACGTCGGAGCGACGCGAGCAGTATTACGAGCGCATGGATGCCAAGGCCGAGGCTCGCGCCGAGGTGGAGACGCAGCGTCTCGCCGCGTACCGCGAGGACGGCGAGTGACAGCACGCACCCGCGCGGATCTGGCCACCGCGTCCCGCATCGTCGTCAAAGTCGGATCCTCCTCGATCAGCGGAGACTCGTCGTGGCGGATCCCCGTCATCGTCGAAGCTCTGGCCGCGGCGCATGCACGCGGAGCCGAGGTGGTCCTGGTGTCGTCTGGTGCGATCGCGTCCGGAATCCCGTTCCTGCGGCTCGACGCCCGCCCGACCGACCTCGCGACCCAGCAGGCCGCGGCGGCCGTTGGTCAGAACATCCTGATGTATCGCTACCAGGAGTCGCTTCGTCCCTTCGATATCGTCGCGGGGCAGGTGCTCCTCACCACCGGCGACCTCGAGAACCCGACATCGCGCTCCAACGCCCGTCGCGCGATGGAGCGGCTGCTCGGGCTTCGCACCCTGCCGATCGTGAACGAGAACGACACCGTCGCGACGCAGGAGATCCGCTTCGGCGACAACGACCGGCTCGGCGCGCTCGTCGCCCAGCTGATCGAAGCCGACGCGCTCATCCTTCTCAGCGATATCGAATCGCTGTACACGCGACCTCCGACGGACCCCGGCGCCGAACCGATCGATGTCGTGGCTCCCGATGCCGACCTGACCGGCCTCGAGTTCGGGGCGACCGTCGTCAACAGCGTCGGCACGGGAGGAGCGGCCACGAAGGTCTCGGCCGCGCGTCTCGCGGCGGCATCCGGCATCGGCGTCCTGGTCACCAGCGCCGACCTCGTCGAACAGGCCCTCGCCGGTGCGGAAATAGGAACCTGGTTCGAGCCGGCCACCTCATAAACTGGGCGGATGACCGACCAGACCCCACAGGTGCGCCTGGAGCGCGCCAAAGAGGCCTCCCGCGCCGCTGCCGCGCTCACGAGCGACCACAAGGCGCGGGTGCTCGAAGCGATCGCCGTCGCCCTTCTCGACGCCGCGCCGCGCATCATCGAGGCGAACGCCCGCGACATCGTCCGTGGGCGTGACGAGGGCATCGGGGAGTCGCTCATCGACCGGCTGCGTCTCGACGAGAAGCGCGTGGCGGCCCTTGCCGCCGCTGTGCGCGAAGTCGCGGCCCTCGCCGACCCGGTCGGCCGCGTCGTCGGCGGGCACAGGATGCCCAACGGTGTCGCCCTCGAGCAGGTGCGCGTGCCGTTCGGAGTGGTCGGCGCCATCTACGAAGCCCGGCCGAACGTGACGGTCGACATCGCCGCGCTCGCGCTGCGCGCGGGCAATGCCGTCGTGCTGCGCGGGGGGAGTGCCGCGCGCGAGTCGAACACCGTGCTCGTCGACGTCATGCGGCGGGCGGTGGAGAGCGCGGGACTCACGAGCGAGGCGATCCAGACCGTCGATGACTTCGGTCGCGAGGGCGCGAAGGCGCTCATGCACGGTCGCGGCTTCATCGACGTGCTGGTGCCACGGGGGAGTGCCGGTCTCATCGAAGCCGTCGTCACGGAGTCGACCGTGCCTGTCATCGAGACCGGAGCGGGCAACGTCCACATCTTCCTCGACGAGACGGCCCCGGACGATTGGGCGAGCGACATCGTCGTGAACGCCAAGGTGCAGCGCCCCAGCGTGTGCAACGCGGTGGAGACGGTGCTGGTGCATCGTCAGGCGGCTCCGCGTCTGATCCCGCTCGTGGCCAGCGCTCTGCAGAGTGAGGGCGTCGCGATCCACGGTGACGACATGGTCGCCGGCATGGTGTCGAACGTGATCCCGGCGGTCGAGGAGGACTGGGAGACCGAGTATCTGAGTCTCGACATCGCGATCAAGGTCGTCGACTCCCTCGACGAGGCCCTCGACCATATTCGTCGCTACAGCACGGGACACACGGAGTCGATCATCACGACCGACTCGCGCAACGCGGAACGCTTCCTCGCCGAGGTGGATTCCGCCGTCGTGATGGTGAACACGTCGACGCGCTTCACCGACGGCGGCGAATTCGGATTCGGCGCGGAGGTCGGCATCTCGACCCAGAAGCTGCACGCTCGCGGGCCCATGGGGCTGTCCGAGTTGACCAGCACGAAATGGCTCGCGCGTGGGTCGGGGCAGACCCGCGGCTGAGGGCTAGACTGGGGGACGCTGTACCTCACAGGATCCCGAACAGCACGCCACGAAACGGAGTCAGGATGAACCTCGTCGCACAGATCGCGATGGCCGCTGCCGAAACCGAGCACCACGGCAACGTCGCGCTCGAAACGGTGATCTTCGGAGCCATCGCTGCGGTCGTGTTCGCCTTCCTCGGGCTGGTGACCTTCTCGTACAAGAACGTCGCCAACCGTCACTCGGCGAAGGCCGAGGCATGGGCAGCGCAGCACGGCAAGGACGGCCACGAGGCGGGACACGGCCACTAGGCCCCCATGAACGACGCTGCGACCACGCGCCCCCCGCGCATCGGCGTGATGGGCGGTACGTTCGACCCCATCCATCACGGCCACCTCGTCGCAGCCAGCGAGGTCGCGAACTCCTTCGGGCTCGACGAGGTCGTCTTCGTGCCGACCGGTCACCCGTGGCAGAAGTCGGGAGTCTCGCCGAGCGAGCACCGCTACCTCATGACGGTCATCGCCACCGCCTCGAACCCGCAGTTCACGGTGAGCCGGGTCGACATCGACCGCGAGGGCCCCACCTACACGATCGACACACTGCGCGACCTGAAGCGTGATCGACCGGATGCCGACCTCTTCTTCATCACCGGAGCCGACGCCGTAGCGCAAATTCTCAGTTGGAGGGACCATGATGAGTTGTGGGAGTTGGCCCACTTCGTCGCGGTCTCACGCCCTGGACATGTCCTGAGCACAGACGGCCTCCCGAGCGACAACGTCAGCCAACTGGAAGTGCCGGCGCTGTCGATCTCGTCGACGGACTGCCGTGAACGCGTTCGCGACGATCAGCCGGTCTGGTATCTGGTCCCTGATGGGGTCGTTCAGTACATCGCGAAGCATCATCTGTATCGGAGCAAGGCATGAGTACATCGGATCAGCAGGAGCAGGGTCCGCTGACGCGAAAGCAGCTGCGGGAGATTCGATTGACGGGTTCGACCCCGGTCATCTCCAGCGAGGAGGCTGCCGCGGCGGCTGAGGCGGCACCGCCCGCACCGCCGCTGCCCCGTGCCGCCGAGCCCGTGGAGATCCCGCCCGCGCCGACTTCCGTGCCTGACGACGTCAGCGGCGATGCGCCGTTGACGCGCCGCCAGGCGCGCGAGCTCGAGAAGGTGCGCACGGCTTCGGTGCCCGTGATCGCCGGAGAGCAGTCCGAAGAGGCGGAGGTCGAGCAGCCAGCCCCCGACGCGCCGGCGGAACCGACCGACGAGGAGTCCGCCGCGACGCACGACCCCGCGGAGATCGTGTCGGGGGTCCCGAACTTCACACGGAACGAAGAGCCGGGCGACGCCGACGATGATGACGTCGACGACGAGGTCGCCGTCGCTCCCGTGCGTGCATCCGTCGTCGCGGATTCCGTGGGAGATGTTCCGCTGGAGTCCGTCGATGGTGCCGGTGACGAGTCCGACGAGGACGATGTTGACGTGGCTTCGGCTCTGGGCCTTCCGGCCGAGAGCACCGGTGACTCCGAGACCGACGGTGACGACGTGCTGGCAGATGTCGGTGACGCCGATGATGACGATGACGACGCCGCAGCCCGCCCCACCGTCAACCCCGCGTTCGGTGAGGGGATCCTCGCCGATGCTCCCGACCCGCACACCCCCTTCCGCCCGTCGTTCGACGAGCTGCTCTCCGTCGGTGACTCGACCGGGTCGCAGCACTCCGCACCGAACGCCCTGATCTTCACGCCGTCCCCGGGCGAGGGCTCGCTCTCCGGCCCTGTCGCTTCCACCGGTGAGATCCTCGTCACCGGGTCTTATGAACTGCCTCAGGGCATGGGCTCGCAGGGCCACGCCCTGGGAACCACCGACGGCAAGGACGTCGACGCCGTTCTCATCGACGGCGAGCTTCCCCCCGCGTCGTCGCCTACGCCGATCGCCGCCAGCTCGGCGGTCAGCACCATCAAGCCCGCCGGCGAGGTGATCCGTCCGCCGGCGCCCGAGAAGGGCAACCGGCTGATGATCACCCTGGCGATCGTCGCCGGAGGCCTCGCCCTCGCTGTCGGTGTCGTCGTCATCATCGCCATCACCACGAATGTGTTCTGATGCAATCACCTGAAACTGCCGAAGAGATGCTGCGTCTCGCAGCACAAGCCGCCATCGACAAGGGCGGTGAAGATCTCGTCGCACTGAACGTGTCCGAGCCTCTTCCGCTCGTCGACATCTTCCTGCTCGTCACCGGAAACAGTGAGCGCAACGTCGCCGCCATCGCCGATGAGATCGAGGACCGGCTGATCGAGTCGGGCCACAAGCGCGTACGGCGCGAGGGGCGCGCGGAGGCCCGATGGGTGCTCCTCGACTTCGGCGACCTGATCGTGCACGTCTTCCATCAGGAGGAGCGCGTCTACTACGGCCTCGAGCGACTGTGGAAGGACTGCCCCGTCGTTCCGATCGACGTGGCAGAGCCCGCCACCACAGACCCGAGCTGACATGCCCACGCACCTGATCACCGGTGCGGGTTCCGGCATCGGTGCCGTCCTCGCGCGCCGTCTGCTGGACCGTGGCGATGACGTGGTGGTGCTTGCCCGCGACGCCGGACGCGCCAGGCAGATCGCAGAGAGCCTTCCGGGAGCATCCGTCCTGGTCGCTGATCTGGCTCAGCCGGGTCGTCTGTCGTGGGCGCTGTCGAAGCAGCACCTGCCCGACCGGATCGACTCGCTCGTGCACGTCGCCGGGGTCGTCGACCTCGGTGACGTGGCCGACCTCGCTCCCGCGTTGTGGGAACAGCAGCTGGCCGTGAACCTCGTGGCTCCTGCCGAGCTCACGCGCCTTCTGCTGCCCGTTCTGCGCGTGTCGCAAGGGCAGGTCGTATTCGTGAACTCGGGGGCGGGACTGCGTGCCAACGCCGGGTGGGCGGCATATGCGGCGTCGAAGCACGGTCTCCGGGCCCTCGCCGATGCGTTGCGGGCCGAGGAGGCGCCGCACGGCGTGCGCGTGACGTCGATCTATCCGGGTCGCACCGCCACCCCGATGCAGGAGCGTGTGCACCAGCAGGAGGGGCAGGACTACGACGCCGGTCGCTTCATCACGCCCGATGCCGTCGTCACGACCATCCTCACCGCCCTCGATCTTCCGCGCGACGCGGAGATCACCGACCTCACGGTGCGGCCGGGTCGCTGATCCGGCCTCGTCGTACCGGACGGTCAGGCGGTCACACGCGTTCGGCGTGCGAGCATGCCGCGCTCCGCGCGCGTCTGCGGCGGAATCGCGGACAGCAGCGACCGCGTATAGGGATGTTCGGGGTGGCGGTAAACGTCTTCCGTCTCCCCGATCTCGACCATGTTCCCCAGGTACATGACCGCCACGCGATCGGCGATGTGACGCACGAGGGACAGGTCGTGCGCGATGAAGACGATCGACATGCCCAGCCGTTCGCGCAGGTCGCACAGCAGGTCGATGATCTGTGCGCGGATCGACACGTCGAGCGCCGAGACAGGCTCGTCGCACACCAGAACGTCCGGATCGAGCGCGAGCGCCCTGGCGATGCCGATGCGCTGGCGCTGGCCGCCCGAGAACTGGTGCGGGAAGCGCGAGCCCATCTCGGGGGTGAGGCCGACGAGATCGAGCAGATCGGCGACGCGCTCCCGTCGCGTCGCCGGCGTTCCGGAGTGGGTCGCGGCGAGCGGTTCGGAGATGATCTGCTGCACGGTCATCCGCGGGTTCAACGACATATACGGGTCTTGGAAGACCATCTGCACGCCACGACGCAGGATCTTCCGGTCGCGGAGCCGACCGCGCGTCACGTCCTGATCGCGGTAGCGCAGGGTGCCGGCATCGGGTGAGTCGAGTCCGACCAGCATCCGCGCCAGCGTCGATTTGCCGCTGCCCGATTCGCCGACGATCGCCAGGATCTCGCCCTGGCGGAGCTCGAGATCGACACCCGCGACGGCGGCGACTCGGTGCGCTCGTCGCCCGCTCCCGGAACGGAACGTGCGCTTCAGGCCGCGGCCTTCGAGGATGGGCACCGTCCCGTCGTTCTCCGCGGCGGCGCTCACATCTCGCGGCATGGAGTTCAGCAGACGCATGGTGTAAGCGTGCTGCGGCTTCGTGAGCACCTCGTCGGCGGGCCCTGACTCCACGATGCGGCCAGAGCGCATGACGGCGACCTGATCGGCGACCTCCATCACCACGCCCAGATCATGCGTGATGAGCAGGATTCCCATGCCCAGCCGGTCGCGCAGGGACAGCAGCAGGTCGAGGATCTGCGCCTGCACCGTCACATCGAGCGCGGTGGTCGGCTCATCCGCGATGATGAGATCAGGATCCAGCGCGATCGCCATGGCGATCAGGATGCGCTGGCGCTGACCGCCGGAGAACTGGTGCGGATAGTCGTGCACGCGCTTGTCGGGGGTGGGGATACCGACGAGGGTCAGCAGCTCGACCGCGCGCGCTTCGGCGGCTCGGCGGCCGATGCTGCCATGAGCGCGGATGAGGTCGATGATCTGGTCGCCGATGCTGAGGACCGGGTTCAACGCGGAAAGGGCATCTTGCATGACCAGGCTGACGCGCACGCCTCGCAGGCGTCGATGCTGCTCGGGGGAGAGGGCGAGGAGGTCGGTTCCGCTCAGTGACATCGTCTCCGCCTCGACGTCTCCTTCGTCGATCAGACCCATGATCGCGCGGGCGGTCATCGACTTGCCCGAGCCTGATTCGCCGAGCAGCGCGAAGACTTCGCCGCGGCGAACGGCGAGATCGATGCCGTCGACCACGCGGCTGTGGCGTCCATCGCCGGTGAGGGTGACGGTGAGTCCCTTGACGTCCAGGACGACGGCGTTCCGGGGGGCGGATGTGTTCTCCATGGATGCCATCATGCCAGCTTCTTTGTTCTGAATTGTTTCGAACAGGAAACATTTCAGCCGAAGATAATCACAATGGTTGACATCTGCGCCGAAATCCTCCAGATTCGAGGAATCTCCCGCTCGTCGACCGGGAGGGGCACCCGCATCATCGAACCGAAGGAGCGCATCCGTGCTCGAACAAGCTGGCCGGTACACCGGCTACACCGCGTACGACTACCTGGAAGCCGGGAAGGACTACCGCGAGTTCCGCTACGCCAAGCAGATCGGCCGTGTGCCGGCCTACGACCTCGGGCTCAGTGCCGCGCAGCAGGAACGCACCGAACGTCTGCTTCGCGAAGAGACCGTGATCTCCCTGCACGAGCACGTGCAGGTCTTTCCCGAGGACATGGGCGAACTGCGCGACCACATCCGCCAGGGCCGCGAACCCACCGGCTACCAGGGCCTTGCCCGCTCCGGGTTGACCGCCGTGTTCGACAACGGCATGGACGGCACCTGCTGCATCTCGAGCGATGCCGGCTGGAAGTACCAGGACGTGCTGTTCGACCTCGGCGTGCGCATGGCCGACCTCGCACACCAGGACTACGTGATCAAGGCCGAGTCGATCAAGGACATCCGTCACGCCGCCGAGACCGGACGGGTCGCGCACATCTTCG
This sequence comes from Microbacterium sp. STF-2, assembly GCF_034650155.1. NCBI lineage: Bacteria > Bacillati > Actinomycetota > Actinomycetes > Micrococcales > Microbacteriaceae > Microbacterium > Microbacterium sp. STF-2. Next base: position 206,387 of record NZ_JARKMW010000001.1, read on the forward strand.
CGCTCGAAGCCTCGACCATGATCGAGAACGAGGTCGACCGCCTCGACGTCCTGTACGGCTTCGGCGTGCGGCAGATGGGCATCGCATACTCCGAGGCGAACATGCTCGGCGGCGGTCTCAAAGAGCGCGGAGACGGCGGGTTGACCTACTTCGGCGAGCGCGCGGTCGAGCGTATGAACAAGCTCGGCATCGCGATCGACATCTCCCACTCCGGTGACCAGACCTGTCTCGATGTGATCGCCCACTCGACCAAGCCGGTATTCATCACGCACGCCGGTGCGCGCGGCCTGTGGCCGACGAACCGCATGAAGACGGATGAGACGATCATCGAATGCGCCAAGCGTGGCGGCGTGATCGGAATCGAGGCCGCCCCTCACACGACGATCTCCCCCCAGCACCCGAAGCACTCCCTGGAATCGGTCATGGACCACTTCCAGTACTGCGTGGACCTGGTGGGACTCGAGCACGTCAGCTTCGGTCCTGACACGCTGTTCGGCGATCACGTCGGCCTGCACGACGCGTTCTCGTCGAACCTGTCGCTCGGGCAGGCACATGCGAACGTCGACTACGAGAAGCAGCCGTACGTCGACGGCATCGAGAACCCGGCCGAGGCCTTCTACAACATCATCGGCTGGCTCGTGAAGCACGACTACTCCGACGACGAGATTCGCGCCGTCGTCGGAGGGAACACCATGCGCGTACTCGAGGAGGTTTGGGTCTGATGAAGTACAGCAAGTTCCTCGCCCTCGGTGCGGCCGCGGCTCTCGCCGTCGGCCTCGCCGCGTGCGCCCCGTCCGCGCCGGAACCGGGGGAGTCATCCGGTTCCACCGGCCCGAGCGACGAGACGATCAGCATCGGCACGACGACAGATGTCGTGAACTTCAATCCGGTCCTCGGGAACAGCCGCACGGACTCGTGGATCACGAACCTGATGTATCCGCATCTGCTGAGCATCAGCGACGACGGCACCAAGGAAGCCCACGTGGCCACCGACTGGGGCTACGTGGACGACACCACCGGCTTCTACGAGATCCGCGACGATCTCACCTGGAGCGATGGTGAGCCCCTCACCGCCGAGGACGTCGCCTGGACGCTGAACGCCGTCAAGCGCGATCAGGCTCCCGGCACGTTCTACGGGCAGCTGGGCAACCTCGACACCGCGACCGCGGTGTCGGAAACCCGCGTCGAGCTCGCCCTCACCCAGCCCGACTCCTCGATCGTCGAAGAGATCGGCTTCTGGGGCGTCGTCGTTCCGAAGCACGTGTTCGAGCCGCAGGGGTCGATCGCCGAGTTCGCGAACGACGGCAGCGCCGGAGGCTGGGTGGGCATGGGGCCGTTCATCATGAGCGACTTCCAGGTCGGTCAGCACTACACGCTGAAGCGCGTCGAGGACTACCCGCTCGTCAAGGGCGGCGTCCCCGGGCCCGCCGAGGTCGTGTACCGCGTGTACCCGGACGTGAACACCGAGATCCTGGCGCTGCAGAGCGGCGAGATCGACGTGATCGCGAACGCGCTGCCACCCGCACAGGTCGATCAGCTCAGCAGCACCGACGGCCTCCAGGTCGTCGAGGCGCCCGGGCTCGGCTACGCGCACCTGGTCTACAACATGGACAAGCCCGACCTCGCGAAGACCGAGGTGCGACAGGCTCTGGCCCATGCGGTCGACTATGACGCGATCCGCACCGTCGTGCTGCAGGGGCAGGCCGTCTCGACAGGTTCCAGCGCTCTGATGCCGGTGCTCGCGAAGTACTACGACAAGTCGGTGAAGGAGTACGAGTTCGATCCCGAGAAGTCGCGCTCCCTCATGGAGAAGGCCGGTTACACGGCAGACGCGAACGGGAATTTCCCCGTCTCGTTCCGGCTGATCTACTCGCTGCAGGACAGCGTGACCAGCCAATGGGCGCAGATGGTGAAGGACAGCGCGGCGGAGGCCGGCATCACGATCGAGCTGCAGGGCACCGAGCGCAACACATACCTCTCGATGACCAGCGAGGGCGACTACGACATCTACGCGGGCAACTTCGCGATCATGGACGATCCGGTGACGAACTTCTCGCTGTCGTACCTTCCCGGCGGTGCGATCAACTACACCCATGTCGACGACGCCGACCTGAACGCGCTGATCGAGGAGGGCATGGTCACGTTCGACGAGGACGAGAAGATCTCGATCATGCGCGAGGCGAACAAGATCGTGCACGAGCAGGTCTACGACAACATCATGTACACGCAGAACCTGTTCTTCGCGGCCAGCGACGAATGGGCCGGCTTCATCTCGAAGCCGAGCGAGCTGCTCTCGATCGTGAACCCGCTCTCGCTCGCGAGCGCGCACCCGGTCGAGTAACAACCACTGAAATCTCGAGGAAGGTCGCCCGGGTGTCCCGAGCATCGTTCATTCTCCGTCGCGTGGGTCGAGGTCTCCTCACGATCTGGTTCGCCGTGACCGTGACGTTCCTGCTCCTGCGTCTGCTTCCCGGCGACCCGGCCCTGGCGCTGGCGAGTCCGAACATGACGGACGACATCCGGGCGACCATCCTCGAGCAGTATGGGCTGGACCAGCCCCTGATCGTGCAATACGGGCTCTACATGTGGCAGCTGCTGCAGGGCAACCTCGGCATCTCGTTCACGCAGTCGATCCCGGTCACCGATGTCCTCATGCAGCGGCTGCCGTGGACCCTTCTCCTGACGATCACGGCACTGGTGCTCACGATCCTCATCGGCGTTCCACTCGGCGTCGCGGCTGCGTCCCACAAGGGGCGCTTCATCGACAGGGCGGTGCAGGTGGTCGGCGTGACGGGGCAGTCCCTGTTCGTCCCGAGCGTCGCCATCCTCCTGCTCTTCGTGTTCGGGTTGAACCTCGGATGGTTCCCGATCGGAGGTGCCTACACCAACAACACCTACGGCTTCGAGTGGTACCTCAGCGTCGCGCAGCACCTCGTCCTCCCGGCGGTGTCGCTCATGCTCATCCAGGTCGGCTCCTACGTGCTCACGATGCGTTCGACGCTGATCGAGACGCTCGGCGAGGACTACATCCTCCTGGCGAAGGCGAACGGCATCCGTGGCAGCCGCATCCTCTGGAAGCACGCCCTGCGCAACGCCCTGCTCCCCACCACGACCCTGATCGGCCTGCAACTCGGATTCCTGGTCGGCGGTGCAGTACTCACCGAGACCGTGTTTGCCTATCCGGGCATCGGGCGCGGGATCTACGAGGCCGTCACACAGCTCGACTTCCCCGTGCTGCAGGGCGCCTTCCTCATGCTCGCCATCACCGTCGTGGTCGCCAACACGATCACCGACATCATCTACGGCTACCTGGACCCGAGAGTGAAGACCTCATGACCGCTCCGATGCCCGCCTCAGAGACCCTCGCTCCGAGCGAGCCGACCGCCGCCGGCAGCGAGCGGGCGAGCGCGCACACCTGGCGCGCTTTCCGCCGGGACCCGCTCGGCATGATCTCGCTCGGGCTGCTGATCCTGCTGGGGATCGTGGCTCTCGCGGCGCCGCTGATCGCGCCCTATCCCGCCAGCTACGGACCGGACGTCCTGCGTCCGCCGAGCGGCGACCACTGGTTCGGTACCGACGCACTGGGCCGCGATGTCTTCTCCGAGGTGATCTGGGGAACGCAGCAGAGTGTGCTCGTCGCGGTGGCCGCCTCGCTGATCGCGATCGTCTTCGGCACGATCATCGCTGTTCTCGGCGCCTACTTCCGCAAGCTCGACAGCTTCATCAGCGTGATCGTCGACATGACGCTCTCGCTGCCGGTGCTCCCGCTCATGATCCTGATCGCCGCGCTCGTGGGGCCGAGCACGTCGACGATCATCTTCGTGGTCGCCGCGTTCTCCTGGCCGGAGGTCACCCGTCTCGTGCGCTCGCAGGCGCTGACCGTGGTCGGGCTGCCCTATGTCGATGCCTCGCGCCTGATGACCACCTCTCCGGTCTGGATCATCACGAAACACGTCCTCCCCGCCGTCACGCCGGTGGTCGTGGTGTCCGTGGTCGTGACGGCCTCGCGGGCCGTGCTCTCGGCCGCCGGACTCGCCTTCCTCGGCCTCGGCGACCCGACGACCTGGTCCTGGGGTCGCATCCTCTACGAGGCGCAGCAGGCCGGCGCGATGGTCAGTGCCTGGTGGCTGACACTGTTCCCCTCGATCGCGATCCTCATCCTGGTGCTGTCCGCGACCCTGTTGTCGATCGCCTACAACGATGCGCGCAACCCGCGCCACCTCGCCCGATAGGAGCCGGAGATGACCGAGTTCGATCAGCGGCTCGCGCCCGAGTTCTTCGATCGCGTGCAGACCGGTGTCCGCGACCGGATGGGGGCGCAGGGCTTCGACGCCTTCCTCACCGACCATCCGGAGGACATCGCGTACCTCACCGGCTTCTTCCACCACCCTTCCGAGCGTCCGGTGGCGATCTGGATCGAGGCGAACGGCAGGGTGGTGATGCTGTTGCCCGAACTGGAACGCGAGTACGCAGAGTCGCAGTCCGCGAGGGCAGAACTGGTGGCGTTCTTCGAGTTCCCCGGAGTCGTTGCACCGTTCGAGGCTCTGGCTCGCGCGGTCTCGCCGCGGGGGCGGGTCGGGTTCGCGTCGTCCATGCCGTTCTCCCGTCTCTCGGCGGTGAGGGAGGCGATGCCCGGAGCCGATCTCGTCGCCTCGGATCTGTTGACCCGCGCCCGTTTCGTGAAGTTCCCCGAGGAGGTGACCCTGCACCGCGAGGCCGCCCGCGTGACGGATCGGATGCTCGAGGCCGGGGTTTCGCTGGTGGTCGAGGCCGTCGCAGCCGGGGGAGAGCTCCCCACCGAGGCCGAGCTCGAGCGTCACGTCACGGCGACGGGTACCGGCATCATGTACGCAGAGCACCGCAACGTGGTGGTGGCCTCCCTGCTCGCCGGCGGGCTGGTCTACTCCGGCGCGAACTCCGCCTTCCCGCACGGGCTCCCTTCGGTGAACCGCCTCAAAGCCGGCGACACCTTCATGCTGTCGTTGGGCTGCGCGGTGGGCGGTCGCTTCATCGAGGGCGAGCGCACCTTCGTGCTGGGCGAGCCCACGGCGGAGCAGCGGCGCTACCACGACACGATCAACGCGGCGCAGCAGCTCGGGCGTGAGACCATCCGCGCCGGGCTCGAGTGTCGCGAAGCCAACCGCCTCTGTCTCGACGTGATCCGCGGTGCCGGACTCGGCGCGTTCATCCGGCATCGTCAAGGACACGGAATCGGTCTCGGCATGCACGAGGCGCCCTGGCTGGAAGACGGCGATGCGACGCTGCTGGAGGCGGGCATGGTCGTCTCGAACGAGCCGGGCATCTACGTCCCACGGCACGCGGGGTACCGCATCAGCGACAGCATGCTCGTGACGGACACCGGCGCCGAACCTCTGACCACCTACCCCCGCAGTCTCGACGACTGCATCATCGCGCTCTGACGCCCCGGAATCCGAGAGAGAGAAGAGAACATGACATCGACACCGCCGGTATCGCCGGAGTTCGCCGCAGCCACCAGCACCCACGAGTGGGTCGAGATCAACGGCAACCACCTGGCCGTCGAGGTGCTCGGTCCTGAGGGGGCGCCCGTCATCATCACCCACCACGGTGCTCCTGGTCTCGGTTCCCGTGCGGAACCGCGTGCCAGCTTCGGGCGCCTGGCCGACGAGTACCGCGTCGTGGTGTTCGATGCGCGCGGGAGCGGCCAGAGCGACGGGGAAGGCGTCTACAGCCACGAGCAGTGGGCGGCGGACATCGATGGTCTGCGGGAATGGATCGGCGCCGAGAAGATCGTGATGGCGGGGGGCTCGTACGGCGGCTTCATGGCCATGGAGTACGCGCTGCGATACCCGGAGCGGGTGGCGGCCATCGTGCTGCGCGACACTTCGCCGGACAACTCCAACGCCCATCTGGCTCGCGAGAACGCGCTCGCCTCCGACCGCGTGACGATCGACATGGAGAAGTTCGATCGCATCGACGTGGGACAGGTCCACGACGACGAAGACCTCAAGGACTGCTGGCGCGAGATCCTGCCTCTGTACGACTTCGTCTACGATCCGGAGGCGACCGAGCGCAAGGTGCAGGCCACGCCGTACCGCTACCGCGCGCACAACTACGCCTTCTCGGTGAACCTTCCGAATTATGACCTCAAGCCACGGCTGCACGAGATCGGTGTGCCGACACTCATTACCGTGGGCCGGACGGACTGGATCACGCCAGTATCGTGTAGCCAGACGATCGCCGATCTCATCCCGGACTCCGAGATGGTGGTGTTCGAGAAATCGGGGCACTCCCCGCAGATCGAGGAGGCAGAGGCGTGGACGAAGACCGTGCGCACGTTCCTGCACCGGGTGTACCCGCCGACCCGATGAGCAGTGTTCACCTGACGAGAGAAGTGAACGACCTCGACCGACGGATCGTCGTAGCGCTGCAGCAGGACGGGCGCGCAAGCTGGACATCGATCGCGGAGTTCGCCGGAGCATCGGTCTCGACCGTCACGCGACGCGGCCAGCAGCTGCTGGCGGAAGGGCTGGTGCGTGTAGGGATCGTGCCGACCTTGGGCAGCGAAGGGCACGTGGAGACCTTCTTCGTGCGCATCAACTGCACACCGGGGTCGCAGTTGAGTGTCGCGCAGGCGCTGATCGGCTCGCCCTACGTGCGCTTCGTGACCTTGGTGACCGGCAAGTTCGACGTGTTCGCCGAGGTCGTCATCCCGGGCGACTCCGCGACGTATGCGCATGTCCTCACCGATCTGCAGGCGATCCCGGGCGTCGAACGGTGGCGCAGCGACCTGGTCGTGCACACGTACAAGGTGAGCTTCGACTGGGGGCGGCAGCTCTACGACGCCCATGCCGAGGCTGCAAGCGACCCGCAGTCGTACATGCCCGCGCCGAACACTTGCGATCCCACGCACTTCGATGACGCCGACCGGGCCATCGTCGAAGAGCTGCGTCACAACGGCCGTGCGTCGTTCCAGTCGATCGGCGACACGCTCGACATGAACGAGAGCAGCGTGCGCCGTCGCTACGAGCGGATGCGCAACGCCGGATGCCTGACCACCGTGACGATGGTGCCGGCATCGGCACTGGGGATGAGTGCCGAGACACTGTTGATCCTGCGGGTAGAACCGTCGCGGATCGCCTCCGTCGCCCAGACGCTCGCCCATCACGTGTCGGTGCGATTCCTCGCCGCGGCGTTGGAGGAGAACTCGCTCTATTGCGAGATCATCCTTCCGAGCACCGAGACCCTGCACGACTTCCTCACCGGGACCATCGCGCACCTCAAGGGAGTTCGCGGATGGAATGCGGCGATGGAGCTCGTCTTCATGAAGCGCGGCTTCATCGAGACGCCGTGGTGGCGGGCCCAGGTGGCCTCGGCAGGGGCTGTGGACACCGGGTCGTAGCCCCGGGTTTCCGTGACGGCACCCTCCGCGCGTGGTGTCAAGGGGCTTCCCAGGGCACGATCTGTGGCGCACTCTCTAGGGAGAGAGAGTCCTGGAGGGCCCCACATGTCTGAACTTCCGGATCCGCGTTTCATGCTGAATCGCATCACGGCGTCGGAATGGGTGATCAACGACCTTCGATACTCGCCCAACGACCCGCGCCATGTCGTCGCGTGCGTGTACGAACTCGCCGAGACCGAGGTCGAGGTGACCTGGCTGCGTGACCTGCCGCTCGCCACGCGTTATGGAACCGCATTCGAGGTGCTCGAGGATGTCGAGAGAATGCGTGGTTCGAGCAGGGCCACACGTCCGATCTCCATCCCCCATCGGCCGCCGCTGCTGGCGACCTAGTCGTCCCGCGGCACGGACAGCGAACGAAGAAGCGCACCCCCTCGATCTCCGAGGGGGTGCGCTTCCTCCATGCCGCGCTGCGGAGCTCAGTCGGCCACGTGCGGGATCACAGCAGCTGCAGATCGGTCACGCACGTGCGATCGTCCGGCGACGTGGTCCACAGCGGCACGGTGCCCGTCAGGCCGGCGCTCTCGACGGTCAGCGTCGCCTCGATTCCCCGAGGCACCCAGACGCCGGTGAACCCGTTGTCGTGGGTGCGGCGCATCTCGTCGATGAGCACCGTCCCGTCGGCGGCGGTGAGGACGATGCGCATCTCGGTGTCGGAGAGCTCGCCGACGCACGTCGTGAGGCTGTGGAAGTGGCACTCATGGGTCTGTTCGCGGAATGGTGCGACCGAGATGTACACCGCGTCGTCGGGCATCGGCAGCCGACTCTCCCGGCCGCTGGTGTCACGCAGCAGGAGCGCGTCGGGTTCGACGGATGCGAGGAGATCGTCCGGGCGGTCCGCCACGGGCATCGCGTCGAGTCGTTCGATCACCTCGCCGACGTCGAGCCCGGCGAGGTCGTGCGCGGCGAGCAGGTCCCGCGCCGACGCCACCGAGTCGACGTCGGCGGGGGAGACGGCGGGCGCGCACCCGGACAGGGCGATTCCGGCGACGGCCAACGCGGCGAGCCCCGCGGACAGCCTCCGTCGTCGACGTGATGCGGAGACCGACGGAGAGGCGGGAGACGTGGTGGAGGGGAGGGGATGGTTCATGGGGACGGTCCTTCGTGCGAGGTGGGGCCGGTGTGGGCGGGGATACGCCGACACCGACCCCGAAATGGGTTCAGAGGGTGGAGAGGAGGTCCTTCATCTCCTGGATCTCCTCGGTCTGCGCGTCGATGATCGTCTGGGCGAGTTCGATCGCTTCCGGATCGCTCCCGCCGTCGACCTCCGCCCGCGCCATCTCGACGGCTCCCTCGTGGTGCACGATCATCTGGTCGAGGAACAGGCGCGACGCTTCGGGACCGTCGGCGGAGCGGAGCGCGGCGAGGTCGTCGTCGCTCATCATCCCGTCGCCGTGGTCCATCCCGTTCGCGTCGCGGTCGTCGGAGCCGATGCCCCAATCGTCCAACCAGCCCTCGAGCTGTTCGATCTCCGGGCCCTGCGCGGCCTTGATCCGCTGGGCGAGTTCGGCCACCTCGGGGTCGATCCCCTCCACTCCGAGCACGATGTCGCTCATCTCGATCGCCTGCTCGTGGTGCACGATCATCATCGAGGCGAACATGACGTCGGCATCGTTGACGTCGGCATCGCTCATGCCGGCCGATGGTGACGACGAGCTGTGGTCCATGCCGGGCATGGAAGCGTCGTCGGTGCCGGTCGCGCAGCCGGACAGCAGCAGAACGGCGGACAGGGTGAGTGCGGCGGTTGCCGCAGCACGAATCTTCATGGGTGTGTTCTCCAAATACGCATAGTCGTTGCGCACACGCCGGACGGCGGCGCGCGAGGGTGAGAGGCCTGGAGCCGTGGCGCGAGAGCGCGGGCTCGACGGCTGCTCAGGTGCGACTGATGCAGAGAACGTGCAGAGAAGGGGCGCGGGGGAGGACCCGAGCGGCCAGGACCTCGAGAAGGGGCGAGCGGAGGAGCATCGCCGTCCAGCCGCGAAGCACTCCGGGCGCGATGAGGAGTACGAGGGCGAGGAGGAGCGCGAGGACGCACATCATCGCCATGCCGGCGTGATCATCGGTGCCGCAGCCTGCGCAGGACATCCCGGTCGTGCCGGACGGGTGCGCCTGCACCTGTGCTGTGCCGTGATGCGCGGATACCGGCTCGGACACGGTCATCGCCGCCGAAATCGCCGCCGCCGGAGTGTCGGCCGCCGCAGTGCCGTGCAGATTCAGGGTGTGCATCCCCAGCAGCCCCAGGATGACTGCGGCGACGAGGAGCACGCCCGACAGCACACCCCGGAAGACGCTCGATGAGCCTCTTCCGGACCACGTCGCCGCCACCGGTGCCATGAGAGCAAGTCTACGGGGCGCGGGTGACGGCGACCGGTGCGCTGCGGGCCGGCGAGGGTGTGCGGTCAGACGTCGGGGCCGTCGTCGTGCTCGTCCGCGCCGGCAGCGACGCGGTCGGCCTCGGCGCTGTCGACGAGCGCGTCATCGACATCCGGATCGAGAACACGCTCGCCGTCGACCTCCCTCGTCGGCACACCCGTCGGGTCGGTCGGGTCGTCGTCATGGGGGAGCGGGGGAACCGGGGGAATGATCGGGTTCGACATGATCGCATCCTTTCGTCGAGATGGGTTCACGGTAGAACGCGGGGCGTGCGGTCGGAATCGGGTTGACGCTCGTGCAGACGCGCGCTAGCGAGGCTGACCCGGCGCGGCATCAGGCACGGCGAGGGTGATAGACCGATTGGGCCTCTACGGCTGCGGTGCCGAAATCACCGTCTGCATTGATGACGTGGCCGCGAGCCAGCGCGAGTCCGGTGGCCCGACCTCGTCCTTTGAGCACGGCGCCGCACAGGTCAGGATCGGGGTCGCGGTGGCTCCCGCCGCTCGCGAGCGCGACGTTCACCGCCGTGACATCGCCGAGGATCTGCGATCCATCGCCCAGAGTGGAAGCGCCGGCGAGGTCGATCCTCCCGATCAGACGCACCCGGCTGCCGATCGTGATCACGGAATCGGAACGGTTCGCGAGCAGAGCCACCGCATGCGGGCCGAATTCGTTGTCGGTGCCGATGCTCACGCGTCCGCCGCCGGTCGCCTCGATTCGGGTGCCCTCGAAGAAGCGGTTGTCGTCACCGATGAGGAGAGTGCCGGGGTCGGCGTCGATGCGGACGTTCGGACAGAACACATTGCCGGTCCCGATCTCGGCGTGCGCGGAGAGGAGTGCGGAGAAAGGGTCGAGGAAGACGTTGAGGTCGTCCGCGATGAGCTGGCTCACCGTCCGATATCCCCGCGACGCACGCACACGATCCGCGTAGCCCAGAGGCGTGTGCGTCATGGTGCCTCCTGGTCACTACCGCGTGAGACGAAGAAAGCCCCCGGAGAACCGGGGGCTTTTTCTGTGGACCTGAGGGGACTCGAACCCCTGACCCCCTGCATGCCATGCAGGTGCGCTACCAGCTGCGCCACAGGCCCAGACGCTGTTCCGGACCAGCCGGAGCAACTTGAAAAGAGTACTACACGAATCGACGCGAACACCAATCGGGGCGGGCATCCCGGGCGCGTCACCGTGGAGTGCGGTGGGGAGGAACAAGCGCGCGGCGCCGGGCGTTGAAACCGGCGTGAGCATCCTCGACAGTCTGGTGATCGGCGCAGGGCAGGCCGGCCTCTCGGCATCCTTCCACCTCTCGAGGCTGGGTATCTCGCATGTGGTTCTCGACGCCGACGGACAGCCCGGCGGCGCCTGGCAGCACCGGTGGGACGCGCTGACGATGCGCGATGTGCACGGCGTCGCCGAACTGCCCGGCGACACGCCGCCGCCCCGCGACGGTGCACGCGCCAACGAGGCCGTGCCCGCATACTTCGCGCGATACGAGAAGACGCACGAGCTCCCGGTGCTCCGCCCCGTGCGCGTGGAGCGCGTCGAGGACGTCGACGGCCGTCTCGTCGTACGGGCGGGTGAGGGGGAGTGGACGACCCGCACCCTCGTGAATGCGACCGGCACCTGGACGCATCCGTTCCTCCCGCACTTCCCCGGCATGGAGACGTTCATCGGTGAACAGCTGCACACCGTGGACTACCCGGGGCCCGAGCACTTCATCGGCAAGCGGGTGCTCGTCGTGGGCGGGGGAGCGTCGGCCGTGCAGTTCCTCGGGGCGCTGGCGCCGATCACCGACACCCTGTGGGTGACCCGGCGCGAACCGGTGTGGCGCCATGACGACTTCACGCCGGAAGCGGGAGCCGCAGCCGTCGCCCTCGTGGAGCAGCGCGTCGCGGCCGGTCTCCCTCCGGAGAGCGTGGTCAGCGTCACCGGACTCATGCTCCGCCCGCAGGAGCGGGAGGCCGAGCGTCTGGGTGCCTACGCCGACCGGCGCCCCCTGTTCGAACGGATCGAACCCGACGGCGTGCGCTGGGCAGACGGCAGCTTCGAGCAGGTCGACGTCATCCTGTGGGCCACCGGCTTCCGCCCTGCGATCAGTCACCTCGCCCCTCTGCACCTGCGCAGTGCGGCCGGGGGCATCCAGCTCGACCGGAACGGTCGAGGTACGACGGCGGTCGCAGACCCCCGCGTGCAGTTGGTCGGCTACGGGCCGTCGGCGAGCACGATCGGCGCCAATCGTGCTGGTCGTTCGGCGGCGAAGGGAGTGCAGCGCGCGCTGCAGTCTGCAGGCGTGCGCATCACCAGCGGTTGAGCACCTCCTCCGCGAATCCCTCGATGCCGTCGACGCGCACCCGCGTTCCGTTCTCGTCGCGCACCCAGCCGGTCCAGACACCGAACAGTTGATCGGTCCGGCTCGAGATCACCAGCGCGTTCGTGTGCGAGTGCTTGTCGTAGAACGGGGTGAACACGAGGTCGGCGCTCGTCCCGTGCACGTGCCACGGACGCATGAACTGCTCGGAGTCGTAATCCCACACGAGCTCTTCACTGATCTTCGACAGCCGCCCGTCGACGAGCAGCGCGTTCTCCGTGGCACCCGAGCCGTCGGTCCACTTCGCACCGAGCTGCAACCCGATGACGCGGCCGTCGACGAGACCGCTGGCCGCAGCCCAGTTCCAGCGCACGCGATACGGCCAGCGCCCGCGACCGTGGTCCAGTACGGCCCAGCTTCCGGTCGGCACCTCGTGCGCCACTCCGTCCACGGTCACTGTTCCGGTGGCCGGGCGTGCCACATCTTTGACCGTGTACTGGAAACGGGGGATCTCGTCGCCGAGGCGCCACGGCACGACGACACCGAGCGACTCGTGTGCCTCCGGACGACCGGCCAGCAGGTCGATCGAGACGCGGGGGGTGGAGGCGCGCAGGCGTGTTCCGTCGAAAGTCTCGTCGATGTCGACGGTGATCCGACGCGTGCGCGCTCGGGCGGGCCCCGCGCCGAGAGAAGACGGGAGCGTCGCGCTGCGCCCTCCCGGCGAGATCACCGTCGTGTCGATGTCGTCACCGGTCGCGCGATCGAGCACCCACAACTCGTGCAGAGCCATGTAGTCGACGCACGAGACCGTGACGGCGACGATGTGCGACGGCGTCATCACGTTCCAATACTCCCACCGCTTGTTGCGCCCCCAGTGGCCGCGGCCGGGGATACCCGAGGTGTCGTGAACCGGTGTGCGCGACCAGCCGAGAGCCTCCCGGTTCAGCATCCCGGTGGGCGTGGTGAGAGATACGTGCGCGGTGATCTCGCGCTCGATCAGCGGTGTGGGCATCGTCGTCCTGCTGTCCGGAGGGACACCGTCTCGGGTCGGTGTCGTTGCCCTGAGTGTAGAGGACCGGGCGACGAACGGCGGGGGTCCTGTGGGAAAACCGTGTTCGGGTCGAGATCGGCTCCTGGCTACGCTGAGGGCATGCTCCGCATCCTGTTCTTCGTCGTCTGGCTGCTGCTGTCCGCCTGGCTCGTGGTCTGGGTCGGGGAGGGGCTGTTCGGCATCGATCAGAGACAGTCGATCCTTCCGTTCTCGGGAGAGGACACACTGGGCGCTCCGATCATCATCGGTGTGGCGTGGGGTCTGCTGCTGACCTTCGGCGGGATCCTGTCGGGGCTCGGGCGCCGTAAGCGGGTGCGCGGAGAGACGCAGATCGGAGTGGGCACGATCGTCGAGGTCGCCCGCACCGGTCTCACCGTCAACGACGTGCCGCAGTACGACCTGTTCATCCGGGTGACACCGAGCACCGCAGAGGAGTTCATCGCGCAGCTGCGCACGCTGGTCGACGCCTCTGATCTCGCCGGCCTGCAGGTCGGGCTCCCGGTACCCGTGCGGTACAGCCTCACGGACCAGGACACGGTGGAGCTCGCCGACCTGAACGACCCCACGGTGCGGGACGCGATGCTGCAATGGCGGATCGAACGGGGGCTGATCGATCCGCGGCAGGTGCTGGCGCGCACGAGCGGCACCCCGGTGACGGCATCCGTGCTCGAGGTGCGACCGACGGGGCGGCGTCGTGAGGGGCAGAGCGAGCTCGCCCTGCGCGTGCTGATGGCGCCGGAGGGGGCGGCGACCTGGGAAGCGGACACCACGGTCTTCGTGTACCCGCAGGCCATTCCGCACCTGCAGGTCGGAGCCCCGGTCTGGGCGTTCTATCGGCGTGAGGACCCGCAGACCGTCGCCGTGACGATCGAGAAGGAGGAGGGGCGATGAACCCGATGGACACGCTCATCTGGCTCGTGAACTTCCCGGCGTCGCACGGATACGCGATGGTGTTCATCGCCGGTTTCTCGATCCTCGGCCTGTTCGCGCTGTCGGCACGGGGCGCGATGCCCGGCGGGGAGCTGCGGGCCATCCGCGAGCGGGAGGGGCTGCTGCGTGCGGATCAGCGTCCGCGCGGCCGTGTCGGGGGAGGAATCATGCGCATCGGCGCGCGCATCCTCGCTTTCCTCATGCTCGCCTGCCTGGTGATCGGTATCCTCAGCCTCACCGGCGTGCCCCTCACCCGTGCGTACATCTACGACAACGGCCGACCGACGGCGGCGACTCTGGATGGTGACTGGGTGACGTTCACGACGGCCGAAGGCGTCGAATACACGCTGGAGAGCAACTTCTTCACCCCCGCTGTGTATCCCGACCGCGACGCGTACATACCCGGCGGTCAGCTGATCGTCGTGCGCTACCTTTCGAGCCATCCACAGGCGTTCGTGATCGACAGCGACCAGACCCCGCGCTGAGTGCGGAGGGGGCGCGTAGGGTGAAGGCATGTCGCGAATCATCGTCTTCGGCGGCCACGGCCGCATCGCCCTCCTGCTCGCGCCGCTCCTCGTCGCACGGGGAGACGAGGTGACCGGGGTGATCCGCAACCCTGACCATTCCTCCGATGTCGAAGCCGGCGGTGCGAAAGCGCTCGTCGCCGACATCGAGAACATGGATGTCGAGGCGCTCGCCGAGATCATCCGCGGTCATGACGCCGTCGTCTGGTCGGCCGGCGCCGGTGGCGGATCGGCCGAACGCACCTACGCGGTCGACCGCGACGCCGCGCAGCGTTCCATGGACGCGGCAGAACGCGCGGGCGTCCGACGGTACGTGATGGTGTCATGGCTCGGGTCCACCGCTGATCACGGTGTGCCGGAAGGCGACTACTTCTTCCCCTATGCAGACGCGAAGTGGGCCGCCGACGAGCACCTGCGTGGCACCGGTCTGGAGGGCACGATCCTCGCGCCGGGCACGCTCACCTTCGACGATCCCACCGGTCGGATCCAGCTCGATCCGGACGGTCGTGGAGCTGTCGCGCGTGCCGACGTCGCTGCCGTGATCGCTGCGTCCCTGCACGAACCGTGCACGGTCGGCCGGACCATCCGCTTCGGGAACGGCGACGCCGACTCGGCGGTGCCGATCGCCGAGGCGCTGTCCTGCTGAGACACGCCACTTCGCGCGACATGGAGAATCGGCGCCGGGGACGGACGGCGAGCGCACTCGCGCTCGCCGCGGTGATGGGGCTCTTCGTCTCGTCGGCCGCCTCAGCGTCGGCGGTGGGCGCACCCTCGACGTCGGGCATCCCCGAGTCCACGGTGTCGACCAGCGGATCTGAGCTGCTCACCGCACGTGCGAAGGCGCGGGTGCAGGAGATGTCCGTGGCGGAACAGGCAGCGACGGTGGTGATGGGGCACGTGGCAGGAACGGACCAGTCCGCCCTTCGGTCGTACATGGAGTCCGGACTGGGAGGATTCATCCTCATGGGGGCCAATATCCCCGCGACCGAAGCGGAGTTGCAGGCGCTCACGGCCGCGCTGACGGTCGATCCCGGTCTGCCACCGCTCATCGCCGTGGACCAGGAGGGCGGCTTCGTCTCCCGACTGCACGGTGACGGCTTCACTGCCTCCCCCTCCCTGAAGGGGCTTCCGGTCGCCGAGACGTCCGCGGCGTTCACCGCGCGGGGCTCTCTGGTGGCGCGAGCGGGCATCACCGTGAACTTCGGAACGGTCGCCGACTACACGGACGATCCCGGCTCGTTCATCCACGGTCGCGCGCTCGGCACAGACCCTGCCGCGGCGGCGGAGCGCGTGGCGGCGGCAACCGTCGCGCAGGAGCAGTTCGTCGCCTCGACCCTCAAACACTTCCCCGGCCACGGCGCGGCTCCGGGTGACTCTCATCACGCGATCCCGAGCACCACGATGGGAATCGAGGAATGGCGCGGCACCGCGGCCGTGCCGTTCGCCGCCGGTATCGACGCCGGGGCCTCGCTGCTGATGTACGGGCATCTCGCCTACGCGGCGGTCGATCCGCTGCCGGCATCCCTCTCGCCGCGGTGGCATGAGATCGCGAGAGACGAGCTCGGCTTCACCGGGGTGGCGGTGACCGACGACCTCGGCATGCTGCTGTCTTCGGGAGATCCGGCCTATGCCGACCCGGTCACGAACGCGGTGGCGGCGATCGCTGCGGGGAACGACCTCGTGTTGATGATCGCGGGGTCCGACGCGCAGACAGCCGGATCGATGGTCGCCGGCATCGCAGCGGCGGTCGAAGCGGGGACGCTTCCGCCCGAGCGGCTCGAGGAGGCGGCGACACGCGTGATCGCGCTCCGGATGCAGAGCGCCGCGGCCACCGCCCGCTGGTCGATCTGCGAGGACTGCGAACCGGTGGGCTGACGCTCAGGCCGCCTCGCGAGCTCCGTCGCCGAGCCAGGCGTTCAGCAGCGCTGCACGCAGAGCGGCACCCCGGTCCGCGAACCCTCGCTGCCGACGGACGTACTCGGCCTTGCCCTCGGTCGTCTCGATGCGGACCGGGGCCACGTCCCATGCCGAGAGATCGTACGGCGCGGCCTGCATGTCGAGCAGTCGGATGTCGCGGGCGAGCTCGAACGAATCCAGGAGGAGTTCGCCGGGGATGAGGGGCCCGAGTTTCGTCGCCCACTTGTACAGGTCCATCCCCGCGTGCAGGCAACCGGGCTGCTCGAACAGGGGCTGGTCGTCGCGGCTCAACGGTGTGCGGTTGCGGGGGACCGCTTCGGGGGTGAAGAAGCGGAATGCGTCGAAATGGGTGCAACGCAGCTCATGATTCTCGACGACGGCATCCGTGCCCGCCTGCCCGAGTCGCAACGGCACCGCGTGGCGATGCTCGTCCGCGCGGTACACCATCGCCCATTCGTGCAGGCCGAAGCAGCCGAACTGTCCGGGGCGGGATGCGGTGCGGCGGAGCATGCGCTCGATGAGCGCGGCCAACTCCGTCTTCTCTGCGCCGAAAGCCGCCGCATCCGGCACGACGCTGCCGGGCGATCGCCCGGGGGAGTACCACCGCCAGTCGCGGCGTTCCGGCGCATCGGCGAGTTCGACACCGGCCCCCGGATGCCATCGACGCAGGTGCGCGGGCTTGTACGAGTAGTAGGTGAAGAGGAAGTCCCACACCGGATGCTTCTCCGCCCGCGTCGCCCGTTCGCGGTGCGCCGCGGTGAGGGCGTCGGCGCGTTCACGATGCGCCTCCTCGCGGAGGGTCCAGTCCGGGCGGGCGATGGTCATGTCAGTGCAGGATGCCGGCTTCGCCGAGCAGATCGCGAAGACCGGCGCCGTCCTCGGCGCTCACCCACGGAGCGGCATCTTCGGAGTGCGGTTCGTGACCGGCGCGTCCACCGGCGAGCACGGCCTCGGCGGGAAGCAGACGACGGATCGCGACGCCGGCGACGGAATCGGGGTACTCGTCCATGAACTGGCTGTAGATCGACTCGTCGTGCTGGCCGTCGTCTCCGATCAACAGCCATTTCACGTCGGGGAACTCGGTCGCGAGGCGACGCAGGTTCGTGAGCTTGTGTTCACGCCCGCTGCGGAACCACCGTTCGTGAGTGGGACCCCAGTCGGTCAGGAGCATGGAGCCGGCGGGGAAGAGGTGGCGACCGAGGAAGCGCCACAGAGTGGGGGCGACATTCCACGCACCGGTGGAGAGGTACACCATGGGTGCACCCGGGTGCTGGCGGAGCAGCTGGTCGAGGAGGACGGCCATCCCCGGGACGGGAAGGCGTGCGTGCTCGTCGAGCACGAAGGAGTTCCAGAAGGCGATGAAGGGACGAGGCAGCGCCGTCACCATCACGGTGTCGTCGACATCCGACACCACGCCGAACGAGGTGCCCTCGGCCACGATGAATGCGCGAGCCTCCACCGGCGCCTGACCCTCGACGGAGAACGTGAACGTCTGCCAGCCGGGTTCCAGATCGACACGGATCATGGCATCGACCACGCCGCCGCGGTCGGCCGCGACCTGGTGGGTGGTCTCGCCGAAGTGCACGCTGACAGCGGCGAATCCCACCGGGATGCCGACGAAGCTGCGCCATCCGCGGACGCTGGCGGGTTCACCGTCTCGGGTGCGACGCTGCGGCGGGACGATCAGCACCCGGCCGACGACGCGGACCCATCCGGGACCACCGTAGCCGGGGAAGGGAAGGATCGTCGCGACACGGCCACGACGGCGCGCACGACCTTCACGCCAGACATGGAAGCGGTGTTCGAGTCGGGCGAACCAGTGGATCCGGGGGGCTGGGGGAGCCGATGCCATTGCCTCAGTCTTTCACGTCGGCGTCGGCCTCTGCCTCCGGGGACTCCAGGTGACGGGCTTCGATGCGCTGCAGCAGCTTCTTGCCCAGGAAAGCCAGAAGCAGGAACAGGGCGATCACGCCGACGAAGATGTACCCGGCGAAGTGCACGCGATCGACCAGCTCGCGGAAGCTGCCGGCGGCAAGCGACGTGACGCTCACATAGGCGGTGGCCCAGAGGACACAGGCGGGAGCCGTCCATGCCAGGAACTTGCGGTACGGGTACTCGCTCATCCCGACGGTGAGGGGAACCAGAGAATGCAGCACGGGGAGGAAGCGGGAGAGGAAGATCGCGATCCCCCCGCGGCGCTCGAGATAGTTCTCGGCACGCACCCAGTTGTGCTCGCCGATCCGCCGCCCCAACCAGGAGACGCGGATGTGCGGGCCCAGCCAGCGTCCCAGCCAGAACCCGATGCTCTCCCCGATCAGCGCCCCGATCACGACCGCGACACCCATCGCGATGCCCTCCAGGGGAGTGGCGACACCCATGGACGCGATGATCACGATCGTGTCGCCGGGAACGATGAGGCCGATCAGGATGCTCGTCTCCAGCATCACGGCGAGCCCGGCGATGAGCGTGCGGGCGACCGGATCGATCGACTGCACGGTGTCGAGGAGCCAGATCAGGAGGTCGTCCACCCCATGAGGATACGGGAGCCACCCGGTCCTAGGCTGGAAAGGTGCCCGAACAGCTGAGTGCTCGTCCGCTTCCCGACTGGGTGGAGCCGTCGTCGGTGTTCGGGATGCTGGAAGCCGGGACCGCCGATGTGTTCTGGCTCGACGCCGGGGCTGACGCGATCACCGGATGGAGCTTCGTCGGGACGGGGGAGCGCTCGACGCTTCCGCGCGAGGTGCGCGTCGACGTCGTCGCTGCCGACCCTGAGCTGCCGCCGTTCACAGGGGGATGGGTGGGGTGGCTCGACTATGAGAGCGGTGCCGCCGCCGCCGGTGCACCGGTCGCGGGTCCGGAAGACGGCTCGGGCGGTTCCTGGCTGCGTGCCACCCGCGTCGTCGCCTTCGACCACGACATGCAGCGCGTCTGGGCGCTCGGCGTGGAGAACGACGTCGAGGACTGGGCGGCAGATGTCCGGGCACTGGTGGGGGTCCCGGAAGCCGTGCCCTCCTCGATGAGCGACCCCGACCACCCGCCGCGTATCGCCGTCGCCCGACACGACCCCGGCGAGTACGCCGCACTCATCGAACGCTGCCGCGATCTCATCCGTGCGGGCATCGCCTACCAGCTGTGCCTCACCACGCGCTTCACCGTGGCCGGCGCCCACGACCCGGTCGAGGTCTATCGTCGGCTCCGCGCCGCCACGCCCGCCCATCATGGCGGATTCCTGCGCATCGGCGATCGCACCCTGTTGAGTGCCAGTCCCGAGCAGTTCCTCCATGCCGCGGGCGGAGTCATCCGTACCCGTCCCATCAAAGGCACCAGGCCCCGAAGCATCGATCCGGTCGAAGACGCCGCGCTCGCCGCCGAACTGGCGACGGACCCCAAGGAGCGCGCCGAGAACGTCATGATCGTCGACCTGATGCGCAACGACCTCTCGCGGGTGTGCGAGCCCGGGAGCATACGTGTGGAGGGTCTCTGGGTGGTCGAGAGCTATCCCGCCGTGCACCAGCTGGTGAGTACCGTGAGTGGGCGGGCGGCCGAGGGGACAACGGTCGAGGCCCTGCTCGAGGCGGCCTTTCCAGCCGGCAGCATGACCGGGGCTCCGAAGCTGTCGGCGATGACCCGGCTGCACGAGCTGGAGGGCGGGCCTCGCGGCGTGTACGCCGGATGCTTCGGGTACATCGGTGACGACGGAACCCTGGATCTGGCGATGGTGATCCGCAGCATCGTGATCGAAGGGGAGCAGGCTGTGGTCGGCGCCGGCGGAGGGATCACCTGGGGGTCGATCGCGACCTCAGAGGTCGCCGAGGTCGCGACCAAGGCGAGGGCACCGCTCATGGCGCTCGGTGCCGGAATGCCCGGGCCCTGGCGTTCCGATATCCTGAACTGATCCCGCTTTTTCCATCAGATTGGTCGTGCGTTCGTTGTCTGAGAACCTGTCCACCGCTCCTGCCGACGACGAGACCCCGTCGGCGCACGCCATCCAGAACAAGTGGCAGAAGTACTGGGCGGAGAACGGCACGTTCCTCACGGGTGGCGACGACGACACCCGCCCGCGTCGGTATGTGCTCGCGATGTTCCCGTACCCGTCCGGCGACCTGCACATGGGGCACGCCGAGAACTACCTCTACTCCGACATCGTGGCCCGTTTCTGGCGCCACCGCGGACACAACGTCCTGAACCCGATCGGCTGGGACTCCTTCGGGCTGCCCGCCGAGAACGCCGCGATCCGGCAGGGTGCCGACCCTCGGGACTGGACGTATCAGAACATCGCGCAGCAGAAGGTCGGCTTCGAACAGTACGGCGTCTCGTTCGACTGGAGCCGGGTCCTGCACACGTCCGACCCCGAGTACTACCACTGGAATCAGTGGCTGTTCCTGAAGCTGTACGAGCGGGGCCTGGCGTATCGCAAGAAGAGCCCGGTGAACTGGTGCCCGAACGACCAGACGGTGCTGGCGAACGAGCAGGTCGTCGACGGACGCTGCGATCGCTGTGGAGCCGAGGTCATCAAGAAGAAGCTCACGCAGTGGTACTTCCGGATCACCGACTACGCGGACCGTCTGCTCGACGATCTGAACCAGCTCGAGGGATTCTGGCCGCACAAGGTGCTGCAGATGCAGCGCAACTGGATCGGACGCTCCGTGGGCGCCGACGTCGACTTCATGATCGAGGGGCGTGAGGAGCCGGTCACGGTGTTCTCGACGCGCCCTGACACGCTGCACGGCGCGACGTTCTTCGTGGTCGCACCCGATTCCGACCTGGCGTCCGAGCTCGCTGCCGGTGCTTCCGATGACGTGCGTCAGCGCTTCCAGACGTACCTGGAGCAGGTGCAGAAGGAGACCGACATCGATCGGCAGTCCACGGACCGCCCGAAGACCGGTGTGTTCCTCGAGCGCTATGCGATCAACCCCGTGAACGGCGAGAAGCTGCCGGTGTGGGCGGCGGACTATGTGCTGGCCGACTACGGTCACGGTGCGGTCATGGCGGTTCCTGCGCACGACCAGCGCGACCTGGACTTCGCTCGTGCGTTCGACCTGCCCGTCAAGGTGGTCGTCGACACGACGGCTCCCGTCACGGGCGCGATGCCGGTGATCGAGGTCGACGACGAGGGCGTGCCGATCGACACGGGCGCCGCGCTCGAGGAGCAGAGCCCCGCCACCACGGGCGTTGCACTCACCGGCGAAGGCCGCATGATCAACTCCGGTGCACTCAACGGGCTCTCCAAGCGCAACGCCATCGCGCGTGCGATCGAGCAGTTGGAAGCGACCGGCACGGGTCGTGCCGCCAAGAACTACCGTCTGCGTGACTGGCTGATCTCGCGTCAGCGCTTCTGGGGCACGCCGATCCCGATGCTGCACGCCGAAGACGGCAGCATCATCCCGGT
Source organism: Microbacterium sp. STF-2 (assembly GCF_034650155.1). NCBI lineage: Bacteria > Bacillati > Actinomycetota > Actinomycetes > Micrococcales > Microbacteriaceae > Microbacterium > Microbacterium sp. STF-2. The sequence goes on from NZ_JARKMW010000001.1 coordinate 228,311, forward strand.
TTCCGAGGACAAGCTCCCCGTGAGGCTGCCGAGCGTCGAAGGACTCGACCTCAAGCCCAAGGGCACCTCGCCGCTGGGCGGTGCCGAGAGCTGGGTGCGCACGACCGACCCGCAGACGGGCGACCCCGTGCTGCGCGACCCCGACACGATGGACACGTTCGTCGACAGCTCGTGGTATTTCCTGCGTTTCCTCTCGCCGAACAGCGACACGGTGGCTTTCGATCCGGCGCAGGCGGCGCGCTGGGCACCGGTGGACTCGTACATCGGTGGTGTCGAGCACGCGATCCTGCACCTGCTGTACGCGCGCTTCATCACGAAGGTCCTGTTCGACATGGGGCTGATCGACTTCACCGAGCCGTTCTCGAACCTCATCAACCAGGGCATGGTGCTGCTCGACGGGCAGAAGATGTCCAAGAGCAAGGGCAACCTGGTGCTCTTCCAGGAGGAGCTCGACGCCCACGGCGCCGACGCCCTGCGTGTGGGGCTGGCGTTCGCCGGTCCCGTGGAGGACGACAAGGACTGGGCCGACGTCTCGACGACCGGCGCCCAGAAGTTCCTGGCGCGCGCGATGCGCATCGCCGGTGAGGTGTCGAGCCCGGTCGACGTGGTGTTCGACGGCGGTGACTCCGCGCTGCGACGCGCGACGCACAAGCTGCTCGCCGAAGCGCCCGCGCTGGTCGAGCAGACGAAGTTCAACGTGCTGGTCGCGCGCCTGATGGAGCTCGTGAACGTCACCCGCAAGACGATCGACGGTGCCGCCGGCGCGGCTGACCCCGCCGTCCGCGAAGCCGCGGAGACGATCGCCGTGATGCTCGACCTCATCGCTCCGCACACGGCGGAGGAGATGTGGGAGATCCTCGGACACGAGCCTTCCGTCGGCCTGGTGACGTGGCGTTCCGCCGACCCGGCACTGCTGATCGAGGACACGATCACCGCCGTCGTGCAGGTGGGCGGCAAGGTGCGCGCCCAGCTCGAGGTCTCGGCGCGTATCGGCGAGTCGGAGCTCGAGGCTCTGGCCCGCGCCGACGAGCGCGTGATCCGGTCGATCGGCGACCGCGAGATCGTGAAGGTCGTCGTGCGTGCTCCGAAGATCGTGAGCTTCGTCGTCAAGGGCTGATCGACGTACGGGCTGATCGCCTGTCCTCCACGGAAGTCTCCTCGCACGGGGTTGTCCCCGGCAGGGGCGAATGCCGCCCGGCCGGAGGATCGACCGCGCCTAGCGTGGCCGGATGGAATCTCCGCAGGCACCCCTCCCACCTCGGCGCCGACTGCGTCTGAGCATCGGAGCGGCGGTGGTGCTGGCTCTCGTCGTGCTGTCGGCTGCCGTGGGGCTCGGGATCATGCGGGGGCAGGCCGCGCCTGTCGAATCGGTGCCGCTCGAAGACACGAGTACGGGAACAGGCGCAGGCCCCGAAGCGACCGATGACCTTTACGTGCACGTTCTCGGGGCTGTCGAGAAGCCCGGACTCTATGTGCTCGATCGTGACGCACGGCTCGTCGATGCGCTGGCGGCTGCAGGAGGAACGACCGTCGAGGCCGACCTGGCCGCGGTCAACCTCGCTCGAATGCTCGAAGACGGAGAGCAGGTCGTCGTGCCGGCAGCCGGAGCCATGGCGGGTGGGCCCGGCGAAGTCGCACCGCCACCGGACGATGACCGGATCGACCTCAACACCGCGGATCAGGCGGCGTTGGAGACGCTCCCGCGTATCGGTCCGGCACTCGCGGAGCGGATCATCTCCTGGCGGGAGGAGAACGGCCGGTTCGCCTCGGTGGATGACCTCCTGGCGGTTCCCGGCATCGGGGAGAAGCTGGTCGCAGGCCTGCGCGACGGGGTCAGGGTGTGAGGGGACGAGACCTCCGGCTCGTGCCGCTCGCGGTGGCGGTGTGGTGCGTCGCGCTGCTGTGTGTGATGTTCCCTGCGGTCGCGTGGGGGTGCGCCGCCGTGTGCGGGCTCGGGGCGGTAGGCGTGCTGGCATCGGTCGTGCACCGTCGAAACCGCCATGGAGAGTCCTGGGCACTCGGGGGCCTCGCCGTCGTCGTGCTGGCCGCGATGGCGGCTGCGGCGGTATCGGTCGGGTTCGCCGTCCCCGAGCGGGAAGCGGCGAAGGGGTGGGACGCTCGCGTGGTCGAGATCACGGCCGAGGTGACGTCCTCCGCATCGATCGGACGCGATGGGCGGCTGTGGTTCGAGGCGGTGACATCGACGCTCGGGCCGCCGGGCCGTGCGGTGGCGTCCGCCGCCCCGGTGCGCCTGGGGGTCGTCCCGGCCGAGGGCTTCGACCTCGGCGCGACGGTTCGGGTCGTGGGCGAGTCATCGGCGACGGATGCCGTGGAGCGCTCAGCGTTGGTCGTCTTCGCGAGCGACGCCGAGGTCATCTCGCCCGCGCCTGGTGTCTTCGGTGCGGCGGCGACGATCAAGAGCGTGTTCGTCGAACGGTCTCTACGCCTGCCGGAACCGGGCAACGGGCTGCTTCCCGGACTCGCGGTCGGCGACACGCGCGCCGTCACCGCCGAGCTGAACGACGACATGCGCACCAGCGGGCTCAGTCACCTCACTGCGGTCAGCGGAGCGAACTGCGCGATCGTGGTCGGCGCGATCTTCTGGCTGACGGCACTGTGCGGAGGCGGCCGCCGGTTGCGTGTCGTCCTGTCACTCGTGGGCCTGACCGGGTTCGTGGTTCTGGTGACTCCCGAGCCGAGTGTGATCCGGGCAGGGGTGATGGCGGCGGTGGGGATGCTCTCCGTGCTGTCGGGGAAGCCGAGCGCCGGGGCCGGGATGCTGTCGCTGTGCGCCACCACGATTCTGGTTGCGGACCCCTGGCTGGCGGCGACGCCGGGGTTCGCGCTGTCGGTCGTCGCCTCGGGTGCGTTGATCCTGCTCGCCCCACCTCTGGCGCGCGGCTTGGCTCGGGGGATGCCGCGCCCCGTCGCGCTCGCTGTCGCGGTCCCGCTCTCCGCGCAGCTCGCGTGCGGCCCGATCATCGCCCTGTTCGCGGAACAGCAGTCGTTGGTCGGTATCGCCGCGAACCTGATCGCGGGGCCCGCAGCCCCGGTCGCGACGGTGATCGGGCTCCTCGCCTGCCTCGCCGCTCCGTTGCCGGTGCTCGCTGACCTGCTGACGGCCTCGGCGTGGCTTCCCGCGGCGTGGATCGCGATGACCGCGACCACCACGGCCCAGCTGCCGGGCGCGCAGGTCCTGGTACCGCCAGGCCTCGGCAGTGCCCTGGTGGTGGCGGTGGTGAGTGCGGCGATCGCCATCGTGCTGATGCGTGCCCCCACGCATCAGCCGGGCTCACGTGTGCAGCGGGCGGCTGCCTGGGGACGTCGCGGTGCGGCGGTGATCGTCGTCGTGGTACTGTCGCTCGCCGGTTCTCGTGCGCTTCTCGACGGCCCCCTCGCCACGGCGACGACCCCCGACGCCTGGGCCGTCGCGGCGTGCGATGTCGGGCAGGGTGACGCGGTGCTCGTGCGCTCGGCGACTCAGGTCGCTTTGATCGACACGGGGCCGGAGCCCCAGCCACTGGCCTCATGTCTGCGGTCGCTCGGCGTCGAGCGCATCGACCTTCTCGTCCTCACCCACTTCGACCTCGATCACGTCGGCGGGGCTGAGGCGGTGCGCGGTCGTGTCGACGTGGTCATGCACGGTCCGATCGCCGAGGACGCCGATCGACGTCTCCTCGATGACCTCGTCGATGGAGGCGCACGCGTCCACGCGGCGTCGGAAGGTCAGCAGGGGATGCTCGGCGAGGCGGCGTGGCGTGTGCTCTGGCCGCTGCGCCGATCCGCTGCCTTTCCCGATGGCAACGATGCGAGCGTGGTGATGGAGTTCGACGGGGGAGAGGTGCCCCGCTCGATCTATCTCGGCGACCTCTCGGCCGCGCCCCAGCGCATGCTGCAGCGTACGGCGAGGATGATGCCGTACGCCGTGGTCAAGGTAGCGCACCACGGCAGCGCCGACCAGGATCCCGGTCTGTACGAGGCGATGCGGCCCCGGGTGGCGCTGTTCAGCGTCGGAGCGGACAACGACTACGGGCACCCACGTTCCGAGACCCTCGATCTCCTGGCGGCGACCGGTGCACATGTGCTGCGCACCGACGAACGGGGGCGCATTCTGCTCGGTCTTCGCGACGGCGAACTGCAGGTCTGGACGGAGAAGCCTGCCGGATGAGCCGCTCGGATCAGCCTCGAAGGAGCGGAACCATGTCGGCGACCGCCGGTAGGCTGGATCCATGGCAGCTTCGCGAACCCCTTCCCGCGGCGGCGCGAAGCCCACCAAGATCCCGCAGGTCTCCTGGCGTGAGCCGCACCCCGCTCCGATCGTGCTCGTGTCGGGCCCGGAAGAGGTCTGCGCCGAGCGCGCGATCGCCGGTGTTCGCGACTACCTCCGTGCCGAGGACCCCGCGCTCGAAGTGAGTGACGTGCGGGCCGATGATTATGCGCCCGGAACGCTGCTCTCCCTCACATCGCCGTCCTTGTTCGGGGAACCGCGTCTCGTCCGCGTCTCCGGCGTGGAGAAGTGCTCCGATGCCTTCATCCAGGAAGCGGTGTCGTATCTCGACAACCCGCAGGAGGGCGCGACCGTCATCCTTCGCCACACGGGCGCCAGCGTGCGAGGCAAGAAGCTGCTCGACGCTGTCCGTGCCGGGAACGGCGGCGGTATCGAGATCGCCTGCCCGGCCATCAAGCGCGACAGCGACCGAGTCGACTTCGCCGCCGGCGAGTTCCGCGCGGCGAAGAAGCGCATCGCGCCACCGGCTCTTCGAGCCCTGGTCTCGGCCTTCGCCGACGACCTCACCGAGCTCGCCGCGGCCTGCCAGCAGCTCATCGGAGACGTCGAGGGCGACATCTCCGAAGACATCGTCACCAAGTACTACGGAGGTCGGGTCGAGGTGTCGGCGTTCGTCGTCGCCGACACGGCCATCGCCGGACGCTACGGCGAGGCCCTCATCGCCCTCCGTCATGCTCTCTCGTCGGGCGCCGACCCGGTTCCGATGGTCGCGGCCTTCGCCATGAAGCTCCGCACCATGGCACGAGTCGCCGGCAACCGCGAGCCGAGCCGCCAGCTCGCTCAGCGTCTGGGGATGAAGGATTGGCAGGTTGACCGCGCACGCCGCGATCTCGCCGGCTGGAACGAGCGGTCACTCGGAATGGCGATCCAGGCCACTGCCAGGGCCGATGGCGAGGTCAAGGGTGCGGCACGCGACCCGATCTTCGCGCTGGAGCGCATGGTCACCGTCATCGCCACTCGTCAGCCGTTCGGCGAGTAGTCGAGCGAGAGTGGCCAGTCGGATTCGACTGCCGGGACGCTCCGAGGCAATGAAGAAGGCCCGCCCCGAGGAACGGGACGGGCCTTTCTCAGAAGCTTCGGCTCAGAGGGAAGCGACCTGCTTGGCGAGAGCCGACTTGCGGTTCGACGCCTGGTTCTTGTGCAGGACACCCTTGCTGACGGCCTTGTCGAGCTTGACGGCAGCCTTCTTCAGGGCGGCCTCTGCGGCGGCCTTGTCACCGGCGGAGACGGCCGTGCGAGTGGTGCGGATGACCGTCTTGAGCTCGCTCTTCACGGCCTTGTTACGCTCGCGCGCCTTCTCGTTGGTCTTGTTGCGCTTGATCTGCGACTTGATGTTTGCCACGTGTGGACGCTTTCTGTACAGGAGTGTTCGGAATGCCGGCAGCAGAAGAGGGCTGCTGCACAGCGGTCGTGAGGGAAGAACCCACACGCAAGCCAAGAGTCGAGTCTACCAGCAGAGGGGCTGTTGACGCGAAACGACGAGGAGAATGCGAGACGCAGTCGCGCATTCGATGGTACCGGGTGCAGAATCATCACTATCTCGACACTGATGTCAAGGAGCCCCATGACCCCCGCGTTCCCTCGCCTGTCTGCGCCCGCCGGGCTCCGCTGGTCCGCCGCGACCTCAGCGTTCCAGATCGAGGGGTCGCGCCCCACCGGGATATCCGGTCGTTCCATCTGGGATGACTTCCTCGAGAGACCGGGAGCGATCGTCGACGGATCGACGGCGGATCCCGCGTGCGACAGCTACCGGCGCCCCGAGGATGATGTCTCCCTTGCGGCGGGCCTGGGTCTCGACCGCTACAGGTTCTCGATCCCGTGGGCTCGCGTGCAGCCCGACGGCCTCGGCCGCGGTGACGCGTCGGCCCTCGATCACTACTCGCGCCTGGTCGATCTCCTCCTCGATGCCGGGGTCGTCCCGTTCCCCACCCTGTTCCACTGGGAGATGCCGAGTCTCATCGAAGCAGGCGGCGGCTGGCTCGAGCGCGATACCGCGGAGCGCTTCGCCGACTATGCGGCCATCGTGGCTGATCGTCTCGGCGACCGGGTGCAGCACTGGTACACCCTGAACGAGCCCGCCATGATGACGCTTCAGGGATACGCGGTCGGCGCGCTTGCGCCCGGGAAGCAGCTCCTCTTCGGCGCGCTGCCGACCGCTCACCATCAACTGCTCGCCCATGCTCGCGCGGCAGCCGCTCTGCGGGAGCGTGGTGCCGCATCGGTCGGACTGGTCAACAACCACACTCGGGTCCTGCCGCTGGCCGACACCGCTGAAGACCACCAGGCCGCAGCGGTCTACGATCTGATCCACAACCGGATCTTCAGCGAACCCCTCCTCGCCGGAACATACCCCGACCTGGAATCACTCGGCCTGCCCCCGATGCCTGTGCAGGACGGCGACCTCGAGGCCATAGGACGCTCGATCGACTTCTACGGCATCAACTTCTACAACCCGACCACGGTGACCGCCGCCGAGCAGGAGAGCCCGATCCCGTTCGACATCGTGCCCACTCCGGGAGTCCCGGTCACCGGGTTCGGTCCGGAATGGCCGATCATGCCGAGCGCGCTGCGCGATCTCCTGATCGACCTGCACACCCGGCATCCGCAGATGCCGCCCGTGATCATCGGCGAGAACGGCGCCTCGTTCCCGGAACCCGAGCGCGCCCTCCGCGTGGATGACGCCGATCGGATCGCCTATCTGGCGGGACACATCGCCGCGGTAGGGGAGGCGATCGATGCGGGGGTGCCGGTGGAGGAGTACACGGTGTGGTCGCTGCTCGACAACTGGGAGTGGGCTGACGGCTACACTCAGCGCTTCGGACTCGTCCACGTCGACTTCGAGACGGGGGAACGGACGCCCAAGGCGTCGTACGACTGGTACCGCGGGATCATCGAGAGCGCGCGGACGGATGCGACCGCTGCCACGACGGAGGCGGCGAGATGACCGAAGCGACCGGAACGCGCCCGGTCCGCGCGGGTGCGCGCTGGATGTCGCTGTTCACGCTCGCGTGGCTGGCGATCTGGACCGTGCAGCTCACGCCGGTGCAGCTGCTCCTGCCGCTGCAGCTCGACACCCCGCAGGACGACTGGATCCGGGGCGTCGTCTCCTCGGGACTGGTTCTCGGAATCGGCGGGTTCGCCGGGATCATCGCGGGACCGGCGGCCGGCGCGCTCTCGGACGGCGCGGCTGCGGGCCGCCACCGTCGGCGTCCGTGGGCGCTGGGCGGTGTGCTGTTCACCGCGGTCTGCCTCGTCCTCACCGGCTACGCGCAAGGGCCATGGGCCGTGGGCGCCGGTTGGGTCGGGGTGTCGATCGGCGTGGCGGTGTCGTCCGCCGCCTTCACCGCGCTGATCGCCGACCAGCTGCCGACGACACAGCGCGGGGCCGCCTCCGCCGCGGTCGGGTCCAGCCAGGCTGTCGGCATCGTGGTCGGGGTCGGCCTCGTTGTCCTGCTCGGTCTCGAGCTCCGGGAAGGCTATCTCCTGCTCGCCGGGATCATCGCGGTGGTCGGTACGACGGCGGCGCTGCTGCTGCCCGATCCACCGACCACGGAGGCGATGCGGCCGAAACGGATCGGACGCCGCCACCTGGACTCACTGCGCGATCGCGACTTCGCCTGGATGCTGTCCGGGCGCCTGGTGACGAACGTCGGCAACGCGCTCGGGACCGCGCTGTTCCTGTTCTTCCTGCTGCACGGCCTCGGCCAGCCCAGCGCCATCGCCCAGGACAACCTGCTGCTGCTGATCGTCGTCTACACGGTGTTCGTCGTCATCGCCTCGGTGATCACGGGGATCGTCTCCGACCGGACAGGGAATCGCCGGACGCTCACGGTGGCGGCGACGGTCGTGCAGGCGGCCTCGGGGGTGGCGATCGCGCTGGTACCGACGTTCGAGATGACGATGGTCGCCGCCGCGCTGATGGGCCTCGGCTATGGCGCGTTCTCGACGGTGGGCCTCGCATTCGCCGCCGACCTGCTGCCGGACGAGCAGGACCATGCGAGGGACCTCGGGATCGTGAACGTCACAGCCGCGCTCGGGCAGCTCATCGGCCCTGTGCTGGGGGCGGGACTGGTCGCGCTGGTCGGCGGCTTCTGGCTCGTGTTCGTCGCGGCGGCGGTTCTCTCCCTCGTCGGCGGGCTGCTCACGGCGTTCGCGCGGCAGCCGGCCAGGGCGTCATGAACTCGAGGGGTCAGGCGCCACTCCCTGCGCGGCGTCACGCTCCACGGTCGCGATGGCGAGCTGCAGCACGGCGTTGAAGATCTGCGGCCGCGTCGCGGTGACGAGGTGCGTCGTGCGTGGCACGATGATGAGCTCGGCATGCGGGGCGAGCCGTCGGAACAGTGACTCGTTGAGCCGCAGCTGGTCGTACTGCCCGTTCACGAACCAGAGCGGAATCGTGATGCGAGGGATCGCCGCGGCGATGTCGAGCGCGGCCAGACTGCGCAGCGCGGCGTCCTGGGTGTCGAGCGCGTAGCCGCCGGCGGCGAAGTCGGACCGGGTCTCCACAGGCACGGTGGCTTCGAGGATCCGGCCGGTCAGCCACATCCCGCGGTCGGGAAGGGCATCGACGGCTCGAGTGAAGAGACGGTAGGCCGCGAGCCCGGCACCGTGGGGGATCGAGGTGCAGGACGCCGCGATCAGCCCCGCGACGGGAGGTTGCTCCGCGCCCCCGACGTACGCGAGGCAGAGCAATCCGCCCATCGAATGCCCCACCAGCAGGACGGGGCCCTTCTCGGCCGCGGTGCGCACCGCCTCATCTATGGTGTGCAGCGCCTCGTGGAGGGTGAAGTCCTCCTGCATCCGCGTGCCGTGCCCCGGGAGGTCGACGGCGGTGAAGGCGTAGCCGCGCTCCTCGAGGTAGGCCGCCTGTGACCGCCACATGGTGGCGGACGTGCGGATACCGTGCACGAAGACGATCTGGACGCTCACGGGTTCAGCATAAGGAAAGCGGGGCCGGTGGATGAACCACCGACCCCGCTTCGACACCATGTGTGTCAGAGAGTGTTACTTCTCCCAGCCGACGTTCTCGACCGGCTGGATGTTCGAATTCTTGGTGAGCGCACTATCTCGGGCAGATGTACGCCTGGCCCCCCGGGGTGTAGCACCGACTGAATCCGCCTGTCGCGGCGCCGGTATGTCCTCCAGGGTTCTCGATCTCCCAACTCGCTGAGGCTGAAGCAGCCGTCGCGAACGAAATCATGAACGCGAGACTGACTCCGCTCACGGTGATCCCGATGTTCTTCTTGGCCTTCGACATGACACTCCGATCTGCTCGATCCATGAACTGAGTACATAGAACATTGCATTCGCGACGATCCGTACGGAAGTCTCCCGGCAACGGTGTATTGAGATACCAATAGAGCGGGTGTGAAGTCCTGGTTCGTCGTCGGAGGGGGCCGTCTACGCAACTGAAGCGGGGCCGGTGGATGAACCACCGACCCCGCTTCGACACCATGTGTGTCAGAGAGTGTTACTTCTCCCAGCCGACGTTCTCGACCGGGGTGATACCGAACAGGTCCAGACCGACGTAGGGCTCGGGCGTGAGGTTCGCCAGGCCTTCCTTGACGGTGTAGATCTGCGGGCCGTTGTACAGCGGGATGAGGCCCCAGCGCTTGTAGATCTCCGGCTCGAGCTTCATCGCGGCAGCGGTCTGTGCCTCGGGGTCGGTCTGCGACTCGACCTTGTCCTTGATCTCGGCGTCAAGTTCGGCATCGCCGACACCCGACAGGTTGAGACCGGAGTCCGAGCAGTACAGCTGGCAGAACCATGCCGCACCGAACGGGTCGGAGGCGGTGAAGCGGAGCCCGGAGACATCCCAGTTCTTCGACGTGTAGTCGTCGGAGAACTGGCTGGAGGGCCGCACCTCGACCTTGACGTCGATGCCGATCGCCTTCTCCTGAGCCTGCAGCGACTGCGCGAGGGCCTTCTGCGTGGCGGAGTCACTCCAGATCGGGTACACGACGGAGAGCTTGACGCCGTCCTTCTCGCGGATGCCGTCGGAGCCTTCCTTCCAGCCGGCCTCGTCGAGCAGCTTCTTGGCGCCCTCGACGTCGAACTTCCAGCCGGCCTCCTTCATGGAGTCGCTGTAGCCGGGCTGGAACGAGTACAGGGTCAGCGAGCCGGCCGGGTCCTCGGAGTAGCCGAGACCGTTCCAGGCGATCTGCTTCTGCTGATCGATGTTGACGGCCTTGAAGAACGCCTCGCGAACCTTGACGTCCTCGAACTGCGGCTTGGTCGAGTCGACCTGCAGGATCGTGTTGGCGGTCTGCTGCGCGCGGTATACCTTCGCACCGTCGACGTCCTTGACCTGGTCGATGAGCTCCTGGGAACCCGTCTCGACCATGTCGACCTCGCCGTTCTTGAAGGCGTTGACGCCGGCCTGGGCGTCCATGCCGGTCATCGTGACCTTGTCCAGCAGCGGTGCATCGCCCCACCACTCGGGGTTCGGCTTGAACGAGATGTAGTCCTTATTGGCATCGAACTCGTCCACGGTGTACGGACCTGCGCCCCACTCAGGGTGCGGGTTGTCGATCATCGCTTCGTTGAAGTTCGTCGGGTCGGCGAGAGCCGGGTGCAGGACGCCGCTGTTGAACGGCATCTGCGGCCACGCGAACTCGCCCTTGAAGGTGACGATGGCCGTCTTGGGGGTGTCACCCTGCTCCACGGACTCGATGTCCTTATAGCCGTCGGTCGCGTTGGGGTTGAAGCCCTCGTCGTAGGAGCGGTTCGCCTTCCACGTGGCGTCGATGGCGGTCCAATCCATGTCGGTGCCATCGTTCCAGTGCGCCTCATCGGTGAACGTGAACGTCAGAACGGTCTTGCCGTCCTTCACTTCGTTCTTCCACTCGGAGAGGTAGTTGTCGTTCTTGTACTGCGTGCCGTCCGGCTTCATCAGGATGATCTGCGGCGTGTACCAGGCGGCGACGCGAGCCGTGTCGGCGCTGCCGTCGCTGTTGAACGCGTTGAGCTGGTCCGGAACCTCGCGGATGGCGAAGTTGACGTCACCACCCTCCTTGAGGTTCTCGCGGGGCTGCGGGTTGTAGTTCGCCATCTCGACCTCGGCTGCTTCGCCGTTGTCGCCCTTGTCGCTACTGCCGGTGTTGCCGGTAGCGCACCCGCTGAGCGCGAGTGCGAAAGCGCCGGTGAGTGCCAGCGCTCCCATCAGCTTGTACTGCTTCATGGTGCTCCTTTCGCCTTGCGGCGTGTCATAAGGGGAGAATAGTTCGCCGGATCCTCGAATGTCCGGGCGGCGAGTGAATATCGGCTAACCGTTATCGGACGGTGATCCGTGGTCTGCTCATGAGGCCGCAGGCCGCGCTGTCACCGTGGCGGGATCGAACACGATCCGTTCACGCGTGCGCTCGATGTCGGGGTCCGGGACCGGGATCGCGGACAGCAGCGCCTTCGTGTAGGGGTGCTGCGGGTTGTCGAAGACGTCGTCGACGTCGCCGTGCTCGACGAAGTCGCCGAGGTACATCACGGCGACCCGGTCGGCGATGTGACGGACGACCGACAGGTCGTGCGCCACGAAGAGGTAGGACAGTCCGAGCTTGACCTTCAGATCGTCGAGCAGGTTGATCACACCGGCCTGGATCGACACGTCGAGCGCCGAGACCGGCTCATCGAGCACCAGGATCTTCGGGTTCGTCGACAGCGCCCTGGCGATGCCGATGCGCTGACGCTGGCCTCCGGAGAACGCCTGCGGGAAGCGATCACTGTGCGCCGGGTTGAGTCCGACGAGGTCCATCAGCTCCTTCACACGGCGGTGCGCCTCGGCCTTCGGGGTGCCGATGGCCGAGAGCGGCTCCGAGATGATGTCCGCGACCGTCATACGCGGGTCGAGGGCTCCCATCGGGTCCTGGAACACGATCTGGATGTCGCGGCGCAGTGCCCGCTCCACCTTGTGGCTGTGGATGTCGTTGACGCTTGTTCCCGCGATGACGATGTCGCCGTCGGTCTGCTTCACCATGTCCATGATCTGCAGCAGCGTCGTCGTCTTGCCGGAGCCGGATTCACCGACGATGGCCAGGGTCTCACCTTCGCGCACGTCGAAGCTGATGCCCTTGATCGCGTGCACCTCGCCGACCTTGCGCTTCAGGAAAGCCCCCTTGAGCAGAGGGAACGTCTTGGTGAGGTTCTTCACCTCGAGCGTGATCGGTCGTTCTTCGCGGGGGAGTCGAGTCAGTTCGCTCTCCGGTGCCTCGCGCACCGGGTACACCGGGAGACCACCGAGCAGGCCGCCGTCGGTGATCTCGTTCGCGCGGATGCACGCGGCACGGTGCTCTTCGCCGCCACCGGTGAGCACGGGCAGCAGCTCGGGCTCACGGGTGCGGCACGCGTCCATGACGATGGGGCAGCGGTCCGCGAACGGGCACGCGTCCGGAAGGTTGATCAGCAGCGGCGGGTTGCCCTTGATGGGGGTGAGCGGTTCCTTCTCGGCCTTGTCCACGCGAGGGATCGCGCCGAGGAGACCGATCGAGTACGGCATCCGGGTCTGGTGGAACAGCTCGCGGACGGGCGCCTGCTCGACGGGCTTGCCGGCATACATGACCATCACGTCGTCGGCCGTTCGGGCGACGACACCCATGTCGTGGGTGATCATCATGACGGCGGCACCCGTCTCGGCCTGCGCCTTCTCGATGAGGTCGAGGATCTGCGCCTGGATCGTGACGTCGAGAGCCGTGGTGGGCTCGTCGGCGATGATCAGCTTCGGATCGTTCGCCATCGCGATCGCGATCACGACGCGCTGGCGCATGCCGCCCGAGAACTCGTGCGGGAACGACTTCATCCGCTTCTCGGGCTCGGTGATGCCCACCAGCTTGAGAAGGTCGATCGAACGTGCGGTCGCCTCCTTGATGCTGAGATTGCGGTGCACCGTCAGCGCCTCGATCAGCTGGGCGCCGATCGTGTAGACCGGGGTGAGCGAGGTGAGCGGATCCTGGAAGACCATCGAGATGCCGTTGCCGCGGATGGCGGAGAGCTGCGTGTCGGTCTTGCCGAGAAGCTCCTGGCCGTCGAACACGATGGAGCCGGTGACCTTGGCGTTCTCGTCGAGCAGACCCATCACAGCGAGAGAAGTGACGGACTTTCCGGAGCCGGACTCGCCGACGATGCCGAGGGTCTTTCCCGCTTCCAGGTCGAAGGAGACGCCACGGACGGCGTCGACACGGCCGGCCTCGGACGCGAAGCTGACCCTGAGGTCGCGGACGGACAGTACAGGGCTCATGCGCGGCCTCCTGCAGCCGAGGTGGGATCGAGAGCATCGCGCAGTCCATCGGCGATGAGCGCCATCGAGACGGTCAGCAAGGTGAGGACCAATGCGGGGAAGTAGAACAGCCATGGTGCGCTGACGATGGACGAGCTGCCCTCGCCGATCAGCGAGCCGAGCGACACGTCGGGAATCTTCACGCCGAAGCCGATGAACGACAGGCCTGTCTCGGTCGTCACAGCGGCGACGATGCCGAGGGTGAAGTTGATCACCAGCAGCGAGCCGATGTTCGGGATGAGATGACGCGTCACGATGCGCAGTCCCCGGACACCCATGTACCGAGCGGCCTGTACGTACTCGCGTTCACGCAGCGACAGGGTCATGGTCCAGATGATCCTCGCGGGGAAGAACCAGCTGACGAAGATCATCACGAACGCGATGACCCACCACACTCCGCCGGAGTCGTTCGAGACGATCGACAGCAGGAGGAAGGTGGGGACCACCATCATGAAGTGGATCACCAGGAGAGCGATGCGCTCGAACCAGCCGCCGAAGTAGGCGGCCGCGGTCCCGACGAGCGCCGAGAGGATCGTCGTGCCCACCGAGACGGTGATCGCGATCATGAGGGATCGCTGCAAGCCGATGGCGGTCTGCACGTAGGTGTCGTTGCCGGCGCCGTTGGTGCCGAACCAGTGCGCAGCGGACGGCGGCTGGCTCAGGGCGAGGAAGTCCATGCTGTCGACCTGGTACTGCGAGAGGAGCGGTCCGAGCGTGGAGAAGAGGATCAGCACGAGCAGGACGACGACGCCACCCACGGCCGGTTTGTTGCGCATGAACCGGCGGGTGTAGAGCGTCCACTTGGACAACGACTTGCCCGAGGCGCGGTCGGCGGTCGGCGGCGCGGCCGGCGGCTCGACGAGGGGGTCGATCATATCGGTGGTCATAATCAGCTCACCCTCACTCGCGGGTCGAGAACGACGACGACGATGTCGGCGAGCACCGCGCCGATCGCCGTCAGCACGGCGCCGAAGGCGGCGACGGCGACGACGCCGTTGATGTCGTTGTTGTTGATGGTGTCGAGGAAGTACCGTCCCATGCCCTGCCAGGCGAAGATCCGCTCCGTCAGGATCGCGCCGGTGAAGATCGTCGGGATGGTGAAGGCGACCTGCGTCGCGACCGGGATGAGCGACGTCCGCAGGGCGTGCTTGCGCACGGCCTGCGCCTTCGTGAGACCCTTCGCGCGTGCGGTGCGCACATAGTCGGCGTTGATGTTGTCGAGCAGGAGCGAACGCTGCAGGAAGTGGTACTGGGCGTAGCCCACGATCACGAGGGCGATGGTCGGCAGCGTGAGGTGCTGCAGGGTGTCCACCAGCACCGGGAAGAAGCCGGTGACGCCCGGGCTCGAGGAGCCGGTGACGTAGAAGATGCGGACCCCGGTCCACTCGTTGAGGGCGATCGCGAGAAGAACCACGGCGAGACCCGCGACGATGATGTTCACGTTCATCGTGATGATCGAGGTCGCCTGACCGATGCGGTCGGCGAGCTTGTACTGGCGGGAGGCGGTGTAGACACCGAGCCAGATGCCCAGCACTGCGGCGATGATCGTCGCGCCGAGGACGAGCTCCGCGCTGACCCACATGCGATACGAGACCTGCTCGTTGACGGACTGACCCGTGGGACTCACGCCCCAGTCCCAACGGAACAGGATGCTGCTGAACCAGTTCCACCACCGCTCGATCAGGGGAACGGTGTCGCTGAGGTTGCGCGGGGTGAGGACGTTGTCGATCTGCTCGGGGGAGAGCGGGGGACGCCGTCCCACGTAGTTGCTGCGCGGATCGAGGAAGCCCCACGCCAGGAAGAACGTGAGATTCGTGGCGACCACGATCATCAGCAGCCAGCCGAGTGCTCGGCGCAGGAGGTACTTGATCAAAAGGGGTCAGTCTTTCTCTTCTACAGACGCGCTCGGGATCTGCCGACGCAACGCTGAGTCAGTTGGATACACAATCGCCATCCACCGAACTCTGCGATGCGACGACCATCACGGGGTATGTGACGGAGTCTTATCGCTTGCGGGATCCGGTGTCACGGATTTTCCCTGGCAACTTCGGGAGACTATCACCGGTATGGCCGAATCGGGGATTAGCCTCCCCTGACCGTACAATCGAGTGGACATGTCCCCACGCGCTCTCACCCCTCTTCAGCCTGCTGCGACGCCGGCTGCGCAGATCCGTAATTTCTGCATCATCGCCCACATCGACCACGGCAAGTCGACGCTCGCCGATCGCATGCTCCAGATCACCGGAGTCGTCTCCGATCGCGACATGCGCGCGCAGTACCTCGACCGCATGGACATCGAGCGTGAGCGCGGCATCACCATCAAGAGCCAGGCGGTCAGGATGCCATGGGAACTCGATGGCCAGACCGTCGCGCTGAACATGATCGACACCCCCGGCCACGTCGACTTCACGTACGAGGTCTCGCGTTCGCTCGCGGCCTGCGAGGGAGCGATCCTGCTCGTCGACGCGGCACAGGGCATCGAGGCGCAGACGCTCGCGAACCTCTACCTCGCGCTCGAGAACGACCTCCACATCATCCCGGTGCTGAACAAGATCGATCTGCCGGCCGCCGACCCGGAGAAGTACGCGAAGGAGTTGGCCTCGCTCATCGGCGGCAAACCCGAGGATGTCCTTCGCGTCTCCGGCAAGACCGGCGTCGGCGTCGAGGATCTGCTCGACCGACTGGTGCAGGAGATCCCCGCCCCGACCGGAGACGCGGATGCTCCGGCCCGCGCGATGATCTTCGACTCCGTGTACGACGCCTACCGCGGAGTGGTCACGTACGTACGCATGGTGGACGGCAGCCTCTCGCCGCGCGAGCGCATCCAGATGATGTCGACCGGCGCGAACCACGAGGCCCTCGAGGTGGGCGTGTCGAGCCCCGAGCCGACCCCGACCAAGGGACTCGGCGTCGGCGAGGTGGGCTATCTCATCACCGGTGTGAAGGACGTGCGTCAGTCGAAGGTCGGTGACACGATCACCACGTCCCGGAAGCCGGCCTCCGAGGCCCTTCCCGGTTACACCGACCCGAAGCCGATGGTCTTCTCGGGCCTGTACCCGATCGACGGCAGCGACTATGCGGAGCTGCGCGAGGCGCTCGACAAGCTGAAGCTCTCCGACGCCTCGCTCGTCTACGAGCCGGAGACCTCGGTCGCGCTCGGCTTCGGCTTCCGTTGCGGGTTCCTCGGGCTGCTGCACCTCGAGATCATCACCGAGCGTCTGGCCCGCGAGTTCAACCTCGACCTCATCACGACAGCGCCCAGCGTGATCTACGAGGTGCTCACGAGCGACACCGGCGAGACGGTCACCGTCACCAACCCCAGCGAGTACCCGGACGGGCGCATCGGCTCGGTGTCGGAGCCGATGGTCAAGGCCGCGATCCTGCTGCCGAAGGACTACGTCGGCACCGTGATGGAGCTGTGCCAGTCGCGCCGCGGAACGCTGCTCGGCATGGAGTACTTCTCGGAGGAGCGCGTCGAGCTGCGCTACAACATGCCCCTCGGCGAGATCGTGTTCGACTTCTTCGACCAGCTGAAGTCGAAGACCCAGGGCTACGCGTCGCTCGACTACGAACCGTCCGGTCAGCAGGAGGCCGACCTCGTCAAGGTCGACATCCTTCTCCAGGGCGAGAAGGTCGACGCCTTCAGCTCGATCGTGCACCGCGACAAGGCCTACGCCTACGGCACGATGATGGCAGAGCGCCTGCGCAAGCTCATCCCTCGCCAGCAGTTCGAGGTGCCGATCCAGGCGGCGATCGGTGCGCGCATCATCGCCCGCGAGACCATCCGTGCGATCCGCAAGGATGTGCTCGCCAAGTGCTACGGCGGTGACATCACCCGCAAGCGCAAGCTTCTCGAGAAGCAGAAGGAGGGCAAGAAGCGCATGAAGATGGTCGGCCGCGTCGAGGTCCCTCAGGAGGCGTTCATCGCCGCGCTCTCGGGCGACGTCGAAGGCAAGGACAAGAAGTAGTCGGACCCGATCGCGCCCGGGGGATGTGACGTCCCGCGGCGCGTGGGGGTGTTCGCTCAGGTAACGCGAAGTAGGGTGGAAGTCATGCGGCGCGGGACTTTCCGAGACGACACGGTGGACTATGCGGCCGTGGGTGCGACCCATGCGCCCGACCTGATGCAGTACCCACCGGAGCGCAGCATCCCGGCGGAGGAATCCTGGCGCATCGGCAGTGGGGTCGAACGGTTCCAGACGGCTGGCGAAGCGCTTCTGTCGTGGACGGCGCAGCGTGCGGCCGGCCTCTCGGTCGAGGACGTGCGACCCGCGCCGGGACCTGCCTACGCCGGAGTGAGCTTCGACGCGGAAGGCAACCCGATCGCTCCGAGCAAGCGAGACGTCGAGCCGCGGTACGACGCCGAGGGGATGCCGTTCGTCGGGGCGGGGATGACCCTGCACCTTCGCGGACGCGTCGCCGGCATGCGCGCCGATTCCGAGCTGCGCGTGATCTCCGTCACCGAGGAGACCCGACGTGTCGGGTTCGTCCTGGGCACGGTCGGCGGATCGGTCGTCAGCGGCGAGGAGTCGTTCGACGTGGATTGGCGTGAAGACAACGACGAGGTGTGGTTCACCGTCCGGGCCTTCGATGCGCCCAACGGTCTTCTCTACCGCACGATTCCCGCGCTCGTGAAGCGTCGTCGTCGTGAGCTCTTCGCGCGCTACCTCCGGGCGATCTCTCCGCTCTACGCGACCCCGCTCTGATGGCGGGACCGCTTCCCCTCGGAGATCCCGCGCCAGCGGACGGGCGCCTGCCGTCCGACCTCGCGATCGACACGGCCGTTCCGTTCTCGGCATACCTGCACATTCCGTTCTGCACGGTGCGCTGCGGGTACTGCGACTTCAACACGTACACATCGACCGAGCTGCGCGGGGCGAAGCAGGAGGACTACGCATCCACGTTGATCTCCGAAATCGCCCTCGCCCGTCGTGTGCTGGACGACGCCGGGGCACAGCGGCCGATGGACACGGTCTTCTTCGGCGGAGGTACGCCCACCCTTCTTCCCGCGGGTGACCTCGCACGCATGCTCGACGCGGCGACCGACGCGTTCGGCCTGGCCGAGGGTGCAGAGGTCACGGTGGAGGCGAACCCCGACACCGTGACACCTGAGGTGGCCCGCATTCTCGCGGACGCCGGGGTGACGAGGATGTCGGTGGGGATGCAGTCCGCCGTTCCCCATGTGCTCGCCGCGCTCGATCGCACCCATCGCCCCGAGAACGTGCGCACCGCCGTCGCCGCCGCGAAGGATGCAGGTCTCGCCGTGAGCGTCGATCTGATCTACGGCGCACCGGGGGAGTCGCTGTCCGACTGGGAGGCCTCTCTCGATGCTGCCCTCGCGCTCGAACCCGATCACATCTCCGCGTACGCGCTCATCATCGAGGACGGTACGAAGCTGGCCCGCCAGATCCGCCGCGGCGAGGTGCCGACGCCGGACGACGACCTGCAGGCCGACATGTACGAGCTCGCCGATGCGCGCCTGGCCGACGGTGGCTTCGACTGGTACGAGGTGAGCAACTGGGCGCGCACGCCTGATCGCCGGTCGCGGCACAACCTCGCGTACTGGCGGGGGAGCGACTGGTGGGGCTTCGGTCCTGGTGCGCACAGCCACGTCGCCGGCCTGCGGTGGTGGAACGTGAAGCACCCGGCCGCGTACGCGCAGCGTCTCTCGGCATCCGAGTCTCCGGCAGCCGGCACCGAGCGCCCGGACGAGGAGTCGCGCACGCTCGAGCGCATCCTGCTGCTCAGTCGTATCCGTGAGGGCATCGCCGTCGACGACGTGCCGAGTGCGAACCGGAGCAGGGTCGCCGGGCTCATGGCCGACGGGCTCGTCGACCCCGTTGCAGCGCTGCAGGGGCGCATCCAACTGACACTGCGGGGCCGTCTTCTCGCGGATGCCGTGGTCCGCCAGCTGACCGACTGATTCCTTCTCGGAATCATCCGGGAAGCAGATCCATGCCCGCTGTCCGCCGCTGCGTCACCGTCGCGCTGTCCGCATCGAAGACACGCGTCCGGCGGTCCGGCCCATAGGCGGGCCACCCGGGGTCTCCGGCGGTCGCGAACCCGACCCAGGCGGCGTTCATCTCGGCGGCGAGCCGGCGCGGAGCATCGGGACCCGCCAGTCGCTCGGCCTCGGCATCATCGAGCCGATCGAACACGAACCCGAGCTCGAGTGCGTGGGCCGCCCGCAGGTCACGCACCGGACTCGGCCAGGCGAACTCGTAGACGTAGGTCGTGTCCGGGTGGGCCGCCGCCACACGGCTGAGGGGCGCACGCAGCATCATGTCCGTGACGAGCTGCCCGAAGATCTCCCCGGTGCTCGCGTCGGGGAATGCGGATCGGTACGCGGTCACCGCGCGCCGGGGGATGCGTGACAGCAGCCGTGCGGCCTGCAGCTTCATCCCGCCGATGGCGGCCAGCGCCTCCGGCGGGAACCAGAGCCGATACTCGTCGGTGTTGCTGCCGATGAGGAGCGGGGTGTCGATCTCCCCGAGCACCTCATGCGGCGAGCGGGGAAGGCTCTCGGCATCGATCGCGAACTGGAACCCCGGCGCCCCGGCGAGGGGTGACGATCCCGCCGATTGCGCCGTGCGCGCGTCCAGCAGCTGGTCGGGTGTCAGCGCGGCGAAGGCCTCACGGTCGGCCCGCACACCGAGTCGCTTCGCGATCTGCGCGGTCACTCTTCCTGCCTTCCGCGCGGTCTGGGCGTGAAGTGGGCCGGACTCGATGATCGCGCGGCTGATCAGTTCACGGGAGGTGTCCCGCGCGAGGAGACCGGCCACGATCGCGCCACCGGCCGACTCGCCCATGGCGGTGATCTGCGCCGAGTCGCCGCCGAACGCCTGGACCTCTCGGTGCACCCACTCCAAAGCGGCGGCGGCATCGCGCAGGCCGAGATTCCGCGGGGCGCCGTCCAGCACCGAGAAGCCCTCCGAACCGAGTCGGTAGTTGATCGAGACGAAGACGAGGCCTGCCGCGGCGAACACGGTGCCGTCGTACAGCGGCAGCGCGGCGGTCCCTCGCTCGAGCGCGCCGCCGTGGATCCAGAGCAGGACAGGCGCGCCCGAGGCATCAGCGGGAGCCCAGACATTCGCGGTGAGGATGTCGTCGCCGTCGATGCGCACAGATCCCAGCAGCTCGCCGATCGCTCCGGCGTAGGGGACCTGGGGTGGTGTCGGCCCGAACTGCGTCGCCTCTCGCACGCCCTCCCAGGCCGGGACGGGTTGCGGTGTGCGGAAGCGGTTCTCCCCGAACGGCGCCTGGGCATAGGGAATGCCGAGGTAGCGGACCACCCCGGCCTCCTCGGTGCCGCGGACGAGGCCGTTCGACAGGGTGGCCTGGGGCGAGGTGGTCATGAGCGTCATCCTAGGGTCGTGCGTCCGCGGTACGGAGAATCCCGAGCTGCACGGGGTAGGATTGGCACTCTGAACGTCCGAGTGCCAGCGGAAGGGAAGGGCGATGGTCACAGAGCGAGGACTCCAGGTTCTCCGAGCGATCGTGCAGGACTACGTCGAGACCCACGAACCCGTCGGCAGCCGCTCCATCGTCGACCGGCACTCGTTCGGCGTCTCGGCGGCGACGATCCGCAACGACATGGCGCTGCTCGAGGACGAAGAGCTCATCACGGCTCCGCACACCTCGTCCGGCCGTGTGCCCACCGACAAGGGCTATCGCGTCTTCGTGAACCACCTCGCCCAGCTGCGACCGCTCTCGTCGGCTCAGCGCTCGGCGATCGAGTCCTTCCTCGGCGAGCCGGCCGACCTCGACGACCTGATGGCGCGAACGGTGCGGGTGCTGACACAGCTGACCGGCCAGGTCGCGCTCGCCCAATACCCCTCGTTCGCCCGCGCGCATGTCACGCACGTCGAGCTGGTCGCGCTCGCGCCGAACCGGCTTCTGATCGTGCTCGTGACCGATGCCGGCGGGGTCTCGCAGCGTATGGCCGTCCTCCCGGAGCCGATCGACGACGCTGACATGGCTGTGCTGCGCGCACGGCTGTCCGCGTCGATCACCGGTCAGGGCATCGGGGAGGCATCCGATCGGCTGCAGGCGTTGCTGGTCGCCGAGGAGAAGCCCCAGGATGCCGTGCTGCGCACGCTTGCTGCGGTGATCGTCGACGAACTCGGAGGGTTCCGCCAGGAGCGGTTGGTGATGGCGGGAGCGGCGACCCTCGCGCGCCGGGAGCAGGACTTCCGCGGCAGCATCCACCCCCTCCTCGAAGCCATCGAGGAACAGGTGACGCTCCTGCGTCTGATGAGCGAGATGGTGACTGACGAGCACGGACTCGCCGCGAGCATCGGCACGGAGAACGCCCCGTTCGGCCTGGGCGAGGCGTCGATCGTCGCCAGCAACTACGCCGCCCCGAGCGGCACGGCGCGCGTCGGAGTGATGGGACCGACGCGCATGGACTACCCGAGCAACCTCGCCGCAGCGCGGGCCGTGGCCCGCTACCTGTCGCGGATGCTCGATGAAGACGAGGCCGGCCGCTGACGCGGTCGCCACCGAGACACACGCAAGAAAGGCGATTGTGGCGGACCACTATGAGGTTCTCGGGGTGTCCCGAGACGCTTCCACCGATGAGATCAAGAAGGCGTACCGGCGCCTCGCCCGGCAGCTGCACCCGGATGTGAACCCGGGAGAGGACGCGGCGGAGAAGTTCAAGCTCGTCACGCATGCGTACGACGTGCTCAGCGACGACGACTCCCGCCGGCGCTATGACATGGGCGGCGGAGACGGTGCAGCAGGGAACTTCGGCGGCTTCGGCGGTTTCGGCGACATCTTCGAGACGTTCTTCGGGGCCTCGCAGGGCGGCGGACGTGGCGCGCGTCCGCGTTCGCGTCGCGAGCGTGGCCAGGACGCCCTCGTCCGCGTGACCCTCGACCTCGGCGATGTGGTGTTCGGTGCGCACCGCGACATCGACGTCGACACCGCGGTGCTGTGCGAGACGTGTCAGGGATCCTGCTGCCAGGAGGGCACCTCTCCGGTCACCTGCGACATCTGCGGTGGCTCCGGTCACGTGCAGCGTCAGGTGCGCAGCCTGCTCGGCAACGTCGTGACCTCTCAGCCCTGCGGCACGTGCGAGGGCTACGGCACGACGATCCCTTACCCCTGCGGCACGTGCGGTGGCCAGGGCCGCGTGCGTTCGCGCCGTACCGTGTCGCTCGACATCCCGGCCGGCGTCGAGACGGGGCTCCGTCTGCAGCTTCCCGGTTCCGGCGAGGTCGGCAAGGCGGGCGGACCGAACGGAGACCTGTACGTCGAGGTGACGGTCAACCCGCACGCGGCGTTCAGCCGTGAGGGCGACGACCTGCTCGCCACGCTCGAGGTGTCGATGACGGATGCGATCCTCGGCACGGAGACGAAGATCCAGGGACTGGACGGTGAGGTGGACCTCGAGATCCGTGCCGGTGTGCAGTCCGGCGACGTGCTCTCGATCAAGGGCCGCGGCATCACGCCGCTCCGAGGGACTCAGCGCGGCGATCTGCGGGTCGGCGTGCAGGTGCTGACCCCGACCAGGTTGGACTCCGCGCAGCGGGCCCTGATCGAGGACTTCGCCAAGAAGACGAAGTCGCCGGAGCCCCAGCTCGCGCAGTTCCAACAGGGACTGTTCTCGAAGCTCCGCGACCGCTTCCGCAGCCACTGACCATGGCCCTGCATTTCCTCGTCGACTCGTCGACCGATGCCGGAGTCGGCGACATCGTGTCGTTGACCGGAGCCGAAGCCAAGCACGCGGCCGTCGTACGACGGCTTCGCGTCGGCGAGGCCGTCACGGTCGGCGACGGTGCCGGAGTGAGGTTGGCCGGTGTCGCCGAGGAGGTGTCGCCCGCTCGCGTCGACGTGCGCATCGCAGAGCGCGTCGAGCGTCCCGCGCCCCGTCCGCGGATCGTCCTGGTGCAGGCGCTCGCGAAGGGCGATCGCGATGAGCTCGCCGTACAGGCCGCGTGCGAGCTCGGCGTCGACGAGATCGTGCCCTGGCAGGCGAGTCGCAGCGTGTCGCGCTGGGAAGGTCCGAAGGCGGTGAAGGGGAGGGAGCGCTGGGCGAGCATCGTGCGCGAGGCCGCGAAGCAGGCGCACCGCGCGTGGGTCCCGGAGGTGGTCGCGCCGGTCTCGACGAAGCAGCTCGCCGAGCGCGTCAGCTCGCAGCGTGTTCTGCTCCTCGACCCGACGGCCCCCGTGCGGTTGTCCGAGATCGTGACGGACGGCCGTGACCTGGTGCTCGTCGTTGGGCCGGAAGGCGGGATCTCCGAAGAGGAGCTCCACCGCCTGACGGAGGCGGGGGCCGAGCGCGTGCTCCTGGGCGATACCGTGCTGCGCACCTCGACGGCAGGGCCTGCCGCGATCGCCGTGCTGTCGGTCGCACTCGGACGATGGTGAACGCGACTCGCCCGCCTGCCCACGCGCACCGGACTGCGAGCGTGCTGTGGTCAGTAGACTTGACGGCATGACGGAACCCTCGATCTTCACGCGCATTCTGAACGGGGAGATCCCTGCCGAGATCATCGGCGAGACCGACCGCCTCTTCGCTCTGCGCGACATCGCGCCGCAGGCGCCCGTGCATCTGCTCGTGGTGCCGAAGACCGCGGAGTACCGCGACGTGACCGAGCTCGCTGCCGGGGATGCCACTCTGCTGGCGGACATGATCGCCTTCGCGGGGGAGCTCGCCGCGGAGCACACCGAAGACGGCGACTTCCGCCTCGTCTTCAACACCGGCGCGAACGCCGGGCAGACCGTGTTCCACGTCCACGCGCATGTGCTGGGCGGCGGATTGACCGAGAAGAGCGTCGGTGCCTGAGAACCACGAACCCCAGGAGCGCAGCCGGGGAGGTCAGCCTCCCGAGGCCGTCGAGAAGATCTACGCCGACGGCGTCGCGATGGTGCAGCTGCTCGGGCCCCAGGACCGGCTTCTGCGGATGCTCGAGAAGGAGCACCCCGGCGTCCAGGTGCTCGTGCGCGGCAACGAGATCACGCTCGGCGGCAGCACCGATGCGGTCGCGAAGGCGAAAGCGCTGGTCGACGAGCTCCTCGCCATGACGAGGGCGGGGCACGACCTGGCCCCGAGCGATGTGTCGAGCTCCGCGCGCATGCTGCGTCAGGAGGGCGGACCGCGTCCGAGCGAGGTGCTGGGCGAGGCGATCCTGACCACCCGCGGCAAGGTGATCCGTCCGAAGACCCTCGGTCAGAAGGAGTACGTCGACGCGATCGAGGAGAACACGATCGTGTTCGGCATCGGTCCCGCCGGTACGGGCAAGACCTATCTCGCGATGGCGAAGGCGGTGCAGGCCCTGCAGCGCAAGGAAGTGACCCGCATCATCCTCACCCGTCCCGCCGTCGAGGCGGGGGAGCGGCTCGGGTTCCTCCCCGGCACCCTCACGGACAAGATCGATCCGTACCTGCGCCCGCTGTACGACGCGCTGAACGAGATGATGGACCCCGAGATCGTGCCGCGACTGATGGCGACGGGCACGATCGAAGTCGCCCCGCTCGCCTACATGCGCGGCCGCACCCTCAACGACTCCTTCGTGGTGCTCGATGAGGCGCAGAACACGACTCCCGAGCAGATGAAGATGTTCCTCACGCGCCTCGGCTTCGGCACGCGGATGGTCGTCACCGGCGACATCACGCAGGTCGATCTTCCGCAGGGTGCATCCGGTCTCCGTCTGGTCACCCGTGTGCTCGACGGAATCGACGACATCCATTTCTCCCGCCTCACCAGCGATGACGTGGTGCGCCACTCGTTGGTCGGCCGCATCGTCGACGCGTACAGCGAGTACGACGAGAAGCGCACCGCGCAGCGGTTCGAGCGCGAACAGGCGGCCGAGTTCGCCAATCGTGCCGAGCGCCGAGGAGCGCAACGACCAGGACCGCGTGATCGCGCCCCGAAACGAGGACTCTCATGATCGAGATCAACAACGAGTCGGCCATCGACGTCGATGAGACCGTGCTGCAGCGACTCACCGACTTCAACCTCGCACAGCTCCACGTGAGCCCGGACGCCGAGGTGGCGATCGTTCTCGTCGACGAGGGCGCCATGGAGGCTCTTCACGTGCAGTGGATGGATGAGCCCGGTCCCACGGACGTGCTGAGCTTCCCGATGGACGAGCTGCGCCCCGGTACCGAGGATCGCCCGACCGCTCCCGGTCTGCTCGGCGACATCGTCCTCTGCCCGCAGGTCGCGGAAGCGCAGGCGCAGGCCGCAGGACACACTCTGATGGACGAGCTGATCCTGCTGACCACGCACGGGTTGCTTCACCTTCTCGGATTCGATCATGCCGAACCTGACGAGGAGCGTGAGATGTTCGGGCTGCAGAAGGAACTGATCCAGGGCTTCGCCGCAGCTGAACGCCGGCGATGACCGCGGCTCTCCTGCTGATCGCCGCCGTGCTGCTGGTGGCCTTCGGCGGTCTCATGTCCGCGATCGATGCGGCATACGGTGTCACGTCACGGGCGGGTCTGGCCGACATGGCGACGGAAGGGCGCAGGGCCAAGGCTCTGGGTCGCATCGCCGCGGACCTCGATGCGCACGTGAACGCCGTGGCGTTCATCCGCGTGCTGGCAGAGGTCACAGCCGCCGTGCTCGTGACGGTGGCGTTCACCATCCTGATCGAGAACAACTGGTGGGCGATGCTCGCCGCCGCCCTGTTGATGACCGCGATCACCTTCGTTCTCGTGGGGGCGAGCCCGCGCTCGTTCGGGCGCCAGCACGCTGAGGGCATGATCCGCGGCACGGCCTCGGTCGTGCGTGGACTCCGTATCTTCCTGGGCCCCCTCGCCCAGGGACTCGTCGTGCTCGGCAACCGCGTCACGCCGGGTACCGGCCGCAGCTCCTTCACCAGTGAGGACCAGCTGCTCAGCATGGTCGACGAGGCGGCGTCGAACGACCTCATCGAGGAGGACGACCGCAATCTCATCCACTCGGTGTTCGACTTCACCGATCAGTTCGTCCGCGCCGTGATGGTGCCCCGCACCGAGATGGTGACCGTCGATGCCACGGCGACGACGGATGAGGCCATGTCGCTGTTCCTGAACCGGGGTGTGTCGCGCATGCCCGTCGTCGATGACGATGCGGACGACGTCGTCGGCGTGCTCTATCTCAAGGACCTCGTGCAGTTCGCCTATCGTGACGACAGCGCGTGGCGCGCGGCCTCGATCCGGCCGATCGCGCGCCCGGCGACCTTCGTCCCCGAGTCGATGCGCGCCGAGACCCTTCTCCAGCAGATGAAGCGCGACGCCGTGCATGTGTGTCTGGTGATCGACGAGCACGGCGGGATCTCGGGCTTGGTGACGCTGGAGGACTTGATCGAGGAACTCGTCGGCGAGATCTCGGACGAGTACGATCAGGTGTCGGCGGAGTTCGTCGATCTCGGTCACGGACGATACCGCGTGAGCTCCCGTCTCTCGCTCGAGGACGTCGGCGATCTCTTCGGTCTCGAGCTCGAGGACGAGGATGTCGACTCGATCGGTGGGCTGCTCGGCAAAGCGCTGGGACAGGTTCCGCAGCCCGGTGCAACGGCCACCGTGGAAGGTTTGGTTCTCACGGGTGGCGCATCGCGCGGCCGTGGCAGAGGTATCGCGACGGTGTTCGTGGAACGTGCGGCGGGGGAACCCGACGCTTCGCAGGATGAAGGAGATCGAGACGATGACTGACGACACTCGAAGCGGGTTCGTGACATTCGTCGGCCGCCCCAACGTCGGGAAGTCGACGCTGACGAACGCCCTCGTCGGCGAGAAGATCGCCATCACCAGCGAGAAGCCGCAGACCACGCGTCGGGCGATCCGCGGCATCGTGAACCGTCCCGAGGGTCAGCTCGTCATCGTGGACACCCCTGGAATCCACAAGCCGCGCACGCTGCTCGGCGAGCGGCTGAACGATCTCGTCGAGCAGGTGCTGGGCGACGTCGACGTCATCGGCTTCTGCGTGCCCGCGAACGAGAAGGTCGGTCCGGGGGATCGACGGATCGCCGCCTCGCTCGATGGCTACCCGCGTGCGAAGAAGATCGCGATCGTGACGAAGATGGACGCTGCCGCTCGTGATGAGGTCACCGAGCGGCTCCTGGAGGTCGATTCGCTGCGTGAGGACTGGGCCGCTGTCATCCCGCTGTCCGCCCTGACGCGCGAGCAGCTCGACGTGCTCTCGGACGAGATCCTGACGCTGATGCCCAAGGGGCCGGCACTCTATCCGGAGGGCATCACGACGGACGAGTCGCAGGAGGATCGGATCGCCGAGATGATCCGAGAGGCCGCCCTGGAGGGGGTGCGTGACGAGCTCCCGCACTCGATCGCCGTCGTCATCGACGACATCGCGCTCCGTGAGGGCACGGACCTCACCGACGTGCACGCCTCGATCGTGGTCGAGCGCGACAGTCAGAAGGCGATCATCATCGGGCATAAGGGCAAGCGACTCAGCGAGGTGGGGGCGCGAGCGCGCGTCGGCATCGAGGAGCTGCTCGGCACGCGCGTCTTCCTGGGGCTGCATGTGAAGGTCGCGAAGGAATGGCAGCGCGATCCGAAGCAGCTCGGCAGGCTCGGATTCTGAGATGACATCCGGTATCACGTCGATGGCGGCGGGCAGGCCGCCGACCCCGGCGACATGAGTGGTCGCAGCGAAGACCCGAATCCGCTGCGCAACGAGGTCTTCACCCGAGTGTTCGATGAGCACTGGGCAGCAGTGCGGCATCACATCGAGGGCGTCGTCGGCGCGGAGGACGAGGTCACCGAGATCGTCTCCGAGGTGTTCCTGCTCGCCTGGACCAAGCTCAGACCTGCACGACCGCCGAGCCGTGTCTGGCTGTTGCGGGCGACGGATCGGCGGCTGCGGGCTCGTTCCGGCCGGGCGTCGACGCCCTACGGGGCGCTCGACGCTGTGCATCTGGGGCTCTCCGGCGAAGAGGGCGGACCGGATCAGCACAGTCGCCTCGCGGTCCTGCGGGCTTTGGCTGTCCTCACTCCAGGTCAGAGGCGTATCATCATGCTCACGTACTGGGACGGACTCACGGTGGGGGAGATCGCGGAGTTGTTGCGCGCTTCCGAGTTGCGAGTGCGGAAGACGCTGGGACGCGCGCAGGATCGCCTGTGTGCGGAGCTGGGCCTGGAGGGGCGGACGACGGGTGATGACTGACAACGCCGTGCTCGAACGGATGCTGAGCGATGCCGATCCCGCACCGACTCCACGTGACGCTGCGCCCGACGCGCGGGCCCTCGCGACTCGCGACCGCATCCTCCGCACGAGCACCGCACCGAGGCGTCGCCGTCGGCGTGCACTCGGCTGGGCTTCCGGTCTGACCGCGGTCGCAGCCTCGACGGCTCTGGCCTTCGCCGTGCTCTCCCCGCAGGGGGCGGCGGTGGCCGGGATGCCGTCACCGCTCGAGTTCGACGGCTCGGTCACTGTCGCTCAGGTCGTCGACGGGGCCGAAGCGAGCCTCGCCGAGAGCCCCGGTCCCGGTGAGCCGGTGCGATCGGTCAGGACCGCCTCCTGGGGGTTCAACGTCGAGGTCGATTCGAAGACCACGACCGTCGTTCCCCAGCTTTCGACGCTCACGTGGGAACCGGACGGGTCCGGACGTGCGACCACCATCGACGGTGTTCCGTACGACCCCTCGGACGCGGCGGCGAGCAATGCTGCAGAGGTCACCAGCAGCGGAAGAGTGGTCAACGATCTGGTGATGGCACCGGGGGACTTCACCACTCCCTGGACCGCTGTGCCCGGCGAGACGCACGACGACATGGTGGCGATGCTCCGTGCGTTCGGCATGCCGGACGACCCGACGGCATTCGACGTGGAGACCGCATTCACCTCCGTCCTCGGCCAATGGACGTTGACGAATGCGCAGCACCGCGAGCTGCTGCTCCTCCTCGAGGAGGCCGGCGGCGGTCAGGCGCTCGGAACGACGACGGATCGGCTGGGGCGACCCGTCGACGGCATCCGTGTGCAGTCGCCCGATGGGGCGGTGAGCGACGTGGTGCTGGTGTCCCGCGACACGGGAAGGATCGTCGGAGTGGAGCGCACCGTGCTGATCGCCGACGAGCTCTTCGCTGCGGGCTCGATCATCTCGTATCAGATGTGGGACGTGGAGGAGGATGTGTTCCGATGAAGCGCTCGACTGCTCTCGCGGCGATCGTCCTCGGGCTGCTCGTCGCCTTCGGAGCGACTCCGGCGATGGCCGCAGACCCGGGCGATCGTGAGGTCGATCCTGCCGTCACCGCGATGCTCGAAGAGGTGCCGGGCGGCATCGTCATCGATGCGACGCGAGCGGTGTGGCCCGACCTCGGCATGGAGCTGCAGATCCGCGGCGCGTCCAGCATCTCCGCGCGCACAGTCGGCGGCTGCGCGACCGGCAAGACCTGCGCATTCAATCTCGCGTCACTCGGCGGGAGCATCCTGAGCTTCAGTTCGTGCACCGTCAACGCCGTGCCAGCGAGCTTCGTGACCAGGTCAGCCGCGAATGCACGGACCTCCGGCTACATGCAGGCGCGAAACGGATCATCGGTGCTCGCCACCATCTACGCGGGCAACTGGTCCAACGTATCGGGCACCGTCACGAACCTGCGTTGCGTCCTCTGAGAAGCATCGCGCACCGTGGCCTCGACTGATCCGTTCCGCGCGTGGCAGTGGACCGCGCCGGTGTGGGGCCCGCCCGAGACCTGGGCGTTCGTCGAGCATGAGCTGCGCACTCCCGAACCCGGCGAGGTCACGATCCGTGTCCGCGCCGCGGGGGTGAACCCCGCAGACGCGAAGCATGTCGCGGCTCCCCGCACGGGCATCGAGCTGCCCGTCCCGATCGGGTATGAGGTCTCGGGGGAGATCTCGGCCATCGGCGCGGACACCAGGACAGGCTCGGGGGCCGTCGACATCGGCGACGAGGTCATCGCCTTCCGCGTGCGCGGGGGCTACGCGACCGAGATCACCGTGCCCGCCGAGAAGGTGTTCGCCAAGCCGTCGACGCTCACGCACCCCGAGGCCGCGAATCTGCTGCTCGTCGGCACCACGGCCGCAGAGATGCTCGCCGTCACCGCTGCGGCACCAGGGGAGACGATCCTTCTCCACGGCGCGTCCGGCGCCGTCGGCGTGAGCGTGCTGCAGCAGGCGCGGCTCCGCGGCATCCGCGTCATCGGAACGGCGAGCCCAGCCCGCTTCGGCGAAGTCCGAGGGTTCGGGGGCGTCCCTGTGGAGTACGGCCCCGGGCTCTCCGGCCGAGTCCGCGACCTTGCGGATGTTCCGATCGCTGCGGCCTTGGACACGGCGGGAACGCGGGAAGCCGTGGACGCGTCCCTCGAACTCGTCACCGACCGTCGACGGATCGTCACGATAGCCGCCGCGGGTCGCGCGGAGGGTGACGGCATCCGCTTCATCGCCGGGTCGATGCCTCAGAGCGCCCGCTTCCGCGACGAGGTGCGGGGAGAGTTGGTCGCGCTGGCGCAGAACGGCGATCTCGTGGTCCCTCTGGCCCGCACCTTCCCCCTGGCCGACGCACCGGCGGCGCATCGGCTTCTCGCCACCGGCCATCCCGGCGGCAAGATCGCTCTGATCCCCTAGTGCAGGGGCGTTGTCTGTCCGATGTGTGTCCGCTGCTTCAGCGTCCTCCGGCTCAGGCCCGCAGGTAGAAGATGATCCCGGCCGCAGAAATCAATGCGGAGACGACGAAGATCCAGATACCGAACGTCAACACGATCGTGCGGGCACTCCTCTCCGCTTGATCGCCCTCATAGATCTCAGCACCATTCACCTTCAACCGTTCGGCGGCAAGGGCGGTGAGGCGGCGTCGTGAGGCGAGGACGCCGAGCCCGAAGGCTCCCAGAACACCCGAGGACACGAGCGGCAGGATGAGCTCCCACTGCTCAGCAGGAGCGGGGCGGGGACCAGGCGCGTCATCGACGCCGTACACCACGAGGGCTGCTCCGACGATCACGAAAGCGATGCCGATCAGTCGTGTCATCCATGGTCGTTGCGTGGCATTCGCCACGGATCCGCGATGTGATCCGATCACGTAGTTCCCCGCGATGATGAGCTCGGTGGTCTGCCGGGACAGGATCGACGCGAGGATGCCGATGAGGATGGCGAACCCGCCGATGAGCAACTCGATTCTCATCGCATCGCGACCGGAGGTCTATGCATGTGGAAATGATCGCACACGACGGCGGGCGCTCAGTCGATCTCCCGGAGCGCGGACGTCACGATCACGACACCGTCTCCGTACTCCGCGTCCGCGGCATCCTGGATCGTCCCGTCATCCCAGACGACATCGAGCCACACGTAACCGCGATCGGTGCGGAGCGTGACCGCCTCATCCCCGAGGCGGGCCGAGATGTCGTCCTGGATGCGGCTGAGTTCTCCAGGCGGCGTCGTGCCGTCGACACCGTCCGTCGGATCCTCCGGGGCGATCGGGTCGAAGAGTGCGAGCATGATCGGCGGATCGGTGTTCGTGAGTCGCTCGCCGTCGTAGGTGGCATACACGGCGTATGCACCCCACGTCGTCTCCCCGCTGGACTCGCGACCCTCCACGTCGTCCCAGGACCAGCCGTCGACGGGGACGCCGTAGCATTGCGGAGGAGACGACTCCATGATCGCTCCCATGCACAGCTGCACGTCGCCACCCACGTCCAGCACCGTACCCACCCCGATCACGCGCCCTTCGGGGAGATCGGGCCGGGCGTCCTCGATGCGCTGCTCGGACGACGCCGTCGTGCTCGTCGGAGCCGGCGAGGTGCCGGGGCCCGTCGTGCATGCGCTCAGGAACAGGAGGGCGACGCCTGAGGCGGCGGCGATGGACAGGCGACGCTGCGATGTGCTCATACCGACGAGCGTCGGTGGGATCCGGATCGTCTCAGACACGTCGGTACCGCGATCGCATCCCTGCTAGCATGACCTCATGCCTTTCGGCGGTCTGCTTCTTCTTAGCTGCCGCGACGAGTCCTAAAGCTAGGGCCTTCCTCGTCGCGGCGCTTGTGTTGGCCCGTTCATCTTGACGAAGAGAAGAAGCCCCATCATGCAGAACACTCAGCGCCCGTCCGCTATGCCGATCCACAAGTACCGGCCGTTCCACGAGCAGATCAACGTCCACCTGCCTGACCGCACCTGGCCCGACGCCCGCATCACCAAGGCGCCCCGTTGGTGCGCGGTCGACCTCCGTGACGGCAACCAGGCCCTGATCGACCCGATGTCGCCCGAGCGCAAGCGCGTGATGTTCGAGCTGCTCGTCAGCATGGGGTACAAGGAGATCGAGGTCGGCTTCCCCTCGGCGAGCCAGACCGACTTCGACTTCGTCCGTCAGCTCATCGAAGAGGACCTGATCCCGGACGACGTCACCATCCAGGTGCTGACGCAGGCGCGTGAGCACCTCATCGCGCGCACCTATGAGTCGATCGCCGGCGCCAAGCAGGCCATCGTTCACCTGTACAACTCGACGAGCGTGCTGCAGCGCGAGGTCGTCTTCCGCACTGACAAACAGGGCATCATCGACATCGCGCTCGAGGGGGCGCGCCTGTGCCGGCAGTTCGAGAAGACCATCCCCGACACGAAGGTCTACTACGAGTACTCGCCCGAGAGCTACACCGGCACGGAGCTCGAGTTCGCCGTCGACATCTGCAACCAGGTGATCGAGGTCTTCGAGCCCACTCCCGACCGCAAGGTGATCATCAACCTACCCGCCACGGTCGAGATGGCCTCGCCCAATGTCTACGCCGATTCGATCGAGTGGATGAGCCGTCACCTCGCGCACCGCGAGAACGTGATCCTGTCGCTGCACCCGCACAACGACCGCGGTACCGCGATCGCAGCGGCTGAGCTCGGCTACATGGCCGGCGCCGATCGCATCGAGGGATGCCTGTTCGGCAACGGCGAGCGCACGGGCAACGTCGATATCGTCGCGCTGGGCATCAACCTCTTCACGCAGGGTATCGACCCGCAGATCGACTTCAGCGACATCGACCAGGTCAAGCGCACGGTCGAGTACTGCAACCAGCTGCCGGTGCCGGAGCGCAGCCCGTGGGCGGGCGACCTCGTCTTCACCGCTTTCAGCGGATCGCATCAGGACGCGATCAAGAAGGGCTTCGAAGCCATGGCCGTGCGTGCCGAGGCCGAGGGTGTGACGGTCGACGACATCGAGTGGGCCGTACCGTACCTGCCCGTCGACCCGAAGGACCTCGGTCGCTCCTACGAGGCCGTCATCCGCGTGAATTCGCAGTCCGGCAAGGGCGGTGTCGCCTACCTGCTGAAGGCCGACCACGCGATCGATCTGCCCCGCAAGCTCCAGATCGAGTTCTCGGGCGTCGTGCAGGCGAAGACGGATGCCGAGGGTGGAGAGGTCACGAGCGAGCAGATCTGGTCGATCTTCAACGACGAGTACCTTCCGGCGGTCGACACGGCGGCGAAGTGGGGACGCTTCGAGCTCCTCGCCACGCAGACCCGCAGTGACATGTCCGGCGACGTCGCCCTCGACGTGGTCCTGCGCGACGACGATCAGCAGGTGTCCGTCACCGGCAACGGCAACGGGCCTGTCGCCGCTTTCGTCGAGGTGCTGCGTGGGCAGGGCTTCGACATCACGGTGTACGACTACGTCGAGCATGCGCTCAGCGCCGGTGGCGACGCGCAGGCGGCAGCCTACGTCGAGCTGCAGGTCGGCGATCAGCGTCTGTGGGGCGTCGGCATCGACGGCGACATCTCGACCGCGTCCCTCAAGGCGATCGTGTCGGGTGTGAACCGTTCGATCCGCACGCGTCAGCAGGAGCTCGCGGCGGTCTGATCGATGCGTCTCGACGACGGCGGCCGGAATCCCCGAGGATCCCGGCCGCCGTCGTCTGTGTGTGCACCTCTGGTCAGGGGGCTATGCGACCCATTGCACCAGCTGCCAGACGAGACCGTTCGGATCGGCGAACTGGCAGTAGCGCTCACCCCACGGCTCGGTCTCCGGGGGAGTGATGACCCGCGCTCCGGCGTCGGAGATGCGCGCGAACTCCCGGTCGATGTCGTCGACGACGAACACGACCAGGGTGCCTTCCCCTGCGGAGCCGGAGATCTCCTGCGGGCGGAACGTGCTCAGTCCGGTCTCGAGGAAGATGATGTTCGGTGGCGAGTCCGGGTGCTGCAGGGAGACGAATCCCTCGGCGGACATCGCCTCCTCGAAGCCGAAGTGGGTCTTGGCGAAGGACGCCGAGGCGGCGACGTCGGGAACGTTGAGCGAGATGGCGGTCTGAGTGATGTTCACGGTTCTCCTGTCATAAACTACGTACAACGTACAGAGTTAAGTTGTCGACGCGGGAGGGTATTCCGAAATGGCCAAGAATCTCGTGGACCTGCTCTGGCGCAAGGACGCGTCCGAGCGAGCGGACGGGCGTCGCGGGCCGCGTTCTCGCGTATCCGTCGACGCCGTGGTGTCCGGGGCGATCGAACTCGCGGACGCCGGTGGGGCCGAGGCGGTGACGATCCGTGCGCTGGCGCAGTCGCTCGACCTCACGGCGATGTCCGTCTACACGCACGTCAACAGTCGGGCGGACCTGCTCGTCCTGATGGTCGACGAGGCGCACGCGAGGATGGTGACGTCGCCGGCGGACGGAGCGGGGTGGCGAGCCCGCGTGCGTCGCGTGGTCGATGAGAATCTCGCCCTGTTCCGCGCCCATGCGTGGTTGCTGGACGTCGATGATGCTCGAGTCGTCGTGGGTCCGGGAACGATAGCGAAGTACGACCGCGAGTTGCGGGCATTCGATGACGCCGGACTGTCTGCTGTCGAGCGTGACGCGGCGTTGTCCTTCGTCCTCGACTTCGTGAGGGCGACGGCGGCGAGAATGCGCGGGAGTGCAGAGCGGGAGCGCTTCGGGCCGTTCTGGGCCGATGCCGCGCCGCGCGTGACGGGATATCTCGGCGCGGACTTCCCCCTTGCTCAGGCGGTCGGTCAAGCAGCCGGCGAAGCGATGGACGGCCCCTACGACGCCGACGTCGCATGGGACTTCGGTGTGGCACGGGTGATCGACGGGCTCGCCGGCATCGTCTCGGATTCCTCGCCGCGCTGAGAGCGTGTCGTGCTGGTTCTCAGAGGTCGGCGCTGGGCTTGACGATCGCGATCGCGCCGGTCTCTGCGGCCACCTTGCGGCGGTAGATGCGCCGCTGCTCGGGCAGGGAGACGTCGAACGTGACGGCGAGGACCCGGATGACGGCGGTGACGGCGATGCCGATGACCGCCGCGAGAGTGATCGGCATTCCGAGGGCGACGGCGATCACGATAAAGGTGCATCCTGCCCCCGCGGCGACCGCGTAGAGCGAACCGACGTGCATGATCGCGGTCGGAAGCCCCATGAGCATGTCGCGGAGCACGCTGCCACCGACCGCGGCGCAGACGCCGATGAAGACCGCCGGGACTTCGGGGATCCCGAATGCGAGGGCCTTGCTCGTCCCGAAGGCGCCGAACATGCCGATCACCACGGCATCGAGGACCACGATCACGGTGTTCAGCCGGGTGAAGAGGCCCGCGAGCAGCATGCCGAGCAGGGCCGCCCCGCCGGCGGTGACCAGATACCACTGATTCTGCAGGGTGGCGGGCGTCTGTCCCAGCAGGATGTCGCGGATGAGACCGCCACCCATCCCGATCATGATGCCGATGATCGAGACGCCGAGCCAGTCGAGTCGACGCTGCCCCTGGAACCCCGATGCGAACATCGCGCCCTGGACGCCACCGAGGCCGACGCCGAGGAGGTCCGCCCACAGCGGAATGGTGAAGAGCGGTTCGGTCACGCCTCCATTCTCGCGCACGGAGGATAATCGGAGGGTGCCCACCTATCGAGACGAAGCGGTGATCCTGCGCACCCACAAGCTCGGTGAGGCGGATCGCATCGTCATCATGCTCTCGCGGCGTCATGGCAAGGTTCGCGCGGTCGCGAAGGGCGTGCGCCGGACCTCGTCGAAGTTCGGGGCCAGACTCGAGCCGTTCATGGTCGCCGACGTGCAGCTGTATCAAGGCCGCTCGCTCGACATCGTGCAGCAGGCCGAGTCGCTCGGTTCCTACGGAACGGACATCGCCGCGCACTACGACCGGTTCACGGCGGCCAACGCGATGGTCGAGACGGCCGATCGCCTGAGCGACTCGGAGGCGACGCCCGACCAGTACCTGCTCCTCGTCGGCGGGCTGCGTGCGCTGTCCCGCGGAGAGCATGTCGCCCGCAGCATCCTCGACTCGTATCTGCTGCGGGTGATGTCCCTCTCCGGATGGGCGCCCTCCCTCGACGAATGCGCGCGCTGCGGCACTCCGGGTCCGCACTCCCGGTTCGTCGCGCAGCTGGGCGGACTGGTCTGCCAGAACTGCGCCCCTGCCGGGAGCCCCCGCGTCGCCGAGAAGACCCTGGCGCTGCTCCGGGCGCTGATCGCCGGCGAGTGGGACGTCATCGACGGGTCTTCGCCCGCCGACACGGCCGCTGCGTCCGGCCTGGTCTCCGCCTACGCTCAATGGCATCTGGAACGCGGGATCCGCTCCCTCGCCCACGTGTCCGACATCCCTTCGGAAGGAGAACGGTGAGCCCGAAGCCGTATACGCACAAGGACGCCGTGGCCTATCGCCCGCTGGACTGGACCGGCGTGCATCCCCCTGCGTTCCGGGCCGTGCCGGAGCACGTGGCGATCGTCATGGACGGCAACGGCCGCTGGGCCAACCGCCGGGGTCTCAACCGGATCGAAGGTCACAAGGCAGGGGAGGAGGTGCTTCTCGATGTGGTCGCCGGCGCGATCCAGGCCGGGGTGAAGCATCTCTCCGTGTACGCGTTCTCGACCGAGAACTGGGCGCGCTCTCCCGAGGAGGTCCGCTTCCTGATGGGATACAACCGCGACGTGCTGCACCGACGCCGTGATCAGCTCAACGAATGGGGCGTGCGGATCCGCTGGGCCGGACGCAAGCCGCGTCTGTGGGGAAGCGTCATCAAGGAGCTCCAGCACGCCGAGCAGCTCACTCGTGGCAACGACGTGCTCACCCTCACCATGTGTGTGAACTACGGCGGCAGGGTGGAGCTCGTCGATGCGATGCGGGCGATCGCCGAGGATGTCGCCGCCGGGCGGGTGAAGCCGAAGGCGATCACCGAGAAGATGATCCGCCGGAACCTGTATGTGCCCGACATGCCGGACGTCGACCTGTTCCTGCGCAGCTCGGGGGAGCAACGCACCTCGAACTTCCTGTTGTGGGAGTCGGCCTACGCCGAGATGGTGTTCCTCGACACCCTCTGGCCCGATTTCTCGCGTGAGGAGCTGTGGCGCGCCATCGGTATCTACCTGTCGCGCGATCGTCGTTTCGGCGGCGCGATCGACACGCCGGAGGCCTCGGCCTGAGCCCGGAGCCACCTCTCGGCTTCCCGCGGATGGCGCAGCCTCACGACGACGAGGTGGGGGAAGTGTTCCTGCAGGGCCGGAAACCGCTCGCTCCATTTGTGGAGCGTCGCCGTCTGCCACGCGAGGATGTTCTCCTCGGGATCGCGGTTCAGCAGGTTCCACGGTCCCTTCTCGCGGTTCCCGTTCCAGAGCTCGAGTCGCAGGATGCCGCGGGCGAGCGTGCGCCGGATCAGACGGGCGCGCACGACGCGGTGGGGATAGTCCAGCCAGACGGCGAGCTGCGCGCGCGGCGTGAGGATCGCATCCGTGCCCTTGCTCGTGTACTGCCACTCGGTGACCCAACGGTCGTCGGACGCGAAGGCGCGCACGTCGTCGAGGAACTCGGGGCGAGGAGCCCAGTTCGGTCCGTGGAACAGACCGTCGATCTCGACGTGGCGCAGGCTCCACATCGTGCCGATACGCCGCGACAGGGTCGTCTTCCCCGAGCCGGAGACGCCCGCCACCAGAACCCGCTCCGGCCGGAGCGGCAGCGGGTCGTCGGCGGAGAGCATCCGAGAAGCCTACCCGCGAGCTGTGGCTGCCTCGGAATAGCTCATAGGCGCATGCGGTTGCATGAGAGTGTGACTGAACCCATCTCCATCGACATCTGGTCCGACATCGCCTGCCCCTGGTGCTACATCGGCAAGCGCAACCTCGAGAAGGGTCTCGAAGCGGTCGCCGCCGACGAGGACGCACCGCAGGTCAACATCACCTTCCACTCCTTCGAGCTCTCGCCCGACACCCCCGTCGACTTCGACGGCGACGAGATCGACTTCCTCGCCGGGCACAAGGGAATGCCGCGCGAGCAGGTCGAGCAGATGCTGTCGAATGTGACCGGTGTCGCCGCGAACGCGGGACTCGAGTACCGCTTCGACCTGCTGCAGCACACCAACACGGTCAAGGCTCATGAGCTGCTGCACTTCGCGAAGGCCGAGGGCCTGCAGCACGAGCTGGAGGAGCGGCTCATGTCCGCCTACTTCACCGAAGGCAAGCACGTCGGCCGTATCGACGACCTGGTCGAGCTCGCGACCGAGGTCGGCCTCGACGCAGATCGCGCTCGCGCGGCGCTCGAGAGCGAGCAGTACCTGCCGGCGGTTCGTCAGGATCAGGCCCAGGCCCGCGCCTACGGCATCCAGGGTGTGCCGTTCTTCGTCGTCGACGGCCAGTACGGCATCAGCGGGGCGCAGCCACCGGCGGCGTTCGAGAACGTCCTCCGCGACCTCTGGTCGAAGCGCGGAGAAGCCGAGACGGAGACGGCAGCCGTCTGACCGTCCGACGCTCGGCTCGATCTAGCGGGTCAGCGCGGCTTCGATGGCGCTGACGATCTCGGGGGCGTCCGGCTTCTGCTTCGGGCGGAAGCGCAGGACGTCCCCATCCGGCAGCACGAGGAACTTCTCGAAGTTCCACTCGACCCGTCCGGCTTTTCCGCCGGCGTCCGGGGTCTCCTTGAGTGCCTTGTAGAGCTCCGCGGCGTTCTTGCCGTTCACCTTGACCTTGTCGTTGACCGGGAACGTGACGCCGTACGTCGTCGAGCAGAACTCGAGGATGTCGTCCACCGAGCCGGGCTCCTGGCCGAAGAACTGGTTGCACGGGAAGCCGACGACCGTGAACCCGCGGTCGCCGTACAGACGCTGCAGCTCCTCGAGCTGCTCGTACTGCGGCGTCAGGCCGCACTTGGAGGCGACGTTCACGACCAGCACCACGTCGGCACCGAGATCGTCGAGCGTCTTCTCCTCGCCCTTCGCGTCGGTGAACGGGATCGTGCGGAGCGCGGATTCGGTCATATTCACAGCTTAGATCGCCGCATCCCCGTGGGCTCCGCGTCTGGGAGAATAGAGGGGACATGACTCTCGCCACCGCACCTGCCCGCCCCCTTCGCATCGGTCCGATCGATCTCGACGTGCCGGTCGTCCTCGCACCCATGGCGGGGATCACCAACACCGCCTTCCGGCGACTGTGTCGTGAGTACGGCGCCGGGCTGTACGTCAGCGAGATGATCACCTCGCGCGCTCTCGTCGAGCGCAACGAGACCACCATGCGACTGATCCGCCACCACGAGTCGGAGACGCCGCGGTCCATCCAGCTGTACGGCGTCGACCCGAAGACCATCGCCGAGGCCGTCCGCATCATCGTCGCCGAGGACCACGCCGACCACATCGACCTCAACTTCGGGTGCCCGGTGCCGAAGGTCACACGCCGCGGCGGGGGAGCGGCGCTGCCGTGGAAGTCGAAGCTGTTCGCCGACATCGTCGACCAGGCGGTGAAAGCCGCAGGCGACATCCCTCTCACGGTGAAGATGCGCAAGGGCATCGATAAAGACCACCTCACCTTCCTCGATGCAGGGCGAGCGGCTGAAGATGCGGGGGCGGCCGCGGTCGCGCTGCACGCCAGGACCGCTGGCGAGTTCTACTCGGGGTTCGCGGACTGGAACGCGATCGGCGAGCTGAAGCAGGCGGTCACGAGCATCCCGGTGCTCGGCAACGGCGACATCTGGTCGGCCGACGACGCCGTGCGCATGATGGCGCAGACCGACTGCGACGGTGTCGTGGTCGGGCGTGGCTGCCTCGGACGCCCGTGGCTGTTCGGCGAGCTGGCCACGGCCTTCGGTGGGGAGGGGAAGACCGTCGATGCGACACTCGGCTTCGTCGCGAACGCCTTCCGTCGCCACGCCGAGCTGCTGGTCGAGTTCTTCGAGGATGAGGACCGCGGGTGCCGGGATATCCGCAAGCACGTGTCCTGGTACTTCAAGGGCTACCCGGTCGGGGGCGACATCCGCACCGGACTCGCCACGGCATCCAGCCTCGCCGAGATCGACGACCTCCTCGGCCGGCTCGATCACACGGCGCCCTATCCCGGTGCGGACGCCGAGGGGCAGCGCGGTCGAGCAGGACACCCGAAGCGCACCGCCCTGCCGGAGAAGTGGTTGGAGTCGCGGGAGATCGCATCCGACACCTCGGAGATGATGCGTGGAGCGGAGATCGAGAACAGTGGCGGTTGACCCCAAGGCAGGCCTGCGCGCCGACGGCTACGACGCGCGAGACGCCGAACGCTTCTTCGCCGAAACCCATCGTTCCGAGCGCAACGATTTCGCTCGCGATCGTGCCCGTGTTCTGCACTCCGCCGCGCTGCGCCGACTCGCCGCGAAGACGCAGGTGCTCAGTCCCGCCAGCACCGCGGATTTCGCCCGCAACCGGCTGACGCATTCCCTCGAGGTGGCTCAGGTCGGGCGCGAGCTCGCTGTCGCCCTCGGCGTCTCGGCGGATGTCGTCGACACGGCGTGCCTGAGCCACGACCTGGGGCATCCTCCCTTCGGTCACAACGGCGAACGAGCTCTCAACGAGTGGGCAGAGCCCATCGGGGGCTTCGAGGGGAACGCCCAGTCCCTGCGCATCCTCTCGCGGCTGGAGGCGAAGGTCCTCGACGACGACGACCGTTCCGTGGGGTTGAATCTGACCCGTGCCAGCCTCGACGCCACGTGCAAGTACCCGTGGACGGTCGACAGTCCGGTGCCGGACCCGGGTGGTCGGCTGAAGTTCGGGGTGTACCCCGAGGACGAGGCTGTCTTCCGTTGGATGCGCGAAGGGGCGCCGGGGCGTCTCCGCTGCATCGAAGCGGAGATCATGGATCTCTCCGACGATATCGCGTACTCGGTCCACGACTTCGAGGACGCCATCGTGAACGGCTATGTCGACGTCGCTCAGCTCGCCGACCCCCGTCAGCACGACGCCCTCGTCGGACGGATCCAGCAGTGGGTGGGATACGACTTCACTCGCGATGAACTCGCCGATGCGCTCTACCGCCTCGCGTCGCAGCCGATGTGGCTCTCGTCGTTCGACCGCTCCCGCCAGGCACTGGCCCGTCTCAAGAACCTCACGAGCGATCTGATCGGACGCTTCGCCCGAGCCTCGGTCTCCGCGACCACGGAGGCCTACGGCACGACAGCACTCGTCCGCTACAACGCCCATGTCGTCGTCCCGCGAGTGATCGAGATCGAGATCGCCGTGCTCAAGGGCATCATGGGGCAGGCGATCGTCACGATCGAAGCCCGCAAGGGCGTCTACAAAGAGCAGCGGCGGGTGCTGAAGAGACTCGCCGACGCCCTCTGGTCGACCGACGCGCTGTGGTCCGCCGGGTCCGATGTGCTCGAGCCCGCGTTCGCCGCGGACTTCGTCGCGGCGGAGAACGACGCCGAACGCGCCAGAGTCGTGGTGGACCAGATCGCGAGCCTCACCGACCAGAGCGCGATCGACTGGCACAACCGCCTCGTCGGCGAGATCGATCCGGCCGAGGTCGGGATCTGGACTCCCCGTCACGCCCGCCCTGGAGCCCAGGCGCACGCCGAGCGGCTGCCCGTCGCCGAAAGGGCGCACTGATGCCCCGGATCCGGCAGGCCGATGTCGATGAGGTGAAGGCGCGCACGAACATCGCCGACATCATCGGGGAGCGTGTCGCTCTCAAGTCGGCCGGTGTCGGGTCGCTCAAGGGGCTGTGTCCTTTCCACGATGAGAAGAGCCCGAGCTTCCATGTGCGCCAGCAGGTGGGGTACTACCACTGCTTCGGATGCGGGGAGTCGGGGGACGTCTACTCCTTCCTGCGGGAGATGGATCACGTCAGCTTCACGGAAGCAGTCGAGCGTCTCGCCGGGCGTATCGGGTACACACTGCACTATGAAGACGGGGGAGCAGCCCCCGAGACGAGCGGCCGCAGCCGGCTGTACGCGGCGAACACCGCGGCGGCGGAGTTCTTCCGTGCGCAGCTGCTCACCCCCGATGCGGAGGCCGGACGGCGCTTTCTCGGTGAGAGAGGATTCGACGCCGGAGCTGCGGCGCATTTCGGAGTCGGCTTCGCTCCGCGCGGCTGGGACGGGATGCTCAAGGCCCTGACCGCACAGGGGTTCACCCGCGAGGAGCTGAGCAATGCGGGTCTCGTCTCCACGGGGCAGCGCGGGGTCTACGACCGCTTCCGCGGGCGTCTGGTGTGGCCGATCCGGGATGTCTCGGGGCAGACCATCGGATTCGGCGCGCGCAAGCTCTTCGACGACGACCAGGGACCCAAGTACCTGAACACCCCGGAGACGCCCATCTACAAGAAGGCGCAGGTGCTGTACGGACTCGACCTCGCCAAGCGCGACATCGCTCGCGGCGACCCTCGCCGTGTGGTCGTGGTCGAGGGATACACCGACGTGATGGCCTGTCACCTCGCCGGTCTCACGACGGCGATCGCGACATGTGGCACGGCCTTCGGCACCGATCACATCAAGGTGCTGCGCCGGGTGATGGGTGACGACAACGCATCCGGTGAGGTCGTCTTCACGTTCGACGGTGACGAGGCGGGGCAGAAGGCCGCGCTGCGTGCCTTCACGGAGGACGACCGTTTCAACGCGCAGACCTTCGTCGCCGTCGCGCCCGACGGCCTCGACCCGTGCGATCTGCGTCTTCAGCGCGGAGACGCCGCGGTTCGCGGACTGATGGACGCGAAGCAGCCGATGTTCGAGTTCGCGATCGACCGCAAGCTGAGTGGCTTCGACCTCTCGACGGTCGAGGGTCGGGTCGGGGCTCTGCGGGCCGCCGCTCCGATCGTGGCCGAGATCCGTGACCAGCTCCTCCGGCCGGGATACGAGCGTGTGCTGGCGCGTCGGCTCGGGATGGATCCCACCGAGGTGCGCAGTGAAGTCGAACGCGCGGCTCGTGGGGGACCTGCACCGCATCAGGTGCGTCGGGAGGCTCCGCAGATCGACTCGGTGACCGGCGCTCCCCTCGTCGCTCCGGTCACTCTCGCGACCCTGCCCCGCAGCCCCGACGTCGCGGTCGAACGCGATGCGCTGATGGGAGCCCTGCAGTACGGGCATCAGGTCGATCAGGCCCTCCTCAACAGGGCTCTGGAGGCGCCGTTCCGCACCCCGGCACTGGATGCCGTGCGCGAGGCCGTCGCCGCGGCTCCCGACCGCACCAGGGCCGGCTGGGTGACCGAGGCCGTGAACGGCGTCCGCGAGCCCTACCGCTCGCTCGCGGGGGAGCTGCTGATGACGCCGTTCCCGGAGCGGACGGAAGAGCGGGC
The DNA here is from genome assembly GCF_034650155.1 of Microbacterium sp. STF-2. NCBI lineage: Bacteria > Bacillati > Actinomycetota > Actinomycetes > Micrococcales > Microbacteriaceae > Microbacterium > Microbacterium sp. STF-2. Next base: position 272,255 of record NZ_JARKMW010000001.1, read on the forward strand.
CGTCGCCACCGTGGCCGACCTCGCCCGCAGGCTCGTGCTCCGCCAGCTCGAGCACGAGAAGCAGGAGCTCCTCGGTGCGGTGCAGCGCGTGCCCGCCGATTCCGACGGTGGTCGCGCGCTGCGGATGCGTCTGCGCGACATCGACGCAGAGCGTCAGCGCTTCGCCGAGTCGTAACGCGTACCGGCATCGCCCAGAGGGCAGGATGGAGTCATGTCCCGCAGGCCCGTATCCACGAACGCGATCGATTGCTCCGATCTGGTGATCGACCGCATCGGCCACGGGATCCCGACTCGGGCAGTCGACGGCGTCACCTTCTCCCTTGCCCCGGGCGGACTCATCTGCGTCGCGGGCCCCACGGGTTCGGGCAAATCGACATTGGTCGCCGCTCTCGCCGGTTCCACCGATCCCTCGGTCAAGGTCGTCGGCGGGCGCGCCGAGGTGTGCGGGGTGGATGTGCGTCGCCCGGGTCGCAAGCATCGGATCCTCACCTACCGCACCGGATTCGTACCGCAGGGCGCCGGCGCCGATCTGCCGCCGCGACTCACCGTGAACGAGGTGATCGCGGAGCCCATCCTCATGCGCGAGCGGCGGGTGAACACGAAGGCGCTCTCGATCCGCGTCGCCACTCTGCTCGACGAGCTGCACCTTCCTCTCGGAACAGCCGCGAAGTTCCCCTACGAGCTCAGTGCGGGCATGCGTCAGCGCGTGGCGATCGCGCGGTCGTTCGTCCTGGAGCCGAAGGTGCTCATCGCCGACGAGGTGCTCGCGAATCTCGACCTCGAGGTGCGGCCGGTCGTGTTCGATGCGATCACCCGTCGTCGCAAGGAGCAGTCGATGGCCGCTCTCCTCGTCACCAATGACGCCGACTTCATCCGCGAGCTGAACGCCGAGACGCTCATGCTCCGCAACGGACATGTCGTCGCGCGCGGCGTGGGCAAGGACCTGCTGTGGGTGCCGAACGCGGAGGCGGATTCGCGCCACTGACCCCGACACGCCCGGCATCCGCGAACGGCGCCCCGGTGTCGTGAACAGGTCCGGGAGTTTGCTAAGCTTGTCGAGTTGCCCGCTCAGCGGTGCACATTCCTCGGTAGCTCAATTGGCAGAGCAGCCGGCTGTTAACCGGCAGGTTCTTGGTTCGAGTCCAAGCCGGGGAGCCAACAGAAGGCGCCACATCCCAGTATTTTCAAGGGATGGGGCGCCTTCTCCCATGTACGACCGAAACCGTCGACGCGGCTCAACTCACCTTTTACTCACCAAAAACCCCCAAATCGGGGGTTTGGCCGGGGGAGGCGAGCAACGCCTACGTGTTGGTACGCGCGCCCGCGCACAGAATCTGGATGACACCGGGTATGTGCTCGGCATGGGCAAGAAGAAGGCAACTGCAGACAACGGGATCGGCGCACTCGGGAAGGTCGAGCTCCCTGCTCTGCTGACCAAGGAACAGGTCGCCGAGTACTTCGGTGTCTCGCCACGGACCGTCGAGGCATGGCGCTCCACGAACACGGGACCGGTGCCGATCAAGATCGGCAAGCACCTCCGCTGGACGGCTGAGTCCATCCGCGACTACATCTCGGGGCAGAGCGTTGCCTAGGCCGAAGAAGGCACCGGGTGAGCTCGGCAAGATCTCCACTCGCGAGGTTGGCGGGGCATACCGAAGCCGGGCGCGCGTCCGTGACGGCGTCGGAGAGCTCCATCTGCTCGAGGCATGGGGCACGAGCTTCGAGGAAGCCGAAGACGCGGTCAGGGTCAAGGCGAATCAGGTCTGGGCAGGGATGTTCGTACCCCTCACCAAGGTCTCGACCACCGAGCAGCTGGCGGCGTTGTGGCTCGCTGACATCGACCTGCGGCCGGAGGACTCGCTGGAGCAGTCGAGTCGTGAGGCCTACCACAACAGGGTCAAGAACAACATCCTCCCGTACATCGGGGCGGTGCCAATCGGCTCCCTTTCGGCGGGGTTCATCCACAACCTGCTGCAGCGCCTTGCCCGGGAACGCAGCTACAGCTTCGCATCGGTGACGCGGAAGACCCTGTCCGGCATGCTCACCTTCGCAGCGCTCAACGGAGTCATCGACACGAGTCCGATGAACGACGTGCCCAAGCTGAAGAACAACGCACCGAGGAAGAAGATCCAGCTGGACGAGGACCAGCTGTTGCTCATCATCGCGCTCATCAGGGACTGGGAGGGGAAGCAAGGTCCGGGTCGCTTCGGCGGCAGCAAGCCCAACGTCCGCGTGATGGAGGACTTCCTCCTCATCACGCTCGGCACTTCGCTGCGTCCCGGTGAGGTGCTGGGGCTGTCGCTCGACGATGTCCACCTGTTGAGCGAGTCAGCCAAGGTCTCCGTCACCGGCAACGTGAACCGCACGAAGAAGCACAAGAACATCCGCAAGGATCACCCGAAGGGGCGTGGGCAGCAGCGCACGATGAGCGTGCCCAAGTACGCAGACACGGTGCTGCGGCGCCTGGTCGCCTCGTACAAGCCGAACCCCGATCAGCTGCTCATAGCGACGAAGAAGGGCACACCGATGTCGGTGAACTATATCGACCGCCTCTTCCGTGAATTCCGCAATCAGCACCGAGACCTGCTCACACGGATCGGAATCGACGTGGACCTCCTCACCCCGTACTCCTTGAGGAAGACCGTCGCTTCCGTGGTCAACGAAGGCGGTGGAGCCGAACTCGCCGCGAAAGTGCTCGGTCACACGGACTCGCGCATCACCAAGAAGCACTACATCCACGAACTCAAAGAAGTCGACCCGGAAGCGGCTCAGATCCTCGATCGCGCCTTCTCCCGGCTCACCGACGCCGGCATCTAGCTGTACTTCCCCGACAGGTTGTGAACGGCTGAGGTAGCGAAGACCTCCGGGCAGGATGTGGGTTACCACACTCGCATCCTGACCGCGGAGGTCTTCGTGTCCCACGCTAACGCGCCTTTGACGCCGGAGGGTCGTCGTCGTCTTGTTGTTCTCGTCGTTGATGAACGGTGGTCGTTGCGGCGGGCGGCAGAACGGTTCCAGTGCTCGCCTGCAACGGTGAAGCGATGGGTAGATCGGTATCGGGCCGGACAGCCGCTGGTTGACCGTAGCTCGAGGCCGGTCTCGTCTCCGAACCGGCTGCCACGGAAGACAGAGCACCGGATCGTCGCGCTGCGGTTCACCCGCCGGTGGGGCCCGCACCGGATCGCGTATCACCTGCACCTGGCACGGGCGACGGTGGGTCGGGTGCTGGCCCGCTACGGCATGCCGAAGCTGGCGAACATCGACCAGGCCACCGGGCTGCCGGTGCGCAGACCGAAGCCGAAGCGGTACGAAGTCGCAGCCCCTGGCCAGCTGGTGCATGTCGACATCAAGAAGCAGGGTCGCATCCCCGACGGCGGCGGCTGGCGCGCACACGGCCGAGGATCTACCCAAGACCGCGCTGCGGGTTCGGTCCGGGACAAGGCAGCCAGGCAGGGAGCAGCAGGCTCCCGTGGCTACCGGTACCTCCATCACGCGGTCGACGACCATTCCCGGGTGGCGTACTCGGAGATCCTCGACGATGAACGCAAGGAGACCGCCGCGGGATTCTGGGTCCGCGCCAACGCGTTCTTCCAGGACCTCGGGGTGACGGTCACCGCGGTGATGACTGACAACGGTGCGTGCTACCGCTCGCACGTCTTCGCGGACGCTCTCGGCGAGGGAGTGAAGCACAAGTGGACCAGGCCCTACCGACCGCAGACGAACGGGAAGGTCGAGCGCTTCAACCGCACTCTCGCAGCCGAATGGGCCTACGCAGCCACTTACACCAGCGAAGACGAGCGCGCCGCCGCATACGAGACCTGGCTGCATCACTACAATCACCACCGACCCCACACCGGCATCGGCGGGCAGACCCCCTCAGAACGCGTTCACAACCTCACGGGGAAGTACAACTAGCGACAGTGCGAGAATCGCGGCCAGTCTTCGATCGGGGAGGGCTGGGCGTCGGTACAAGCGAATCGCGAGGACTGTGAAAAGTAGACCACACATGACGCCGAGGATGCACATCATCGGTGTCATGAGCGGACCAAACCCGCCCGATGTGCTTAGGATGCTATCTGTCTCTGTCACCTTCGAGGCGGACACCAGATCCGCATCCGTCTGCTCGACTTGGAAGAGAAGGTTAGAGAGGGAAGCGCCAGCGCCTTCAACACTGGGGGAGCTCGAGCACGCGACGCCCAGTACGAAGAGAAGCGCAACGCAGACGCTGATAATGAGACTCGTTATCGATGCGCGTCGACGGCTGCTCTCGTGTCGGGAATCGGGCGACATCGAGAGCATCTCTCTAAGCATACCTGGACATGAGATGAGCGTGTTCCGGCGAAGCGGCTAGGACAGTCGCAGACTGAGTGGACGTGGCACATACCCGCGCGTCATGGATGAAACGGGCTGCATCTGCACCGGCGAATTGGGGGCCGATGGCTACGGAGCGGTGGAGAAATCACTCCACGGCTTAGGCGGTCGCACCCGCCGACGATGAGAGTCTCCATGCATCTGCCTGCCAGCATCCCCAGTCCCGACCCGAGTTGGGCAAGCTTCCAGATCGGCCCCTCACCATCCGCGTATGCGTTGTGCATCATTGCGGGGAGCATCGCAGCGGCCCTGATCACGGAAAGACGGCTTCGTCGTTCTTGCGATCGGCGCGGTGATCTTTGTCGTCCAACAGTCCGTCATCGCCTTCCGGAATCCTCGCCAACCTTCCGGGAGCCAGTACCGACGGCGTCGACCCGCGAACGTCGTCCGGTCGAGGGGAACTCGGTGGATGAGAATTTGGCCACAGGCGGGGACGGAGGCAGGGTCGGAGTGTTGGCACAGCGGCGTCCGAAGAGGTGCCGACTAGTTGTAGTGTCCAGGCAGGTTGTTTGAGAGCCGGGTGATCGGTGGGAGCTTTCCGATGGCAGTGTGGGGCCTGTGATGATTGTAGAAGTGCAGCCATTGTGGGAGGGCTGCGCGGCGGGCTGATTCGGAGTTGTAGTGCTTCACGTAGGCCCAGCCGTCGGCGAGGGTGCGGTGGAAGCGCCCGATCTTTGCGTTGGTCTGTGGACGGCGTGGGCGAGTGAACTTTGGTGCGATGCCGAGGTCCGCGCAGGCGCGTTTCCAGGCGTGGGATCGGTAGGCCGAGCCGTTATCGGACAGGACGCGCTCGACGCGGACACCGTGGTCGGCAAACCAGGAGACCGCGCGTCGGAGAACGCCGATGGCTGTCTCGGCGCGTTCGTCGTCGTGGATCTCCGCATAGGCAACGCGGGAGTGGTCGTCGATGACGGTGTGGATGAACGCGTAGCCGAGGATCTCGTGACGGCGCGTGTTTCGAGCCAGACCAGGTGTGGATTGACGGTTCCTGGCGCCTTGCTGCTTGCCGACGAAGCGCCAGCCGCCGCCGTTGGGGATGTTGCCGAGCTTCTTCACGTCGACGTGGATCAGCGAGACCGGGTGGTCATGCTCGTAACGTCGGGCGGGCTCACCGGTCTTCACATCGACGTGCGTAAGGCGGTTGAGGTGGCAATGGGTGAGGACAGCGTGAACGGTGGAGCGCGACATCTCGAGTCGACCGGCGATCTGAACAGGGCCGAATCGTTTACGAATGCGCAAGTGGACGATCTTCTTGACCAGGTACGGATGCGAGTGAGGTCGGGAGGACCGATCCGCCATGCCGGCGTCACCGAGCTCGACATATCGTCGCGCCCATTTCTGAGCGGTCGGCCATCCGACGCGAAAGTAGTCGGCCGCCGCCGCGACCGTCCATCCCTCGTCGATGATCAACTGCGCGATACTCAGACGTTGGCGCGGCGTCAGCGCCGCATTACCGAGAGACACGAGAACCTCCGGGACTTGAGCGGGTGTCTAAGCAGCTCGACTCTGACCGGAGGTTCTCGTCATGTCACGGCAACCAGATCAAACAACGTCCCTGGACACTACAACTAGTCGCGCGTCTTTTCCTGCAGCCATGCCACAGGGTTGACCTTCCCGTCATCGGTCGTGATCTCGAGGTGCAGGTGCGCCCCGAAGCTTCTGCCCGTGTTGCCGACGAGACCGAGCTTTTGGCCAGCGCCGATGTTCTGTCCTTCGAATACCTTCAGCGATCCGTACTGCATGTGGGCGTATCGGCTGAAGACGGTCTGACCGTCGACAACGTGCTCGATGTACACGGTCACGCCGAAGGCGCCTCCTTGTTCGGTGGCGATGCGCACCACTCCACCGGCGATAGCCTGGATCTCTGCTCCCTCCCCGGGGGTGAAATCGGCGCCCTCGTGCTGCCGGCCACCACGGGGGCCGTAGTTGGAAGAGGTGGGGACGCCGACGGGGAATGGCCATTGCACGGCGGCGTCCGGGTCGACAGGGTTGCTTCCGGTGAAGTGCCTGATACCCGCCACTGCCGCGATATCCGCCGTGGACGCGACGCTGAAGCCGCTCTGCCTGTCCAACGTTTCGGTGCGGACCTCGCCGGGAGTGACGAAGGCCTGGATCTGATCGTCTGGCACCTGAGCGGCCTGCGCAGGGGCGCTGTACCGGGTCGCGGCGCCTAAAGCCTGGCCGCCGACGACGGCGGCGGGAAAGGTCATCCCGACGGTGAACGTCCCTGCTACAACCAGAGCCCCGATGGCGGCCAGCTTCCGACTGACGCGGCGCGCATGGTTGCCTGCGGGGGCAGAAAGCGTCATGCGCGGCGATCTCACGGTGGCGGGGTGGGATGCAGAGGTCGTCGATACGGTCTCGGTCTCGGTCACGGCTTCGCTCGCCGGGATGGAGACGGTCCGGATCCGTTCCTCCTCCGAGGTGCGGACGGATTGCTCGCTCACGGCGGAGGATGATGCCGCTCGTCGTCGCCGCAGGTCAGCGCGGGTGAGCGGTCGGTTCTTATCGACAAGGGAGGCGGCGTGAGGTTCCGGCTTGGCGATGCGGTCTCGGCGCAGACGTACTTCGGGAGCCGCGTCGTGGGTGCGGGGCACAGTCAAGGGGTGGTTCTCCTCTTCAGCGGGCGGGGTCGACGATCGGGCTGGCGTCGACGAAGATCGAGTACTCCGGCGGCGGCAACGAGCGTGAGCGCCGCCACGGGGATGAGCACGGACAGCCACGGAGCGAGAATGACGCCTGCCGTCAGACCGGTCCGCAGCTGAACCTCGGTGATGTCGGCGGCGGCGACGTCGACGCCGATCGACTGGATGGTTGTCCCCGTGGGATCGATGACCTGGCTGGTGCCGACGGTGGAGACGTTGATCACCGTTCTTCCTGTCTCGATCGCGCGCATTCGCGCGAAGGCGAGCTGCTGCAGGTTCTCGTCGGAGCCGCGGAAGTCGGCGTTGTTGGTCTGGAACACGTAGAGCTCCGCTCCGCCCTCGACGCCGGCGCGGATCACGTCGTCGAAGATCACGTCGAAGCAGATCGCCAGGCCCACACGGGTGGTGCCAACGGTGATGATGGGAGGGTTCGTCCCGGGGGTGTACTCGCGCTGGATGAGCCGCACGAGATCCGGTGCGATCTTCTCATACAGCCACCGATCTGGGACGTACTCGCCGAACGGCACTGGGTTCACCTTGTCGTGAAGCTGAGGCTTATCAGCCCCGGGCGTCCATAGGATCGAGGTGTTGAAGGTCTTCTCTTCGCGGGTGGTTGCGGCGTTGACCAGGAGCGGTGATCCCGCGGCAGTAGCGATCTGATCCAGCGTCGTAGCGGTGTCGCGATCGCGGAGCGGATCGGAGTCGACGGCTCCCTCCGGCCACACGACGAGATCCGTCTGCTTCCCATACAGCGACGCGGTCGCCGAGGAGTAGGCACGGAGGATATCTCCCGGTGACTTGTCATCGAAGTATCCGGAAGGGCCGTTGCCCTGCACCCACCCGACGGTGAAGGTCCCGGCGCTGGTGGTCGGGAACTGGGGTGTCACGGCGAGGACGCCGATGATGACGACGGGGAAGAGGGATCCTTGCGGGAAGACTAGCCCGCCGGCGCGAATCCACTGCACCAGCGCGGCAGATGTCACGGCAACGAGGAACGAGAGCCCTGTGACGCCGATCCACGACGCAGCCTCCGGAAACGGACCATTGACCTGGGTCATCCCCAGGCGGGCCCACGGGAACCCGCTGTACGGCCAGGAGCCGACGGCGACTTCCCGGGCAGTCCACAGCCCCCCGATCATCACCGACACGACGGCGAGCTGGATCGCGCCACGGGGCGGGAGGCGGCGTGTCCATCGATAGGCGAAAGAGAGAGGGATGGCTCCGAGTCCCAGTAAGAGCGTCTCCAACCCGGAAAGGGCGAGACGGGGGACGGGCCCGAGGAACTCGCCCACCCAGGCGAGGTGGAGGGTGTAGAAGCTGGCGCCGAACAGGAGCCCGACTGCAAGGGCGCCCCCGATGCTTCGTCCGATCAGAGTCGCCAGGGAGAGCCCGACGCCGATGAATGCGAGCGGCCACCATCCCACATCGGGAGTGGACAGATCGAGAAGGACACCTGCGACGACGGCGAGGGGCAGCGCGGTGCGCAGACGCAGCATCGGCGTGTCGGGAAGTCCCGAGGAGTGGGCTGTAGGAGATGCTCGGGGCGGCTTGGGCCGGGGGAGCGCAGCGGTCGTCATCATTCTCAGGCGTCCTTCTTACGCAGCGACTCGAGATAGGCGTTGTACGCATCCAGTTCGCTCGTGCCGTGCACATCCGCATACCGATCCTCCGCCGCAGCACGGGCTGTATCCTCGCGGAACCATCGGTGCATCACGTACACGAGCATCAGGAGGGTGGGAGCCTCCCCGTACGACCAGGCCAGTCCGCCGGCAAGGCGCTGGTCCTCGAGCGGATCGAGACCGAGAGCCTCGGTGGGCGCAACGAATTGGGTGACGAGCATGGTCGTCGCCATCATCAGGAAGACGCCGAAGAACGCGTGCAGGGCGGCCTCAGCGAAGACATCGATCGCCCGACCGCCGTGGCTGAGCCGCATCGGCAGCGGGTCTGAGCTGAGCACAGGGAGGGTGAAAAGGACCCCGGCGACGAGGAATGCGACCTCAAGGGCTACGTGACCCTCGATGGTGGCGAGGATGCGATCAGCGAGGCCTGCCAGGTACAGACCGTAGAACGCCGCAAGATAGATCGGCAGGGCCAGCCACGGGCTGAGCACCCACCTGGCTGCACGGCTCCGCAAGCCTGCGTGTGCCGTTCGGAGAAGACCCCGTCCCATCCCACGGTGAGGGGTGGCGCGCAGAAGGAGGGTCCCGGGGGAGCCGAGGACCAGCAGAGGAGGGATCGCCATCATCAGCGTCAACTGCTGGAACATGAACACCGACAGCAGCGCATACCCGTAAGCCTCGACGCCAAGGCCGGTGGTACCGGCGAGCAGCACGCATCCCAGGAGGAAGCTGACTGTGCGCCACACCGGCCACCGCCGCCCCTGGCGCCACAGGCGGATCGCACCTGCCAGGTATGCAACCGCCAGGACCGCCGCTAGCACCGGCAACACTGGGAACGGCCCCGGGAGCACGGCGACATAGTCGGCGAACGTCGGAGGAGAATCCGGAATCCAGGGGCTCATCGAACAGACTCCACGACTTGGATGTCGACGAGCCCCGCGCGCATCGTCGATGGACGTCGCCGGGCACGGTGAACGTCGCCACCAGAGCGGACAGCTCCGGCGACGTGCACGGGCGGGCGAGCCAGAGTCATCGCGGTGTCGCAGCCTCCTTTTGTTGCGCAGCTTGCCCGGAGCGCAGCACGACGCGGCAGGCGACGTTTGCGGCTGTCACGACCTCAGGACCTTGATCGAGCTGCCCGCGACGAGGAAGAGCACCGCAGCGGCGGGCTGCACCCCGATCCAGACGGGGCCCATGAAGGGGAATGGGAGCACGGGATTCCAGATCACCGCGACGGCGACGAACACGGGTATCCACCACCACTGCCGCGCCTGGAAGGCGAACCAGCCGACAATGATCGCCAGGATCGCCGTCACGAACAGCACGACCGTTGACCAGCTGCTGGTCAGCAATACCGGTGCGAGGAACAGCACGGCGGCAGCGATCAGGCTCGGGGCGAGAGCATTGCGCTGATAGACGGAGGGGGTGCGCTTCTTCGGCGTCATGATCCTCTCATCCCAGCCCCCGCGCTCTGGGCCTCTCCCACGTCTCTGTGCGCCATCCTCCGCCTCCGGATCCAGAGCCCGCACCCCAGGATCACGAAGCCGATCCCGAGCGCGACATCTGCGAGGTTGCCGATGAACCAGTTCCCGTAGGCGAGGAAATCGGTTACGTGACCTCGACCAAATCCTGGAGGCGCGAGCAGACGATCCAGCACGTTGCCGATTGCCCCTCCGAGGATGAAGCCGATCCCGACCGCCCACCACGTCGTACGCGAGCGACGGGCACCGATGAACAGCACGACCACCGCGGCCACGCCGATTACGGTGAGCACCCAGGTCGCCTCCGAGCCGAAGGAGAGGATAGCGCCGGGATTGAACGCGAGCTGCAGACCGAGCAGGTCGCCCAGCACGGGGATACGCTCTGTCTCGCTCAGACCGGCGAGAGCTGCAGCCTTGCTTGCCTGATCGATCAGCACCACGAGCCCGGCAACCACGAACGCGACCGCATACCGGGGAATCGTCCTACGCATCGCCGGTCTCCTTCTCGGCCGCCGCCGCCTCGGCCCGGTCTCGGCGGCGGCGAGCACGGCCGGCCAAGAGGACGCCGGAGGCGCCCATGGTCAAGATGAACGCGAAGGCGATGACCACCAGGAGGCCCGCGAAGCCGAGGTCGTCCCGCTGCACGCCCTGTTCTCCGTTCCGCTTCTCATGCGACCGGTCGGGGGTCTCGGATGGCGATGGCGTCGGTGACGGGGAGGCCGTGGTCGGCGGCGTCGCGGTCGGCGACGGTGCGACTGTCGTGACGTCGCCGGTTGGTGCAGTCGTGCTGGCAGCTGCACTTTCCACTCCTGCCAACAGGGCCGCAACGCCGAGCGTTGCAACCACGATGAGAGCGAGGAGGGTTCGTCGTCGTCGGGACACGACGGGGGGCCATACAGGGGATCTGAGGGTCTCAGAAGTCGAACAGGTCACCCAGGAACCCTTCCCGACGCCGTCGACCGTTGCGGCCATTGCGATCGTGACCGTGGCCGCGGTCATGCCCGCGATCACGATTGTGATCGCCGCTGGGCGGGTAGTATCCACGGTCGTCCGAGGGCGCAGGCATCGCGCCAGCGGCACGATCGATGATCTTGTCCAGTTCACCTCGGTCCAGCCACACGCCACGGCACTGAGGGCAGTAGTCGATCTCTACGCCTGAGCGGTCCGTGATGAGCAGGGCGGTCCCGTCGACGGGGCATTTCATGATGGTTCTCCTTCGATAGATGATCGTTGACGGCGCGACGGGGGCTGTCACGCGTGAGTCGTGTGCTCTTCGGGGTGGGATTGCGGTTCGATCTGGAACGTGGAGTGCTCCACGCTCACGGGGAAGTGCTCGGCAACGCACTCCTGGAGCGAGCGAAGCAGTGCCGCGGAGTCCTCTTGTGACAGCTGGTCCTTGATCACCACGTGCGCCGTCAGGGTGGGAAGGTCTGTCGAGACCTGGGAGGCGTGGAGGTCATGGACGCTGACGACGTGCGGTAACTCCTCGAGGTGCTTTCTCACAGCGTCCAGGTCAAGTCCGGGAGGCGTGGACTCCAGCAGAACGCTCCCGGACGCGCGCAGCAGGATGAATGTACGCGGGATGATTAGCAGGGCGATCAGGATGCCGGCGATGGCGTCAGCGCGATACCAGTTGAGCGTGGCGATCAGGATGGCGCTGGTGATCACGCCGACGGATCCGAGAGCGTCATTGACGACTTCGAGGAAGGCGGCACGCATGTTGAGGTTGGCCTTGCGGCCGCTCATGAGAACCAGAAGAGAGGCGACGTTGGCGAGCAAGCCGACGATGCCGAAGAACAACAAGCTGCCAGAGGCGATCTCCGGAGGCTCGAACAGTCGCCTGATGCCTTCCACGAGGGCGAAGATCCCGACTCCGAGAAGCAACGCCGCTTGGGCGAGCGCACCCAGGACCTCGGCTCGTCGCAGACCCCAGGTGTGGCGCGCCGAGGGCGGTCGGTTCATGAGATGCGCGGCGGTCACCGCAAGAGAGAGGCCGATGACGTCCGTCAGCATGTGCGCAGCGTCGACAAGCAGCGCGAGACTTCCCGTGATCGCGGCGCCGACCACCTCGGTGACGAAGACGGTCGACGTGATCGCGAAGGCGATGATCAGTCGCCGCCGAGGCGTGCTCGCCGGGGTGTGACTGTGTTCGGCTCCCATACGCTTCTCCTTGTGTGTCAGGGACGATTCATGATTCGACGTACTATCGCGGATGCGTCCCGCTGCGCGCCGATGAACGTGTCGGATCCGTGCCTTCCGTGCCGGGGATGACCGGCCACGAACAGACCGGGCATAGTCGTCATGCCCCGTCGTAGGCGGCGATGCGCCCCGTCACGCACGCTCTGCGGAAGCCACTGGTCGCCGGGTAGGTAGCCGGTGGCGAAGATCACCGACTGAGGTTTCACTCGCGTACCGTCCGCGAACAAGACATCTTGACCGTCAACGCCGATCGAACCAGGTGCGAACGTGACCCCGCTCCGAAGCAGCTTGTCGAGTCGTTCGTCGCTCGCAGGTGTCGGTGACTGGCGTCGGAACCAAGACGAGCGGACGGTGCCCCTGGGCGGGAGCGCGGTGCGTCCGCCGTGCCGGTGGCGAGATCTGGTCGACAAAGTGACGACGTGGGAGTGAGCGAGCTCGCCGGCGACCTGGGTACCGCTATCCCCTCCGCCGATGATCAGCACGTCACCCTGAGGAATCTGACGCGAGAGGCGATAGTCCGCGCTGTGAAGAATCACTCCCGGCACGATGAGCTCTGACGCCCATGCGGGGAGCGAGGGCCGCGAGGCAAATCCTGTGGCGCAGACAACGTTGCGCGTCTGGACCGCTCCCTCGGCGGTGCGCAGGAGGAGCGTTGAGCCAGTTCCGCGATGTTCTACTCCGGTGGCGCGGATCCCCCACATCGTGGCTACGCCGATCGATGTCTCGACGGCGGTGAGGTACCGCTCCATCTCGGGTGGATACGGGCGGCGGGCGGGATCGCTAGGGAGGGGGACGCCTCCGATGGCGCTGTGCTGAGCGTCGGTGAGGAGTTGCATGGAGTCCGCCCGAGAGGCCCAGGAGCGCTCTCCGCGTGGGTTTGCGTCGATGATCGCGAAGTCTCGCTGCGGGGCAAGGCCCGCAGTTCTGAGCGCGGAGGCGACTGCCAGCCCGGCCTGTCCGGCGCCGACGATAATGGCTCGGCGATGCGATAGTCCCAGAATCGTCACTGAGTCTCCATCGCGGCCGTGATGGCGCTCTCCAGGTCGTCAAACCGCTGCAGCTGGAGCTTCTTGCCATCGACGTAGAACGTCGGCGTGCTGTCGACTCCGAGCGCCTGGCCGTCGTTCACGTCCAGATCCACGCGCTCGGCGGTGGCGGGATCTGCCACGGCCCTGTCGTACGCTGCCATGTCCAGGCCGAGCTGCTCGGCGAAGCCCCGGAAGACGTCCGCACGGGACTCCTGCGCCTCAGCCCACTCCGTCTGTGTTTCGAACAGCTTGCGGTACATGCCCTCGAGCTGACCCTGCTGCGCGGCGGCCTCGGCAGCGACGGCGGCGTTCTTGGAGTTCAGATGCCCCGGCAGGGGGAAATAGCGGATGACGTAGTTGATCTTTCCGTCGTATTTCGTCCGCAGGTCTTCGACGACCGGATAGAAGGCTCCGCAGGCCTCGCATTCGAAGTCCAGGAATTCGACCACGGTGACGGCACCCTCACCGCCCTCGTCGAGCACATGCGAGTTCTCGCGCTGGACGGGGACGGAGGATGCGGAGCCGGGTGACGCGGGCGGCTCCTTTCCGTTCTGATTGACGAGGACAACGACGAACACGACGAGCATCAGCACTACGACGACTGCAGCGGTGACGATGCCAGCTTTCACACCAGGTTTCAACGGGGTACTCCAATGACACGACAAGACGAACGACGGGACGAGCGTGAGCTCGCGGTATCGCCACCGCGAGGGTGGCGCATCGGACGTCAGGTTCGCGAGAGACCGAGCTGAGAGAGGGAGAACGCAGTGGTGCGCAGCGGGGAGACGAACACCGACACACGAGGTAGTGGGCGCGGTCCGGCCCGGAGAGGGGAAGCCAGCCGAGAAGACCAGAGCAGCCGCACGATCAGGATGATCGCTGTGAGCCCGCACAGGATGCCCAGAGTGCACAGAGCGACACCCAGCGATGCGTTCATTTCTCCCGAGAGAGCAACGATCTGCTGGGGACTGGGGTCGGCTGCGGGCGATTCGACAGCGGAGCTGTCGTGTCCGGTCACGGCAACGGGAACGCCCTCGCCGCCCCGAGAATCCGTATGCCCCATCGTGGCGGTCGCTCCGAAGAGCAACAGCAACGCCAGTCCGGTACTGGTAATGAGCCGCATTATCAATAGCTGCTCGTTCGTTCGCGAGGAACCGGGGATCCGCAACGAACGGTGCATCCTCCGAATTATACTCGTCCCATGTTTGCGCATTCTTTGAGCGGGCAGGGAGCGACGAGCAGGCCATGTCCGGCGGAGTTCACGGTTGAAATGTCGGTCGGTGGTGACGAGCAGAGGCGCCTTAGAGCCCCGCCCGCCACCACCTGTGCCTATTTGGACCGGCGGCCACGCGCTCGGATGAGCCAGACGGCCATCGCGATCACGGCGGCGAGAACGAACACCCCTCCGAGGACGACAAGAACGAACATGCCTTCGGAGGACCCGTCGGATGCCCTGTCCGACTTGGCTGGAGCGGGGGTGGCTGCTGCTGCCTGCCCGCTCTGGGTAGGCGTGGGCGACGCCGACGCGACTGCGCCGGGTTGGATGCGGGTCTGCTCGTTCTGGCAGGCGGGCAGATCCCATCCGAGTGCAGGCTCGGCACCCTCCTCCGGTGCGTACTGGAACTGGAAGGACTCGGAGATCGGGTGCCCATCGCTGGAGACCGCGTTCCAGAGGATCGTGTAGGTCCCCGCCTCGCCGAGTGCAACCGGAGTGGTCAGAACGTTGAGGTCGATGGTCGAGCACGATGTCTCGTAATACAGCCCGTCAGGCCCTTGTATTTGTGCGAAGCTCGCCTGCCCGAAGTCGATCAGTTCACCGCTGAACGTGAGGGAGACGGCCTCCAGGCTCGCGACGGTGTCGCCAGCGGATGGTGTGGAGTCGAGAAGATTGTCGTGGGCGGCAGCCGGGTCGGCGAACAGCAAGGTCGCGATGGCAGCAGAAATGAGGGCGGTCGTGGTCAGGCGTATCGAGCGAGAGAGTTTCGAGGGCATGGTTTGGTCCTTGGCGCTGTCCTGAGAAGCGGCGGAGTCTTGTTGAAGGGGGCCGGGGGAAAGAGAGGGGCTTTGGGCGTTTCAGGCGGCGCCCGCCGGGGCCTGTCAACGGGACTGACGATCGTGACGCCGCGCCGGGCCGCCCGGTCGGGAGGATCAGGGATGCTGCTCATGGCTTCCGCGCTCGCTTGAGGTGCCCGAGAAGAGCTGCCAGCCCGACGCCGACAGCTCCCGTCGCGAGCACGAACCCGGCTGTGCCCTGGTCGGCAAGAGGATCAGGACCCCAGGTGCGTCCCATCGCTCCGAACCAGTTGGCCGCGATGAGGCCGTTTTGGATGATGACCCATGCGCCTAGGGCAACAGGTGTGAGGATGGCCGATGCGATGACGATCGCCCGCAGAGCCCGAGAACGCGCCCGCCGGGGCGAGACCACTGAGTGCATCAGGATGCTGCCCGCGGCGAGCAGCGCCACGGTACGGAGTTCGTGGGCGAGAGGGTCGACCAGTGTCCACCGGAGAATCCCGGTTGCACTCGCCGCCCACAGCACCATCGCGAACAGGACGGCTGCGACGACGGGATGGGTGAGAAGTGTCATCGGCCGCGACCGGGCGACTACCTGCATCCATTCGCGTACGCCCCTGCTCTGGTCGGTGCGGCTGTTGATCGCCGGCATCGCAAGCGCGAACGGGGCACCCAGCACGAGAAGCAACGGGACGACGGTGGCCAGCAGTGCTCGGCCGATCGCATCCACGCTGTGCAGATAGTCCGCGTACACCGCGATCGGGCCGGAGCTCACCCAGAACAACAGGAGCATCCCCGCAACCCATGAGAGCGTACGCGGGGTGGACCATGACTCGCCGCGTCGCCGGAGACGGTGGACGCCTGCGAGATAGAAGAAGATTCCGAAGCCGGCGACCAGGGTCCACAGCAAATCGATGTCCCAGCCGACGACCCAGCGCCCGATCGTGAGTTCTACCGGAAGGGGGGCTTCGGTGAGGATCTCAGCCGGCGTCGTCAGCGGGGGCGCACTGGTGTCAGCGGGCGCGGGTGTGCGCGCCAGCGCCGCAGCCGCGCCGCTGGCCAACCCCATCACCGCGAACTCGACGGCAATGAAAACCCAGAATGCGCCCCTCTCTCCCACGCCACGATGGATGAATCTCCGTCGGTGAGCGATCCCCAGCCCTCCAAGTGCGGCAAGAGCCAGGACCTTGAGCGCGAGCACGGCACCGTACGCGCTGATCAGGTCCCCCCAACCCGTGATCGAGGTGAGCGCCCGCGCGATGCCGGACACGAACACGACGATGAACGCGACCAGCGCGAGCGTCGAGTACCTTTCGACGACGACCCGCATCCGGGTCTCCTGCAGCCACGGACGCAGGAAGATCAGAGTCACGAGTCCGCCAAGCCACACGGCGGCGCCGATGATGTGCAAGACGAGTGCCATGACTGCGGAGTCATGGTTCGCGAGGCTGCCCGAGTGGCCCTGTGTGGCCATCGGAACCAGGCACATCAGGGACAACGCACCGACAAGCGCCGCAGCGCCCCAGCCACGGAACGCGTATGCGAGCACCGTGATCGTTGCGGCGGCCACCGTGGTGATCAACCACACGCGCCCGAGCTCAGTCTCCAGCAGGAACCGCCCCAACTGCTGACCGAACTCCGCCCCCAACGACACCTGCGGGTTGAACGATGACAGAAAGGTGAGGAACGCGGTGGTTCCGCTACTGACCGTGAGGATAGCCGCTCCGGCCGATGCCAGGTCGAGGGCCGCATCGTACTCCTTCTTTCCTGCACGAAGCGCGAAAAGTGCGAGCACGGCAGAACCGGCCATGACCGCGGCGGACAGGTTCACGAAGAGCTTTGCGGCCGGTAGCCCCCAGCGAACCAGAGCACCTGGATCGCTAGTCATCCGAGGGGCCGCACCGCCTCCGATGATCAAGCCGACAACGAGGGTGAGCATGCCGGCGGCGACCAGGATGGCGGGACCTGCCACCCGCAGGGGCTGCGCATTCACGACAGGCCTTTCGTGACCTCGGACTGCGGCTGCGGGGCTGAGGTCGCGTTCGTATCAGTGTCGGGAGCTGTGCACGCGCCGGACTTGGGCAGCTTCTGCACGGCTGGGGCAAGGGCGTCCAGAACGTTGTCCGCCGAGAGACGAGTGGTATCGACGTACACCTGTGCGGCTGGTTCCCTTCCGTACGTGGTTATGCGCAGGTTTGGGGAGTCCGAGTCGTCGACGATCCAGTCGACCGCACCGATGGTGACGCACTGCAACGTGGTGGGCGCGGGCGGTTCGAGTCCGCAGGTGAAGACGACGGCCGTGGGATCGCCCCACGCGGCCGTAGCTTGCGCGTCCGTAGTTCGGCTCGGAAGATCTCCGATGACATCAGGCAGGCGGACTGTCACGTCCGCACACTCGGGAACGTTGGCATCATCCGCTGGCTGCAAGTCGACGGTCGGCGCGCACCCGACCATAAGCAGGAGAACGCCAACGACGCCGGCGAACATCGCAGTGAGTCGCGGTGAACGCGTGCGTAGGGGCGCAGCGATCCTGGTCGCGGGCTGGGCATCAGGACGGGACATCGAAGTTCTCCAAGTGTGTCATCGGCGCGGCAACGAAACTCTCGTGGGATGCCTGCGAGAGATTCTTGAGCAGTTCAGAAAATCAGGTCCTGGACAGCGCTAGTTGAGCCAGTGACAAACGGAGAACCCGAGACCGTTGGAGGCGACGGGGGAACGGCGCGAGGGTAACCGACCAGAGGTGGGAGTCGAGCGCTCGTCGTTCGGGTTGTGCGCGTCGCGTCCCGATACACCAGACGATGGCGAGCCCCAGCAAGGCGCCGACGAGGCAAAGCACAGAACCGCTGAGGGGCTCTCCCGCGTCGCCGGGCTCCCATGTGCCGACATGTGTCACATGGGCCTCAGGATCGGCCAGTGTCCCAGCCAGCTTCGCGACAGCCGTGGGGTTGCCGGCGCCACTGAGCTCTCCATGGACAGTGGATGCAATTCCGAACGAAAGGAGGACACTCACCGAGAGAGTGATAACGAGCCTCATTATCACTCGGTTCCGGCTCCGGGGCATGTGCTGCCAGGAAGGGAGTTTCGGGACCATTCCCACCAGACTATCTGTGCGAGACTCTTGAAACGGGCGCTACGGGCCTAAGAGCAAGAGGCACGACGAATCCCAATCGAGGGCATGTCTCGAATGCTCACCTGTGATGGATGGATCGATGATGTCGTTTGCCCAGCCTGAGACGAAATCGAACATTGTCGGATGATTCGCTCCCTGTTGGACAGCATCCGACGAGAAGCCCGTGCGCAGTAGTTCGTGAGTTCGAGATCGATCGTCGAAGACGGCAACCGGGGAACCCTTGCGCCCTTCCGCCTCAGCCGTGTGGGTACGCCTCGCCGATCGCGTCCGCTGCGTAGAGAGCATCTCGGTCGCCATGGATGAGCTCGGCGACGTTCAGCTTCGATCGGTTGTTAGCGAACGACCCCGACCTTGCCGCGTAGCCGGTTCGCTCCGCGAGCTCGTCGACGCTCAGCGGGTCGGGGAACACCTTGAGTAGCGCGCCCAGCATCGCCGTCTGAGCCTTCGGAAGGCGACTCAACCACCAGTCGACCAGGTCGCGTCCTGTCGGCAACGGCTCATAGCCGCCGTTCGCCTCGAGAGCGTCGTGACCAGCGGATGTGATGCTGATCGCTTGCCCGCCGCCTTCGATGTACCCGCGCGTGCGCAGCCCGGACAGGCTGTTCGCGAACGATCCGGACTTGTGCGCATAGCCAGTGAAGAGCCCGATTTGACGCTGCGAGAGCGTGCCGTGCGTGGCCAGAGCGCTGGCGATAGCCTTCTGCATCTTCGTGAGCTTCTGATCGTCGCCGGCGGGTGGCGTAGGCGACGCCTTGGAGGTTGTCTGCCGGAGCGGAACCGGTGAGGTCCGCTTGTGCGCGGCAGGCGTCCGTCGAGTGACGACTCGCGCGGCGACGGCCTCACCGCGCGATGGAGTCGGTGCGGAGTCGATGGCCGATCGGAGGCGCTGAACCAGCGCCTCACCCGAGGTCATCATGTCCTTCAGCTCTCGGATGAGTCCGCCCGACTCGTTCACCACCAGGTGCTCGAACCGAGAGATCATCGCCTCGAAGTCCCTCCGCTCGGCGTCGGTGATCACCGGCACGGGGATCTCGACGGGGACCTGCTCCGGAGCGGCGACTGCGGACTTCGCGGTGAGCTGCCGCTGCAGTTCCGTGATCTGTCGACGCAACGCCTTCGGATCGTCCGCCTTCGCCCGCTCGATCGTCGACGCCATCTCCGTTTCGATGGCCCGCAGGTCGATGTCAGCGAGGGTCGCCGGAGGCCGCGGCGATTCACCCACCTTCGGTGTCGTTCCGGCATCGTAGGTACGACGCTCCCGGAACCGGAACTTCACCGGCTCCCCACGCTCGGGCTGCCACAACCAGCACTCGCCTGTCGCGAGCGAGGGGAGGCTGTCGATGATCGTGGACGACTCGCTGTGCGTCTCGATCCACGCCCGGACGGCTGCCCGGTCCTGCGGAGAGACGGTGCGCAGCATGAATAGGTTGTCGACCTGGGTGAGCACGTTCTTGTTCAGGGATGCGCTGCGCTGTGACAGCATCGTGACGCCGATGCCTTTGAACCGTCCGAGCTTCACGAGGCGCTCGAAAGCGCCGACCATCGGTGCGTCGCCCGCATCGACGCGCTGCGGGATGACCTCGTGCGCTTCCTCGATGAGCAGATGCATCGGTTCGCGTTCGGGGCGCCGGTACAGGCGTCCGACGAAGGCGGTCAGGAACTTCCGACGCTCGGCGGTCGAGAACTCTGAGACGTCGAGCACCGCGCTCAGGTTCTTGCCGCGCAGCAGATCAGCGAGATACTCGCCGCTGTCCGGCTCCAGCGGCAGGTCACCGTGGAGGCCGCCGAACACCGGGACGGGGAGGCCGCCCCCGGGAGTCCCGTCGGCGCCGGATCGGACGCCCCAGTGATCGCCTTTCGGGTCGATCGAGACGGCAGGCACGCCGACGCCGTAGATCTCCTCGAAAAGGACGATCCCGGCGGTCGTCTTCCCGGATCCCTTCTTCCCGAGGAGCGCATTCGATTCCGTCACGAGGTCGAGGGGGAGCTGCACTCCGCCCAGGTCGAGCGCCCGTGACGCCCGGGCATCGTTCCTGCGCTGCTTCGCGCGGTTCTGAGTCATCGGTCTCCCCTTCGTCGAGTGAGAGTGGGATCCGCGGGCATCATCCCACGGCGGTACATCGGGGGCGCGGGCGGCGTATGCGTGACGCTGGTCGGCGAGGCACACCAGATGGCCAGGAGCGCGTCGGGAAGACCCGCGGAGTAGAAGCCGCCGTAGAAGGTGCGATCGGAGATCACGAATCCTCGATCCTCGAGCTCTGCCCGGTGGATCACCGTCTTGTGGTCGTCATCCATGCCGAGCACGTCGGTGGTCTCCGGATTCGGGACGCTGACGATGACTGCCGGTGCCGTTCGCTGCAGCTCGTCGACGAGTCGCCACGGATCACGCAAATGCTCGATGATCTCCAGCGCGACGGCAAAGTCCACGGAACGCGGCGAGGTCCAGGTCTCCAGGTCTGTTCCGTCGACGCCGAAGTCGACGGGGATGTACCGCCCTCGCCACCGGCCGTCCGTGCGCAGCACCGCATCAAGCTCCGTCCAGCCAGCCCCGATATCGAGGACGGTCTGATTGTGGTTGAGGCCGAGCTCCTGCATGGCGTCGAGCGCAGCGCGATACCGCTCCGCACGCCACTCGAATCGACCTGTCCGCTCAGCCATGTACGAGTCAGCGAGAGCGATGCGGACATCCCGGCTGTCGTCGCGGAAGTGACGGCGCCGAGTCGTGCGGCGCAGCGACGCCTGCTCGGCTGCAACGGGAACGAGAGATGTCATGCCCGCCACATACCCGGTGCCTCCCGTTCGGGGAAGGACCGGGTATGTGGCGGGCATGAAGTTCACAATCGGATTCCTCGCCGGCGGCGCCATCGTCGCTGCCTGGCTGAGGTGGTGGCGGCCCCTCGCCATCGCCTGGTGGGCGCAAGGGCACTGAGGCCGCGTGCGTACTCGTCGACGACCGCCGTCGGCGAATGCGGATATCATCGTGGGCGCCAGAGGGGAGGCGTGCATGAACACGAACGGCAAGCCCGTGACCATCGCTGACCGTCACGCTGCTGAGGCCTTGGCGGAGCAGATTCTTGACCCACGCCGGCTCTTCCCTCTCGTTGTCGTGACAACGCCAGCGGGACGCACCGATCCGTACGTGCCGGCCGCCGAGCTCATCGACGCCATCAGCCACCGGGCCGACGTGGTCGCCGTCACTCAGCAGGCGTCGAACTGGCTCTCCACACGGCTCGAGGAACTCGGACGGTCAGACCTGAACGTGTACGGGGGAGCGACCCGCCTGTACCCGACAGGACCGCTGGATGCAGACTTGGCCCCGATCTTCACCGCCCGCACGGAGGCCGATGGCATTCGGGTCGTCGCCAACGTCTCGAACCGAGTCGGTGGCACTTTCACCACCTCGACTCCGGAGCCCGAAGCGGTGCCCGCACCCACGCCGCAACTCACGGAGAACGACGCGGAGATAGCCCGGCTGAGACTGCAGGCGGAAGGCCTTGCGATGGAGCTCACCGCGGCGCGCCAGCAAATCGAAGGACTCAGCAAGGAGCTGAGCACGGCCCGGCAGCTCGCGTCGAAGACCCGAAAGCAGCAGCGCACCGCGGATCTCCCGATGAGGCTCGGCCGCTACTTCCTCGACACGTGCGAGGACATGCACTACCGAATCACCACGACGTGGGCAGAGCAGATCCCCGCAGAGCAGAAGGTCGAGCTTCCCCTCGCGTCGTTCACCTTCTCGGAGAGCTTCGCAGCATCTGTCGAAGAGGTCGCGGGCGCTGATCCGGCGCTGCGCGACAAAATCGCGCGGGCTTGTGTGCGAGTGCTGACTCGGCAAGATCGAGACGCACACCGACTGGGTCCGGAGCGCGGGGACGGCGCCTCCGCGTGGCGTTCGTACGTCGAGCAGAAGGCCGCGTCGGCGCGGCGCCTTCACTACTGGGCGATGCCCGGCGGGGCAATCGAACTTGCCCGCGTGGTCCTCCACGACGACTACCGAATCTGAGTCTCGGGGTCCCCGGGCAGGCGCAGTTGCGCTCACCTTTTACTCACCGAAAACCCCCTCAACCCACGCGAAATAACCCGAATCATGTCGATCCAACACGAAACAACGCGTATCGTGGGCTGAGGTCAACTCACGTGTTCAGCTCCATAAAACTATGGGCTGATCGGGAGTTTTCCGGTCACTATTCGTTCAGGATGTGGCGCTGTCCGGCGGGGCCGGAGCATGCGGTACAGTAACGGCAGGTTCTTGGTTCGAGTCCAAGCCGGGGAGCCAACGAGAGAAGCCCCCTCCACGGAGGGGGCTTCTCTCGTTTTCCCGTGCATAGAACGGGCGCCGTCGAGCAGGCGCCGTCGAAGAGCCGACGTCGATCAGCCGAGGGACGAGAAGAGCCCCTTCATCGGAAGGGGCTCTTCTCGTCCGAGGAGGTCGGATCAGCCGACGCCCTCCATCGCGCTCGTCTCGGTGTTGCCGATGCGGGCGATGACGTCGGGCCGACGGCGGGCCAGGTAGGCGTACCGGGTGAGGGCCAGGGCGACCGTCACGAGGAACACGTAGGGGATCACGTTGTAGGGGAAGACCGGTACCGGCCAGACGTTCGCGAAGAAGACGTAGGCCATGGTGACGACGGCGACCGTCGCGCAGACCTTCACGAGTCCATTGCGCATCTTCGCGCGCTGCGTGTAGACGACACAGGCGATCGCGACGAGTGCGTAGGCGACCATGTAGCCGTAGGTGCCCCAGGTGTTCACCCAGACGAGGATCTCGCCGGTCGCCGCGCCCGAGAGCAGCAGCACGATGTCCACTGCCACGGCTGCAGCGCCGGCGATGATCAGGACGCGGTGAGGCGTCAGATGCTGCTCGTGGGTGCGTCCGAATCGTTCGGCGACGACGCCCTCCTTGCCCATCACGTACACGATGCGACCGATCACGTTGAGCGGAGCGACGACCACGGCGAAGAACGACGCGGAGACACCGAACGTGAGCACGGCCGCGAACCAGCCGGGCATCCCGATCAGTGCGGACATGCTCTCCAGGGGACTGGACGAGGTGGCGAGGTCGTCACCGAGTACCGTGATCTGGGTGTAGGCGGCGAACACGTACAGCACCCCCACACCGAGGGCGCTCCACATGATCGCGCGGGGGATGGCCTTGTACGGCTCCTTGGCCTCGCGACCGAGCGCGTCGGCGGAGGAGAAGCCGACGAAACCGAGGATGCCGAGGACCATGCCGGACGCGACCCCCTGGAACGACGATCCGGAAGCGAGCACCTGCGCGGGGTCCCACGCGGCGGGGCCGGCCCACACGAGCGCGGCGACCAGGAGAACGAGGATGATTCCCACCGAGACGAGCTCCAGCACGAGCGAGACCCGGGCGGACAGGCGGATCCCGCGGATCGTGAACAGCGTCGCCAGGCCGCCGAGGACGACGGCGAGGCCGATGTCCCACCCGAGGCCCTGGGCGGGGAGGCCCAGCATGGTGAGGAACTGCGCCATGTAGCTGACGGAGCCGCTGAGCGAAGCCGCAGCGATGCCGAAGCAGCCGATCAGCAGTGTGACGCCGGCGAGGAATGCGCCGAACGGACCGAGCCCCTTGGAGACATAGGTGTAGAGCGATCCCGCAGAGGCGTGCTTGCGGGCGAACACGACAACGCAGTAGCCGACGCACAGGATGACGATGGTCGCGAGTGCGAAGGCGTAGATGGTGCCGTTGCCGGCACCGAGGAAGATGGCCGCAGCGGTGAACGCGATGACGGCGCTGGGGGCGATGTTCGCGATGGCCTGGGCGGCGAGTTCCGGTCCGCTCATGACGCCGGTGCGAAGACCGGCATCGGTGGGCGTGCCGGGTGGGGCGACGACGGTGTCTGACATGGTTCTCCTGGATTCGGGTTTCCGGGGATGGGGTGGAGGCTGCGGGTGGCGTGCGGTCAGGGGATGAGAAGCGTGCGGAGCGCGGAGCCGGTCTCGAGATCGTCGAGCGCCGCAGCGGCCTCGGCGAGCGGACGTCGACCGGAGATGAGCGGATCGATCTTGAGCTGGCCGTCCATGTAGCGGTCCACCAGCGCCGGGACATCGATCGAGGGACGCACGGAGCCGTAGTTCGATCCCAGGATGCGCTGGTCGGCCTCGGCGAGGACGAGGGGTTCGAACGAGGCACGGGCTCCCGTGGGAGGGAGGCCGACGATCACGGCGGCACCGCCGAGGCCGAGCATCTGGATCGACTGCTCGGTCGTCGATGTGCGGCCGATCGCGTCGAACGCGTAGTCCACGCCGTCCGGAATGAGTTCGCGCAGCTGGGCGACGGGGTCGCCCAGCGAGGCATCGATGCGATCCGTCGCGCCGAACTGCAGCGCCATCTGCGTCTTCTCCGGACGCACGTCGATCGCGATGATGCGTTCGGCGCCGGCCAGGCGCGCGCCCTGCACGACATTGAGGCCGACGCCGCCGCAGCCGATCACGACGACGGTGGAACCGGGCTCGACCGCCGCCGTGTTGAGAACGGCGCCGACGCCCGTGGCCACCGCGCAGCCGACGACGGCGATGACATCGAGCGGCGCATCGTCACGGACCTTGACGGCCCCCGAGGCGGGAACGACGACCTCCTCCGCGAACGAGGAGACTCCGAGATAGTGGTGCAGCGGTTCGCCGTCGAGGCTGAGGCGCGAGGTGCCGTCGAACAGCACGCCGAGGGGAGCGACCACGGTCGCGACCTTCTGGCAGCGGGCCTCGTGGCCGGCGCGACAGTAGCGGCACTCACCGCACGGCGGCACCCAGCTCAGGACGACGTGATCGCCGACGGCCAGTGTGGTGACACCTTCACCGAGTTCGGTCACGATACCGGAACCCTCGTGTCCCATGACCAGGGGAGCGGCCGCATCCCATTCGCCGCGCTTGACGTGGAGGTCGGAGTGGCACACGCCGGCAGCGGCGATGCGTACTCGAACCTCACCTGCACGCGGCGGGGCGAGGTCGACGTCGACGAACTCGATCGGGGACTGCGGATCGCGGAAGACAACAGCTTTCATGACATCCTTCGGGTGGAGGGGGCTGCCGACGATGCTAGGAGAGTGCGGGACCGCAGGCATCCGACAAATATGTGGATTGCAGAGAACGTTTTCACACTTTGTATGATCAGGAGGTGGCTCGTGATGTCGCCTCCGTGGCGCGATACCTCCAAGGGGAGCTGCTGCACGGGCGCGTTCCGAGTTCGCGACATGTGAATTCCGTCGTCGCGCTCGAAGTGTTCGGCGCCCCGACCGACAGTCTCTTCACCACTCTCGTCACCGTCGACGCTTGGCAACTGGACCGGCTCGCCGACGATGCGGAGCGGGTCGCCCTGCTCCGGGACGTGGTCGTCGTGACGGATGCGGACACGCCCTCTTTCCGACGTCTGCTCGAGGACGGAGGCATCACGGCGATCGTCGGGGCAGGAACGTCGGGCGAGCTGCTGACGCCGATGCTGACGGCCCTGCTCGCCGTCGACCAGGCAGCCGAGGCCCGAGCGATCACCTCGGCGATGCGGGTGCTGACCCTGGCCGCACGCCGCAGCGGCATCACGGGGGTCATCGCCGAGCTCGCGCATCGGATCGACGGATGGGCGGTGCTCCTCGACCGCCACGGGGAGGTGATCACGACGGCGGGAGCGGGAAGCCTGCACATCGACGACGCCGTGGCGGTCGCCGTGGGGCGCCCGGTTCGCGTGCGCCATCGCGCGCTCCAGGTGCATCCGGTCGGCCCGGGGCAGGACATCACCGCTCAACTCGTCACCGCACCCCGCAACGACAGCTCGGGTCGGGGGAGGGAGCTCAGCTCGCAGGCCGCGGCACTGCTCGATCTTCTGATGCGCACGCGGGACAGCAGCCACCTCGAGCGTCTCGGCCGATCCATGATGCTGGAGACCGTGCTCGAGGGAGGGGAGGAGGCGACGCGTCTCCTGCGTCGCTGGGGCGTGCACGAACGAAGCCTGGTGGGATTCGTCCTGACCTCGCGCACCAGTGGCGTGGACGTGGAGCATCTGCTGGCGCTGTGGCTGGATGAGCTCGGGGCGGAGCATGTCTTCGCCGCGCAGCGTGGTCTGATCCGCGGCGTCGTGCGCGAGGAACATGCGGAGGAGATCGCGCATCGGGCGCGGTCCTTCGCCTCGACGCTCTATCTCGGGCTCGGTCGGCCCGCCACGACGGATGCGCTCGCCCGCAGTGTCGATGAAGCCCGTCAAGCCTGCGAGACGGCTCGCGCGGGAGGGGAGCGCGTCGTCCGCTACGCGTCGATCCCGACGGTGTCGTTCGTGCTCGGGCAGTTGGATGCGGACCAGACGCAGAGGATCGCGCGGCTTCTCGATCCGCTGAGGGCCGCCGAGCAGCGGAGCGAGCTCATCGAGACCCTGCGCGTGTTCCTCGCCACGAACGGCGCCTGGGGCGAGAGCGCCACGCGGTTGCGGATTCACCGGCAGACTCTGGCAGCGCGCATCCGACGGATCGAAGACCTGATCGGGCTGTCATTCGCCGATCCCGATGATCGGGTGGCCGCCTGGCTCGCGATACGTGCCTCTGACGACTGATGCGCGCGTGCACGAAGGAGGGCCCCGCCGATTGGCGAGACCCTCCTTGATGGCTGTCGGTCAGCGTGCGGCGCCGGCCAGCGATCCGGTGGTCTGTCCGGCCGGATCGAAGATGATGCACTGGATCACGCGGTCGTTGTTCTGCTCCCAGGAGTCCTTGGTGGGAACGAGCGTGGTGACGTCGAGGGCCGAGTCCTGGTAGGCCACACCGACGAAGGTCGTGTAGGCATCGCCGATGCACTCCTGCGTCGCCGCGTCGACGTCGGAGTCGGAGAACTCGCCGTCGGGCATGGTGATCTCGTAGTACACCTCCTGGTCGTGCGGGTCGGTGCACGGGAGGACGTTGGCGTCCGTGAGCATGCCGGAGCCGGTGTCGAGCATGCAGTCGCCCAGCTTCACCGAGAAGACGCCGACGTTCGCGCTCTCCGTGACCTGGCCGGTCTCCTCATCGCGGTTGGCGTCGCCGGAGCCGCTGCCGAGAAGGCTGTTGAGAGCACTGCAGCCGCTCAGGGCGACTGAGAGTGCCACTGCGGATCCTGCGAGCATCAGAGCGCGTCGCGTGCGCATCTTCATCATGATTGGTTCCCCTCCGAAGCGTGATGTGGAGGCATGCGAAAAGCCCCCGCCGCGAACACGCTAGCCGTTCGCGAGTCTGTGATGCAACTTCGAGGAGCCTGTGGTTCGGCTGAGAGCGGTTCAGCCTTCGAGGTCGTCGACGCCGGGCATCCAGCTCGATCCCGGGCGGCCCCAACCGCGCTTGCGGGCGACCTTCTGGGCTGTCTTCCAATCGCCGTCGGAGAGGCGATCGACGTAGAGGATGCCGTCGAGATGATCGAACTCATGCTGCATGATGCGTGCGCGCCAGCCGTCGACGTCGATCGAGACCGGCTGGCCTTCCAGGTCGGTCGCCGTCACGTAGACCCGCTCCGACCGCCGCAGCGGGAACCGCTCGCCCGGGAAGGAGAGGCAGCCTTCGGACTCGAGGTCGGGGTCCGGGTCGCCGGGCTCGAGGGGCACCATCCAGAGCACGGGGTTGATGAGAACGCCACGCCAGGGCTGGTCGTCGTCATCGACGTACGCGTAGGTGTAGATCCGCAGGGGAACGCCCACCTGCGGAGCGGCGAGGCCGACTCCAGGCGCCGTGTCCATGGTCTCGAACATGTCGGCCACGAGGGTGCGGATGTCCTCCGTGATCTCGTCGACGGGGGAAGCAGGGGAGTGCAGGACGGGGTCGCCCATGATGCGAATCGGAAGTACAGCCACGTCACAACCCTAGTCGGCGGCAGTCGGCAGGTAGGGTCGTACTGTGAATGCCGGGGTATGGATGAACGCGGTCGAGGATGTCGGCGATCAGCTCGTCGGCGCCTTCCAGAACCCGGGCCTTCTGCTCGGAATCCCCCTCGCTCTCGCCGGTGCCGTCTTCATGTCGCTCGGAGCGCAGTACCAGCACCGCGGGGTCGAGAAGGTCGAGCGTCTCAGCGGTGCCAACGGCGCGTCGGGCTTGAGCTTCGATCAGCTCAAACGGCTTCTCACCCGCCCATCATGGCTCATCGGCACACTCATGCTCGGGCTCGCCGTGATCTGCCAGCTCGCCGCGCTCGTGAAGGCACCGCTCATCGTGGTGCAGCCGCTGGGCGCCATCGCGCTCGTCATCACCACTCTGCTCAACGCCCGCGTCTCCGGTCATACGCCCACCAAGCAGTCGCTCACCGCGATCGTGGCCTGTGTGGGCGGCATCTTCCTGTTCGTCTTCTTCGCGGCGATCTACGCGACCGAGCAGGACGTCACCGATCGCGAGCTGTTCGTGATCCTGGCCCTCCTCCTGGTCGTGATCATCGTGCTCGGCGCGTGCTGGCTCATCCTGCGCCATCGCATGCGGGCGCTCTTCTACGTGATCGGCGCCGGCATCCTCTACGGATTCGTCGCCACGCTCGCGAAGGTGGTCATCAAGCGCATCGAAGCCGGTCAGTTCGAGTGGATCACCGGCATCTGCGTGCTCGCGCTCGTCTCGGCAGCCGCGGTCGGTGCGTACTTCGTGCAGACGGCGTACAGCTCAGGTCCACCCGACCTCGTGATCGCCGGGCTCACGGTCGTCGACCCTCTCGTCGCGGTGCTCATCGGCATGGTCGTGCTGGGCGAGGCCGCTGCGGCACCGTGGTGGGTGCTCGTGATCTTCGCGGTCGCCGGAGCCATCGCCGTGTGGGGGGTGGTCGGCCTGGCCCGCTACCATCCTCAGGTGCTCAGCGACAGCCAGGACTTGGGCATCCAACGCGGCAGCACCCCGGGTGGCAGCACCCCGGGTGGAGCTGGGCAGGGCGGGACGGAGGGCGCAGCATCATCGAGTTCCTCCTCCACGGCTGCGCCTGAGCGCTCGAGCGGGTCGGTGAGCCCGGAGACTCCGCCGCCGTACGACGGCTCCGCTGACCGGCCCTAGCGCCGATCCGCTCGTCCGTGGAGGTGTGCCGGTCGCCCGTGGCGATACGGACTCAGTACGCCTGATCGATCAGGTCGACCGACACCTCGGCGGCCGCAGCCTCGTCCACGAAGAACACCGTGCGCTTGCGCCCCTTGGCCCCGGCAGCGGGCACGCTCGTGTAGCTCGCTCCCGCGAGAGCGAGCCCCAGGGCTGATGCCTTGTCCGCACCCGTCAGCACGAGCCACACGCGCTTCGACGAGTTGAGCACGGGGCGGGTCAGCGTGACGCGCTCGGGCGGCGGCTTCGGTGAGTCGCGGACGGCGAGGACGGCCGCATCCGTCACCGTGACCTCTTCCCGATCGGGGAAGAGCGACGCGATGTGGCCGTCGGGACCGACGCCGAGGAAGCACACGGCGAACGAGGGCCAGGCATGCTCCTCGGTGCCGAACCGCGCGAGTTCGGCGGCGTAGGCCGCCGCGGATTCGTCCAATGTCAGACCGCTGTCTGGCCCCGCGACCTCATGCACGTTCTCGACGGGCACCGGGATGTGATCGAGGAGGGCCTGTCGCGACTGCAGCGAGTTGCGGTCGACGTCGTCGCGCGGCACGAACCTCTCGTCACCCCACCAGAAATGCACGAGTGACCAGTCGATCTCCGTCGCCCGCGGGTGCTCGGACGCCGCACGCAGCACCGCTCCACCCATCGAACCGCCGGTGAGGGCGATGTGTGCGATCCGACCGTTGCGGGTGCGCGCGCGCACCCGCGTGAGGAATCGGTCGGCCACACGGGTGGCGAGGGCGGCGGGCGTGGCTTCCACCACGACCCGCTTCTCGGCGGACGATGTCGTCATCGACGTCACTCTCCTGTCTCGGGCGGACCCAACTTCTCCCAGCCCTCGGTGATGACTCGACCGTACAGGACGTCGGGGTCGAGTCGACGCAGCTCCTCCGCCAGGCACTCGCGAAGAGTGCGTCGTGGCAGGTGCAGATCGTGGTTCGGCTGCCCGGGCTGCGTGAGCACGGCCACGCCGGGAGTGGGACGCTCCAGGAGGATGTCCCCGGACTCGCGCGTCAGGCGCACCGATTTGATACCCTCCGCCCAGTGCTCGGGGTCTTCGTACGACCAGCGCACCGGAACGTCGAGCGCCATCTGCAGCCAGGCGGCCAGCAGAGCGGTCGACGGCGATGCCGCGGCTCCGCGCACCTCGACGCCGGTGATCGGCTCGTACGGCGGCTGGTCGAGCACGGCCGCGAGCTGTTCGCGCCAGTGGGTCAGACGGGTCCACGCCAGATCGGTGTCGCCAGGGGCGTGGGTCTCGCCGAGGAGGGCGAGCCGGTCGCGGACGTCGGTCGCCGTCGCGGCATCGGTGATGCGGCGCTGGGCGATCTTGCCGAGGGGTGACTGGGCGGGTGCCACGGGGGCGGCTTCGGGCCACCAGGCGACCACGGGAGCATCCGGAAGCAGGAGTCCGGTGATCAGGCTCTCCTCGTTGCTGGCGGCGTCCCCGAAGGCGCGGAGGACCACGACCTCGCTGGCGCCGGCGTCTCCGCCGACGCGGATCTGCGCGTCGAGACGAGAGTCGCCCTCGCCCGTCGTGATCACGATCACGCGCATCGGGTGCTCTCGTGAGGCGTCGTTCGCCGCATCGATCGCCGCTTCGGCGACGCCGTTGCGTGCGGCGATCACAAGGGTGAGCACACGCCCGAGGGCAACGGCGCCGCCCTCTTCGCGCACCTTGACCAGCTGCTTCGCGACCTGGCTGACGGTGGTGTCGGGAAGGTCGATGATCACGGGCGTCTCCAGACTCGTCCATCGCGGGCCAGCAGGTCGTCGGCGGATGCCGGTCCCCACGAGCCGGGCGCGTACTGCTCGACCGGACCGCCCTCGGCTGCCCAGTACTTCTCCACGGGGTCGAGGATCTTCCAGGAGAGCTCGACCTCCTCGTGCCGCGGGAACAGCGGCGGATCGCCCAGGAGGACGTCGAGGATCAGGCGTTCGTAGGCCTCGGGGCTCGCCTCGGTGAAGGCGTGGCCGTATCCGAAGTCCATGGTCACGTCGCGCACGTTCGTGCCGTTGCCCGGCACCTTGGAGCCGAAGCGGATCGTCACGCCCTCATCCGGCTGCACGCGGATGACCAGAGCGTTCTGTCCGAGCTCCGAGGCGTTGCCGCGCCCGAAGAGGTGCTGCGGTGCGCGCTTGAAGACGACGGCGATCTCGGTCACGCGCCGTCCGAGGCGCTTGCCCGTGCGCAGATAGAACGGCACGTCCGCCCAGCGGCGCGTATCGATCTCGAGCTTGATCGCGGCATACGTCTCCGTGGTCGACTCGGGGTTCATCCCCTCCTCTTCCAGGAAACCGGTGACCTTCTCGCCGCCCTGCCACCCACCCGCGTACTGACCGCGCGCGGTCGCGAGGGAGAGGTCGTCCGGAACGTGGACTGCGGCGAGGACCTTCTCCTTCTCGGCGCGCAGGTGCTCCGCCGAGAGACTGATCGGCTCTTCCATCGCGGTGAGGGCCAGCAGCTGCAGAAGGTGATTCTGGATCACGTCGCGTGCCGCGCCGATGCCGTCGTAGTAGCCCGCGCGTCCACCCACACCGATGTCCTCGGCCATGGTGATCTGCACGTGGTCGACGTAGTTGCGGTTCCAGATCGGCTCGTACAGCTCGTTCGCGAAGCGCAGCGCCAGGATGTTCTGGACCGTCTCCTTGCCGAGGTAGTGATCGATGCGGAAGATCGAGTCGGCCGGGAAGGCCACCTCGAGCGCGGCGTTGAGTGCGCGCGCCGATTCGAGGTCGTGCCCGAAGGGCTTCTCGATCACGACACGGCGCCAGCGCTCGTCGTCGTCGCTGTTCTCGCCGACGAGGCCGGAGTCCTTCAGCTGCTTGGCGACCAGCGGGAAGTCCTTGGGCGGGATCGACAGGTAGAACGCATGGTTGCCCATCGTCCCGCGTTCGACATCGAGCTTCTCGATGGTCTCGCGGAGCTTGCGGAACGAGTCCGGATTGTCGAACTCACCCGAGACGAACCGGATGCCCTGCAGCAGCTGGGTCCACGTCTCCTCACGGAACGGCGTGCGAGCGTGCTCCTTGACCGCATCGTAGACGACCTGCGCGAAGTCCTGGTCCTCCCAGTCTCGGCGGGCGAATCCGACCAGGGCGAACCCGGGAGGGAGAAGGCCGCGGTTCGCGAGGTCGTAGACCGCGGGCATCAGCTTCTTGCGTGACAGGTCTCCGGTGACGCCGAAGATCACCAGGGCGCTGGGCCCGGCGATCCTGTTGAGACGGCGGTCATCGGGGTCACGCAGCGGGTTGTGCCCGCGCGAGATGGGAACAGACATCGGTGGGGGATTCTCCTGCTGTTACTTCTGTGCGGCTTCGAAGAGGGCGAGCACGTCGTCGGAGGACTCCGTGATCGTCAGCGTGACGACGGGGCGGCCGTGCTCGGCGAGCACAGCAGCGTCACCGGCGGCCTGGGCCTGGATGAGCTGCCCGAAGGTGAAGGGACGGTCCGGGATCTCGAGGTCGACCTCGGTGCGCTCCAGGATCTGCAGGAACACGCCCTGCGCGGGGCCGCCCTTGTGATACTGGCCGGTCGAGTGCAGGAACCGCGGCCCCCATCCGAACGTGGTGGGTCTTCCGGAGTCTGCCGCGACCAGCTCGCGCAGGCCCTGGAGCTGCGGCACCTCGAGACGGTTGACGTAGGCCTGGATCGACACGTAGCCGTCTGCCGGAAGCTGGGCCCAGAGAGCATCGAGCACGCCCTCGACGTTGCCGGACACGGCGAGAGCCGGATCCGACACGCGGACCTCGACGCCGTTCTCGACGAATGCGGGAGCGGTCGGCTCCGGACGCGCGTCGAGGAGGCCGCGAGCAGCGACCTTGGCCGACTCGACGTCGGGCTGGTCGAACGGGTTGATGTGCAGCAGATGTCCGGCGATCGCCGTGGCGTACTCCCACACGATCAGCTGGGCGCCCAGCGTTCCGCTGACGAGGATCTCGCCCTCGTGACGCTCGTGCAGGTGGAACTCGTTGGCGTCATCGACCAGTCGGACGATCTGCAGGTCGGCGGGCACGGGATCGAGCTCGGGGGAGACCGGGAGCAGGACGACCGGGAGGATGCCCGTGCCCTCCTTGCCGGTGGATTCGGCGATGAGCTGCTCGATCCAGTCCGGGAGACCCTTGATGTGCGTGCCGTCGGTGATCAGCCCGAGCTTGTCGCGGCGGGGGTTCGTCGCGGCGATCGCCGCGCCCAGGCGCAGGGCGGGATTCTCGGCCGAGTCGACGGCGACCTCGAGCAGCGAGGCCTCGGCCTCGTTCAGCAGCTCATCGATGTCGACTCCCGCGAGCCCGGACGGCACCAGGCCGAAGGCGGTGAGCGCCGAGTAGCGTCCGCCGACGTTCGGGTCCGCGTTGAAGACGCGGTAACCCGCCTCGCGAGCCGAGGCGTCGAGCGGTGAGCCGGGATCGGTGACGACCACGATGCGCTCGACGGGGTCGATGCCGAGGTCGCGGAACGCCGCCTCGAACGTGCGCCGCTGCGAGTCGGTCTCGACCGTGGAGCCGGACTTCGACGAGACGACGAGCACGGTGTCGGCGAGGCCCTCGTCGAGAGCGGCGAGCACCTGTCCCGGAGCCGTGGAGTCGAGGATCGTGAGGGGGACGCCCGCGGTCTGCGCGATGACCTCGGGCGCGAGCGACGAACCGCCCATGCCCGCCAGCACGACGCGGGTGACGCCCTTGGCCTCGAGATCGGCGCGCAGGGCGACGATCTCGGCGACGAGCGGACGGGAGACCGAGACGGCCTCCACCCATCCGAGGCGCACGGAGGCCTCGGCTTCGGCCGAGGGGCCCCAGAGAGTCGCGTCTCCGCCGGTGATGCGCGAGGCGATCAGATCATGGACGAGGCTGGGTACCGTCTCATCGATCGCGGCGCGGGGCGCGCCGGATGCGTGGATCGAGAACGTCATCGCTGCGACTCCAGTCCTTCGGCGACCTGCGTCAGCAGATCGTGCCACGAGTCGATGAACTTCGATACACCCTCGTCTTCCAGCACCTGGGTGACATCGGCGAAGTCGATGCCGACCTCGGCGAGCCCGGCGAACACGGCGCGGGCCTCTTCGTAGCCACCGGTGATGGTGTCGCCCGTGACGACACCGTGGTCGAACGTGGCCTCGAGCGTCTTCTCGGGCATCGTGTTGACGACACCCTGGGCGACGAGCTCGGTGACGTAGAGCGTGTCGGGCAGGGCCGGGTCCTTGACGCCGGTGGACGCCCACAGCGGACGCTGCAGGTTCGCGCCCGCGTCGAGGAGAGCCGTGGCACGCTCGCCGGCGAACGTCTTCTCGAACAACTCGTAGGCGAGGCGTGCGTTGGCGAGCCCAGCCTTGCTCTTGAGGGCCTCTGCGGCCTCCGTGCCGATCGCGGTGAGGCGCTTGTCGGTCTCGGTGTCGACGCGCGACACGAAGAACGAGGCGACGGAGTGGATCGTCGACAGATCGATGCCCGCGGCCTTGGCGGTCTCGAGGCCGGTCAGGTATGCCTCGATGACCTCGGCGTAGCGCTCCAGGCTGAAGATCAGCGTGACGTTGACGCTGATGCCCGCCCCGATCGCCTCGGCGATGGCGGGGAGACCGGCCTTGGTCGCCGGGATCTTGACGAGCAGGTTCGGGCGGTCGACCTTGGACCACAGCTCCTTGGCCTGTGCCACGGTGCCGGCGGTGTCATGCGCCAGGTCGGGGGAGACCTCGATGGAGACGCGGCCGTCGACGTGGTTCGATGCCTCCCAGACGGGGCGGAACACGTCGAGGGCGGCAGCGACGTCCTGGGTGGTCGCGGCGAAGACCGCTTCCTCCGCAGTGGCGCCGGAGGCGGCGAGCTCGGTGACCTGAGCGTCGTACGACGTGTCGTTCTTGTCGGTGATCGCGTTCGCGAAGATCGTCGGGTTGGTCGTCACGCCCACGACGTTGCGCGACGAGATCAGGTCGGCGAGGTTACCCGAGGAGATGCGCGTGCGGGAGAGGTCGTCGAGCCAGATGCTGACGCCGGCGGCGGCGAGCTGTGCGGTGGGGGTGCTCATGCGTTCTCCTTGGTGCTGTTGGCCGCGATGGTCTCGCGGGCGGCCGCGATGACGGCCTCGGTGGTGATGCCGAACTTCTCGAAGAGGGTCTTGTAGTCGGCGGAGGCGCCGAAGTGGTCGATGCCGACCGAACGGCCGCGGTCGCCGACGATGCCGCGCCAGCTGAGCACGGATCCCGCCTCGACCGAGACACGGGCGGTGACGGAGGCGGGAAGCACGCTCTCGCGGTACTCCGCATCCTGCTCGTCGAACCACTCCAACGACGGAGCGGAGACGACCCGCACGTTCACGCCTTCCGCAGCGAGTGCCTCGCGGGCGTTCACCGCGAGCTGCACCTCCGAGCCGGTGGCCACGATGATGACGTCCGGGGTGCCGTTGGGGGCCTCGGCGAGGACGTAGGCGCCCTTGGCGGCGTTGTCGGCCGACGCGAAGGTGTCGCCGGAGGCTGCGCCCTCGCCGCGTTCGAACACCGGGATGTTCTGGCGAGTCAGGGCGATGCCGGCGGGTCCTTCGTGGCGGCGGAGGATCTCCAGCCACGTCGCTGCCGTCTCGTTCGCGTCCGCGGGGCGCACGACCGTGAAGTTCGGGATCGCGCGGAGCGTCGCGAGCTGCTCGACGGGCTGGTGGGTCGGACCGTCTTCGCCGAGGGCGACCGAGTCGTGGGTCCAGACGAAGATGCTGGGCACGTTCATGAGCGCCGCGAGACGCACGGGCGGGCGCATGTAGTCGCTGAAGATCAGGAAGGTCCCGCCGAAGGCGCGCGTCGGGCCGTGGAGCACGATGCCGTTGATGATCGCGCCCATGGCGTGCTCGCGGATGCCGAAGTGGAGCACTCGACCGTAGGGGTTGCCCGACCACTCGTGGGTCGACCACTCCGCCGGGATGAACGAGGGCACGCCCTTGATCGTGGTGAGGTTCGACTCGGCGAGGTCGGCCGAACCGCCCCACAGCTCGGGGAGCTCGGCAGCGAGGGCGTTGATGACCTGGCCGGACGCGGCACGGGTCGACACCTCCTTGCCGGCTTCGAAGACGGGCAGCGCGCTCGTGATGTCGCCGGGCAGCTCGTGCGCCTCCAGGCGGTCGAGCAGGGCCTTCTTCTCGGGGTTCGCGGCGGCCCAGGCATCGAAAGACTCCTGCCAGGCGCCACGGACGTCGGCGGCGCGAGCTGCAAGTCCACGGGTGTGTGCGAGCACGTCATCAGCGACCACGAAGTTCTGCTCGGGGTCGAAGCCGAGCACCTTCTTGGTCGCGGCGAGCTCGTCGGCGCCGAGAGCGGAGCCGTGGATCTTGCCCGAGTTCTGCTTGCCAGGCGACGGCCAGCCGATGATGGTCTTGAGGATGATCAACGACGGCTTCGAGGTCTCGCCCTTGGCGGCTTCGATCGCAGCAAACAGCTCGGCGACGTCTTCGACGTATTCGCCGGTCTTCTTCCAGTCCACGACCTGCACCTGCCAGCCGTAGGACTCGTAGCGCTTCGCGACGTCTTCGGTGAAGGCGACGTTCGTGTCGTCCTCGATGGAGATCTGGTTGGAGTCGTAGATCGCGATCAGGTTGCCGAGCTGCTGGTGGCCCGCGAGCGAGGAGGCCTCGCTGGTCACGCCCTCCTGCAGGTCGCCGTCACCGGCGATCACGTACACGAAGTGGTCGAAGGGGCTCGTGCCGGCCGCAGCCTCGGGGTCGAAGAGACCGCGCTCGTAGCGGGCGGCGTACGCGAAGCCCACGGCGGAAGCGAGGCCCTGACCGAGCGGGCCGGTGGTGATCTCCACGCCCTTGGTGTGGCCGTACTCCGGGTGGCCCGGCGTCAGTGAGCCCCAGGTGCGCAGCGCCTTGAGGTCGTCCAGTTCGAGACCGAAGCCGCCGAGGTACAGCTCGACGTACTGGGTGAGGGAGGAGTGTCCGGCCGAAAGGATGAACCGGTCGCGACCGAGCCAGTCGACATCGGTCGGGTCGTGACGCAGCACCCGCTGGTAGAGGAGATACGCGGCCGGAGCGAGGCTCATGGCTGTGCCGGGGTGACCATTACCGACCTTCTCCACGGCATCGGCCGCCAGGATTCGAGCGGTGTCCACCGCGCGTCGATCGATCTCATCCCACTGCAATTCCGACACGTTCATGCCCTTTCCGACAGTTTCGAGGGCGCCCGTATTCCCTGGCGCATCCGCATCATCACGGAGAAGTGTGCACATCGCCGGGCGCGCGAGTGTTTTCAGCATAGCGGTGACGTGCCTTGCGCTACGCGGGCCCGCGAGCCGGAACACGTCATCCCGTGTCATACACTGGAGAGGTTGTCCGGTCACACGTGCGGAGGAGGCGATCGAGATCTCGACGATGTCTGATCAGACCGTGAGGAAGTCGTCCATCGGTCGCACGGTGAAGGCCTACGTCACGCTGACCAAGCCGCGTGTCCTCGAGCTGCTGCTCGTGTCGACGGTGCCGGTGATGTTCCTGGCGCAGGGCGGACTCCCGAACCTGTGGCTCGTGCTGGCCACCGTCATCGGCGGCTCGTTGAGCGCCGGTTCCGCGGCGTCCTTCAACATGTACCTCGACCGCGACATCGATGCGCACATGCACCGCACCGAGAACCGCCCGCTGGTGACCGGCGAGGTCAGCCCGCGCGGCGCCCTGATCTTCTCGTGGACACTCGCCGTCGCCTCGACCGTCTGGCTCCTCGTCACGACGAACTGGCTCACGGCGGCCCTCTCGGCGACGGCCATCTTCTTCTACGTCGTGATCTACACGATGATCCTCAAGCGCCGCACCGAGCAGAACATCATCTGGGGCGGGATCGCCGGTTGCTTCCCGGTGCTCATCGGATGGTCCGCGGTCACCGGTTCGCTCGACTGGCCGGCGTTCATCCTGTTCCTCCTCGTCTTCCTGTGGACGCCGCCGCACTACTGGCCGCTGTCGATGAAGTACAAGGACGACTACGAAGACGTCGACGTTCCGATGCTGGGCGTCACGCGCAACGCCTCGCAGGTCGGCCTCCAGGTCATCCTCTACGCGTGGGCCACCGTCGCCTGCTCGCTTCTCCTCATCCCGATCGCGAACATGGGGCTGGTGTACACCGTGTCTGCGACGGTGTTCGGCGGATGGTTCATCTACGAGTCGCACCGCCTCTACAACCGTGCGGTCCACGGAACCGAACCGCGTCCGATGCGCGTCTTCCACGCGTCGATCACTTACCTCACGCTGATCTTCGTGGCGGTTGCGGTCGACCCGCTGCTGCCGTTCTGACCCGGGTTACGTCTGAGACGACGGAGCGGCGCCGAGGAATTCCTCGGCGCCGCTCCGTCGTCATCCGTTCCGACGATCAGCGGGTGATCGGCGGAGTGCTGTCCGGCTCGGCGTCGGTCGCGGGCGCGCCGTTCGTGGCCGCGTCATTCGTGGCGGTGTCGTTCGTGGCCGTGTCGTTCGTGGCCGCGGTCTCGGGAACGGCGTCGGTCGCCACGTCCTCGGACACAGGAGTGGCGTCGGTCGACGGCGTGGTGCCGACCGAAGGGGCGACCGCGACAGGGGCGGGCGTCTCGTCGGTCTCGACGGTCCAGTCGATCGCTTCGACGACGGCCGGGGCGGGCGTGGGGACGAGTGAACGTGCAGCGACGAGTCCGAGGGTCAGCAGGATGCCGACGATTCCGGCTGCGAGCACGCCGGCACCCACCACGACGAGCGACTGACCGACGTATACCTCGACGCCGGTGGCGGTGCCATCGAGCAGCGTGGTCGTCATCGTGCCGATCTGACCGGAGATCAGCCAGGCGCCGACCGCCGTCGTGGCGAGGGACACGACCAGGAGGAGCCAGAATCCGATGCTTCGTGTGAGTGACTTGTTCATGCGGACCATCATCGCCGACATCCTGATGAGTCGACGATGCGCCGCCTGTGGATCGCCTGTGCGGGGTCAGTCCGCGGCTGCGGCCGTGCGCTTGAGGTGCAGCACGACCACGGTGTAGGTCGCGGCGGAGAGCGAGGCCAAGACCATGTGGATGCCGACGAGGAG
This sequence comes from Microbacterium sp. STF-2, assembly GCF_034650155.1. Taxonomy (NCBI): domain Bacteria; kingdom Bacillati; phylum Actinomycetota; class Actinomycetes; order Micrococcales; family Microbacteriaceae; genus Microbacterium; species Microbacterium sp. STF-2. The sequence goes on from NZ_JARKMW010000001.1 coordinate 311,784, forward strand.
AGGCGGGAGGCCCTCTCTGGCCTGCCAGACGCCGACGCCGACCTGCACGAGGATCGCGAGGACGAGGACGAGCAGCCACCGGCGCGGCTCGAGTCGCAGCACCCACGCCGCGACCGTGAGGAACAGCACTAGCGCCGCCAGGATGTAGCCCGGCCACGAGTGCACGTGTGCCAGCACGGTCGCGTCGAACCCGTGACGCAGCACATCGGCGTCGCCCGAGTGCGGGCCGGAACCGGTGGTCAGCACGCCGAAGACGATCGTGACGGCCAGAGCCAGGCCGGTCACGTGCGTGACGACGGCGAACCAGGAGGGCACCGCACGCTCGCGCGGTCCGGGGGAGGTCTTCAACCGCACGAGGAAGGCCGCGGTGATGCACACGAGCAGCAGCGACGAGGTGTAGTGGAAGCCCACGATGAACGGGTTGAGTCCGGTGAGGACCGTGATGCCGCCGACGAGCGCCTGCGCGACCACGCCGATCAGCGTGAGCCAGGCGAGCAGGACGAGGTCCCGTCTCGCGGGAGTCGTGCGCACGGATCGGACAGCCGCGGCGATGACCGCGATGAGCAGGACACCGGAGGCGATCGGGAAGGCGGGGATGTGGAACGGAGCGGCGATGGCGTAGGCGACACCCGCGGCGACGAGGCCGCCGGCCGCGAACCAGAGCGCGTTGACGAGGCCGCGCTTCCCGCTGAACAGACGCAGCACCAGCAGCACCACGACCAGCGCGATGATCCCGACCACGCCGGTCATCAGACGGTTGCCGAACTCGATGATCCCGTGGATGCCCTGCACCTCGAGGATCGGCACCAGTGAGTCCGGCGTGCACAGGGGCCAGTCCGAGCATCCCAGGCCCGATCCGGTGAGACGGACGGCGCCGCCGGTGCCGATGATGATGGTCTCGCTGATGAACGACAACCACGCGAAGACCGTCAACGCGCGCCCCCAGGACGAGGAACGGGCGGGGACCGCCGGCGTCGTCGAGCTGGTGGGGATCATCGTCTCGGGCATAAGTCCTCCGGACCGCACGGGACGCGGCGGGCATGGCCCGTCTGTCAGGCGGAACCTGTAGAATCGGATTGTTGCGATGAGCGCTGACAGCGCTGAAGCATCGTCAACAGTTTAGGCGCGATGGAAGCGCCGGTGATGAGGGCCCACCAACGGCACCCGCTCCCGCAGACTCGACGGGGATCAGGTGTGTCGGGGCGGATGACACCGTTTGGGACCTGTGAGGAGAGTGTTGGATGTCGGATGTGCTGATCGACCGCCCGGAGCTTGACGGTCTGGGGGTGTACGAATTCGGCTGGCACGATGAGGATGCTGCGGGTGCCATCGCGAAACGCGGCATCTCCGAAGACGTCGTCCGTGGGATCTCGAGCCTCAAGAATGAGCCCGAATGGATGCTGAAGACCCGTCTCAAGGGGTACCAGCTCTTCGGGCGCAAGCCGATGCCGACCTGGGGTGCAGACCTCAGCGAGATCGACTTCGACAACATCAAGTACTTCGTCCGCTCCACCGAGAAGCAGGCGCAGACGTGGGAAGACCTTCCCGCCGAGATCCGCGAGACCTATGAGCGCCTCGGCATCCCCGAGGCCGAGCGTCAGCGCCTCGTGGCCGGCGTCGCGGCTCAGTACGAGTCCGAGGTCGTCTACCACCAGATCCGCGAAGACCTCGAAGCCCAGGGCGTCATCTTCATGGACACCGACACGGCACTGCGCGAGCACCCCGAGTTCTTCGAGGAGTACTTCGGCACCGTCATCCCCGCAGGCGACAACAAGTTCGCTGCGCTGAACACCGCCGTGTGGTCTGGCGGTTCGTTCGTGTACGTCCCGAAGGGCGTGCACGTCGAGATCCCGCTGCAGGCCTACTTCCGCATCAACACCGAGAACATGGGGCAGTTCGAGCGGACGCTCATCATCGCCGACGAGGACAGCTATGTCCACTACATCGAGGGCTGCACGGCTCCGATCTACAAGTCGGACTCCCTGCACTCGGCCGTCGTCGAGATCATCGTGAAGAAGAACGCCCGCGTTCGGTACACGACGATCCAGAACTGGTCGAACAACGTCTACAACCTGGTCACCAAGCGCGCCGTGGCGTACGAGGGCGCGACCATGGAGTGGGTCGACGGCAACATCGGCTCCAAGGTCACGATGAAGTACCCGTCGATCTATCTGATGGGCGAGCACGCCAAGGGCGAGACCCTGTCCGTCGCCTTCGCCGGTCCCGGTCAGCACCAGGATGCCGGCGCCAAGATGATCCACATGGCGCCCTACACGCAGTCGTCGATCGTCTCGAAGTCGATCGCTCGTGGTGGCGGACGTGCCGGATACCGCGGCGAGGTGCGCGTCGACGCGGCGGCGCACCACTCCGCCAACACGGTGCGCTGCGACGCTCTGCTCGTGGACACCAAGTCCCGCTCCGACACCTACCCGGCCATCGACATCCGTGTCGACGACGTGCAGCTCGGCCATGAGGCCACGGTCTCGAAGGTGAGCGAGGAGCAGCTGTTCTACCTGCAGTCCCGCGGCATGCCCGAGGACGAGGCAATGGCGATGATCGTGCGCGGCTTCATCGAGCCGATCGCACGGGAGCTTCCCATGGAGTACGCGATGGAACTGAACAAGCTCATCGAGATGGGCATGGAAGGATCGGTCGGCTAGTGACGGCCTCGACGACAGCGCCCGCCGAGGCGCAGAACACCGACGCGCCCGCGAGCGCGCACATCGATCCGGCGGCACAGGTCGCCGCCGCGGGATTCGTCCCCGTGCAGACCCGCTCGGAGCGCCCGCACTCCTTCGACCCCGCTGATTTCGGCGCCCCGACCGGGCGCGAGGTCAACTGGAAGCACACGCCGGTCGCGAATTTCGGCGGACTCTTCACCGACGAGCAGGGAGACGAGGACGCGGTGACCTATGGTCTCGGCGCGGCCGAAGCGTTCCTCGAGCCGTCTGCGGACGAGAAGGGCCCGTACGGCGAGTTCTTCCGCCCCGAGGATCTGCCGAGCGCCCTCGCGTGGAAGCACAGCCCCCGCGGTCTGCACATCCAGATCCCTGCCGAGGCCGAACTCGACGAGCCGATCATCGTCCCGGTCGAGGGGAAGGGTGCAGACAAGCGCGCTTTCGGGCAGATCCTCATCGAAGCCCTCCCGCATTCGCGCGGCACCATCGTGCTCGCGCACTCCGGTTCCGCGCAGTATGCGCAGAACGTCGAGATCATCGTGCGCGACGGAGCCAAGCTCACCGTCGTCAGTCTCCAGCGCTGGGAAGACGACGCGGTTCACGCGTCCGCTCACCAGGCGACGGTCGGAGCAGACGCGACTCTCCGGCATTTCGTGATCAGCTTCGGCGGCGGAGTGGTCCGCGTCAACCCGAGCGTTGAGCTGACGGGCGCCGGGTCCGAGGGGTACCTGTACGGGCTCTCGTACGCGGATGCCGGGCAGCACCTCGAGAGTCAGGTCTACCTGCACCACAAGGGACCCCACACCAAGGGCGATGTCCTCTACAAGGGCGCGCTGCAGGGTGAGGGCGCGCACAGCGTGTGGATCGGCGACGTGTTGATCGGCGCCGACGCGACCGGAACCGACTCCTACGAGGCGAACCGCAACCTGGTGCTGACGGAGGGTGCGCGTGCCGACTCCATCCCGAACCTCGAGATCGAGACCGGTGACATCCTCGGCGCCGGACACGCGAGTGCCACCGGTCGGTTCGACGACGAGCAGCTGTTCTACCTGCAGGCTCGCGGCATCACCGAGGAGGAGGCGCGACGTCTGGTCGTGCTCGGGTTCCTCACCGACATCGTGCAGCGCCTCGGCATCCCTACCCTCGAGACCGAACTGCTGGCAGCGATCGAGACGGAGCTCGCCGAGGTGAGCGCATGACCGCCGAGCGCGTCTGCGGCGTCGCCGACCTCGAACAGGACATGCCGCTGCGCGTGGACCCGGGCGGCGTCCCCATCACGGTGATCAAAGACGGCGAGGGCGTCATCCACGCCATCGGCGACACCTGCACCCACGGCGACATCTCGTTGTCCGAGGGCTTCGTCGAGGGTGACACCGTGGAGTGCTGGGCCCATGGCTCCGCCTTCTCGCTGCTCACCGGCAAGCCCCAGAATCTCCCCGCATATGAGCCCGTCCCCGTCTACGTCGTCCAGATCGACGGCGACGACGTGCTCATCGATCCGACTGTGATTAAGGAAGTCTGAAGAATGTCTGTTCTCGAGATCCGCGACCTGCATGTGACGGTCGAGACCGATGCGGGGACCACCCCGATCCTCAACGGAATCAACCTCACTATGAACACGGGTGAGACCCACGCCATCATGGGCCCCAACGGCTCTGGCAAGTCGACGCTGGCCTACACGATCGCCGGGCACCCCAAGTACACGGTGACCTCCGGTTCGATCACGTTCGACGGCCAGGATGTCCTGGAGATGAGCGTCGACGAGCGGGCCCGCGCCGGCCTCTTCCTCGCGATGCAGTACCCGGTCGAGATCCCCGGCGTCACGGTGACGAACTTCCTGCGCACGGCCAAGACGGCACTCGACGGCGAAGCGCCGGCGATCCGCGGCTGGACCAAGGACGTCAAGGCGGCCATGTCGAACCTGCGCATGGACCCGAAGTTCGCGCAGCGCAACGTCAACGAGGGCTTCTCCGGTGGCGAGAAGAAGCGTCACGAGATCCTGCAGCTCGAGGTGCTGAAGCCGAAGTTCGCGATCCTCGACGAGACCGACTCCGGCCTCGACGTCGACGCGCTCAAGATCGTCTCCGAGGGCGTCAACCGTGCGAAGGAGTCCACCGGGCTCGGCGTGCTGCTGATCACGCACTACACCCGTATCCTCCGCTACATCCGGCCCGACTTCGTCCACGTGGTGGTCGCGGGCAAGATCGTCGAAGAGGGGGGCCCCGAGCTCGCGGACCGGCTGGAGAACGAGGGATACGACCGTTTCCTCGACCCTGCAGCCCCCATCGAGGCGTAGGCTGATCGCATGACAGCGACCCTCACGGACGAGAAGTACGACGCGGTCACTGAGGCTCTCAAAGACGTCATGGACCCCGAGCTCGGGATCAACGTCGTCGACCTCGGCCTCATCTACGACCTCGCCTGGGATGACGAGAACGATGCTCTCGTCATCCACATGACGCTGACCAGCGCCGGCTGCCCGCTCACGGACGTCCTCGAGGACCAGACCGCCCAGGCTCTGGACAGCGTCGTCGATCGCTTCCGGATCAACTGGGTCTGGATGCCGCCGTGGGGTCCGGAGCGGATCACGGATGACGGACGCGATATGATGCGCGCCCTCGGCTTCGCTATCTGACCCCGCAGGAGCATTGCCGGAAGGCATCATCGGCGCGCGTCGGATCGGATGGCACCGCGACGGCGCGTGTCGGAACCTCGGGAGAACCAATGCTTCAGGTGAAGGCCCTGCCTCTTGCGGAACTCCGCGAGCGCAGCAGCGAGAAGTGGCGGGAGTACCCCGCCGACGTCTTGCCGCTGTTCGTCGCGGAGACCGATTTCCCGTTGGCTCCGGCCATCTCGACGGCGTTGCAGCGTGCCGTGGAGATCGGTGACACAGGGTATGTCGCCTCGCGCACGCCGCTCGCGGAGTCGTTCGCGGCCTTCGCGAACCGACGCTACGGGTGGGACCCTGACCCGGCCCGGATGCGCAGCACGGCTGACGTGAGCATGGGGATCGTGGAGATCCTGCGTCGCGTGACGCAGCCGGGGGAGCGGATCGTCGTGACGCCGCCCGTGTACCCGCCCTTCTACGATCTGGTCGCCGAGGCCGGTGCAGAGGTCGAACGGGTACCGCTTCGCGATACCGGCACCGGCTGGGAGCTCGACATCGACGGGATCCGCGCGGCGTTCGACGACGGTGCGACGGCGATCCTGCTCTGCAACCCGCACAACCCCACCGGCACGGTGCACGATCGGGACAGTCTCGCAGCGCTCGCGGAGCTGGCCGACGAGTACGGCGTCGCGGTCGTCTCGGACGAGATCCATGCTCCGCTCGCCCAACCGGGCACGGGGTTCACCCCTTTCCTGTCCGTGAGCGACGCCGCGCAGCGGGTGGGCTACGCCGTCGTGAGCGCCAGCAAGGCGTTCAACCTCGCCGGGCTCAAGTGCGCCCTCATGGTCACCGCCGACGACGCGACCAGCGCCGTCGTCCGACGTCTTCCGGTCGAGGTCGAATGGCGAACGGGGCAGTTCGGGCTGCTCGCGGCCGTCGCGGCGTTCTCGGAGGAGAGCGATGAGTGGCTCGACGGTCTGCTGCGCACTCTCGACGAGAACCGCGTGCTGCTCGAGGATCTTCTCGCCGCCCGTCTTCCCGGCGCGCGCTACCGCATCCCCGATGCGGGCTACCTCGCCTGGATAGATCTCTCCGCACTGGAGTGGGGCGACAACCCCGCTCGGCGCATCCTCAAGGACGCCAAGGTCGCCCTGCACTTCGGGCCGTCGTTCGGCGCGGAGGGCGCGGGCCACGTGCGACTGAACTTCGGCACCAGCCCCGAGATCCTCACCGAGGCCATCGAGCGCATCGCGTCGCTCGTCGGCCGATGACCGCCGCCGACGCCGCGACGATCTGGGATCGCCAACGGATCTGGGTGACTCTCGGCGCGGTCGCGCTGATCTTCCTCGCGGCGATCGAGGCTCTGGCCGTCACGACGGTGATGCCGATCGTCAGCGGGGCTCTCGATGGTGAGGCCCTGTTCGCCGTGGCCTTCGCGGGAACCCTCGCGACGAGCGTGATCGGCATGGTCGCGACCGGAGCCTGGTCAGATGCCCGCGGCCCCCGCGGTGCCCTCTACGTCGCGGTGACGCTCTTCATCATCGGCCTGCTCCTCTCGGGCTTCGCCGTCACGATGCATCAGTTCCTGGTCGGACGCCTCGTCCAGGGGCTCGGGACGGGAGGGCAGACGGTCGCACTGTACGTCGTGGTCGCACGCTTGTATCCGCCCCATCTGCACGGTCGGATCTTCGCCGCCTTCGCCGCGGCGTGGGTCGTGCCGTCCATGGTCGGTCCGTTTCTGGCGGGCGCCGTCGCCGAGTATCTCGATTGGCGCTGGGCCTTCCTGGGCGTGGCCGTGCTCACCGCTGCGGCGTTCCTGATGATCGCCGTCCGCCTCCGTGGGGTCGACCTCGGGCGTGGCGAGCCGCAGGATCGCCGTACGCTCATCGTCCGCCTGCTGCTCGCGGTCGTCGTCGCGGTCCTCGCCGTCGTCGTCGGCTTCTCCGCCGAGATGACCCCCTCGATCAGATGGCCGGTGGCGCTCGGCGCCGTGCTGGCGATCGGCTTCGCCGTGCTGCCACTCCTGCCGCGGCGTACCTTGCGGGCAGGGCTGGGGCTTCCCAGCGTGGTGCTCATGCGAGGAATAGTGGCGGGAGCCTTCTTCGCTGCGGAGGCCTACATCCCCTATCTGCTGATGAAGAAGTTCGACTTCAGCGCGACCTGGGCGGGCGTCGCCCTCATGCTCGCGGCCCTCGCGTGGGCGGGTGCCTCGGCCCTGCAGGGACGGTTCGGCGAGAGACTCGGGAATCACCGCATCACGACGATCAGCCTGGGGTCACTCCTGGTCGCGATGCTGTGCGTGCTCACCGCCGCCGTGTTCGACGTCTCGGCGGCCGTCGTGGTGGTGGGCTGGGCATTCGCCGGCGGCGGGATGGGACTGCTCTATCCACGCCTCACCGTCCTGACCCTGGCCTACTCGGACGAGACCAATCAGGGGTTCAACTCCTCCGCGTTGTCGATTTCGGACGCGGCCGGATCGGCCGTCGCCATCGCACTCGCCGGTCTCGGTGTCGCGACGCTCGGCGGCGAGGCCGGGGCGTTCAGCGCGGTCTTCGCGTTCTGTATCGCTCTCGTCGCGTTGGCTGTCGTACCCGGGCTCAGGCTCGGGCACGCGGCGGAGGCGCCGGCGCGCTGAGGGCTCCCGCGAGGGCGGTGACCCCGAGGTCGAACACGCCATCGAGTCCGGCGGTGACGTCGAGAGCGCCGGCGTCGGGCAGAGCGCCGTGGCTGTCGGCATGCATGCGCTGTTGGACGAGCGTTGCGTGTCCGAGCACGAAATGCAGGATCGCGGCTCCACGGTCATCCGCATCGGGGGCTCCCTGCGCGCGGAGCGCATCGGTCAGCGCGGTCTGCGCCTGCGACGAGCCGAGTTGGAGCGCATAGGTGCTGAGGACCAGTTCGGCGCCGTCACGGTAGGCGAAGAGTGCGTCGCGGATGCCGCGCGCGGTCGTGAGGACGTCGGTGCTCCCGTGAGGGATCGATGCGGTGATCCGGTCGGCGAGTTCGGCCAGCAGCTCCTGCTTGCTCGCGAAGTGCCAGTAGAGCGCGCTGGGTTGCACGTCGAGCCCGGCGGCGATGCGCCGCATCGAGAGATCGGCGAGTCCCACCTCGTCGAGCAGGGCGAGAGCGCGCCTGGTCACGCTGTCGCGGTCGTGACGTGCCGGATTGTGCTCGGGACTCATGCTCCGATTATAGTGAACGACGTTCAGGTGAACAGTGTTCAGGACCGTGACGGGGAGATCAGATGACGGGGTGCCCTCAGGTCGCCGGGGCTCCGATCACGCTCGAGCGGGTGTCGGTGCAACTCGACGGACGTTCGGTGCTGCATGACATCAGCGTCGAGCTCACGGCTTCCACGATCGCCGTGATCGGGGCGAACGGTTCGGGGAAGTCGACGTTCGCGAGGCTGCTGAACGGACTCGTCACACCCCACAGCGGCACCGTGCGTGTGCACGGACATGACACCGTGCAGGAGCGTGCAGCGGTGCGCCGCCTCGTGGGCTTCGTCTTCACCAATCCGGATGCGCAGATCCTCATGCCGACACCGGCCGAGGATCTCGCGCTGTCGTTGCGCGGTCGCCCGAAGGCGGAAGTGGCCGCGCGCGTCCAGGAGACCCTCGAGACGAACGGACTGGGCGCGCACGCCGAGGTCCCGGCATCGATGCTGTCCGGTGGGCAGAAGCAGATGCTCGCGCTGGCGTCGGTGCTCATCGCGCAACCGCGCGTGATCGTCGCCGACGAGCCGACTACGCTGCTGGATCTACGGAACGCCCGCCGCATCGGCGACCTCCTGCTCGCACAGCAGGCGCAGGTGGTGGTGGTCACGCACGACCTCGACCTCGCTGCCCGCTGCGACGCCGCGCTGCTCTTCGAGGACGGGAGGATCGCCGCCTCCGGTGAGCCGGCGCGCGTGATCGACGCCTACCGGCGGGCGTGCGCATGATCCCGCTCTACCGTCCGGGAACGGGGCTCATCCATCGAGCGCCGGCAGGGTTCAAACTCGCGGCCCTGGCTGTCGGCGCCCTCGTGCTCTCGCTGTATCCGCACGACTCGCTGAGCATCGGCGTCTCGCTCGCGATCGTCGTGGGGCTGTACGGCCTGAGCGGACTACCGTTCCGTGTGCTCGTCACGGAGGCCTGGCGTCTGCGCTGGATCGTCCTCGTCCTCGCCGCGGCGCTGCTCATCTTCGTGTCGCCCGTCGCCGCGTGGATCAGCACAGGGAGGGTCGTGGCGGTGCTCCTCCTGGCGAGCCTGCTGACCCTGACCACTCGGATGTCGGACCTTCTCGCGGTGCTCCATCGTCTCCTCCGTCCGCTTCGCAGCATGGGGGTCGATCCGGAGGCGGTGGCGCTGACGATATCGCTCACCCTCACGACAGTCCCGGTGATCGCCGGGTTCGCCGCACGCGTGCGCGAAGCCGAGCAGGCCCGCGATGTGCGCCTGGGGATCCGCACGGTCGTGCCGCTGCTGGTGCTCGCATTGCGGCACGCGGATGACGTCGGCGAAGCGCTGGCGGCCCGGGGCATCGTCTGACTCAGGCCGGCACGGGCGCGTTGACTGCGACTCGTGCTCGCTGTGTCGGTCGCTGAGAAGCCGACAGCGACGAGAGTCGCAGCGCGGCGCCGATCAGCGCGATCGCGATCAGCGCGGTCGATACCGAGGTGCCGAGCACCAGAAGGAGCACGATCCCGACCAGACCGCTCAAGGTTCCGATGACGATGCGGTGCATCGAGGTCGTCGCCGAGGGCGCGGGCTGCGACTCGAATCGCGTGAAGGCGACGGCGACGAGAGCGGTGAGAGCGAGAGCCGTCGCCAGCCAGAGGGGACGCCCGGCCCACCATCCCGCGCTGTCCAACGCCGGCAGGCTGGCTCCGGCGACGAGTGCGTACACTGCGGTGACACCGGCCATCAGGAGCAGTACCGGCATGTGCCAGAGGTAGATCGTCATGGTGCGCACCGTCACGAAGGCGGTGAACGCGGCGACCCGCGGCCGACGGCTGAACCGTTCGAGACGCTCGCGGTGCAGTGACAGCAGGCTGGTGTGCGCAATTCCGACGAGGAGGAGCGCCGCGGTCGGCGGGTTGATGTTCGCGATGAGGTCGGGGGAGTAGATGCCGAAGGCGAAGGTCGCGACGAGCAGAAGGAGGGCCGTGATCCCGGCGGTGGCGCGTACGCGCCTGGCGAGGCGGTCGATGCTGCCGTCGGCCAGGAAGAACCCGAGCTGCTGGAGGGTCATCCACACGAAAGCGAGGTTCAGGAACCCCAGCCCGTCGATGCCGGTGGCTGTGCGCAGCACGTCGACGGTGATCGAGGCGAGCACCAGCGCGCCGATCGTGCCCAGCGGTGCGCGTTCATGGGCGGAGGCGAGAAGAGGGAGCAGAGCCTGACAGAGCAGGAAGACGCCCAGGAACCACAGCGGCTGCCCGTATCGGAATCCCGCCGTCGCGATGAGGTCGGCGGGAACGCCGAAGACCGTGAGCAGCGCGAGTGCGAGTGCGATGACCGCGATCGTGAAGATCGCCGGACGCAGCAGTCGATGCACACGGCCGGCGACGAAGCCGATGGCCGTGCCTCCGCGCTGATGCATCCGCCGGTAGGCCAGCAGACCCGAGAACCCTCCGATGACGAAGAACAGGGGCATCACCTGGAGGAACCAGCTGAGCGGCGCGATCCATCCGGTCCCGTCGCTGGCATTGGCGAAGACCGGTCCGGAATCGGTCACGGTGACGCCGACCATGATGGCGTGCAGGAGCACGACCCCGAGGACGCAGAGGGCCCGGAGGAAGTCGATCCCGGTGTCGCGGGATGCGCGTGGGGGAGCCGTGGTGCTGACGGCGCGCGGTGCCTGGACGATGGCCATGAGTCCTCCTCGGAAGCGATGTTCCAGGAGACTATGGAGGTGGTGCCGGCGAGGGCATCACCCGTGGGTGCCGTCACGACCCCCTACGACGGGGTGAGTCAGGACGACGGTTCGACGAGTCCGGTGTCGTACGCGAGGATCACGGCGTGCACGCGGTCTCGCAGGCTCAGTTTGGCGAGCACCTTGCCGACATGCGTCTTGACGGTCTGCTCTGCGATGAAGAGATCGGCGGCGATCTCGGTGTTGGAACGACCTCGACCGATGAGCACGAGCACCTCGCGCTCGCGATCCGTGAGCTCGGCGAGAGCCGTCGCCGAGCGCGGTGCGCGGGGGCGGCGGCCGGCGAACTGCTCGATCATGCGGCGCGTCACGCTGGGCGCGAGCAGCGCATCGCCGTCCGCGACGACCCGAACCGCGTGCACGAGCTCCTCCGGTAGAGCATCCTTCAGCAGGAAGCCGCTGGCGCCGGCCTCGAGCGCGTCGTACACGTAGTCGTCGATGTCGAATGTGGTGAGCATCAGGATTCGAGGTACGTGCGCGGCCGGATAGGAGGGGCCGAGGATGCGCCTCGTGGCCTCGATCCCGTCGAGCTCCGGCATGCGCACATCCATGAGGATCACATCGGGATCGAGACGCGCGGCGAGGGTGACCGCTTCCGCACCGTTCGCCGCCTGCCCGGTGACACGGATGCCGTCATGGGCGTCGAGGAGCGCGGCGAACCCCGCTCGAACCATGGCCTGGTCGTCGGCGATGAGGACGCTGATGGTCACAGGCTCTCCTTGTCAGGGGAAGGGGATGAAGGCGTGCCGGCCGGGGCGGCGTCGAGGGGGAGGACGGCGTCGACATCCCATCCTCCGTCGGACGCGGGGCCGGCGGAGAGACTGCCGCCGAGGATCTCGGCGCGCTCCCGCATGCCCCGGAGCCCGTAGCCGGTGCCGTGACTCTCGGCGCGGTGCGGCGGTGCGTCGTTGTGCACCTGGATGTGGATGCTGCGCGCCTCTGCGCGCACGCGCACGGCGATGCGCGCACCGGGTGCGTGTCGCACGGCGTTGCTCAGTGCCTCCTGCACGATGCGGAAGGCGGCGATCTGGACAGCAGGTGTGGCGGAGGCGGTTTCGGTTCCCTCGAGGACGAGTCCGACGTCGACACCGGCGCGGCGGATGCTGTCGACCAGGGCGGGGATGTCGTCGACACCTTGCTGCGGGGCCAGTTCGGCGCTCTGGTCTTCGGTGCGGAGCACCCCGAGCATGCGTCGCATCTCCGTGAGCGAGGTCCGGGCGGTGGCGGCGATGTCGTCGAACTCCGTGATGGCGGCGGTGCCGAGCTCGGGAATCCGATACTTGGCCGTCGAGGCCTGCACCTGGATCACCGACATGCTGTGGGCGACGACGTCGTGCAGCTCCCTGGCGATCCGTGTGCGCTCTTCGACGAGCGCGCGCCTGGCCTCCTCGAGCGCGCTGTGCTCCTTCTCGCGCGTCAGCTCGGCGGCGACGCGGACGCGCCCGGCTATCAGCGCTGCGATGAGGAACATCGCGGAAGCGACTGCAGTCGTGACGATCAGGTCGGCGGTCGCACTGGCGGATGACGCCGGGAGGGCGACCATGTCGGGCCGGAGCACGGGGGCGAGAAGCGAGGCGATCGCCCCGAGGATCAGGGCGAAGGCACCGATCCTCGTCCCATGGAGGAAAGTGACGACGCCGACGAAGAGGACGAAGACGAGGAGTGCCGGAACGGACCACGGCCAGGGAGACTGGATCGCCAGCTCCGGCACGACCGTGAGCGGCAGGGTGAACGCACTCGCCGTGAACAGGATGAGAGCCCAGCGAGGACGTGAGATCGCGAGGAGCGGCGAAGCGCACAGCACAGCTCCGAGGATGAACGACAGCGGCAGCGGTGTGCCGTACAGGAGGGTCTGCAGCGGGACGAGCACCGCGTACAGCGCCACGACCGCCGCACCCAGCGCCACGAGGGCGGAGGTGCGGCGGTTGATCCGTTGGTGGAGCGGTGTGCGCTCCCGGCGTCGTGCCATGACTGTCATCCTGCCAGCTGGGGCGCCGGCGCACGGCGGCGACGGGCCGCGGCGATCCGGTCGATCACGAACCCGATGACGAGGGCGATGACGATGCCGAGCCCAGCGCTGAGCAGGGGCTGGTCTTTGATCCAGGCGCCGGCGAGCAGACCGATCGCGAGGCTGAACACGCTCCAGCTGACCCCGGCGATGAGGCTCAAGGGGAGGAAGCGCCGCCAGGGGAAGTGGAGAGCGCCCGCGCTCATGTTGACGGCGACCCGACCGACCGGGATGTAGCGGGCACCGAGGATGAGCGTCGCGCTCCGACGGTCGAGTGCGCGCTGGGCGTGAGCGAATGCCGCCGCCACCCGGGGGCGTCGCATCCACGCGAACCTCGTCGTGCCCACCGCTCGCCCGATGACGAAGGCGACGTTGTCTCCGATCGCCGCACCGATCGCGGCGACGAGCCCGAGGAGCACCAGGTTTCCCTCGCCGGTGGAGGCGGCGACCGCCGCCGCGGCGACGAGCACGGTCTCGCTGGGAACCGGGGGGAAGAAGCCGTCGATGACGGTGACGGCGAACAGGACCAGATACAGCCAGGGCGAGGCGATCGCCTGCATGATGAGCTCGTTGAGGATGTCCACTCCCGTACGTTATGCAGCGGATCCCGAGCCGGGCATCCCTCTCGGGTATCGGGACCCTCACCCTTCGGAGTGATCTTGCTGAGCGCGACTCCCGGCGACGCCGCTTATACTGGGAGGCTGGCCGATCGGCCGACAACCTCCCCGAAAGAACGGACGTCCGCTGTGCTTGCCGTGCACGACCTCGAGATCCGCGTTGGCGCGCGCCTGCTGATGGAGAACGTCTCGTTCCGCGTCGCCGACGGAGACAAGATCGGACTCGTCGGCCGCAACGGGGCCGGGAAGACCACGCTCACCAAGGTGCTCGCCGGTGACGTGCTCCCGTCGGGCGGAAGCGTCACCCGCTCCGGGGAACTCGGCTACCTGCCGCAGGACCCTCGTTCGGGCAATCCCGAAGACCTCGCGCGTACGCGCATCCTCGATGCCCGCGGGCTCGGTCAGCTCAACCTCGGCATGACCGAGGCGGCCCTCGCCATGGGTTCCGACGACCCCGCGGTGGCCGACAAGGCCATGAAGCGCTACGCCCGACTCACCGAGCAGTTCGAGGCGCAGGGCGGCTACGCGGCCGAAGCCGAAGCCGCGTCCATCGCCAACAACCTGTCGCTTCCCGACCGTATCCTCGACCAGCCGTTGTCGACGCTGTCCGGCGGTCAACGCCGTCGGATCGAACTCGCGCGCATCCTCTTCTCCGACGCGCAGACGATGATCCTCGACGAGCCGACCAACCACCTCGACGCCGACAGTGTCGTGTGGTTGCGCGAGTTCCTCAAGGGCTACAAGGGCGGGCTGATCGTGATCAGTCACGATGTGGAGCTCGTCGGCGAGACCGTCAACCGGGTGTTCTACCTCGACGCGAACCGCCAGATCATCGACACGTACAACATGAACTGGAAGAACTACCTGCGTCAGCGGGTGGCTGATGAGGAGCGCCGCAAGAAGGAACGCGCGAACGCCGAGAAGAAGGCGACGACCCTGCAGCTGCAGGCCGCCCGCTTCGGTGCGAAGGCTTCGAAGGCCGCTGCTGCGCACCAGATGATCGCGCGCGCCGAGAAGCTGCTTGCCGGCCTGGACGAGGTGCGTCAGGAGGACCGGGTGGCGAAGCTGCGCTTCCCGAAGCCCGCCCCTTGCGGTAAGACGCCGATGATGGCCTCCGGCCTCTCGAAGTCGTACGGCTCGCTCGAGATCTTCACCGACGTCGACCTGGCGATCGATCGCGGTTCGAAGGTCGTCGTGCTCGGACTCAACGGTGCAGGAAAGACCACCCTGCTGCGGATGCTCGCCGGAGTCGACCAGCCCGATACGGGACAGCTCGAGCCGGGGCACGGCCTCAAGGTCGGCTACTACGCGCAGGAGCACGAGAACCTCGACGTGAATCGCTCGGTGCTCGAGAACATGGTCTCGGCCGCTCCGCACATCACGGAGACCGAAGCGCGCAAGGTGCTCGGGTCGTTCCTGTTCACGGGTGACGACGTGCTCAAGCCCGCCGGCGTCCTCTCCGGTGGTGAGAAGACCCGTCTGTCGCTCGCGACGCTGGTCGTGTCGTCGGCGAACCTGCTGCTGCTCGATGAGCCGACCAACAACCTCGATCCTGCCTCGCGCGAGGAGATCCTCGGTGCGCTCGCGCACTACGAGGGCGCAGTCGTGCTCGTCTCGCACGACCCCGGTGCCGTGCAGTCACTCAACCCCGAGCGTGTGCTGATCCTGCCGGACGGGGTCGAGGACATCTGGAGCCAGGAGTACCAGGACCTCATCGAGCTCGCCTAGGGGGTCGGTTCCGTGTCGGCGGCCCGGGATATCGTGACGGACATGGGGCTGGGTCACATCCGCGCGATCTGCTGGGACTGGAACGGCACGCTGCTCGACGATGCCGAGATCTGCCGTCAGGTCATGAACGCCGTGCTCGAGGAGCACGCGCTCGAACCGCTCGCCGACGAGCACGCGTACCGCTCCGTCTTCCGCTTCCCGATCCGGGACTTCTACCGCTCGGTCGGACTCGGGGACGACCGATTCGTGTCGGCCGCAACCACGTATCTCGACCTGCTCGCCCAGCGCGTCGGCGAGGCGACGCTCCACTCCGACGTGCGGGCCACGCTCGCGGTGCTCCGTGAGCGAGGGATCCGCCAGGTCCTCGCTTCGGCGACTCTTCCGGATGCCCTCGCTCGGCAGATGGCCCCGCACGACCTGGGCGAGGCGTTCGAAGCGGTGCTGTCGATCGACGATCCCTTCCGCGCCTCCAAGCACGATGTGATCTCGCGATGGCTGGCGACATCCGGGATGACTGCGCATGATGTGCTCGTCGTCGGCGACACCAATCACGATCGAGAGATCGCGGACGATCTCGGCGCGGAGTTCGTCCATTTCGACGGCGGGCACCAGAAGTGGGCGGGAGACACCCGCCGGGTCTCGACGCTCGGCGAGCTGATCGACCTCCTGGGGCCGCTCCCGGTGGGTTCCGCCTCCGCCGAACTCGCCTGACCACTCGGCCCTGCCCGGGGCGGACCCATGGCATAGTCGAGAGCATGCCGTTCGCGCATCCCCCGTCCTCGTCAGACATCAGCGACTGGTTGCGTGCGCAGCCTTCCCTCACCGGGGTCGCGCCGCCGCTCGATCTCGCAGCGCTTCCCGAAGATCCCGTGCCGTTCTTCGTCGATTGGATCGGAGAGGCCGCCGAGAGCGGGGTCGCGGAACCGCACGCGGCGACCCTGGCGACGGTCGACGATGACGGCGTGCCGGATGCGAGGACACTGATCCTCAAGGGCGTCGACGCGCGAGGATGGGCGTTCGCCGGGACGCGCTCGTCCCGCAAGGGCGAGCAGATCGCCGCACGCCCTGCCGCGGCGTTGAACTTCTGGTGGCAGCCGCTCCGACGGGCCGTGCGGGTTCGGGGAATGATCCAGGAAGCGTCCGAGGCGGAGAGCGCCGCAGATCTCGCCGCGCGGTCGGCTGACGCTCGTCGCGGTGTCGCGCCGGGGGAATGGGTGCTCTGGAGGATCGTCCCGGCGCGCGTCGAGTTCTGGCAGGGATCGGCGGACCGGAACCACAGCCGGATCGTCTTTCAGCGCGCGGAGGGCGGCTGGAGCCGCAGCGTGACGGGTGAGGCCGCCGGTGTGGCGAGATATAGAGTCGCAGGGGAGCGGACATGAGCGGTTATCAGGTGCTCGAGATCGGGTCGCTCGACGAGTGGCGCACCCACCATGGTGGCTTCGATGCCGCACGATCGCGCGACGGGCGTCGCGTCGTCGACCATGAGCTGACGATGCAGTACATCGGGATGACCGCGAACGCGTTGGAGCCGGGCGAAGAGGCCGGCTACTGGCACGTGCACCGGAAGATCGAAGAGGTCTACGTGTTCCTCGGAGGGCGAGGGCAGATGGGGCTGGACGACGATGTGGTGGAGGTCGGCCCCGGTACCGTGATCCGCGTCGGTCAGGGCGTCGCTCGCACGTGGCGGGCGCGACCGGACAGTCCGGGCGAACTGCGCTGGCTCTGTCTCCGCGCCGGCGGCGAGGAACTGCCGCACCTTCCGGATGACAGCTCGCGGCTACCGGAGCGCCCGATGCCATGGTCGGACCGAGCGAGCACCGGCTGAAGAGTCACCGCACGTCGAGCAGTTCGTCCTCGACGTCGGCGTCGTGGTCCTTGCGGCGCGACTTCTTGACGGGGGCTTGGACTCCCTCGACCTCCTCGCGGTGCTTCACGATCTCCGTCCGGATGATGTATCCGATGAAGATGAAGCCCATCAGCGCGAAGAGAATCCACTGGATGGCATAGGACAGGTGCGGACCCGGATCGTCGGTGGGGGAGTCGAATCCCCCCAGCGTCCCTGCGCCGGCCGGGTCCTCGCTGATCATCCGTCCGTAGGCTCCGGTGATCACGTCACCGTCGACGAGATCGGCGATGGTCGGCAGATTGATGGTCGGCACCTGACCTTCGGGCGCGCCACGGCCCGACGCCGGAACCTGCTCACCCGGGCGAAGACGCACGGTGACCTCGGCTTCGCCCTCCGGCGGCGCTGGCACCGAATCCGGCGCGTCCCCGTCACCCGGCGGCACCCAGCCGCGATCGACGATGAAGATGCGACCATCGACGTCGCGGAACGGCACGAGCACCTCGAAGGCGCTCGTCCCGCCGTGCGGGCGGTTGCGCACCAGGAGCTGCTGGTCGGCGAGGTATTCGCCCTGCAGGATCACCGGTCGCCACTCGTCGGAGGGATCGAGGGCACCGTCTTCCCCGATGAGGTCGGAGAGGGGAACAGGCTTCGCGTCGTAGTTCTCTTCAACGAGCTCGATCTGCGCGGCTCTGGTCTCGTTGCGCTCGAACTGCCAGTTCGACAGGAAGACGCACGCGACCGCGAAACCGATCGCGATGAGCACGTAGACGGCCCATCGGGTCAGACGTCCGCTCATGCGGGGATCCCATCCCGAACACTGACAGGGAAGTCACGTGCTGCCAGATAGTCCCGGAGGTAGGCGACGTGCTCATCGCACGCCAACCAGATCTTCTCCCGATCGGCGGCATGGATGCGGGGGTTGCGCCATACGACCTGTCTGGTCGCCGCGCTCCGGCAGCCGGCACGCGAGCATTCGAGGTCTGTCATCGGTCCTTCGGGCCTTCGTGGATCGTGAACACCGGTGGTGTCGCGGGCTGGCTCTCGATCGGTGCGGGCGCCGGGGCGGACAGCTCCTGAACCGGCGACTCGGCACCGGTCTCGGTGCTGTCGCTGCCCGCGTTGGCGAAGACCACGGCGATGTACGGCAGCACGGCGGCGGAGATCCCGAAAACCCAGGTGTACCAACCGTACGGCTGGACCAGCACCATCAGAGCGAAGCACGCGATGCGGATGGACATCGTCAGGACATAACGGCGCACACGATGGTCTGCCTCATCCCGCGGAGACTGCGGCAGTGAGGTGACGGCCGGGACTTGACGCGCGTTCTTCACGATGTCTCAAGCCTACGCCGGTACGAGCCTCCCGGCGTGCCGTTGCTCCCGCTCAGGTCGAGAAGAGGAAAGGCAGGCTGAATGCGCCGACGAACAGGAAGCTGATGATGGTGCCCACGAGCGTGATGGCACTGAGCGCGATCACCGCGTACCCGAGGATCAGGCCGGCGATGGCGAGGCCGCGCCCGCCGATCCCGGGGTCGCGCTTGATCTGTCCGAGCGCCATGTGACCGGTGATGACCGCCGCGATCGACGCGAGGACCGGGATGAGGGCCCAGAACAGGACGACCCCGGCGATTCCGCAGATCAGCGCTGCGACGGCGAGTCCACTCGTGGGACGCGGCGCGACGGCGGGGTAGGTCGGTGCAGCGTACGGGGCGTATGCCGCTTGTGCGGGCGGGAGTCCGCCGGGGGGTGCATAGGTGGGCGGGGCACCGGGATAGCTCTGCGTCGGCTGCGGCGGGGGCTGCATCGGGTACGCGGGAAGCGCAGCGGCGGACGCAGGGGCTGCGGGAATCCGGACCGGGAGCGGTGGCGGCGTGAATGGCGGCTCGGCACCGGGAGACGGGATGTGGTTTTCGCTCACGAGGAAGCCTTTCGTCTCGAACAGAGTCCCAGCAGCGTCCAGACCTGTCAAACGAGGCACGACGGTCGTCGCGGGCATCGTCGGTAGGATCGATGACGGCTCGGAACCCCGAGCCACCGGCCAGAGCAGGAGTGTCCCCATGAGCGCTGAGCGCGTCGTCCTCGTCACCGGCGGAAACCGCGGTATCGGCCGCGCGATCGCGGAGCGTTTCGTGCGGGACGGATACCGCGTCGCGGTCACCGCTCGCAGCGGCGAGGGGCCGGAGGGGACTCTCACGGTCCGGGCGGATGTCACGGATGCGGCCGCGCTCGATGCGGCGTTCACCGAGGTGGAGCAGCAGCTGGGCCCGGTGGAGATCGTCGTCGCGAATGCGGGCATCACCAAGGACACCCTGCTGATGCGCATGAGCGAGGACGACTTCGACAGTGTGGTCGCGACGAACCTCGGGGGCACGTTCCGTGTCGTCAAGCGTGCCTCGAAAGGGATGCTCCGCGCGCGCTTCGGCCGCATCATCCTGATCTCGAGCGTCGTCGGACTCTACGGCTCCGCAGGCCAGGCCAACTACTCGGCGTCGAAGAGCGCCCTGGTCGGCTTCGCCCGTTCGATCACCCGCGAGCTCGGCGCTCGGGGGATCACCGCCAATGTCGTCGCTCCCGGGTTCATCGAGACCGACATGACTGCGGAGCTCCCTGAGGAGACACAGAAGCAGTACAAGGCGAGCATCCCCGCCGCACGCTTCGCCACCCCCGATGAGGTCGCGGGCGTCGTGACGTGGCTCGCGGGCGACGACGCCGGGTACATCTCCGGTGCGGTCATCCCCGTCGATGGCGGCCTCGGGATGGGGCACTGACCCCGAGACCGGTGTTCAGCGCGCGATCGCCGCGTTGATCAGCGCACCGAGCCGTTCGGGCGCGGAGAACTGCGGCCAGTGGCCGGAGTCGATGCGCACGACCTCGGCGTCATCGATCGACCGGTATTCGTCGGCGTACGCGCCCCACTGGTCGATCATCTCGTCGAACGTGGCCTGATCGAGGCCAGCCATCAGCAGCGTCACCGGAACCCGATGGCGTGAGCGGTTCTCCAGGACGATGCCGTCGGTCGGCACCCTCGCGGGAACGCTGCGGGTGAGGCGAGTCGTACGCGCTCGAGTCGCGTCGTCGAGGTCGCTCACATCCTCGTCCGGGAAGAAGTTCCAACCGGGGAAGGGCACGACCCCGTCCACGATCTCGAACTCGCTGATCCCACTCCCCGGCGGCGGCGGAACCGTGTCGACGAGGACGACCCGGTCCAGGCGCTCAGGGTGCGCATCAGCGACGCCCCACGCGACGTTCCCGCCGCCGCTGTGGCCGACCACCACGACTTTTCCCGGCAGGGCATCGACGGCATCGACGGCAGCGGCGATCCACTCGGCGATGCCGATCTCCGACGAAGCCGAGGCGGGCGCGCCAAGACCGGGGAGGGTCAGCGGATGTGCGCGATGCCCAGCCTGTTCGAGGGCAGGGATCACCTCTTCCCAACTGGACGCATCGAGCCAGAGTCCCGGGATGAGGATGATGTCCATGAGCTGACGCTAGCGGTGGCGTCGGACTTTCACCACAGCGTTCCCCCTACGGCAGCAGGGCGATGACCTCCGCCAAGTCCTGCGGGCCGATGACGAGGCTCGCGGCCTCCCGAACGGCGGGCTTCGCGTTGAAGGCGAGACCGAGACCGGCGACCGCCATCATCGGCAGGTCGTTCGCACCGTCGCCGATCGCGATGGTCGCCCGGGGAGCGACCCCGAGTTCCGCCGCCCACTCCCGGAGCGACAATGCCTTCGCCGCGCCGTCGACGATGTCGCCGTCGACCAGGCCGGACAGCACGCCTTCTGCGGCGTCGAGGCGGTTGGCTCGCCAGCGATCGACGCCGAGGGCCGGCGCGACGCTGTCGAGGATCTCGTGGAATCCTCCGGAGACGACGCCCACCACCCCGCCGCGGTCGTGGACGGCCGCAGTCAGCTCTCGCACGCCGGGGGTGGGCTCGATGCGCGCGCGGACGCGCTCGAAGGCCGACACCGGTACACCTTTCAGAGCCGAGACCCGCGAGCGCAGGCTCGTCGAGAAGTCGACCTCACCGCGCATCGCCGCTTCGGTGGCAGCCTGCACCTCGGCACGCCGTCCGGCTTCGTCGGCGAGCAATTCGATCACCTCGTTGCGGATGAGGGTGGAATCGGCATCAAGGACGACGAGGAAGCGCGCGCTGGTCACCCGTCGAGCCTAGCGATCGCCCGAGTGGTCGGTGTGCGGCGTGACGTGCTCAGCGGTCGATGAAGATGCCCTTGCCCACGACGGTGATGCCGGACTCCGTGACGGTGAAGCCGCGCGCCAGGTCGCGTTCACGGTCCACACCGACCGTCGCTCCATCAGCCAGCACCACGTTCTTGTCGAGGATCGCCCGGTGGATGCGTGCCCCCTGGCCGACGTGCACGTGGTCGAACACGACCGAGTCGGTGATGGTCGATCCTCCTCCGGCGAGTGTCCACGGACCGACCACACTGCGTTCCAGGTGCGTTCCGGACAGCACCGAGCCGAGGGAGACGATCGAGTCGATCGCGTTGCCGATCCGTCCGACCGAGTCCCTGACGAACTTCGCCGGCGGGGAGTTGACGGCCTGCGAGTGGATCGGCCACTCCATGTTGTAGAGGTTGAAGACGGGAAGCGTCGAGATGAGGTCCCGGTGCGCGTCGAAGAACGAGTCGATCGTTCCCACGTCCCGCCAGTACGACCGGTCGCGTGGAGAAGAACCGGGGACCTCGTTCTGCTTCATGTCGTAGTAGCCGGCCTCGCCGCGCTCGACGAAGTAGGGGACGATATCGCCCCCCATGTCGTGTCCGGACACGGGAGACTCCCCGTCGGCCTCGACGGCGGCGATCAGCGCGTCGGCGTCGAAGATGTAGTTGCCCATCGAGGCGAGGACCTCGTGGGGCGAATCCTCGAGGCCCGCGATGTCGGTCGGCTTCTCGAGGAACTGCTTGATCCGTCCGGACTCCGCGTCGGCGTCGATCACGCCGAACTGCGACGCGAGCGCGAGCGGCTGGCGGATGCCGGCGACGGTCGCCTTGGCACCGGACTCGATGTGCGCCTCGAGCATCTGGCGAAAGTCCATCCGGTACACGTGGTCCGCGCCGATCACGACGACGATGTCCGGCTTCTCGTCGTTGATGAGGTTCATGCTCTGCAGGATCGCGTCGGCGGAGCCCGAGAACCACCGCTTGCCGAGGCGCTGCTGGGCCGGCACGGAGGTCACGTAGGAGTCGAGGAGCGCCGACATCCGCCAGGTCTGCGAGATGTGTCGGTCGAGGCTGTGCGACTTGTACTGCGTCAGCACCACGATCTGCCGCAACCCGGAGTTGATGAGGTTCGAGATCGCGAAGTCGATGAGTCTGTACTGTCCGCCGAAGGGCACTGCGGGTTTCGCTCTATCGGCCGTGAGAGGCATGAGGCGCTTGCCCTCGCCGCCGGCGAGGATGATCCCGAAGACCTTCTTTGGAGCGGACATGGCTCCACCATAGATGCCATCATCGTCGCTGTACTAGCGTTCAGACATGCGAGTTGAAATGATCACGAAGGAGTACCCGCCGGAGGTCTACGGCGGTGCCGGCGTGCACGTCGCCGAGCTCGTCGCGGCCCTCAGGGAGCACGTCGACGTGCGGGTCCGTGCGTTCGGCGCACCCCGTGACGAGGCGGGCACCTTCGCCTACCGCACGCCCGCCGAGCTCGCCGGGGCGAACGCCGCTCTGCAGACGCTCGGCACGGATCTGGAGATCGTGTCGGCCATCGCCGAGGCCGATCTGGTGCACAGCCACACCTGGTACGCGAACTTCGCCGGGCATCTCGCCTCGCAGCTGCACGGCATCCCCCACGTGCTCACGGCGCACAGCCTCGAACCCCTTCGACCATGGAAGGCGGAGCAGCTCGGCGGCGGCTACGCCGTCTCCAGTGGGATCGAGCGTCTGGCGTATGAGAACGCCGCAGCGGTGATCGCTGTGAGCGCGGGGATGCGTGCCGACATCCTGCGCAGTTACCCGCAGGTCGACCCGGCGAAGGTGCGGGTGATCCACAACGGGATCGACGTGGAACGCTGGCGTCCGGTACGCGACGACCAGTTCCTGCGATCGATCGGAATGGACCCTGCTCGACCGTCGGTCGTCTTCGTCGGTCGCATCACGCGGCAGAAGGGGCTGCCGTTTCTGCTGCAGGCCGCGCGTCTGCTGCCGCCAGAGGTGCAGCTGGTGCTCTGCGCCGGAGCGCCGGACACACCGGAGATCATGGCGGAGGTCCAAGAAGGCGTCCGGCTGCTCCAGCAGGAGCGGGACGGGGTGATCTGGATCGAGCGGATGCTGCCGCGCGACGAGCTGTCGACGGTCCTGACGGCCGCGACGGCGTTCGTCTGCCCGTCCGTCTACGAGCCCCTCGGGATCGTGAACCTGGAGGCGATGGCGTGCGGGGCGGCGGTCGTCGGGACCGCGACCGGCGGGATCCCCGAGGTCGTCGCCGACGGTGTGACCGGGCGTCTCGTCCCGATCGAGCAGGTTCAGGACGGCACCGGCACGCCGGTGGACCCTGACCGCTACGTCGCGGATCTGGCCGCCGTGCTCACGGAGGTGGCGATGGATCAGGATCGGGCACGCGCGTACGGCGAGGCCGGACGGGAGCGGGCGCGCGAGGAGTTCAGCTGGGCGGCGATCGCCGAGACGACGCGCGCGCTCTACGCGGAGCTGACCGCCTGAGCCGATAGGCTGAAGGCATGCCGAGCGCTCTGGAATTCACCGACGTCGTCGTGCGCCGTGAGGGGCGCAACATCATCGATCACGTGACCTGGAAGGTCGACGACGATCAACGATGGGTGATCCTCGGCCCGAACGGCGCGGGAAAGACCACGCTCCTGCAGCTGGCCGACACTCTCATGCACCCGACGTCGGGAACGGTGACGGTGCTGGGGGAGACCCTCGGCCGCACCGACGTGTTCGAGGTGCGCCCGCGCATCGGCTTCGCCTCGTCGGCCATGGCCAAGCGTGTGCCCCGGGACGAGACGGTTCTCAACACCGTGCTCACGGCCGCGTACTCCGTGCTCGGCCGCTGGAACGAGAGCTACGAGGCCATCGACGAGCGCCGCGCGCTCCGCGTCCTCGGCGACTGGCGTCTCGACCATCTGGCCGACCGCACCTTCGGCACCCTCAGCGACGGCGAGCAGAAGAGGGTCCAGATCGCGCGTGCCGTCATGACGGACCCCGAGCTCCTGCTTCTCGACGAGCCCACGGCTTCGCTCGATCTCGGCTCTCGTGAAGAGCTCCTCGCGCTCCTCAGCGGGTACGCGTCCTCGCCGACCACCCCGGCCATGCTGATGGTGACGCACCACGTGGAGGAGATCCCCGTGGGATTCACCCACGTGATGCTGATCCGGGACGGTGCCGTGGTCGCGGCGGGCCCGATCGCGGAGACGCTCACGGCCGAGGCTCTCAGCGACACGTTCGGCATGCCGATCGTGCTCAGCGGCGAGGACGGCCGCTACGCCGCCCGCGCAGCATCCTGATCCGGGTCTGATAGAATCGACCCTTGGTGCTCTCTGCACCGCAGACTTCCCTCGTCCCTGGCACAATCCAGGGCAGCAACTAAGGAATCCCATGAAGACTGACATTCACCCCGAGTACAAGGCTGTCGTGTTCCGCGACCTCGGTTCGGGCGAGACGTTCCTCACCCGTTCGACCGTGTCGAGCGACAAGACCATCGAGCTGGACGGCGTGGAGTACCCCGTCATCGACGTCGAGATCTCCTCGGCTTCGCACCCGTTCTACACGGGTAAGCAGCGCATCATGGACTCGGCCGGCCGCGTCGAGAAGTTCAACCAGCGCTTCAAGGGCTTCGGCGGCTCGTCCAAGTAACGATCGCCAACGAACAAGGCCCCATGCTCCTCGGAGCGTGGGGCTTTCTTCGTTCCCCGGCCACTGCGTTCGCGGCCGTGCCCGAAACCTCAGAGGTCGAGTCGGATCCGGCCGTCGTCGATCGTGTCCGGAGGATCCCCCGGCGATGGTGCCGGGGCCGTCCGCTGCGTCTGGCGGTCGCGTTCGATACCCGCCTCGTGCGCAGACGGAGACCAGACGGCGTCGAATGCGCCGCCGAGTCCCCCTCCACTGGTCTCGTACTTCTTCTCGATCGGCACCCTCGAGAAGCCGAAGGCGATCACGACGATCACCGCCGAGACCAGGAGCAGCAGCACTCCGACCGTGACGAGCACGCCCACTCCCTGTTCCATGTGCTCCAGAGTAGGCGTCGGGTGGAGCGAGAGCATCCTCCTTCGGGAGGAGATGTTCAGCGGATGCGGCGACCGTGCGCGAGGTCGATGAGGCGCGACAGCACCGGTCCCGAACGCAGCCCGTTGTGCTCGTGCTCACTCGTCTGCCAGAGCTGCACCCCCGGGATGAGCTTCGCCGTCTCGAGAGAGAACTCATATGGCACGTAGACGTCGTTGACGTAGACCGCGGCCGCACCGGTCGCCTCCGACCCGGCGATCGCGGCCGCGTCGTAGAGGCTCGGCCACTCGAACTCGGCGAGCTCGAGGGCGACCTCGCGCCATGGCCGGAACGCGGGCACCGTCTCGGCCCACTCGCGCCGGATGTGCTCACCTGTGAACAGCGTGGGGTCGTCGCGGAAGTCCGTGGGCTCGGTGCGCTCGGCCGACCACCGGGTCGCGTGCCCGTCCGCGTAGCTCGATTCGTGGAAGGCGAAGTACAGCGGGTTGCGGCCGTCGTAGGGCATCGCGTGCATCAGGTCGTATCGGAAGGCGTTTGAGGAGGGATCGCGCTCCAGAATCGACCACAGGGTCTGCCAGCCATCGTCGGTGCCGAGTGCCGATCCCACAGATCGGAGGCGTGAGCGGGAGACGACTTCTCCGTCGGGCAGGACGATGTCGCCGGCATCCGCCAGCTCGACGAGCCGTCGCATCACATCGCGGTGCTCCGGGAAACGGCGGTAGTAGCGTTCCGAGGCGTCGCGCATCTTGTCGTAGCAGAGCGCATACACGTCGTCAGGGTGCCGCCCCACGGAGCTGAGGCCTCCGGTGATGAAGACGTCCTCGAGGGAGGAGGCATCGGTGGAGAGGTACGCCAAGGTCGTGAAGCCGCCGAACGACTGTCCGAGCACGCTCCAGGTGGTGGCGCCCAGGTGCTCGCGCACGGCCTCGCAGTCGCGCACGATCGCGTCGGCGCGCAGATGCGTGAGGTGCTCGGCGACGGCGGCCGAGCCGCGCTCGAGGTCGCCGTCGCCCACAGGAGTGGACCGACCGGTCCCTCTCTGGTCGAGAAGCACCAGGCGATAGTGGGCGAGGGCCTCGTCGAGCCAGGCTGGCGATGTCGAGGAGTGGAAGGGGCGCGGAGCCTCATGCCCGGGCCCGCCCTGGAGGAAGACCAGGTAGGGGAGGGCGTCGCCGCCTTCGCGGGTGACCACGCGGGCGAAGATCTCGATGGTGCGGTGATCGGCCGGATCGCCCCAGACCAGCGGGACGGTGAGCGTGTGCTCTTCGACGGTCAGATCCTGCAGCGTGCGGACGATGGTGCTCATGTTCACATCACATTTCCGATATAGGAGTACTTGACGAAGACCTCCGAGGCGATGCCCGACTCCTCGAGCACGCCCTGCACCGCGGTCATCATGTAGTTGGAATCCCAGCCCATGTAGAGGAAATGACCCTCGTCGAGCTCATCCCACTGCCCCTTCCAGGCCATGTCCTGGTAGATCGGACCGCCGTGCGCGGCGCAGTACGCCAGGGCGGCCTCTCTCGTGTCGGTCCAGGCGCGACGGAAGACCCGATTGAACAGATACTTGACGTCGGGAACCTCCCATCGTTCACCGCGATACTCGACGTAATCGAACTCCCGCTCCCAGCCCGTCGGCCATCCGCGGCGACGGACCGCATCGAGGATCGGCGTCAGGCCGTCGTCATCGATCTCCGGCAGCGCGGGGCGCGCCCAGATGCGGATGAGGTCGGCTGTGAGCGCGATCGTGCGGCGGGTGATCGCCGCCGTGTTCCAGGAGCCGAGGTCGGTGAGATCGCGCGTGGCCGGCACGGAGCTGTGCGCGTAGGCTTCCGAGCGCTTGACGGGGAAGGAGGCACCGAACACCCGCTCCGTCAGCGACTGCTCGAGCAGGGTCAGATTGCCGAGGGTCGGAGCGAGGGCACGGTGGCTGTTCTGCTCGTCTTCGGAATAGTCGATCCACGATCGCTCCCCGTCGCCCGACCACGCATCTCCGGGTACGGTCGGGACGATGTGCTCGACGTCGAAGTCGTCGACGTCGTCGACACCTTCGAGCCGTCCCAGCACATACGCGGGGTGGGGGAGCTCGCTGTACTTCACGACCGCACTGACGCGCTCGTCGGAGGGCGTGATGCGCGCGAACGCCCGGGCGAGCGCATCGCGACCGTCGCGGCGCGCTCGGCACAGTCTGGCGACGAGTCTCTCCGCGGGCAGGTTCACGAGGGCGCGGCGGAGGGAGAGGGCCTGCAACCACTCCAACGTCTCGATGAGCTCTGCACGGTCGATCACGCCGCGCAGATGATCGCTGTAGGCGCTCATCACGAGCGGGTAAGAGGAGCGGCCGAACGTGTTGACGTGGCGCAGTTGCCGCGCGATCTCCGGGTCCTGCTCCCGCGACGGATCCAGCAGGGTGCCGTAGATCTCGGCGTAGTGCCGCCACTCGGCCGCGTCCGCCTGCAGATGGTCGACGTCGACGCGCGGGAACGACTGCCGGAAGGCGCTGTACACGCCGTGCTCGCCGTTCGCGGCGACCTCGCGTCCGGTGA
Source organism: Microbacterium sp. STF-2 (assembly GCF_034650155.1). Taxonomy (NCBI): domain Bacteria; kingdom Bacillati; phylum Actinomycetota; class Actinomycetes; order Micrococcales; family Microbacteriaceae; genus Microbacterium; species Microbacterium sp. STF-2. The sequence continues at coordinate 339,938 of NZ_JARKMW010000001.1, forward strand.
CGAGTACGAGGTAATGCCGCCAGAAGGCACCGATCGCCTCGCCGGTGTGCCGTTCTATCGGAACCCAAAACCGGGCCTCGACGTCGACCTGTTCCGCGTGGCTCAGGCCCATCAGGATGTAGTTGTGGATGAGCTCGTGGTCGCGCAGCGGCTCGCCCGTCGAGTTCAGGCTCTCGAAGATCTGCTGCGCGTTCGCCTGCGCGCCGAGGGTGATCGACACGTGCTCGAGCTTCTGCAGCCCGCGCCAGATGGCCGGAACCTCGTCGACGTGGATCTGGCTGCGAAAGAAGGCGTAGTTGTCGTCGAAGCGCGACTCTCGGTCGGCGTCATCGCGTCGATCCAGGACCACGGACTCGTACAGGTCGGCCCAGGCATCGTGCGGGCGCAGCTTGGTGCGGTCCGGAGCGTCGGAGCGCACCAGCACGCGTTCGAGCGCTGCGGCCATGGCGCTGTCGGTATCGCGGATCGCATGATGCAGGGCGGCCACCAGCAGCATGAGAGTGGTGATGCGCTGTTGGCCGTCGATGAGGATCAGGTCGGAGTCGGCTGCGGAGCCGTCTTCGGCGGACAGGATCGAGCCGATGAAGTGACGGTGGGCGTCGTCTTCGCCGGCGACCGCGCGGATGTCGGAGAGGAGACGTTCGCAGCCGCCGATGTCCCACCGGTACTGCCGCTGATACACGGGGACGACGATGGTCGTGCTCCCTGCCGCGAGCCATTCGATCGTGTTGACTGCTGTCGCCTCGACGTTGGTCGCGGTGCTCATGCTGGTGTCTCGTCCTCCCGTAGCGACGGGCGCCGAGGACTCGCCGGGCGCCCCGATCAGTCTATTCGGTTATGCACGGCCGACCTCCGAAGGGCTCCCGGACCACGCTGTTAGGCTTGCCTTATCAGGGCCTGTTAAAACGTGCTGGCCCCCGATGAAAGGAACATGACTCGATCATGGGTTACATCAAGTCCGCTGCCCTCGAGGAAAAGGGATTCGTCGTCCTCGACAGCTACAACCAGGAGCTCGACCCCAAGGAATGGCTCGACATCGAGTACAACGACTGGAAGTCGTCGGGTGACACCCGCTTCGCCCCTCTCGCCAGTGCCTTCGGTGACATCGAGTGCAACGGCTTCTGGAACCACAAGCCGCCGCGCACCGACAAGGATGGCGTCTGGATCGATTCGCAGACCGAGAAGGCCCCGAACCTCGCGCGCCGCGCGCAGGAGCCGGGTGCCAACGTCGGCCGCTGCCGCGTGATCGAGCTGCAGCCGACCCCGTACGGCGACTGCCTCTACAACCTGCACCAGGATGACAACAACCGCCTGAACCCCGACGGCACGGGCTGGGTGGTCCGCGGCTTCTTCAACCTGACGGACGACAAGGACAGCTACTTCGTCCTGCGCGAGAACCGCACCGACCCGAGCATCGAGTACCGCATCGCCCTTCCGGCCGGTGCGCAGCTCATCGTCGACACGCAGCGCCTCTGGCACGCGGCCACGCACAACGGCACCGAGCCGCGCTACTGCCTCATCACCTCGTGGACCTCGGGCCCGGAGCTCGACGCCTACATCGAGAAGTACCACGGCACCGACGATGTGCCCAACTACGAGGTCGACCAGGAGACGCTGGAGTTCGGTTACGCCGAGCAGGCGCGCAAGGACGCCGCTCGTGCGGCGTACTACGCCGCCAAGGGCCAGCAGGTCAAGCAGGCCATGAGCGAGGCCTGATCCTCGTCAGCTCCACGACCGATTGCGGTCGGAAGGCCCCGGTCCCTGTGACCGGGGCCTTCGTCATGGAATGACATGCTTGTGATTTCTGTGGATCTCGGCGAGAATGGGCGCACAACCGCATATTCTCGCCACTTCGTGGTTCAGGTCGTTGGGGAAGACGCACCTGATGAAACGGAGAGATCATGGCGACGGCTTACGCACGTGGAGTGGTGTTCATCCACTCTGCGCCTCGCGCGCTCTGCCCGCACCTCGAATGGGCGGTGGGTCGCGCTATCGGGCGTGCGGTGAACTTCGACTGGACCGAGCAGCCCGTCCTGGACGGCGCACGACGCGCGGAGTTCTACTGGGACGGCCCTGTCGGCACCGGAGCGGCTCTCGCGACGTCCATCCGCGGGTGGGAACACCTCCGTTTCGAGGTGACCGAGGACCCGACGCCCCGCAGCGACGGCGGCCGTTGGCTGCACACACCCGATCTCGGCATCCACTACGCACAGACCGACGCCGCCGGCAACATCGTGATCGGTGAAGACCGCATCCGCTATGCGATGGAGATCGCCGCCGGGAGCGCGGTCGAGCTGCAGCGCGAGCTCGACATCGCCCTCGGCTCCGCCTGGGACGAGGAGCTCGAACCCTTCCGCCACGCCAGCGACGATGCCAGGGTCGTCTGGCTCCACAAGGTCGGCTGAGCCGACACCACAGACCGGAACGGGGGAGGCGTGAGTATCGGAAGCCGGTGAGTCATCCCGGACGCTGAGAAGACGTATCCCCGCTCCCACGAAGATGCCGCCCCGGAAACGGGGCGGCGTCTTCGTCATCCGGATCAGATGACCGCGGAGTGTTGGAGTTCCGCGGTGCGCGATGCGCTTCCCTCGCGCACGTCTCCCCAGGCGAGGGTCAACCGCCGCATCGCCTCCGCCATCCGCTCGGGTGGGAGCGTGATCGGGATGCGCACCCGGCGCTCGAGCACGCCGCCCGTCGTGAAGCGGGGGCCGGGCGGAAGAACGAGGCGCCGCTCGCGCGCGGCGAGGGAGAGCGAGGTGGACAGTGGCGCGCCGATGTCGATCCACGCGGAGAGGCCTCCGGGCGTCGGCGGCATCCGGAACCCGGGGATACCGGCCACACCCGCCTCAACCGCCCCACGACCCGCGCGCAGGCGCCGGCGGACGTGCGCGCTGAGCGCCGGCATGTCGGAGAGCAGCTCGACGGCGATGCACTGCTCGAGCAGCGCCGTACCGAGTTCGAACGAGGGGCGCACCGCGAGCAGCCGCGCGATGACGGAACGCTCCGCGCGGACCCAGCCGATGCGCATCCCGCCCCATGCGATCTTCGACATCGATCCGACGGTGATCACGTTGGGGCCGCCCGCGGCCATGGGAATCGGTGCCCAGCCCCGGTCGATGTCGAGCTCGGTCGTCGTCTCGTCGACGATGAGGTGAGTGCCCACGTTGCGCGCGGTGGTCACGATGCGCGGCCGCTCGTCGTCGGGGAGGGTCGCGCCGGTCGGATTGTGGAAGTCGGGGATGAGATACGCGACATGAGGCCGGGAGCTCATCAGTGTCTCGTTCAGATGCCGCGTGTCCCACCCGTCGGCGTCCACCGGCGTGGGGAGAAGCCGGTACCCGTGGCGGTTCAGCGCCTCGAGAGCGTGAGGGAACGTCGGCTGCTCGACCAGGGCTCGCTCACCGCGCCGCCCGATCGCCGTGAGGATCAGGTTCACCGCGTTGAGTGCACCGGAGGTGATGATGATCTCGTCGGCCGACGTCGGTGCGCCGCGATCACGGAACCGCTGCGCGACGGCTTCTCGCAGCTCGGGAAGTCCACGCAGCGAGTATCCGCTGGTGCCGCGCAGCGCCGCGAGGCGGGGCAGCGAGCGCACCGTCGCGTCGTACAGGCCCGGGGTCGAGTCCATCGACGCGATCGACAGGTCGATGGAGTCGTCGTCGGCCTCCGCGCCCGGAGCGGTGTGGCCGTTGGGGAGCGTGACACGCGTGCTTCCGCCGTGCAGACGTGAGACGTAGCCGTCGGTCTCCAGCACGCCGTAGGCGCGGGTGACCGTCGAACGGGAACGGCGCAGCTCGACTGCGAGTGCACGCTCACTCGGCAGACGCTCGCCGACGGTGAGTCGGCCGTCGAGGATCAGTGCCCTGATCCGGTCCGCGAGCCCCGACGCCGTGGCGCCGGCGACATTGTGCGCTCCGAGCTGTTCGACGAGTCGTGATCCCATACGTCCAGCATGACGCAAAGTGGCCTGATCTCTGCAGACCACTTTGCGGCGAGTGGCTTCGCCTCGAAAGGCGGATCGGGGGCCAGAGTGGAGGGATGCTCCTGCGTTCTGTGCTCCTCCCCGTGACGGCGACCAGTCGGCGCGACCTCGTCGAGAGGCTCGTGCAGCTGCTCGCCGGTCTGTTCCTCTACGGCGTCGCGCTCGGGTTCATGGTGCGGGGAGGCATCGGCGTCGCTCCCTGGGACGTGCTGGCTCTCGGTCTCGCCGCGCAGACCGGCCTCGGCTACGGCGTCATGACCGTGCTGGTCTCGATCATCGTCCTTCTGCTGTGGATTCCGTTGCGCCAACGCGTGGGGCTGGGCACCGTGTTGAATGCCCTGCTCGTCGGTCCGAGTGCGGATCTCGCGCTCGCCCTGATCCCGCAACCGTCCTCGGTGTGGATCGGCGCTCCGATGTTCGTCTTCGGGCTGCTTCTGCTGTCCTTCGCGACCGGCCTCTACATCGCCGCCGACTTCGGCCCCGGCCCTCGTGACGGCCTGATGACGGGGCTCGTCCGTCGAACCGGATGGGCGGTGTGGCTGGTGCGCACACTGATCGAAGGGAGCGTGCTGCTCGTGGGCTTCCTGCTGGGCGGTCCCGTCGGCGTCGGCACCGTGCTCTTCGCCTTCGGTGTCGGCCCGCTGATCGGCTGGTTCCTCCCGCGCATCACCCGGATGCGCGGGGCCCGATCGCAGAAGCTCGGGAGCCTCCGCACCGTCTGACGGAACACCGCGCACCTGCATGACCTGTGCACGCTTGCTTTACCGAGTACCGGCGGATGCTCATGCTTCCGTGTGATCTTCATGCAGATGAGAAGAGCGGCCCTCGGAATCCCGAGGGCCGCTCATCGTTGTGGCGTGTCAGTCGGCGCTGGCGACCACGAGGACCGCGTTGTGACCGCCGAATCCGAACGAGTTGCTGATCGCGACCTGCGGACCGTCTCCGAGGGGCGTGGCGTCGCCGGAGAGGCGGAACGGGACTGCCGGGTCGGGCTCCGTCATGTTGATCGTCGGCGGGGCGACGCGGTCGCGCAGCGCGAGGAGGGAGAAGATCGCCTCGAGCGCACCGGTGCCACCGAGAAGGTGCCCGGTCGATGCCTTCGTCGCCGAGACGGGGATCTCGTCGATCCGGTCTCCGAAGACCTTCTTGAGTGCCACGTACTCGTTGGGGTCGCCGACCGGCGTCGATGTCGCGTGCGCGTTGATGTGCGTGACCTGGTCGGCCGTGACCCCGGCCTCCTCGAGCGCCTGCGTGACGGCACGGGCCGCGCCGTTGCCCTCGGGGTCGTTGCCGGTGATGTGATAGGCGTCTGCGGTGACGCCACCGCCCAGCACATAGCCGTAGATCTTGGCGCCGCGGGCCTTGGCGTGCTCCTCGGTCTCGAGGATCAGCGCGGCTGCGCCCTCGCCCATGACGAAGCCGTCACGGTCGATCGCGCCGGGACGCGAGGCATGGGCGGGGTCGTCGTTCCGGCGCGAGAGGGCCTGCGCGGAGGCGAAGGAGGCCATCGTGATCGGATGGATCGCGGATTCCGTGCCGCCGGCGATCACGACGTCCGCGAGCCCGTCCTGCAGGTGATGGAAAGCGTGGATGATCGATTCGGTGCTGGAGGCGCACGCGCTGACCACGGTCTGCGCGTAAGCGCGGGCGTGGAACTGCAGCGACAGGTTTCCGGCAGCGGCATTCGGCATGAGCATCGGAACGGTGAGAGGCATGACCCGGCGCGGGCCCTTCTCACGGAGGGTGTCCCAGGCGTCCAGAAGCGTCCAGAGGCCGCCGATGCCGGTGGCGAAGTCGACGCCGAGGCGCTCGGGGGCGACATCGGGAGAACCGGCGTCCTCCCAGGCCTCGCGTGCGGCGATCAGCGCGAACTGCGACGAGGGGTCGAGGCGCTTGGCCTCGTGGCGGGGGAGCACCTCTTCAGGGCGGACAATCGCCTCGGCGGCGAAGGTGACGGGCAGCTCGTACTGCTGTACCCAGTCGTGTTCGAGCGTGCGAGTGCCGGACATGCCGGCCAGCAGGTTCGTCCAGTTCTCCGGGGCCGTGCCGCCGATGGCGGAAGTGGCGCCGATGCCGGTGACGACGATGCGCTTGGTCATGAGGTGTGGTTCCTTGTCGAAACGAAGTCGAACGGGTGAGAGGGCAGGCGGAGGATGCCACTCCCCGCGAGGCGCGGGAGTGGCATCCTGCCGGGATTACTCCTGGCCCGCGACGATGAAGCTGACGGCGTCGCCGACGGTCTTCAGGTTCTTGACCTCGTCGTCGGGGATGGTGACGCCGAACTTCTCCTCGGCGTTGACGACGATCGTCATCATCGAGATGGAGTCGATGTCGAGGTCGTCCGTGAACGACTTCTCGAGGGCGACCTCGGAAGCGTTGATGCCGGTCTCGTCGGTGATGAGCTCTGCGAGGCCGGCGAGGACCTCATCGTTGGTGAAAGCCATGTGGTCTTCCTCTTTCTTGCGGGTTGTTTTCGGAACCGTGGAACAGTCTAGGGAAGGTCAGCGCATTCTCAGGGAAGGACGACGACCTGTGCGGCGAACACGAGACCGGCACCGAAGCCGATCTGCAGGGCGAGACCGCCCGACAGCTCGGGGTGTTCGGCCATCAGGCGGTGGCTGGCCAGCGGGATGGAGGCCGCGGAGGTGTTGCCCGTCGTCTCGATGTCGCGCGCGATCACCGTGGTGTCGGGCAGCTTCAGCTGCTTGGCGAACTCGTCGATGATGCGCATGTTGGCCTGGTGCGGGATGAACGCGGCGATGTCGGAGGGCTCGACGCCCGCTTTGTCCAGCGCCTCGCGTGCGACCTTGGCCATCTCCCAGACTGCCCAGCGGAAGACCGTCGGGCCCTCCTGGCGGAGGGTCGGCCACGGCACCACGCCGTCGCGGAAGTCGGTGAGTGTGCCGTTCATGCCTACCGCGTCGGCCTTCGAGCCGTCGGAGCCCCAGACCGCGGGAGCGATGCCCGGCGTGTCACTCGGGCCGATGAGCGCAGCGCCCGCACCGTCGCCGAGGAGGAAGGAGATGCTGCGGTCGGTCGGATCGACGACGTCGGACAGCTTCTCGGTGCCGATCACCAGTGCGTAGCGCGCAGCGCCGGCCTTGATCAGCGCATCGGCCTGAGCGATCGCATAGGCGTAGCCGGCGCAGGCAGCGTTGATGTCGTAGGCCGCCGCGGGGTTCGCCCCCACGCGGTCGGCCACGATCGCCGAGACGGACGGGGTCTGCTTGGGGTTGCTGATGGTCGCGACGATCACCAGATCGACCTGGTCCGCCGGGACACCCGACTTCTCGATCGCCTCGGCCGCCGCCGTGGTCGCGAGGTCGATCGCGTCCGTCCCCTTGTCGGCTCGCGCGCGGGTGATGATGCCCGTGCGCTGGCGGATCCACTCGTCGCTGGAGTCGATCGGACCCACCAGGTCTTCGTTCGGCACGGCGTTCTCGCCGCGGGCGGCGCCGTAGGAGTAGATGCGCGTGTATGCCGGGCCGGTCACCTGGGCGAGGGTGGCACTCATGCGGCTTCTCCATTCAGCAGCGCGACGGCTGCATCGAGGTCTTCGGGAGTCTTCACGGCGACGGTCGGGATACCGCGGAGGCCGCGCTTGGCGAGGCCGACCAGGGCGCCGGCGGGGGCGAGCTCGATGATCCCGGTCACGCCGGCGTCCGCGAAGGACTGCATGCAGAGGTCCCAGCGCACCGGCGACGAGACCTGGTCGACGAGGAAGCTCAGCGCCTGGGCCCCGTCCGCGACGACGGAGCCGTCACGGTTGGTCCAGAGAGTGATGTCGGGGTTCGCGGGGGTGACGTCGGCCACCGCATCGCGGAGAGCGGCGACGGCGGACGCCATGTACCGCGTGTGGAAGGCTCCGGCAACCTGCAGCGGGACCACGCGGGTGCCCTTGAGGGGTTCCTCCGCGAGAGCGGCGAGAGCCGGGAGGGCGCCGGCGACGACGATCTGTCCGCCGCCGTTGTAGTTGGCGGGGGAGAGGTCGAGCTCGGCGAGGCGCGCCAGAAGGGCGTCTTCGTCGCCCCCGAGCACGGCGCTCATCCCGGTCTGCTCCTGCGCCGCAGCGTCGGCCATCGCACGGCCGCGGATGCCCACCAGGCGCATGCCGGTGTCGGCGTCGATCACATCGCTGCCGACGAGTGCCGCGATCTCTCCGACCGAGTGGCCGGCGATGCCGTCGGCGCGACGACCGGCGCGCTGCGTCAATGCGTCACCGGCGATCAACGACGCGGCGACGATCAGCGGCTGCGCGACACGCGTGTCACGGATCGTGTCGGCGTCGGACACCGTGCCGTGTTCGTGCAGATCGACCTCCGCGGCGTCGGAGTACGAGGCGAGGCGCTCGGCCACCCCGTCGAGCTCGAGCCAAGGGGCGAGGAATCCGGGGGTCTGCGAGCCCTGACCTGGGCATACGACGACAATCACCCACCCAGTCTGCCAACGATTGCCGGAGATCGGTGGATGATCCATCACAAGATTCGGAAAAACCCTTGTGTGTGGCGTACAGAAGGGCGCGCTCAGCGCTGCGGACGTCGAAGCGGTGGCCGCCGCCGCACCTGATCCGCCGCACCGATCGAACCGAGGATCAGCGCGGTCTGCAGGATGAGAGCCTCACGGGGGCCGGTGGCGTCCCAGCCGATGACCTCGCTCACGCGCTTCAGGCGATAGCGCACGGTATTGGGGTGCACGAACAGCTCGCGTGCTGTGGCTTCGAGGGAGCGCCCGTTGTCGAGGTAGCTCCACAGAGTCGTCACCAGATCGGTGGAGTGCGCCTGCAAGGGGCGGAAGATGCGCTCGATCAGGGTCTGCTTCGCCAACGGGTCTCCGGCGAGCGCCCGTTCCGGGAGCAGGTCATCGGCTTCGACGGGACGGGGAGCACCGCGCCATGCACGGGCGACGGCGAACCCCGCGAGCGCGGCGCGTGCGCTCTGGCTCGCGTCCACGAGGGCGGCGACCTCGGGGCCGAGTACGACGTATCCGGGGCCGAAGGACGGCTCGAGGCGGGAGGCGATCTCCTGGAAGCCGAGCTCTTCGTCTTCGACCTCGTGCCCCTCGACTCGGGCGCGTCCGAGCACCAGGACGAGTCGGGAGCCCTGCACGCCGATGAGCACGTCGACAGCGAGCTTCCTCGCCGTACGTCGGACCAGATCGACGTCGAACTGGGGAGGCGTGGTGCCGACGAGGACGGCGACCTCCCCGTGACCGTGCCATCCGAGCGCGGCGATCCGGCTCGGGAGCTCTTCGTCGGCCTCGCCCGTGAGGATCGAGTCGACGACGAGCGCCTCCAGGCGCGCATCCCACAGGCCCCGGGCCTCCGCAGCCCTGGCGTACACGTCGGCCGCCGCGAAGGCGACGTCACGCGAGTAGAGCAGGATCGCTTCGCGGAGATCGTTTCCCCGTCCGGCGACGCGCTCCTCGGTGACCTCGACCGTCACGCGGATCAGCTGCAGGGTCTGCTGGAGGCTGACGCTGCGCAGGAGTTCACGCGGGGCGGCGGCGAAGATGTCGGCCGCGATCCACGGTGTGGAGGTGGGGTCTTCGTACCACTGGATGAACGACGTGATGCCCGCCTGGGCCACCAGCCCGACCGCAGAGCGGCGGGCTGGTGGCATATCGGCGTACCACGGGAGGGTGTCCTCCAGGCGCTTGATCGTCACCGAGGCGATGTCACCGGAGATCCGGCGCAGCCAGGTGAGCGTCGCGGCCTTGTCCATGCCGGAAGGAGGAGAACCTGTCACCGAGGGCTCAGCTTTCGCCGCCCGCGTTGCCGCTGGTTCCGGCGTTCACATCGTGCAGGCTGTACTTCTGGATGGCCTGCGCGGCGAGAGAACGGTCGACGACCCCGTCTTCGGCGAGCGACTGCAGAGTGCGGACGACGATCGACGGGCCGTCGATCTTGAAGAAGCGACGAGCCGCGGCCCGCGTGTCGGAGAAGCCGAAGCCGTCGGCACCGAGCGTGGCGAAGCGGTTCGGCACCCACGGGCGGATCTGGTCCTGCACAGCGTGCATGAAGTCGCTGACCGCGACGACCGGACCCTCGGCACCCTGCAGCTTCTGGGTGAGGTACGCGGTGCGGGGCTCTTCCTCCGGGTGCAGGAAGTTGTGCTCGTCGGCGGCGAGGCCGTCGCGGCGAAGCTCGGTCCAGGACGTGACCGACCAGACGTCGGCGATCACACCCCAGTCGTTCTTCAGCAGCTGCTGAGCCTCGAGTGCCCAGGGAAGACCGACGCCCGACGCGAAGAGCTGGGCGCGGGGGCCCTCGCCCTCGCCGACCGAAACGCGGTGGATGCCGCGCACGATGCCGTCGACGTCCACGTTCTCCGGCTCCGCCGGCATGACCATCGGCTCGTTGTAGAGCGTGATGTAGTACATGACGTTGGGGTCTTCGTGGTTGCCGCCGTACATGCGCTCGAGACCGGAGCGCATGATGTGCGCGATCTCGTAGCCGTAGGCCGGGTCGTACGAGACCGTCGCCGGGTTCGTGGCGGCGAGCAGGTGCGAGTGGCCGTCTGCGTGCTGCAGGCCCTCACCCGTGAGGGTGGTGCGACCTGCCGTGGCGCCCATGATGAACCCGCGGGCCATCTGGTCGCCCGCCGCCCACTGGGCGTCGCCGGTGCGCTGGAATCCGAACATCGAGTAGAAGAGGTAGATCGGGATCAGCGGCTCGCCGTGCGTGGCGTAGGAGGTGCCGGCCGCGGTGAACGCGGCGAGCGCACCCGCCTCGTTGATGCCGACGTGCACGATCTGGCCCTGCGGGCTCTCCTTGTAGGCGAGGAGGAGCTCGCGGTCGACCGACGTGTAGTGCTGGCCGTTGGGGTTGTAGATCTTCGCCGACGGGAAGTAGGCGTCCATTCCGAACGTGCGGGCCTCGTCCGGGATGATCGGGACGATGCGGTGGCCGAAGTCCTTCGAGCGCAGCAGGTCCTTCAGCAGGCGGACGAACGCCATGGTCGTGGCGATCTCCTGCGTGCCGGAGCCCTTCTTGGGCAGGGCGTACGCCGAGTCGTCCGGCAGCGACAGTCCGACGTGGGTGGAACGGCGCTCCGGCAGGTAGCCGCCGAGAGCCTGACGACGCTCGAGCATGTACTGGATCGTCTCGTCCTGGGGGCCCGGGTTGTAGTACGGGGGCAGGTAGGGGTTCTCCTCGAGCTGCGCATCCGTGATCGGGATGTGCATCGCGTCGCGGAACGTCTTGAGATTGTCCAGCGTCATCTTCTTCATCTGGTGGGTCGCGTTGCGGCCCTCGAAGTGCGGACCGAGGCCGTAGCCCTTGACGGTCTTCGCGAGGATGACGGTGGGCTTGCCCTTGTGCTCGGTCGCCGCCTTGAACGCGGCGTAGACCTTGCGGTAGTCATGGCCACCGCGCTTGAGGTTCCAGATGTCCTCGTCGGAGTAGTCCTTGACGAGGGCCGCGGCGCGCTCGTCGCGTCCGAAGAAGTGCTCGCGCACGTAAGCGCCGGACTCGGCCTTGTACGTCTGGTAGTCGCCGTCCGGGGTGACGTTCATCAGGTTGAGCAGTGCGCCCTCGGTATCGCGGGCGAGCAGGTCGTCCCATTCGCGACCCCAGACGACCTTGATGACGTTCCAGCCCGCACCGCGGAAGAACGACTCGAGCTCCTGGATGATCTTGCCGTTGCCGCGCACCGGACCGTCGAGGCGCTGCAGGTTGCAGTTGACGATGAAGGTGAGGTTGTCGAGGCCCTCGTTGGCGGCGACCTGCAGCTGGCCGCGGCTCTCGACCTCGTCCATCTCGCCGTCGCCGAGGAAAGCCCAGACGTGCGACTGCGAGGTGTCCTTGATGCCGCGGTTCTCGAGGTACTTGTTCGACATCGCCTGGTAGATGGCGTTGATCGGCCCGAGCCCCATCGACACGGTCGGGAACTGCCAGTACTCCGGCATCAGACGCGGATGCGGGTACGACGGGATGCCGTTCGGGGCGTGCGACTTCTCCTGGCGGAAGCCGTCGAGCTGGTCTTCGCTCAGACGTCCCTCGAGGTACGAGCGGGCGTAGGTGCCGGGCGAGGCATGACCCTGGATGAAGATCTGGTCGGCGCCGCCGGGGTTGTCGGCACCCTTGAAGAAGTGGTTGAAGCCGACCTCGTACAGCGCGGCCGACGACGCGTACGTCGAGATGTGTCCGCCGACGCCGATGCCGGGGCGCTGCGCGCGGTGCACGGTGATCGCGGCGTTCCAGCGGATCCATGCACGGTAGCGACGCTCGACCTCTTCGTCGCCGGGGAACTCGGGCTCGTTCTCCGAGGCGATGGTGTTGATGTAGTCCGTCGTCGGGACCATCGGCACGCCCAGGTGCAGCTCCTTCGAGCGCTTGAGCAGGCTGAGCATGATCTCGCGGCCGCGGCCGTGGCCCTTGGCATCCACCAGCTCATCGAGGGACTGCTGCCACTCGCCGGTCTCCTCCGGATCGCTGTCGAGGGGGCCCTGGGAGTACGGATCCTGGTCGTGCACGGTCACGGGGGAACCTTTCGTCAAGCTGGCAGGTCATGCCAAGGAAACGGGAAGCGACACGGGCAGCCTTGTCAGCTGTGCACAACGCGCGCCGGATTCAGCCTATCCCTCTTCTACGACACGGGTGCGCATCGGGCTCCCGATAGACTGACGACACCAGGGCCTTTAGCTCAGCTGGTAGAGCGTCACGTTTACACCGTGGATGTCGTCGGTTCGATCCCGGCAGGGCCCACCCCAGATCGCGAGCTCCATCCTGTCGCCGGGGCGATGACAGGATGGGAACATGATCCCGTCGAGGAAGAGCGCACTCGTGCGTGGTTTCTCCTCGGCGTCGCTCGCGACGTTCGCGGCGCTGGCCGGCCACGTGACCGGCGGCGGACAGATGCCGGGCCCGTTGGGCATCCTGGTGCCCTGGATCTTCTCCCTCATGGTCTGCGTGCTCCTCGCGGGCCGGAAGCTCTCGGTGATCCGATCGAGCATCTCCATCGCTATCAGCCAACTCCTGTTCCACCTCCTGTTCGTCCTGGGGACGATCGAGCCCTCGGGGCGGTCCCTCGGTCACGTGCACGGCACTGCCATGGTTCTGCCCGGTGCTTCCGGCACGACGGAGTTGGTCGTCGCCGACGGGACCATGTGGATCGGACACCTGTCGGCGGCGATCGTGACGGTCGCCGCCGCGCATCGCGGTGAGCGGATGCTGCTCGCGCTGCGAGACCTCGCGATTCGGGTGGTCCTCTGGGTGCGTCGTCGGGTGGCAGCGGCGTTGGGCGCGCCCGCGATGCTCGATCTGCGCGAACCCGGCGTCTCGCCGCATGGTCGTCGTCTGCGTGAGTCGTCGACACTGGCGAGTCTCCGGGGGCGGGCTCCGCCGGCGCACGGCGTGATCTGATCCGCACCGGCTCGTCTGCGGCCGGTGTGTTCCCGCTCTGGTCGCCACGCGCGCCCAGAGCCTCCTGAACGACCGTCGGTGCCGTCCGTCTGCGCCCGGGGCATTCCCTTCTTCCGGGTGTGCACGACGATCCATCGGCGACCCCTCACATCCGGAAAGCATCACCATGACCCTCACATCGTCCGAATCCGCCCCACACTCCCCACCCTCCCCGCCCGCCAGGTCCCGTCGACGCGGATGGTTCGTCCCTCTGCTGCTCCGTCTGCACTTCTACGCGGGCATCCTCGTCGGGCCGTTCATCCTCATCGCCGCCGTCAGCGGCGCCCTGTACGCGCTGACCCCGCAGCTGGAACAGGCCGTCTACGCGGAACAGTTGCGTGCACCCGACACGCAGACATCACTCACCCTCGCGGAGCAGATCGAGGCCGCCGCCGAGTACCGTGGCGACCCCTCCGGACTCCTCGCTGTGCGGCCCGCACCCGAACCCGGCGACACCACACGGATCATGTACGCCGAGGACGGGCTGGGACCGAGCGAATCCAGGGCCGTGTTCGTCGATCCCGGAACCGGAGAGATCCGCGGCGATCTGGTCGTCTACGGCACCAGCGGCGCGACGCCGCTCCGCACCTGGATCAGCAATCTCCACCGCAACCTCCACCTGGGAGACGCCGGACGTCTCTACAGCGAACTCGCCGCCTCCTGGCTCGGGATCGTGGTCGTGGCGGGTCTGGCGCTGCGGATCGTCCGCATCCGGAAGTCCCGTGCGAAGAAGGACCTCCTTCGCCCGAACCTCGCCCACAAGGGCTACCGCGGGATGCTGGGCTGGCACACGAGCATCGGGATCTGGGTCATCCTCGGTGCGCTCTTCCTCTCCGCCACCGGAATCACCTGGTCGCAGTATGCCGGGAACAACGTCAGCAGTCTTCGCGCCGCACTCGACTGGGGCACGCCCTCGATCGAGACCAGCCTCGACGGCGGAACCGCGTCAGCGGATGAGCACGCCGGCCACAACGGCGCGATGACCGCACCGACCGGCGCCGCCAATCCTGCTACCTTCGACGCGATCCTCGCGATCGCGCAAGAAGAGAACGTCAACACGGGGCAGGTCGAGATCAAACCACCGGCAGAACCCGGCACGGCATGGACGATCCGCGAGATCAAGAGCAGCTTCCCCACGGAAGGCGACTCCCTCGCGATCAACGGGATCACCATGCAGGTCGTCGACCGGATCGACTTCGCGGACCTCCCGCTCGCGGCAAAGCTCGCCAGCTGGGGCATCAATGTGCACATGGGGGTGATGTTCGGACTCGTCAACCAGGTCGTGCTGTTCGTCGTCGCGGTCGGACTCGCCGCGATGGTCGTGCTCGGTTATCTCCTGTGGTGGAAACGGAGGACGCCGCGTGTCACGGGCCCCGTCGTCGGGGCCCCACCCCGCCGCGTGCTGCCGACGGCACCGTGGTGGGGGATCGGAGCGGTGGGAGTCGCCGCCGTTCTCATCGGCTTCTGGCTTCCGCTCGTCGGATGGACACTCCTCGGCTTCGTGATCCTCGACACGGTCATCGGCGTCACGCGTTCGCGAGGCACCAAGGGCGGGTGAAGGCAGCCGATGAGCGGCGAGGCGACCGCCCGAGAACCCCTGGCGGTCGCCTCGCCGCAGACCTATGCTCCCCGCATGGGACTTCTGACCTTCAGCATCAACGTCACCCTCGACGGCTGCGTCGATCATCGTGAGGGGATCGCCGACGACGAGACCCACGCCCACTTCACGCGACTGCTGCAGGAATCCGGTGCGATGCTCTGGGGCCGGACCACCTACGAGATGATGGAGGACGCCTGGCCGGCGGTCGCCCGCGGTGAGGTGGACGCTCCACGCGCGCTGTACGACTGGGCGGTCGCGCTGGACGCGAAGCCGAAGTATGTGGTCTCGTCCACGCGAGACGACTTCCCCTGGGTCAACAGCCATCGCCTCGTCGGAGACCTGCGCACGAGCGTGCAGAGACTCAAGGACGACACCCCCGATGGTGTCCTGCTCGGCAGCGGGATGCTGGCGAGCGAACTCGATCGCCTGGACCTGATCGACGAGTACCGGTTCCTCGTGCACCCCCGGATCGTGGGTCACGGCCCGACCCTCTATCAGGACGGACTGCCAGGAACACGCCGTCTCGAGCTGATCTCCGCCACACCGCTTCGCAGCGGGGTCATAGCGACGCACTATCGGCGGGCCCGCTGAGACCTGACCTCCGGGGAGCGAGGCGGCGCGTACGCTGGACCGCACGACACGATTCGGCGATCGGACAGGGGAGTTTTCACACATGGCGGGACGTATCGTCATCAGCGGGGCATCGGGCCTCATCGGCACCGCACTCGCCGCATCGCTCCGCGCGGATGGGATCGAAGTCACCGCTCTGGTCCGTCGGATCCCGCGATCGGAGGACGAGGCGCAATGGGCGCCGGGGGAGAGCGCACTCGACCCCGAGGTTCTGACGGGCGCAGACGCGGTCGTCGCCCTCGGCGGAGCCAGCGTGGGACGGCTGCCCTGGACACGCGGCTATCGTCGGGAGCTCGTCGACTCGCGGCTCCAGGCGACGCGTACCCTGACCACCGCGCTTCGGGCACTGCGCTCCGACGCCCCGGCGCTCGTCTCGGCATCCGCCGTCGGGTACTACGGCTCCGCCCCCGGTGAGATCCTCACCGAGGACTCGGCCGCAGGGCAGACCTTCCTGGCCGATCTGACCGTGCGGTGGGAAGCCGAAGCGCGACGTGCGGAAGACCACACCCGGGTCACCCTGCTCCGTACCGCGCCGGTGGTGCACAGACGCGGAGTCCTCAAGCCCCTCATCCAGCTGACCCGATTCGGCGTCTCCGGGCCGTTGGGCCGCGGCACGCAGATCTGGCCGTGGATCTCGCTCGATGACGAGGTGCGGGCGATCCGCCACATCCTGGACGCCAAGATCGTGGGGCCGGTCAACCTCACCGGACCCACTCCGGCCTCCGCGAACGACATCGGTCGTGCGCTCGCCGCGCGGATGCATCGGCCGTTCTGGCTGCCCGCGCCGGCCTGGGCGCTGCGCTGGGCTCTCGGGGACGCTGCGGAATCGCTGTTGCTCCCCGACGCCGATGTCCGGCCGCAGGTACTGGAGCGATCCGGATTCCGGTTCACACACGCGACTGCGGCGGAGGCTGTCGCCGCCACGCTGTGACGTCGTCGAGCGGGACGGCATTCTTCCGGTGAGACCCCTCCCGGATCGGGGTGCCGCACTGCAAGACTGTGCGCATGGAGATCATCGAGAACTCGAAGCTCACGGTTGTCGGTGCGGGAAGCGTGGGATCGAGTGTCGCCTATGCGGCACTGATCCGTGGCTCTGCCCGGCACGTCGCGCTGTATGACATCGCGACCGAAAAGGTCGAGGCCGAGGTGCTCGACCTCGCCCACGGCACGCAGTTCACGGGCTCCAGCGACATCATCGGCGGCAGCGACATCTCCGTCGCGGCCGGTTCGCACGTCGTGGTGATCACGGCCGGGGCCAAGCAGAAGCCCGGCCAGACCCGCATCGAGCTCGCCGAGGTCAACGCGGGCATCATCCGCCGCATGATGCCCGATCTGCTCGAAGTCGCACCGAACGCCATCTACGTGATCGTCACGAATCCCTGCGACGTGCTGACGGTGATCGCACAGGAGGAGACGGGGCTTCCGCCGGAGCGGATCTTCGCCTCGGGAACCGTGCTCGACACGTCGAGGCTGCGGTGGAAGCTCGGTGAGCGCGCCGGAGTGTCGACCGCCAGCGTGCACGCCCACATCATCGGCGAGCACGGCGACACCGAATTCCCGCTCTGGTCCCGCGCGACGATCGGCACCGTGCCGATCCTGGAGTGGGAGACGCCGGGGTACCCGCGCTTCACGCTCGACGAGCTGCAGGAGATCGCGGTCGACGTGCGTGACGCCGCGTACAAGGTCATCCAGGGCAAGGGAGCCACGAACTATGCGATCGGCCTGTCGAGCGCGCGCATCGTCGAGGCGATCCTGAGCGACGAGCATGCGGTGATGCCGGTGAGCACGGTGCTGCGCGACTTCCACGGGCTCGACGGTGTCGCCCTCTCGGTGCCGTCGATCGTGAGCGCGGCGGGTGCCGTGCCGATCCGGAACACGTCGTTCTCCGACGGTGAGCTGGCGTTGCTGCGTCAGTCCGCCGACGCCCTCACCGCCGCGGCTGCCACCCTGCGTCCCTGAGGGCGCCGGGCTCGGAGGCCCACGCCCTCAGTTCTCAGCGACCGTGAGGGTCGGTGCGATTCAGCGTCGCGACGACCTGGTCGTAGTCGCCGCGGGCTTCGCCGTAGCGGAGGAACTTGACCCGCTCGACCTGGATCTCGGTGGCGTCCGGCTGCGACTCGATCAGCATCATGACCTCATCGATGAACTCGTCGAGCGGCATCGCCGACTCGTTTTCCTCGTGCCCGGGCATGAGTGGCGTGCGCACGGCCGGCGGCTCCAGTTCGAGCACCGACACGCTGCTCCCCTCGAGCTGCAGGCGCAGAGACTCGCTGAGCATGTGGATGGCGGCCTTGCTGGCGTTGTAGGTCGGGGTCACCCGGAGCGGGGCGAACGCGAGCCCGGAGGAGACCGTCATGATCGTCGCATCCGGCTGCGCGCGCAGGTGATCGATGAAAGCGGCGATGAGCCGGATGGGCCCGAGGACGTTCGTGGTCACCGTCTCCTCGGCGGTGGCGAGGAAGCCCGACGGGGTCGTCCAGTCCTCTGCCCGCATGACGCCGGCCATGGTGATGAGCACATTGAGATCAGGGTGCTCGGCGAGCACAGTACGGGCAGCGGCCTCGATGCTGCGCGCGTCGGCAGTGTCGATGCGGATCGTGTGGATGCCGGGGTGCGCGGTCGCGATGGCCGCGAGGCGGTCCTCGCGGCGTCCGCCCACGATCACGGTGTTGCCCCGATCGTGCAGGCGCAGCGCGAGGGCGAGGCCGATACCGCTCGTCGCTCCCGGGATGAAGATGGTGTTTCCGCTGGTGTTCATGCGACCAGCCTCGGCCTCCTGGCACCGTCCATCCAGAGAGCGGACATCCAGGGATCGGGGATCCCTGGAACCGGGGTCGACAGCGGGGGATACTTCAGGGGTGGATCGTGATGCACTGGCCGAATTCCTCCTCCGTCGGCGGGAGGCGCTGAGGCCCGTCGACGTCGGGCTCCCGGCGGGGCCGCGACGACGCACCGCGGGACTGCGCAGGGAGGAGGTGGCGCAGTTGGCGACCATGTCGACGGATTATTACGCCCGTCTGGAGCAGCGGCGTGGTCCGCAGCCGAGCGTGCAGATCCTCGCCGCGCTGGCCCGGGCTCTGCGCCTGACCGAGGACGAGCGCGACTACCTCTTCCGGCTCTGCGGCCACAGTGCCCCCGATCGTGCACACATCACGGAGTACGTACGCCCCGGCATCCTCCGCGTGCTCGACCGACTACATGACACCCCGGCCTTCGTCGTCTCCGTCCTCGAAGAAGTGTTGGTGCAGAACGATGCGTCCCGCGCGCTCGTGGGCGATGCGAGCGCGCTCACCGGGCTCGACCGCAGCGGCATCTACCGCTGGTTCGCGTATCCCGACGTCGAACGACGTCGGTATCGCGAGGCCGATCACCCGCGACAGGCCCGCGCCCTGGTCGGGTCGCTGCGTGCGGCGCACGGCGTGATGGGCGCCCGATCCCGCGCCGGGGAGATCGTCGCGGAGCTGACCGCCCGGAGCCCGGAGTTCGTCGAGCTGTGGGACGCCCACGTGGTGAGCCGTCGGTTCGAGCAGCACAAGGTGATGGTGCATCCGGAACTGGGCGAGATCGAGGTGGACTGTCAGGCGCTCTTCACCGAGGATGAATCGCACGCGTTGATCGTTCTCACCGCCGCACCCGGAAGCGAATCGGCGAGCAAGCTCGAGTTCCTGCGGGTACTGGGTACGCAGAACGTCTGACGCGATCGGCGTCAGGACTCCTCGTGCGTCCGCGGGTCGGCGTCGAAGAGGCGTCCGTCCGCGCGTCCCAGCGCAGTGATCGCCGCGACCTCGGCATCGTCGAGAACGATCTCGGCGGCTGCGAGGTTCGCCACCTGATGTTCGAGCGACGACGCCTTCGGGATCGACACCGTGCCGCGGGCGACGTGCCACGCGAGGACTGTCTGCGCGTTCGTGATGCCACGGGCCGCGGCGATGTCGTGGATCACCTGTTCGTCGAAGAGCTCCTTCGCACGACCCAGCGGACTCCATGCCTCGGTGAGGATGCCGTGCTCTCGGTGGTAGGCGAGCTGCTCTTCCTGCGGGAAGTACGGATGCACCTCGATCTGGTTGACGACGGGCCGCACCCCGGTCTCCTGCTCGATGCGCTCCAGGTGCTCCGGGAGGAAGTTCGACACGCCGATCTGCCGGACGACACCCCGAGCCTGGGCATCGACGAGCGCGACCCAGGCCTGGACGTACTCGTCCTGGAGGGGGTTCGGCCAATGGATGAGGTGCAGGTCCGTCACATCGAGACCGAGGCGGGAACGACTCTCCTCAATGCTCGTGCGCGCCTTCGCCGAGGGATGGTGGCGGCCGGGGAGCTTGGTGGTCACGATGATCTCGGAGCGATCGACCTCCGAGGCGGCGACCCCGCGCCCGACCGATCCCTCGTTCTCATAGTTGAACGCCGTGTCGACCAGGCGGTAGCCCGCGCCGATGCCGCCGCTGACGGCCTCCGCCCCGACATCGCCGTGGAGTCCGTAGGTGCCGAGGCCGATGGCCGGGAGGGCGAACCCGTTGTGGGCGGTGAACGAGGGGACGACGGGCTGAGTGGTCACGATGCTCCTTCTTGGCCTTTTCGTCGAGCGTACGCTGAGGGGATGACAACGGAGGCGGAGATGGCGCCGGATGACGTCGTGATCGACGACGGGTCACGCTGCCCGTGCTCGTCCGGGGACACGTTCGGCGCGTGCTGCCGCCCGATTCTCGATGGAGCCGCTGCTCCGACGGCGGAGCGTCTGATGCGTTCGCGTTACACGGCCTTCGTCGTTCAGGACGCGGCGCACCTTCTGCGCAGCTGGCATCCGACGACGAGGCCGGAGACGATCGATTTCGAGCCCGACCTCGAGTGGCGGCGGCTGGTCCTCATCGATCGCGTGGCCGGAGGCCCCTTCGACCGCGACGGCGTGGTGGAGTTCGAGGCGCTCTGGCGTCAGGGAGCAGCGAGGGGGTCGCTGCACGAGCGCAGCCGCTTCGTGCGGGAGGACCGTCACTGGTACTACGTCGACGGCGACGTGGACTGATGGGCGGATGTCGTGACAGCGACTAGATTTGAGAGCGTGAACGCCAGCCCCGAGAACCAGCGCACCCTGCTCGACATCGCCGACCTCGATCGGCGCATCGCGCAGACCGAGCGTGCACGAACGAAGCCGAGCCAGGCGGGGCGGATCACCGAGCTCGTCGCGATCCGCCAGGAGCAGCTCCGCGAGCTGACCTCTCTCGCCGGCACCCGCGACGATGTGCGCACCGAGCTGAAGCGCCTGGAATCCGATGTCGCCGTCGTCGAGGCACGACGGAATCGCGACGCGGAGCGGCTCGCCGCATCGACGAACTCCAAGGACGCGCAGGCGCTCGAGCACGAATTGGCGAGCCTCGCCCGCCGGCAGAGCGACCTCGAGGACGCCGAACTCGATGTGATGGGACGGCTCGAGGAAGCAGAAGCCGCCCTCGCCGCGCAGCAGGCACTTCTCGACACCACGACGGCGGAGGGCTCCGCGCTGACGGCGCAGGCGAAGGCGGATGTCGCCGCGGCCACCGAGCTCGGTGCACAACTCGCCCGCGATCGGGCTGCCGTTGCGGAAGGCGTGGCGCCGGAGCTGCTGGCCGAGTACGCACGCCGTGCCGCGAACAGCGCGGGCGCCGCGCTGCTCACTCGCGGCACCTGCGAAGGCTGCCGCATCCTGCTCCCCAGCACCGACCTGAATGACATCCGTCGCGCGGCCGACGACCTCGTCGTCTCATGTCCTGAGTGCGGCTGCATCCTCGTGCGCACCGAGGAGTCCGGGCTCGCATGAGCGGCGCCTGCGCGCGCCGGCGATGACGACACCGGCGTCGCGCGTCGAGAGACGCATCGTGCTGATATCCGTCGGGCCGCGGGAGTACGCGGCGATCGAACTCGACGGGAACGACCGAGAACAGGACCGCACGTTTCTGCGCGCCGATGATCTCGCCGCGTGGGTTCGTTCGGTCGAGGATTCCGATGCTCCGCGATGGATCATGCGCTCCGCCGCGGAAACCTACGCGCTTCTCCTGGGCCACGGAGTTCGGATCACGCGCAGCCATGATCTGGTCCTGTGCCACGCCATCCTGCGGGACACCTCGTCGGTTCCGAGCCCGCTCCCGGCATCGCCCGATTGGGAGCGACGCGAACCGGCCGCAGCGGTCCCATCGCTGTTCGACGTGTTCGACGATGTCGTCGATGACGATGCGGTCGCCGTGACGCTCGATCAGTACCGGGCGCAGCGCGACGTGATCGCTGCGGCACCGGACGGACGTCTCACACTGCTGTGCGCCGCCGAATCGGCGGGTGGCCTGATCGCCGAGGAGATGCGGGTCGCAGGGTTGCCCTGGGACGCGGGCGTGCACGAAGCGATCCTGACCGACGCCCTGGGGACGCGTCCGGTCGCCGGGGGAGTGCCGAGCCGCATGGTCGAGCTCGGCGATCGGGTGCGTGAGCTCCTCGGTGACTCGTCGCTCCACCTCGACAGCCAGCAGAAGCTGCTTCGGGCGCTGCATCGCGTCGGCATCCAGGTGGAGTCGACGAGTCGGTGGGAGCTCGCCGAGCACGATCATCCGGTGGTCGAACCGCTGCTCGCGTACAAGAAGCTCTCGAGACTGCTCAGCGCGAACGGCTGGGCATGGCTTGCGGAGTGGGTGCACGAGGGACGATTCCGTCCGGTGTACATCCCGGGTGGCGTCGTCACCGGGCGCTGGGCCTCGGCCGGCGGTGGGGCGCTTCAGCTGCCGAGGAGCCTGCGCCCCGCAGTGCGGGCGGATCCCGGATGGACTCTGGTCGTGGCGGACGTCGCGCAGCTGGAACCCCGGATGCTCGCCGCGATGGCGGCCGATGAGGCGATGGCGCGGGCCGCCCGGGGGAGTGATCTCTACGCCGGAGTCGTCGCCTCCGGTGCGGTGGCGACCCGAGAGGAGGCGAAGTACGCGGTTCTCGGAGCGATGTACGGAGCCACGACGGGCGACAGCGGCCGGCTGGTTCCGCGCCTGCGGAAGGTGTACCCGCGCGCGATGGCGCTCGTCGATGCCGCAGCGCGGACGGGAGAGGACGGTGGCATCGTGTCGACCTGGCTCGGCCGATCCTCCCCGCGGCCATCGGTGGAGTGGATGCGGCTGCAGTCGGAAGCGACCGACGCGGACGCCGACCCGGCGGTCGTGGCTCTCGCGCGCCGCAGAGCACGCGACTGGGGGCGGTTCACCCGCAACTTCGTGGTGCAGGGCACGGCTGCCGAGTGGTCCTTGATCTGGTTGGCGGAGATCCGTCATCGGCTGCAGCAGATCCCCGAGGTGTTCGCCGAGGCTGCGGCATCCGGTCCGTTCGCACGCGCGCCGCACCTGGCGTTCTTCCTGCACGACGAGGTGATCCTGCACGTTCCGCTCGAACATGCCGAGGCCGCCGCGGAGGCCGTGCGAGAGGCAGCGGCCACTGCGACGACGAGACTGTTCGGCTCTTTCCCGATCGATGTGCCCCTCGACCTGCGCATCGCGGAGTCGGCGGAGAAGTAGTCGCAGGCCGCGGGATCCGGAGAACGTAGACTGGAGACGCGAATGGGTCGACTGGACGGCCGCGTTGCGGGTGACCGCACCGAGGAACGTCCGGGCTCCTCAGGGCAGGACGGTGGGTAACGCCCACCCGGAGCAATCCGCGAGAAAGTGCCACAGAGAGTAGACCGCCCCGCAAGGGGTAAGGGTGAAAGGGTGGTGTAAGAGACCACCGGGGGCCATGGTGACATGGCCCGCCAGGTAAACCTCGTCCGGAGCAAGGTCAGACAGAGGATGTTGACGCGGCTCGCCGAGTCCTCGGGTAGACCGCTAGAGTGCCACGGCAACGTGTCGCCGAGAGAGATGGCCGTCGAAGGGGCGAAGAACCCCGGAACAGAACCCGGCGTACAGGTCGGCCCATTCGCATTCACGATCTGATCAAGTTCATTTCGATTCTGTACGTCGAGGTGGCGCGTGGGGACCTCGCAGTGACACGCTCGGCGTTCGCTGCTGGTTCGTATGCCGGCTGCCCTGTAGCGTTCGTTCATGTCGTACCGCACGCCCGCCGCGACCACGGCGCTTCTCCTCGGCTTGTCCACCGCAGCGCTCACCGGCTGTGGCGCGCCGACCCCGGGAGCCGTCGAGTCACCTGCCGAGGCTCAGCCCACCCTGGCACCGAGCATCCAGCCGACGTCGGGCGCCGACCCGGTCCCCGCGGCCACACCCCAGTGCCGGCGGCCAGGCGGAGATGGGACGATCTCCAACGGCGAGCCGCTGGACGTCGGTCTGTACGACGGCATGGTCGACCTGGGATCGCGCGCAGGAGCGAATGGGACCGTCGTGTCCGCGGATGACGGCTCGCTCGCGTCGTACCTGGTCGCGTCGGGCGACTACAAGGATGCGATCCTCGAACGGCTTTGTCTCGGCCCGTACTCGTACGAAGCCCTGAACGCGGTTCGTCGCGGGAGCCTGCACTCTGTCGACCCCACGAACCAGACGTACCTGACCCCGCTCTACGCCGGTGACACGCTGAACCTCAGCCCGTACACGATCACGAGCGTGGGGGATGTGAACGGCGAAGTGCACGCGTACGAGACCACGTTCGTCCTGCCGCCGCAGCGCTGACCGGCCGCGGGCGTTTTGCCCCCGGACGAGAGGCGGGACGTCGCCCGTATGAGTCGGGCCATTCACCTCACCGGACTTGGTCGACCCACCCCCGGTGGGTGCACGAGGATTCGGTGACCTCCGCGAGGCTCGCGGGGGGTGGATCTGCCCACCGAAGACCGCCAGGGGGTCCACCATCCAGCGGCTGATCGTCCCCGAAGGCGAACGAAGGCCCCGATGACTGCAGAGTCAGCGGGGCCTTCGGGTGTCCGGTGTCGTGGCGATCAGTCCCCGGCCAGGGACGCCGCGCCGATGATGCCGGAGTTGTTGCGGTGGATCGCCGGGACGATCGGGGTCTTGAGATCGAGAAGCGGGAGGAAGTCGCCCGCATTCTTCGACACGCCGCCGCCGACCACGAACAGGTCGGGGCTGAACAGGAACTCGATGTGCGAGTAGAACGCCTGCAGGCGCTCGGCCCACTCGGCCCAGGTGAGGTTCTCGCGCTCGCGCGCCGAGGTCGCGGCGTACGTCTCGACCGACTCGTACTCACGGAAGTTCAGGTGCCCGAGCTCGGTGTTCGGCAGCAGCACACCGTCGTAGAGGAAAGCCGATCCGATACCGGTGCCGAGGGTCGTCAGAAGGGTGAAGCCGCGCACGTCCCTGGCGGCTCCATGGCGGGCCTCCGCGACGCCGGCGGCATCGGCGTCGTTGACGAAGACGATGTTGCGGCCGAGGCCGTCCCGGAAGAACCGCTCCGCGTCGAAGTCGATCCACTCCTTCGAGACGTTCGCGGCGGAGAGGGTCTTGCCGCGCTTGACGATCGCCGGGAAGGCGACACCGAGCGGAAGGGTGGAGTCGTGGACGTCGAGCGTCTTCAGAACGGTCTGCACGGCGTTGAGCACATCCTGCGGCGATGCGCCCTCGGGAGTGGGGACCCGCACCCGGTCGGATGCCATGATTCCGTGCTCGAGGTCGACGATTCCTGCTTTGATACCCGTGCCGCCGATGTCGACGCCGATCGCTTTTGCCATGGGCGATAGCTTAGCGACCGCGGTGCGCGCCAGTAGGATCGATGACATCACGTGAAGAAGGGGCAGACATGTCTGACGGCGACCACAAGTACTGGTACAACTCCACGACCGGCGAGATCGAGTTCGGCATGATCTCGCCCTCCATCGACCGCATCGGTCCGTTCGACACGGAGGCCGAGGCCCGCCGTGCGCCCGAGGTCGTCAAGGAGCGTTCGCGCGCCTGGGCCGAGGAAGAGGCCGTCGAGCAGGGCTGGGATGTCAAGGGCGACGCAAAGGGCCAGGGCGCAGAGTAGCCATGGACAAGCAGAGGGACTTCGTCCTCCGGACCATCGAGGAGCGCGGCGTCAAGTTCGTGCGGCTATGGTTCACGGACGTGATCGGCACACTCAAGTCGGTGGCCATCGCGCCGGCCGAGGTCGAGGGCGCCTTCGCGGAGGGCATCGGGTTCGACGGTTCGGCGATCGAGGGGCTGACACGCACCTACGAATCCGATCTGCTCGCGCAGCCCGATCCGACGACGTTCCAGACGCTGCCCTGGCGCGGGGAGATCGACCCGACCGCGCGCATGTTCTGCGACCTGACGACGCCCGACGGGCAGCCGGCCGTCGCCGACCCGCGTCACGTGCTCAAGCGCACGCTCGCGAAAGCCGCGGACGCCGGATTCACGTTCTACACGCATCCGGAGATCGAGTTCTATCTGCTGAAGTCCTCCTCGTTCGGTCCCGACGGCCCCGTGCCCGTGGACTCGGCCGGATACTTCGACAATGTTCCCGGTGGCACGGCACACGACTTCCGCCGCCGCTCGGTGCGGATGCTGGAAGACCTCGGCATCTCCGTGGAGTTCAGCCACCATGAAGGCGGCCCCGGGCAGAACGAGATCGATCTCCGTTACGCGGACGCACTCACGACAGCCGACAACATCATGACCTTCCGCACGGTGATCAAGGAGGTGGCGATCGAGCAGGGCGTCTATGCGACGTTCATGCCGAAGCCCCTCAGCGACCAGCCCGGCAGCGGGATGCACACGCACATGTCGCTGTTCGAAGGCGACCAGAACGCCTTCTACGAAGAAGGCGCCAAGTACCAGCTGTCGAAGACAGGGCGGCACTTCATCGCGGGCCTGCTCCGTCATGCGAACGAGATCTCTGCAGTCACCAACCAGTTCGTCAACTCGTACAAGCGCCTGTGGGGCGGCGACGAGGCGCCGAGCTTCGTGACCTGGGGCCACGCCAACCGCTCCGCTCTCGTCCGCGTGCCGATGTACAAGCCCAACAAGAGCCAGTCGTCCCGCGTGGAGTACCGGGGCATCGATTCGGCGTCGAACCCGTATCTCGCGTACGCACTCCTGCTCGCAGCGGGGCTCAAAGGAATCGAGGAGGGATACGATCTCCCGCCCGAGGCCGAGAACAACGTGTGGTCGCTGAGCGACGCCGAGCGGCGTGCACTGGGCTACGAGGCGCTGCCGGCGAGTCTCGACCATGCCCTGGAGTACATGGAGGCATCCGAGCTCGTCGCGGAGACGCTGGGCGAGCAGGTCTTCAACTACGTGCTGCTCAACAAGCGCAAGGAATGGGAGGCCTACCGAGGTCAGGTCACCCCGTTCGAGCTGAAGAGCAATCTCGAACTGCTCTGATCCGCACAGATGGCGCGTCCTGACGATTCGGTCTCCCTCTCCGCGCTGGCGAGGCTCGGTTTCTCCGAGCTGAGTGAAGCCGCGGCCTCTCTCGCTGAGCTGGCGGCCATTCTGGATCAGCCGCGCTCGGTCCTGCTCGAGGCGGCCGACGCCGCCGACCCCGATGCAGCGGTGCGCGGACTCCTGCGGGTGGCGCGCCGCGACGAGGAGCCGTTGCGGCGGCTGCTGGTCGACGAGGAGACCCGTCGGCGGGTATGGCGGGTGTTCGGCGCGTCGGAAGGGTTCGCCGAGTTCTTCCTCCGCCACCCGGATCAGCTCTCGGTCCTGGAAGGGCCGATCGTCGGGCTGCCCTCGTCGGCGGAGCTGCAGGAGCGCCTGCTGGCTGCGGTGGGCGCGGAAGACGGCTTCGCGCAGTCGGGTGACGATGATGCGGTCGTCGCGATCAGAATCGCGTATCGTCGGCATCTCGCCGCGATCGCCGCCTATGATCTCTCGCATCCGCACCCGGAGTCGATCGTCGGACCGGTGTCTGCGGCGCTGGCGGACATCGCGGGTGCCGCCCTCGAAGCGTCGCTCGCCGTCGCCAGGACCAGACTGCAGGCATCGATGGGCCGTGCGGAAGTGGCCGCGACGCGTCTCGCCGTCATCGGGATGGGCAAGGCCGGGGCTCGCGAGCTGAACTACGTCAGCGACGTCGATGTGATCTTCGTCGGCGGGAGTAGCGACGAGGAGATCCTCTCGGAGGCGCGGGCGATCGATATCGCCACGCGACTCGCGCGCGAGACCATGCGCAACCTCGACGCCATCGAGGTGGAGCCGCCGCTGTGGGAGGTGGACGCCGCTCTCCGCCCCGAAGGCAAGCAGGGTGCACTGGTCCGCTCGCTCGCGTCGCACCTCGCGTACTACGACCGCTGGGCGAAGAGCTGGGAGTTCCAGGCGCTGCTCAAGGCCCGTCCGATCGCGGGAGACGCCGAGCTCGGGGGCGAGTACATCGCCGCGGTGCAGCCGAAGATCTGGTCGAGCGCGGCGCGACAGGACTTCGTGGAGAGCGTGCAGCGCATGCGGGAGCGCGTGATGGAGCACATCGATCCCGAGGATGCGCCGTATCAGCTGAAGCTCGGAGCCGGCGGTCTGCGAGACATCGAGTTCACGGTGCAGCTGCTGCAGCTGGTCCACGGTCTCACCGACGAATCGCTGCGCACGCGTGGAACCCTGGAGAGTCTCGACGCACTCGTCGAGGGCGGCTACATCGGACGCGTCGATGCAGCCGCGTTCGCCGACGACTATCGCCTGCTGCGGCTCATGGAGCACCGCCTCCAGCTCAGGGAGCTCAGCCGCACGCATCTGATGCCGCGCACTCCTGCCGGTCTTCGGATCCTGGCGCGAGGCACCGGACTGGCCGAGAGCGGCGAGGGCGTGTGGGCGCGCTGGGAGAGCGTGCGTCGCGAGGTGCGCGAGATCCACACCCGCCTGTTCTACCGGCCGCTGCTCAGCGCCGTCGCCGGGCTGCCGGAGGAGGAGCGCACGCTCTCCGCAGCCCAGGCGCACGACCGCCTGGCGGCGATCGGGTTCCGTGACCCGGCGGGAGCTCTCCGGCACATCGGCGCCCTCACGAGCGGACTGAGCCGTAAGGCGACGATCCAACGCCACCTGATGCCCATCATGGTGCGGTGGTTCGCGGACGGCAGCGACCCCGACTATGCGCTCCTCGCATTCCGGCGCATCAGCGAGCGTCTCGGGGACACTCCCTGGTTCCTGCGGATGCTGCGGGACTCCTCAGGGGCCGCCGAGAGCCTCACCCGCCTGTTGTCATCCTCACGCTACGTCGGGGAGCTCCTGGAGTGGATCCCCGAATCCGTGGCATGGTTGGACAGCACGGGGCGTCTGCGCCCTCGGGGCGCGGCAGCGCTCGACGAGGAGGCTCGTGCGATACAGACGCGTCATGAGTCCATCGGCGATGCGCTGCGCGCCGTCAGGGCGCTGCGCAGGCGTGAGCTCCTGCGCACCGCTATGGGAGCAGTCCTCGACGTCCTCACCATCGAAGAGGTGGCCACCGCACTCACCGAGATCACCGAGGCCACGATTCAAGCCGCCCTGCGCGCGGTGATCCGCGAGGTGGTCCCGCTCGAAGACGAGGCGTTGGACTTCGCCGTCATCGCGATGGGACGGTTCGGTGGCGCCGAGCTCGGCTTCGGGTCCGACGCCGACATCCTCTACGTGTACGACGCGAACGGCGTCGATCCGCAGCGCGCCCAGAAGCTGGCGACGCAGATCGTGGCGGGGCTGCGCGAGCACCTGACCGATCATCGCCTCCCGCTCGACCTCGATGCCGATCTGAGGCCGGAGGGACGCAACGGGCCGGTCGTGCGATCCATCGAGGCGTACACGGAGTACTACCGACGCTGGTCGCTGTCGTGGGAGGCGCAGGCCCTGCTCCGCGCCCGCGGCGTCGCCGGGAGCGCGAAGCTGATCACGCGTTTCACCGCCCTGGCCGACACGATCCGCTATCCCGAGTCCGTCGATCTGCAGGGCACACGTGAGATCAAGCGGATCAAGGCCAGGGTCGAGGGGGAGCGGCTGCCGCAGGGCGCCGATCCGCGGCGTCACCTGAAACTCGGTCCCGGCTCGCTCAGCGACGTGGAGTGGCTGGTGCAACTGCTGCAGCTGCAGCATGCGCACGCGGTTCCCGGGTTGCGCACGACGTCGACGCTCGGTGCCCTCGAGGCTGCCGTCGCCGCTGATCTCGTCTCCGAGGAGGACGCGCTGCGCCTTCGTGAAGCCTGGCTCCTGTCCAGCCGTCTCCGCTCTGCGATCACCCTGCTCACGGGGCAGACGAGTGACGTGCTGCCGGCGGATCGTCGACAGCTCGACGCGATCGGCAGGCTCCTGGGCTACCCCGATCGATCGGCGACCGAGCTCGAAGAGGATTACCTCGGGGTCACCCGACGCGCGCGGAAGACCTTCGAGCAGCTCTTCTACGGCTGAGTCCGCAGCCTGAGTTTGCGGTATCGGGCGAGGTGTCCCAAGCTGACGATATGACCCACGCACGTATCGGCATCGTCTGGAACCCTTCGAAGGTCGAGCAGGAGGTCCTGCAGACCGCCGTGAGCGGCGTGTTCGACGCTCAGTACGACATCCGCTGGTGGGAGACGACTCCGGAGGACCCGGGCCGGGGCATGGCTCGTGAGGCCCGCGAAGACGGCCGGGACATCGTGATCGCCGTCGGCGGCGATGGCACTGTACGCGCCGTCGCGGAGTCCCTGGCGGGGTCTGACACAGCACTGGGGATCGTGCCGCAGGGGACGGGCAATCTGCTTGCGCGTAACCTCGACGTTCCGCTGAACAACGTGAAGGCGGCGTTGGAGCGCGTGCGCGACGCCGAGCCCCGTCGGATCGACCTCGGCTGGGTCTCGTACGACGGCACCGAGCACGCCTTCGCCGTGATGGTCGGCTTCGGCGTCGATGCGCAGATGCTGGTGGAGACCGACGACGACCTCAAGTCCAAGGCCGGCTGGCTGGCCTACGTGGAGGCGATGGGCCGCGCACTCGCCGGCACCGAGATGACCGACATCACTCTGGCGATCGACGGGGAGAAGGCCGTGGCCGTGCGGGGACACACGATGCTCATCGGCAACTGCGGGATGGTGCAGGGCGGCATCCGGCTGCTTCCCGATGCGGTGCTCGACGACGGCAAGCTCGACGTGCTCATGATCAGCGCGGACGGTGCGCTGCAGTGGCTCGACACACTCCGTTCCTTCGTCTGGGACAACGGCATCCGCCGTCTCTTCGGTGCCACCGACGAGGCCGTGAGCACCGAGTCCGCCCGCCACCTTCCGGTCGAGAGCATCTCGGTCGAGCTGAAGACGCCCCTCGTGTTCGAGATCGACGGCGAGGAGATGGGCGAGGTCACCGCGTTCGACGTCCGCGTCGAGCCGGGCGCCCTCCTGGTCCGCTGAGGTCGAACGCCCCGTCCCGTCCCCGTGTCAGCGGGTGATGGGTGGGGGGACGATCTTGCGGTCCTGCGCGGGGAACGTCACCTTCTGGATGATGATGATGATGCTCGCGGCCACGGGGATCGCGACCAGGGCGCCCAGGATGCCGCCCAGCGCGGCGCCGGCCACCGCGGCGATCACGACGAGCGCACCCGGCACGGCGACGGCCTTGCTCATGATGCGCGGCGACAGCACGTATGCCTCGATCTGCATGTAGATGAGGTAGTAGATGATCGCGATCAGCGCGGTCAGCGGAGAGACGAACAGGCAGATCAGCGAGTTGATGATCGACGCGGTCAGCGTGCCGACCAGCGGGATCATCGAGCCGATGAAGGCGATCAGGGCGAGCAGGGCCGGAACCGGGGCGCCGATGATGCTGAGGAAGATGAGGCTCAGGATGCCGTTGATGAGTGCGAGGCTCACCTGGCCGATGACGTAGCGGCCCACGGCGCCGGAGACGTCTTCGAGGAGGCCGCTGAAGGTGTCGCGCTGGTAGGCGGGCACGAAGCGGGCGGCCACGTGCTTCATGCTGCGCAGGGACGCCATGAAGTACAGCGTCAGGATCAGGACGATCGTGATCCCGGTGAAGCCGCCGGCGATACCCGCGCCCACGGCGAACACACCACCCCCGATGTCGAGGAAGTTGTTGGGGTCCTGCACGAAGCCGAGGATGCCCTGCACGGCGTCGTCGATCGTCGAGCCGAACTGACCGCTGACGTCCTTGAACCAGTCGCTGGCCATGAAGTCCTTGATCATCTGCGGTCCGTCTTTGATCAGGTTGCTGATCTGCTCGACGAGCAGCGGGACGATCGCGAGGATGACGCCGGCGAACGCCAGGATGACCGCGGCGACCACGATGGTGACGGCCGCGGGGCGGGGGAGCTTCTTCTCGATGAAGGTGACGATCGGATCGAGCCCGAGTGCGAGGAACACGGCGACGCCGATGTAGACGAGCACGGTCGCGAGCTGCCCGACGATGCTGCCGATCCCCAGCGCCACGAGGACTCCGAGGGCGCCCAGCAGGCCGAACATGAACGGGTTGGTCCTGGCGTATGCGGCGACCGCATTCGACGGCTGCGATGAACGCGGCTCTGCCGACGCGCGCAGCTCGGTGTTCGCGGTCACTCTTCTACGGCGCATGATTCCCCCGGTCGATGGTCAGACTCACCAGTTGATCACCCTGGATCCCGCGCGGTCAAGCCGGTGGCGCGGCGTGGCGACGTCTGATTCCTCACCTCGCGTCGGCGGTGAGGACGGCCCCCCGTCGCGAGGTCACGCCGAGCTTGCGATAGATGGAGCGGATGTGGGTCTTGACGGTGGGATAGGCGACCCCCAGACGCGTGGAGATCTCTTCGGCGGTCATCGTCGTGCGCAGGTATGCGAGGACTTCGCTCTCGCGCGGGGTGAGGACGCCCGTCCGTCGTCGGGCCAGCTCTCCCCGTCGTTCGAGAATCGTTCCGAGGAACTCATCGTGGCGGGATCCGCGGTGGGCATGGGCGATCAGGAGATCGCCGATGAGCGGATCATCCGAGAGGAATGGAGTGAGGATCCGCTCGGGGGCTGCGGATTCGAGGGCTCTGTCGAGCTGTTCGTGCGCGTCCGCTCCATGCCCTGCGGTGGAGCGCAGGGCCGCTGCAGTGACGAGCGTGCTCGCCCGCGCGTAGCGTGGCAGCGCGCCCGATATCGCCAGCCGCAGCGCCTGCGCAGCCGACGCGGGTTCTTCGAGGACACGATAGAGCTCCGCGAGCACCGCGTGGGCGACGGCGGCACCGGGGCGGGCGAGTGCCGGCGCCGCGATGGTTCGAGCGCGGTCGTCGTGTCCCTCGGCGTGCGCGAGCAGTGCGGAGATCACGCGTCGCAGCGTGTCCCAGGGGATGCCGTGCTTATCGTCCTTGCTCACCCCGTGGAGCAGGCCGGCCGCGGCGAAGTATCGGTCTTCGCGCCTGAGCGCGATGATGCTCATGACCAGGTACAGCCGAGCGAGGGCTTCGAAGTTGTTGCCGGGAGCGCCGTCGTCCACTGCTTGTTCGAGGTGGGCGATCGCTTCGTCGTAGTCGCCTCGCCAGTATGCGATGGTGCCGCGGTTCGCCTGGGGGAGCCCGCCCTCGAAGATGTCCCAGTCCGACGGCTCGCGCGAGACGGGAAGCGCATCGAGCGTCTGCTCGGCAGCGGTGAAGAGACCGGCGTGGGTCAAGGCGAAGGCGAGATTGGACTGGGCGAGGCGGTAGGTCTCCGGTCGGCCGCGCAAGCGGGCTTCGTCTGAGGCTGAGCGCAGGAGGCCGATGGCACCGGAGAGGTCGCGACGGAGGCGCACTTCCGTCCAGCCGAGGAGGAAGAGCGCCGAGGGATAGTCGTCGTCGGGCCCGCACTCGGTCAGAGCTTCTCGAGCGCGATCGGCGACCGTGGCCTTCGTCAGGGTGTCGGCAGCGAGGAGGAGCTCGGTGAAGCAGACTACGAAGTCATCGTCAGCGATGCGCATTCCTTGGCCGCGAAGGAACGTGGCACCGTGGGAATCGCCGAGGAGGTCGCGGCAGCAGGCACGGATGAGGAGGACGTGCGGGTCGTGCGGCTCGGGGTGGGCGAGGCAGAGCTGTTCGAGTTCGCGGGTGCGGGATTCGAGGATGAGACGGAGCCAGTTCCGGCGCAGCGCCGCGCGGGCGAGTGCCGGATCGCTGGGAGACAGGGCCTCGCGGACGGCATCGATCACGGGACAACGATATCGGCGTGGGAATCCGTGATGTTGGTGGGGTCGGCAGATCTCATCCGATGAGGATGACGTGTGCGTCCGGAGACCGACGAGGCGAACAGAATCGCAACGGGGCCCGCGCTGCCGGATCGTGTCAGGGCCGGCCCATCCGACCCCGACCCATGCTTCGCGGTGAGCCTGCGCCGCGAGAGAAAGGAACGACGACATGTCAGCCACGAAGGTGAACGTCCGCAACTTCGCTCGTGCCGAGTCCGACTTGATGTTCTCCCGGCTCGCCGCCGGGAGCACGCTCGGGACCTGGAATCACACGCGAGAGCTGAAATCGCTCGATGATCAGCCCATCATCCGGCAGAACCGGGACACTCTCTACAGCAGTGCCGTCATCGATGTGCGCGAAGGAGTCACGCTCACGCTGCCCGACACGGGCGGTCGTTACGTCTCCGCCTTCGTCGTGAATCAGGATCACTACGCGCCGTTCCTGTTACGCGAGCCCGGCGACCATGCGCTCACACGCGCAGCCGTCGGAACCGACTACGCGGCGGTCCTGATCCGCATCCTCGTCGACCCGAACGACGCCGAAGACATCGCCGAGGTGAATCGCCTCCAGGACGCACTTCGTCTCGTGGGCGGCGGATCGGGGGAGTTCCCGCTCCCTGAGTACGACGAGCCGTCGCAGTCGGAGACCCG
Organism: Microbacterium sp. STF-2; assembly: GCF_034650155.1. Taxonomy (NCBI): domain Bacteria; kingdom Bacillati; phylum Actinomycetota; class Actinomycetes; order Micrococcales; family Microbacteriaceae; genus Microbacterium; species Microbacterium sp. STF-2. Next base: position 374,194 of record NZ_JARKMW010000001.1, read on the forward strand.
TGATGCTCTGCTCACTCTCGGGCGCGGCGTCTCGACCTACGATCGTGCGTTCGGCACGAGGGAGGAAGTGGATCCCGTCATGCACCTGCTGGGCGTCGCCGGCGGATGGGGCGGCTTGCCCGAGTACGAGGCGACCTACATCAGCGTTGACGAGGGCCTGCCGGTCGGGGACTATCGTCTGCGCCTGACGGACGTTCCCGTCGACGCCTTCTGGTCCGTCTCGCTCTACAACGCCGCCGGCTACTTCGAGGAGAACGAGCTCGGGGTGAACAGTATCAACAGCCTGACGGCGACCGCGGACGACGACGGCGGGATCACCATCCACTTCGGTGCGCACCCTGCCGGCCTCACGAACGCGCTGGTCGTCATGCCGGGGTGGAACTACACACTGCGCCTCTACCGACCGCGCCTGTCCGTGCTCGACGGCACGTGGGTCGCGCCCCGGCCCGAAACGATCTGAGTGAGGCCCCGCGCCGCCACCCCCACCGCAGAAGAGCCCGTCCCCGCAGAAGCGGGGACGGGCTCTTCGTGATGCTCCGCGGTCGTCAGACGCCGAAGTACAGCTCGTACTCGAACGGGTGCGGACGCTGCGCCATCGGCAGGATCTCGTTCTCGTACTTGTAGGAGATCCAGGTCTCGATGAGCTCCTTGGTGAACACGCCGCCCTCGAGGAGGAACTGGTGGTCGGCCGCCAGCGCGTCGAGCGAGTCGAGCAGGGAGTTCGGAACCTGCGGGATGTCCTTGGCCTCCTCGGGCGGAAGCTCGTAGAGGTCCTTGTCGACCGGCTCGTGCGGCTCGATGCGGTTCTTGATGCCGTCGAGCCCTGCCATCAGCTGCGCGGCGAAGGCGAGGTACGGGTTGCCGGAGGCGTCGGGGGCACGGAACTCGATGCGCTTTGCCTTGGGGTTCGAGCCCGTGATCGGGATGCGGATCGCGGCGGAGCGGTTTCCGGCCGAGTAGACCAGGTTCACCGGAGCTTCGAAGCCCTTGACCAGGCGGTGGTAGCTGTTCAGGGTCGGGTTGGTGAAGGCGAGCAGGGCCGGCGCGTGCGCCAGGATGCCACCGATGTACCAGCGCGCGATGTCGCTGAGCTGACCGTAGCCGGCCTCGTCGTAGAACAGCGGCTTGCCGTCGCTCCACAGCGACTGGTGGGTGTGCATGCCCGAGCCGTTGTCACCGTAGAGGGGCTTGGGCATGAAGGTCGCGACCTTGCCCCACTCCTCGGCGGTGTTCTTGACGATGTACTTGAACTTGAGGATGTCGTCCGCCGCGTGCACCATCGTGTCGAAGCGGTAGTTGATCTCCTGCTGGCCGCCGGTGCCGACCTCGTGGTGCGAGCGCTCGAGGATGAACCCGGCGTCGATCAGCTTGAGGGTGATGTCATCACGCAGGTCGGCTGTCTTGTCGACCGGGCTGACCGGGAAGTACCCACCCTTGTACGGGGTCTTGTTGCCGAGGTTTCCGCCCTCTTCCTCGCGACCGGTGTTCCAGGCGCCCTCTTCCGAGTCGACGCTGTAGAAGCTGGAGTTGGACGTGACGTTGTAGCGGACGTCGTCGAAGATGTAGAACTCGGCCTCGGGGGCGAAGAAGGCGGTGTCGGCGATGCCGGTCGAGGTCAGGTACTTCTCGGCCTTCTTGGCGACCTGACGCGGGTCCTTCGAGTAGATCTCGCCGGTGCGCGGGTTGTAGATGTCGAACAGCATGACGAGCGTGCTCGCCTCGCGGAACGGGTCGACGTACGCCGTCGTGACGTCGGGGATGAGCTGCATGTCGGACTCGTGGATGCTCGCGAAGCCGCGGATCGACGAGCCGTCGAACAGCTGGCCGTCGGTGAAGAAAGCCTCGTCGACCGTCGATGCAGGAATGTTGAAGTGCTGCTGAACACCCGGGAGATCGGTGAAACGGATGTCAAGGAACTTGACGTCGTTCTCCTTGATGTAGCTCAGTACCTCGGACGAATCTTTGAACATGTACGACTCCTGTAATGCGGATCGATGGCTTCACGGCCACTCTGCAGAGTACGGACGGGGGATTTCTCTACGGTATCCGCTTTGTTTCGGGCGTGTTACAGGCGCGAAGACGTCAGAGCGGCATTTCGCGCTCGGTAGGCTGGGGGAGTGACGGATGCTGTGAACACGTACCCCGGTGAACGACTCGGACTCCCCGAATCCGGCTCCGGGAGCATCGCCCGTCCCGGACGCCGCATCGGAGCGCTCCTGATCGACTACACCGCGGCGACGATCATCGCGACCGGATTCCTCGGATTCAACCAGTTCGCACTGCCGACGGAAGCCGGCCTGAGCCAGTTCGCTCCGATGCTGGTGTTCGCCGTGTTGCAGATCGTCTTCATCCCGACCGCCGGCGGCAGCCCGGGACACCGTATCCTCGGCATGCGTCTTGCTCGCATGGACGGGAGCTGGGTCGGTCTGTGGCGTCCGATCGTCCGCACGCTTCTGCTCGTGGTCGTCGTGCCTGCGGTGATCTGGGATGCCGATCAGCGCGGTCTCCACGACAAGGCCGTCGGCACGGTTCTGATCCGCACCTGACCTGCGGCGGGCTGCCGTCAGTTTCGCCCGCGGTTGCGCCGACGTGCTTCGCGCGGGGCTCGTCCGCCGAGGAACGAGCGGGCGGGGTCGACCACGTAGCCGCGGCGCAGCGCCTCCCGGCCGATGAGCATCCGGAAGCCCATCTCGTCGCGGTTGCTCAGGGTGACCTCCGCCAGCACCTCGCGGTCCACCAGCCGGATCAGCAGCTCGACCACGAGGCGTTCCTGGGCGTGCCCGGACGAGCTCCGCACCGCACGACGATCATGGATCGGGCATTCGACGACGACCGCGTCCTCCTGGCTGTCCTGCCAGGGCTTGACCTTGAACCGCACCCACGGCTGCTCGTCCTGTTCGAACTCCACGATGTCGAAAGCATGCAGAGACGACGTGCGCGCACCCGTGTCGATCTTGGCCTTCAGCCAGTCCACTCCGAGATCGGGCAGGCTCACCCATTCTCGCCACCCCGTAAGGGTGTTTGAATGGGGGGTAGTCCTACTCACCTGATACATCCTGGCAGGAAAAATCCCCCGTGAAGATCGCAGTGCTCTCCCGCGCGCCGCAGGCGTACTCCACCCAGCGGCTGCGTGCAGCCGCGCTTCAACGCGGACACAACGTCAAGGTGCTCAACACTCTGCGCTTCGCGATCGATCTCACCGCCGAGGAACCGGACCTGCATTACCGGGGTCGCCAGCTCAGCGACTACGACGCGATCCTCCCGCGCATCGGGAACTCGATCACGTACTTCGGCACGGCCGTCGTGCGCCAGTTCGAGCAGATGGACGTCTACACGCCGAACACGGCGAACGGGATCTCGAGCGCACGTGACAAGCTGCGAGCGAACCAGATCCTCTCGCGCCACAACATCGCGATGCCGCCGACCGCGTTCGTGCGCAACCGCGCCGACGTCCGTCCGGCGATCGAGCGCGTGGGCGGGGCTCCGGTCGTGATCAAGCTCCTGGAAGGTACACAGGGGATCGGGGTCATCCTCGCCCCTCAGGTGAAGGTCGCCGAGGCCATCATCGAGACCCTGCACTCCACCAAGCAGAACGTGCTCATCCAGAAGTTCATCTCGGAGAGCCGCGGTCGCGACATCCGGGCGCTGGTCGTCGGTGACCGTGTCGTCGCGGCGATGCGACGATCGGCGGCCGGTGACGAGTTCCGATCCAACGTGCACCGTGGCGGATCGGTCGAGGCCATCGAGCTCGATCCGGTCTATGAGCGTGCGGCCGTGCGCTCGGCCCAGATCATGGGCCTGCGTGTGGCCGGTGTCGACATGCTCGAGGGGGACGACGGCCCGCTCGTCATGGAGGTCAACTCCTCACCCGGGCTACAGGGCATCGAGACGGCCACCAAGCTCGACGTCGCCGGCGCCATCATCGACTACATCGCCGGTCAGGTCGCCTTCCCCGAGATCGACGTGCGTCAGCGTCTCACCGTCTCGACGGGCTATGGCGTCGCCGAGCTGATGGTCCACGGCGCGGTCGACCTCGTCGGGAAGACCCTGGGGGAGGCCGGGCTCTGGGAACGCGACATCACGGTCCTCACGCTGCACCGAGGAGTCAGTGTCATTCCCAACCCGCGCAAGCACGTCGTCCTGGAAGCCGATGACCGGCTGTTCTGCTTCGGCAAGCTCGACGAGATGCGCTCCATGGTTCCTGAGCGTCGTCGTCGGCGCGCCAAAGTCCGCAGGCTGCCGCGACAGCCTCTCTCCGAGTGAAAGAGAGCGCGGCCACCCTCACAGGAGGATGGCCGCGCTCGGTGCTTCTGAGGTGCGGAGAGTCAACGAGGACGCTGGGAGCGCACCTTGGTCGGGTCGATGCCCTTCGGGATCGGCAGCGATGACAGCGACTGGGAGACGGAGTCCACGCGGCGGATGACGGCGGCCATCGTGGCCTTGTCGATCGCCTTCGGGAGCTTCTTGATCGTCTTCGAGAGATCGGCGATCGCCACCTCGTCGTCGCCGTGACCGACGTAGAGGACGGTGACCGGGACGCCGTGCGCGACACGCTGTGCCTTGCTGCGCTCCTCGTTGACGAGACGCGTCAATCGGCCGCGTGCACCTTCACCGACGATGACGATGCCTCCGCGCCCGATGGTGCGGTACACAGCCTCCTGGGTCTTCGGGTTGATGCCGACGGGAGTCTCGGATGCCTGCCAGCTGCGCCCGAGGCTTGTGCTGAGCACGTGTCCGGTGGCGCCGGGCATGCCGTCGATCTTGCTGTACATGGCGGAGGTCGAGAGGCGCGTCATCAGGAACAGGGCACCGAGGATGCCGAGCATGAGACCGGTGATCCCCCAGAGGACGAGCGTCCAGATCTGGAAGGGCGGGATGAGATAGCCGGCGACGAGGCCGAGCAGCACGCCGCCGATGAGGATGGCACCCTGCGCCCACGGCAACCAGGAGTATGCCTCACGTGTGAACCGGAAGAGGGACTTGATCTGGGAGAAGAACCCAGGACGCTTTTCGGGTTCAGGAGCACGCTTTGCCATGAGGACCAGCCTACCGAGTCCCGGAGCCTCCTGATGTCGGCGTTCGCGCGAAGCGGAGGGGACCGGCGCCACCACTCCTGCACATCAGAGGATTCGGCGGAATCCGTCGCGATCGTCCCCGGGCACCGGGATCGGGCTGAGGTCTGCGCTGTGATGGAGCAATGGAAGACATCGCGATCGACGACGGCCGGGGCGGGCCGCTCGTACCGGGCGCGCATCGCGTGGTGAGAACGCTCGATGCGACGGAGGGGCCCTTCCCCGGCACTCTCGTCGCGAACGGGGACGGCGTCGCCGTGAGAGTGGACGCGGCGGCGCTCGGCGGGTGGGTGGGATGGGGTTTCTCCGGCGCCGAACACATCGCTGCGCCGATCGATGTCGTCCGGCGCCAGGGAGGGCACGACGTGTTGCTTCCGTGGTGCACGGAGCGTGTGAGCAGCTTCCTGGGCCGCCGTTCGGTGGGAGGAGGGGGCATCACGCCGGGCGAAACCACCACTCTCGTCGTCAGTCTCCTGCGGGGACTCGACGAGTTGGGAGAGGGCATCGACGGCATGCGCACCGGGGCATGGTGGCTGACGGATGGCGGGCGACCGGTGTTCGTGCTGGGGGACGGCACGGACGCGAGGGCGGGGACCGTGGAGATCCTGGAACAGCTGGCGGAGCGCAGTTCGGACAAAGTGCTCAGACGCGCGACCGGTGCGATCGAGGAGGCCCTGCGGAAGGTCATCGCCCAGCCGCGTCTGCCCCGCAGGCTCACCGAGGCGTGGGAGCAGTCGATGCTCGACGTCGCCGCGCCGCAGCCGCTCGAACGCGAGATCCATGCTGCGGAACGAGCGCGGGACGTCGCCCGTGCCGTCGTTCCGCACGTCTCTGGCCTTCACGAAGGGGGGCGACGTCTGCGCGCGGACCGGACTCCGAGCAGGGGGTCGCGTCGCGGAAGCCGCGCGCGGGAGGCGATCGGCGATGCGATGCGCTCATCGATCGGCGAGGTTCTTGCGCGTGTGGATCGCATGAGAGGAACGCAGGCTTCGCGAACCGGTCGCCAGAGCGTACGCCGTGGGCGATCCGCTGAGACCGGGAAGCTGCGTCGACGTTCCCTGCTCGTCGCGGGCGCGGCTGCGGCGCTTGTGCTTGCCGGCGGACTGCTGCTGCCGGAGGGAGAAGCGTCGGGTAAGGGCGCTGACCTGTCTGGTGGCAGTGGTCAGGCGCGGGCATCGTCTTCGCCCGAAGATGCGTCTCCGGCGGCCTCGGCTTCCGTGATCGGGGCCCCGGAAGAGACCGAGGACTCCGACCCTGAGGACTCAGCCCCCGAGGGCTCAGAGCCCGAGGAGTCGGCCGCGGGCATCGATCCCGTGGCGGCGGCCTCATCGCTCCTCCGCGCGATCGCGGATTGTCGGGCCGCGGGAGACACCTCGTGCGCAGACGCGGTGTCCGGCGACGCCGCGCGAGTGATGAAGGCCCTCGACGGGCTGCCGCCCTCGGCCGCGGAACTGGTGGATGAATACGGCGACGTCGCGGTGGTGCGCCTCGCATCGGCAGGTCGGGAGGGAGGCGCGGAGGGGGAAGAGGGCGGGGAGGAAGACGAGGGTTCGGATCAGACGATCGTCGTGCTCATCCGCACAGGAGAGAAATGGCTGGTCCGCGACGTCTACGACGTCGCGGACCAGCCAGGATGACTCTTCGCCCGTCAGGCGCCGAGCTGAGCGGCGAACTGTGCCGACTCGAGTCGCGCCTTCACGGCGCCCAGGAAGCGGGCGGCGTCTGCACCGTCGATGATGCGGTGGTCATAGGAGAGAGCGAGGTACACGTACGACCGGACAGCGATCGCGTCGGTGCCTCCGACCTTCACGAGACCCGGACGCTTGACGACCGTTCCGGTGCCCAGGATCGCCGACTGCGGCAAGAACACGACCGGCGTGTCGAACAGGGCACCACGCGAACCGGTGTTGGTCAGCGTGAACGTTCCACCGGCCAGCTCGTCGGGCTTCAGCTTGTTGTCGCGGGTCCGTGCCGCAAGATCGGCGATCTCGTGGGCGATCTGGGCGATGTTCTTCGACGCCGCGTCACGCAGTACCGGCGTCAGCAGGCCCCGCTCGGTGTCGACCGCGATCGAGACGTTCTCGCTGGCCGGGTAGACGATGTTCTCACCGTCGACCGTCGCGTTGACGATCGGGAACGCCTGCAGGGCCTCGGCCGTGGCGAGAGCGAAGAACGGCAGGAAGGAGAGCTTGTCGCCCGTCTTCTCGAGGAACGACGCCTTCACGCTGTCGCGGTACTCGGCGAGGGCCGTGACATCGACCTCGACGACCGTGGTCAACTGTGCCGTCTGCTGCATCGACTCGACAGCGCGCTTGGCGAGGACCTTGCGCAGACGCGACATCGGCTGGGTCGTCCCACGAAGAGGCGACACCTCGAGCGGAGCAGGGGCCGCCGCTGCCGCAGCGGGCGCCGACTTCGCGGTCTCCGCGGCCTTCAGCACGTCTTCCTTGCGGATGCGACCGCCCACACCGGTTCCGGTGACGGAAGCCAGATCCACGCCCTGCTGCGACGCCAGTCGGCGCACGAGCGGGGTCACATAGAGGTTGTCGTTCTCGGTGGGGAGCGCGAGCTTCGATGCGGGCTGAGCGGCGGCAGGGGCCGGAGCAGCAGCGGGTGCCGGAGCAGCCGGGGCCGGTGCAGCGGCAGGTGCCGGAGCAGCCGGGGCCGGTGCAGCGGCAGGTGCCGGAGCAGCGGCAGGCGCCGGAGCAGCAGCGGGTGCCGGAGCAGCAGCGGGTGCCGGAGCAGCAGGTGCCTCGGAAGCGGGCGCTGCTCCGGAACCGACACGTGCGAGCACAGCGCCGACGGCGACGGTCTCGTCCTCGCCGGCCACGATCTCCTGCAGTACGCCGGCGACCGGCGACGGGATCTCGGTGTCGACCTTGTCGGTGGAGATCTCCAGAAGGGCCTCGTCGACGGCGATGGTGTCGCCGACCTGCTTCAGCCAGCGGGTGACGGTTCCCTCGGTGACGCTCTCGCCCAGTTCGGGAAGCACGATGTCTGTCGCATCGCCGGCGGGTGCGGCAGGTGCGGACTCAGCGGCGGGCGCCGGTGCTTCTGCGGCGGGGGTCGGAGCCTCTGCAGCCGGGGTCTCTTCGGCAGCGGGAGATGCCTCGGCTGGCGCTTCTTCCGCAGCGGGTGCGGCGGCGGCGGGAGCATCTGCGGCCGGAGCCGCGGCGCTGCCATCGCCGATGCGCGCGAGGAGCGCGCCGACCTCGACGGTCTCGTCCTCGGCCACGAGGATCTCCTCGATCACGCCGCTGACGGGGGAGGGGATCTCGGTGTCGACCTTGTCGGTCGAGATCTCGAGCAGGCCCTCGTCCGCCTGCACGGTGTCTCCCACCTGCTTGAGCCAGCGGGTGACCGTACCCTCTGTGACGCTCTCGCCGAGAGCGGGGAGGACGACGGATGTGCTCATGACTGAGTCTCCTTCAGGAAGTTGTATGACGCTTGTCTAGCTTAGTGACTCGGGCACCGGTTGGTGCTCAGAGGGCGTGCAGGGGCTTGCCGGCCAGGGCGAGGAAGGCCTCGCCGAGTGCCTCGCTCTGGGTCGGGTGTGCGTGGATCAGAGGAGCGATGTCCTCCGGGTGCGCCTCCCAGGCGACGGCGAGCTGCCCCTCGGTGATGAGCTCGCCGACACGGTCGCCGAGCAGGTGCACACCGATGACGGGGCCGTCTTTGAGGCGGACGACCTTCACGAGACCACCCGTTCCGATGATCTCGCTCTTGCCGTTCCCGGCGAGGTTGTACTCGTAGGCGACGATCGCGTCCGCGCCGTGTTCAGCAGCGGCGGCTTCCTCGGTCACTCCGACCGACGCGACCTCGGGGCTGGAATAGGTGACCTTGGGGATCTGCAGATCGGGAACGTTGACGGGGGAGAGGCCGGCGATCCGTTCGGCGACGGCGATGCCCTGCTGGAATCCGCGGTGCGCGAGCTGGAGGCCGGGGACGATGTCGCCGACGGCCCAGAGCCCCGGGACCCCGGTGCGCAGGTCGTCGTCGACGATCACGAAGCCGCGGTCCAGAGTGACACCGGCCTCTGCGAAGCCGAGGTCGGCCGTCGCCGGCCCGCGTCCGACGGCGACGAGCAGGTAGTCGGCCGTGAACTCCTTGCCGTCCTCGAGCGTGACCGTGACGGACGAGTCGTCCTGCGTGGCCGTCTGGAAGCGGGTCCCGAGGGAGTACTGGATGCCACGGCGGCGGAATGCCCTCTCCAGGCCCTTGCTGAGCGCGATGTCCTCGTTCGGGACGAGGTGCGGCAGCGCTTCGATGATGGTGACCTCGGAGCCGAAGGAGCGCCAGACGCTCGCGAACTCGACGCCGATGACACCACCGCCGAGGATCAGGACGCGGTCGGGGACGACATCCAGAGCGAGCGCCTGCTCGCTGGTGAGGATCCGTCCGCCGATCTCGAGGCCGGGGAGCGATCGGCTGTACGAACCGGTCGCGAGCACGACGTCCGCACCGACGTAGATGTCATCGCCGACGCTGATGCTGCGGTCTGGATTCAGTCGACCGAGCCCGGTGACGGTGGTGATGCCGCGAGCTTTGACGAGACCTTCGAGACCCTTGAACTTCTTGGCGACGATGCCCTCGCGATACGTGCGGACGCCGACGGGGTCGATGCCTTCCAGGGACGCCGTCACACCGACCGACGCGGCATCGCGCACATGCTCGGCGACCTCGGCCGCATGCAGGAGTGCCTTGGTCGGGATGCAGCCGCGGTGCAGGCAGGTGCCGCCGACCTTGTCCTTCTCGATCAACGCGACGGACTTGCCGAGCTCACTCGCGCGCAATGCAGCGGCATAGCCGCCGCTTCCGCCGCCCAGGACGACGATGTCGAAGGTGTGGGTTGTCATATGTCATGCCTCCGTGTGGGATGCTTCGGCGAAGGCGACGATCGATCGGACCATCGCCCCTGTGGGGCCCTTCTCGGTGAAGCCGTACGGGGCGCCGGCGTGTTCGCCGGAGCCCGCGATGTCGAGGTGCACCCAGGGGATGCGCGGGGCGTCCTCGGCCTCCGACGTGCGCCCGACGAACCGGCGCAGGAACAGGCCGGCATAGGAGGCACCGCCCATCCGGTCGCCCATGTTGGCGTTCTGGAGATCGGCGATGGGGGACTCGAGCGACTCCTCCATGTACTCCGGCAGCGGCATGTGCCAGGCCGGTTCGTCGACCTGTGCGGTCGCGGAGATGAACGCGGAGACCGTCTCGACGTCGCCGAAGACACCGGTGTGCCGGTGGCCGAGCGCGGCGACGATGGCACCCGTGAGGGTCGCCACGTCGATGATGACGTCGGGATTCTCTCGGCTCGCGGCGACCAGACCGTCCGCCAGGACGAGGCGGCCCTCAGCGTCGGTGTTCTGCACCTCCACCGTGGTGCCGTCGAGGATGCGGATGACGTCGCCGGGGCGCAGAGCGCGGCCCGAGGGCATGTTGTCGGTGATGCAGAGCCAGGCCGTCACGTGGACAGGGAGCCCGAGAGTCGCGATCGCGCGGATCGCGGCGAGAGATGTCGCTGCTCCGGCCATGTCGAACTTCATGCCGACCATCGATGCGGCGGGCTTCAGCGACAGCCCGCCGGTGTCGAAGGTGATGCCCTTGCCGACCAGCGCGATGTGTCGCGATGCGTCGGCGGGGGAGTAGTCGAGGCGGACCAGGCGCGGGGGGCGGTCGGAGCCCTGCCCCACGCCGAGGATGCCCCCGAAGCCGTGATCGGCGAGGTCTTTCTCGTCGAGGATCTCGACCGTGACGTCGAGGTCGGCGACGCTGTCGGCGGCGCTCTGGGCGAGCTGGGCAGGGCTCTGCCACTCGGCGGGAACGTTCACGAGGTCCTTGACGAGGGCGACGGCGTCGCCGAGGACCTGAGCATGCTCGGCGTCCTCGTCGTCGAGGGCGGCGTGCAGGGTGATCCTGGTGGCGCGAGCCTTGCCCTTCTCCGTCCGGTACCCGTCGAATTTGTGTCCGCCGAGCACCGCGCCTTCTGCTGCCGGCGCGGCGAAGGACTCCAGGCCGTCGGCGAGGGCGATGGCGACGTGCTCGAAACCGGCGAGGGTGCGCAGCGCTGTCCCGGTCGCATTGCGCACCGCAGCGGGGTCAGGCACGTTGCCGACGCCGACGACGGCCAGCGGCAACGACGTCACCTCCGGGGCGTACACGCGCGCGAACGATCCTGCGGAGCCGGTGAAGCCGATACCGGCCAACGCATCGGCGAGGCCGGGATAACCGGCCAGTGAATCCGCCGAATCAGGGAGAGCGGCGACGACGAGCACTGCGGCATCTGCAGCGCTTCCGGGGAACTGAGCGGTGGTGTGCGAGAGCACGGGAAGCGTCATGCCTCCATCCTAGGATCTCTGTCGCAGCATGGTCGCGCGCCCTCGTGGCGCGTGTTCGCTCTCAGCATGATGCTCTGCGCCCCGGCCCCCAGCCCTGCTCGTAGCATGGACACATGCCCTTCTCCGGTGAGATCCACGAACGCGTCGCGAATGCGCCGACAGTGCCGCACGGCCTGCCCCTGGTGCTGCTTCTCACCGGTTTCACCGACGCGGGCAGCGCGGTGTCCGGCCTGATCGACCACCTGAGGGAGACCGCGTCGCCGGAAACCGTCGTGGTGTTCGACAACGATGCGCTGCTGGACTATCGCGCCCGTCGACCGGTGATCGCCTTCGACCAGGACCACCTCACCGAATTCCGGCCGCCGCGTCTCGAGCTGTCGCTTGCGACGGACGCGCTCGGTCGTCCCTTCCTGCTCCTCGCCGGGTACGAGCCCGACTTCGCGTGGAACCGCTTCGCGAGCACCGTCCTCGCCCTGGCGGCGGAGTTCGAGGTGTCGGGGCTGCACTGGGTGCATTCGATCGCCATGCCTGTTCCGCACACACGTCCGATCGGTACGACCGTCAGCGGCAACCGCCGTGAGCTCACGGTCGCGCACTCCGTCTGGCGTCCGCGCACCCAGGTGCCGGCGACCGCCGGTCACCTCCTCGAGTTCCGGTTCGTCGAGCGCGGCGACCCCGCCGTCGGATTCGTGCTCCTCGTGCCGCACTACCTCGCCGAGACCGAGAATCCAGAAGCGGTGATCGCCGCGGCAGAGAGGCTGATGGCCTCGACCGGTCTGGTGCTGATGCTGGACGCCGTTCAGGAGCGCCGCGAGGACTACCTGGCGCGCGTCGACGAGCAGGTCGCCGGGAACGATGAGCTGCAGCAGATGGTGCACAACCTCGAGCGCCGATATGACGCGTACATGGCGGGACGCAATCCCGATGACGATTCGTACGACGAGGGCGGGTTCAGTGAGCGGGACCTTCCCAGCGCCGACGAGCTCGCTGCGGAACTGGAGCGCTACCTGGCGTCGCGTCCGTCGGGCGACGAGGACAAGCCCGGTCGCAACTGACACGGATCCGCGAGAACTTCGTCGTAATGCATCCGCATCGCCACACGTGTGCGATACTAGGACTCTGACCCGTTGTCAATCAGTGTTTTCGAGCGCTGGACTTGACAAGGGTCTTACTAGTGTCCGAAATGTCCCGGGGCTACACAGCAGCTCCGTGAAAGGCGAAACGTGACTCCTGCCACGACGAAGAACACCCGGACGAAGAAGGCTGCCGAAGAGACGACCGCCGACGCTCCGGTCGAGGCCGATGCGCCCGAGAAGCCCGCGCCCCTGAGCGCGGCGAAGCGTGCTGCCGCGAAGCGCGCCCCCGTCAAGAAGAAGAAGTCCGAGGACGTCGTCGAAGAAGACGAGGCCCCCGCCGCTGCTGCGGTCGAGGACGACGAGGACGAGGACGCGAAGCCGAAGTTCACCGAGCCGCTGCCGACCGGCGCGATCGTCATCTCGTCGAACGACGATGAAGACGTTCCCGTCTACTCGACGCAGATCACCGGTGCGACTGCCGACCCTGTCAAGGACTACCTGAAGCAGATCGGAAAGGTCGCGCTCCTGAACGCGGCCGAAGAGGTCGAGCTCGCGATGCGCATCGAGGCGGGTCTGTTCGCCGAGGAGAAGTTGTCGGCGATGACCGCGGCCGAGAAGACGAGCCAGCTCGGACTCGACCTGCAGTGGGTCGCCCGCGACGGACAGCGTGCCAAGAGCCACCTGCTCGGCGCGAACCTCCGACTCGTCGTCTCGCTCGCCAAGCGCTACACGGGCCGCGGCATGCAGTTCCTGGACCTGATCCAGGAGGGCAACCTCGGCCTCATCCGCGCGGTCGAGAAGTTCGACTACACCAAGGGCTTCAAGTTCTCGACGTACGCCACGTGGTGGATCCGCCAGGCGATCACCCGTGCGATGGCCGACCAGGCCCGCACGATCCGCATCCCGGTGCACATGGTCGAGGTCATCAACAAGCTCGCGCGAGTGCAGCGTCAGATGCTGCAGGATCTCGGCCGCGAACCCACGCCGGAAGAGCTCAGCCGTGAGCTCGACATGACGCCCGAGAAGGTCGTCGAGGTGCAGAAGTACGGCCGCGAGCCGATCTCGCTGCACACGCCGCTGGGTGAAGACGGCGACAGCGAGTTCGGCGACCTGATCGAGGACACCGAGGCCGTGGTTCCGGCCGACGCGGTGGGCTTCACCATGCTGCAGCGTCAGCTGGAACAGCTGCTCGACTCGCTCTCCGAGCGCGAAGCCGGCGTGATCCGGATGCGCTTCGGCCTGGGCGACGGTCAGCCGAAGACTCTCGACCAGATCGGCGACACCTTCGGCGTGACGCGTGAGCGCATCCGTCAGATCGAGTCGAAGACCATGGCGAAGCTCCGGCACCCGAGCCGTTCGCAGTCCCTGCGGGACTACCTCGAATGAGCCAGGCGAACGACGGCAAGGCGCTCGAGGCGAGCGTCGACGGCAAGAGCTATGCGCGTATCCCGCTGCGTACCCGTGTGGTCATGCCCGAGGACGACCTCGATGCGATCATCACGGAGTACGCCAAGGACGCCGTGCAGCCGGGCGACCTGCTGTTCGTGACCGAGAAGATCGTGGCGATCACCCAGGGGCGGTCGTACCGTCTCGACGAGATCAAGCCGCGCAAGCTCGCCCTGTTCCTCTCCAAGTACGTCACCCGCACGCCGTACGGCATCGGGCTCGGCATGCCGGAGACGATGGAGATGGCGCTGCGGGAGTGCGGCACTCCGCGGATCCTGTTCGCGTCGGCCGTGGCAGCGGTAACCAAGGCGTTCGGTCGTCGTGGTGACTTCTACCGCATCGCGGGTGACAAGGCGCGGGCCATCGACGGTCCCACCAAGCACACCATCCCTCCGTACAACGAGGCTGTCGTGCTCGGACCGAAGGATCCCGACGGCGTGGCCGCGCGGCTGAAGGCACTGATCGGTGGCCAGGCAGAGGTGGCAGTGGTCGATATCAACGACCTCGGCGGCAACATCCTCGGGTCGACGCTCGACAAGGACGGCGAGCGTCGTCTGGTCAAGATCCTCGGGGACAACCCGCTCGGACAGGGGCTCGAGTCCACACCGCTCGGCATCGTCCGCGCAGTCTGACCTCTGTCATCTGATCCGCTCAGAACGATGACGAAGGCCCCGGATGCTCGGCATCCGGGGCCTTCGTCATCTCTGTCTCAGAAACCGATGACTTCGCGGTACCGAGGTTTGTGGCCCGTGCGGATACCGGTGACGCTGGGCTTGTTCTCGTAGACTCCGGCGCCCCAGTTGCCCTCGACGAGGACGGGACCGTCCGGGGAGACGACGACGTCCCAACCGACGTACTGCACCTGGGGCACGACGCGGGCGACTTCGTCGATGAACGCGCGCACCTCGTCCATGTAGGGCAGCTGGAAGTCGGCGATGCGGAAACCCGAGTCCGGGTGCGTCTCGTGCACGTGCCCGTGCGAGTCGTACCCGGCACCGACGGCATGACCGTTCTCGTCGAGCATCGTGTAGAAGCCGCCGAAGGTCATCTGATCGCTCACCGCACCGCGACCGAACTTCTGGGCCATGGCGAGGATGTGCGCCTTCTCACCATCGAAGAACGCGGTGATGCGGGTGGTGTTCACCGTGCCGGGGCACACGGCCGCAAGCGCGTCGTGCTGGCGGATCACCTCTTCGATCAGCAGCTCGCCTCGAGCGAGGAGCCCCTGGTGGAAATCGTTCCAGTCGGTGATGTCGGCGGCGTGATAGCGATGCACTCCGGTTCCGGCCTGTCCCACCGGTTCCTTCGTGACGATCGTGCCGAGTCGCTGTGTGAACTCGCGCACCGCGTCGGCGTTGCCCTGGTCGACGACCATCCATTCGCGGTGCAGGTGGTCGGAGAACTGCTTGTCGAACTCGACCTTGTCCTGGAAGATCCAGCGGTAGTCAGGGTGGTCATACCGCTGCGAGAGCTGGTTCGAGACGGGATGCGTCATGTAGGTGTCGCGCTCGGCCTTCGTCAGCATCGCGAAGTCGTAGTCGATGTAGTCCTGGAACCCGACGTTGTGGCGCGCGGCCGACCAGAGCATGTCCACGACGATGGCGGGGACGGCCTTGTGATGCTGAGCGGATGCCTCCTTGGCGCGTTCCACCACCGATCCGACGTCGATGCGGCGGGCACGTCCCATCAGATAGCGGATGCGGGGCGCGAGGGAAAGACGAGACATGAGGCTCCAGGGTCGGGGTCCCCACCAGTCTACGGGGGCCGGGACGGCCGACCTGAGAGCCGGAAGCTAGGGTGGAAGACGTGTGTGAGACGACTTCCAGCGCCCTGCCGCGTGCGATGATCTCCCGTTCGGCCCTGGCCGCGGGCGCCTTTGCTGCCGTGTCGGCAGGCGGCCGAGTCGCCGATCTTCGGCGTGACGCCTGGGGTCATGGTGTTCTCGCCGTCGCGCAGCTCGTGACGGCCGCAGGAGCCGAGCGAGTGCTCGTCGACGCCCGCGGAGAGGTGGAGGCGTTGCAGCTCGAGGGAATCGACGGCGTCACGACGGGTGAGCCGGACATCGACGCGACGCTCCTCTACGGTCTTCCTGATGCGACCGGACGCACGAGGACGCGACCGGTGATGCGGCTGACGGGTCGCGTCCTCTCCACCAAGGGGCTCCGGCCGGGAGACGCCGTCTCCTACGGTTACACCTACCGCGCCTCGCGTGAGACCACGGTGGCGCTGGTGACCGGTGGGTACGCCCAAGGCATCGTGCGCGCGCTCGGAAACCGTGCCGAGGTCGAGATCGACGGCGCAGCTCGCCCCATCGTCGGCCGGGTCGCCATGGACGTCTGCGTCGTCGACCTCCAAGGCGCGGATGCCGAGGCGGGCGCGGAGGTCACGTACTTCGGCGGCGAGGGTCAGGCGGGATCCTCCATCGCGCACTGGGCCGCCGTCACCGGAATGAGCCCGGCGGAACTCGTCACCGTGGCCGGCGCACATGCCGTGCGGGGGTGGGAGGCATGAGCCGTCCGGAGCTGCGCCTGAGCAGCAGCACGTTCCGGGCGAACATCGACGCGGTACGCGCCCGAGTGGCGCCGTCGACGTTGATGCTCGTGCTCAAGGACGACGCATACGGCCACGGACTCTCGTGGGCCGTCGAGTCCGCGGCCGACGCGGGCGTCACGTGGTTCGGCAGCTATGACATCCGTACTGGGTTGACCGTGCGCAGGATCGCCGGCGGCGACGCCAGGATCTTCGCGTGGGTGACGTCGACGGACGCCGAGATCGACGACGCCCTCATGCAGAGGCTCGACCTCGGGGTGGGCACGAGCGACTACCTTCGGCGGATCATCGCGCGCGCAGAGGCGCTCGGCACGTCCGCGCGCGTGCACCTGAAGATCGACACCGGCCTTCATCGCAACGGCATCCTGCCCGACGACTGGGCTGCGGCCGTCGCTGTCGCGCGCGACGCCGAGCGCGCAGGACTCCTGGAGTTCGAGGGGGTGTGGAGCCATATCGCCGAGGCGAGCGACGCGGACGACGACGTCGCACAATCGGTGTTCCTCGAAGCGGTCCGTACCGTGGAGGATTCGGGGACGACTCCTGCCGCGCTTCACCTGACCGCGTCGGCGGCGTCCTGGTGGCGCCCCGAACTGCGCGGAACGGTCTCGCGCATCGGAGCCTTCTGTTATGGCATCCGATCCGCGGACGGACCGGAACTCGAAGGCATCCTCCCGGCTGCGAGCCTCGTCGCGCCCGTCATCAGCGTCCAGCGGGACGACGTGACCATCGGCATCGGCAGTTTCGACGGATTCCCTTCGACACTGGCCGGAAGTCGCGTCGGCACCTCTGCAGGAACGCGCACCCTCACGTCGGTGGGACACACGACGTCGACTGTCGAAGGCTGGGCAGGAGCGACAGCGGGGGATCAGGTCGTGGTCTTCGGCGCCGGGACGCACGGAGAGACGTCGGCGACGACCCTCGCTGAGCGTATCGATACCGTGGGAGAAGAGATCCTCACCCGGCTCACATCACGTGTGCGGAGAGTCGTCGCCGATTGATTCGTGTCCGCTGACCGCAGTCGACTGACCAGGACCAGCCGACGTGCGTCAGGATTCGATCAGACCGTCTCGACGAGGCGGGCGGTCTCGTCGTGCCAGCTGGTGGCGATGCTGCGGAGCTTCTCTTCGTACTTGCGGCCGTGGTGGGCGCAGAACAGGAGCTCGGATCCGTTGACCTCAGCGGCGATGTACGCCTGAGCGCCGCATGAATCACAGCGATCCATGGCGGTCAGGCGGAACTCGACGGTGGAGGTGTCACGTTCGGTCGTTGCGTTCATCTCGGTGCCTCCTCGGGTGTCGGCTTCGCTGGGGGATTTGGTCAATACAACCACGCCCCACCTGTGCGCATGCCCGGTTTGCGGCGTGTTTCGCTCAGCGCGTACGCGACCCCCGTCGAGTAGCCCTCCGCGGGGAGTGTCTGCGGAGCCGGAACGACTAGCGAGATTAGACTCGGATATTGTGAATGCCGAGTACTCCGCCCATCATCTCCAGGTGCTCGAAGGCCTCGAGGCCGTCCGCAAGCGCCCAGGGATGTACATCGGGTCGAACGGGTCGCCCGGACTCATGCACTGCCTCTGGGAGATCATCGACAACTCCGTCGACGAGGCGGTGGCCGGCAACGGCACGAAGATCGACATCATCCTCCATGCCGACGGCAGTGTCGAGGTCCACGACCGTGGCCGCGGCATCCCGGTGGACGTCGAACCGCGCACCGGTCTGACCGGCGTCGAGGTGGTCTATACCAAACTGCACGCCGGTGGGAAGTTCGGCGGCGGGTCGTACGCGGCATCCGGTGGTCTGCATGGTGTCGGCGCCTCCGTGGTGAACGCGCTCTCCGAGCGCCTGGACGTCGAGGTCGATCGCGGCGGCAAGACCTACGCCATGTCGTTCCATCGTGGCGAACCGGGGGTCTTCGCAGACTCCGGAGAGAAGCGTCCCGACGCGCCGTTCACTCCCTTCCAGGAGAAGAGCGAGCTCCGCGTCATCGGCAAGGCGCCCCGCGGCGTGACCGGTACGCGGGTTCGCTACTGGGCCGATCGGCAGATCTTCACCAAGGACGCGGCCTTCCAGCTCTCCGAGCTCGAGACCCGCGCCCGACAGACGGCGTTCCTCGTCCCGGGTCTCGAGATCGAGGTCGCCGACAAGCGGACGAATCGTCCGGATGCTCCCGAGCTCGGCTCGGAGGATGCGGATGCCACCGGGACGGTGACGTCCTACCTCTATGAGGGCGGGATCTCGGAGTTCGTCGACTACCTCGCGGTCGATCCGCCGGTGACCGACAACTGGCGCATCCAGGGGGAGGGGACGTTCAAGGAGACCGTTCCCGTTCTGCAGGCCGACGGGCACATGGTCGCCACCGAGGTGGAGCGCGTGTGCGCCGTCGACATCGCGCTGCGGTGGGGCACCGGTTACGACACGCGCGTGCGGTCGTTCGTCAACATCATCGCGACGCCCAAGGGCGGAACCCATCAGCAGGGCTTCGAGCAAGAACTCCTCAAGGTTCTCCGCACCCAGGTCGAGCAGAACGCGCGTCGCCTCAAGGTCGGCAACGACAAGCTCGAGAAGGACGACGTCCTCGCGGGCCTCACAGCGGTGCTCACGGTGAACGTGCCCGAGCCGCAGTTCGAGGGGCAGACGAAGGAGATCCTCGGCACTCCGGCCGTCCGGCAGATCGTCGCCCAGGTGATCCGCAAGGACCTGGCCCAGCGATTCAGCTCGACCAAGCGCGACGACAAGAACCAGGCGTCGCAGCTGCTCGACAAGATCGTCTCGGAGATGAAGGCGCGCGTGTCGGCACGTGCGCACAAGGAGACGCAGCGCCGCAAGAACGCACTGGAGTCGTCGACCCTTCCGACGAAGCTCGTCGACTGCCGCACGAACGATGTCGAACGCAGCGAGCTCTTCATCGTCGAGGGAGACTCGGCGCTCGGCACCGCCAAGAACGCGCGCAACAGCGAGTTCCAGGCGCTGCTGCCGATTCGGGGAAAGATCCTCAACGTGCAGAAGGCGTCGGTCGGCGACATGTTGTCGAATGCGGAGTGCGCGTCGATCATCCAGGTGATCGGTGCAGGCTCCGGCCGGACCTTCGACATCGATGCGGCTCGCTACGGCAAGATCATCCTGATGAGCGATGCCGATGTCGACGGCGCCCACATCCGCACCCTCCTGCTCACCCTGTTCTTCCGCTACATGCGACCGCTGATCGAGCACGGCCGCGTGTTCGCCGCCGTCCCGCCGCTGCACAGGATCATCGTGATGAACCCGGGCTCGAAGCCGAACGAGACGATCTACACCTACAGCGAGCAGGAGATGCACACGCTGCTGGCGAAGCTCCGCAAGGCGGGCAAGCGCTGGCACGAGCCGATCCAGCGGTACAAGGGCTTGGGTGAGATGGACGCAGAACAGCTGGCGAACACCACGATGGACCGTTCCGGACGGCTGCTGCGTCGCGTGCGCATGGAGGATGCGGAGGCCGCGGGCCGCGTGTTCGAGCTCCTGATGGGCAACGAGGTCGCCCCGCGCCGCGAGTTCATCATCGACTCCTCCGACCGGCTGTCGCGCGAGTCGATCGACGCCTGAGCCCCGGAGACACGGAAGAAGCCGGCACGGGTCATCCCATGCCGGCTTCTTCGCTGCAGGCGGTCACCCCGCCTGCGGAGCACTCAGACCAGGGTGCGGCCGATGCTGCCGATCACGCCTTCTACGGGCTGTCCGGAGGCATCGCGACGTGCGCCGGTCTCGGGAAGCTTGCGCACGGCACCGGTCGGATCGACCGCCAGCGGTGGCTGGGGCCCGACCCACGCGACCGTGAGGCGATCCTCACCCTTCAGGAATGCGTGCGCGCGCACGCCGCCCGTGGCGCGACCCTTGGCCGGGTACTCGGTGAACGACGAGACCTTCGCGCGCCCCGGCTCCGTGCCGGGAAGTGCGCTGTCGCCTCCGGAGACGGTGGCGACGACCGACTCGGTGGCGGGATCGACGACACCGAAGAAGAGGACCGATGCCCCGGAGCTGAGCTTGACGCCGGCCATGCCGCCGGCCGGCGCCCCCTGCGGGCGCACGGAGGAGGCCGAGAAGTGCAGCAGCTGCGCGTCGGTCGTGACGAACACAAGTTCGGCGTCGTCCGGCGCCTCGGCCGCGCCCACCACCGTGTCGCCCTGCTTCAGGCCGATGACCTCGAGGTCGGGCCGCACGGGAAGCGCTGACGGGACGATGCGCTTGACCGTTCCCTGGGCGGTCCCGAGGGCGATCGGCGTATCGCTGTCGAACCGCACGAAACCGAGCACCCGCTCGCCCTTCGTCGTGATCCCGAGATAGTCGCGCAACGGCGTGCCGGCAGCGAGCTGAACCGAGGTGGCAGGCACGGAAGGCAGGTCGACGGGGGAGAAGCGGACGACGCGTCCGAGGTTCGTGAGCGCTCCGAGCTCGGCCCTGACCGTGGTCTCGACCGTGGTCAGGATCGCGTCGTGCTTGCTGCGACGTGCCGGGGCGGTGAGCTCCTGTCCTTCGCCGAGGTCGACTCGGACCGTGCGCCCGGTGGTCGAGAGGATGAGCGCCGTGGGGGCGTCGGCGATCTGCAGGTCGACCGCGCCCTTGGTGGCGCGGGGCTTGGGCGGTGCGGCGTTCATGAGCAGCGTGCGCCGGGGCGTGCCGTACGCGTCGGCCGCGGCATCGAGTTCCTTCGCGACCGCGGCGCGCAGCAGCACGGGGCTCCCCAGCAGCTCGCGGAGGGCGGCGATCTCGGCCAGCAACGCGTCTCGTTCGGTCTCGAGCTCGATGCGGGAGAACTTCGTCAGACGGCGCAGACGCAGTTCGAGGATGTACTCCGCCTGCAGCTCGCTCAGATCGAAGACCGAGCGCAGGCGGGTGCGGGCCTGCTCCGAGTCGTCGGATGAGCGGATGACCTGGATGACCTCGTCGATGTCGAGGATCGCGATGAGCAGCCCCTCGACGAGGTGCAGACGCTCCTCGCGCCGCTTCAGGCGGTAGCGGCTGCGCCGGGTGATGACCTCGAGGCGGTGGCCCACGTAGACGCTCAGCATCTCCTTGAGCCCGAGCGTGCGCGGCTGGCCTTCGACCAGAGCGACGTTGTTGATGCTGAACGAGTCTTCCAGCGGCGTCAGACGGTAGAGCTGCTCGAGGACGGCGTTCGGGTCGAAGCCCGTCTTGATGCCGATCGCGACGCGGAGTCCGTGGTTGCGGTCGGTGAGGTCGGTGACGTCGCTGATGCCCTGCAGCTTCTTCGACTGCACGGCGTCGCGGATCTTCTCCAGCAGACGCTCGGGGCCGACCATGTACGGCAGCTCCGACACGATGATGCCGGTGCGTCGAGGGCCGAGGGGCTCGATCGAGGTCTTCCCTCGGACCTTGAGCGCGCCGCGTCCGTTCGTGTAGGCGTCTTTGACCCCGTCCAGTCCCATCAGGATCCCGCCCGACGGGAAGTCCGGACCGGGAACGAACTCCATCAGGTCCTCGGTGGTCGCGTCCGGGTTCTCCAGGAGATGCGTGGCGGCCGCGACGACCTCGATCAGGTTGTGCGGCGCCATGTTGGTCGCCATGCCGACCGCGATGCCGCTCGCTCCGTTGACCAGGAGGTTCGGGAAAGCAGCGGGCAGGACAGCCGGCTGTTGGAACTGGCCGTCGTAGTTCGGGATGAAATCGACGACGTCCTCGTCGAGGTTCTCGGTGAGCGCGAGGGCGGCGGCGGCGAGCCGTGCCTCCGTGTATCGAGCCGCGGCCGGACCGTCGTCGAGGGAGCCGAAGTTGCCGTGTCCGTCGACCAGAGGGACGCGCAGCGCCCACTCCTGCGCGAGGCGCACCAGCGCGTCGTAGATCGCGGAGTCGCCGTGGGGGTGGAGCTTTCCCATGACCTCGCCGACCACGCGGGCGCTCTTGACATGACCGCGGTCGGGGCGAAGGCCCATCTCGGCCATCTGGTACAGGATGCGGCGTTGCACCGGTTTCAGACCATCGCGCGCATCGGGGAGCGCGCGCGAGTAGATCACCGAGTATGCGTACTCGAGGAACGAGCCCTGCATCTCGGTGGAGAGGTCGATGTCCTGGATGCGCTCCTCGACAGGCTCGGGCGGCGGGGTTTTCGGCATGGACTTCCTGAAGGCATACGGGAGCCTGTGTCAGACTGGCTCGGATGTCCTTCATGCTACCGTCCGCGTCGCCGAGTGCCCGGAGTGTCGTCGGGGTGGCGGACGACCTGCTCGCCGCCCTCCGCGGCGAATCGGCGCTGTTGCCGCGCGCAGACTCGGCCGTGCTCGTCGTAATCGACGGGCTCGGAGCGATCAGTCTGCGGGCACACGCCGGTCACGCACGTGCGTTGACGGCGGGGATGGCGAAGAAGGACGTCGCGCAGTCGGTCTTCCCCTCCACCACCGCGGCGGCGCTGACCAGCATCGTCACCGGTGTCTGGCCGGGGGAGCACGGCCTCGTCGGCTACCGAGTGCTCGATCCGACCCGCGACGTGCTCGTCAACCAGCTCAGCGGCTGGGAGACCGACGGGATCGACCCGTATACGTGGCAGGCGGCTCCCACGATCTTCGAGCGCGCCGGTGGTGCCGGCCACGAGAGTTTCGCCGTGGGGTTCGCCGGATACGCGCACAGCGGCTTCACCAAAGCCACTCTCCGAGGTGCCGAGTTCGTCGCAGCCACCACAGCGGCGTCGCGTATCGAAGCCGCCTATGCGCTCGCTCAGTCCCATCCGGGCTCGCTGGTCTACTGCTACCTTCCAGAGGTCGACAAGGCCGGCCACAAGTACGGCATCGCCTCGTCCGAATGGGTCGCGGCGCTCGAGGACGTCGATGCCGCTCTTTCCGCACGGGTGCCCCCGGGCGTCGGGGTCGTGGTCACGTCGGATCATGGGATGGTCGATGTGGCGCCGAACCGACAGATCGTGCTCGAAGCGGACCACCTCGAAGGCGTCCGACACGTGGGTGGTGAACCGCGGATGCTGCACGCCTATCTGGAGCCCGATGCGGATGGCGTCTCGCTGGTATCGCGCTGGCGTGCGGATCTCGAGGGGGTCGCCGATGTCGTCACCCGCGAGGAGGCCGTGCGTGCGGGCCTCTTCGGACCCACGGTCTCCGAGGCGGCCTCGCCTCGGATCGGTGACGTGCTCGCGATCGCGCGTGGGTCGTGGGCGGTCTATGACGGCACGGCTGCGGACCAGCGCGGTCGCGGAATGGTCGGCCAGCACGGTGCACTCACACCGGAGGAGCGGCAGGTCCCCGTCGTCAGGCTCGGCGCTTTCGCTCGCTGACGACGATCGCCCGGTATGCTCTCCGGCACGACTTCCCGGCGAGCACTCTCAGGCCGGTCTCACTCGTCCGTTCGTGCGCCGAAGACGATCTCGTCCCAAGAGGGCATGGCGTTGCGACGACGTCTCCGGCCTGTGGATTCGCCGGAATCCGAGTTGGTCGTCTGAGGCGCGGGCTGCGGAGACTGCGGCTCGTCGTCCGGCTGCTCCAGGACCTCGAAGAGCGAGATCGGGCTCTGATCGGCCCGATCTGCGTCCGTGGGCTCATCCAGCAGCGGCGCGGTCTCGCGCTGGCCGCGACGACGGCGGAGAGCTTCGAGAAGGTCTGCGGTCTCGGGGCTCGTCGTCTGTGATGCCGGTGCGCGTTTGATCGCGGCGTCCTGTGCGGCCGCGTCGGAACGCTCGGGAAGGGAGGGATCCTCGATCTCGGCGTCGGGAGCAGGGAGCAGACGGGGGCCGAATGCGCCGGAGTCGAAGCGGCTCTCGTCCTTGTACGGAGAGGTGATCCGTTCTGCGTCCACGGCCCGCAGGCGGGGGATGAGTCCCTCGGGCAGCGAGCCCTGGCGGGACAGCTGCGTGGCGTCCGCATTGAGCGGCGAGAGGGCGCTGCGGCGGGGATCGAAGCTCCAGCGGGCGTCGTGCTCGACGTCGTTGGCGGTGAACTCGAGCTTGATGGTCCAGCCCGAGTCCTCCTTCCAGCTCGCCCAACGCTCCGACGTCGCTTCGACCTCCGCGAGCTTGGCGCGGACGGCAACTCCGAAGGTGGGCTGCGCGTCGGGCTCGACCTCGCTGCCGATGAGAACGGGAACGGCGAGGGCCTGGCCGATGACGTGCTCGCGTTCGGCCAGGACGGGGCCTTCGAAACGGGCGACGTCGTCGACGCTGATACCCAGGAGCTCGGCAACCTCCGGAGCCGTGAGACCGGCTCGGATCTGCGCCTGGATATCACGCGGACTCGCGGCGAGCTTCTGTGCCGTCGGCTCACTCTGACGGGTGGCGCGACGGATCTCGCGCTGCAGCATGTCGTCGATGGGCAGCGCGAACCGCTCGCCCGACTCGGTCGCGAGTACGAGGACTCCTGCTTCTGTGCCGACGATGGTGACGTTTTCCATGCGAATGCCCCTCTGATGGGTGTCTCATCATGGTGTCACGCATGGGGCATCCGGGCCGGGAATACCCTGGGCGTGCCGTGAGTTTGTTCAGGCGAACGGGCGAGCATTTGCGTTATGTCGTCCGGTCGTGCAAACTATGGCCGCCGAATACCCGACGGCGCACCACCCACTCGCACCATGAAAGTGGAGATCTACCGCATGGCAACCGATTACGACGCCCCCCGAAAGAGCGAAGACGACTCCGAGTCGATCGAAGCCCTGAAGGAGCGTGTGCCGGACAAGCTCTCCGGCTCAAGCGGGGACGAAGACTCCGACAACCCGTCGAGCTTCGACCTTCCGGGTGCCGACCTCTCCGATCTCGAGCTCGACGTCGTCGTGCTGCCCGCGCAGCAGGACGAGTTCACGTGCATGAGCTGCTTCCTCGTGAAGCACCGTTCACAGCTCGACCACGAGGGCGCATCCGGGCCCATCTGCAAGGAGTGCGCTGCGTAAGCAGTCCTCCGAGCGACGTATCACGCGCCCCCGACCACTCCGGTCAGGGGCGCGCTGTCGTATGCGGGTGCCTCTCGGCTCCGCACCTCAGCTCTGCCTCTTCGTGCCGCGTCTCAGCTCTGCGCAGCGCGGATCGCCGCTGCCAGTCGATCCGGCGTGCGTGTCGAGACGGTCCACGTGTCGACGGGGTCGTCCGGGTCGAGATTCGGGACGACGACGATTCCGTCGATGCCACCGCGGATCAGGTGCCACCCGCGCGCCGGGAGCCCGGGGCCGCGAGCCTGCCGGGCGTCGTCGCCGGTCAGGGCCACCGGCTCGCCGAGATGCTTCGTGTCGATGTGCGCGCGGCCGGCGCGCAGTACCGTGCCGATGACGGAGACGACAGGGGTGGCCGCGATGAAGCCCAGCACCAGGAGGGCCGATACGGCGGCGCCGAGGGCCAGTGCGACTGTCGAGCCGATCGGCACGAAGACGAGCGACACCATGGGGCCGGCGACCGCGACGGTCACGAGCAGCCAGAGGCTCGGCGAGAGTCTTTCGCGGTAGCGGGGACGTGCGTCTGTGGCGGGGTTCTGCATTAGCCTCATGGGGTGACCGATTCCGTTGATGTCCCCATTATCGCTGCAGTGGTGCCCGGGTATGCGCATCCGGGCGATGCCGGTGCCGATCTGGTCGCGGCGGAGGCCGTGCACCTCGAGCCGGGGGAGCGTGCACTGGTGCCGACGGGCGTCAGCATTGCGCTGCCCGACGGGTACGCCGCTTTCGTGGTTCCGCGCAGCGGACTGGCCGCGAAGCACGGGATCTCGATCGTGAATTCGCCGGGGACGGTGGATGCCGGGTATCGCGGTGAGATCAAGGTGAGCCTGATCAACACGGATACCCAGAGCGCGTACGATGTGGCGGTCGGCGATCGTATCGCGCAGCTGATCATCATGCCGGTCACGCGCGCCACGTTCATCCCGGTCGACGAGCTGCCGGACAGCGTCCGCGGTGCCGGTGGGTTCGGTTCCACCGGTTACCAGGCAGCGACCCACCAGAACGAAGCAGGACAGGCCAATGACTGACAACAACGAGACCCCTTCGAAGTCGGCACCGCTGAATCGTGCCACCGACGGTCCCTTCGACGATTCCGAGGCGAACCCGGTCCGTCCCTACATCGACCTCGGCGGCATCAAGATCCTGCCGCGCGAAGGTCTGAACCTGCGCCTCGAGGTCGAGGAGCAGTCGAAGCGCATCGTGGCGGTCGGCCTCGATTACGCGGACTCCTCGCTGCAGGTGCAGCCCTTCGCCGCACCGCGCACCGGAGGACTGTGGGACGAGACCCGCGTACAGCTCCGCGACCAGGTCAAGGCGCAGGGCGGCCGCGTGGAAGAGCGCGAAGGCCCGCTGGGCAAGGAGCTCCTCGCCGAGGTCCCCGCCACGGCGGCGGAGGGATCCGGTCTGCGCCTCGCGCGCTTCATCGGCATCGACGGCCCGCGCTGGTTCCTCCGCGGCGTGATCGGCGGCGCCGGCGCCTCGGACCCCGAAGCGGCGGAGAAGGTCGAAGACCTCTTCCGGTCGATCGTGGTCGTCCGCGGCGGGTCTCCGATGCCGCCGCGCGACCTGATCCCGCTCAAGATGCCGGCGACCCCTGGTTCCGCGTGAGCACTCCCGAGCCCGACGCCGAACGGGAGAAGAGCACCTCCGAGATCCTCGGGGAGGCCCTCGGAGGAGTCGCGCGTCGTGCCGGGCTCGACCCGTCGGAGAGTGCGGCCACCCACACGGTCGTGTGGACCGCCATGGGCGGGTGGCGGGGCATCCTCGAGTCGGTGCTGCCCAGCCTCGCGTTCGTGATCATCTTCACGATCCGCCCCGAGCCGCTGATCCTCTCGCTCGGCATCTCGGTCGGTCTCGCAGCCGTCTTCACGATCGTCCGACTCGTGCAGAAGTCGCCGCCCTCGGCCGCCCTCGGCGGTCTCATCGCCGCGGTCGGCGCGGCAGCGCTGGCTCTGTGGACCGGACGCGGCGCCGACAACTTCGTCCCGGGGCTCATCACCAACGCGGTCTACGGCTCGGTCATCCTGGTGTCGGCACTGATCGGCTGGTCGCTGATCGGCCTCGCCGTCGGATTCCTGATGGGGGAGGGCACCACCTGGCGGAACGATCGCCGCAAGCGACGTGCCTACTTCTGGCTGGGGATCGCCTGGGCCGCGCTGTTCTTCACCCGGCTGGCTGTGCAGCTGCCCCTTTATCTGGCCGGTGACGTCACGGCGCTGGGCACGCTCAAACTCATCATGGGGCTGCCGCTGTTCGCCCCGCTGATCGCCGTCACGTGGCTCGTGGTCCGCGCGTTGCACCCGCGCGAGCCCGCGCGCGAGGATGCCCCCGAGGCGTGATAGATTTATCTTGACATCAAGATAAATCGCAGGCTTTCGCCGGTGAGCTGCGCGGAGCAGACTGGTTAGGTCCGCCTTGCTAGCCGCAGGGGCTCGCTGGCGAGCAAGATGGAGGCGCCTGTCGCTCCCATCCGAATAGAAGGAGACGGATTCGTGTCCACGGTGAACAGCTTCGGTGCCAAGAGCACCCTGACAGTCGGCAGCACCGACTATGAGATCTTCCGCATCGACACGGTGCCGGGTTTCGAGAAGCTTCCCTTCAGTCTCAAGGTCCTCCTGGAGAACCTGCTTCGCACCGAAGACGGCGCGAATGTGACGAAGGCGCAGATCGAGGCGCTGGGTTCGTGGGATGCCGCGGCCGAGCCGAACACCGAGATCCAGTTCACGCCGGCCCGTGTGGTCATGCAGGACTTCACCGGTGTGCCGTGCATCGTCGACCTCGCCACCATGCGCGAGGCCGTGACGGCACTCGGCGGTGACGCGAACAAGATCAACCCGCTCTCGCCCGCCGAGATGGTCATCGACCACTCCGTGATCGCCGACCTGTTCGGCTCGGAGAACGCCCTCGAGCGCAACGTCGAGATCGAGTACGAGCGCAACGGCGAGCGTTATCAGTTCCTGCGTTGGGGTCAGACTGCGTTCAGCGACTTCAAGGTCGTCCCGCCGGGCACCGGCATCGTCCACCAGGTGAACATCGAGCATCTGGCCAAGGTCATCTACGACCGCAACGTCGACGGTGTGCTCCGCGCATACCCCGACACCTGCGTCGGCACCGACTCGCACACCACCATGGTCAACGGCCTCGGCGTGCTGGGCTGGGGCGTCGGCGGCATCGAGGCCGAGGCAGCCATGCTCGGCCAGCCCGTGTCGATGCTCATCCCGCGCGTCGTGGGCTTCAAGCTCTCCGGCGAGATCCCCGCCGGCGTGACCGCGACCGACGTGGTGCTCACGATCACCGACCTGCTGCGCAAGCACGGTGTGGTCGGCAAGTTCGTCGAGTTCTACGGCGAGGGCGTCGCGTCGGTGCCGCTCGCCAACCGCGCGACCATCGGCAACATGTCGCCGGAGTTCGGCTCCACCGCCGCGATCTTCCCGATCGACGACGTGACGCTCGACTACCTGCGACTCACCGGCCGCAGCGAAGAGGCCGTCGCGCTGGTCGAGGCTTACGCCAAGGAGCAGAAGCTCTGGCACGACGCCGCGCACGAGCCCACGTTCAGCGAGTACCTCGAGCTCGACCTCGGCACCGTCGTGCCGTCGATCGCCGGCCCGAAGCGCCCGCAGGACCGCATCCTGCTCTCCGAGGCGAAGTCGCAGTTCGAGCAGGACATCCTGAGCTACGCGACGGCATCGACCTCCGACTCGATCGTCGACCTCGAATCGAAGCACTCCTTCCCGGCCTCCGACCCCGGACAGGCACCCGGCGACGAAGAGCCCACCACGCGTCCGGTGCACATCAACAGCGGCGCACCGGCTAACGCCTCGAAGCCCGTGCCGGTCACGACGCCGTCGGGGGAGAAGTACATCCTCGACAACGGTGCCGTCACCCTCGCGGCCATCACCTCGTGCACCAACACGTCGAACCCGTCGGTGATGATCGCCGCCGGTCTCGTCGCACGCAAGGCTCTCGAGAAGGGTCTGAAGCAGAAGCCGTGGGTCAAGACCACGCTCGGCCCGGGGTCGAAGGTCGTCACCGACTACTACGAGAAGTCCGGACTCGACAAGGACCTCGAGGGCCTCGGCTTCTACACCGTCGGCTACGGCTGCACCATCTGCATCGGCAACTCGGGTCCGCTGATCGAAGAGGTCTCCGAAGCGATCAACTCGCACGACCTCGCCGTCACCGCGGTCCTCTCCGGAAACCGCAACTTCGAGGGTCGCATCAGCCCCGACGTGAAGATGAACTACCTCGCCAGCCCGCCGCTGGTCATCGCGTACGCGCTGGCCGGGTCGATGCACTTCGACTTCGAGAACGACGCGCTCGGCAAGGGCACCGACGGCGAAGACGTCTTCCTGAAGGACATCTGGCCGACCCCGGCCGAGGTGCAGGAACTCGTCGACTCCTCGATCTCGCGCGAGCAGTTCATCAAGCAGTACGCGACGGTCTTCGACGGTGACGAGCGCTGGCGCAGCCTGCCCACTCCGGACGACGCGATCTTCCAGTGGGACGAGAACTCCACGTACGTGCGCAAGGCGCCGTACTTCGAGGGCATGACGATGGAGCTCACCCCGGTGAAGGACATCGAGGGTGCGCGCGTGATGGCGACGCTCGGCGACTCGGTCACCACCGACCACATCTCGCCCGCCGGGAACATCAAGGCCGGAACGCCCGCGGCGCAGTACCTCACGGAGCACGGCGTGGACCGCAAGGACTTCAACTCCTTCGGCTCGCGTCGCGGCAACCACGAGGTCATGATCCGCGGAACCTTCGCGAACATCCGTCTGAAGAACGCGATGGTCGCTGCCGTGAACGACGGACAGGTCGTCGAGGGTGGCTTCACCCGCGACTTCACGCAGCCCGGTGGCCCGCAGTCGTACATCTACGACGCGAGCATGAACTATCAGGAGCAGGGCACGCCCCTCGTCATCTTCGGTGGCAAGGAGTACGGCTCGGGTTCGTCGCGTGACTGGGCGGCCAAGGGCACGAGCCTGCTGGGCGTCAAGGCGGTCATCACCGAGAGCTTCGAGCGCATCCACCGCTCGAACCTGATCGGCATGGGTGTCGTCCCGCTGCAGTTCCCCGCCGGCGAGAGCTGGGAATCGCTGGGCCTCGACGGCACCGAGATCGTCTCGATCTCGGGTCTGGAAGAGCTCAACAACGGTGTCACGCCCAAGACGGTCAAGGTCACGGCCACCCCGAGCGAGAACTCGCCCGAGGGCAAGCAGCCGGTGGAGTTCGATGCTGTCGTCCGCATCGACACCCCCGGAGAAGCCGACTACTACCGCAACGGCGGCATCCTGCAGTACGTGCTGCGTTCGCTGGTCTGATCGCACGAGACGAAGGGGCTCGGGTCTGCGGACCGGGGCCCCTTCGTCGTGCCGACCCTTCCTGTCAAGGGGGTCCGATTCGCCGTGCTCTCCGAGTCCGGCGGGGTAGGATCGAGGGGCGCTCGCACCGTCGTCGGGCGCTTCTGACGGAGCCTGTGAGGAGGTGCAGATGCCCATTCTTCCGAGCATCTCTGGACCCCGTGATCTCGATGCACTCTCGACCGACCAGTTGACCGAGCTCGCTGCGGAGATCCGCACGTTCCTGGTCGAGAACGTGTCCAGGACGGGCGGCCACCTCGGCCCCAACCTCGGCGTCGTCGAACTCACGATCGCTCTCCATCGAGTGTTCTCCTCCCCGGACGACCCCTTCATCTTCGACACCGGACACCAGTCCTACGTGCACAAGCTCCTCACCGGGCGCCAGGACTTCTCGGCGCTGCGCGTGCGCGGTGGTCTCGCCGGGTACCCGCAGCGGGGCGAGAGCGCCCATGATGTGGTGGAGTCGTCGCACGCGTCCAGCTCGCTCAGCTGGGCGGACGGCATCTCCCGCGCCTTGACGGCCACCGGTCGTGCCGACCGGCACGTGGTCGCGGTCGTCGGCGACGGCGCGCTGACCGGCGGCATGACCTGGGAGGCGTTGAACAACATCTCCGATGACAACGACCGCAACCTGGTCATCGTCGTCAACGACAACGGACGCTCCTACGCGCCGACGATCGGCGGCATGTCGCGGTACCTCAACCGCGTGCGCACGGCAGCAGCCTACAAGGACCTCCACCAGCGGTCCGATCGCCTGTTCCGCGCTTTCGGGCCTGTGGGACGTGCGGTGTTCCGCGGCGTCCGGGGAGGCACGCACGGGTTCCTGTCGAGGTTCACCAACAACGAGGCGCTGTACTCCAACCTCGACATCAAGTACCTCGGTCCGGTCGACGGCCACGATCTTCCCGCGCTCCTCGAGACTCTGGAGTTGGCGAAGTCGTACGGTGCGCCCGTCATCGTCCACACCATCACCGAGAAGGGCCGTGGCTACCAGCCGGCCCGCGACGACGAAGCCGATCAGTTCCACGCCGTCGGCAAGATCGACCCCACGACCGGCGAGACCCTGTCGTCCGGTGGGCGTGGGTGGACCGATGTGTTCTCCGACGCGTTGGTGGCCGTCGGCGAGCAGCGCGACGATGTGATCGCGATGACGGCTGCGATGCTGCGCCCCACCGGCCTCGCGCCGTTCGCCGAACGCTTCCCCGATCGCGTCTATGACGTGGGCATCGCAGAACAGCACGCGGTGGCGTCAGCGGCTGGTCTGGCCTACGGGGGCTTGCACCCCGTCGTCGCCCTGTACGCCACGTTCATGGGACGCGCCTTCGACCAGGTGCTGATGGACGTGGCTCTGCACCGTGCCGGAGTCACCTTCGTCCTCGATCGAGCGGGCGTCACCGGTCCCGACGGTCCCAGCCACCACGGCATGTGGGATCTCGCGATGCTGCAGATCGTCCCGCACATCCGCATCGCCGCGCCGCGTGATGGGGCGCGGCTGACGGAGGCCCTCGGGGAGGCCGTCGACGTCGAAGACGCTCCGACGGTCATCCGCTTCCCGAAGGGCGAGGTCGCCGCCGATCTTCCCGCGATCGAACGTCTGAGCGACGGCGTCGATGTGCTCGCCCGCGGCGAATCCGAAGACGTCCTGATCGTCGCCATCGGACCATTCGCCGAACTCGCTCTCGATGTCGCGGACCGCCTTCGAGCGCAGGGGATCGGCGCGACGGTCATCGACCCGCGCTGGGCTATTCCGGTGCAGCCGTCGATCGTGGAACTCGCCGCCCATCACCGCCTCGTGATCACCCTCGAAGACGGCATCCGGGTCGGAGGCATCGGCACCCGTGTACGTCAGGTCCTTCGCGAGGCGGGCATCGACACCGCGGTGGATGAGCTGGGTCTTCCCGACGAGTTCATCGACCACGCATCGCGTGATCAGATCCTCGTCGACGCCGGCCTCACAGCGCCGAAGATCGCACAGGACATCGTGTCGCAGGTGCTCGGGACGCGAATCCCGAAGGCGCGTCACGCGGGAGAGACAGGAACCATCGATCTTCCGCTGCACGAACGGCACTGACGCTCGCTCCGACCTTGCGGAATCCCCTGCGCGCAGACGTCAGTTCAGAGCGTGCAACGCGGCGACGGCCTGTGCTCCGCGATCGGCATCTCGGAGCGCGGTCGACAGCAGGTAACCGTCGGTGAGGGCGTCGCCGGTGACCATGACCCGCACCAGCTCGACGCCGCAGGCGCGACGCACCTCCGCGGCGCTGGCCGCGATCACTCGGGTGTTGATCTCGTCGTTGTGCGGCAGCTCGGCTCCCTCGAGACCACGGATCACGTCCCTCAGCGCGGCGCCGACGATGTTCGAGGCTCGCTCCTTGACGTTCACGACGTCGAGCTCGAACACCCGAAGATCGCTTCCCGTCGGTATCGGACGCCACTCGAACGAGGCATGCACGCGGTGCTGGTGTCCGCTCGCGCCGCTCATCTCTCGCGCGGGCAGATCGGTCGCACGGCAACGGACGTCGATGAGCTTGTACCAGTAGAACAGCGGGAATGCTCCGTGCGAGCCCGGGTCCAGAACGACGACTTCTCCGACAGCCCCGCCGCGGTTCCGCGGACGACGCTGCGGGCGGTTGCGGATGATCGGCTTGCCGTTGCGCGTCCGGATCGCCGCCCACCCCTCGTCGACGGTGACGATGAAGAGCTTGAGGAGGGCGGGGAGGACCAGAAGCGTGGTGAGGATCGCCGTTCCGGTCTTCAGCAGACCCGACATCCCCTTGCCGCCCAGCATCGTGAAGAGCATGTCCATGTCACCACTGTGCAGGGTCGCCGGGGTGCGGGGTGCCTTCGGGACGGGTCGGGCGGGGGAGTTCATGCGCTGTTCCGCGCACGTTACCCGCGGCGCTGTGCGCTGGATACGCACCGCTCAGGATTCGCCGCGGCGGGTCAGGCGAGGTCGGCGAGAGTGCGGGCGACGACGTTCTCGACCGCCGCGTGGCAGCGTGCGCGATCGGCATCCACGAGTCCGACACGGGTGCGCCTGTCGAGGACGTCATCGACGCTCATCGCACCCTCCGTGTGAACCGCGAACTCGACCTCCGCGGTGGTCAACCCCGTGGCGTCGTCGAGCACGTCGTCCGAGGCGGGCACTTCCCGATCGACGAGGCGCAACGACGCCGTGCGGCTCCGCCCCGACTGCAGTCCGCGGGTGCGTCCCGCAAGGTCCACGGCATCCTCGGCCATCCGACGGTAGGTGGTCAGCTTTCCCCCGAGCACCGTGACGAATCCGGCGGTGGATACCGTCACCAGATGCCGGCGAGAGACATCGGCGGTGGAGTCGGTCCCGCTGTCGACCAGCGGACGCAGGCCGGCGAACGCGCCCCGCACCCGATCGCGGCCGAGGGGAGCAGCGATCACGCGATTGAGGTTCTGCAGCAGGAAATCGATCTCCGGCTCCGTCGGCCGGGCGACACGCGGTACGACACCGGGGGAGTCTTCGTCGGTGAGGCCGACGATCACGCGGCCGAAGCCCTGCGGCAGCGCGAAGACGTAGCGACTGATCGATCCCTCGTGCGGGATGGCGAGCGCGGTCGACGGCGAACCCAGGTCGGCGGCGGCGAGGACGATGTGCGTTCCTCGGCTCGGGCGCACGTGGATCGTCTGATCGAGCGCACCCGCCCAGACGCCGGTCGCGTTGATGACGGCGCGGGCTCTGATGTCGAACCGCTCGCCCGTGGTCGTCTCCTCGACCGATGCGCCGTCTTCCCGCAACACGACCGCGCGGACGCGGGTGAGGATGCGAGCGCCAAGAGATGCCGCCGTGCGGGCGACGGTCGCCACGAGCCGCGCGTCGTCGACCAGCTGGCCGTCGAAGGACAGCATTCCGCCGCGGAGGCCATGCGGGTCGAGCGCAGGCACCAGGCGGGTGGCGGAGCGCGCGGACACGAGAGCGGGGGCAGGTAGCGTCGTACGGGTGGTGTGCGCGCGCATGCGGAGCAGATCTCCCAGCCCCATCCCGACGGCGCCCGCAGTGCGCTGGCGGAGCGTGACTCCGCGGGAGAAGGGCAGGAGCTGTCCGAGCGGGCGGATCAGATGCGGGGCGATCGTGGTCATCAGGAGATGTCGCTCGTGTGCGCTCTCTCGCGCGGTCGCGATGTCACCGGTCGCGAGGTAGCGCAGGCCGCCGTGCACGAGCTTCGAGCTGAATCGGCTGGTCCCGAAGGCGAGATCCTCGGCTTCGATCAGCGTCACACGGAGCCCGCGCGAGGCCGCGTCCAGAGCGACACCCACGCCCGTGATGCCGCCCCCGACGACGAGCACGTCGACCGTCTCGTCGGCTGCGCGTGCGAGTTCGATCCTCCGTCGCGCGACGTTGAGCGCGGATGACTCCCGGGTCATGGGCGGAGCAGCCCGTCGAGTGCGGCCCGCAGTTCGCGCTCCCACGCGTTCTCCGAGATGAGGTCTGCCACGGTGCCGTGGGAGAGGACCGCGGACTGTGCGATGAGCAGCAGCATGACCGCGATCTCCTGCGGTGGTCCCGATCTGACCGAGCCGTCGGCCTGTGCGGTGCCGATCGCCGTGGCGAGCCAGTCGAGGATCAAGCGCTGACTCGATCCCACCCGCTGCAGCGTGTAGCGGGTGAAGGCTTCGGGTTCATCGGCGAGCAGACGCCCGTAGAGGGTGTCATTGCGGAAGAGCGTCGTGAAATGGAGGACGTCGTTGACGAGGACCGTCCGGGTGCGCGCTTCCGCGGGGAAGGTGCCCAGGATGCCGTCGACGCGCCGCAGCAGCGCGGCGCGGACGACATCATCGGCATCGCTCCAGTTGCGGTAGATCGTGGGGCGACTGAGATCGGCGCGACGGGCGAGCTCGGCGATGGTGACGCCGTGCACGCCGCGACGCTCGATCAGGGCGTCGGCGGCGTCGAGGATCCGCGTCTGTGTCGCATCCCAGTGTGGTTGACGTTCTTCCATGATGTGTCACACTGTAACGCATGGGCCAAGACAGTGGCAGGGTCGATGCGGACCCGTCGATGAGATGGAACGGCTGGGGTGATCCGGCCAAGGCGAAGGACCTGCCCTTGGCGGTGCGCGCGCTGCTGCCGATGCTGCTGGGGCGAGTGCGCAAGCCCGGACCGGCGATCGAGCTCGCGCACGTGCAGCTCGATCCTCCGCGGCTGACCGCTGAGGATCATGCGGCGTTCAGCGCCGCGCTCGGCCCGACGAACATCGATGATGCCGTCGAGGCGCGCATCCGCCACGCAGGTGGGCGTTCGACACCCGACCTCCTCCGTCGTCGTGAGGTGCGTCAGGAGGCGCCGGATGCCGTCCTCCGTCCTGCCGATCACGAAGAGGTGCGCGCGTGCCTCGACATCGCGGTCGCGCGAGGGATCGCGGTGATCCCCTTCGGGGGCGGCACGAGCGTCGTCGGAGCGCTGGAGCCCGAGCGGGGCACGCATCATGCGGTCGTGAGCCTCGACCTGCGACGTCTCGGCGGTCTGATCCGGCTGGATGAGTTCAGCGGCGAAGCCCTGTTCGCGGCCGGGACGACGGGGCCGGAGGCGGAAGCATCGCTGTCCGCGCACGGCTTCGAACTCGGCCACTTCCCTCAGAGCTTCCGCTACGCCACGATCGGCGGATTCGCGGCGGCCCGGTCTTCGGGACAGAACTCGGCGGGCAACGGGCGCTTCGACACGATGGTGACCGGGATCAGAGTGGCGACGCCGACCGGCGACATCGAGCTCGGGCGCTCGCCCGGTTCCGCCGCAGGGCCAGACCTGATCAGGGTGTTCCTCGGCTCCGAGGGCATCTTCGGCGTGATCACCGAGGTACGGGTGCGGGTGCATCGGATCCCGCGCGACCGCGTGTTCGAATCCTGGTCCTTCCCCGACTTCACCAGCGGCGCCGAGGGGCTGCGGCGGGTCGCGCAGCAGGGCGATGGCCCCACCGTCATCCGGCTCTCCGACGAAGCGGAGACGGCGGTGAGTCTCGCGCAGGTCGGCAAGATCGGCAGGGCTCTCGCTAAGGGCGCCAGCGTGGTGACCGTGTACGAAGGTGACGGTATCGCCGAGCGGCGTGCCCGCGCCAGTATCCAGCTCGCTGCGGCCGGCGGAGTCTCGGCAGGTGAAGGGGCGGCGGAGGACTGGCTGAAAGGTCGGTTCGACGGCCCCTACCTGCGGGATTCGCTGCTCGACGCCGGTGTCTTCTGCGAGACGCTCGAGACCGCGACCACATGGTCGAACCTGCAGACACTGCGTTCGGCGGTCGACTCTGCACTCAAAGACGGCTTCGCCGACGCCGGGGCGAAGTCGTACATCATGTGCCACGTCTCCCACATCTACCCGACCGGGGCTTCCCTGTACTTCACCGTGCTCGCCGGCATCCGTTCGGACCCGCTCGGTGTGTGGAATGTCGTGAAGGCGCGTGTCAACGATGCGATCGTCGCGTCGGGGGGGACCATCAGCCATCACCACGCGGTCGGCAGGGATCATGCGCCCTGGCTCCGTGCGGAGATCGGCGAGACGGGCGTCCGTATCCTCCGTGCGATCAAGCGCGAACTCGATCCGTCGGGCATCCTCAACCCGGGTGCCGTGATCCCGATCGAGCGGACGCTCTGACATGGCCGAGCACATCGCCGTGCTCGCGAATCCGTTCTCCGGCAAAGGGCGGGGCGGGCGAGCAGCGGAGGCTGCTGTTCTGCATCTTCGCGATCGTGGAGTCGAGGTGCGGGCCTATGCGGGAGGATCCGCAGAGGACACCGCACGGCTCGCGGTCGCGGCCGTGGCAGACGATCCGCGAGCACTGGTCGTCGTCGGTGGTGATGGCACACTGTCCGGTGTGCTCGACACGGTATGTGCGGCATCGGTCCCCGTGGTCCTGGTCGCGGCCGGGACCGGGAACGACCTCGCCCGCGCTCTCGGACTCCCACGCAGCGACGCACGGGCTGCCGCCGAACTCGCTCTCACGGGCGTGCCTCGGTCGATCGACGTCGGCGTGGTCCGCACCGCGAAGGGCAGCAGGAAATTCCTGACCATCGCGGCGCTGGGTTTCGACGCGAAGGTCAGCGATCGCACCAACCGGCTCCGCTGGCCGCACGGTGCGCCTCGCTATTACCTCGCCCTGCTGATCGAACTCGTGCGGCTGCGTCCCATGGAGTTCACCCTCGCCATCGATGGCGAGCCGCCGAGAAGTGAGCCGGGTACGCTGATCGCGGCCGGCAGCACCTCCAGCTACGGCGGCGGGATGCCGATCTGCGCCGGGGCCCTGCCCGACGACGGGCTCCTCGACATCGTCCGTGTCGCCCCGTTGGGCCGACTGCGCCTGCTGCGTCTCTTCCCCCTGCTGCTCCGCGGGACGCATCTCGCGCGCGACGAGGTGGTGCATCGTCGTGGACGCTCCGTCACGGTGTCGGCTCCCGGCCTGGTGGTCTATGCCGACGGCGAGCGGATCGGCGAGGATGAGTGCACCATCGCGGTGCTGCCGGGTGCGCTCACGATGATGGTGCCGAAGGAGTGCGATGACTGAGTTCGACGAGGATGTCGTGGTCGTGGGTTCCGGATTCGGAGGTTCCGTGGCCGCTCTGCGACTTGCGGAGAAGGGCTACCGCGTCCGCGTCTACGAGGCGGGTCGCCGCTTCGACGACGATGACTTCGCGAAGACCAACTGGAACGTCCGCCGGTACCTGTGGGCACCAGCGCTCGGCTGCTACGGTGTGCAGCGCATCCACCGACTGCCGCACGTGATGATTCTGGCGGGCGCCGGGGTGGGTGGCGGATCACTCAACTACGCGAACACGCTGTACCAGCCGGGGGCGGCCTTCTTCGCGGACCCCCAGTGGCAGGGCATCGCGGACTGGGAGTCCGAGCTGGCGCCCCACTATGCCACGGCGAAGCGGATGCTCGGCGTCGTGGAGCGCTACCCGCACACGGGTCCGGTGGAGCGGATCATGGCCGGCGCCGCGGACGACCTCGGCGTCGGTGCGACGTTCCGCCACGCGCCCGTCGGGGTCTGGTTCGGGAAGCCGGGGGAGCGCACGCCGGATCCGTTCTTCGGTGGTGAGGGCCCTGATCGCACCGGTTGCACCCTCTGTGGCAACTGCATGGTGGGATGCCGCGTCGGCGCGAAGAACACGCTCATGAAGAACTACCTGCCTCTCGCGGAGCGCCGAGGGGTCGCGATCGAGGCGCTGCGCACGGTCAGCGAGGTGCGAGAGCTCCCCGGAGGCGGGTTCGCGGTGACGACGCAGCGCAGCGGCGCCTGGTTCCGGCGGGCGCGGAGTACCGTGACCGCCCGGCAGGTCGTGCTGGCTGCCGGCACCTGGGGCACGCAGCAGCTGCTGCATCGGATGAAGGAGTCCGGAGCCCTGCCGCATGTCTCGACGTCGATCGGCCGTCTCACGCGCACGAACTCCGAGGCGCTGGACGGCGCGGTCGCCACGAGCGTCCCGGAATCGCTCGAGCTCGCCCGGGGCGTCGCGATCACGACCTCGTTCCACATCGACGATCGCACGCACGTCGAGAACGTCCGCTACGGTCCGGGATCGAACCTGATGGGCGCGCTCGCGACCGTCATCGTCCCCGGCGGTCGGCCGCTCGGGGTGCGGCTGCGCAGTCTCATCGCACAGCTGCTCCGCTCTCCGCTGCGGCAGTACCGACTCGGGAGCCTCCGCCGATGGAGCGAGCGCGGCATCATCGCGCTGGTGATGCAGACCGCCGACAACTCGCTCACTCTCTCGCTGCGCCGCCGATTCGGCCGCCTCGTGATGACGAGCGCGCAGGGGCACGGGCAGCCGAACCCGAGCCACCTGCCCCAGGCCCACACCGCGGCGGCGGCGATCGCCGCGCGGGTCGAGGCGGACGGCGGAGTGCCTGCGGCTGCGCGCGGATCGTGGCCGGAGGTGTTCGGCATCCCGCTCACGGCGCACTTCCTCGGAGGCGCGGTGATCTCGGCGTCGCCGGCGGAAGGGGTCGTCGACGCATATCACCGGGTCTGGGGGCATCCCGACCTGCACGTCGTCGACGGGGCGGCCGTTCCCGCGAATCCCGGCGTGAACCCCTCGCTCACGATCACCGCGCTGGCCGAACGCGCGTTGTCGTACTGGCCTCGTCGCGGTGACGAAGACCCCAGACCGGCTCAGCCCGCGAGCTGAGTCTCGGCGATCGGGGCCTGCGGCGCAGGGTCTTCGCACAGTGCCCGTGACGCGGTCCAGTACCAGCCGTACGCGACACTGAGGGCGCTCACACCCAGGAGCGGCAGCGCGATGTACGGCTCGGAGGTGTGCGTGCTGATGCGGCGGACGACGAAGCGCCCCACCGGATTCGCCAGGAATCCTGTGGAGCGCTTCGCGGGATGGCGTCCGACGATCAGCGGCTCTCGACGCCGCGGATCTGCGGGGTGTGGAACGAGCCGCCGAAGGCCCGCTCCGAGGCTCCCTCACGGTCGAGGTACGGTGAAGCACCACCGTCGATGAACGGCCAGCCGGCGCCGAGGATCAGGCACAGGTCGATGTCCTCGACCTCGGGCACGACGCCCTCGTCGAGCATCAGCTTGATCTCCTGCGCCAGACCGTCCTGCACACGCTGGAGGATCGTCGCCGCCGTTGCGGGATTCTTGCCGACGGCGGGCTTCAGAACCTTCTCCGCCTGCTTGCTCCAGCCGACGACGCGCCCGCCCTTGTCCTTCTCCACGACGGTGTCGAGCTCCGCGAGCGCATGGAAGTTCTCGTTGGCGTAGAAGCGGTCTGGGAAGGCCTTCACCATCGTGTCCTGCACGTGGGCGGCGACCTTCCAGCCGACGAGGTCGATCAACTGGAACGGGCCCATCGGCAGGCCGAGCGGGCCGAAGGCCTTCTCGACATCGGCGATGGGGGTGCCCTCGTAGACGGCGCGAGCCGCCTCGCCCATGACCTTGGCGAGCAGTCGGTTCACGACGAAGCCGGGGGCGTCGGCGGTGAGGACCGCGTTCTTTCCGAGGTTCTTCGCGACCACGAACGCCGTCGACAGAGCGGCATCGTCCGTCGCCGGTGTCTTCACGATCTCGATCAGCGGCATCACCGCGACAGGGTTGAAGAAGTGGAAGCCGACCAGGCGTTCGGGGTGAGCGAGCTTCGATCCGATCTCCTCGACGGAGAGCGACGACGTGTTGGTCGCGAGGATCGCGTCCTCGGCGATGATCTTCTCGATCTCGCCGAACACCTGCTGCTTGACCCCGACCTCTTCGAACACGGCCTCGATCACGAAGTCGCAGTCCGCGTACAGGCTCTTGGCGGTGGTGCCGGTGACGAGCGCGCGCAGCTTGTTCGCCGAATCGGAGTCCAGGCGTCCCTTCGCTTCGAGCTTGCCGATCTCCTCGTGGATGTAGGCGACGCCCTTGTCGACGCGTGCCTGATCCAGGTCGGTGATGAGCACGGGCACCTGGAGCTTGCGCACGAAGAGCAGTGCGAACTGGCTCGCCATGAGACCGGCGCCGATGATGCCGACCTTGGTGACCTTCTTCGCCAGCGCCTTGTCGGGAGCTCCGACAGGTCGCTTCGCGCGCTTCTGCACGAGGTCGAAGGCGTACATGGATGCAGCGAACTGGTCGCCCGTGACGAGTTCGGCGAGTGCCTCGTCCTCGCGGGCGAAGCCTTCGGCCTTGGTGCCGCCCTTGGCCTTGTCGAGCAGGTCGAGGGCCGCATACGGCGACTTCGGCATGGTGCCGATCTTCGACTCCAGCATCCCGCGCGCCATCTTGATGGCGATCGGCCACTTGGTGAGACGCTCGATCTTGCCGGGCTCGTTCTTGCGCTCGACCTTCTTGCCACCCAGGACGGCATCCGCCCAGGCCAGCGAGTTCTCGAGGTAGTTCGCCGCAGGGAAGATCGCGTCGAAGATGCCCAGGTCGAACGCCTGCTGCGGCTTCAGCATCCGGTTCTGCTTGAGCGGGTTGGAGATGACGACCTCGAGGGCGTTCTCGATGCCGATCAGGTTCGGCAGCAGGTAGGCGCCGCCCCAACCGGGGATGATGCCGAGGAAGACCTCGGGCAGAGCTACCGCCGCAGCAGAGGAATCGACGGTGCGGTAGCTGGAGTTCAGGGCGATCTCCAGGCCGCCACCCAGTGCGAGGCCGTTCACGAAGGCGAAGGACGGCACACCGAGGTCGCTGAGCGTGCCGAGGACCTTGTGGCCGAGCTGCGCGATCAGGCGGGCGTTGTCGCGCGATCCGACCTTGCTGATGTCGGACAGGTCGGCGCCGGCCGCGAGGATGTACTGCTTGCCGGTGATGCCGACAGCCTGGATCTCGCCGGCCGCGGCTCGCGCCTTGAGGCCGTCGAGCGTCTCGCCCAGCTGCGTAAGCGTCGCGGGACCCAGCGTGTTCGGACGCGTGTGGTCACGGCCGTTGTCGAGCGTGATCAGCGCGAGCACCTTGCCGGACGCGAGACGGATGTCGCGCACCGGCGACTGCGTGATGACCTCGCCCTCGGTGAGTGCCTGGATGGGGGAGAAGTCGATCTCGTCGTAGTTGGTCACTTTCGCGCTCACTTCTTCTTCTTGCCGTCGTAGTGCGGGTTCTCCCAGATGACCGAACCGCCTTGACCGAGACCGACGCACATGGCGGTCAGACCGTAGCGGACGTCGGGACGCTCGGCGAACTGCGCGGCGAGCTGGATCATCAGACGCACACCGGATGCCGCGAGCGGATGGCCCAGCGCGATCGCACCGCCCCACTGGTTGACGCGGGGGTCGTCATCGGCGATGCCGAAGTGGTCGAGCAGGGAGATCACCTGGATGGCGAATGCCTCGTTCAGTTCGAACAGCCCGATGTCGGCGATCGTCAGTCCGGCCTTCTTGAGCGCCTTCTCGGTCGACGGAATCGGTCCGATGCCCATGATCTCCGGCTGCACGCCGGCGAACGCGAACGAGACCATCCGCATCTTCGGCGCGAGTCCGAACTCCTTCACCGCGCCACCTCCGGCGAGCAGCGACATCGTGGCGCCGTCGGTGAGGGGGGAGGATGTGCCGGCTGTGACGCGGCCGTGCGGGCGGAACGGCGTCTTGAGAGCCGCAAGGTCTTCCATCGTGGTGTGCGGGCGACGGCCCTCGTCCTCGGTCGCGAGACCCCAGGCGCCATCGGCACCCTTGGTGGCGACCGACACGAGGTCGGGCTGGATCTTGCCGGCGTCGTACGCCGCCTGCACCTTGTGCTGGCTCAGCATGCCGAACCGGTCGGAGCGCTCCTTGGTCAGGTGCGGGAACCGGTCGAAGATGCGCTCGGCGGTGACACCCATGTTGAGTGCACCGGGGTCGACCATCTTCTCGGCGACGAAGCGCGGGTTCGGATCCGCGTTGCCACCGATCGGGTGATGACCCATGTGCTCGACACCGCCGGCGAGGGCGAAGTCGTACATGCCGACGCCGATCGAGGCTCCCATGGTCGTGACGCTCGTCATGGCGCCGGCGCACATGCGCTCGACCGCGAGGCCGGGCACGGTCTGCGGAAGCCCGGCGAGGATCGCCACCGAGCGTCCGAGCGTCAGCCCCTGGTCGCCGGTCTGGCTCGTCGCGGCGATCGCGACGTCATCGATGCGGTCTGCCGGGACGGCGGCGTTGCGCTCCATCAGGCCGATGGTCGCCTTCACGGCGAGGTCATCTGCGCGGGTGTTCCAGTACATGCCTTTTTCGCCGGCGCGCCCGAAGGGGGTGCGTACTCCATCGACGAAGAAGACGTCCGAGATCTCGGCCACTCTGCCTCCAAGTTAGTGCGTGGCCTCAGTCTATGAAGCCCGCGAAACGGGGAGGAATCGGTTGGGTCGAACCTACGAAGCCGGTGCGGGCGTCGTGTCGGGCGTTTGCGCCGCCTCTACAAAGGCGGCAGCGATCTTCTGTGCGGTCTGTGCAATCTGCCAGGGCCGGGCACCCAGCGCTGCCAACGCATCCGCGATCGCCTCGGGGGTTTCACCGGGCAGGTCCCAGGCCACGCGGCGCAGGTGCTCCGGAGTGAGGAGGTTCTCGGTGGGCATGCCCAGTTCCTCGGCGACGGCCTCCACGATCGGACGGGCGGCCTTGAGTCGTGCATCCGCTTCGGGATTCCGATCAGCCCACGCGCGAGGGGGCGGAAGGGTGTCGCTCGGAACGCGTTCGCGGGGAAGCTCTTCCGACGCCCTGCCTTCGACGATCGCCTGCCACCAGCGGTCGAGCTGCGTGCGGCTCGCGCGGCCCTGGAACTCCTTGAGGCCGGCCAGCGCCTGTTTCGACTGCGGGTTCGCCAGCACCGCCGCCACCAGGGAGCGGTCGGGCACGAGTCGTCCGGGGGAGACGTCCTGCTCCTGCGCGTACGCTTCGCGTGCCTGCCAGAGGGAACGGGCGACGGCGAGGTTCCGGGCTCCACGCACCTGGTGCAGGCCGCTGAGGCGGCGCCAGGGATCTTCGCGCGGCGGTTTGGGAGCGCGGGCGAGGGTGGCGGCGAACTCTTCGGCGGCGAACTCGGTCTTGCCCTGCTCTTCGAGCTCGAGAACGAGGACGTCGCGGACGTCGATCAGGTGCAGCACGTCGAGGGCGGCGTACTCGAGCCAGGAA
The DNA here is from genome assembly GCF_034650155.1 of Microbacterium sp. STF-2. Lineage (NCBI taxonomy): Bacteria > Bacillati > Actinomycetota > Actinomycetes > Micrococcales > Microbacteriaceae > Microbacterium > Microbacterium sp. STF-2. The sequence goes on from NZ_JARKMW010000001.1 coordinate 418,491, forward strand.
TCGGGGAGCGGGCGTGTCGACCAGTCGGCGGCGGAGTGCTCCTTCTTGAGCATGATGCCCAGCGTGTCCTCGACGACGGCACCGAGGCCGACACGCTCGTGGCCGAGCAGGCGCGAGGCGAGCTCGGTGTCGAAGATCACCGGCGGTTCGAGGTGCAGTTCGCGAAGGGACGGCAGGTCCTGGCTCGCCGCGTGGAGCACCCACTCCACGTCACCGATCGCCTCCTGGAGAGGTGCGAAATCGCCGATCGCCGGCGGGTCGAAGAGGAAGAGGCCGGCCTCGCGACGGAACACCTGCACCAGATAGGCGCGCTGCGAATAGCGGAAGCCGGACGCCCGCTCGACGTCCACGGCGACGGGTCCGGTACCGGCGGCGAGCACGGCGCAGGCTGCGCGGAACTCCTCGGCATCCGAGATCACGGAGTATTCAGTCACGTACAGCCTTTCGCGCGCCGATCACGGCGATGCCCTCGGAGCCGGGCGGAAGCCCCGCCAGCATTCCGACCAGCTCGGCCCATGCTTCGACGTGCGGTCGGAACGGGCCCTCCGGAGTCCAGGACGCCCGCAATTCTATCTGGGCGCCGTCTCCTTCGACGGCGAGCCCGCCGAATCCCTTCGACAGCGTCTTCGTCGACGTGCCCGATTCCGAGTGATAGACCGCTTGGCGCGAGTCGAGAGCATCGACCAGCCATGACCACGTCACGTCGGCGAGAAGCGGATCGGTGCCGATCTCGGTCTCGAGCGGCGCCTGCGCGAAGATGACGATGCGCCACGAGCCTCCCCAGGCTCCCGGCTCGTCCGGATCGTGCAGCAGGACGAACCGGCCGGTGCCGTACACGGACTCGCCGTCACCCTCCGGGCGCACGTCGGCGGCGAGGGCGATGGCGAAAGGCGCGAGGCCCTGTGGCGTGGCGATCTCGCGCACCGTGATGTCATCGCGGAACTCGGTCTCGCGCAGTTCGGCCACGGCGCTCTCGAAAGGCGTCCCGGCCTCGGGGTGTGCGGTCACGGCAACAGGCTAGAGTCAGGAAGCGATGAAGAGTCTCAGGCACGCCGTTACGCTCCTTGTCCCTGCCCTGTTCGCGTTCGGAGCAGCGCTCGCTCTCGTCGTGTTCGCCGTGGCGCGTCGGGTCGTCACGCCCATGCGCCGCGCGACCGACACGGAGATCCTCTCGGTCGACACGGGTGCCCAGACCATCGAGCTGAAGCGCACACCCGACACCGAGCTTCCCGGTCGCTACGGCCTGTTCACGACGGGCACCTACGGCTACGTCAAACTCGGGGCGGTGCTCAGCGCCGATGGTTCGGCCGTGCGGCGCAAGCTCCTCACCCAGATCGAACCCGGCGCACGTGTCGATCGTGCCGCGGCCTTCAGCGGCTACTACTACTCGTCTCCGAGCGAGCTCCATCTGCGCTGGGAGAACCTGCTGATCGGCTCTCCCGCAGGGCCATGCCCTGCCTGGTACTTCCCGGCGTCGTCGTCGACCTGGGTGATCCAGGTTCACGGACGCGGAGCGACCCGCGCCGAGTGCCTGCGGGCGGTGCCGGTGCTGCACGCCGCGGGGTTGCCGAACCTGGTCGTGTCGTACCGCAACGACGGCGAGGCCCCGCGCACGAGGACGGGTGCCTACGCCCTCGGAGCCTCGGAGTGGCGTGACGTCGACGCCGCCATCGCCTATGCGCTCCGACACGGCGCCGAGCGGGTGATCCTGATGGGCTGGTCCATGGGGGGCGCCGTATCGCTGCAGGCCGCAGTGACGTCCGGCCACCGGGAGCGCATCGCCGGGATCATCCTCGAGTCTCCCGTGGTCGACTGGCGCACGGTGCTGCGGTTCCAGGCGAAACTGGCCGGCGTGCGTGCGCCGCTGCCGGAACTCGCGATGGGGGCACTCCAGATGCCTCTGACCGCGCGCCTGAGCGGAGCGGACGAACCGATCCACTTCGATCGTCTGGACATGGTCGCTCGTGCCGACGAACTGACCGCGCCCGTGCTGATCCTGCACAGCGACGACGACGGCTTCGTGCCGGCGGATTCATCGCACGCGCTGCAGGAGGCACGTCCGGATCTCGTGACGATGCCGAAGTTCACGGTGGCACGCCACACGAAGCTGTGGAACTACGACCAGACCGGCTGGACGATCGCGATCACGGACTGGCTCGAAACACAGGCTCTCAGCGCTTCTGGCTGACCTGGTTCTTCGCCCGCATCAGCATCCCGGTCATGCCCCCGATGCGCAGAGGGGACACGGCCTTCGTGAGACCGATCGACTGCGGGTAGTCATTGGGAATCGCGAGCACCTCGTCTGCGGTGAGGCCGGTGAGACCCTGCACCAGGATGCTTGCGAACCCGCGGGTCGTCGGAGCTTCGGGCGGGGCTGTCGCGTGCATCGTGACGATGTCATCGTTCACCTCGACATGGATGTACACCGGCGACTGGCACTCCGCGACGCGCTCGTACATCTCCGGGTGGGCCGCGACCTCGTCGGAGACGTCGGGAAGCTCGTCCGAGAACTCGAGCAGCAGCAGGAGGCGATCGGGCTCCGGGGTCTCCAGGAAGCCGTCGCGGATCTCGGCGAGAGTGTCAGGAACGTCGCTTGTGCTCATCCCTGTCATTGTCACATGTTCAGAGTGTGCCGGGCTCGGAACCGGTGACGATGGGCACGCGTACCGCGCTGCCCCACTCTGTCCAGGATCCGTCGTAGTTGCGCACGTTCTCGAAGCCGAGGAGGTGCTTGAGCACGAACCAGGTGTGGCTCGACCGCTCGCCGATCCGGCAGTAGGCGACGACATCATCCCCGTCGCGGAGCCCTGCGCCGTCGCGGTAGATCGCGTCGAGCTCCGCACGGCTGCGGAAGCCGCCGTCCTCGGCCACCGCCTTCGCCCACGGCACGCTCTGCGCGGTCGGGATGTGACCGGCGCGGAGGGTTCCCTCCTCGGGATACGCGGGCGCCGTCGTGCGCTCTCCGCTGTACTCCTCTGGGGAGCGCACATCGATCAGCGGGCTGCCGATGTGGGCCAGGACGTCTTCCTTGTATGCACGGATGATCGAGTCGTCGCGCTCGACGACGGGGTACTCCGTGGGCGGCCGGTTCGTTGCCTCACGCGTGAGCTCGCGCCCCTCGGCGATCCACCGATCGCGTCCGCCGTCGAGCAGACGCACGTCTTCGTGGCCGAACAGCGAGAACACCCAGAGGGCGTAGGCGGCCCACCAGTTGTTCTTGTCGCCGTAGATGACGACCGTGTCGTCGCGTGCGATGCCCTTGCGGCTGAGCAGCTCGGCGAAGCCCTCGCCGTCGACGTAGTCGCGCACGACCGGGTCGTTGAGTTCGGTGTGCCAGTCGACCTTCACCGCGCCCGGGATGTGGCCGGTTTCGTAGAGGAGCACGTCTTCGTCGGACTCGACGACCACGAGTCCAGGAGTCCCCAGCCGTTCCGCGAGCCACTCGGTGGTGACGAGCCGGCCGGGTTCGGCGTACTCGGCGAACTTGGGGGAGGAGGAATCGAACTCGATGGCCATGGGATCTCCGAAGCGTTTGAGCGGACGAGGGTGCGGCTGCAGACGGCGTAGTGTTGATCCGTCCCTTCGACGATAGATCCCCGCCGAGCACCCTGCGCCCGATTCGTAAGACTTCGACACAGGTGAGCACCTGATTCAGGACCGTGATGACCGACCCGACCAGCCGCACGGGAATCGTGCACCTCACCGAGCGCCAGCCGACCGTCAGCGGACCCGAGATGCTGGCGAGCCTGGTGCCGCCGCCGCAGTTCGACACCGCGACGTTCGACAGCTATCGCGCCGATCCCGCATATCCCTCGCAGGAGGAGGCGAAGGAGACGCTGATGCGCTTCGCCGGGCGCGGCACCCCCGCGAAGCGCGGAGGGCTGTTCAGCCGGGCGAAGAAGGAGCCCGAGCTGAAGCCCGGCGTCTACCTCGACGGTGGTTTCGGCGTCGGGAAGACGCACCTGCTCGCCTCGATCTATCACGCGATGCCCGCCCGCCGGAAATACTTCGGCTCGTTCATCGAGTACACCGCCCTGGTCGGCGCACTTGGCTACAAGAACACCGTCGATCTGCTCAAAGGTGCCGACCTGCTGTGCATCGACGAGTTCGAGCTCGACGACCCGGGCGACACGATGGTGATGACCCGCCTTCTGGGAGAGCTCGTGCCGACGGGGACCCGGCTCGCCGCGACCTCGAACACCCCGCCGAACGCGCTCGGCGAGGGGCGCTTCGCCGCACAGGACTTCCTGCGCGAGATCCATGCGATGTCCGACAGCTTCCAGACGCTGCGCATCGATGGCGTCGACTTCCGCCAGCGCGCCCTCGACGGACACGCGGTGGTGCTCGACGACGACGCGTACGAGACGGCGATCGAAAGGGCCGGCGCTGCGGGCGCAGCGTCGGACGACCGGTTCGACGACCTGATCCGTCATCTCGCGCAGGTGCACCCCTCGCGCTACATCAGGCTGATCGACGGACTGGGAAGCGTGGGCCTGCGCGGCGTGCGCCAGCTCACCGATCAGTCGGAGGCGCTGCGCTTCGTCGCGTTCGTCGATCGTGTGTACGACGCGCAGATCCCGATCGTGGCCACCGGGCTCGGCCTCGACGCGGTCTTCTCCGACGAGATGCTCGCCGGCGGGTACCGCAAGAAGTACCTCCGCGCCATCTCCCGACTCAATGCCCTGACACATTCTGCGTAAGCCTGCAGGCGCGCGTAACGCGATGTTCACGGGCGGAGCCGCGCTGTAACAGCGGGGAAACAAACCTCACGCATTGACGAAACCGCAGGTCGTCACACTGAAGCTCTCAATTACTTCGGATGTGAGGTTTTCCTATGGATGCTCCCGGCAACATCTCGTGGGCGATCACCGCGACAGCGCTGGTGCTGCTCATGACGCCCGGCGTCGCCTTCTTCTATGGCGGTCTCGTCAAGGCGAAGAGCGTCGTTAGCATGATGATGATGAGCTTCGGCTCCATCGGACTCGTCGCCGTGCTCTGGATTCTCTTCGGTTTCTCGATGAGCGCGGTCGACAGCCCGACCGCGTTCGCTGGCAACCCCTTCGCGGACTTCGGGCTGTCGAGCCTGGCGGCCGGTGAGGGCTCGAACGTCGCGCTCCTGGGGGTGGCCTACGGTGCCACATTCGCGATCATCACGGTCGCGCTGATCTCCGGAGCGATCGCGGATCGTGCGAAGTTCGGCAGCTGGCTCATCTTCGCCGGCATCTTCGCGACCGTCGGCTACTTCCCGGTCGCCGCGTGGGTCTGGGGCGGTGGCTGGATCATGAACCTCGGCACCACGCTCTTCGGCGAGGACAGCGGCATCGGCGTGATCGACTACGCCGGCGGTACCGCCGTGCACATCAACGCGGGCGCCGCGGCTCTGGCACTCGCCCTGGTCCTCGGCAAGCGCATCGGGTTCCAGAAGGGCATCCTGAAGCCGCACAACGTGCCGCTCACGCTCCTCGGGGCCGCCCTGCTGTGGTTCGGCTGGTTCGGTTTCAACGCGGGAGCGGAATGGCTGGCCGAAGACATGGGCGGCGTCGGACTCATCGGTCTGAACACCCTGGGCGCCACAGCGGCCGCCATCCTCGGCTGGATCCTCGTCGAGAAGATCAAGGACGGCAAGCCCACCTCGGTCGGTGCAGCGTCCGGTGCCGTCGCCGGTCTGGTCGCGATCACACCGGCCTGCGCCAACCTGACGCCGGGTTGGGCTCTGCTTCTCGGCGCACTCGCCGGTGTCGTGTGCGCCCTCGCGATCGAGTTGAAGTTCCGCCTCGGATTCGACGACTCGCTCGACGTGGTCGGCATCCACCTCGTCGGCGGTCTCATCGGAACGCTGTACCTCGGCTTCTTCGCCACCGAGACGGGACTGTTCGTCGGCGGCGACGCCCGCCAGCTCGCCGTACAGCTGATCGCGGCGCTCGGAGTGCTGATCTACTCCTTCATCGTCGCGTTCATCATCGGCTTCGCGATCGAGAAGACCATCGGCTTCCGCGTCACGAACGAAGACGAGATCGCCGGTGTCGACCAGGTCGTGCACGGCGAGGAGGGCTACGCACTCGCAGACGCGTGATCAGCGGTTAGGGTGACCGTGTGAGCAAGACCAACGGCATCCTGGCAACACTCGCGGAGATCCTGCTCAAGGCAGTGGGCTCCGGCCGGGCGTCTCGGACATCAGATCCGAGACGCCCGGACGCGCGTCTACGGACCCCACAGGAGCGCCCGACGCCCGCGGGTGGCGGCACCGACCCGGGACGGGCGCGCGGCACCGACACCGTCCGCATCGATCCGGATCGGATCACGCACCTGCAGGTCGGTTATGCACCGCAGCGGGACGGCGCACCGGACGCGGGAGAGATCGTCTGGACCTGGGTTCCCTACGAGGAGAACGACGGTCGCGGGAAGGATCGTCCCGTGCTCGTCATCGGACGGGAGTCCGCAGAGCGCGTGTACGCGGTGCGGATGACGAGCAAGCCCCATGACGGTGACCGCGACTATCTGTCGATCGGTACGGGCGACTGGGACTCTCAGGGTCGAGAGTCCTGGGTGGATGTCGAGCAGCTGTACAGCGTGCACGAGCGCGGGTTGCGGCGAGAGGCCGCCGTTCTCGATCGGGGGCGCTATGACCGGGTCGGAGCGGCTCTCACGCGGCGCTACGGGTGGTCCGTCGCGGGCTGAGCGTCGGGAACGCCTGCAGCACCATCTCCACGAGCTCCGCCAGCGGTCGGGTCAGCGGGTCGGTGGCGGGGAGTCGGGTGTCGAGCTCGATCTCGTCGATGGCGGCGGCGAGCTGCTCCGCCGTGAGGTTCTCATGGTTCACCGTGACGCCGATGACCTTCGTGTCGGCGAAAGCCTCGATCAGGGCGATCTCACTCGTGACCGTCGGCATCGCGACCATCGGGAAATCGCCCAGGACCGTCCGGCCCGGGGCGTGCTGCACGATGACCCCCGCAGGCTGACTGCCGCGGAGGATGTGCGCCGAGGTGATGTATGCGGGGTGGCTGAGCGCGCCCTGGCCCTCCACGATGATGACGTCCGGGTCTTCGCCTTCGAACGCCGCGACCACCTGGTTCTCGACCTCACCCGAGCAGAACTGGGGCACGAGGGCGTCGAGCGCGACGCCGTAGCGGCCGCCCTGGATGATCGTGGTCTGTCCGGTGCCGACCATCACGGCGTGGACGCCACGATCGTTGAGGGCCTTCACGAGGATCGTCGCGGTGGTGCGCTTGCCGATCGCGCCGTCGGTCCCGAGGATGGTGATCCGCGGACAGGTCACGTCGAAGATGCGGCCGGAGAACAGATGGAGATCCTTCTTGTCCCGGGGGCGACGGATATCGGTGATCGTGACCTGGGCGAGAAGGGCAGCCGCGACGAACTCGGCATCGTCGGTGAGGAACTCGTGCAGGCCGTTGATGATGTGCATCCCGCGGGCGATGCCGTCCAGCAGCACGGTGCGCTGGTCGGCGGAGAGCAGCCCATCAGCCGGTGCGACACCGCAGATCAGGTAGTCCGGCACGTGACCTGCATGCGCGATCGCCGTCGGGAGTCCGTCGAGGATCGGGATGTCGTTCGCGAGACCGTCCAGGAGCACCCCGGCGTCCGCACCCGCGTGGGTGCTGTCGATGACGCTGAGGATCTCGTACTTCTCCGAGTGTCGGACCAGACCGTTCGCAGTCTTGCCGTCCTGCTCGCCGAACTGGCCCTCGCAATACACGATGGCCGTGGTGCCGACGGGGAGGGCGATGGGCGCCGCCCAGGCGTGCGCAGGGTCGAGAAAAGAGGGGACTGACGGGGTGGGCATGATGCTCCTCGGGCTCACACAGAGGAGGCGACGGAGAACGAAATGACCCAGGAGGCCCGTTGGTCGACGAGAAGTCTTCCCTGATGCCGGCGAGATACCGGCATGCTCAACGTAGCAGGGCTGCCTGGGACCGGGCCGCGAGTGTGCCGTCGAGAGACTCGAATCGAGCTCTCCGGCCCGCAGTTCGATCGTTCTCCGGGGCGGGGAGGCAATCCGATCCGGGGCGGGCTTCGAACCAGTGGTGAGTCGCGGAAGCGGCGCCACACAAGGAGGAATCATGCGTTTCATCCCCACCAAGGTCCATGGAATTCTCGACTACATCGTCGGCGTCGCGTTGATCGCCGCTCCCTGGCTGTTCGGCTTCGCGAACGTGGGCGGAGCGGCGGTCATCATCCCGATCGTCCTCGGTGTCGGGCTGATCGTGTACAGCCTCTTCACGAAGTACGAATGGGGTCCCTTCGGTTTCATCCCGATGCCCGTCCACCTGGTGTTCGACATCGTCGCCAGCCTCTTCCTCGCCCTCTCGCCGTGGATCTTCGGGTTCGCGGGCGAGGCGCTGAACGTCTGGCTCCCGCACGTCGTCGTCGGCGTCGCCGTGATCGTCGTGGTGCTGTTCTCGCAGCCGCAGCCGGCGACCACCAGGGGGCATGCGGCCACGGCCTGATCCCCGCAGAGACGCGGTGCCGGGCGACTGGACTTCCCGAAGCGGTCGCCCGGCATCGTCATGTCCTGGCGCAGGTCACGAGGCATCGAGACCGCGGAGCGCGTTGCTCAGCCATCGCCCGTAGAGCAGCCACGGCTCACCCTCGCGGCGGAGGGCGTCGACGTGCGTCCGCAGATCGTCCGTCAACGTGAACCACTCTCCGCCTTCGCGGACCGAGGCGAACTCGCGGTGTCGCTGCTGCTCGACCGGGCGTCCGCCTCGCTCGAAGGCGAGGAGCTCGTCGTGTCGGATGCTCGCCAGCCGTTGTCGCGGTCGTCGGCTCGTGCCGATCTTCACCCGACGGTCGAAACGGATGTAGTAGACGATGTCGATACGGGGGAGCGGGAGATCGGCGTCGGGGACGTCCCCGTAACGCCATCCGCAGGAGGCGCAGCGCCAGGAGTCGTCACCGCGGGCACCGACCGTTCCTCCGCAGAGGGTGCACGGGCCCGGGAGAGCTTGTTCCTTCGACACCGTGGCAGGCTACGCGCCCCCTCGGACACCTGCCTCTTCTGCGGTGCGCGCCGCTCGCCTACTCTCGAACGGAGGATGAAGGGATCGGCGATGACGACGACGCGGAGGGCGCAGAGGACGCCGGCCGATCCGCGTGTCGCCGCGGTCGCTCGCGGGGCGGGCGCTCTCGTCTCGACTGCTCTCGTCTCGACTGCTCTCATCGCGATCGCTCTCGCCGCGTGCGCTCCGACGTCCCCCGCCTCGTCCTCTCCCGCGCCGCTCGCACCCTCGCCGTCCGCCGGATCGGGAAGCATCGTTCCGGGGCGCGCGTCCACGGTCGCGGCTGGACTGGAGGCCCCATGGTCCATCGCCTTCTTCGGGAGCACGGCGCTGATCAGCGAACGGGACACCGCCCGCATCGTCGAGGTTTCCGGCGACGGGAGGCTTCGCGAGCTCGGGATGATCGACGGCGTCGCGCCTCGAGGAGAGGGGGGACTGCTCGGTATCGCGCTGCGGGACGATTGGCTGTACGCGTACTCGACGGCTGTCGGCGAGAACAGGGTGCAGCGCTTCGCGTTGTCGGGGGCGCCGGGTTCGTTCGAGCTCGGCGAATCCGAGACGATCCTCTCCGGGATCCCCGCCGCCGGGAATCACAACGGCGGACGCATCGCGTTCGGCCCCGACGACATGCTCTACGTGACGGTCGGCGACGCGGGCGACCGTGAGGGGGCTCAGGATCGGGACTCGCTGGCCGGGAAGATCCTCCGCATCACACCGGACGGGGACGTGCCGGAGGACAACCCCTTCCCGGGATCACCCGTCTACAGCCTGGGCCACCGCAATCCTCAGGGCCTGGCGTGGGACGACGAGGGCACGCTCTACGCGAGCGAGTTCGGCCAGGACACCTGGGACGAACTGAACGTGATCGAGGCCGGTGGGAACTACGGGTGGCCGACGGTCGAGGGCATCGCCGATCATGACGGGTTCGTCGATCCGGTCCAGCAGTGGTCGCCGGACACCGCGAGTCCGAGCGGCATCACGATCGCGTCGGGATCGATCTTCATCGCGAATCTCCGTGGAGAGCGGCTCAGGGAGGTGCCGCTCTCCGACGTGCGCACCGCCGGAGAATACTTCGTCGAATCGCTCGGGAGGCTTCGCGACGTCGTGGTCGCGCCAGACGGGGCACTCTGGGTTCTCACGAACAACACGGACGGGCGGGGCGATCCCCGCGAGGGCGACGACCGGGTCCTGCGTATTCCGATCGAGTAGCGCCACGGAGGGCGGCGACGCGCGACGACGGGCGGCATCGAGGCAATCCTCTTCGTCCGAGCGCGAGAGGTGCAGGCGCGGGGCAGTGCGCCGATGGCTCCGCACACACGCCTTGTCGACATCTGTGCGGAGCCATCGATGATCAGATGATGTCGCGCCCTTCGCGTCTCGCCTCCTTGGCGTCCTTCACGAAAGCCCGAATCACGACGGTGAGCACCCCGACGACGATGATCGGCCACACCAGCACGTACGCGGTCAACAGAATGGTCTCCATCAGGCGTCCTTCCCGGCGAGCGTGACGTCGCCCTTCACATCGGCGCTTCGCGTGATGTCCCCGGTGTCGAAGCTGCCGGTGCGCTCCTTGATCAGGTCGAAGTCGAATCTCCGCGTCCGGTTCGTCATCGTGAGGGCGACGCAGACCAACGTGCTCACCGCGTATGCGACCAGTGACCCCGACAACACCGGGTACTGGTGCAGGAAGCCGATCGCGAACGGCGCCGACACCAGCGTGGCCAGCGTCCCGACCACAAGCGCCACCCGCAGACCGAAGAAGCCGAACGACATCAGGGCCAGGACCACCCCGATCCCGACGACGGAGAGGACGTCACTCGCGAGACCCCAGCCCCCCGACAGGGAGATCCACTCGAAACGCACGGGCAGGAACGCGGCGAGCGCGGCGATCACGGCGATGCTGAACGCGGAGTTCGTCACGCGGTCCCAGTAGAAGCTCGCGATGACGGGAAACACGAGCGCTCCCCACAGTGCACCGACGAACACCAGGAGGTCGAGGATGTTGAACTGCATCGATGCGAAGCCGAGTGCCGCGGCGGTTGCGCCGATCATGGTGAGTCTGCCGATGAGCAGCATCGTCTTCGGGTTGGCGTTCTTCTTGCCCGCGATGTTCTGCCCGTAGATGTCAGCCATCATGATCGACGAGAGAGCCGTCATGTCGGCATCCGCGGTGGACGACAACGAGCCGATGATCATGACGAAGAACACGCAGATCAGCAGCGGGGGCAGGTATGTCGAGGCCATCTGCGGGATCAGATTGTTGACGTCGCCGTCCATCGGCTGGATCCCTGCGTACAGGGCGAGCACTCCCAGCATGCCGATCCCGATGATAGACGCGCCGTACCCGAATGTCGCGGTGACGAATGTCTTCTTGATCAGGTCCTCTCGCACGGCGAACAGTCGTTGCGCGATGGTCTGGTTGCCGATCGCGTAGGCGAGCACCGCGGCGATGTAGGGAGCGCCCTGGTTGAAGAACGCGTCGGAAGAGAAGAAGTCGCCCTGCTGCGGGGTGAGGTTCGCTGCGCCGGTGACGAACAGCTCGGGGCCACCCGCGGCGAAGAAGATCACCGGAACGATGATCGCGACGGCCCCCAGCATGGCGATGACCTGCGCGAAGTCGGTGAGCACCGACGCCCTGAAGCCCGACCACAGCGTGTAGGCGAGCACGCCGATCGCGATGGCGACGATGCCCTGTGTGAAGGTGAACGGCGACAGCATCGAGACGAGCGCGCCTCCGGCGATCAGATTCGACGTGAGGCTGATCAGGCTGCCGAGCACATTGGAGCCGGCGAGCATGAGCTGACTCGAACGTCCGTGGCGGGCGAACATGACCTCGGCGATGGTGTGCGCGTGGGGTGCGACCGTGCGGATGCGGCGCCCGAAGGGATAGATGAGGAGGATCATCAGTGCACCCCAGAGGCCGTAGTGAATGGGGCCGGAGATGCCGTAGGTGTATCCGGATGTCGCGGAGGCGTACATCGAGGATGCCCAGATCCAGGTAGCGGTCATCGAGGCGGCGGAGATGCCGAACCCGATCTTGCCGCCACCGGTCATGTATCCGTCGGCGTTCTCCTTTCTGCGGGAGATGCGGATGGACATGTAGAGGCTGCCGCCGAAGAACAGCAGCATGAGCAGGATCACGACCGGTCCTGACAGTGTGTGGAAGTCTTCCACCGGGTACTCGCTTTCTCGTCTTGGTGCGGCGATGCCGCCTGTCGATGGAGAAGGAGTCCCGCTAAGTGGGGGAGTAGTGCGTCGTCTGGTGTTGAGGGTTCTGCGGGGAGTGGAGAAGGGTCGGCATGGCGAGAACGAACCTGGACCACTGAGGCGCATCACAGCACACAGACGAGTAGCCCGGGGTGCGGCTCCTTTCGAGGACGTCCGTTTCCGGGCGCACCGAACAGCGGTGCATCCTCGAACGGGATTCGGTGATCGCGTGGTCGCCGGTCGGCGTCTGACACGTGAGATCGCGGCGGAGCCACGACCATCGCTCAGGGGGTGAGAGCGTCTCTCGACCATAGCAAGTTCCCAGGAACGCCGCCGGGGGAGCGGGCAGGGGATGAAAAAGCCCCCGGGAGAACCGGGGGCGGGGCGGTGTGGTGGGCGATACCGGACTCGAACCGATGACCTCTTCCGTGTGAAGGAAGCGCGCTACCAACTGCGCCAATCGCCCATACCCGTGGGGTACGTCAACCGATACTACCGGACGCTCGGAGGCCTCGCGGACCACTCGGCGAGACACGCGCGAGATTCGCTGCCGGTTTGGCGGAGTGCGGATCTTCGGCTAATGTTTCATGAGTGCCCGGGACAACCGGGAACGAAATGCGGATGTAGCGCAGTTGGTAGCGCACAACCTTGCCAAGGTTGGGGTCGCGAGTTCGAGTCTCGTCATCCGCTCGAGTGCAGTAGGTCTTCTTCGGAAGGTCTGCCGCACGTGGGGTCAATCCACACGGTGGCGTGGCCGAGCGGCTAGGCACCGGCCTGCAAAGCCGTTTACACGGGTTCGAATCCCGTCGCCACCTCACGGAAAATTGAAAAGCCCCAACGGGCGCGATTGGCGCAGCGGTAGCGCGCTTCCCTGACACGGAAGAGGTCACTGGTTCGATCCCAGTATCGCGCACACTGAAACCCCCGGAACTCCGGGGGTTTTTTCGTGTCTCGAAAGTCTCTCGTACTCCGAGGATGTCGCGCCCATCGGTTCCCGAAGCAGGCCGTTCCTCGTCGGGGGAGTGCCGCCCGCCGCTGCGGGCGTGCCCGGATGGGCCCGGGCACGCCCGCAGCCGATCACGCCAGAAGCGTGTCGCCGATGAATCCGTCTTCCGCGCATCCGGGCGGGATCGCGAACACGGCTGAGCCGATCGGGACCGTCCACTCGTTGAGCAGGTCGAGCTCGTCGAGTCTGCGCTGCATCGGGATGAACTGCCGCGCGATGTCGGCCTGGAAGGAGACGAAGATCAGCCCCGACTCGGAGACCTCGGCGCCGATCGGACGCTCGTCGTAGTTGTACGCGCGCCGGAAGATGCGCTCCTCCCCGTCGCCGCGCGCCCGCCGGATATGTGCGAACTGCGGGATCACGGGGAACCCTATCGACGTCTTCGCCTCGAAGTCGGGTTCGTCGAACTCGTCCGTCCCGGTCAACGGCGCCCCGTTGGCGAGTGTTCGCCCCACAGAGGCATCGCGGCCGCCGCGGTCCAGGCGGTCCCACTTGTCGAGGTCCATGCGGATGCGACGGATCACCATCCCGGTACCGCCTGTCAGCCAGCCGTCCGCATTCCATACGACCTCGTCGAAGTCCGAGGTGCCCGGTTCGGGGTTGGTCGTGCCGTCCACCTGTCCGAAGAGGTTGCGCATCGTGGTCCCGGGGCGTTCCGTGCCGTACGCGCGCCGGAACCCCTGCTGCGTCCATCGGATGCTCGCGAAGCCGCGGGCGTCCTTCAGGAGCATCCGTGTCGCGTGGGCAACCGTCAACGGATCGTCCCCGGCGATCTGCAACAGCAGGTCTCCATCCGAGAATTCCGGTCGCAGTTGATCCACCCCGAAAGCCGGGAGCGGTGCGAGCCACGCAGGGCCGGAGCCCGCGGCGCGCGCGACGAGACCGGGTCCGAAGCCGAAGGTGATCGTGAGCCGCGCCGGCGAGAGCGCGAGCTCCGGCTCGGAGTCGGCGAGGGCGGGGAGCCCCTGCGTCAGACGAGCCGCGTCGTCCGTCAGGATCCGCATCAGGCGAGTGAGCCCGTCGCGGTCCACATCCTCGCGGAGATCGAGCCCGAGGAAGACACCGTGGGCTTGCGCCGCGGTGTCGACACCGGCTTGGTGGGTGCCGAAGAACGGAACGGTCTGCTCGCCGTTCATCGGCGTGGAGACCGGCTTCGCACCGTTCTCCTGACTGTTCAGGGCGAGATCCACTCCGACGGCCGCGACCGCGCCGACGCCGGCGACGGCTCCCCCGAGGAGGAACTGTCGCCGGGTCGACCCGGCGCGGCGGGAGCGGGCGCCCTCGGCGGGCGCCGACATCACTGCCCCGAGCCGTCTTGCTCTTCGCCGCCCTCGTAGTTCTCGTTCGCGCCGGAGTAGTCCTTGACGGGAGCGGTGAACTCATACGTGGAGTCGTCGGAGAACGTGAGGGTGAAGGTCACGTCGCTGCCTGCCGTGAGAGGACCGGTCAGGTCCATCATCATGATGTGGTTGCCTCCCGGCTCCAGGGCGAGCTTCCCGCCGGCGGGAATGACGAACCCGCCGTCCTTCTCGCGCATCACCATCTCACCGGCCTCGTTCTCGACCGTCTCGTGCAGCTCGAGCATGTTCGACGCCTCGGACGTGACGGAGACGACGGTCACGTCGTCGTCACCGCTGTTGACGAGGGTGCCGAAACCGGCGGACATGCCCTCTTCCGCCGACTTCACCCACGCATCCTCGATTGTGACGGCGTCACCGGCGGGGCGGGATGCGGATTCGGTCGGGGAGCTCTCCGGGGTGCACCCGGTGAGCGCGAGGAGGGAGACCGCGATAACGGCCGCGAGGCGGGGAAGGTTCTTGCTGGTGTTCACAATGGTGCCTTTCACAGGTCATCTGCCGCGGAACCGCCGTCTTCCGGCGGAGCGGCTGCCGTCCGAGGACGGCGGAGGAATCGGATGAGGACGAGGACGAGGACGGCCACTGCCGCTCCGCCTGCGCCGATGAGCAGCACCCTGACGGTGCCGCCGGAATCTGCTGCGTTCTGATCCGGCTGTTCTGCGGATGCCGACGGGGTCTCCGCCGCGCCGCCGGGCGCGGGGGCCGCCATCGGCTCGGCATCGCCCACGGTGAACGGGACGACGCCGGCGATCGGATGGCCGTCTTCCGACACGACCTGCCACCGCACCTGGTAGCCGGCGGTAGGCATGCCCGGCTCGAGCGGGGCTGTCACCGTGCGGCCGGCGACCGTGACGTCACCGGAGACCCAGTCCTTCCCCGAGGCGTCGACGACCAGGACGACAGCCCCGGTCAGTGACTCGTCGAGCACCAGGAGCTCACCGGAGAAGGTCATCGTGATGCTCTCCGGCGCGACCGCCAACTGCTCGTCGGCGGCCGGGGAGCTGGAGATCAATTGGTCGTGGGCAGACGCGGGCGTGGCGATCGCGAGGGTCGCGACCGTCGCCAACGCCAGCCCGGCCGCAATCCTGCGGACAGGGGACATGGGAATGGCCTCTCATCAGACGTCGCGTGAGCGACGTGCATGCATGCGTTCAGAACCCGTGCGCGAGGAACGGCGCACGGAGGTGACGCACCACAGGACCGGTGAAAGCCCAGGGCGCGGATCAGATCGCTGCGGAGAGGGGAGGAGCGCGGCCTCTGAGGGTCGCGAGGAGAACGAGATCGCCCGTGCGTGCGACGTCGAAGATGCCGCGGAGAGCGCGCGGGAGGCGGAGAGCCGGGAGGACCAGCACGTGATCGACCCGGCGGCGCAGCCATCGCCCCAGCTGCACGGCGAGGTTGCGTGCGGCGATGATCAACCGCTCGCCTCGATACAGCGCGGACACCGTCAGCAGCGCCGCGAGCGCATGGCCCAGCCACATCGATGCGTCGGCGGTGACAGCCTCAGGGAGGCCAGGCGTCGCGGGGATCACGAGAGGCGCACCGTGCACGTGCGGGACGGAGACACCGGAGGGCGTGACGGTTCCGAGCACGAAGAGGGTGTGGAACAGGAACTGGCTCACCGCGACCGAGAACGTCAAGCGGATGAGCGACAGTGAGCGGCCGGCGAGCAGCACGCAGATCATGAAGGAGAACACCCACGGCACCACGATGCCGAGCGCACCGGGCATCTGTCCGCCACCCGACACGTGCCCTGCGAGTGCGACGAAGATCGCCAGCGACGAGGCAGCGAAGCCGCGGATGACGGCTGGCTTCCTGGACTCGGTCACGGCTCCAGTCTGGCATGGACGGCGCGCGCGTCCTTCTCCGACCATCAGGTGACACGCCCTCCGGTCACTCGCGGCGAGTGCGTGGGGTGCGCTTGACGACGTCGTACGCGGCGAGTGCCGCCTTGCGTGTGTCACCCAGGTCGACGATCGGCTCGGCGGGGGCGTCTGCGGCCCAGCGCGAGATGTAGAGGTTCTGGGGGTCGAACTTCTTCGCCTGGAGTTCGGGGTTGAACACACGGAAGTACGGAGCGGCGTCGGCACCGGATCCGGCGACCCACTGCCAATTGAAGGGATTGCTGGCTTCATCGGCGTCGACGAGCGTGTCCCAGAACCACTCTTCACCCCGGCGCCAGTCGATGAGCAGGTTCTTCACGAGGAAGGAAGCCACGACCATCCGCACCCGGTTGTGCATGTAGCCGGTGTGCCAGAGCTCTCGCATGCCGGCGTCGACCAGAGGCACGCCGGTCTCACCGTGCTGCCAGGCATCGAGGTGGGTGGGGTCCAGCGGCGGCCAGGGGAAGGCGTCGAACTCCGGTCGCAGGTTCTCCGAGGCGAGATCGGGGGAGTGGTACAACGTGTGCCAGGCGAACTCGCGCCAGCCCAGTTCGGAGAGGAAACCTCCCGCACCGTCGACACCCACTGCCTCGTGCCAGACCGTGAACGGGCTGATCTCGCCCCAGCGGAGGTGCGGTGACAACCGCGACGTGGCACCGGAAGCGGGTTCATCGCGTGCGCGGTCGTAGTGCCCCAGGTCTTCGTCGAGAAAATGGCGTAGACGCCGTCGCGCGGCGGGTTCACCGGGCTCCCAGGTCTCGCGCAGGCCGTCGGCCCAGTCGGGGGCGGTGGGCAGCAGGCTCCAGTCCTCGAGGGCCTCGGTTGCCGGAGTGCGTTGCGGGCCCTCGACCGTTCGCGGCTCCGGGAGCGGAGCGCGGGGCGCGGGGAGCGCGAGGCACGCCCGCCAGAAGGGAGTGAAGACGGAGTAGTGCGTGCCGCTGCCCGTCGTGACCGTCCACGGCTCATGCAGCAGAGAGCCGGCGAAGGAGGCGACCTCGAGTCCCTCGGCCCGGAGGGACGCCTTCAGCGCGGAGTCGATCGCGCGCTCGGCACCTCCGTAACGGCGATTCCAGTAGACGGCACCCGCTCCGACTTCCGTCACCATCTCACGCACGATGCGCTCGGCCGGGCCGCGACGGAACACGAGTGCGCCACCGCGCTCGCGGAGCCGCTCGTCCAGCGACGCCAGAGAGTGGTGCAGCCACCAGCGCGCAGCGCCACCGAGCGCACGGATGCCCGGTGACTCCTCGTCGAGCACATACAGCGCGATGACCGCTTCGCCTCGTTCGATCGCGGCCCGCAGCGCAGGGTTGTCGGCGAGTCGGAGATCATCGCGGAACCACACGATGGAGGGGGACGTCATGGGGACAATTCTCCTGGAGGTCGGGCTCGGTCGTTCAACGACGACGGCGGTCGCGGCGGCGCGGGTTCTCGTCTCCGGTCGCCCACAGCGCCCACAGAACGAGAAGCGGCTGCAGGAAGAGCCTGCCGAATCGGCGAGCATCCGTGTCGAGTCCCGGGGTCGAGCGCTTCGTGCGCCACTGGTGGATGTTCCCCGGCAGCACGGCGACGAAGAACGCGGCGGTCGCCCAGCCGATGCGGCGCCGCTCTTTCGGCAGCGTGAGCAGGCCGGTGGCGAGAGCGACCTCCGTGGCACCGGAGGCGATCACGATCGTGTCCTTGTCCAGCTTGGTCAGGCGGGTCGCCCAGTCCGGCACCACCACCCGGAATCCGCGGGTGCTGAGGAAGTGGCCGACCCCGATCGCGCCGAGCGCGATCGCGAGGATCCATCGTGCGACTGCTCTGTCCATCCGTTCACGTTACGTGATGCTCGCGAGGCGGCGTGGACGTCGTGCGGCGCGGACGAGGACGGTCAGGAGGACCGGGTCATGCGAGTAACCTGGGTATCGACCCAGATGGAGAGTTTCTGTGCCTGAAAACGCCCGGCCGAATGACGGCTTCGCCCTGTTCACTGACCGAAACGTCGTCGCGATGCGCGTCAACGGCGACCTCAAGGATCTCGCCACGACCGTGACCGACACCGATGTGGTCGATGCGGTCACCATCGACAGTGCGGACGGGCTGAACATCCTCCGTCACTCGGCAGCCCATGTGCTGGCGCAGGCGGTGCAGCGCATCAACCCGCAGGCGAACCTCGGCATCGGCCCGCCCGTCACCGACGGCTTCTACTACGACTTCGGGGTCGAGACCCCGTTCACGCCTGAGGACATCAAGGCGATCTCCAAGGAGATGCAGCGCATCGTCCGCGAGGGACAGCGCTTCGTCCGCCGTGTCGTGACCGACGACGAGGCCAGGGCCGAGCTCGCGGACGAGCCGTTCAAGCTCGAGCTCATCGGTCTCAAGGGCGGGAAGGAAGCCGCAGAGGGCGCCTCCGTCGAGGTCGGCGAAGGCGAGCTGACGATCTACGACAACACCACCCGTGATGGCGAGGTCGTCTGGAAGGACCTCTGCCGCGGCCCGCACCTGCCCAACACGCGCATGATCGGCAACGGTTGGGACCTCACGCGCATCGCCGCCGCGTATTGGCGCGGCAGCGAGAAGAACCCGCAGCTGCAGCGCATCTACGGCACGGCATGGCCGACCAAGGACGAGCTGCGTGCCTATCAGGAGCGCATCGCCGAGGCGGAGCGCCGCGACCACCGCAAGCTCGGTGCGGAGATGGACCTGTTCTCCTTCCCCGACGAGATCGGCTCGGGACTCGCGGTGTTCCATCCCAAGGGCGGCATCATCCGCTACGAGATCGAGGAGAATCTGCGCAAGCACCTGCTGCGCAACGGGTACGACCTCGTGAACAGCCCGCACATCACGAAGAAGGATCTCTTCATGACGTCGGGTCACCTGCAGACCTATGCCGACGGCATGTTCCCGCCGATGCACCTCGACGAGATCGTCGACGAGGAGGGGAACATCACCCGCCAGGGTCAGGACTACTACCTGAAGCCGATGAACTGCCCGTTCCACAACCTCATCTTCCGTTCGCGCGGGCGCTCCTACCGCGAGCTGCCGCTGCGTCTGGCCGAGTTCGGGACGGTCTACCGCTACGAGAAGAGCGGCACGCTGTCGGGACTGACCCGAGTGCGCGGTCTGACGCAGGACGACGCCCACATCTACGTCGCGCAGGACCAGGTCAAGGAAGAACTCACCACCAACCTGAACCTCGTCCTCGACCTGCTCCGCGACTACGGCCTCAACGACTTCTATCTCGAACTGTCGACGAACGAGGAGGGGAACCCGAAGTTCCTCGGCGAGCCGGAGCAGTGGTCGACGGCGATCGACACGCTGCGTGAGGTCGCGATCGAGTCCGGGCTCGAACTCGTCGCCGATCCCGGCGGTGCGGCCTTCTACGGGCCGAAGATCTCCGTCCAGGCGCGTGACGCGATCGGCCGCACCTGGCAGATGTCGACCATCCAGCTGGACTTCAACCAGCCGGAGCGCTTCGAACTGGAGTACACCGGACCCGACGGGCAGAAGCACCGGCCGGTGATGATCCATCGCGCACTCCTCGGCTCTGTCGAGCGCTTCTTCGCGATCCTCCTCGAGCACTATGCCGGCGACTTCCCGCTCTGGCTCGCACCCAGCCAGGTGGTCGGCGTCCCGGTCGCCGAGCAGTACGGCGACTACCTGGACGACGTCATCGGGCAGTTGCGCGCTGCGGGCGTCCGGGCAGACGTCGACCACTCGGATGACCGTATGCAGAAGAAGATCCGCACCCACACGACGGCGAAGGTGCCCGTCATCCTCATCGTCGGCGAACAGGATCGTGCCGCGGGGACGGTGTCGTTCCGCTTCCGCGACGGCACGCAGGAGAACGGCGTCCCGGTCGCGGACGCGGTGCGCCGGATCAACGCCGCCATCGCTTCGCACGCGCTCGTGCTGAAGGCAGGGGACCTGGCGTGACCGAAGGGGAGCAGCCGCTGGAGGACGCCGGACGTCTCGCCGGCGTACCGGACGAGTTCCAGCGGCTGTGGACCCCGCACCGGATGGCGTACATCCAGGCGGGGCCAGAGCCGCTGCGCCAGGAGTGCCCGTTCTGCGAGGCCCCGAAGTTCCCGGATGCCGAGCGGTTGGTCGTCGCCCGCGGCGAGACGGCCTACGTGCTGCTGAACCTCTTCCCCTACAACTCGGGACATCTCCTGGTCTGCCCGTACCGCCACATCGGCACCTACGACCAGGCGACGCCGGAAGAGGTCGCCGAGATCGGAGCGCTGACGCAGACGGCGATGCGGGTGCTGCGGGACGTATCCCGATGCGACGGCTTCAACCTGGGCATGAACCAGGGCGCGGTCGCCGGTGCCGGCGTCGACGCCCACCTGCACCAGCATGTGGTGCCGCGTTGGACGTCGGACGCGAACTTCTTCCCGATCATCGCGAAGACCAAGGCGCTTCCCCAGCTCCTCGGCGAGGTGCGCGAGGCCGTGGCAGCGGCCTGGCCGGAATCCGACCACTGAGGCCGACGGCTTCGTCCCTCACCGCCCACCCGTCCGGCGGGCATCCGTCGAGCGGGGGAGCGGCGAGAGCGAGTACGGGCCTCAGCGCACCTGGCGGGCGGTGAACTGCATCTGCGGGTTCGCGTAGAACTCCTGTGCCTCGACGAGCTGCAGCTCGCGCTCACCGGATTCGAGCGTGGCCTTGAGCAGGTCGTACACGCTGGATGCCGTGCGCTCGAGCGCGATCCTCGCGCTGCCCGTCTCGACGTAGTGGGCGGTGAACAGTGCTGCGGTCACGTCTCCTGAGCCGTTCGCCTTCATCGGCAGGTGCGGGGTCTGCACGAGCCAGGCGCCCTCCCCGTCGGCAGCGAGCATCTCGATCGTGCCCTCTTCGCGGTCGGGGCGCTCGACACTCGTCACGAGCACGGTGCGCGGACCCATCGCGTGCGCGAGATCGACCGAGGCGAGCGTGGACTCGAGCGTGTCGGGCTCGGTGTCGGTGAGGAAGCCGAGCTCGAACTGGTTCGGCGTGATGATGTCGGCGACCGGAACGACGCGCTCGCGCAGCAGCACCGGGATGGCCGGCGCCACGAAGCAACCCGACTTCGCGTTGCCCATGACCGGGTCGCAGGCGTACACGGCGTTCGGGTTCGCGGACTTGACGCGCGCGACGGCGTCGATGATCACGTCGCCGATGCCCTCTCCGCCCTGGTAGCCGCTGAGGACGGCGTCGATCTGGCCGAAGACGCCGCGTTCCTCGATGCCCGTGATGACCTCGCGCACATCGTCGGGAGCGATCATCGGTCCGCGCCAGGCGCCGTAGCCGGTGTGATTCGAGAAGTTCACGGTGTAGACCGGGAGAACTTCGACGCCGATGCGCTGCAGAGGGAACACGGCGGCGGAGTTTCCCACGTGTCCGAAGGCCACGGCTGACTGGATGGAGAGGATCTTCATTCTCCGACTCTTTCGTTCAGGGCGGGCCGGCGCCCGCGACGGATGGTCATCGCCCGGCGGCGACGAGGTCTGCGACCAGTGATTCGGCCTGGTCGTCCGAGAGGTCGTGCACCGTCAGGCGCAGGTGATGCGACGGCCCGGCCTTCTCATCGAGCGCGAAGTCGTCTCCGGTGCGGGCGAGCCAACCGCGGCGCATGAGCCGGTCGGCGACGGTCCGCGCGGGCCGGGGGAATTCGATCCACAGGCTCATGCCGTCGGACACCGTCGCATCGACGCCGCTCTCACGCAGTCGCGCGGCGAACGCCGCGTTGCGCTGCGCGTAGTGCGCGGCGGCGGCGGCGACCTCGGCCATCACCGCATCGTCGGTCAACTGTGTGAGGGCGAGTCGCTGAAGGAGATGGCTCACCCAGGTGGTGCCGGGGCTCAGCCGCATCGCGAGGCGTTCCGCGGTCTCCGGATCGGTGGCGGCGATGGCCAGGCACATGTCCGGTCCCAGGAACTTCGACACCGAGCGCACGAGGGCGAAACGGCGGTGGTCGGGGCCGATGAGGGACTCGTAGGGTCGCTGCGACAGCATCGAGAAATGGTCGTCTTCGATGATCAGCACGTACGGGTGGTCGGCGAGCACGGCACGAAGGTCGGCGGCACGCGAGGCGGTGAGGCTCGCGCCGGTCGGATTCTGAGCGCGCGGGGTGCAGATGATGGCGCGGACACCGGCCTCCAGCGCGGAACGCAGGCCGTCGACCGTCATCCCCTCGGCATCGACAGGCACGGGGACGGCCCGGTATCCGCCCAGGCGCACGGTGTGGATGCTCGCCAGGAAGCACGGGTCTTCCAGAGCCACCGCGTCGTCACGCATGAGCGCCTGGGCGAGCAGCCTCTCGACGGCGTCGACGGCGCCGCTGGTCACGGTGATGCGGAAGTCGACGTCGTCGAGGTCGGTCGAGATCCAGTGCCGGGACCACTCTTCGAGACCGCGGTCGATCACGGGCTCGCCGTAGAGGACGGGACGGGACGCGATGGTCATGAGCGCCGGCGCCGGGTCGGGGATGAGGCGCGGATCGGGGTTCCCCGTGCCGATGTCGCGGAGCACGGTGTCGGGGGCATAGCCCTCCTGAGCCACGGCCTCGATCCCGGCGACGACGGTTCCGGCGCGCCCACGGGAGATCACGAGGCCCGCTTGCGCGAGCTGTCGATAGGCGGCGACGGCAGTATTCCGATTGACGCCGAGGGTGGCAGCCAACTCCCGCACCGGGGGGAGCACCGCACCGGCCTGGAGGATTCCGCGGTCGCGCAGGGAACGCACGCTGTCGGCGATGTCCGATGCGGTGGTGCCTGTGATCTGGTCGCTCATGGTCCTCCTCAGCGATTCTAGGTCGAATCGGACAGTGCTATGTTTGATCTAGATCAAAACCGACTTCGGTGCATCCGACAGGAGTTCCCCATGGCAGAGCAGACAACCACCGGATCCGCGCGCGTCAAGCGCGGCCTCGCCGAGATGCTCAAGGGCGGCGTCATCATGGACGTCGTCACGGCAGAGCAGGCGAAGATCGCCGAAGACGCCGGCGCGGTCGCCGTGATGGCGCTCGAGCGCGTCCCGGCCGACATCCGCGCGCAGGGTGGGGTCTCCCGCATGAGCGACCCCGACATGATCGACAGCATCATCGATGCTGTCTCCATCCCCGTGATGGCGAAGGCGCGCATCGGTCACTTCGTCGAGGCGCAGGTGCTGCAGGAGCTCGGTGTCGACTACATCGACGAGTCCGAGGTGCTCTCGCCGGCCGACTACGTGAACCACATCGACAAGTACGGCTTCACGGTTCCGTTCGTGTGCGGAGCGACCAACCTCGGCGAGGCATTGCGTCGCATCAACGAGGGGGCGGCGATGATCCGCTCCAAGGGCGAGGCCGGCACCGGCGACGTCTCCGAGGCGATGAAGCACATCCGCAAGATCCGCGGCGAGATCGCCGCGCTCACGGCGCTGCCCAAGGACGAGCTCTTCGTCGCCGCGAAGGAGCTGCAGGCGCCGTACGAGCTCGTGGCGGAGATCGCCGAGACGGGCAAGCTCCCCGTCGTGCTGTTCGTCGCCGGCGGGGTCGCGACCCCGGCGGATGCCGCGATGATGATGCAGCTCGGTGCCGACGGCGTGTTCGTCGGATCGGGCATCTTCAAGTCGGGCAACCCGGCTGAGCGCGCGAAGGCGATCGTCAAGGCGACGACCTTCTTCGACGACGCCAAGGTCATCGCCGAGGTCTCGCGCGGACTGGGCGAGGCCATGGTCGGCATCAACGTGAGCGATCTCCCGGCCCCGCACCGCCTCGCCGAGCGTGGCTGGTAAGACCCGCGTCGGCGTCCTCGCGCTGCAGGGCGACGTGCGAGAGCACGCCGCCCTGCTCGCGCAGTTGGGTGCCGATGCGGTCCTGGTCCGTCGACCCGACGAGCTCTCCTCCGTCGATGGACTCGTGATCCCGGGCGGCGAGTCGAGCGTGATCGACAAGCTCTCCCGCATCTTCGGCATGCAGCAGCCGATCCGTGACGCGATCGCGGCGGGGATGCCGGTGTTGGGAACATGCGCGGGACTGATCATGCTCGCCGATGACATCGTCGACGCGATCGACGGCCAGGAGTCATTCGGTGGACTCGACGTCGTCGTGCGCCGGAACGCCTTCGGCCGTCAGGTCGAGTCGTTCGAGGCTGTGCTCGATGTTCCCGCCTTCGGGGACGAACCCGTTTCCGCGGCATTCATCCGCGGTCCCGTGGTCGAATCGGTCGGCCCGGGTGCAGAGGTGCTGGCTGAGTTGTCCGACGGCCGCGTGGTCGCGGTGGAGCAGGGAAATCTGCTCGGGCTGAGCTTCCACCCCGAGATCACGGGGGAGAAGCGCTTTCACCAGCGCTTCCTCGCACGGGTGGAAGCACGTCGAGGAGTGACGGCACCGCCGCAGGTGTGATCAGATCAGTGTGGCGAGCCAGCGCAGAGCCGGATCCGCCTGTGCGCGCTGAAACTCGCGGAGGCCCGGAAGCTGAGGGATCTCGGGCTGCGCCTGCTGATACCAGAGGAACGACGCGAACGCCGAGATGACGGGGAGCAGTGCAGCCTGAGGCGGCGCGCCGTGCTCTTCGAAGATGGCCCAGGCCTCTTCGCAGGACGGCCCCCCGGACGCCTCGACGCTCGGCAGCAGACAGGGGAGATCGATCCACGCGGCACCTCGTCGCGCGTGTGGCCAGTCCAGGAGATGGGCGCGCCCGTCGCTGATCAGGATGTTGTCGGATCGCACGTCGTCGTGCACGATGACGTCGCCGTGCAGCGCGTCCTGGAAGCAGTCCTCGATCGAGAGGAGCGCGCGCACGCGGCTGGACAGGCCGTGGGGGAGAGCCTCCAGGAGCGGTGGATCCGCTGCGATCTCGCGCCATCGTGTGAAACCCGGGATCATGCCGTCCTCCGCGCGGGGCATCGCCGATGGCGCGGGGGTGGTCGACAGGGTGCGGAGGGCCCGTGCCACGGAATGCAGGTCCTCGGTCGTCCAGGGTCGGCCGGGATGGCGTCCGTCGATGGCCTCGATCACGAGCGCGGTACCGACGGCGTCGTCGATGGCGCCACGGAGACGCGGGGCGACAGATGGCGGCAGATGTGCGAGCGTGCGCAACTCCTCGCGAAGGAAGTGCAGAGAGTCCGCGTGCCAGTCTGCGCCGCAGGCCTTGACGAAAGCGTGACCGGCGGTGGTCGTCACGACGCCCGCATAGGACGCGCTGAAGCCGCCATGAGCGGGTTCGTCCCCCACGAAGTCGCCACCGATCACACTGACGATCTGCGTGCGCAGCGAAGCGGGGAGGGCACTCCAGGCTGGTCGGAGGCGGTCCGCTCCCGGTTTCATGGTGCCGCCCGCTCCGTGTCGTGATCGTTCTGCCGGTGGGAGAGCAGCCAGCTGTAGAGCTCGGGGTTCGCGTACGTCTCGGTCCAGGAATCGTGACCGACGCCCGCATAGCGCGTGAACCGCACGTCGGCGTCGAGCGATCTGAGCTCCGCCACGATCTGCTCCGTCGCGGAGATCGGCACGACGTCGTCGGCGTCGCCGTGGAACGCCCACGTGGGCAGGGCGCGGATAGGGGCAGCGCTCTGCATCCACAGTCCTCCGCAGATCGGGGCGATCGCCGCGAACCGATCGGGGTAGCGCACGGCGAGGCTCCAGGTCCCGAACCCGCCCATGCTGAGTCCGGTCACGGCTACGCGGGCGGGATCGATGCGGTGCGCCGCGGCGACCTCGTCGAGCAGCACGGACAACGTCGTGAGCTCGGCGACCCACTGACTCGATTCGGGGCACTGCGGTGTGACGAGGATGAAGGGGAACTCGTGGCCGGCATCTGCCAGCCTCGGCGGCCCGTGCACCGCGGCGAGATCGACGTCGGATCCTCGTTCGCCCGCACCGTGCAGGAACAGCACGAGGGGCCAGAGCCTGTCCGGATCCGTTTCGTAGTCGTTCGGCAGATGCACCAGATACCGCAAGGAGTCGGCCGGTGACGGCTCGCCGTCATGCACGTCCGACGAATGGGATGCAGGGGTGATGTGTCGCGATCGGCGCATGCATCCATCCTGCTCCACTTGCGCGGTTCGTTAGACTGGACGACGCGCTGAGTGCGAGCTCACGCGGATACGACGAGCGGAGACTTATGTCCGGGCATTCCAAGTGGGCGACCACGAAGCACAAGAAGGCCATCATCGACTCCAGGCGCGCGAAGTCCTGGGCCAAGCTCATCAAGAACATCGAGGTCGCCGCGAAGCTCGGCGGGCCCGACCTTGCGGGCAACCCGACGCTCTTCGACGCGGTGCAGAAGGCCAAGAAGACCTCCGTCCCCAAGGACAACATCGACCGCGCGGTGAAGCGCGGTGCGGGCATCGGCGGCGAGGCCGTCGAGTACCTCTCGATCATGTATGAAGGCTACGGACCCAATGGTGTCGCTCTCATGATCGAGTGTCTGACCGACAACAAGAACCGCGCGGCCGCAGAGGTGCGCACGGCTCTCAGCCGCAACGGCGGCACGCTGGCGGACCCGGGCAGCGTCGCCTACAACTTCAGCCGCAAGGGCGTCATCGTCGTCGGCTCCGAGGGCACCACCGAGGACGACGTCATGATGGCGGCACTCGAGGCCGGCGCCGAGGAGATCGAGCCGCATGCCGAGGGTTTCGAGGTCATCACCGAAGCCACCGACCTGGTGGCCGTGCGCACCGCGCTCCAGGAGGCGGGTATCGACTACGAATCCGCCGACGTCGAGTTCGTTCCGAACCTCAAGGTCGAGATCGACGCCGACACCGCTCGCAAGATCTTCCGTCTGATCGACGCTCTGGAAGACAGCGAAGACGTGCAGAACGTGTTCACGAACTTCGACCTCACCCCCGAGGTGCAGGCTGAGCTGGAGAACGACGAGGCGTAGGCGCGCCGGACGGTCCATGTCGGTGCCGCGGCCTAGCCTGGGGAAGTGACCTCCTCTCTGCGCGTGCTCGGCATCGACCCCGGGCTCACCCGGTGCGGTGTCGGCGTCGTCGACGTCGACGGCTCGCGTCGAGGAACGCTGGTGCACGTGGGGGTGATCCGCTCGTCCCCGGATGCCGAGCCCGGCGATCGCCTCGCGATCGTCGCCGCCGGGATCCGTGCCGTGATCGCCGAGCATCGCCCGGATGCGGTGGCCGTCGAGCGTGTGTTCGCTCAGCAGAACACGCACTCGGTGATGGGCACGGCGCAGGCCAGCGGCGTCGCGCTGCTGATCGCCTCCGAGTCCGGGCTCCCCGCGGCGACGCACACCCCCAGCGAGGTGAAGGCGGCCGTCACCGGATACGGCGCGGCGGACAAGCGGCAGGTGCAGACGATGATCGCCCGCATCCTGCGGCTGGACGCGCTCCCGCAGCCGGCCGACGCGGCCGACGCCCTGGCGATCGCCCTGTGCCACGCCTGGCGACGCGGAGGCGCTGCATCTCCCGGCCAGGGAGCGCTGACTCCGGCGCAACAGGCCTGGGCCGATGCCGAGAAGCGTGTCGGTCGAACATACCTACGAGCGACGCCTTAGGCTGAGGGGATGATCTCCTCTCTGCACGGTGTCGTCCTGCACGCGACATCCGATCAGGTCGTCATCGACGTGGGCGGAGTCGGATTCGCCGTCGCCGTCCCCACTGATGTGGCGCACACGGCCGTGGTGGGGGAGAAGCTCCTGCTGCACACCAGTCTCATCGTCCGCGAGGACTCGCTGTCGCTGTTCGGCTTCGCCGACCGGGGTGAGCTGGAGATCTTCGGTCTGCTGATCGGTGTGACCGGCGTCGGTCCGAAGTCGGCGCTCGGTGTGCTCTCGCACCTCACGGGTGATCAGATCGCCGAAGCCGTCACGGCCGAAGACGACGCCCCGTTCCGGCGGGTGTCCGGGATCGGTCCCAAGACCGCCAAGCTCATCGTGCTGCAGCTCGCCGGCAAGGTGCAGGCCTTCGCCGCGCCGTCGAGGCCGGCCGCCGCCACGGGAGGC
Organism: Microbacterium sp. STF-2; assembly: GCF_034650155.1. Lineage (NCBI taxonomy): Bacteria > Bacillati > Actinomycetota > Actinomycetes > Micrococcales > Microbacteriaceae > Microbacterium > Microbacterium sp. STF-2. Next base: position 446,868 of record NZ_JARKMW010000001.1, read on the forward strand.
ACGGACGTCGTGACGCAGGTGGCCGCAGCGCTCGTCGGCCTCGGCTGGTCGGAGAAGGTGGCCGCGGAAGCCGCAGCCCAGACCGCGGCAGAGGCTACCGAGGCGGAGAGTGCATCGGTCGCCGCGCTGCTCCGACGCACTCTCGCCCTTCTCGGGCCGGCTCAGGGAGGCCAGGCGCGTGTCTGATCCGTTCGACGCCAGTGAGCCGTCCGACGAGACCGAACTCGCGATCGAGGGCGCCCTGCGCCCGACGAGCCTGGGGGAGTTCGTCGGACAGCAGAAGGTCCGCGGTCAGCTGCAGCTGCTCCTGGAAGCGGCCCGCATCCAGAGCCGTCCCGCTGATCACATCCTCCTGGCGGGCCCCCCGGGACTCGGCAAGACGACGCTCGCGATGATCGTGGCGCACGAGAGCGAGCGTCCGCTGCGTCTCTCGAGCGGCCCGGCGATCCAGCATGCCGGTGACCTCGCCGCCCTGCTGTCGAGCCTGGTCCCCGGCGAGGTCCTCTTCATCGATGAGATCCACCGCATGGCGCGCTCCGCAGAAGAGATGCTCTACCTCGCGATGGAGGATTACCGCATCGACATCATGGTGGGAAAGGGCGCGGGGGCCACGAGTATCCCGCTCGAGCTCTCGCCGTTCACCCTGGTCGGCGCGACGACGCGCTCCGGGCTGCTGCCCAACCCGCTCCGCGACCGCTTCGGATTCACCGGGCACCTCGAGTTCTACGAGGAGTCGGAGCTGGAGCAGGTGATCGCCCGGTCGGCTGCGGTCCTCGGTGTGGATCTGCCGACCGACTCGCTCTCCGAGATCGCCCGGCGTTCGCGGGGCACACCACGCATCGCGAACCGCCTGCTCCGCCGCGTGCGCGACTACGCCCTGGTGCACACGGGGGGAGTGGCCACGATCCGCGAGGTGCGCGCGGCTCTGGAGCTGTACGACGTCGACCCGATCGGCCTGGACCGCCTGGACCGCGCGGTCCTGGAAGCGCTCGTCCGGCGGTTCCGTGGCGGCCCGGTCGGGCTCGGCACGCTCGCGGTGGCCGTCGGCGAGGAGGCGGAGACGGTGGAGAGCGTCGTGGAGCCGTATCTCGTGCGGATCGGCTTCCTCGGGCGCACTCCGCGGGGTCGCGTGGCTATGCCCGAGGCGTACTCGCATCTGGGCGTCCCGCATCCGGACGGGATGCTGAAGTTGGATGACCTATAATCACTGAAGACTTCCCGGTTACCTTCGCGCGCCCAAAGGCTGGAGCGTGCACCTGAGAAAGGCGCTTCCCCCATGCCCATGGAATTCCTGCTCTTCGGCCTTCTCGCCGTCCTCCTCGTCTTCATGATCTTCAACACGCGCAAGCGCACGAAGCAGATGAAGGCCGAGCAGGAGGAGAAGGCCACCAAGACCGTTCCGGGCGCCAAGGTGCTCCTTCAGGGAGGCATCTACGGGACGATCGTCTCCTACGACCCCGAGGACCTCGACACGCCGGCACTCGTCGAGATCGCTCCCGGCACCATCATCGACGTCCACAGCCAGGCCATCCTGCGCGTCGTCGAGCCCAAGGACGCCATCGTCGACGCTCCGGCCGATGAGGTCGTCGACCCGTCGGTCGCCGACGAGTCGATCGCTCCGGCCGTCGAGACCCCCGAGGAGACCCGCGCCCGCCTCGAGCGCGACGCCGACGACAAGTAAGCCCGGGGCCGACACGGCCGCTCGGATCTCCGTCCTTCCAGAAAGCTGAACACACGTGGCTTCATCCTCTCCCGTCCGTCACGCCTGGCGGGTCCTTCTCGGCCTGCTCCTCGTGACGGGCGTGCTCTTCGGCATCAATGCGCTGGGCGTCTACGTCTTCAAGGACAGCAACGGGGAGGCTGCGAGCTCGTGGTCCCCTGAGCTCGCCCTCGACCTGCAGGGCGGCACGCAGATCGTTCTGAGCGCGGAGACCGAGGACGGCGCGGCGCCGTCCTCCGAACAGCTCGACCAGGCGGCGGCGATCATCCGTCAGCGCGTCGATGCCTCCGGCGTCGCGGAGGCGGACATCACCACCGAGGGCGGCCAGAACATCGTCGTCCAGATCCCTGGCGAGGCGGACGCGCAGACACGGGAGCGGATCCAGTCCAGCGCGCAGCTCGAGTTCCGGCCCGTGCTGTACACGACGGCGGCGACCAACGAGTTCTTCGGCGAGGACGGGAACTCCACGCCTTACCCCAGCCCGGACCCGGGACTCAACTCGACGCCGACGGCCGAGCCGACCGACGCGAGCGACCTCTCCTGGGTGACGGACAAGCTGGCAGCGGAGTTCCAGGCGTACGACTGCGCGAACCCGGACAACGACGCCGCGAAGGCGCCGAAGGACGAGCCGCTCATCGCGTGCTCGGCCGATGGGTCAGCGAAGTACCTCCTCGGACCGGCCGAGCTCGACGGCACCGCGATCACCGATGCCGCAGCCGGCCGCGACCCGAAGTCGGGTGCATGGCTCGTCCAGCTCACGATGAACGCCGATGGTGCCGATGCGTTCGGCAAGGTGAGCACGCGGCTGAACCAGAACCGCATCGACGGTCTCACCCCGCGTGACCAGTTCGCGTTCGTGCTCGACGGCAACGTGATCAGCGCCCCGCGCATGAACGGGCAGATCCTCGACGGGCGCCCCAGCATCTCGGGCAGCTTCACGCAGGAGTCGGCGACCACCCTGGCCGACCAGCTCAAGTTCGGTGCCCTTCCGCTCAGCTTCACGGTCCAGAGCTCGGACACGATCTCGGCGACGCTGGGCACCCAGCAGCTGCAGATCGGTCTGATCGCCGGGCTCATCGGTCTCGCGCTGGTGGCGATCTACTCCCTGATCGTCTATCGAGCGCTCGGGTCGGTGATCATCGCGTCGATCGCGGTGATGGCGATCCTGACCTACATCATCATCTGCATCCTGGCGTGGCGCATCGGCTTCCGGCTCTCGCTCGCGGGAGTCGCCGGTCTGATCGTCTCCATCGGCTTCACGGCGGACTCGTTCATCGTGTACTTCGAGCGAATACGAGACGAGCTCCGTGACGGCAAGTCCATCACCGCCGCGGTGGAGGACGGCTGGGGCCGCGCGAAGCGGACGATCTACATCTCCAAGTCGATCAACATCCTGGCCGCGCTCGTGCTCTACATCCTTGCCGACGCCACGGTGAAGGGATTCGCGTTCACGCTCGGACTCACGACGCTCATCGACGTGTTCATCTTCGTGATCTTCACGCACCCGGTCATGCAGCTGCTCGCTCGCACGCGTTTCTTCGGCGGCGGACACAAGCTCTCCGGTCTCGACCCCGAAGCGCTCGGTGCCGTGTACCGCAGCCGGTCGCAGTATCGCGAGGTCACCACTGCATCCGCAGGTCGGGGTGCGAAGAACGCCCGCTCGCGCGGTGAGGCGGATCGTCGACAGACCATCGCCGAACGTAAACGTGCCGAGGCCCTCGCGGGCGACAAACCCACCAACGCCGGAAGTGAGGGAGACGCCTGATGCCTTCCATGAATGAGTTCGGCAACAACCTCTATTCGGGCAAGACGTCTTTCCCGTTCGTCGGCAAGCGCCGGCTGTGGTTCATCATCGCGATCGCCCTCGTCGTCGGTTCGGCACTCGTACCGCTCATTCGTCCGATCCAGTTCTCGATCGAGTTCACCGGCGGATCGCAGTTCACGGTGCAGGCACCGGACAGCCTCGACCAGGAGACCGCCACCACCGCCGTGCAGTCGGTCGTACCGGGGGCCGCCACCAAGGTCGTCGTCGTCAGCGGCAAGGACGTGCGCGTCCAGACCGACCAGATGAGTGCGGCCGAGACCCAGCAGGTCGGCGAAGCTCTGGCAGAGGCCTATGGTGTGGATCCTTCCGACGTCACGTCGTCGTTCATCGGACCCGCGTGGGGTGAGAACGTCACGAAGCAGTCCCTGTGGGGCCTCGCGATCTTCCTGGCCCTCACGTTCCTGATCCTCGCGATCTACTTCCGCACGTGGAAGATGTCGGCCGCCGCCATCATCGGTCTTCTCGACGTGCTGGTGATCACGGTGGGCGTGTATGCGCTGGCCGGCTTCGAGATCTCGCCCGCCGCGGTGATCGGCTTCCTGACGATCCTGGCGTATTCGCTGTACGACACCACGGTCGTGTTCGACAAGATCCGGGAGAACACCACGGAAGACGGGGAGAAGTCCGCCCGGCTGTTCGGGGAGTCGGTGAACCTCGCGGTCAACCAGACGCTCGTGCGTTCCATCAACACCTCTGTGGTCGCAGCGCTGCCGGTCGGCGCGGTGCTCTTCATCGGCGCCTTCTGGCTCGGTGCGGAGTCGCTCACCGACATCTCGCTGTCGATCTTCGTCGGCATCCTGGTGGCGACCTACTCGACGCTCTTCGTGGCTGCTCCGCTCTACTCGTTGTTCCGCGAGAACGAGCCGCAGCTGAAAGCCCGCGACGCCCGCATCCGCGAGGCTCGCAGCAGGGCGGCTGTCGAGGTCTGATCGGGTTCCTCAGCGGGCCCGGTCCCGCACAGCACGCGTAGGATTGATCGATCAGGAGGTGAGTAGATGGCGGAACCGCAGACGTCATCGCAGGGCTCGAGTCTGCGACGGCTGGTTCCCCGCATCTTCTCCCGCGCGTCGAGGATCAACGATCTCGACAACCTGATCCGCACGGTCCGCGCGAATCACCCGAAGGGTGATTTCTCTGTCATCGAACGGGCCTACGCCGTCGCGAAGGAGAAGCACGAGGGGCAGAAGCGGCAGAGCGGCGAGCCGTACATCACGCATCCGCTCGCCGTCGCGCAGATCCTCGCGGAGCTCGGACTCGGCCCACGGGCGATCGCGGCCGCACTGCTGCACGACACCGTCGAGGACACGGGCTATGCCCTGACGGACCTCACCGCCGAGTTCGGCGACGAGGTGGCGATGCTCGTCGACGGCGTCACCAAGCTCGACAAGGTCAAGTACGGCGAGAGCGCCCAAGCCGAGACCGTGCGCAAGATGATCGTGGCGATGTCGAAGGACATCCGGGTGCTGCTGATCAAGCTCGCCGACCGCCTCCACAACGCGCGGACCTGGGGCTTCGTCCCGCCCGAGAAAGCGGCGAAGAAGGCCAAGGAGACTCTGGAGATCTATGCTCCGCTGGCGAATCGTCTCGGTATCCAGGCGATCAAGTCGGAGCTCGAGGATCTCTCCTTCGCGGTGCTGCATCCCAAGATCTACAACGAGATCCACAGTCTCATCGCCCAGCGCACTCCGCAGCGCGAGAAGTACCTCAACCAGGTCGTCGAGGAGATCGACGAGGATCTGCGCGACCTCCGCATCCGCGGCAAGGTCGTCGGGCGTCCGAAGCAGCTCTACTCGGTGTACCAGAAGATGGTCATCCGCGGGCGTGAGTTCGACGACATCTACGACCTGATCGGCATCCGCGTCCTGGTCGCCTCCGTGCGCGACTGCTACGCGGTGCTGGGCGCCATCCACGCGCGCTGGACCCCGTTGCCCGGCCGCTTCAAGGACTACATCGCGACGCCGAAGTTCAACCTCTACCAGTCGCTGCACACCACCGTCATCGGCCCCGCCGGCCGCACCGTCGAGATCCAGATCCGCACCCACGAGATGCACCAGCAGGCCGAGTACGGTGTAGCGGCGCATTGGATGTACAAGGAGCGGATGAACGGCGGTGGCAAGACCGAGGTCCGTGCCTCCGACACCGACATGGCGTGGCTCGCGCACATCTCCGACTGGCAGGCGGAGACCGCCGATCCGGGCGAGTTCCTCGAATCGCTCCGGTTCGAGATCGGCGCGAAGGAGGTCTACGTCTTCACGCCGAAGGGGCGGGTGATCGGACTCCCCGCCGGCGCCACTCCCGTGGACTTCGCGTATGCCGTGCACACCGAGATCGGGCACCGCACGATGGGCGCGAAGGTCAACGGACGCCTGGTGCCGTTGGAGTCCGAGCTCAAGAGCGGTGACGTCGTCGAGGTCTTCACCTCGAAGAACCCCGATGCCGGTCCCAGCCAGGACTGGCTCGGCTTCGTCGCGAGCACCCGCGCCCGCAACAAGATCCGCGGGTGGTTCACGAAGGAGCGCCGCGAAGAGGCGATCGAGCAGGGCAAGGAGGCCATCGCGCGCGCGATGCGCCGACAGAACCTGCCGTTGCAGCGCCTGATGAGCCATGACTCGTTCACCGAGGTGGCGCGGGGCATGCACTACGAAGACGTCTCGGCGCTCTACGCCGCTGTCGGTGAAGGCCACGTGTCCACGCAGTCGGTGCTGGAGAAGGTGACCGCTCTCGTCGCGGCGAACGATCCGACCACCGGTGCCATCGACCTTCCCGGCAGCGTCCAGACCCGGGAGCCGCGATCCGGCGACTCGGGCGTGCTCGTGCGCGGAGCCAACGACATCCTCGTGAAGCTCGCCAAGTGCTGTACCCCGGTCCCCGGGGACCAGATCGTCGGATTCGTGACCCGCGGCAGTGGTGTCTCCGTGCACAGGGCGGACTGCGTGAACGTGAAGGCCCTCGGTGCGGAGCAGGACCGCTTCGTCGAGGTGTCGTGGGCGCCCACCACCAAGAGCGTGTTCCGGGTGCAGATCCAGGTCGAGGCGCTCGACCGCTCCGGGTTGCTCTCCGACGTCACCCGCGTGCTGAGCGAGCACCACGTCAACATCCTGTCGGCGACGGTCACGACGACCGACGAGCGTCTGGCACTGAGCCGGTTCGTGTTCGAGATGGGCGATGCGGTGCACCTCGACCGTGTGCTCAACGCCGTACGCAGGATCGATGCCGTGTACGACGTCTACCGCGTCACCTCCTCCTGAGGGCGAGTCTCTCGAGCACCGCCGATCCCGCTCTGCTTCCCGGAACGCGGCTCATGCCGCGCAGTACGTCGGCTGCGGCCGCCGGGGCATCGGGGAACACCAGCGCGAGTCGTTCCATCCAGGTCAGCATCCGGGGGTCGCGATGGAGAGCCGTCGCGAGATCGAGCATCGTCCGTTCCGGCCGCGCCACTCGGACTCCGCCGAGCACCTGCACGTCAGACGCCGGCAGCACGGTGTCGTGGAACACGAGGCGTGCGCTGGTGGTCGCGCGGATCCGTCTCTCGACGCAGCGTCGCACATGGTGCACGACGGGCGGGGTGTCACCGGCGCCGTGGATCCAGGCAGCAGTCGGACCCGCGGCTGCGGTTCCCGGTTGCACGAGGGACCCGACTGCGCCTGCCCTGACATCCGGCCCTTCGATGAGGTCAGCCGGGACGTAGACCTCGCCGACCTCGACCACATGGCCGTCGATCCGCGCGGCGCTGAGTTCGGACAGGCTCAGCCGATCGCCGGGGACATACAGGAAGACGGGGTGCATCACGTCAGTCTGACGTAGTGCACCCCGTCTCTTCAGCAGTGCTGAGCCACCTGTGGAGAACGGGTCAGCTCCCGAGGGCGCTGAGCCACGCGCGGCGTGCCTCGAGGGCATCCGTTGCCGCCTTGGCCGCCTTCTTGTCGCCCGACTTCTCTGCCGCGGCGACTTCGGCCTCGAGCTTCTCGATGGCCTCGAGCAGCTGCGAGCTCATGTCGTTCGCGCGAGCCTTGGTCTCGGGGTTGTTCTTCTTCCAGTCCACGTCTTCGCGGCCCTTGAGCCCCTGTTCGATGGCGCGGAGCTTGTCGTCGAGCGCACGTTCCTTCTCCCGAGGGAAGATGCGACCGATCTCGTCCCACTGCCGCTGGATGCGGGTGAGGAGAGCGCGGGCACGCTTGATGTTCGACTCGTCGGCCACGGCCTTCGCCTCTTCGAGGAGCGCCTCGCGGGCTTCGATCTTCGGGGCGGAATCCGCTTCCTCTGCGGCGGCCTGCTCGGCGCGGGCGGCGTAGAGCGCGTCGCCGGCAGCCTTGAAGCGCGCCCAGAGAGCGTCGTCGGCCTTGCGGCCGGCGCGGCCCGATGCCTTCCACTCGTCGAGCAGGTTCCGGTACGCGGGAATGCCGTCCGTGCCACGCGGGGCGAGTGCCTCGGCACGCTCGACCAGACGGGTCTTCGCGTCGCGGGCGACCTTGTGCGCGTCGTCGAGCTCGGAGTAGAACGCGCGGCGCTGCTTGTCGACGACGGCGCGAGCGTCGCGGAATCGCTTCCAGAGCTGCTGGGAGATGCCCTTCGACAGGCGCGGCCCGTTCTGCTGCTGTGCCTGCCAGGCATCGAACAGTTCGCCGAGCTCGGCCGTGACCTGCTTCCACTGCACCTTGCTAAGGTCGCGGGCGGCGATGGCCTCGGCACGTTCGACGAGGACCGTGCGCTCGGCGATCGCCTTGTCGACGAGCTCCTTGGCGTGCTGTGCCTCCTGCTCGGTCGCCTCGGAGAGGGACGAGGTCAAGGCGTTGAGTCGATCGCGCAGGCCGGCGAGGTCGCCGACGGCAGCGGCATCGGTCGCTTCGTCGATCAGGTGCGAGGCCTGCTTGGCGAGATCGCTCGCCGACGCTCCGCCGGCCTGATGACGCTGTTCGAGAGCGTGCACCTTGAAGGCGATGTCATCGAACTTGCGGACGAAGTAGGCGAGGGCCTCGTCGGGAGTCCCATCGGGGTACTGGCCGACGACGCGCCAGGCCTCGCCCTCCTTGACCTCGACGGTCCCGTCTTCGGATACGCGACCCCATTCCGCTGATGTCGAGGATGCCGCAGGCACCGGGGCGACGGGCGCGACGGCGGCCGGCGTCGGCGCCTTGCGCGGCATCGGTACGGCAGGGGGGCCGGGGACGGGGGGAGTCGGCTTCGTGGGCTCGTTGGCAGACACGTGATTCTCCTTGCGCGGTCGGGCCGCGGGAGGCGGAAAGGACGAGGCTCAGCCTAGTACGCCGGAGCGTCGCGGGTGAGGTCCCAGGACTTCGATGATCGTTACCGTTCTGTGAGGAGAACTTTCGACGCAGGACACATTCTCCGTCATCTCCGGGAAACACGATGCTCCTATCGTCGCGAGCACGACAGTCTTCCGGTCGACAGGAGCAGTATGAAGGACACGACTTCCCCGCCGCACGAGATCCTGGTCGTCGGCGCGGGGATGGCGGCGCACCGTTTCGTGGAGCGCCTGCTTCGCGACCCGGGTGCGGCGGTGCGGGTCACGGTCATCGGCGATGAGGGACATGGCCCGTACGACCGATCCGCTCTCGTGGGTGTCCTCACCGGCCGGGAGGTCGAGGATCTCCAGCTCGACCGAACGGTGTTCCGCGACGACCGTGTGCGGTTGATCCGTGACGACCGCGTGCTCCGCATCGACCGGTCGGCGCGGGTGGTGCGCACACGATCCCGACGCTCCTATTCCTACGACGTGCTCGTGCTGGCCACCGGGTCGTTCGCGGGCCGGGTGGCGGTGTCAGGGGCTCGCCTCCCCGGCTGCTTCGTCCTGCGCACCATCGAGGACGCGGAGTCGGTGCGGGATTTCGTCGATTCGCGATCGCGTGCCCTCGGCCGTCCGCTGCGAGGCGTCGTCATCGGTGGCGGGCAGCACGGAATCGAGACCGCTGCAGCGCTCGACGACGCCGGAATCGGCGCGACGATCGTGCAGTACACGGATCGTCTCCTTCCCTCCCTGCTGGACGAAGCTGCAGCAGACGTCCTGCGCGGCGCCCTCGAAGAACGGGGCATCGCTGTCCGCACTCGAACCAGGACGACGCGGCTCGATCCGGACGACTCGGGAGCCGTCACGGCGCTCGAGTTCCAGGACGGTACCTTCCAACGCGCCGACCTCGTCGTCTTCACCGTCGGCGTGCGACCTCGGGACGAACTCGCGCGCAATGCCGGACTCGACGTGCACCCGCAGGGAGGAGTGATCGTCGACGATCGCTGCACGACATCGGATCCGCGCATCCTCGCGATCGGTGAGGCGGCCTGCGTCGACGGACGCTGCGTCGACGCCGCCGCTTCCGCATATGCCATGGCGGAGGTGGCGGCCGCGCGTCTGCTCGGGGGAGGGGAACGCTTCGGCGGGCACCGACGAGACGTGCACCGCACCATCGCGGGCGTCGATCTCGCGTGCTTCGGCGAGCCGGCGACGCGCGACGCCGATCCCGACGCCGTCGAGGTCGTCACGCATCGCTCGCGAGGCACCGGTGTCTACCGAAAGCTCGTGCTCACCGACGATGCGCAGACGCTCCTCGGCGGAATTCTCATGGGCGATACGAGCGGTCTTGGCGTTCTTCGTCGGCTCGTCGGTGGACCGGCGCGTGGCGAGCTCGCTGCCGAACTGCGCCGGGCAGCGCATCCCGACGACTCCCGTGCGGTCTGCGTGCACATCGGCATGTCGTCGCAGGAGCTCCTGGCAGTGCTCCGCGCGGACGAGGCGTTCACGTTCAGCGCGGTCGGAGCCCGCTTCGGGCGGGACCCGGAGTGCGAGCGCTGCACCCTGGCTGTGGCACGCGCGCTCGCGGAACTGGCGGCGGAGCGCTCTCCGCTCAGCACGCGCGGCGCACAGGAGGGGCTCGATTCGCACACGGGCCCGGTCCGATCGGAGGGGAGCCGAGTGCGGCTGTCGGCGGTGACGGGGACGGAGCTCACGCCGGGGCATCTCGTCGACATCGGGCGTCTTGCGCAGGACCTGGGCCTGACGTTGCGGATCGTCGACTCCCGGATCGAACTGCAGGGCGTCTCCCACGACCAGCAGGCGCGGTTGCGGCATGGCCTCACCGCCGCGGGCCTCGCGTCCTCGCCCCCTCTGCCGGACGGAGCCGACCCGAACTCCGCGTCACCGACGCGGCGCGCACACGGCGCGGTATCGGCGGATCCGAGTTCATCCGAGTCCCCGCATCGCGGTGACGGCACGACGGTCGCGATCGGCTGGAGGGATCGGGGTCGGAGCGCCGATCCGCGGCGGGGCGTCTCCCTTCGCGCCGAGAATCCCGCGTGATGACCGGGCGTTCGGGGGCACGCCCGGTGCTCGCAGGATGCAGGATCATCATCTCGGCCCAGGCGAGGGCGGCAGGAGCATCTGCGGCCGGGAATCGTTCCGCCGGAGCGGATGAACTCGACCGCGCACTCGGCGCCGCGGGCGCGGACGTGATGCGCGTCGTGACATCCCGTCCGGTGACCACCCCGACGGGCGTGCTGCACCGTGCGGTGCATCGCGTGGGGTCCGGGGGCGCCGACGCCGTGATCTTCACCGCGTCGTCCGCGTCATGGATCGACGCGGCGACGAGGAGCGGCGCGCTCGAAGCGCATCGCCGTCGTGCCGAAGCGGGCCGGTTGCTCCTGGTCTCGGATGACGAGCGCGAGGCTCGCCGCCTTCAGGACGCCGGCCTGAACGCACGATACGTCGAGCGGGAGAGACCGACGGGTCTCGTCGGATGCGTCGTCGCACACTACGGAAGCGGTGCAGGATCGGTGCGCACCGATGCCGGAAGCCTCGAGGTGCGCAGCGGGGGCGTCGTGCTGGACGGGCGCTTCCTTCCGCTGTCCCGTGGCGCAGCGGACCTGATCGAGGCCCTGTTCCTCGCCCGCGGACGCGTGCTCTCGCGAAGGGAGCTCGGTCGTGAGCTTCCCGGCGGCGAGCGCAGCGGACGGGCGGTGGAGGTGGCCGTCGCCCGGTTGCGGGAGTCGTTGGGTGGCGTCGACCTGGTCCAGACCGTCGTCAAGCGGGGCTATCGCCTCGCCGTATCGGAGCCGTGAGCCGAGGGCATCGGTGGTAGGGGCGATCAACCGCGTCGGCGGTCACTCCGCCGGTGCGTCCGAGGGGACGGGGGCCGGCGTCTCCGCGGGTGTCTCGGTCGGAGCGGTGGTCGGCTCGACGGAGGGAGTGGGGGTGGGCTCGGGTTCGGGCGCGGTGACCTGGGCGTGCACGACCTGGCTGCCGATCGCTGCGACGACGATGAGGCTGCCGACGACGGCGGCGATCGTGTTGTCACGGACACGGCGGCGGATCTGCCCTTCGTGCCACTGGGTGCGGGCGGTGTGCAGTCGCGCGCGCTCCGCCGATGTGCGCGCCTGTGCGTTCTTGGAACCGCGTGCGGCCATGCCCTGCTCTCCCATCCGAACGCCGCTCCACGACGTCGCCTGAGAGCCTACCCGGATGCGGAGGTTCACCGAAGTGTCGGGGGCCGACGTTAGCCTGGAGGGATGACGTCCCCTGCTGCGCTGCTCTCCGGGCAGACGCCCCTCGCCGTGCGCATGCGTCCGGTGTCCCTCGCGGAGGTCGCGGGCCAGCGTCATCTGCTGCGTGCGGGATCGCCGATCGTCGCACTCGCCGACCCCGAAGCGACAGCCCCCGGGGCCGTGTCGATCATCCTGTGGGGACCGCCGGGAACCGGGAAGACGACTCTCGCTCAGGCCATCGCACGATCGTCCGGTCGGCGATTCGTCGAACTCTCCGCCATCACGGCGGGGGTGAAAGACGTGCGCGAGGTCATGCAGGAAGCCGTCACGCAGCGCGACCTCTACGGGCAGACGACCATCCTCTTCCTCGACGAGATCCACCGCTTCACCAAGGCGCAGCAGGATGCCCTTCTCCCCGGAGTCGAGAACGGCTGGGTGATCCTGATCGCCGCGACGACAGAGAACCCGTCGTTCTCCGTCATCTCACCGCTGCTCTCGCGTTCGCTGCTGTTGACGCTGCAGCCGCTCACCGACGACGACATCGGCCTCCTCGTCGATCGTGCGGTCACCGACTCCCGCGGTCTGAACGCATCCGTCGCTCTCAGCGACGAAGCGAGGTCGGCTCTGGTGCGGCTGGCCTCGGGTGACGCGCGGCGCGCCCTGACCGGGCTGGAGGCCGGCGCCGCGGTCGCACTGTCCCACGCGACGGCCGCGGACGCGGACGACGAGGGGAACGATGCGTCGGCGCCCGGTGCGTCGGTGCCCGGTGCGTCGGTGCCCGAGGTCTCGGCCGATGACATCTCCCAGGCGGTCGACAAGGCCCTGCTGCGTTACGACCGGCAAGGCGACGAGCATTACGACGTCATCAGCGCCTTCATCAAGTCGATCAGAGGGTCCGACCCCGATGCCGCGTTGCACTACCTCGCCCGCATGATCGAGGCAGGGGAGGACCCGCGCTTCATCGCCCGGCGCCTGGTGATCTCGGCATCGGAAGACGTCGGTCTCGCCGACCCGCAGGCCCTGGCCATCGCCGTGGCGGCCGCAGATGCCGTGGCGTTCATCGGCATGCCGGAAGGTCGCATCCCCCTTGCGGAAGCGACCGTCTACCTGGCCACCACCGCCAAATCGAACGCCGCGTACCTCGGGATCGACGCGGCGATCGCCGACATCCGCGCCGGCGGTTTCGGTCGGGTTCCGCTGCATCTCCGCGATGCGCACTACCCGGGCGCCAAACGTCTGGGCCACGGCCGCGGCTACGTCTATTCGCACGATAGCGAGTTCGGCGTCGTGCCCCAGCAGTATCTGCCGGACGAACTCGACGGTCGGCACTACTACGAGCCCAAGAACCTCGGTGCGGAGCGCGACATCGGTGCGCGCCTCGAGCGGATCCGCCGCATCCTCGGGGACCGCTGACCCTGCGGATCCGGCGGGGAAAAGCGATCTGTTAGACTTGAGCGGCTCGAAACCGAGTTTTCGGGCATCTCCTCGTTCACACCACACCTTGCTGGCGCCCCGGCGTGCGCTCCAAGGCAGAACGCGGACGATACGTCCGTGAGTCGTGAAAGACGCGACCACGTCATCGGAAGGAAAACTTCGTGACCACGAAGTCCCAGGACCGCCGCAAGGTGCGTCTCAGCCGCGCCCTCGGCGTCGCTCTCACCCCGAAGGCCGCCCGCTACCTCGAGAAGCGTCCGTACGCTCCGGGTGAGCACGGCCGCACCAAGCGCAAGGCAGACAGCGACTACGCCGTCCGTCTGCGTGAGAAGCAGCGTCTTCGCGAGCAGTACGGCATCCGCGAGAAGCAGATGCGCAACACCTTCAACGAGGCTCGTCGTCAGGACGGCCTGACCGGTGAGAACCTGGTCGAGCTCCTCGAGATGCGTCTCGACGCTCTCGTCGTGCGTTCGGGCTTCGCCCGCACCACCGCACAGGCTCGCCAGCTCGTCGTGCACCGCCACATCCTGGTCGACGGCCAGCTCGTCGACCGCCCGTCGTTCCGCGTGAAGCCGGGGCAGCTCATCCACGTCAAGGCCAAGAGCGAGGGCACCGAGCCCTTCCAGGTGGCGGCAGCCGGCGGTCACGCCGAGGTCCTGCCCCCCGTTCCGGGCTACCTCGAGGTCGAGCTCGACAAGCTCCAGTCGCGTCTGGTTCGTCGTCCGAAGCGCGCCGAGGTCCCCGTGACCTGTGAAGTGCAGCTCGTCGTCGAGTACTACGCGGCTCGCTGATCCAGCGATCGAGCAATCAGGCAGGAGGCGTCGGGATTCCCGACGCCTCCTGTCGTTTCCGCATACGATGGTGACACCGCGCCTTCGCGGGTCAAGGGCAAGGATGACGACATGAAGAACGTGCTGTGGTTCCTGATCGGTGTGATCGGCGGCTTCGTCGCGGCTCACTTCATGAACAAGGACCCGCGCGGTCATGACATCCTCGCCGAGGTCGACGCCCGGATCAACGGGTTCACCGCGATCCTCAGCGACGCCTACCGCGAGCAGGAGGCACGGCTCACGGAGCCGGGCGACAACTGAACCACCGCAGCGGCGCCTCGGCGCGGCATCTTCACGCAAGGACACCCGGAACCTTATGAAAACTGCGGAAATCGCGCAGCGCTATCTCGACTTCTTCGAGAAGAACGACCACCTCATCGTCCCCTCGGCCTCCCTGGTCAGTGACGACCCGTCCCTGCTGTTCACGGTCGCCGGAATGGTGCCGATGATCCCGTACCTCACAGGTGTCGTCCCTGCTCCGCACTCGCGTATCGCCGACGTGCAGAAGTGCATCCGCACGAACGACATCGAAGAGGTCGGCCGCACTGCCCGTCATGGCACGTTCTTCCAGATGCTCGGCAACTGGTCGTTCGGCGACTACTTCAAGGAAGGCGCGATCCGCTATGCCTGGGAGCTGTTGACGAGCTCCGAGTCCGACGGCGGTCTCGGCTTCGACGAGAAGGACCTGTGGGTCACCGTCTACGAGACCGACGACGAGGCCGAGGCGATCTGGCGCGACATCATCGGGCTCAAGCCGGAGCGCATCCAGCGCCTGGGCCGGGCGGACAACTACTGGAACACCGGCCAGCCCGGACCGGGTGGTCCCGACTCGGAGATCTTCTTCGATCGCGGTCCCGCCTACGGCAAGGACGGCGGCCCGGCTGTCGACGACTCGCGGTTCCTGGAGATCTGGAACCTCGTGTTCATGCAGGACTTCATCGAGAACATCCGCAGCAAGACGGAGTTCGACATCGTCGGCGAGCTGCCGATGAAGAACATCGACACCGGCATGGGCCTCGAACGCGTCGCCTTCCTCAAGCAGGGTGTCGACAACATGTACGAGTCCGATCAGGTGCGGCCGGTGCTGGACCGTGCGGTCGAGCTCTCCGGACGGCCCTACGGCGCGCAGCACGAGGACGACGTGCGGTTCCGTGTCGTCGCGGACCACGTGCGCTCCTCGCTCATGCTCCTCTCCGACGGCGTGCGTCCGTCCAACGAGGGACGCGGGTACATCCTGCGCCGTCTGATGCGTCGCACGGTCCGCTCGATGCGCCTGCTCGGTGTCGACGAGCCGGTGTTCCCCGAGCTGTTTGCCGCATCCCGCGATGTGATGAAGACCACCTATCCGGAACTCGAGAGGGACTGGTCTGTGCTCTCGGCATCGGCGTTCGCCGAGGAGGAGACCTTCCGTCGCACCCTCGTCGCCGGGTCGACGATCCTCGACCTGGCTCTGGACGAGACCAGGAAGGGCGGCGGGAAGACCCTGAGCGGTCCCGAGGCCTTCCTGCTGCACGACACCTACGGCTTCCCGATCGACCTCACGCTCGAGGTCGCCGAGGAAGCAGGACTCGACGTCGATCGTGCCGCTTTCGACAGCCTCATGCAGGAGCAGCGCCAGCGCGCGAAGGACGACGCCCGCAACCGCAAGCGTCAGCTCGCCGACGTGTCCGTCTATCGCGATCTGCGCGCGCTGGGAGAGACCGGATTCGACGGCTACACCGCGCTCGAGGTCGAATCCCGTGTGCTCGGTCTGCTCGTCGACGGTGTCCCCGTGCGCAGCGCCGCCGAGGGCCAGATCGCCGAGGTCGTGCTCGCCGAGACGACGCTCTACGCGGAGTCGGGTGGACAGGTGGCCGACAAGGGCACGATCGTGGGCCCGGGATACACGCTCGAGGTGCTCGATGTGCAGAAGCCGGTCCCCGGTCTGATCAGTCACACCGTCGAGGTCACGCGCGGCAGCGTCGCCGTCGACGACATCGCGACCACGGTGGTGGACGCGGCGAACCGTCGTGCCGCCCGCCAGGCGCACTCGGCCACCCACCTCGTGCATGCCGCGCTCCGCGACACGCTCGGTCCGACCGCGACGCAGGCGGGCTCGTTGAACCGTGCCGGCTACATGCGCTTCGACTTCGCCTGGTCGCAGGCGCTCTCGACGGATACGCGGAGCGAGATCGAGGAGATCACGAACCGTGCAGTGCAGGACGCCCTGGAGGTGACGACGCGCATCGTCTCCCTCGACGAGGCGAAGGAAGCCGGAGCCATGGCTCTGTTCGGCGAGAAGTACGGCGACGTCGTGCGAATGGTCGACATCGGCGGCCCCTGGTCGCGCGAACTCTGTGCCGGCACGCACGTCAGCACGAGTGCCGAGATCGGTCTGGTGAGCCTGGTCGGAGAGTCCTCCGTCGGAGCATCCAATCGTCGCATCGAGGCTCTCGTCGGTGCCGATGCCTTCCGGGAGCTCGCTGCGGAGCGGGCGATCGTCTCGCAGCTGACCAGTTCCCTGAAGACGCCGCGCGAACAGCTTCCGGAACGGATCGCCGACCTCGCCGCGAGTCTGAAGGCGGCGGAGAAGCGCATCGCGCAGTTCGAGGCCAAGGAGAGGGCGGGTCAGGTTCCCGCCATCGTCGAGGCCGCGACCCGCGCTGGAGCGTTCCGCCTGGCTGCCCAGAACCTGGGCGAGGTGGCGTCCGCGGACGATGTGCGCGATCTCGTGAACGGCGTGCGCGATCGGCTCGGTTCCGATGCCGCGGTCGTGGCATTGGGAGCTGTGGTCAACGGTCGTCCGGTCGTGGTCGTCGCCACCAACGATGCCGCTCGGTCTGCGGGCGCGAAGGCCGGCGCGTTGGCGAAACGCGCTGCCGGTGTGCTCGGCGGCGGCGGCGGCGGTCGTGACGACGTCGCGCAGGGCGGTGGCGCGGATGCCGCGGCTCTTCCCGCGGCGCTCGAGGCCATCTCACAGGAGCTGCACGCCGCGTGAGCGGGTTCCGCCGCGGCGTGCGGCTCGGCATCGACGTCGGCAGGGCGAGGGTCGGTGTCGCGCGCTGCGATCCCGATGGCATGCTCGCCGTCCCGGTCGAGACGGTCCCTCGGGACGACGCATCGATCGACCGCCTCGTGCAGATCGCAGGGGAGTACGACCCGTTGGAGTTCGTGGTCGGCCTCCCGGTGAACATGCAGGGTGCCGACACGCCGTCGACCACGGATGCGCGAGAGTTCGCCGCTGCGCTTCAGGTGCGCAGCGGGATCCCCGTGCGCCTCGTGGACGAGCGCCTCAGCACCGTGAGCGCGCACGCCGCTTTGCGCAGTTCCGGGAGATCTCAGAAGAACTCTCGTAGCATTGTGGATCAGGTCGCCGCCGTGGTGCTTCTGCAGCAGGCGATCGACATGGAGAAGAGCACCGGAAACCCGGCCGGCGCCACCATCTCGCCTGACGAGGAGCACGCCTGACGATGTCTGAACGTGACAGCGCCACCCCCCGGCACGATCCTGATTCCCGCCTGGGGGATCTGTTCGAGAATCTGCCGGACCCGACGCAGCAGATCCCGACCGTCGACAACAGTGCTCCGGCGCCCGGTTCGCGCCGCGCCGCCCGAGAGGCAGCCGCCGGAGAGGGAACCGCGACTCCGGTGGGAGGCACGGCCCGCACGCCGGCCGAGCCGTCCCCTGTGCCGGTACGTGGGTCCGCGGACGATGCCGTCACCGCGGATGCGGCGCCGTCGCCGACGCCCGTTCGCGCTTCGGCCGACGCCGCAGAGACTCCCACGCGTGCTCTCCCGCAGGCGGTGCCCGCGGCGGGTACCGGTCGCACCTCGGCAGCGGCCGAAACGCCCGAACCGGTGATCGGCGGCGGGCTCGACGATCTGTTCGCCCCGCACGACGACCATGTTCCCGCGGCGCCGAAGAAGAAGCGCCGCAAGGGCTGCCTGATCGCGCTGATCATCGTGCTCGCCGTGCTCGGCGGCATCGCGGCGGGTGGCGCCTGGGCCTGGAACACCTACGGTGACAAGATCAGCGATGCCATGGGCTGGGGCGAGTCGAAGGACTGGGAGCCCGGTCTCGCGAACGGCGAAGCCCTCGTCACGATCAAGCAGGGCGACACCGGGGGGCCGGTGTCGACGGCGCTCTATACGGCCGGCGTCACGAAGACCGAGGACGTGTTCTACGACTACATCGTCGAAGAGAACCTCGCGGTCACGTTCTATCCGGGCGTCTACCGCCTGCAGAAGAAGATGACGGCAGAGGCCGCCCTCGCCGCGCTCAAGGACGACGCGAACAAGATGGCGAATGCCGTCTCGGTCTCCGAGGGAGGCACGATCGTCTCCTCGTTGCCCGGCATGGCCGAGACTCTCGGGCTTCCGCTCGCCGACTTCGAGGCTGCGGTCCAGGACCCCTCGGCCTACGGCGTGGACGCGCCGAGCCTGGAGGGCTGGCTGTTCCCCGCAGTGTACGAATTCGATCCCGGGGTCACCGCACCTCAGGTGATCCAGCGGATGGTCGACCGCACCAGAGAGTCGCTCGACGCGGCAGGTGTGCCGGCGGCCGATGCCGAACGGATCCTGACGATCGCCTCGATCATCCAGCGCGAGGGCCGTCTCGACGACTTCGCGAAGGTGTCCCGCGTCATTCAGAACCGCCTCGACATCGACATGAAGCTGCAGATGGATTCGACCGCCCAGTACGGCTACGGGTCGCTGCACGAAGGCGTCGTGTCGAGCTCGAAGGAAGCGCTCGAGGACGACAACGAGTGGAACACCTACGTGCGCACCGGCCTGCCGGCGACACCGATCGCCAGCCCGAGCGACGCGGCCATCAAGGCGGCGATGCAGCCTGCTGACGGCCCGTGGTTGTACTTCGTCACGATCAACCTCGCCACGGGGGAGACGCAGTTCTCCGAGACCATGGCGGAGCACGAGCAGGGAATCGAGAAGTGGCGTGAGTGGTGCCGTGCGAACCCCGACGGCGGCTGCTGAGACGGTGACGCGCTCACGGTTGGCGGTCTGGGGCGATCCGATCGCGCACTCCAAGTCCCCGGAGCTGCATGCGGCCGCCTACCGTGTGCTCGGCCTGGACTGGGAGTACGGACGGCGTCGGGTCTCGGCGGAGGGATTCGCCTCGGCGATCGCCGAACTGGACGACACCTGGCGTGGTCTCTCCCTCACGATGCCGTTGAAGGAAGAGGCGTTCCGCGCGGCGGCGACACGGGATCGTCACGCGCAGCTCACGGGCGCCGTCAACACGCTCCTCCTGGGAGACGAGCCGGCCGGGTTCAACACCGATGTCGGAGGGATCGTCGATGCCCTCGCCGAGGCGCACATCGCCGAGGTCGAACGGGTCCGGATACTCGGGGCCGGGGCCACCGCGGCATCGGCTCTCGTCGCCGCAGCCGAGATCGGGGCCGCGCGCGTCGACGTGCGTGCTCGGCGCGCTGCTCCCGCGGCGGCGCTGGTGGATCTCGGGGAGCGGCTCGGCCTCATCGTGGAAGTACGCGCGTTCGATGCGCCTGCTCCGGCCGTCGAGCTGACCGTGGCCACCCTGCCCAGCGGCACGGCTCTCCCCGCGGAGATCGCCTCGGTGCTGTCGTCGAGTGGCGGCTCGCTCTTCGACGCCGCTTACGCCCCGTGGCCGTCAGCTCTCGCGATGACCTGGAGCGAGGGCCCGGCCATCTCCGGACTCGGCATGCTGCTGCATCAGGCCGTGCGCCAGATCCGCATCTTCCGGCACGGCGATCCGACGATGGAGCTCCGCGACGAGGCTGCGGTGATCACCGCGATGCGCGCCGCGCTCTGAACCGAACCGCTCGCTCGACGAAACGCGGCGCTGCGGGGGTGTGAACCCGTGGGAGACTGGAGCAATGCTCCGCGTGCTCACAGCCGGCGAATCGCACGGCCCAGAACTCATCGCCGTCATGGAGGGTCTGCCCTCCGGCGTCCCTGTGTCCTCCGAGGCCATCCAGGCCGATCTCGCCCGTCGCAAGTTGGGCTACGGCCGCGGCTCGCGGATGAAGTTCGAGCAGGATGAACTCACGATCTCCGGCGGTGTGCGCCACGGCCGGAGCCTCGGCAGTCCGATCGCGCTGCGCATCGGCAACACCGAATGGCCCAAGTGGATCGAGGTCATGAACCCCGAGCCCGTCGAGCTCACGGACAAGTCTCGCGGACGCAGCGCGCCTCTCACGCGTCCGCGTCCAGGGCACGCCGATCTGGTGGGCATGCAGAAATACGACTTCGACGAGGCGCGTCCGATCCTCGAGCGTGCGAGCGCCCGCGAGACGGCCGCTCGTGTCGCGTTGGGAGCGATCGCCCGCTCCTTCCTCGGTGAGCTCGGGATCCGTCTCGTCAGCCACACGTTGTCGATCGGCCCGGTGCGCGTACCCGAGGGTTCTGCGCTGCCCACGCCGGATGACGTCGAGGCGCTGGACGCCGATCCGCTCCGGTGCTTCGACGCGGCGACCTCCGCGCTGATGGTGGCCGAGGTCGACGACGCCAAGAAGGACGGCGACACGCTCGGCGGGATCGTCGAGGTCCTCGCGTACGGGCTGCCTCCGGGACTCGGCTCCCACGTGCACTGGGACCGACGCCTCGACGCGCGTCTGGCCCAGGCCCTGATGAGCATCCAGGCGATCAAGGGTGTCGAGGTCGGCGACGGCTTCGAGACCACCCGTCGTCGCGGCTCGGCCGCGCACGACGAGCTCTTCGCGACCGCCGACGGCATCACGCGCGGATCCGACCGTGCCGGCGGCACCGAGGGCGGCATGTCGACGGGCACCGTCCTGCGCGTACGTGCCGGTATGAAGCCGATCGCGACGGTGCCGCACGCGCTGCGGACGATCGACATCGCGACAGGAGACGACGCCACCGCCCACCACCAGCGCTCCGACGTGTGCGCGGTACCAGCCGCCGGTGTGGTCGCCGAGGCGATGGTCGCGGTCGAGCTCGCGAACGCCGTGCTGGAGAAGTTCGGCGGCGACAGCATCCGGGAGACGCGACGGAACCTCGACGGGTACCTGGCGGGCATCCCTGCCGAGCTGCGCACGACCCCCGCGTCCGAGGCGGCGCTCATCGCGCATGACGAGCGGGGCTGATCCGCTGACGCTGGTGCTGGTCGGCCCGATGGCCGCCGGCAAGACCAGCGTCGGCAGACGCGTCGCCCGTCGGCTCGGCGTCGCGTTCATCGACACCGACAAGCGCATCGTGGCCGCTCACGGACCCATCGCCGGCATCTTCGAGGCCCACGGCGAGGCGCACTTCCGTGCCCTCG
Organism: Microbacterium sp. STF-2; assembly: GCF_034650155.1. Taxonomy (NCBI): domain Bacteria; kingdom Bacillati; phylum Actinomycetota; class Actinomycetes; order Micrococcales; family Microbacteriaceae; genus Microbacterium; species Microbacterium sp. STF-2. The sequence continues at coordinate 468,424 of NZ_JARKMW010000001.1, forward strand.
AGCGGGCCGCGGTGGCAGAGGCCCTCGCCGAGGGCGGGGTGATCTCCCTCGGTGGCGGGGCGGTGACGGAAGCGGCGACCCGGGAGCTGCTGGCAGAGCACCCGGTCGTGTTCCTGACCGTGAGCCCCGACGCGGTGGCCGATCGGCTCCGTGGGAGCAATCGTCCGCTGCTGGCGGGGGAGGACCCCCTGGAGCGCTGGAAGAAGATCTTCGAGGAACGTCGGGGGTGGTACGCCGAGGTGTCATCGGCGACCTTCGACACCTCACGTCGTCCGATGCAGAAGATCGCGGACGAGATCGTGGCATGGAGGAGAGAGCAGCGATGAGCACGACGACCATCAGCGTCACCGGTAGCGACGCCTACGACATCACGATCGGGCGGGGGATCCTCGAACGGGTCTCGGCTGCGCTGGCTCCGGGGGTGCGCAAGATCCTGGTCGTGCACCCCCCGACGCTGGCCGCCCGGGCCGCCGAGCTGCGCGATCGCCTGCTCGCCGACACCTCGGACGGGCCGCGTGAGGTGCTGCTCGCCGAGATCCCGGATGCGGAGCAGGGCAAGCGCATCGAGGTCGCGGCCTTCTGCTGGCAGGTGATGGGGCAGGCCGACTTCACGCGCAGTGACGCCGTCATCGGCTACGGCGGCGGCTCGGTCACCGATCTCGCCGGCTTCGTGGCGGCGACGTGGCTGCGCGGTGTGCAGCTGATCCAGGTGCCGACCACGGTCCTCGGCCTCGTCGACGCGGCGGTCGGCGGCAAGACCGGGGTGAACACCGCGGAGGGCAAGAACCTCGTCGGTGCGTTCTGGGCGCCGCGCGCCGTCGTGGGCGACCTCGACGAGCTCGCGAGCCTCACCCCGAACGAGGCGACCGCCGGTTTCGCCGAGGTGGTGAAGGCCGGATTCATCTGGGCGCCGGAGATCCTCGACATCGTCGAGGCGGATCCCGCTCGTGCCGTTGACCCCACGACGGACGAGTTCCGGCGTGCCATCGAACTTGCGATCGCGATGAAAGCCGAGGTCGTCTCGGACGACTTCCGGGAGGCGGGCCTGCGGGAGATCCTCAACTACGGCCACACCCTCGGGCACGCCATCGAGCACGCAGAGCGATACCGCTGGCGTCACGGCGCCGCGATCTCGGTCGGCATGCTGTATGCGGCCGAGCTCTCGCGTCTCGCCGGACGCCTCTCCGACGCCGCGGCGGAGCGTCACCGCACCATCCTCGAGTCGCTGGGGCTTCCGACCTCGTACCGCGCAGGAGCATGGCCGCAGCTGCTCGCCACGATGCAGCGCGACAAGAAGAGCCGCGGCGGAATGCTGCGCTTCATCCTTCTCGACGACATCGCGAAGCCGACGGTGCTGCAGGCCCCGGACGAATCGCTGATGTTCGCCGCCTACCAGGAGGTCGGCGCGTGAGCCGACGCATCCTCCTGGTCAACGGACCCAACCTGAACCTGCTCGGTTCGCGCGAACCAGAGGTGTACGGCACGGCCACGCTCGCCGACGTGGAGCGCATCACCATCGCCGCCGCCGCAGAACACGGCTTCGAGGTGCGTGCGGTGCAGAGCAACCACGAGGGGGTGCTGATCGACGCGATCCACGCCGCCCGTGAGGACTGCGCCGCGATCGTGATCAATCCCGGCGGACTCACGCACACGTCGGTGGTGCTGCGCGACGCTCTCACCGGAGTCTCGCTGCCGTTCGCCGAGGTGCACATCTCCGATGTGTACGCCCGGGAGGAATTCCGGCACCACTCCTACCTCGACGACGTCGCGGCCGTGCGCGTCGTCGGACGCGGTGTCGACGGCTACGCGGATGCCGTGCGGCAGCTCGCAGCACTCATCCCTTAGAATCGACTGTCGGTCTCGTCCGACCCCGCAGACTCACGAACGGAACTCGCAGCGCATGGCATCTACCGCAGACATCAAGAACGGCGTCGTCCTCAGCATCGACGGGCAGCTCTGGAGCGTCATCGAGTTCCAGCACGTCAAGCCCGGCAAGGGTGGCGCCTTCGTGCGCACCAAGCTGAAGAACGTCGTCTCGGGCAAGGTCGTCGACCGTACGTACAACGCCGGCGCCAAGATCGAGATCGAGAACGTCGATCGCCGCGACTACACGTACCTGTACACCGATGGCGACGGTTACGTCTTCATGGACCAGACCGACTTCGACCAGATCACGGTCGGCGCCGCGACGGTCGGCGACGCGAAGAATTTCCTGCTCGAGAACCAGGCCGTCACGATCGCCCTGAACAACGGCAACCCGCTCTACATCGACCTCCCGGCGTCCGTGGTCCTCGAGATCACCTACACGGAGCCCGGCCTGCAGGGCGACCGCTCGTCGGCCGGCACCAAGCCCGCCACGCTCGAGACCGGCTACGAGATCCAGGTGCCGCTCTTCGTCGAGGCCGGCACCAAGGTCAAGGTCGACACCCGCACGGGTGACTACCTCGGCCGCGAGAAGTAAGGCGTGAGCGCCCGGACGAAGGCGCGCAAGCGCGCTCTCGACATCCTGTTCTCCGCCGATGTGCGCGGGGACGACCTCGCGGTCACGCTGGCCGCCGAGGCGAAGCGCGCCGCGAGCGAGCCCGCCCGCGAGGCGTCCTGGCTCTACGCCCGCGAGATCGTCGACGGCATCATCGACTCGCGCGATGAGATCGACGAGCAGATCACGACGCACAGCCGCGACTGGAAGCTGGAGCGGATGCCCGCGGTCGACCGCGCGCTGCTCCGGATCGGCGTGTGGGAGATCCTCTACAACGACGACGTTCCGACGGCTGTCGCGATCGATGAGGCCGTGGAACTCGCCAAGGAGTTCTCGACCGATGACTCCGGCGCCTTCGTGCACGGCGTCCTCGCGCGAGTCGCCCGCGCCGCCTGATCCGTCCGACGGGGAGGCACTGTCGGCGGTGTCGGAGAGGATGGGGGCATGCCCCTGCCGAACGACCCGTCCCGTCCCGATGGCGCGTCATCCGCAGACTGGCGTTCGATCCTCGGAGCGCCGCGCGAAGATGCGGTGACGCAGCTCGCGCTCGGGGTCGAGCTCCGCGTGCGCGACGGTCGCGGAGCGAACCCCTGGGCCTCCCGCCCGCAGCGGACCGCTACTGCGCGCGACGTCGCCAAGCGCACGGGGGAGATCCTGCTCGGCATCCGTCCGCTCGAGAAGAGCGCGGCGACCGGTGCCTGGGTGCAGGGTGCGGCAACCTGGGACGCGGTGAGACGTTCCCCGACGCAGTACGGACGCGACCGCTCCCGATGGTTCGCCGATCTGCTCAGCATCGCGCGCGACACGCTGCTGTCCGGCACGGCGGGCGACTGGCTGGTCGCCGATCTGATCGAGTCCGGCCTGCTGTGGGGGCATCTGCGCGCGGCGGCCGACGTCGACGTCCCGCTGATCGCCACGCAGAAGAGCACGACCGTCGTTCTCGCTGATCGCGCCACGATCGGCGCGACGGTCGGCCGTGACGACGCGGGCGGACTCCTCGTGCGCCCTGACATCACGATCGACGGCCGCGATGCAGACCCCGCCGACGTGCAGACGATCGGGCACAGAGGGCTCTACGAGGTCGCTCAACACGGCACGAAGCTGCGCGTGACGCTCGCCGAGGCACCGATCGCCGAGCCGGTGCACGCACTGCTCGCCGCAAGGACGGGGCTCGAGGTGCCCGCGCGTGACGAAGCCGCGTTCTTCCGTGACGCCTACCCGCTGCTTGCCCGGCGGGTCGAGGTGCGTCCGGTCGGTCGCGTCGAGCTGCCGGTGCTGCCCGCACCCCGACCGGTGCTCGAACTGTCGTTCCTGCGCGGCGACACGGTGAAGTACACGTTCGAATGGGACTATCGCGGGTTCGGGCGCGTCCCGTTCGCTCCCGGAGGAGACGCCGTGCGCGACGCGGTCGCGGAGGAGATGCTCCGAGACGCGCTCCAAGCCGTCTGGATGGAGCAGCTGGGCGAAGAACTCACTTCGGCGGGTTCCTTCCACGACGTCGCCGCCGCCGAGTTCGTCACTCGCATGGTGCCGGCGCTCGAGGCCGAGGGCGTCATGGTCTCCGTATCCGGTCGTCGCAAGAGCTATCACGAGCTCACGGGCGAGCCGCAGATCACCGTATCCACCGTCGAGAGCAGCGACCCCGACTGGTTCGACCTGGGAGTCCTGGTAAAGATCGACGGGCGCACCATCCCGTTCGAACCGCTGTTCACGGCGCTCAGCAAGGGCCGCAAGAAGCTCCTCCTCGTGGATGGCAGCTACTTCTCCCTGAACCATCGAGCGCTCGATCGTCTCCGGGAGCTGATCGACGAGTCCGGCGAGCTCGAAGAATGGGAGACCGGCCCGCGGATCAGCCGCTATCAGACCGATCTCTGGGAGGAGTTCGAGGATCTCGCTGATGAGGCGGTTCCCGCGGTCACGTGGCGCGCGACCGCCGACGGCCTGCGCACAGCCACCTCCGTGCCTGCGGTGTCGATGCCGTCGGGCATCACCGCCACGCTCCGGCCGTACCAGAAGGAGGGCCTGGACTGGCTCGCCTTCCTGTGGAGTCATCGTCTGGGCGGTATCCTCGCCGACGACATGGGGCTCGGAAAGACGCTCCAGCTCCTGGCTCTCATCGCGCATGCCCGAGAGACGGGGGAGCAGCGGCCGTTCCTCGTGGTCGTCCCGACGTCGGTGCTCGCCACCTGGCGGAGCGAGGCCGAGCGCTTCGCGCCTGCGCTCCGGGTGCTGCTCCGGGGGAGCACACAGGGTCGCTCGCTCGATGACAGCATCGGTGACGCCGATCTCGTCATCACGACCTACGCGGTCGCCCGTCTCGACGAGGCCGAGTACGCCCGTGTCGAGTGGGCGGGACTCATCCTCGACGAGGCGCAGTTCGTGAAGAACCCGGCGACCAAGCTGCATCGTGCTGTGGCCTCGTTCCGTGCGGACGTGACGTTCGCGGTCACCGGCACCCCGATGGAGAACAGCCTCAGCGAGCTGTGGGCGCTGCTGAAGCTCACCGCTCCCGGCCTGTTCGCCTCTGCGCGGAAGTTCCGCGAACACTACATCCAGCCGATCGAGCAGGGAAAGGTCCCGGAGAACGAGGAGGGCGGCGCCTATCGGCAGCGACGCCTCGAGCAGCTGCGGCGGCGCATCCGGCCCCTGCTGCTGCGACGGACGAAGGAGCTCGTGGCCCCCGACCTCCCGGCGAAGCAGGAGCAGATCCTCGAGGTCGGGCTCAGCTCGTCTCATCGCGCGCTCTACGACGTGGTTCTGCAGCGCGAACGGCAGAAGGTTCTCGGACTGCTGGAAGACCTCGATCGCAACCGCTTCATCGTCTTCCGCTCGCTCACACTGATGCGCATGCTCAGCCTGGCCCCCGGGCTCATCGACCCCGAAGATGCGAAGATCGGTTCGCGCAAGCTCGACGTGCTGATCGAGCGGGTGATCGAGCTCCAGGCGGAGGGCCATCGGGCGCTCGTGTTCAGCCAGTTCACCTCGTTCCTCGACCTGGCTGCGGCGCGCCTCGATGCCGCCGGCATTCCTTATGCGCATCTCGACGGGTCGACACGTCACCGGCAGAAGGTCGTCGAGAGCTTCACCTCGGGGGAGCAGCCGGTGTTCCTCATCAGCCTGAAGGCCGGCGGCTTCGGCCTCACGTTGACCGAGGCCGATTACGTCTTCCTGCTCGATCCGTGGTGGAACCCCGCAGCCGAGGCGCAGGCCGTCGATCGCACACACCGCATCGGTCAGGACAGCCAGGTGTTCGTGTACCGCATGATCTCCACCGGCACGATCGAGGAGAAGGTGCTCGACCTGCAACGCCGCAAGGCCCGGTTGTTCACTGCCGTGCTCGACGACGAGGCGCTGTTCGCGCAATCACTCTCCGCCGACGACATCCGCGGGCTGTTCGAGGGCTGAGCGGAATACTCACGGCCGGGTCGACCGGGCGTTCAGGGAGCCGTCGGTAGAATCGTACGGTTCACTTTCGGGAGGAATGCAATGCGGATCACGGGACTCGGCCACGCCGGGATGTTCATCGAGACGGTCGGCGGGAACATCATCTGCGACCCGGTCCTCGGACCGTCGTTCTACGGATCCTGGTTCCCGTTCCCCGACAACCGAGGCCTGGACTGGGAGCGTTTCGGGCGTGAAGCAGATTTCCTCTGGATCTCGCACCGGCACCGTGACCACTTCGACCCGCGGCTCCTCGAACGCTACATCCGCAAGGACATCGAGGTGCTGCTCCCGGAGTACCCGACCGATGACCTCGAGAAGGACATCCGGGCACTCGGCTACACGAACATCACGTACGCCCCGGCCGGGCAGGTGATCCAGCGCGGCGAGCTCAAGATGATGATCACGCCGCTGCGAGCCCCCAGTGACGGTCCGATCGGTGACTCCTCGCTGAGCGTCGACGACGGCACCGGCTCGATGCTGAACCAGAACGACTCCCACCCGCTCGATCTCGAGAAGCTGCTCGATTTCGGCAAGCCCGACGCCTACTTCACTCAGGTGTCCGGCGCGATCTGGTGGCCCATGGTCTACGACCTGCCTCTCGATGCCAAGCAGAACTTCGCCCGTCTCAAGCGCGAAGCGCAGAACAAGCGCGCCATGTACTACATCGAGAAGGTCGACGCTCCGCACGTCTTCCCGATGGCGGGCCCGCCCATGTTCCTGCGTGACGACCTGTTCGACTTCAACGGTCTCGGGAAGAACGGCGAGTCGATCTTCACCGACCAGAAGCAGTTCCTCGCGCACATGAAGGAGCTGGCGCCGCAGTACGACGGGCAGCTCTTCATCCCCGGCACGGTCGTCACGGTCGAGGACGGATCCGTCACGAGCGAGCAGACGCTCTACACCGAGGCCGAGATCTCCCACATCTTCGATGAGAAGTGGGACTACCTCGAGGAGCAGCGGGCGAGCCGACAGCAGGAGATCCGCGACGAGGAGGCTTCTCGTGCCGCGATCATCCCGCCCGCCGAGATGCTCGAGGCGATCAAGAACTGGTGGGAGCCGCTGCTGAAGAAGTCCCGCACGATCCGACTCGGCGTCGGCGGGTGCGTGCGCTTCCGCATCGGCGAGCTCGACATGGTGGTCGATTTCCCCCGCGCGAAGGTCCGGGAGTATGCCGGGGAGGAGTGCATCTACTGGTACACCATCCCCGCAGACCTGGTCTCGACGAACATCGTCGATCACGAGATCGACTGGTCGAACTCGATCTTCCTCTCGATGCAGTTCTCCGTGGGGCGCAGCGGCAAGTTCAACGAGTTCCTCACCACGTTCCTCAAGTGCCTCTCCGTGGATCGGATCGAGTACGTCGAGAACTGGTACCAGGAGCAGACCGACCAGACCGAGGATGCCGAGATCGGCGACTGGGTCGTGCAGCGCCGGTGCCCGCACCTGCGTGCCGACCTCACCCGCACGGGCACGGTCGACGAGGACGGCATCCTCACGTGCAGCATGCACGACTGGAAGTGGGACCTGAAGACGGGGCGCTGTCTGTCGACCGCCGGTCACCCGATCCGTTCCTCCAAGATCGATGAGGTCACCGACCCCGTGCTGCAGGAGGCCAGCTGATCCGCCGGAGTCCCCGCGCTCCGATAGACTGACATCACAAGCAACCTTTAACACCGTCCTGTGAGGCGGAGAAGGGAGCGGCCGATGAGCATGCGCACCGTGCTGCACGAAGCCGACATCTCACGAGCGCTGACCCGTATCGCGCACGAGATCCTCGAGTCCAATCGAGGAGCCGAGAATCTGGTGCTGCTGGGCATCCCGACCCGCGGTGTGACCCTCGCCCATCGCCTCGGGCTGCTGATCAGCGAGATCGCGCAGCAGTCCGTCCCGGTCGGCGCTCTCGACGTCACGCTCTTCCGCGACGACCTCGCCCAGCACCCGACACGCTCCCCGCAACCCACCGAGATCCCGGTCGGCGGCATCGACGGCAAGACCGTCGTGCTCATCGACGATGTGCTCTTCTCCGGTCGCAGCATCCGGGCAGCGTTGGACGCGATCCAGTCGATCGGGCGCCCCTCGGTCGTGCGCCTCGCGATCCTCGTCGACCGCGGGCACCGTGAGCTCCCGATCCGTCCCGATTTCGTCGGCAAGAACATCCCCTCCGCCCGCACCGAGCGGGTCAACGTGCGCCTCTTCGAGAACGACGGCGCGGAGGAGGTGACGATCGGCGAATGAGACACCTCCTCGACACCCGCACCCTCGACAGGGCCACCGCCCTGCGCATCCTCGACGTCGCCGAAGACATGTCCGACACGCAGTCGCGTGAGGTCAAGAAGCTTCCGACGCTGCGTGGCAAGACCGTCGTGAACCTCTTCTTCGAGGATTCGACGCGCACGCGCATCTCGTTCGAGGCGGCCGCCAAACGCCTCTCCGCCGATGTGATCAACTTCGCGGCGAAGGGATCCAGCGTCTCCAAGGGCGAGAGCCTGAAGGACACGGCGCAGACCCTGGAGGCGATCGGTGCTGACGCGGTCGTGGTCCGGCACCCGGGTTCCGGCGCGCCGCAGACGCTCGCCACCAGCGGTTGGATCTCGGCCGGTGTCGTGAACGCCGGCGACGGCACCCACGAGCACCCGACGCAGGCGCTGCTCGACGCCTTCACGATCCGCAAGCGCCGGTTCGGCGCCGACAGTCGCGGTCGTGACCTGAGCGGTCTGCGCGTGGTGATCGTCGGTGACGTGCTGCACTCTCGGGTCGCGCGCTCCAACGTCTGGCTGCTCACCACGCTCGGCGCCGATGTCACGCTCGTCTCGCCGCCCACGCTGGTTCCGCAGAACGTGTCGCTCTGGCCGGTGCGGGTCGTCTACGACCTCGATGAGGCGTTGGCGGAAGAGCCGGACGCGGTGATGATGCTGCGCATCCAGCTGGAACGGATGAATGCCGCGTATTTCCCGACTGAGCGGGAGTATTCCCGACGCTGGGGCCTGGACGCACGGCGTGTGGCCGGTCTTCCGGCAGGTAGCATTGTCATGCACCCCGGACCCATGAACCGGGGACTGGAGATCTCCTCGGAAGCTGCCGATTCCCCCCGCTCGACGGTGCTGGAACAGGTCACGAACGGGGTATCCGTCCGCATGGCGGTGCTGTACCTGCTGTTGGCAGGAGAACGAGACGACGAACGAGGGGGAGACCTGTGAGCGAGACCCTCGTCATCACCGGTGCACGACTGCTCGGTGCCGAGAGCGCCGACATCATCATCGAGGACGGCCGGATCGCCGAGATCGGGAGCGGACTGCAGCGCTCGGGTGCTCGGGTCATCGACGCAGCGGGTCTCGTCGCCCTGCCCGGACTGGTCGACCTGCACACGCATCTGCGCGAGCCCGGCTACGAAGCGTCCGAGACGATCCTCACCGGAACGCGCGCCGCCGCGGCCGGCGGTTTCACCGCTGTCTTCGCGATGCCCAACACCTCGCCGGTCGCCGACACCGCTGGTGTCGTGGAGCAGGAGCTCGCGCTCGGTGAAGCGGCGGGCTACGCCACGGTGCAGCCCATCGGCGCTGTCACCGTCGGGCAGAAGGGCGAGCGGCTCGCCGAGCTGGGCGCGATGGCCACCTCCCGCGCGCAGGTCCGTGTCTTCAGCGACGACGGCTTCTGCGTGTTCGACCCGCTCATCATGCGTCGCGCGCTGGAATACGTGAAGTCGTTCGGCGGCGTGATCGCCCAGCATGCGCAGGACCCCCGCCTCACGGAGGGCGCGCAGATGAACGAGGGCACGGTGTCGGCCGAGCTGGGCCTCGCCGGCTGGCCCGCGGTCGCCGAGGAGTCGATCATCGCCCGCGACGTGCTGCTGGCCGAGCACGTCGGCTCGCGACTGCACGTGTGCCATCTCTCGACCGCGGGCTCGGTGGACATCATCCGCTGGGCCAAGAAGCGCGGCATCGACGTCACGGCCGAGGTCACCCCTCACCACCTCCTGCTGACCGACGAACTCGTGCGCGGGTACGACGCGCGCTACAAGGTCAATCCTCCGCTGCGTCGCGAAGAGGATGTGCTCGCGGTGCGCGAGGGTCTCGCCGACGGAACCATCGACATCGTCGCGACCGATCATGCCCCGCATCCCAGCGAGCACAAGGCCTGCGAGTGGCAGGCAGCGGCGAACGGCATGGTGGGTCTCGAGAGCGCGCTGCGCGTCGTGCACCAGTCGATGGTGCAGACCGGCCTGCTCGACTGGGCCGACATCGCGCGTGTGATGAGCGCGGCACCCGCTCGCATCGGACGTCTCTCCGGACACGGCACGCCGCTCGAAGTCGGTCAGCCGGCACAGCTCACGCTGTACGACGCCGCGGTCGACGGTGTCTTCACGGAGGCCGACCTCCACGGCCGGAGCGTGAACTCGCCGTACCTCGGCCGCGCGCTTCCCGGACGAGTGGAGTACACGATCCACGGCGGCGTGCTCACGGTCGACGGCGGCAGCGTCGTCGAGGAGCTCCGCGCATGAGCGCTCGGGACCTCGCCGTCGCGATCACGATCGCCGTCGCGCTCCTGGTGCTGCTGGTGATGCTTCTCGCCTGGCGACGACGAATCCGCCGCGATTCCGTGTTCACGGCCCCGCTGGGTGTGCCTGAGCACGCGGAGGTCGCCCGCCGCGACGAGGTGCTGTACGTGTCGACGACACGGCACGAGCAGCCGCTCGAGCGTCTCGCGGTGTCACCTCTCGCGTACCGGGCCCGCGGCGAGCTCGCGCTCACGGATCGCGGCATCGCCCTCTGCCTCGACGGTACCCCGACGGTCTTCCTCGCGAACGACCGGCTCGTCGCCATCGACCGCGCCACGGTCACGATCGACCGCGTCGTGGAGCCCGGCGGCCTCGTGCGCATCGCCTGGAACATCGACGACGACACCATCGTCGACAGCTACCTGCGCCTCGCCACCGGCGATCCCCAGAACCTCATCTCCGACCTGCAGCGGCTCGTCCCCGCCGCCCCCGACACAGGAGCACAGTCATGACACTCTCGACAACCTCCGGGCAGGCCCCCGCGGCCTCGCTTCCCGATCCCGCCGTCCTCGTCCTGGAAGACGGCACACGTCACATCGGACGCGCCTACGGCGCCCGCGGCCGCACCCTCGGCGAGGTCGTCTTCGCGACCGGCATGTCCGGATACCAGGAGACGATCACCGATCCGTCCTACGCGGGCCAGATCGTCCTGCAGACGGCGCCGCACATCGGCAACACGGGCATGAATGACGAAGATGCCGAATCACGTCGCATCTGGGTCGCCGGCTACATCGTGCGCGACCCCTCCCGCGTCGTGTCGAACTGGCGCGCGAACGCCTCGCTCGACGACGTGCTCGTCGAAGACGGCGTCGTGGGGATCAGCGGTATCGACACCCGATCGATCACCCGCCACATCCGGTCGGCGGGCTCCATGCGCGGCGGGATCTTCTCCGGTGCCGATGCGGCGCTCGATGCCGAGGAGCAGGTGCGCATCGTCCGCGAAGCACCGGAGATGGCCGGGCGCAACCTGTCCGCCGAGGTCTCGGTCGACGTGGCCACCGTGACGACGGCGATGGGGGAGCGGATCGGGAACCTCGCCGTGCTCGACCTCGGTGTGAAGCAGGCGACGATCGACAACCTCGCCGCCCGCGGTTTCGAGGTGCACGTCCTTCCGCAGAACGTGACGATCGACGAGATCCGTGCGGTCGACCCCGTCGCGGTCTTCTACTCGAACGGCCCCGGCGACCCCGCGGCCTCCGGCGACCATGTCGAGCTGCTGCGTGCGGTGCTCGATGACGGGCTGCCGTTCTTCGGGATCTGCTTCGGCAACCAGCTCCTCGGTCGTGCACTGGGCCTCGGCACCTACAAGCTGCCGTTCGGTCACCGCGGCATCAACCAGCCGGTGCTGGACAAGCAGACCGGCAAGGTCGAGATCACCGCGCACAACCACGGTTTCGCGGTCGAGGCTCCGATCGAGGGCACTTTCGACAGCCCGAACGGCTACGGCAAGGTCGAGGTCAGCCACGTCGGCCTCAACGACAACGTCGTCGAGGGACTTCGCGCCCTCGACATCCCGGCATTCTCGGTGCAGTACCACCCCGAGGCGGCGGCCGGCCCCCACGACGCCAACTACCTCTTCGACAGGTTCCGCGACCTGGTCATCGCAAGCCAGAAGGACTCCAAGTAATGCCCAAGCGCGACGACATCAACTCCGTCCTCGTCATCGGCTCCGGCCCGATCGTCATCGGTCAGGCCTGCGAGTTCGACTATTCCGGCACCCAGGCGTGCCGCGTGCTGCGCGAGGAGGGCGTCCGGGTCATCCTGGTCAACTCCAACCCGGCGACCATCATGACCGATCCCGACTTCGCCGACGCGACGTACATCGAGCCGATCACCTGGCAGGTCATCGAGACGATCATCGCGAAGGAGCGTCCTGACGCGATCCTGCCCACCCTGGGTGGTCAGACCGCGCTGAACGCCGCGATCGAGCTGCACAACCACGGCATCCTCGAGAAGTACGACGTCGAGCTGATCGGCGCCAACTTCGAGGCGATCAACAAGGGCGAGGACCGCCAGATCTTCAAGCAGCTGGTGCTCGACGCCGGTGCCGACGTGGCGGACTCCCGCATCGCGCACACCATGGACGAAGTGCTGGCGGCTGCCGACGAGCTGGGCTACCCGATGGTGGTCCGCCCGAGCTTCACGATGGGGGGTCTGGGCTCGGGCTTCGCCTACGACGAGGAAGACCTGCGCCGCATCGCCGGCGCCGGCCTGCGAGACTCGCCGACCACCGAGGTGCTCCTGGAGGAGTCCATCCTCGGCTGGAAGGAGTACGAGCTCGAGCTCATGCGCGACACAGCCGACAACACGGTCGTCGTCTGCTCCATCGAGAACGTCGACCCGGTCGGCGTGCACACGGGCGACTCGATCACGGTCGCCCCGGCGCTCACCCTCACCGACCGCGAGTACCAGAAGATGCGCGACATCGGGATCGACATCATCCGCGCCGTCGGCGTCGACACCGGAGGCTGCAACATCCAGTTCGCGGTCGACCCGACCAACGGCCGCATCATCGTGATCGAGATGAACCCGCGCGTCTCGCGGTCCAGCGCCCTCGCCTCGAAGGCCACCGGATTCCCGATCGCGAAGCTCGCGGCCAAGCTCGCGCTCGGCTACCGCCTCGACGAGATCCCGAACGACATCACGGGCGTGACGCCGGCGAGCTTCGAGCCCACGCTCGACTATGTGGTCGTCAAGGTGCCGCGGTTCGCCTTCGAGAAGTTCCCGGCCGCCGACGCGACGCTGACCACGACCATGAAGTCGGTAGGCGAGGCCATGGCCATCGGTCGCAACTACGCGACCGCGCTGCAGAAGGCGCTCCGCTCGCTCGAGAAGCGCGGATCGAGCTTCCACTGGGGCGTGGAGGACCGCTCCGTCGAGGAGCTGCTCGAGATCTCGAAGATCCCCACCGACGGTCGGATCGTCACCCTGCAGCAGGCGCTGCGCAAGGGTGCGACCGTGGAGCAGGCCTTCGATGCGACAGCGATCGACCCGTGGTTCCTCGACCAGATCGTGCTGATCAACGAGGTCGCCGAGGTCGTGCGCCAGGCATCCGAACTGGATGCGGCGACGCTCCGCTACGCCAAGGAACACGGCTTCTCCGACGCACAGCTCGCCGAGCTCCGCGGAACCTCTGAGGCCGAGGTCCGCGGCGTGCGCCACGGTCTCGGCATCCGCCCGGTGTACAAGACGGTCGACACCTGCGCCGGCGAGTTCCCGGCTCTCACGCCGTACCACTACTCGAGCTACGACTTCGAGACCGAGGTCGAGCCGTCCGAACGCACCAAGGTCGTCATCATCGGATCGGGCCCGAACCGCATCGGGCAGGGCGTCGAGTTCGACTACTCATGCGTGCACGCATCGTTCGCGCTGTCCGATGCCGGCTTCGAGACCGTCATGGTCAACTGCAACCCGGAGACGGTCTCGACCGACTACGACACCTCCGACCGCCTGTACTTCGAGCCGCTCACGCTCGAAGACGTGCTGGAGGTGCTCGATGCGGAGGCCGCGAGCGGCACCATCCTCGGTGTCGTCTGCCAGCTCGGCGGTCAGACCCCCCTGGGACTCGCGAAGGGCATCGAGGCCGCCGGCTACACGGTGCTCGGCACGAGCCCCGAGGCGATCGACCTCGCGGAGGAGCGCGAGCTCTTCTCGCGGCTGCTCGACGAGGCCGGTCTCGTCGCACCGCGCAACGGCACCGCGATCGACGTCGAGGGTGCCGTGCGCATCGCCGAGGAGATCGGGTACCCGGTGCTGGTGCGTCCGAGCTTCGTGCTCGGCGGACGCGGCATGGAGATCGTGTACGACACCGCGTCGCTGCGCGACTACTTCGTGCGCACCGCGGGCGAGGTCGTCATCGAGGAGGGCAAGCCCCTCCTGGTCGACCGCTTCCTCGACGACGCGATCGAGCTCGACGTCGATGCGCTCTACGACGGCACCGACCTGTACATCGGTGGCGTCATGGAGCACCTCGAAGAGGCCGGCATCCACTCCGGCGACTCCAGCTGCACGCTGCCGCCGGTGTCGCTCGGCCGCACCGATGTCGACCGCGTGCGCGAGGCCACGCTGGCCATCGCCGAGGGCGTGGGCGTGCGCGGACTCCTGAACGTGCAGTTCGCCATCAGCGCCGGCGTGCTCTACGTGATCGAGGCCAATCCGCGCGCCAGCCGCACCGTGCCGTTCGTGTCGAAGGCACTCGGCATCCCGATGGCCAAGGCTGCGAGCCGCATCATGACGGGCTCGACGGTCGCCGAGCTGCGCGCCGAAGGGATGCTTCCCGAGCAGGACGGTTCGCGCGTTCCGCTCGACGCACCCGTGTCGGTCAAGGAGGCCGTGCTCCCGTTCAAGCGCTTCCGCACCGCCGACGGCAAGACCGTCGATTCCGTGCTCGGCCCGGAGATGCGTTCCACGGGTGAGGTCATGGGCATCGACCGCGACTTCCCGACCGCGTTCGCCAAGAGCCAGGCCGCGGCCTATGGCGGCATGCCCACCTCGGGAACCGTGTTCATCTCGGTGGCCGACTCGGACAAGCGCGCCGTCATCCTCCCCGCCCACCGTCTGCAGCAGCTCGGCTTCACGATCGTCGCGACGGAGGGCACCGCCGAGATCCTCTCGCGCAACGGCATCGCCGTCACGGTCGTCGAGAAGTACAGCGAGACGCAAGAGTCGGGCGCGAAGAACATCGTGGATCTCATCAACGAGGGCTCGATCGACATCGTCGTGAACACTCCGTCCGGTGGTGCCGCGCGAGCGGACGGCTACGAGATCCGCGCTGCCGCCGTCGCCGCCGACAAGGCGCTGTTCACCACGATGGCTGTGCTCGGCGCGGCCGTGAGCGGGATGGACGCGGCCCACGAGGGCTTCCAGGTCAAGAGCCTGCAGGAGTACGCGCTGGACCGGAAGGCGGCACTGTGAGCGAACGCTTCGGCGAACGCACACGGTCCGCGCTGAGTGCGCGGGGGCCGCTCTGCGTCGGCGTCGACCCCCACGCGGCGCTGCTCGCCGCGTGGGGGCTGACCGACGACGCGCACGGTGTCCGTGAGTTCGGCCTCCGCACCGTCGAGGCGGCGGCCGGTCGGGTGGGCTTCGTGAAGCCTCAGGTCTCGTTCTTCGAGCGCTTCGGTTCCGCAGGCTTCGCAGCTCTCGAAGAGGTGCTCGCGGCGGCACGTGCCGCAGATCTGCTCGTGATCGCCGATGCGAAGCGTGGCGACATCGGATCGACCATGGACGACTACGCGAAGGCGTGGTTGACGCCGGGATCCTCGCTCGAAGCCGACGCGCTCACGGTGAATCCCTTCCTCGGCGTCGGTGCCCTCGACGGGTCCTTCGCCCTCGCCGAAGAGCACGGCAAGGGCGTGTTCGTGCTCGCCGCCACCAGCAACCCCGAGGCAGCGGGCATCCAGCGTTCGATCACTGCGAGCGATGAGACGGTGTCTGCCGCGATCATCGGGGAGGTCTCCGCACGCAATGCCGCAGCCTCGGGCGCAGGCGAGTGGGGGAGCTTCGGTTTCGTCGTCGGCGCGACCGTGGACTGGGCGGCCGCAGGCCTTTCGCCGTTCGGCCCGGTCGCCCCCATCCTCGCTCCGGGGTTCGGCGCGCAGGGCGCGACTCCCGCTGATCTCCGCCTTCGCTTCGGCTCGATGGCGGATGCCGTGATCGCGAGCGAGAGCCGCAGCATCCTCTCCGCCGGTCCCGCCGACCTGGCGACCGCCATCACCGCGCGTGCGGCCGAGTACTTGGAGGTGGCGCGTGCCTGACGCGCAGCGTACGGTTCCCGAGGTCGACAGGGCCGCGGCCGCCCGCCGTGCCGTGGAACGGCGCCGCGCCAGGGCATCGGTCAAACGCGACCTGACGATGCGCGTGGTGACCCCGCAGACCGTCCTGCACCGCGCGACGGCCGATGCCAACTCGGTGGAGGGGTCGATGCGCATCACCGACTTCCTGCTGGCGCTCCCCGCGATCGGTGCGGGCAAGCGTGACCGCGTGCTCGATGAGCTGCACATCTCCCCAGTCAAGCGTCTCGGCGGTCTCGGCGCGCGCCAGCGCCGGGTGCTGGAGGTCTGGCTCGATTCGCGCTTCCCGGTGCCGACCCCGCGCGACGCACGGAGCCGCCTGCTGGTGCTCGCCGGCCCCACCGCTGTGGGAAAGGGGACCGTCGCCGCGCATATCCGCGAGCACAACCCGGAGATCCACCTGTCGGTATCGGCCACGACCCGGCCGCCCCGCCCCGGTGAGATCGACGGCGTGCACTACTACTTCGTGGACGACGCCGAGTTCGACCGGCTGATCGCCGACGACGAGCTGCTCGAGTACGCCGTGGTGCACAACCGCTCCCGTTACGGCACGCCACGCGCGCCGATCGACGCCGCACTGGCCGAGGGCAAGACCGTGCTCCTCGAGATCGACCTCCAGGGCGCCCGTCAGGTGCGTCGTGCAGAGCCGTCGGCGACGCTGATATTCCTGCTGCCCCCGAGTTGGGATGAACTGGTGCATCGACTGGTCGGGCGAGGCACGGAAGACGCCGAGGAACGGGCCAGAAGACTGCGCACCGCGAAGGTCGAACTCGCCGCCCAGAACGAGTTCGACCACCTCGTCGTGAACGAGGACGTCGCCACCGCGGCTCGCGAGGTCGTAGAATTGTCCACAAGCTCTGCGCGCTGAGCGTCTTCGCGCGCCTTTCGCACCGTCTTCGCGACGATCCCGTCGCCTGATCAGGAGGTCTCACCATGGCCGGACACAACAACGGAATCATCGATCCCCCCATCGACAACCTGCTCGACCGCGTCGACTCGAAGTACGAGCTCGTCATCTACGCCGCCAAGCGTGCGCGTCAGATCAACGACTACTACTCCGACCTGCACGAGGGAAACCTCTTCGACAACGTCGGCCCGCTCGTGGACTCGTCCGTCGAGGACAAGCCGCTCACGATCGCCCTGCACGAGATCAACGAGGACAAGCTCCGTCTGCGTCACGCAGAGTGATATTCGGGACCGCGCCTCCCGCCTGTCGGAGGCGCGGTCCAGAATGGGTGCAACACCCTCCTTCCGTCCGTCCCGTTCTGGAGTACCGATGAGCGCCCTGCGTCTGTTCACGTCCGAGTCCGTCACCGAAGGGCACCCGGACAAGATCTGCGACCAGATCTCGGACAGCATCCTCGACGGCCTCATCGCGAAGGACACGGGCTCGCGCGTCGCAGTCGAGACGCTCGTCACGACGGGCCTCGTCCATGTGGCAGGTGAGATCCGGACCGAGGCATACGTCGACATCCCCACGATCGTCCGTCAGGTCGTGAACGGCATCGGATACACCTCGAGCGACACCGGCTTCGACGGCTCCTCGTGCGGCGTCAGCATCTCGGTCGGCGAGCAGTCGACCGACATCGCCCATGGCGTCGACAGCGCGCAGGAGCACCGCGACGGGTCCTCGGTGGACCCCCTCGACGGCCTCGGCGCCGGCGATCAGGGCATCATGTTCGGCTTCGCGACCACCGAGACGCCTCAGCTCATGCCGATGGCCGCGTGGACCGCTCACCGTCTGTCGGAGCGTCTCGCCGAAGTGCGTCGCAGCGGGGAGCTGCCCTTCCTGCGCCCCGACGGCAAGACCCAGGTCACCCTCGGGTACGACGGCTTCACTCCGAAGACCGTCGATGCCGTCGTGGTCTCCACGCAGCACCACCCCGACATCTCGCAGGAAGAGCTTCAGGCTCAGGTCCGTGCGCACGTGATCGACCCGGTGCTCGCGACGACAGGTCTCGATCTCGACGACGTCACCCTCTACATCAACCCCGCGGGTCCCTTCGTCACCGGTGGCCCCAAGGGCGACGCGGGTCTGACCGGTCGCAAGATCATCATCGACACCTACGGCGGAGCATCGCGTCACGGCGGTGGGGCGTTCAGCGGCAAAGACCCGTCCAAGGTCGACCGTTCCGGTGCATACGCCACGCGCTGGGTGGCGAAGAACGCCGTCGCCGCAGGGTTGGCGGAGCGTCTCGAGGTACAGGTCGCCTATGCCATCGGCGTCGCCCGTCCCGTCGGTCTCTACGTCGAGTCCTTCGGGACCGGCACGGTGTCGGATGAAGTCATCACGCGGGCGATCAACGAGGTGTTCGACCTGCGCCCGCAGGCGATCATCGAGCAGCTCGACCTGCTGCGTCCGATCTACGCCCAGACGGCCGCCTACGGGCACTTCGGCCGCGAGCTCCCCGACTTCACCTGGGAGCGCACCGACCGCGCCGAAGAGCTGCGTCGCGCTGCCGGGCTCTGATGGGACCGCGGTCCTGATGCCTCCGGAGAGCCGGCGCATCGCGCGCGTGCTCCTCGATTCGCCCCTGCCGCAGCTCGATCGGCTCTTCGACTACGCGTTGCCTCCCGAGTGGGGCGAGGTGCCTCGTGGTGTTCGCGTGCAGGTCCCGCTGCGCTCCGCCGGGCGTGTGATCGACGGCTATGTCGTCGACGTCGACACCGAGGACGACGCCGACCGGGCGCTCTCGGAAGTCGAGAGCGTGGTGTCGCTGGTGCCGGTGCTTCCGGAGCGCCTGCACACGCTCGCACGCCGCGTGGCGGATCGCGCCGCGGGTTCGGCCTCCGATGTGCTTCGGCTCGTCATCCCCAAGCGCCAGGTGCGCGTCGAGAAGGCCTGGACCGCCGACACGCCGGCCGAGGCGCCGACGGCGGATGCGCTCATCGCGGCAGAAGAGACCGTCGGTCTCTACGAGGGCCTCGATGTCGTGCTCGATGCGGGTGGACGGGCGGCCGTCGAGGCGATTCCGCAACTCGTCGACGGGGTTCAGGGATGGTCCCGGTTGCTGGCGGCCTCGGCGGCGCGGATGCTCGCCGCGGGGAAGTCGTCGATCATCGTGGTCCCCGACAGCCGTGACCTCGATCGACTTCTCACCGCGCTCGAGGTCCTCGTGCCCGTCGCAGCGATCGTGCGGCATGACTCCCGTCAGACCAACCCCGATCGCTATCGCGGCTTCCTGCGCACGCTCGAGGACGCGCCGTGCGTCGTGGTGGGAAACCGTTCGGCGGTCTACTCGCCGGTCGTCGCCGGCATGGTGGCGATCTGGGACGACGGCGATCCTCTCCTGGGGGAGCCGCTGGCCCCGTACGTCAATGCGCGTGATGCTGCGCTGCTGCGTCAGGAGCTCGAGGGATCGGCGCTGCTCTTCGCCGGGCACACCCGGACGACCGATGTGGAACGTCTGGTCGCCCTCGGCTGGTTGCAGGACGTCAGAGCAACGCGCCGCGTGTTGCCCCGCGTCGTGCTCAGCACGCCCCAGGAGATGGAACAGCCCACCGCCCAGCGGATGCCGTCTTCCGCGTTTCTCGCCGCCCGTTCCGCCGCAGCAGAGGGACCGGTGCTCGTGCAGGTCTCGCGACCGGGTTTCTCGCCGTCGCTGGTGTGTGCGGAATGCCGGGCTCCGGCTCGATGCGCGCACTGCGGCGGTCCGCTCGGGGCGAAGCATCGCGGTGCCGTGCCGGTGTGCGCCTGGTGCGGTCGATCGGCCAGCGCATGGTCGTGCCCGACGTGCTCCTCCACCAAGCTGCGGTTGGCCTCATCCGGGAGCGAGCGCACCGCCGACGAACTGGGTCGGGCGTTCCCGGGCGTGCGTGTGATCGTCGCCGACAGTGCGCACCCGGTGGAGCGGGTTCCCTCCAAGCCCGCGCTCGTGGTGGCGACCCGTGGTGCCGAGCCGATCGCCGACGGCGGATATCGTGCCGTCGTCCTGCTCGACGGCCCACGGATGCTCCAGGCACCCGATCTGCGCGTCGCCGAGTCCTGCCTGCGCTGGTGGTCGAACGCGGCGGCCCTCGCCGCACCCGGCGCGCCGATCCATCTGGTCGGAGTGAACGGCGCGGCCGCGAAGGCGCTCGCGACCTGGAATCAGGCAGGCCACGCCCGTATGGAGCTCGACAGCAGGGCTCCGCTGCACATGCCGCCGACGACCCGGGTGGCCCTGGTCCAGGGGTCGGCTCCCGCGGTCTCCGGCGCTCTCGCCGCGCTGACCGATCTCGCGCTGCCTCCCGACGCGGTGCTGGGGCCCGTCCCGGTCGAATCCGACGACGTCCCTCCACGGGTGCGGGCGCTCGTCCGGTTCGACTACGGCGCCGGAGCGCGGGTGGCGACCGCACTGCGCGCCGCGGTCGTGGCCGAAGCAGTGAGCGGGCGTCGCCGAAAGGGACGTGCGACCAAGAGCACGCTCTCCGTCCGCCTCGATATCCTCGAACCAGAGCTCTGACCCTTCCGGAGAACCTTCATGCGCCTCGTCTTCGCCGGCACCCCCGCTGCCGCCGTGCCCACCCTTCGTCGCCTCGCGGTGTCCCACGACATCGCCGCGGTCGTCACCCGACCGGACGCACCTCTCGGGCGTCGTCGGGTGCTGACTCCGTCGCCCGTGGCTCAAGCGGCTGTCGAACTGGGCCTCCCCGTCATCAAGGCTGCTCGGCTCGATGACGCCGCGACCGACGCGATCTCGGCCCTGCGGGCGGACCTCGGTGTGATCGTGGCCTACGGCGGGCTCGTGCGCGAGCCGCTGCTCTCGGCGCCGACCGCGGGCTGGATCAACCTGCACTTCTCCGTGCTGCCCGCCTGGCGGGGCGCGGCTCCGGTGCAGCGCGCACTGATCGCCGGCGACGAGGTTCTCGGTGCCAGCGTCTTCCAGCTCGTCGCGGAGCTGGATGCCGGCGACGTCTTCGCGAGCCGCACGATCGACCTTCCCGCGACGGCGACCGCGGGAGAGGCGCTCGAGGCGCTCGCGCTGGACGGCGCCGAACTCACCGCCGACGTGGTCTCGGGGATCGCGGACGGTACCGCGGTAGCGGTGCCTCAGCAGGGGGAGCCGACCTTCGCCGCCAAGCTCACGCTCGCCGACGGATTGCTCGACTGGAACCAGCCGCTCGATGTCGTGTTCGCCCGGTTCCGCGGGGTGACCCCGGAACCGGGCGCGCACACCACCGTCGCCGGGCAGCCGCTGAAGGTGCTGGAAGCGGTCCCTGCGCCGGAGGCCGAAGCGCTGGCCCCAGGACGTCTTCGTGGCGCCAAGACGGCGCTCCACATCGGCACGTCCACCGGGCCGCTGGCCGTCACCAGGGTTCAGCCCGCGGGCAAGGGCGCGATGAACGCCGTCGACTGGTGGCGCGGTCTGCGCGGGGGCGATGAATTGGTGGCGGGATCATGAGCGAAGACGGACGACCCCGGCGGCCGCAGCCGTCGAACGGACGGCCGCGTGGCGGGCGGGGAGCGTCAGAGGCTCGTCGCGACGGTCAGCGTGGCGCCGTCCGTACCGTGCAACCCGCGCGACGGGTGGCTTACGACGTGCTGCGCGCGGTGTCCGAGACGGACGCCTATGCGAACCTCGTCCTTCCTCCGGCGATCGCCGACGCGCGGCTCTCTCCGCAGGACGCGGCCCTCGCGACCGAGCTGACCTACGGCACGCTGCGACGACTCGGCACCTATGACGCGATCATCGCCGCTGCGGCGGATCGTTCGACCGACAGCATCGACCCGGCCGTGCTCGATGCGCTGCGCCTCGCGGTGCACCAGCTGCTCGCCACCCGCGTCGCCTCGCACGCGGCTGTCAACGAGTCGGTGAATCTCGTGGCCACAGAGTCCGGCCGTGGCGCATCGAGCTTCGCGAACGCGGTGCTCCGACGTATCACGCGCGAATCGAGCGAGGACTGGCAGGAACGCATCGAGAGCGGGGCACGCTCCGACGACGAGCGCCTCGCTCTGCGTTCCGCACACCCGGTCTGGGTGATCCGCGCCTTGCGTCGCGCTCTGGCGGCCGAGGGGCGCGGAGAGGAACTGGACGCTCTTCTCGATGCCGACAACGCCTCGCCCGAGGTCACCCTCGTCGCCCTCCCCGGTCTGGCGGAGCCCGATGAGCCCCGACTTCCCTACGCGCCGACCGCCTTCGCGTCTCCCGGAGGCGATCCGCGTCGGCCGGTGGAAGCCTCGGGCGGTACCGTGCGCGTGCAGGACGAGGGGTCCCAGCTCGTCGCGCTCGCGCTCGCGGGCGCCGCGCCCATCAAGACGGGGGAGCGCTGGCTCGACCTGTGCGCCGGCCCCGGCGGCAAGACGGCACTGCTCGCCGCGATCGCACGTCAGCACGCGGCGACGCTGGAGGCGAACGAGATCGTCCCGGTCCGCGCGCGACTCGTCCGCAAGGCGCTCAGGGCGGTTCCCGGCGACGTCGTGGTGCACGAGCAGGACGGGCGCACCCTCGCCGCATCGCGGCCGGGCGAGTTCGACCGCATCCTCGTGGACGCCCCCTGCACGGGCCTCGGTGCGCTGCGCCGCCGTCCGGAAGCGCGGTGGCGCAAGTCTCCGGCCGACGTCGCCGAGCTCGTTCCGCTCCAGGTGGAGCTGCTCTCCGCCGCGGTCGATGCTCTGGCCCCGGGCGGGATCGTCGCGTACGTCACGTGCTCTCCTCACCTCGCCGAGACGACGGGCGTCGTCAAGGAGGTCCTGCGCGACCGCACCGACGTCGTCGAACTCGATGCGCGCGCGGCGATCGCCGATGTCGCTCGCTCACCGATCGATCTGGCCGAAGAGGGGCGGGAGGGATCGGGCAGCGCCCAGCTGTGGCCGCACCGACACGGGACGGACGCGATGTTCCTCGCGCTCCTGCAACGCTCATCGACCGGGAACCACTCATCTGGGAAGGAAGACTAGGACCGTGGAACTGCCCCGCGCCCCGCGCATCAACCCGAGTATCCTCGCTGCCGATTTCGTGAACATGCAGGCGGACCTCGCCCGGATCGCGACCGCCGACTTCGCGCACGTGGATGTCATGGACAACCATTTCGTCCCCAACCTGACGTTCGGCCCGCAGATGGTGGAACGCATCCAGGCGACCAGTCCGATTCCGCTCGATGTGCATCTGATGATCACCGACCCGGAGCGCTGGGCTCCCGGATACGCCGAGATCGGCGCGGCGAGCGTGACCTTCCATCTCGAAGCGTCGAGCGATCCCGTGGCCCTCGCACGCCGGTTGCGTGACATCGGCTCGCGGGCGGGGGTGGCGGTCAAGCCGGCGACTCCCGTGGAATCGCTGTACGACGTGCTCGACGAGTTCGATCAGATCCTCGTGATGACGGTCGAGCCCGGCTTCGGGGGACAGGGCTTCATGCCCGAGACGATGCCGAAGCTCCGTGCCCTCGCCGACGAGGCGCGTCGGCGAGGATCCCGCGTCTGGCTCCAGGTCGACGGCGGTATCTCCGACCGTACGATCGAGATCGCCGCCGATGCGGGCGCCGACACGTTCGTCGCCGGCTCGGCCGTATACGGCGCCGATGACATCGAGGCGGCCGTCACCCGGCTGAGAGACCTCGCCAGAGCCGCTAGCCTGGAACCGTGAAGACTTTCGACGAGCTGTTCGCCGAGCTCAGCGTCAAGGCCGAGACCCGTCCTGAGGGATCGGGGACGGTCGCCGAGCTCGACGGCGGCGTGCACACGATCGGCAAGAAGATCGTGGAAGAGGCCGCCGAGGTGTGGATGGCGTCGGAGTACGAGTCCGACGAAGCCGCCGCCGAGGAGATCTCCCAGCTGCTGTACCACGTCCAGGTGATGATGCTCGCGAAGGGCCTCAGCCTGCAGGACGTCTACCGACATCTGTGATGCGCTCCGTTCCGATCTCCTCGAACTGAAAGCCATCCATGCTGCGCATCGCTGTTCCCAACAAGGGCTCGCTCTCCGAGACCGCCGCCGACATGCTCGCCGAGGCGGGCTACGCCGGTCGCCGCGACCCCAAGACCCTGCACGTCATCGACGCCGAGAACGACGTCGAGTTCTTCTTCCTCCGCCCCAAGGACATCGCCACCTATGTCGGCTCCGGCGCGATCGATGTGGGCATCACCGGACGTGATCTGCTGCTCGACGCCCGTATGCCGGGTGCGCGGGAGATCGAGGCGCTCGGTTTCGCCGGCTCGACGTTCCGCTTCGCCGCTCCGACCGGACGCTACACCGACGTGAGCGAGCTCGACGGTCTGCGCATCGCCACGTCGTATCCCGGCCTGGTGGACGCGTTCCTCGACGAACGCGACATCGCCGTCGATCTGGTGCCGCTCGACGGAGCCGTGGAGTCCGCGGTCCGCCTCGGCGTCGCCGACGCGGTCGCCGATGTCGTCGAGACCGGGACGACCCTGCGTCAGGCCGGGCTCGAGGTCTTCGGTCCGGTCATCCTGGAATCCGAGGCGGTACTCATCGCGGGACCGGTGGATGCCGAGGGAGCGGACACGCTTCTTCGTCGCCTCCGCGGCGTGATGGTCGCACGTCGCTTCGTGATGATCGACTACGACCTGCCGGTCGCCCTCCTCGATGACGCCGTGAAGATCGCCGGCGGCGTCGAATCGCCGACCGTCTCGCCGCTGCGCGACCCCGAGTGGGTCGCGGTGCGGGTCATGGTGGCGCGCTCCCGCGTGAACCCCGTGATGGATGCGCTGTACGCGCTGGGTGCGCGGGCCATCCTGGTCACCGCGATCCACAACGCGAGGCTCTGATGACGCTCGCCAGTCGGGTGATCCCGTGCCTCGACGTGGCTGATGGCCGCGTCGTCAAGGGAGTCAACTTCGAGAACCTGCGCGACATGGGCGACCCGGTCGAGCTCGCCCGGCATTACGCCGCCCAGGGCGCGGACGAGATCACCTTCCTCGACGTCACCGCCACGGTCGACGCCCGTGCGACGACCTACGATGTCGTGCAGCGCACCGCCGAGCAGGTGTTCGTCCCGCTGACCGTGGGCGGGGGCGTGCGCAGCGTCGACGATGTCGCACGTCTCCTCGCGGTGGGCGCGGACAAGGTGGGGGTCAACTCCGCTGCGATCGCGCGCCCTGAGCTCATCGGCGAGATCGCTGACCGGTTCGGTGCCCAGGTGCTCGTGCTGTCGCTGGACGTGAAGCGTGCTCCGACAACGCGCTCGGGCTTCGTCGTGACGACACACGGCGGCCGGACCCAGACCACCCTCGATGCGCTCGACTGGGCGCGGGAGGCTGCGGAACGTGGCGCGGGTGAGCTGCTGGTGAACTCGATCGACGCCGACGGCACGCGTGACGGCTTCGACCTGGAGCTCGTCCGCCTGATGCGCGAGGCGGCCTCCGTGCCGGTCATCGCTTCGGGCGGGGCGGGGCGGGCTTCCGACTTCGCTCCCGCGATCAAAGCGGGCGCGGATGCCGTCCTGGCGGCGAGCGTGTTCCACACCGGCGCGCTCACGGTCGGAGATGTCAAGGACGCGCTTCGCGCGGAAGGAGTGCTCGTACGATGAGCGATGCAGACGGGCAGGCGGCTTCGGTGGAGGAGCGCATCGCACAGGTCGTCTTCAACGCCGACGGCCTGGCCCCCGTGATCGTGCAGCAGTGGGACACGCGCGAGGTGCTCATGCTCGCCTGGGCCGATGCGGAGGCGCTTCGACGCACCCTGACATCAGGGCGGGCGACGTACTGGTCGCGCTCCCGCCAGGAGTACTGGCGCAAGGGGGACACGTCAGGGAACATCCAGGTCGTGCACGAGGCGCGTCTGGACTGCGACGGGGACGCGATCCTTCTCCTCGTCGCGCAGACGGGACCGGCCTGTCACACCGGCACACGCACGTGCTTCGACACGAACGATCTCGAGGCGATCGTCGGGACGGACCAGTCGTGAGCTTCGCGCAGCGCGGTCGCGCCCTCTCCGTCTCCGGATTCCTTCTCGCCGGTGCGATCGGCATCATCTCGTCGACCCAGACCTGGCTGACGGTCGAGCGCGCGGATGCGGGCGAGGCGATCCTGGTCCCCGGTGCCTCCGCCATGGTGCTGCTCGCTCCGCTCAGTCTCGCGGTTCTGGCCCTCGGCGCGGCGCTCTCGATCTCCGGCAAGGTCGTGCGCCTGATCTTCGGTGTCCTCGCGGCGGCGACGGCGCTGTTCCTCGGCTGGTCGACTCTCCAGCTGCTGATCACCGAACCCTTCGACGCGGTCGCGGCGACGGTGACCGAGGTCACCGGTCTCGCCGGGGGACTCGCCGTCCACGAGGTCGTGGCGAGCATCGTGCCGTCCGCCTGGCCGTACATCGCCCTCGTGGGCTGGGCGATCCTGCTCGTCGCGTCCCTGGTCGTCCTGATCACGTGGCGGGGATGGAAGGCCGGAGGGCGGCGCTACCGGACCGAACACGTCGAGGTCGCGCATGACGGTCCCGTCGACGCCGTGGATTCCTGGGACGAGCTGTCCCGGGGCACCGATCCGACGCGCTGACCCCGATAGACTGATTCCGAACCGCACGTCGTCCCCCCGGAGGAGAACATGACCAACCCGATCGCCGACCCCGGCCACGGACACTCGCCTGCCGCCTGGACCGCCGTCGTGATCATGCTGGTCGGCGTCGCCGCCGGCACCGTCGCCTTCTGCTTCGAGCAGCCCGCCCTCGTCGTGGCCTCGGTCGCGCTCATCCCGATCGGTGCGATCGTCGGCTGGGCGCTCGCGAAGGCCGGTTACGGCGTGAAGGGTCCGAAGTACGCTCCGAAGGCGCACTAATGGTGCTCGCCGACCTGACGGCCGGCGCTGTCGCAGACGCTGAGCGTCGCTCCCTGTCGCGCCCGCTGGCCACTGTCGAGCGAGACGCTCTCGCACGCCCCGCGGCCAAGGACGCCCTGTCGTTCCTCGCACCGTCGGATCGGGTGAAGATCATCGCGGAGGTCAAACGCGCGAGCCCCTCGCGAGGAGCTCTCGCCGACATCCCCGATCCCGCGCTGCAGGCTTCCCTGTACGAGGCGGGCGGCGCCTCCGCGATCAGCGTCCTCACGGAGGAGCGTCGTTTCGGCGGAAGCCTCGCCGACCTCGAGGCCGTCACGGCCCGGGTCTCGCTGCCGGTGCTGCGCAAGGACTTCATCGCCACCCGCTACCAGGTGCTCGAAGCACGTGCGGCGGGTGCCGACCTCGTTCTGCTGATCGTCGCGGGCCTCGAGCCCGCGGTGCTCCGTGATCTCTTCGGCTTCATCGGCGAGCTGGGCATGACCCCTCTCGTGGAGACGCATTCCGCGGATGAGCTCGAGGCCGCGATCGATCTCGGCGCGCCGCTGATCGGCGTGAACGCGCGAGACCTCAAGACCCTCGAACTCGACCGCGACCTCTTCGGGCGCCTGGTCGATCGAATCCCCGACACGGCGGTGAAGATCGCGGAGTCCGCGGTGCTGACGCCCGCCGATGTCGTGCACTACCGCTCCGCCGGCGCCGATGTCGTCTTGATCGGCGAGGCGCTCGTGACCGGCGACCCGGTCGCCACCCTCAAGAGTTTCCTGGAGGCATGATGAGCCTGCGCGACCAGCACGGCCCCTTCTTCGGCGAGTTCGGCGGGCGCTACATGCCTGAGTCGCTCATCGCCGCGATCGATGAGCTGACGGTGGCCTATGAGGCGGCGATCGTCGATCCGGAGTTCCGAGCCGAGCTCGCGCACCTGCTCAGCTCGTACGCCGGCCGCCCTTCCGCCATCACCGAGGTACCGCGGTTCGCCGAGCACGCCGGGGGTGCGCGCATCTTCCTCAAGCGCGAAGACCTCAACCACACCGGCTCGCACAAGATCAACAACGTGCTCGGTCAGGCGCTGCTGACCAAGCGTCTGGGCAAGACCCGCGTGATCGCCGAGACCGGTGCCGGTCAGCACGGCGTCGCGACGGCGACCGCAGCGGCGCTGTTCGGTCTGGAGTGCACCATCTACATGGGCGAGGTCGATACCGAGCGTCAGGCGCTCAACGTCGCCCGCATGCGCCTTCTGGGCGCGGAGGTCGTTCCGGTCACCTCGGGTTCGCGAACGCTCAAGGACGCGATCAACGACGCCTACCGCGACTGGGTGGCGTCGGTCGAGACCACCAACTACATCTTCGGTACCGCGGCGGGACCGCACCCGTTCCCCGCGATGGTCCGTGATTTCCAGAAGATCATCGGCGAAGAGGCGCGTGCCCAGCTGCTCGACGAGGTCGGTCGTCTGCCGGACGCCGTCATGGCGTGCGTCGGCGGCGGATCCAACGCGATCGGCATGTTCGACGCGTTCCTCGATGACGAGGGCGTCAAGCTCTACGGCGTCGAGGCGGCGGGCGACGGCGTCGACACCGAGAAGCACGCGGCGTCGATCGAGCGGGGCCGCCCCGGTGTGCTGCACGGTGCGAAGACCTACGTCCTCCAGGACGCCGACGGCCAGACCGTCGAGTCGCACTCGATCTCCGCCGGACTCGACTACCCGGGCGTCGGTCCGGAGCACTCGTGGCTCGCCGACATCGGTCGTGCCGAGTACATCCCGGCCACCGACGACGAGGCGATGCAGGCGCTGCGTCTGCTCAGCCGGACAGAGGGGATCATCCCCGCCATCGAGTCGGCGCACGCTCTCGCCGGTGCCCTGCGCATCGGCCGCGAGCTCGGCCCCGACGGACTGATCGCCGTGTGTCTGTCCGGCCGCGGCGACAAGGACATGGACACCGCGGCGCGCTACTTCCAGCTCTACGACGAGGCCGCTCTGGCCCACGATGTCGCCGCGGAGAGCGAAGAGGAAGAACTGGCCGCGAAGGGGGAGCCGCAGCTATGAGCCGCGTCGAACAGGCGATCCAGCGCGCACAGGACGCCGGGCGCAGTGCCTTCGTCGGCTATCTGCCCGTGGGCTTCCCCGACCTCGAGACGAGCATCCAGGCGGCCATCGCCCTCGCCGAGAACGGTGTCGACATCATCGAGCTGGGCCCGCCGTATAGCGACCCGGTGATGGACGGCGCGATCATCCAGGAGGCGACCACCAAGGCCCTGGCGGCAGGTTTCCGGATGGCCGACCTCTTCACGGCGATCCGCGCGATCACGGCGGCGACCGATGTGCCCGTCCTCGTGATGACGTACTGGAACCCGGTCATGCAGTACGGCATCGACCGCTACGCGGACGACCTGCTCGCTGCGGGCGGCGCCGGATTGATCACGCCCGACATCACACCCGACGCGGCAGGGGAGTGGATCGCCGCGAGCGAGCGGACGGGCCTGGACCGGGTATTCCTCGCCGCTCCGACCTCTTCCGACGAGCGTCTCGACCTTGTGGTGAAGTCGTCCACCGGGTTCGTCTACACGGTCTCGACCATGGGCATCACCGGGGAGCGCGCTGAGCTCGATCGCGCCGCCCGCACCCTGGTCGGGCGTCTTCGCGCGCACGGCGCTCACCGTGCATGCGTCGGCATCGGAATCTCCACCGCCGAGCAGATCGCCGGAGTGTCGGAGTATGCCGACGGCGCGATCGTCGGCACCGCGCTCGTCCGCGCCCTGCGTGACGGCGGCGTGCCCGCCCTTGCGGAAGTCACCCGAAACCTGGCCTCCGGCACCTCGTCGGCACGCCCCGATCACGAGAACTAGAATCGCACTCATGTCACTCGCGCTCCACAGCACCTTCACGAACGTGCTCGCCAGCATCCCGAGCCCCACGGTCTCGTACTTCGACCTCGGGCCCATTCGGATCCACTTCTACGCGCTGTGCATCATCGCCGGCATCATCGTGGCGACCTTCCTGACGAATCACCGTCTCACCAAGCGCGGAGCGGAGCCGTGGGTCGTCATCGACATCTCGATCCTGGCCGTGCCCCTGGCGATCATCGGTGCGCGCATCTTCCACGTCCTGACCCACCCGAACGACTACTTCGGGGAGGGGATCAACACCTGGAACCCCTTCCAGCCCGGCTCGGTGTGGGCGATCTGGGAGGGCGGAATCGCGATCTTCGGCGCCCTCATCGGCGGTGCGATCGGTGCGTACCTCGGGTGCCGTTGGACCGGTATCCGCTTCTGGACGTTCGCCGACGCCCTGGCCCCGGGCCTGCTGTTGGCGCAGGCCATGGGCCGCTTCGGCAACTGGTTCAACAACGAGCTCTTCGGTCTTCCCACGGACCTGCCCTGGGGGCTGGAGATCCCGTCCACGAACTCGGCCTTCCCCCCGGGGCTGCCCGAGGGCACGCTGTTCCACCCGACCTTCCTCTACGAGGTTCTCTGGAACGGACTGGGAGTCATCGTCCTGCTCTGGCTCGGCCGCAAGCTCTTCTTCCAGTGGGGCCGTCTGTTCGCCATCTACCTGATCTGGTACAGCGCAGGCCGCATCGTCTGGGAGTCGATCCGCATCGATCCGAGCGAGATCATCCTCGGCCTGCGCAGCAACGTCCTTGCCGCGATCATCGGCGTCCTCGTCGGTCTCGCGATCCTCATCGTCCAGACACGTCGACACCCCGGACTCGAGCCTTCGCCGTACCAGCCGGGCCGCGAACGGACGGACGTGGACGCTGATGTACAATCGCAGAACAATCCCTCTGACTTCGTGGACGTGAGCGAGCCTCCGACCGAAGAAGTCACCGCAGGAGCCACCGCCACAAGCACTGCTCCCACGAGCGAGGACGGCTCTCGATAACGCCGCCTCGTGGCGGGAGAACCATTGCACTGAACGAGCGGGCCGACGTCGTCCCCGGGTTTCACTCGAAGATCTGAGGACGGTAACTGGTGTACTTCCAGCCCCCTTACGGCGCCTCCGGCGCATACCCCCCGAAGCAGGGCATGTACAACCCGGCGTTCGAGAAGGACGCCTGCGGCCTCGCCATGGTCGCGACCCTGCGCGGCGAAGCCGGGCACGACATCATCGCGTTGGCCCTCGAGGCCCTGCGCAACCTCGAGCACCGCGGAGCCATCGGCTCGGATGCGGGCACCGGGGACGGCGCCGGCATCCTGACGCAGATGCCCGATGCGTTCCTCCGCGCCGTCGTCGGCTTCGAACTGCCACCCGTGGGGGAGTACGCGGCCGGACTGGCGTTCCTGCCCCGCGATTCGAGCGAGCGCCGCCAGCAGAAGGCCGGGATCGAGAAGATCGCCCGCTCCGAGGGCCTCCGGGTCCTCGGCTGGCGCGACGTCCCCACCGCCAACGAGAACCTCGGCAAGCTCGCCGATGAGGCCCGTCCTGCCTTCGAGCAGCTCTTCGTGAGCGCCGGCGGGGCGACCCACACCGATGCGCCGCTCACGGGCATCGCCCTCGACCGCGTCGCCTACCGTCTGCGCAAGCGCGCCGGTCACGAACTCGGCGCCTACTTCGTCTCGCTCTCGGCGCGCACGCTCGGCTACAAGGGCATGGTCACGACGCTGCAGCTCGAGCCGTTCTACCCCGACCTGCAGGATGAGCGCTTCGCGTCAGAACTCGCCGTGGTGCACTCCCGGTACTCCACGAACACGTTCCCCTCGTGGCCGCTCGCGCAGCCGCTGCGCATGCTCGCCCACAACGGTGAGATCAACACGGTCGGAGGCAACCGCAACTGGATGCGCGCCCGCCAGTCTCAGCTCGAATCCGAACTGCTGGGCGACATCACCCCGCTCCTGCCCATCTGCACCGACGGTGCCAGCGACTCGGCCTCGTTCGACGAGGTGCTCGAGCTGCTGACCCTCACCGGCCGCAGCCTGCCGCACGCCATCATGATGATGGTTCCTGAGGCCTACGAGAAGCAGGCCGACATCACGCCGGAACTGCGCTCGTTCTACGAGTACCACTCCAACCAGATGGAACCGTGGGACGGCCCTGCCGCTCTGATCTTCACCGACGGCACGCTCGTCGGTGCCACGCTCGACCGCAACGGCCTGCGTCCTGGACGCTGGACCGAGACGACCGACGGGCTCGTGGTCATCGGTTCCGAGACCGGCGTGCTGCACTTCGAGCCGGAGCGCATCAAGCGCCGTGGTCGCCTGCAGCCCGGGAAGATGTTCCTCGTCGACACCGCGCAGCGCCGCATCGTCGAGGACAGCGAGATCAAGCACGACCTCGCCACGATGCATCCGTGGCAGGAGTGGCTGGACGCCGGTGCCGTGCGTCTTGCCGAGTTGCCGGAGCGCGAGCACATCGTGCACCCGCCGGCATCGATCACTCGCCGTCAGCGCACCTTCGGCTACACCGAGGAAGAGGTCCGCATCCTCCTCACCCCCATGGGGCAGACCGGCGTCGAGCCGCTCGGCGCCATGGGATCGGACACGCCGATCGCTGTGCTGAGCAAGCGTCCCCGGCTGTTGTTCGACTACTTCACGCAGCAGTTCGCGCAGGTGACCAACCCGCCTCTCGACTCGATCCGCGAAGAGGTCGTGACGAGCCTCAAGCTGGGCCTCGGCCCGGAGAGCAACCTGCTGTCGTGGGGGCCGGAGCACACCCGCACGGTCTCGCTCGACTTCCCGGTGATCGACAACGACGAGCTCGCGAAGATCCGCCACATCGACAAGGCCATGCCCGGCCGGTCGAGCGCGACCATCCGGGGTCTGTACCACTTCGATGCCGGGCCCCAGACGCTGCAGGACCGGCTCTCCGAGATGTGCGCAGAGGTGGACGAGGCGATCGAGAACGGCGCCGAGTTCATCATCCTGTCGGACCGCGACTCCAACAAGGACCTCACCCCGATCCCGTCTCTCCTCATGGTGTCGGCGATCCATCACCATCTCATCCGGCGCGAGAACCGCATGAAGGTCGGTCTCATCGTCGAAGCGGGTGACGTCCGCGAGGTGCACCACGTCGCGACGCTGATCGGCTACGGCGCCTCCGCCGTCAACCCGTACCTCGCTATGGAGACGGTCGAGCACCTCGTGCGCACCGGCTACATCAACGGCATCACGCCCGAGAAGGCGGTCAAGAACCTGATCTACGCGCTCGGCAAGGGCGTGCTCAAGATCATGTCGAAGATGGGCATCTCCACGGTGTCGTCGTACGCGGGCGCTCAGGTGTTCGAGGCGGTCGGCCTCAGCCAGGAGTTCATCGACGCGTACTTCACGCGCACCGAGTCCAAGCTCGGCGGTATCGGCATCGAGGAGATCTTCGCCGAGAACCAGGCGCGCCACGACTACGCGTATCCCGAGGATGCGGCCGCACGTGCGCACGAGCGTCTGTGGACCGGCGGCGAGTACCAGTGGCGTCGGGACGGTTCTCCGCACCTGTTCAATCCGGAGACGGTGTTCAAGCTGCAGCACTCGACGCGCACACGGCGGTACGACATCTTCCGCGAGTACACGAAGCTCGTCGACGAGCAGGCCGCAGAGCTGAAGACCCTGCGCGGACTCTTCACCCTGCGCACCGGCACACGCAAGCCCGTGCCGCTCGACGAGGTCGAACCGGTCTCCGCGATCGTCAAGCGGTTCTCCACGGGGGCGATGAGCTACGGCTCGATCTCCCGGGAAGCGCACGAGACCCTCGCGATCGCGATGAACAGCATCGGGGCCAAGTCGAACACGGGCGAGGGCGGCGAGGACCCCGATCGGCTGGTCGACCCCGAGCGCCGCAGCTCGATCAAGCAGGTCGCCTCCGGACGCTTCGGCGTCACGAGCCTCTACCTCACCGAGGCGGACGACATCCAGATCAAGCTCGCGCAGGGTGCCAAGCCCGGCGAGGGAGGTCAGCTGCCCCCGACCAAGGTGTACCCCTGGGTGGCACGTACACGTCACGCGACCGCCGGGGTGGGCCTGATCTCGCCGCCGCCGCATCACGACATCTACTCGATCGAAGACCTCAAGCAGTTGATCTTCGACCTGAAGAGAGCGAATCCCGAGGCACGCATCCACACCAAGCTGGTGAGCCAGTCGGGCATCGGTGCGGTGTCGGCGGGTGTCGCGAAGGCACTGAGCGACGTCATCCTGGTCTCCGGTCACGACGGGGGAACGGGTGCCAGCCCGCTGAACTCGCTCAAGCACGCCGGTACGCCGTGGGAGCTCGGTCTCGCCGAGACGCAGCAGACGCTCATGCTCAACGGCATGCGCGACCGTGTGGTCGTGCAGGTCGACGGGCAGCTCAAGACCGGTCGCGATGTGATCATCGGAGCCCTGCTGGGAGCCGAGGAGTTCGGCTTCGCCACGGCTCCGCTCGTGGTCAGCGGCTGCATCATGATGCGCGTATGCCACCTCGACACCTGCCCGGTGGGCGTCGCGACCCAGAACCCGGTGCTGCGCGAGCGGTTCACGGGCAAGCCCGAGTTCGTCGTGAACTTCATGGAGTTCATCGCGGAGGAGGTGCGCGAGCTCCTCGCCGAACTCGGATACCGCTCGATCGACGAGATCGTCGGCCGTGCCGACCTCATCGAGGTGAACGCCGCTGTCGAGCACTGGAAGGCCGAGGGGCTCGACCTCACTCCGGTGCTCGAAGGACCGGTGTTCCCTGCGGGTGAGCCGCGTCGCAGCGGGCGCACACAGGATCACGAGCTCGAGAAGCACTTCGACGTGCAGCTCATCGACATCGCGAAGGGGGCGCTCCTCAACGGCGAACCCGTCGTGGTGGAGCTGCCCATCGCCAACACCGAGCGCGCCGTGGGCACGATGCTGGGTCACCAGGTGACCTCGCGGCACGGGGCGGCGGGTCTGCCGCAGGGCACGATCGACGTTACGCTGCACGGCACCGCCGGACAGTCGCTCGGCGCGTTCCTGCCGCCGGGGATCGTGCTCCGCCTCGAGGGCGATGCGAACGACTACGTCGGCAAGGGGCTCTCCGGCGGCGACATCACGATCCGCCCGCCGCGCGGCTCCGCGATCGCTCCGCACGAGAACGTGATCGCCGGCAACGTGATCGGCTACGGCGCGACCTCGGGGACGATGTTCATCTCGGGCGTCGTCGGCGAGCGCTTCCTCGTGCGCAACTCCGGTGCGACCGCTGTCGTCGAGGGCGTGGGTGACCACGCTCTGGAGTACATGACGGGTGGTCTGGCCGTGATCCTCGGGTCGACCGGGCGCAACTTCGGCGCCGGCATGTCCGGGGGAGTGGCGTATGTGCACGCGCTCGACACGAGCAAGGTGAACGCGCAATCCCTCGGGAGTGGAGAGCTGCTGCTCGAACCGCTCGATCGAGCGGACCTCGAGGTACTGCGCAGCCTGCTGGTCGCGCATGTCGAGCGCACGGCGTCGCCGTTGGCCTCGTCCTTCCTCGAGAGCTTCGAGGCGACCGCTGCAGAGTTCGTGAAGGTGCTGCCTCGTGACTTCGCCGCCGTGCGGAGCATGCGCGAGGAGGCGCTGGCCGAGGGGATCGACCCCGACGGCGACATCGTGTGGAACCGCATCCTGGAGGTGACCGGTGGCTGATCCCAAAGGCTTTCTGAAGGTGACCGAGCGGGAACTCCCCGCACGACGTCCGGTGCCGGTGCGCATCATGGACTGGAAAGAGGTCTACGAGCCCGGTGACAAGCAGGTGCTCCGTCGTCAGGCCGGCCGTTGCATGGACTGCGGTGTGCCGTTCTGCCACCAGGGGTGCCCGCTCGGCAACCTGATCCCGGAGTGGAACGACCTGACGTGGCGCGGTGAGGGTCGCGCGGCGATCGAGCGTCTGCACGCCACGAACAACTTCCCTGAGTTCACGGGACGGCTGTGCCCTGCGCCGTGCGAGAGCTCGTGCGTGCTCGGCATCAACCAGCCGGCCGTGACCATCAAGCAGATCGAGGTCTCGATCATCGACGAGGCGTTCGCGAAGGGCTGGGTCGAACCCGAGCCGCCGGAGCGCCTGACGGGCAAGACCGTCGCTGTCGTCGGATCGGGACCGGCGGGTCTCGCCGCCGCGCAGCAGCTCACCCGCGCCGGGCACACCGTCGCGGTCTTCGAGCGTGACGACCGCATCGGAGGTCTGCTCCGCTACGGCATCCCCGACTTCAAGATGGAGAAGACCCAGCTCGAGTCGCGACTTCGTCAGATGCAGGAGGAGGGCACCCGCTTCCGTGCCGGTGTCGAGATCGGCAAGGACATCTCCTGGCCCGATCTGCGCGCGCGGTACGACGCGGTCGTCATCGCCACCGGCTCGACCGTGCCGCGTGACCTCGCCATCCCCGGCCGTGACCTCGACGGGGTGCATTTCGCCATGGAGTACCTCGTGGAGTCGAACCACGCGGTCGCGGGAGACAAGGTCGCCGATCAGATCAGCGCCGAGGGCAAGCACGTCATCGTGATCGGCGGCGGTGACACCGGAGCGGACTGCATCGGCACCGCTCACCGTCAGGGCGCACTCAGCGTCACCAACCTCGCGATCGGCAAGCAGCCGGGTGACACGCGTCCCGACCACCAGCCGTGGCCGATGATGCCGACCGTGTTCGAGGTCTCGTCTGCGCATGAGGAGGGCGGCGAGCGGGTCTTCCTCGCATCCACCGTCGAGTTCCTCGGCAACGAGGTCGGCGAGGTCCGAGCGCTGCGTGTGGCGGAGACGGAGTACGTCGACGGTCGTCGCGTGCCCAAGAGCGGCACGGAGCGCGAGATCCCGGCCGACCTCATCCTGATCGCGATGGGATTCACCGGTCCCGAGCAGGGCGGATACACCGAGGACACGCTTCCGCAGGTGACCGACCGGGGTGCGTTCCGTCGCGACTCCTCGTACGAGTCGACGGTTCCCGGCGTGTTCGTGGCCGGCGACGCCGGACGCGGTCAGTCGCTCATCGTCTGGGCCATCGCCGAAGGGCGTGCGGCGGCGGCGAACGTCGACCGGTTCCTGATGGGCACCACCGTGCTGCCCGAGCCGGTGCGCCCGAGTGATGTCGCGATCGGTCTCCAGCCCGCGTAGGCTGAGGCCGGCACCGTCGCCTGATTTACCTTCCCCCACTTCTACCCTGGAGAAATCTTTGAGACGCGCGAAAATCGTCGCCACCCTGGGCCCCGCCACCTCCACCTATGAGACGGTGCGCGCACTGATCGATGCGGGGGTGGATGTCGCTCGACTGAACCTCAGCCACGGCGACTACTCCGTGCACGAGAACAACTACGCCAACGTGCGTCGTGCCGCAGAAGACGCCGGCCGTGCCGTCGCCATCCTCGTCGACCTGCAGGGCCCGAAGATCCGTCTCGGCAAGTTCGAGAACGGCCCTTACGAACTCGCCAAGGGCGACATCTTCAAGATCACCACCGAAGACATCATCGGCAACAAGGACATCAGCGGGACGACCTTCAAGGGTCTGCCGCATGACGTCAAGCCGGGAGACTTCCTCCTGATCGACGACGGCAAGGTCCGGGTCGAGGTCGTCGAGACAGACGGCGTCACCGTCACGACCAAGGTCATCGTCGCCGGTGCCGTGTCCAACAACAAGGGCATCAACCTGCCCGGCGTCGCCGTCAACGTCCCCGCGCTGAGCGAGAAGGACGAAGACGACCTTCGCTGGGGTCTGCGCATCGGTGCCGACCTGATCGCCCTGTCGTTCGTGCGCAACGCCGCCGACGTCGAGCGTGTGCACGAGATCATGGCGGAAGAGGGCGTCCGCGTCCCTGTCATCGCCAAGGTCGAGAAGCCGCAGGCCGTCGACGCGCTCGAAGAGATCGTCGACGCGTTCGACGCGATCATGGTCGCTCGTGGCGACCTCGGTGTGGAACTTCCGCTCGAGGCCGTGCCGATCGTGCAGAAGCGCGCCGTCGAGATCGCGCGTCGCATGGCCAAGCCGGTCATCGTCGCGACGCAGATGCTCGAGTCGATGATCAGCAGCCCGGTGCCGACCCGCGCCGAGACCTCGGATGTCGCGAACGCCGTGCTCGACGGCGCGGACGCGGTCATGCTGTCGGGTGAGACCAGCGTCGGCGACTACCCGGTGGTCGTCGTCGAGACCATGGCGCGGATCATCGCGTCCACGGAAGAGCACGGCTTGGAGCGCATCGCGCCCCTCACGACCAAGCCCCGCACCCAGGGTGGTGCCATCACGCTTGCTGCTCTCGAGGTCGCCGAGTTCGTCGACGCGAAGTTCCTCTGCGTGTTCACCCAGTCGGGCGACTCCGCGCGTCGTCTGTCGCGCCTGCGCTCGCGCATCCCGATGATCGCGTTCACGCCCGAGCCGGGCATCCGTCGCCGAATGGCGCTGACCTGGGGCATCCGTTCGACCTTGGTCGACATGGTGCAGCACACCGACCTGATGTATCACCAGGTCGACGAGTATCTGCTCGGCAACGGTCTCGCCGAGGAAGGGGACAAGGTCGTCGTGATCTCCGGCTCCCCTCCCGGAATCGTCGGATCGACGAACGACCTTCGTGTGCACAAGGTCGGCGATGCGATCCGCGGTGCAGCTCCGATCTATAAGGCCGGCGTCTGACGCACAGCATCCAGAGGGGGCGGGACTTCGGTCCCGCCCCCTCTGTCATGCGCATCGGGTAGTTTTCACTCATGGAGCCGTGGTGTCGTCGGAGGAGCGCGTCATCGGCGTGCTGAAGAACGCGGGGTGGTGGATCGCCGACTACGTGTACGCCGGGTACTGGCAGGTGCGCGCGATGTTCGACCGCACCGATCCGGCATCCTTCGCATCCGGGAGTGCGGCGCACATCGTCGTCCTCCCGGGCGTCTATGAGACGTGGCGGTTCCTGCAGCCGCTCGTCGCCGCCATGCACGACCGCGGGCATCCGGTTCATATCGTCGATACGCTTCACCGGAATCAGCGACCGGTGGCGGACATGGCGCGGGCTGTGGAGGCGTTCCTGACGGAGAACGGGCTCGACGATGTGATCCTCGTCGCCCACAGCAAAGGGGGTCTCGCGGGAAAGGTCGTGATGACGGGTCCCGCGGGCGAGCGAGTGCGTTCGATGCTCGCGATCGCGACCCCGTTCGGGGGTTCGCGCTATGCCCGGCTCATGCTGTCGCGGACTCTGCGGGAGTTCTCACCGGAAGACCCGTCGATCGTGAGCCTCGCGCAGCAGCTCACGGTGAACGAGCGGATCGTGTCGGTCTATGCGGCGTTCGACCCCCATATCCCGGAGGGGAGCGAACTCGCCGGAGCCAAGAACGTCCGCCTCGACACGGGCGGGCACTTCCGGATCCTCGCCCACCCGCGCGTTCTGGCAGAGCTCGCGATTCTGGCGGACTAGCGCTCAGCCCCAGCCCTCGGCAGCCGCGCGGTTTCCGCCGAGCGTCGGGAGCCACCGGAGCAGGTCCGGCAGCGCGACGTCATCGGCGAGGCCGTGGGTGACGCCCGGGTAGCGGTGGAACGTCACCTCGGCGTTCTGCGTGCACAGCAGCTTCACGTAGCCCTCGGTCGCGCTCGGGAGCACCAGCTCGTCTGCTCTTCCCGGCCCGACGAAGACCGGCACCCTGAGGGGATGTCCGTCGGCACCGACGGGCGAGGACGGCTTCGTCGTCCTCGCGTCGAGAGAGTTCCTCGGGATCAGAGAAGAGCGTCGTCGCCGTCAGCGCCTGCGGTCTTCGGCGTGTGGACGATCAGGACGGGACAGTGCGCGTGTTCTGCGCAAGCGGCGCTGACCGAGCCCAGGAGCAATCCGGCGAACCCTCCGTGACCGCGACTGCCCAGCACGAGCATGTAGCAGTTCTCGCTCAGTCCGATGAGCGTTCGTGCGGGAGTACCGAGCAGCGCCCGCTGGGTCAGTCCGGCTGGTGGTCGTCCACCGAAGGCCTTCCGGATGCTCTCGCTGAGAATCTCCTCGGCGTCCTGTTCGGGCGACCACTCGAGGGCCGCATAGGGATCGACAGGTGGTGCGGTCCATGTGGTGACGACGTGCAGAGTTCTGTTCAGGGCGTCCGCCAGGGGAGCGGCGTAGCGCAGCGCTTCGACCGATGACGCCGAGCCATCGACGCCCACGATGATGCGGTCGGTCCGTGTGATCTCCATGCCCCCACGATCGTGGATCCGGTGCGCGATCCCCGGGACGAAGGTCACACCGATGATCACAGCGGCGGTGCCCGAGGAGCCGGACGGTGCCGCCTTGCGCTCCCGATGCGGATGCGGTCAGCTGCCTTGTCGCGGGGTGAACCGGGCGGAGCGACGGTGCACGCGGTGCGGATATCCGCGAGTCCGAACGGGTGGCGATGCGCGATGGTGATCGGCGAGAGTGTGGAAGAACCAGCCCTTGGCGACCTCGACGCACACCAGATAGCTGACGATCATGCCGACGAGCGCGAGGAAGAACGGAGCGGGCAGTGGCAGGAAGCCGAGCACCTCGGAGAGCGGTGAATACGGCAACCACACGCCCACGGCGACGACTCCGACGGAGGTAAGGATGAGAGCGAGGGAGGGCGTGCTGCGGAAGAAGGGGATGCGGCGGGTGCGGATCGCGAAGATGATCAGTGACTGGGTCGCGATGGACTCGATGAACCAGCCCGCTTGGAACTCGCCCTCGCGCGCGTGCAAGGCGAAGATCATCAACGCGAATGTCGCGAAGTCGAACAGCGAGCTGATGGGCCCGAAGACCAGCATGAACCGTCGGATGAAGCCGATGTCCCAATGCGCGGGGGCCTTGAGCTGCTCGGGGTCCACGCGATCGCCGGGGATCGCGAGCTGCCCGGTGTCGTAGAGCAGATTGTTCAGCAGGATCTGTCCCGGAAGCATCGGCAGAAACGGGAGCACCACAGAGGCGACGGAGGCGCTGAACATGTTCCCGAAGTTGCTGGACGTGCCCATCAGCACGTACTTGATCGTGTTCGCGAAGATCCGCCGCCCCTCGGTGACCCCGTCGGCCAGCACACCCAGGTCTTTGTCCAGCAGCAGCACGTCTGCCGCATCCTTGGCGACGTCCGCGGCCGTCTCGACGGACACGCCGATGTCGGCCTGGTGAAGCGCGAGCGCATCGTTGACGCCGTCGCCGAGGAATCCGACCGCTCGCCCTTCGTGGCGCAGCAGCCCCACGATCCGGGCTTTCTGCTCGGGGGAGACACGGGCGAAGACAGACGCCCTCGCGGCGGCGGCCCGCAGGTCGGCGTCGCTCACGGCATCGATCCCAGATCCTGTGAGAGTGCCGCCGGAGGTGAACCCGAGGTCGTCGAGGACCTTTTCGGCCACCTCGGCGCTGTCACCGGTGGCGATCTTCACGGTGATCCCCAGCGTCGTCAGCCGTTCCAGCGAGGCGCGAGCGTCGGGTTTGGGTCGGTCGACGAACGTGAGGAACCCGATCAGGGTCAACCCCTGCTCGTCGCCGGGTGTGAGCTGCCGAAGCTCGGGGGCGGGACGCCGTGCCACCGCGATCACCCGCGCGCCGACACTGTACTGGGCGGCCAGGATGCTCTCGGCAGCGGACGGTATGTGCGCGCACGCGCCCATGACATCCTCCGGCGACCCTTTCGTGACGAGCGTGCGCACGCCATCCGGCGCATCGACCAGTGCCGAGGTCATCCGCCTTTCGTGGTCGAAGGGAAGCAGGTCGATCCGCTGAAAGGTCTCCGGATGGGTACGGGCCGGACGCGCAGCTGCCCAGAGTGCGGCGTCCAGCGCATTCAGGCGGTGTTTTCCCTGGTCGCCGAGGGCGCCGTCGGCCTCAGTGGACAGCAACCCCCACAGCAAGACCTGGTCCGGTGGGATCGATCCATCCACGCTCAGGGCCTCATCGAAGCGGACCGTTCCTTCCGTGAGGGTCCCGGTCTTGTCGGTGAGGAGTATGTCCATGTCTCCGAGGTCTTCGATGCAGACGAGTCTCTTCACCAGGACCCGGCGTGCGGCCAGCGCCCGCGATCCGGCGGCGAGACTGGCGCTGATCACGGCAGGGAGGAGCTGCGGAGTGATGCCCACGGCGATCGCGAGGGAGAAGAGCAACGCATCCAGCGGAGGACGCCTCAACAGCACGTTCGCGATGAAGATCGCCGCCGTCAGGATCAGCGCGACGCTGAGCAGCAGCGCAGAGAATCTGCCGAGTCCGCGCTGGAAGTCGGTCTGCGGCTGCGGGGTCGACAGGCCGGCAGCGATCTGTCCGAACTCCGTCCGCGGTCCGGTCGCGATCACGACTCCTGTCCCGCTGCCGGACTGCACGACAGTGCCCATCAACACGCAGCAGGCGAGGTCTCCGATCGCGGCGTCGTCAGCCACCGGCTCCACGATCTTCTCAGCGGGGAGGGACTCGCCGGTCACGATGCTCTCGTCACAGGACAGGTTGCTGGTGGTGAGCAGTCGCATGTCCGCGGGGACGACGCTGCCCATGCTGAGGTCGACGAGGTCGCCGACGACGAGATCGGTGACGTCCACCTCGCTCCCTGCGTTCCCGCGCACCACCACAACCGTGTGCCTCAGCTGATCGTGGAGCTGGTCCGCCGCGCGTTCCGCACGGAACTCGTTCACGAAACCGAGCCCGATGCTCGCAGCCAGGATCACGGCGATGATGACGGCATTCGTGGCCTCTCCGAGAAACACCGACAGGCTGGCTGTGACGCACAGGAGAATCAGGATCGGGCTGCGCAGCTGACGTCCCAAGACGATCCAGGGCTTCGCCCGCCGTGCGCGCAGAGCGTTCGGCCCGTCAGCTGCCAGTCGCTCGCCGGCGTCTCCCACGGACAGTCCTTCCGAGCTCGACCTCACACCGGAGAGCACAGCATCGCTCGTCTGCGCCGCCGCTGCGCGCAGGGAGAGTCGGGGCGGTGTCGTCGATCTCTCGACTCGAGTGCCACGGTCCATGCTTGCTCCCCATACGGCGCCATCCGCCGCTGTCGCTCCGCCATATACGGTCGTCGAAGATTCCGTCGACGCGGCCCTGGCGTCGACCTCTCCATTCCAACGCAGTCCGAGTGGATGAGACGGGACTTTCGGCCCCCGTCGCGGTGAGGTATCGGCTCGGCGGACCAACAGGCTCGGGACCTTCGGCACTGGAGCTCATGAGCGAACGGAGATGTACTCGTGCTCATGACGCGAACCCCCTTCCGAGAAGAAAAGCGATGAGTGCGTCCGAAGCCCTCAGCTGGCCGAGCATCGAGCTGACAGAACCGTCACCCCCGACGCTGGAGGCTCTGAACGCGTGGTGGCGTGCAGCGAACTACCTGTCGGTGGGGCAGATCTACCTGCTCGACAACCCTCTGCTGCGCGAACCGCTCACCCGCGACCACATCAAGCCGCGACTGCTCGGCCACTGGGGGACCACGCCCGGCCTCAACTTCATCTACGCCCACCTGAACCGCGTCATCCGAGAGCGTGCGCTCGGCGTCCTCTTCGTCGCGGGGCCGGGTCACGGCGGGCCCGGGATGGTCGCCAACGCGTACCTGGACGGCACATACAGCGAGGTGTACGACGCGATCCCGCGCAGCGAGAACGGCGTCCGCGCGCTGTTTCGCC
Organism: Microbacterium sp. STF-2; assembly: GCF_034650155.1. Lineage (NCBI taxonomy): Bacteria > Bacillati > Actinomycetota > Actinomycetes > Micrococcales > Microbacteriaceae > Microbacterium > Microbacterium sp. STF-2. Next base: position 511,852 of record NZ_JARKMW010000001.1, read on the forward strand.
AGTTCTCCTTCCCCGGGGGGATTCCGAGCCACGTAGCGCCGGAGACCCCGGGGTCGATCCACGAGGGTGGCGAGCTCGGCTACTCGCTGTCCCACGCATACGGGGCCGCATTCGACAATCCGAACCTGCTGGTCGCTGCGGTCGTCGGCGACGGCGAAGCCGAGACCGGGCCCCTGGCGACCGGATGGCACTCGAACAAGTTCCTCGATCCCCAGCACGACGGGGTGGTGCTGCCGATCCTCCACCTGAACGGCTACAAGATCGCCAATCCGACCGTGCTCGCCCGCATCCCCGAGGAGGAGCTGCTGCAGCTGATGCGCGGGTACGGGCACACACCGTACCTCGTCTCCGGAGGCTTCGACGGTGAGGATCCCGTCGACGTGCACAGACGATTCGCGCACACCCTGGATCAGGTGCTCAACCACATCGCGCAGATCAAGGCGGATGCGGCGTCGGGTGCGCTCGACGCCCGTCCCGCCTGGCCGATGATCGTGCTGCGCACCCCCAAGGGGTGGACCTGCCCGAAGGAGATAGACGGACATCCGGCGGAGGACAGTTGGCGTTCGCACCAGGTTCCTCTTCGGAACGCCCGCGACACGCTCGCGCACACCGAGCTGCTCGAGCACTGGATGCGCTCCTACCGGCCGGAGGAGCTGTTCGACGACGCCGGTTCGATCAGGGCGTCCATCGCCGCTCTCGCGCCGGAGGGGGATGCGCGGATGAGTGCCAACCCTGTCGCGAACGGCGGCCTCCTGCGGAGGGACCTGGTTCTCCCTGACTTCCGCGACTACGCCGTCGATGTCCCGGCCCCGGGAGGGTCCGTGAGTGAGGCCACTCGCGTTCTCGGCACCTGGCTGCGCGATGTGATCGCGGCCAACCCGAAGGACTTCCGGATCTTCGGCCCCGATGAGATCGCCTCCAACCGTCTCGACGCCGTCTTCGAGGTCACGGACAAGCAGTGGAACGCCGCGCTGTGGCCGATCGATGACGACAACCACCTGGCCAGGGCCGGCCGCGTCGTCGAGATGCTCAGCGAGCATCAATGTCAGGGGTGGCTCGAGGGCTACCTGTTGACGGGGCGTCATGGAGTCCTCAACTCCTACGAGGCGTTCGTGCACATCGTCGACTCGATGTTCAATCAGCACGCCAAGTGGCTGAAGACCGCGAAGGGCATTCCCTGGCGCCGACCGATCTCCTCGCTGAACTACCTGCTCAGCTCACACGTCTGGCGTTATCTCGTCAGTGACCCTTCCTCGCAGATCCTCGTGGATTGCGGACTGTTCCAGGGATTCAAGGTGCTCCGCGAGCGCAATCGTGCACCGTTTCCGGTTCCTCCGGAGTCCGTCGACGCGGTGGTCCTCACCCACGCGCATCTGGATCACTCCGGGTACTTGCCGGGACTCGTCCGAGACGGGTTCGGGGGTCGCATCTACGCGAGTGCAGGCACGGCGTCCCTCTGCCGGATCATGCTCATGGACAGTGCGCATCTGCTCGAGGAGGAGGCACGGCATGCGGCGAAGCACAAGTGGTCTCGGCATGAGCACCCCAGGCCTCTCTACACGACGCGGGATGCGGAGCGCGCCGTGGAACGATTCGTCATCGTGCCCGAAGGGGAGGAGACATCCGTATCCGGCGCGATCGGCGTCGTGCTTCATCCGGCCGGTCACATCCTGGGCGCCATGAGCGCATACCTCGACGTCGACGGTCGTCGGCTGTGCTTCACCGGTGACCTCGGACGAACCGATGATCCCCTCATGCGGCCGCCGCACCCTTTCGAGGGCGCCGACGTCCTCGTGACCGAATCCACGTATGGAGATCGCGCACACAGCACTGTCGACCCGGAATCATCGTTGGGGGACATCGTGCGGCGTACGGTGCGTCGCAACGGAGTGGTGCTCATCCCCGCCTTCGCCGTCGGCCGCACCGAGACGGTGCTGTTGCATCTGTCCCGCCTGCGGGACCGCGGTGAGATCCCCGATGTGCCGATCTACGTCAACAGCCCGATGGCGATCAGCGTCGCCGAAGTGTACCGACGCCACCCGGAGGAGCATCGGCTGTCCCGGGAAGAGGTCGATCGGCTGTATGCACTCGCGACGCCGATCCACAGCGTCGACGACTCGAAACTGCTCAATCTGCGCGGAGGGCCGATGATCATCATCTCCGCGAGCGGAATGCTTGCAGGAGGACGCATCCTGCACCACCTTCAGGCCTACGCGCCCGACGCGCGCAATGCGATCGTCCTCACCGGATACCAGGCCGGCGGCACACGCGGAGCTCGTCTCCTGTCCGGCGCGCGCTCCCTGCGCGTGTTCGGCAGAGAGATCGCCGTGGAAGCCGAGGTCGTCGCGATCGACTCGATGTCAGCGCATGCTGATGCCGATGGGCTGCTCCGTTGGATGCGGGGCGTATCGCACGCTCCCCGTGCCGTCTACGTCACGCACGGTGAACCCGCCGCCGCCGACACGCTGCGATTCCGGATCGAACACGAGCTGGGATGGCCGGCACGCGTTCCCGACCACGGAGAAAAAGTACCGATCGGTCCCGAGCCCCGACCCCGCGCACGTTTCGCCCCCTGAAAGGAAACCACTCATGCAAGAGAGCATCCTGGTCGGAGTCGTCGACACCCCTGCTTCCCGACGGGCCGTCGAGTGGGCGGCGCACCGCGCGAATGAACGGCTCAGCAGGGTCGAGCTCCTCTCGGTCGTGGGCGGCGCGATCGGCACGGTCGGCGAAGGGGCGGTCGTCGCCGAGGCCATCAGCCTGACGCAGACGCTGCTCGAACGCGAAGCGGAGCATGTCAGGGCGCACGGGGTGAAGGTGGACACCCTGGTCGCGCGAGGAAACCCGGTGGACGAACTGATCAGCGCATCGATGGTGTGGGATCTCCTCGTGATCGGAAGCGACTTCCGGGGGGATCATGCAGGTGCGCGGAGCATCCGCCGCGGCCTCCGTGTGGCCGCAGGCGCCCACTGCCCGGTGGTCGTCGTTCCCGACATCGACCTCGCCGGTCGACGCGGCGTGATCGTGGGCGTCGACGGATCCCCGGTGTCCGGGAAGCTCATCGACTTCGCCGCGGCCGAAGCCGCGCGTGCCGGCGATCCGCTCACCGTCGTCAACACCTGGGTCACGGTCCCGCTGCCGCTCAACATGTCGGCCTATCCTGCGGACTATCTCTCCGGCATGCAGAAGGTGACGGAGGAGGCACTGACGGATTCTCTGGCGGGGATCTCTCGCCTGTACCCGCAGCTCGAGGTGCATCGAGTCGTCGAGCGCGGTTATGCCGCCACCGTCATCAACCGCCTCGCGCGGGACGCGCGTCTCACGGTCATCGGTTCTCACGGCCGTGGCGCGATCGCCCGATTCCTCCTCGGTTCGACCAGCCAAGAGGTCCTCTCGAGTCCCTCCACTGTCACCGTGCTCGTCCGGTGAGCGCCCGCCACGGTGGGACCTTCGACCCGGGGAAGAAGGTCCTGCGGCGTCAGAATCGAGGCATCCACGAGTCCCGTCCAGGAGGAATGATGCGAGCAGCAGTCGTCACAGAGTTCGGTGCACCGGCGCAGGTGGAACAGCGTCCCATCCCGCAGCCGGGTCCGGGCCAGGTCCTTGTCCGGGTGGAGACATGCGGACTGTGCCACACCGACATCCACGCCATGCGCGGAGATTGGCCGGTCAAACCTCCGCTCCCGCTCATCCCGGGGCACGAAGGCGTGGGCATCGTCGAACAGCTCGGTGACGGCGTGACCAGCCGCACGGTCGGACAGAGAGTCGCGATGCCCTGGCTCGGCCACGCATGCGGCGAATGCCGGTACTGCGTCGATGGTCGAGAGAACCTCTGCGAGAGCCAGTACAACAACGGCTACGCCGTCGACGGCGGCTACGCCGAGTACATGCTGGCAGACGCCCGCTTCGCCGTTCCTGTTCCGGACGGCATCACCGCGATCGATGCCGCGCCGCTTACCTGCGCCGGAGTCACGACCTACGCGGCGATCAAGAACGCGCATGTCACGCCGGGCGAGACGGTCGCGATCTTCGGTGTCGGGGGGCTCGGTCACCTTGCGGTGCAGTATGCGCGCCTGGTGGGCGCCAAGGTCATCGCGGTGGACATCACCGACGAGAAGCTCGATCTGGCATCCGAGCTGGGTGCCGACCACGTGGTGAACGCCGCCGACGCCGATCCGGTCGCTGCGATCCGAGATCTCGGTGACGCGGACGTCGTCGTCGTCCTCGCGGTCGCCCCCGCGGTCTTCGACCAGGCCTTCCGCTCTCTGAACCGCGGCGGCAGGCTCGTGCTGGTGTCCCTTCCCGCCGGTGGGGAGCTCACGGTGCCGATCTTCGACACCGTGCTCAAGGGGATCAGCATCATCGGCTCCATCGTCGGGACCAGGCAGGATCTGGCAGAGGTCTTCGACCTTCATGCCGCCGGACGAACACGGGTCGTCACCGAGCCCCGCGAGCTGGACCAGGTCAACGCATCGGTCGACGAGGTGCTGGCGGGGACCGTGCCGGCCCGCCTCGTGTTCCGGTATCACACCGCCGATGTCGTGTCGACGCACGACGGCACCGCCGCCTCCCTGTGACGTGCGCGTTGAAGAGGATCACCCGCTTCGGGGGTCAACCTGCAAGGGTGCCGGCGGTGGGACTCGAACCCACACGCCCTTTCGGACAAAGCATTTTGAGTGCTCCGCGTCTGCCATTCCGCCACGCCGGCTCGTGTGTCGCGTCTACGACTTTAGCGCAGGGGAGGGGGAGTGATCCTCCGCGCAGGGTGGTTACGGCCTGTGGACAGGGGCACTCCACTAGGATGGTTGTGTGACAGAGCAAGAAGAGCAGGCTGAGCAGCCCACGTCATCCGCACCCCGACGCGTCGTCGTCGCCGAAGATGAGTCGCTGATCCGTCTCGACATCGTCGAGATCCTCCGCGACAACGGCTTCGATGTGGTCGGTGAGGCCGGTGACGGAGAGACCGCTGTCGCTCTGGCGACCGAGCTGCGTCCCGACCTGGTCATCATGGACGTCAAGATGCCTCAGCTCGACGGCATCAGTGCCGCCGAGAAGCTGCACAAGGGCAACATCGCCCCCGTCGTCCTCCTCACGGCATTCAGCCAGAAGGAGCTCGTCGAGCGCGCCAGCGAGGCGGGTGCTCTCGCGTACGTCGTGAAGCCGTTCACCCCGAACGACCTCCTGCCCGCGATCGAGATCGCGCTGGCCCGCCACGAGCAGATCATCACGCTCGAGGCCGAGGTCGCCGACATGGTGGAGCGCTTCGAGACCCGCAAGCTCGTCGACCGTGCAAAGGGCCTCCTCAACGAGAAGATGGGCCTGAGCGAGCCCGAGGCGTTCCGATGGATCCAGAAGGCGTCCATGGACCGCCGTCTGACGATGCAGGACGTCGCCAAGGCGATCATCGAACAGCTCGCTCCCAAGAAGTAGCGGTGGACGCCGGGATCCTCCGGCTCGATACCGAGCACATCCTGCGGCCCGTACGGCGGGGCGATGGCGCTGCGCTCTCACGCGCTTATCTCGCGAACCGCGAGCATCTCGCACCGTGGGAACCCACCCGCAGCGAGGCGTTCTTCTCCGTCGACTCGCAAGAGCAGCATGTGCAGCAATGCGTGGATGATGCGGCCAGTGGCCGCAGCATCCGCTTCGTCATCGAATCCGGTGACGGAGAGATCCGCGGACGAATGAACATCAACAACATCGTCCGTGGCGCGTTCTGGAGCGCCGACCTCGGATACTGGGTCGACAGGTCGAGGCTGCACCGTGGGCTCGCGAGCCGCGGGGTCGCGCAGATCATCGAGTACTCGCGCGCAGAACTGCGCCTCCATCGGCTGCAGGCGGCGACGCTGCTGCACAACCTCGGGTCACAACGGGTGCTGCTCGGAAACGGCTTCGAGCGCATCGGCATGGCGCCGAGATACCTCCGCATCGCGGGGGAGTGGCAGGACCACATGCTGTTCCAGCGACTGCTGGAGGAACCGCTCAGCGCTCGGCGGGAAGGTCCTTGATCATGTTGGTGATGCGGATCGTCGAGCAGCGACGCCCCTGATCGTCCGTGACCACGATCTCGTGAACGGTGATGCTCCTGCCCAGGTGCACGGGCGTGCACACTCCCGTGACGACACCCGAGGTCGCCGACCGCGTGTGCGTCGCGTTGATGTCGACACCGACGGCGAGTCGGCCGGCACCGGCGTGCAGGTTCGCCGCCATCGATCCGAGGGACTCCCCGAGCACCACGTAGGCGCCGCCGTGCATGAGTCCCACCGGCTGGGTGTTGCCTTCGACGGGCATGGTCGCGACGCAGCGCTCGACGCTGAACTCGACGAACTCCATGCCCATCTTCTCGGCCAGAGCACCCATTCCACGGGCCGTGGCCCAGTCGAGTCCCTCGCTCATCGCGACGTCGCTCATGCATCCTCCTCAGCGGGTGTCTGTCGTCCTCGTTAGGCTGACAGGGTGACGGACTCCGCAAAGCCTACCCTCATGGTCGTCGACGGCCACTCGCTCGCCTATCGTGCCTTCTTCGCCCTCCCGGTCGACAACTTCACGACCAAGGACAATCAGCACACCAACGGCATCTACGGCTTCCTGTCGATGCTGGTGAACCTCATCAAGGCCGAGCAGCCGACGCATCTGGCGATCGCCTTCGACACCTCGCGTCATTCGTTCCGCACGGATGAGTACCCGGAATACAAGGCGACGCGGTCGGAGTCGCCACAGGAGTTCAAGGGTCAGATCCCTCTCCTTCAGGATTGCCTCGCCGCCATGTCCATCCCGGTCCTGACGAAAGAGGGGATCGAGGCCGATGACATCCTCGCGACCCTCGCGTCGCAGGGCGCGGAGCAGGGCTTCGAAGTGCTCGTCGTCTCCGGCGACCGCGACACCATCCAGCTCGTCAACGACGATGTCACGCTGCTGTACCCGTCGGTGCAGGGTGTCTCCCAGCTCAAGCGCTACGACCCGTCCACCGTTCAGGAGCGCTACGGGGTGCGACCAGAGCAGTACCCCGACATCGCGGCACTCGTCGGGGAGACGAGCGACAACCTCCCCGGCGTGCCGAAGGTCGGCGAGAAGACCGCGGTCAAGTGGCTCACGCAGTTCGGCTCGCTCGATGAGCTGATCGCCCGTGCCGATGAGATCAAGGGCGTGGTCGGCGGCAACCTCCGCGACCACATCGAGGACGTCCGTCGCAACCGCAAGCTCAACCGCCTGCTCACCGACGTCGAGCTTCCGGTCGGCCCCGCCGATCTCGCGGTGGCACCGATCGATCCGCAGGCTGTGCGTGACATCTTCGCGCGCCTCGAGTTCCGCACCCTGTTGCCTCGCGTGTTCGAGGCCGTGGGCGCAGGCGAGGTCGCCGACGACCCCGCATCCGTCGTCGTCCTTCCCGTCCCCGCTGAGGTGACGCCGACCGATCTCGCCACGTGGGCCGCGGCCCAGGAAGGCGACGTCTCTCTGCGCATCACGACCCAAGGCGGGGTCCCCGTGCGCATCGGTGCCGCCACGCTGACCGAGCTCCGCGAGACCGACTGGGCAGACGCCGCCGCCGAAGCGTTGCGCGGATGGATCGAGTCCGACGCGCCGAAGGTGCTCCACGACGCGAAGCCGCAGGTGAAGGCGCTGATCCGCCAGGGCGTCCGCCTCGGCGGGCTCGCCTACGACACGAGCCTGGCTGGCTGGCTGCTGCGCCCCAGCTTCCCCGACAAGACGCTCTCCGATCTGGTCGAACGCTACCTCGGCGAGAAGCTTCCCGAGGCCGATCCGACGCAGCTCGTCCCCGAGACGGAGGGGGCCACCCCGTCGCAGGAGGCATGGTTCGCGCTTCGCGTCGCCGATGCGCTTCGCGAAGACATCCCCGAGCCGGTCGCCGCGGTCCTGGTCGACATCGAGCTCCCGACACTGCTCACCCTCGCCGATATGGAGGTCGCGGGCGTGGCGGTTTCTCACGACGTGCTGTCGACGTTCTCCGGTGAGCTCGCCACCCGAGCCGAAGGGCTCGCGCAGGAGGCGTTCTCCGTCGTGGGACGGGAGTTCAACCTCGGCTCGCCCAAGCAGCTCCAAGAGGTCCTGTTCGAAGACCTCCAGCTCCCCAAGACCCGCAAGACCAAGACCGGCTACTCGACGGATGCCGCGGTGCTGGCCGACCTGCAGGAGAGCAATCCCCATCCCTTCCTGAGCCTTCTGCTGCAGCATCGCGAAGCCACAAAGCTGCGCCAGATCATCGAGTCGCTCGACACGGCCATCGGCGACGACCACCGTGTGCACACGACCTATGTGCAGACCGGAAGCCAGACCGGTCGTCTCTCCAGCACCGATCCGAACCTGCAGAACATCCCGGTGCGCACCGAGGAATCTCGCCGCATCCGCAGTGCTTTCGAAGTCGGCGAGGGGTACGAGTCTCTGCTCACGGCTGACTACTCGCAGATCGAGATGCGCATCATGGCGCACCTGTCCGGTGATGAAGGATTGATCGAAGCGTTCAACAGCGGAGAAGACCTTCACCGCTTCGTCGGCGCGCGGGTGTTCGGCGTCGAGCCGAGCGACGTCACTGCGGCCATGCGCACCAAGGTGAAGGCCATGTCGTACGGTCTCGTCTACGGCCTCTCCGCCTTCGGGCTCTCCAAGCAGCTGCGTATCGAGCAGTCCGAGGCCAAGCAGCTCATGGTCGAGTACTTCGCACGTTTCGGCGCCGTGCGCGACTATCTGCGGGCCTCGGTGATGAAGGCGAAGGAGGTCGGCTACACCGAGACGATCTTCGGCCGCCGTCGTCCGTTCCCTGACCTGGCGAGTCCGAACCGGGTGCTGCGCGAGAACGCCGAGCGTGCGGCGCTCAACGCTCCGATCCAGGGCAGTGCGGCCGACATCATGAAGATCGCGCTCCTGCACATCCACGACGATCTCCGGTCCGAGCAGCTCTCCTCTCGCGTGCTGCTGCAGATCCACGACGAACTCGTGGTCGAGGTCGCTCCGGGGGAGTGGGATGCCACGGAGCGGATCGTGCGCGCCCGGATGGGGGATGCGGCCGAGCTCTCGGTGCCGCTCGACGTGCAGGTCGGACGCGGCCGCGACTGGAACGAAGCGGCGCACTGAGACCCGGCGGCGAGAGGGGGTCGGGGATTAGGCTGACAACTATGACTTCAGCTCCCCGCACTCCCTCCGCCATCGACGCCGTCGCCGATGAATGGGTCGACACGATCGCGGTACTGGCGCCCACTCTCGGGACCTACATCGGCCGCGACGAGGTGAACGATCGCTTCGGTGACCTGAGTCCCGCGGGGCATGAAGAGATCGCCGCTGCGACCCGCGCGACGCTCGACAGGCTCTCCGCCCTCGAGCCCGTCGACGCGATCGACGAGGTGACCAAGACCGACCTGGGCGCGGAGCTGCGTCTCGATCTCGAGTTGCACGACGCGAAGTGGCATCTGCGCGATCTCAACGTCATCGCCTCGGCGGCGCAGGATGTGCGCGCGGCCTTCGATCTGATGCCGACCGCGACCGTCGAGAACTGGGACGTGATCGCGACGAGGCTCGCCGCTGTTCCCGACGCCCTCCGTGGCTACGTCGAGACGCTGCGCACCGGTATCGCCGAGGGGGTGACGCCGGCACGTCGTCAAGTGATCGAGGTCGCGACGCAGATCGACCGTTACACCGCGGATGACGGATTCTTCGCCGCGTTCGTCGCGGAGGCCGACCCCGAAGAAGGCCAGCTGCCCGCCTCGCTCGCGCGTACTCTCGCCGACAACTCCGCCGCCGCACGCGTCGCGTACGACGAGCTGCGCCGCTTCCTCGCGGAGGAACTCGCCCCCGCCGCCGGAGAGGTCGACGCCGTCGGACGCGACCTGTACGCGCTCAACTCCCGTCGCTTCCTCGGGGCGACGATCGACCTCGACGAAACTTACGAGTGGGGCCGCGAAGAGCTCGCGCGCATGGTGGCGGAGCAGACCGCGATCGCGAATGAGATCCTGCCGGGGGCCTCCGTCGAAGAGGCCGTGGCCCACCTCGAAGCCGACCCTGCCCGCAAGCTCGTGGGCACCGACGCTCTCCAGAAGTGGATGCAGGAGACGAGCGATCGCGCGGTCGCCGAACTCGGAGCCTCCCACTTCGACATCCCCGAGGCGATCCGCACGCTCGAGTGCATGATCGCGCCCACCCAGGAAGGTGGCATCTACTACACGGGCCCGACCGACGACTTCTCGCGTCCCGGTCGTATGTGGTGGTCCGTTCCCGAGGGCGTCACGGAGTTCGACACCTGGCGAGAGCTCACCACCGTCTTTCATGAGGGCGTGCCGGGCCACCACCTGCAGATCGCCCAGGCCGTGTACAACCGGGCCGAGCTCAACTCCTGGCGCCGGCTGTTGGCCGGCACCTCGGGCCACGCCGAGGGGTGGGCCCTGTACGCCGAGCGTCTGATGGAGCAGCTCGGCTACCTCGACGATCCCGCCGATCGACTCGGCATGCTCGACGGGCAGCGTATGCGGGCGGCCCGTGTGGTGCTCGACATCGGCGTACACCTGGGCAAGCCACGTCTCGATGGCGCGGGAGTGTGGGATGCGGAGTATGCGCTCGACTTCATGCGCCAGAACGTGAACATGTCGGATCAGTTCGTGCAGTTCGAGGTGAACCGCTACCTCGGCTGGCCGGGGCAGGCTCCGTCGTACAAGGTCGGTCAGCGCATCTGGGAGCAGGTGCGTGACGGCGTCCGTGCGGCGGAGGGCGACGCCTTCTCCTTCAAGGGCTTCCACAAGCGTGCGCTCGACATGGGTGGGGTCGGCCTCGACACGCTGCGCAGCGCGCTGCTTCCCCGCTGACGGGAATGCGATTCGATCGCCGCGTGTTCATTCACCTGAATAGAGAGGGATGACATGGGCATCGAATTCGGGCTGGACACCTTCGGGGACATCACGAGGGACGCAGACGGAGAGCTCCTCACCGGAGCGCAGACCATCCGCAACATCGTGGAGCAGGCAGAGCTCGCCGACACGGTGGGCGTGGACTTCTTCGGGGTGGGGGAACACCACCGCGCCGAGTTCGCTGTGTCCGCGCCGGAGATGGTGCTGGCCGCGATCGCGGCTCGCACGGAACACATCCGACTGGGCACCGCGGTGACCGTGTTGTCCTCCGACGATCCGGTACGTGTGTTCGAACGCTTCTCGACGCTGGACGCGCTTTCGAACGGTCGCGCCGAGGTCGTTCTCGGGCGCGGATCCTTCATCGAGTCCTTCCCACTGTTCGGCTACGACCTCCGCGACTACGACGCACTGTTCGAGCAGAAGCTGGAGCTGTTCGTCGAGCTGCTCAAGGAAGAGCCCGTGACGTGGTCGGGCACGATGCGGGCGTCGCTCGACAACGCGAACGTGTTCCCCAAGACCGAGAAGGGTCTTCGCACCTGGGTCGGTGTCGGTGGAAGCCCGGAGTCTGTCGTGCGGGTCGCTCGTCACGGGCTCGGGCTCATGCTGGCGATCATCGGGGGACCGGCCCATCGGTTCAAGCCGTTCGTCGACCTCTACCACCGCTCCGTGGCGTCGTTCGGCACGACCTCGCACCCCGTTTCCGTTCATTCGCCGGGCCACATCGCCGAGACCGACGCGGAGGCCTGGGACGCGGCGTACTCCGGCTTCGAGGCGATGAACAACACCATCGGCCGCGAGCGCGGCTGGCCGGCATACAGCCGCGCGCGTTTCCAGAACGATGTCGGTCCGGAAGGGGCGATCTATGCGGGCTCACCGGATCGAGTCGCCGCGAAGATCGCCGACACGATCACGACCTTGGGTCTCGGACGGTTCGACCTGAAGTACGCGACAGGTACGCTGTCGCACGAGTCGATGATGCGCAGTATCGAGCTGTACGGCACCGAGGTCATCCCGCGGGTGCGCAAGATCCTCGCCGCGCACGACTGACGACATCTCGCGCGGCCTGTCCGGCGCTCAGCTCTACGATGAGGAACATGGCCAACACCGCCCTGCCGAGCCGCTCCTCACTGGCCGAGCGCCTGGACGTCCTGCCGTTCACGCGTCGACACCTCCGGCTGCTCACCGGATCGGGGCTGGGATGGGCCCTGGACGCGATGGATGTCGGTCTGATCTCCTTCATCCTCGCGGCCCTCACGCAGCAGTGGGGACTGACCAAGGGCGAGGCGGGGTGGATCGCCTCGGTCGGTTTCATCGGGATGGCCATCGGCGCGACGCTCGGCGGTCTGCTGGCCGATCGCTTCGGTCGCCGCCAGGTGTTCGCACTCACCCTGCTCGTGTACGGCATCGCGACCGGGGCCAGCGCGCTCGTCGGCGGAATCGCGGTACTCCTCGTGCTGCGATTCCTCGTCGGGCTCGGTCTCGGTGCCGAGCTCCCGGTCGCGTCGACGTACGTGAGCGAGTTCGCTCCTGCTCGAATCCGCGGTCGTCTGATCGTCGTGTTGGAGGCCTTCTGGGCGCTCGGATGGACGGCAGCCGCCGTCATCGGGTTCCTGGTCATCCCGGCGTCCGACGACGGTTGGCGCTGGGCCTTCGCGCTCGGCGCGATTCCTGCCGTGTATGCCCTGTTCGTGCGGTGGCGGATGCCCGAGTCTCCGCGATGGCTCGCCTCGCGTGGACGCATCGCGGAAGCTGATCGCATCGTCTCGGCCTTCGAGGCTGATGCCGGTGTGGGGACGGCCCCGGCCATTCGGAAGGAGCCGGCGTCCCGCGCGATCGCGGTCACGGCTCGGGCCCGCCTCGCCACGCTCTGGAACCCCGAGTTCCGCCTGCGCACCCTCTGCCTCTGGGTGGTGTGGCTGGGCGTGAACTTCGCCTACTACGGCGCGTTCATCTGGATTCCGAGCATCCTCGTGGACGCCGGGTTCGATCTCGTCCGCTCGTTCGGATTCACACTGATCATCACGCTCGCGCAGCTTCCGGGATACGCGGTCGCCGCGTGGCTGATCGAGGTCTGGGGGCGACGGCTGACCCTGTCGGTGTTCCTTCTGGGGTCGGCCGTCTCGGCTGTGATCTTCGGCACGGCCACGACCGAGGGGGCGATCATCGCTGCGGGCATGGCTCTGTCTTTCTTCAACCTCGGTGCCTGGGGCGCGCTGTACGCCGTCACGCCCGAGATCTATCCGACGTCGTTGCGGGGAACGGGCGCGGGCTGGGCCGCCGGGGTCGGCCGCATCGCATCGATCGTGGCGCCGCTTTCCGTACCGGTCCTTCTGATCGCCGGTGGGGCTCCGCTGCTGTTCGCCGTGTTCGGCGTGTGCTTCCTCGGTGCGGCCGCCGCAGCATGGGGGCTCGTCGATCGGGGTGGTCAGGCTCTCGACGACCGTTGACGCCGCGCGTCGTGAGCCGCAATAGGCTGGGACGATGGCAGATGTGCGGTTCGTGGCGATCGGCGACTCGTTCACCGAGGGGGTCGGTGACGTTCTTCCGGATGGGCGGGAGCGCGGCTGGGCCGATCTCGCGGCCCAAGGCTGGGCGGACGCGGCGGGCCACTCCATCCAGTACGCGAACCTCGCGATCAGGGGCAAGCTCGCCTGGCCGATCGTCGAGCAGCAGCTCGAACCCGCGCTCGCTCTGCGCCCGACGCATCTCTCCTTCAACGGCGGTGGCAACGATATGCTGCGCCCGCGCACCGATGTCGAGCACATCGCCGATGCCTTCAGTCGCGTGCTGCGGCGGTGCGATGAGGAGGGCGTCACCATGATCCTGCTCTCGGGTGCCAATCCCAGCGGGCAGCTCCCGATGGGCTCCCTCGTCCAGCGGCGCGGCGATCTGCTCTCCGACGCGGTGCTCCGGCGGATCGAGGAGCGCCCCGACGTGGTCCGAGCACTCAATTGGCCGGATCGTGAGCTCTCCCGCGGTGCGTACTGGGCGGATGACCGTCTGCACATGAACGCGGCGGGTCACCACCGTGTAGCTGCCCGCGTGCTGCACGCGCTCGGCTTCGAGCCCCCGGCGACATGGTGGGCCCCGAATGATCGACGGGGTACCGGGCCATCGGGGCTCGCCTACTACCGGGAGTTCGTCGGTCCCTGGGTCCGCCGACGCGTGACGCGCACCTCGTCGGGCGATGGCCGTACGGCGAAGTACCCGTCCTGGGTCGAACGAGTGCCCTCGTGATGCGAAGCGGTTCCTCGGTTGCGGGGGATCGGTGAGCGACTTCGAATTGGCGCGTATACCCGCCGGTGTCCTGACGCTGCACGATGCGCGTCGTGACGAGCGGCGTGATGTGACACTCGAGCCGTTCCGGATCGGTGTGTATCCGGTGACGGAGGAGCAGCTCACCGAGGTGCTGGGCATCCCGGTGCGCCACCCGCGTCGCCCCGCCGCCGACCTCAGTTGGTTGCGCGCGATCCACTTCTGCAACGCCGCATCCGAATGGGAGGGCCTGGATCGGGTCTATCTGTTCGATGGCGAGGAGGTGACCTGGGACACGACCGCCGACGGGTACCGGCTCCCCACCGAAGCGGAGTGGGAGTTCGCCTGCCGCGCCGGGTCGACAGGTCCGCACTATGCGCCTCTTGCCGATGCGGCATGGACGAGTGCGGACGGGGTGTCCTCTCCGCAGGACATCGGCGGCAAGCTGCCGAACCTCAACGGTCTCTTCGACACGCTCGGCAACGTCTGGGAGTGGTGCTGGGACCTGTTGGATCCCGCCCGTTATGACGACTACCGCGTCTTCCGCGGCGGCGGGTTCGCCGACGACGCGTGGAGCGTGCGCGCATCGGTGCGTCGCGGGGGAGCACCTCGCATGCACCATGACGATGTCGGGTTCCGACTGGCGCGGGGTGCGTTCGACACGGTCGACGGTGCACAGGGCTGGTCCGCGCGCGCGGACCGCGAACGTGCTGTCCGGAATGGACCGTTGCCTTCCGGATGGACGCCTCGTCGGAGCTGAGACGCCGGTACCGCGCGGCCGCCGTGTCCGCATCACTCCACGTTTTGTCCTGTCATCCCGCGGATGGAAAGCTGGAGACATGGCACCTTCCTACGCGCTTATCGTCTCCCAAGGCCGAGTGGCCGATCGCACCGACGGAGCGCTCGTGGGGGCACGACGCGTGGGTGACGCGGTCTCGGCATTGCTGGAGATCGAACCGCACGTCGTCGGCACCCCGACACCGGGCCTGGTCGATGACTGGTCCGTCGCGCTTCCCGAAGCGGAGGCGACTCTGAGCGGATTGCGCGCAGCGGTGCACGACGCCATCTCTACGGGCGCGACACCCCTCCTGATCACGAACACCTGCGCGGCGAGCCTCGGCACTCTTCCCGCTGCTGCCGAGCACCATCCCGACGCCGTCGTGCTCTGGATCGACGCACACGGCGATTTCAACACTCCGGATACGACGGATTCGGGCTATCTCGGCGGTATGGTCCTGGCCGCGGCGTGCGGACTCTGGGACAGTGGGCACGGCGACGGCATCGATCCGACGCAGGTGATCGTGGTCGGCGGTCGCGACATCGACGTCGCTGAGGGTGAGTTGCTCGCAGAAGCGGGGGTCACCGTTCTCGCTCCTTCCGAGAGCACGCCGGAGCGCATCCTCGAACTCGTCGCCGGACGTCCCGTGTGGATCCACGTCGATTGGGACGTGCTCGAACCCGGGTACATCCCCGCCGCCTACCGGGTCGGAGGCGGGTTGCTGCCTCACCACGTGGCGGCGATTTTCGCGGCGCTGCCGTCCGACTCGGTCCGGGGGATCGAACTCGCGGAGTTCGAAGCCGGCGACGATGAGGTGCCGGAGCGCGTCAGCGTCGAGCTCATCGTGGAGACGCTGCAGCACCTGCTCCGATAGGGTGCGCTCAGCGCCGACGTTCCGGATCGAGGCCCATCCGGATGCGCGTCCGCTTGCGTTCGATGAGGATGAACACCGTGCCGATGATCCAGAGGGGGATCGGCATCAGGAACGCGATCCGGAAGGCCTCGAGCGAGTATGTCTCGGGAGTGCCGGCGCCCTGCAGGTCGAGTGCGAGGCCGATGAGGAAGATGGCGATGAGCGCGGCGATGAACCCTCCCGCGTTCGTCACACCGGTGGCGGTGCTCAGACGGTGGGTGGGGTTGTGCGTCCGCGCATGGTCGAACGCGATCATGGAGGCGGGCCCTCCGGTCGCGAGGGCGATCGCCAGCACATAGAGGAGCCAGCTGGGCGCGGTGTCGGGCACAGCGATGACAGCGACCCACGCTGCCATCTGCACCCCGACGGCGGGGAGCACCAGCGCGAGCGACCGGTGATTCGGAAGCCGCCGGGAGAGGTCGCCGATGAGGGGTCCCAGAAGCATGCCGGCCACGACATATACGGAGATGATTCCCGCGGCGTGGGCCGTATCGAGCCCTTCCGCCGCGGTGAGGAAGGGCATTCCCCAGAGCAGCACGAACGCGGTACCCGCGAACGGGGTCGTGAAGTGCGACCAGAAGGCCAGCCGCGTGCCCGGGTGTGCCCAGGCGGCACGTATGCCGACACCGGTATCTATGGCGGAGGTGACGACGCGGACGACACCGGTATCGGTGTTCACCGTGACGTCGGCGCCGCGCTCTGCGGGATGGTTGCGAATCACCAGCGCCACGAGGATGGTGAACAGCACACCGAGGCCTGCGATGCTGCCGAAGGTGATGGTCCAGCTGGTGGCGTGCAGGAGTGCGGCCAGCGGGACCAGGGCGATCAGCTGGCCGGCTTGCCCGATGATGCCGGTGAACTGGACCATGAGCGGTCCGCGTTGGGCGGGAAACCAGGTCGCGACGAGTCGTAGCACCGCTGGGAAGATCGCGGCATCACCGGCACCGAGCAGGACACGCGCGAAGATCGCGATGCCGATGCTGGGGGAGAGGGCCATGGTCAGCTGGCCCGCGGCCATCAGCAGCATGCCGACGGTCATGATCGGGCGCGAGCCGAAGCGATCGAGGAGCACTCCGATCGGGATCTGCATTCCGCCGTACACGGCGAGTTGGACCACGGCGAAAAGAGCGAGCGTCGATGCATCCGCCTGGAAGCGGTCGGCCGCTTCGACGCCGACAGCGCCGAGCGATGTGCGGTTTGTGATGGCCAACACGTAAGCGGCGACTCCGACCGACCAGATCACCCAGGCTCTCCACCCCGGTGTCGAGACGGGGGAGGGGGAGACCTGCGGCACGCCTCAACGCTACTCCTCCGGCTACTCCTCCGCGGACGCGCATTCGGCGACTTCCGCTCGATGTCGGTCGGGGTCGCTACGGTGGCGCCATGACCAGTTCCCCTTTGCACCACTCACTCGACTACATCGAGCTCGTCGTCACCGATATGGAGGCGTCGAAGAGTTTTTTCGGTGACGCCTTCGGCTGGAGCTTCAACGACTACGGACCGGGATACGCCGGTATCGTCTCGCCGCGCGGCGACGGCAACGAAGCCGGTGGTCTGATGCTGGCCGACGAGCCGCGTCCTGTCGGAGGTCCGCTCGTACTGCTCTATTCGGAAGACCTCGACGCCACGAAGGCGGCTATCGAGAAGGCCGGCGGAACGATCCTCCAAGAGCCGTACGCGTTCCCCGGCGGGCGACGCCTGCACTTCGCCGACCCGACGGGCACGGAGCTCGGAGTCTGGTCGACGCAGTAGGAGTCAGCCGTGGCTTCGCCGGTGTCGCGCGTGCGACGATTGCCGGTATGACGGACATCGTGGCGGGCGACATCCCCGAGGACATCGAGAGATGCGTGGACGTCTGGTTTCACGCGCTCCGGCACCGTGACGGGGATGTCGACTCCCGCTCGATCGCCGATCGCATGCGAAAGCTGTTCGATGGCCATGTCCTCCGGTTCGCGCTCACGGGGGAGCCTCTGGCGGGTTTCGCTCTCACCACGCCGAAGACACACGACGAGACGACGGCCGTGTTGGAGCGGATCGCCGTGATGCCGTCATCCGCCGGGCAGGGACATGGTCGTGCCCTGCTGCGCGATGCGATTCAGTATTCGACGGGTGCCGGCTTCTTCAGCCTCGAACTCGCGGTGCGGCGAGGGAACGCCGCCATCCAGCTCTACGAATCGGAGGGGTTCGCGGCGGTCTCGGAGCCTGTCCCGCACCCGCTCGGCGGCGAGCCCATGATCACCTACCGCCGTGATCTCGTCGATCGGCACAGCGGAGCGATCGCGGGTACCTCAGGACTCAGCGTTCCGCGGGTACAGGGCCCCGAGATCGTTCTCCGACCTTTCGAGGAATCTGACATCGATGCCGTGTTGGAGGCGTCCTTCGATCGTTCGATCACCGACGTCACCACCGTTCCCATCGTCGCTGATCCCGGGCTCGCCGGCGCGTGGCTGGTCCGGCAGCACGAGCGGGCAGCGAAGGGTATCGGCTACTCGTTCGCGATCGAGGCGAACGATGAATGCGTGGGGCAGATCGGGCTGTGGCTTCGTGACCGGGACCAGGGTCGAGCGACCGTCGGCTACTGGATCCGACCCACGCGACGTGGCGAGGGATACGCCTACAGCGCGCTGCAAACCCTCACGGAATGGGCGTGGCACCTCGCCGATCTGCATCGTCTGCAGCTGCACATCGACCCGACGAACGGGCCCTCACTCCGGACTGCTGAGAAGGCGGGCTATGCGCGCGAAGGGTTGCTTCATTCCTGGCAGAAGATCGGCGATGAGCGCCGGGACATGCTCGTGTACAGCCGACTCCGGTCACCGTCGCCGATTGCTGATCCGGCGGCTGAGGAACCGGCTTAGTCGACGATGCGGTGGCCGAGATCTTCGAGGATCATCGTCACGAGTTGATCGGTGGTCGTCTCCGGGCCGACCCGTCGCTCATCGAACCAGGGGAGTGGTTGCCACCCGTCGTGCCATCGGCGGATCTCGTCCTCCCCGAAAGCGTTCGCGAGAGGTCTTCCGGTATGGCGCCGAATCTTCTCTTCGAGGCCGACGTCGAACTGATAGATTCCTGTCGTTCCGCGATGGTCGAGGTACAAGCTCTCGAAGGCTTCGGCGTAGTCGCGCAGATTGAAGATCCCGTCGAGGATGACGTCGTAACCGAGGTCCAGCGCCTGCCGGGCGGCGCCGACGATCAGGATGCTCGCCGCTCGAGAGCGTCTCAACCGGTTGGGGTCGTGCAGCAGCTCACGGCGGAAGTGGTCTTGAGAAATGACGGCGACCCGTTGACCTAGTGCCGGTCGCAGTGCCCTCGCCGTCGTCGTCTTCCCCGATGCGGCATCGCCGCGCAGAATGACGAGACGCGTGGAGCCATTGCCCGTGAGAGTCATCGAACCATCCTTGCAGCGCCCGCCAGGCGGGTCGAGTCGGGCGATCAATCGAGCGCGAACGGCATTCCCAGCGCGGCCCTGAGTTTCGACGCGAATGTCTCGCGACGGCCGGGATCCACCCACTCCGCGTCTCCGTGTCGTTGGTACAGCCGATCGTCCGGAAAGCGGGGGAACACATGCACATGCAGGTGCCAGACGTCCTGGTCTCCTGCGGGCTCATTGTGCTGCCGGATGGAGGTCCCCTCGCATCCGTAGGATGACCGGATCCCGATCGCCACCCGCTGCGTCAGATCCCACACCGCGAAGCCGTCCTCCGGTGACAGGTCGTAGATGTTCTCCACGTGCGTCCGCGGGATGACGAGGACCGCTCCGGGGTTCCCCGGCCACCACTTCGGCGCGATCCGAGCGAATGCACGGTCGGTGACGGCGACCACGTCGGACGGCATGCTGAGTTCGTCGTACAGACCCTGTTGGAATTTGCAGAACGGACACGCATATCCGGGCGGCTCGTGGGTGGCTGGATGCACGCACCGATCATCGCACGGGGGAGTGCTGGTCCCGGGAGCTGCATCTGTCACCGGTGGCGCTGACGATCTTCTGAGCTGACATAATGTGCATTATCGGCTATCTTTCACGATCCGAGAGCGGTGATCGATAGGCTCGCCTCGTGAACGGAAGCAACGTCGACATCGACTGGGAATCTGCGCGACGCGCGAATCAGGAGAACTGGGAGGATCGCGTCCCGGTGCACACGGAAGCCTATGGGCTCGCTGCGTTCGACGATCCCGCGCATCTCAGCGACGTCGTTCGCGACGACCTCGCGACGATGACGTCGTTCCTTCCTGCGGACGGTCTGTCCGGCCTCGATCTCTGTCACCTGCAATGCCACATCGGCACCGACACGGTCTCCCTGGCTCGCGCCGGTGCGACGGTGACCGGCGTCGATTTCTCGCCGTCTGCGCTGCGTGCGGCGAGCGATCTCGCCGTGCGTCTGGGTATCGATGCGACGTGGGTGCAGACCGATGTGCTCGATGCACGGGCTGCAGTCACCGGTGACTTCGATGTCGTGTACACGAGTATCGGGACGATCAGCTGGCTCGACGACCTGGATCGGTGGGCGGCGCAGATCGTGCAGCTGCTGCGTCCGGGCGGGATGTTCTTCATCCGCGACGGTCATCCCGCCCTGTACGCGCTGGATGAGGACGCGGACACCTTGACCACGCGCTATTCCTACTTCGCGACCGGTCGCGCGCAGCAATGGGACGACGACAGCACATATGCCGGCGACGGTCGTATCGACCACGCCCGCACTTACGAGTGGCCGCACCCGTTGTCCGAGATCCTCGGTGCGCTGCTGCGTGCAGGGCTCAGGCTCGTCCACTTCGATGAAGGTCGTACGCTGCCGTGGCGATTCAGCGATCGCACGGTCGAGGTGTCCGGCGGCTACGCCTGGCCCGAAGCCGAGCGGGATCTGATCCCCTGCACGTACACGATCATCGCGCGCGTCGACGAAGGCGGAGCCGCCGGAGACGCGTGATGGTCGGAGTGCGAGCGTGGGCACGCACTCCGACGTTCTCACGCCCCGACGTACTGCGCGAGGTGCTCCCCCGTGAGCGTCGATTTTTGGGATACCAAATCGCTCGGCGTTCCCTCGAAGACGATCCTGCCACCGTCGTGTCCGGCTCCCGGCCCGATGTCGATGATCCAGTCCGCGTGCGCCATGACTGCCTGATGGTGCTCGATCACGATCACGGTCTTGCCGGCATCCACGAGTCGATCCAGCAGTCCCAGGATCTTGTCCACATCGGCGAGGTGAAGGCCGGTCGTGGGCTCGTCGAGCACGTAGACGTCGCCCTTCTCCCCCATCTGGATCGCGAGCTTGATGCGTTGGCGTTCGCCACCGGACAGCGTCGACAGCGGCTGCCCGAGTGACAGGTAGCCGAGACCCACGTCTTCCATCCGCCCGAGGATCGCCGTGGCGGCCGGCAGCTTGGCCTCCCCGTCGCTGAAGAACACCCGAGCCTCGGAGACCGGCAGATCGAGCACCTCGGTGATGTCCTTGCCTGCGAGCTTGTACTCCAGTACCCCGGCCTGGAAGCGCTTGCCTCCGCAGTCCTCGCAGGGAGTCTCGATCGTGTCCATGAAGCCGAGCTCCGTGATGATCACACCCGCGCCCTTGCACGAGGGGCAGGCGCCTTCGGAGTTCGCGCTGAACAGAGCCGGCTTCACGCCGTTCGCCTTCGCGAAAGCCTTGCGGATCGGCTCGAGGAGTCCCGTGTACGTCGCCGGGTTGCTTCGCCGAGAGCCCTTGATCGCGGCCTGGTCGATCGCCACGACTCCGTCGCGCTTGGACACCGACCCGTGGATGAGCGAGCTCTTGCCCGAGCCCGCCACGCCCGTCACGACGGTGAGGACCCCCGTCGGGATGTCGACATCGACGTCCTGGAGGTTGTTCGCGGTGGCCCCGCGCACTTCGATCGATCCGGTTCCGGAGCGCACTGCCTCCTTGAGCTGGGCCCGATCCTCGAGGTGGTCACCGGTCTTGGTGCCGCTGGCCTTCAGCCCCTCGACCGTGCCCTCGAAGCAGATCTCCCCACCGGCGCTGCCCGCACCAGGCCCCAGATCGACGACGTGGTCGCCGATCGCGATGGTCTCTGGCTTGTGCTCGACGACCAGCACGGTGTTGCCTTTGTCCCGCAGCTTCAGCAGCAGGCCGTTCATGCGCTGGATGTCGTGCGGGTGCAGACCGATCGTCGGCTCGTCGAACACGTAGGTGATGTCGGTGAGCGATGACCCGAGGTGCCGCAGCATCTTGATGCGCTGCGCCTCTCCCCCGGACAACGTGCCCGACGGACGCTCCAGACTGAGGTATCCGAGGCCGAGCGTCACGAAGGCGTCGAGATTGGCGCTGAGCGCCTGCAGCAGCGGGCCGGCTCCGGGGAGATCGAGTCCCCGGACCCAATCGGCCAGGTCTGTCACCTGCATGCGGCACGCATCGGCGATGCTCACACCCTCGATCTTCGACGACCGCGCCCCCTCGGTGAGCCGCGTCCCATCGCACTCCGGGCAGACGGCGAACGTGGCCACGCGCTCCACGAAGGCCCGGATGTGCGGCTGCAGCGCGTCGAGGTCCTTCGAAAGCATCGACTTCGTGATCTTCGGGATGAGACCCTCGTACGTCATGTTGATCCCGGAGATCTTCACCTTCGTGACCTCGCCGTAGAGGAAGAGGTGCCGCTGCTTGTCGGTGAACTGGGAGATCGGCTTATCCGCGGGATAGAAGCCCGACTGGGAGAACCCCTTCACCATCCATCCGTCGGCCGTGTAGCCGGGCACCATGATGGCACCGTCGTCGAAAGACTTCGACTCGTCGACGATCTGGGCGAGATCGAGGTCGGACACCGCTCCCCTGCCCTCGCATCGCGGACACATGCCGCCGAGGTAGATCGCATCCTTCACGATCTTCTTCTCTCCACCCGGGCCTGTCATGACACCGCTGGCCTTCTGCGTCGGGATGTTGAACGAGAAGGCGGTCGGTCCGCCGATATAGGGCTGCCCCAGCTTGCTGAACAGGATGCGGAGCATCGCGTTGGCGTCGGTGACGGTGCCGACGGTCGATCGGGGGTTCGCTCCCAGACGCTCCTGGTCGACGATGATCGCCGTGGTCAGACCCTCGAGGATGTCGACATCTGGACGGGGCACCGACGGCATGAACCCCTGGACGAAGGCGCTGTAGGTCTCGTCGATCATGCGCCGCGACTCCGCCGCGATCGTGTCGAAGACGAGCGAGCTCTTCCCCGAACCAGACACGCCGGTGAACACGGTCAGACGGCGCTTCGGGATATCGACGCTGACGTCCTTGAGATTGTTCTCGCGCGCACCCTGTACGCGGATCAGGTCGTGGGTGTCTGCGGGGTGCTCGTCCGTGGTCATCGGCGTCTTTCGTGGGATCGGTGGAGAAGGTCAGGCGGCCTGGTTGATACGCAGCAGGTTGCCTGCAGGATCGCGGAACGCGCAGTCGCGCACACCGTAGGGCTGATCGATGGGCTCCTGCACGACATCGGCTCCACGTTCGACGAGACGCTCGAAGAGGGCGTCGACGTCATCGCTGGCCAGCGTGAGGGCCGCGTAGCTGCCCTTGGCGATCAGCTCGAGAATCGTCTGACGCTCGGCGTCCGTGATGCCCGGATCGGTTGCCGGCGGGTGCAGCACGATCGATGTCTGCGGCTGACCCTCGGGCCCGACGGTGAGCCACCGCAGGCCGTCGTACCCGACATCGTTGCGCACCTCGAAGCCGAGGGCGTCGCGATAGAACGCGAGGGCCGCTTCGGCATCGGTGTGCGGGAGGAATGCGTAGTGGATGCTGATGTTCATGGTGTTCACGTTAGGTGCGCATCGGTGCGCGGCGCTTCTCGATTCCTGATCGGTCTGGTCACGTGCTTGGCCTGGAACGAGGGGATTCCCTCGACGCTGGCAGCGCGTTCACGGTACACGCTGGGTGCGACACCGACCAGCTCGGAGAATCTCGTGCTGAACGTGCCGAGTGAGGAGCATCCCACCTCGAAGCACACTTCCGTCACCGTCAGGTCTCCGCGCCGCAGGAGCGCCATCGCCCGCTCGATCCGTCGGGTCATCAGGTAGGAGTACGGGGATTCGCCATAGGCCTCACGGAATTTCCGGCTCAGGTGTCCTGCGGACATGTGCACCCCGCGCGCGAGCGCCTCCACATCGAGTGGTCGCGCGTACTCCCGGTCGATGCGGTCTCGGACTCTCCTCATCACGGTGAGTTCGCGGAGGCGAACTTCGTCGACGTCGGTCACGACTTGATCTTGCCATGTCCCCGGAAGTCGCGGCATGACGGAACGAAACGCGGAAGACGGCTTCTCCCCCGCTCCGGCCCGGCGGAGCGCTACCCTGAGGGTGCATCCTCACAGGATCTTCTCAGAAAGGGGTCCCCACCATGTCTGAACCACTCACGGAGGCCAAGTCGTTGTTCAAGTCGATCCGCGTCACGCTGGCCGTCGCCGGTGTGCTGGCGCTGCTCGCCGGAATCGTCCTCCTCGTCTGGCCGGTGAAGTCCGCGGTCATCGTGACGGCGATCTTCGCCACCTACCTCATCATCGCCGGTCTCGTCTACGTCGGACTCGGCATCTTCTCGAGCGCGAAGGGCGGGTGGGCGCGCGTCGGTCACATCGTCCTCGGCCTGCTCTACATCGCTGCCGGTGTCATCGCGTACTTCAACCTGAATGCCGCCGCCGCCACGCTCGCCTTCGTGGTCGTGATCTTCATCGGCGTCAGCTGGATCGTCGATGGGATCGTCGCGCTCACACTGCTGGGCAGCGACGGCTCGCGCGTCTGGACCGTCCTCTACGCGATCCTGAGCATCGTCGCGGGAATCATCGTGTTGTTCTCGCCGCTCATCGCCGGCTTCGCGTTCTGGCTGCTGCTGGGCATCTCGCTGGTCGTGCTCGGAATCATCCAGATCGTGCGCGCCATCACGCTCGGTCGAGACGAGAAGGAATACGTCTCCGCCGTGCAGGGTGGAGCGACGAGCTGATCCTCTCGGTCTGAAAACAGAACGGCCCCGTCCCGCAGCGTGCAGGACGGGGCCGATCTGTGCGCCCTGGCTACTCGGCGGCGAAGGCGCTCACGTCACCGACGAGGCGCGTGTTGTCCGCCGGTACCGGGTCGATGACGGCCTTGGCGACCTCGGCTGCGAACTCCGAGACGTTGTAGAGCTTGCCGGCCGATTCCCGGCGCTCGGCGATGGCGCCCGGGTTCGCGCGCTCGAGCAGAGTCGCCGTGATCGTTCCTTCGATCATGTCGCCCGAGACGACGGTGAACCCGATCCCCTTCTCGGTCAGTCCGGGGATGAGCTCGCGGAGCGCGTCCTCCCCCGCCCGCTTCGAGAGTGCCACCGGTTCGTACTCCGGCATGGTCGGCGTGGTCCGGATGAAGTGCGCCTGGTGGCTGGTGACGAACACGACGCGCGCGCCGTCTCCGAGCAGGGGCGTCGCCGCGTTCAGGACGTTGAGCTGGGCGTCACGGTTCAGCGCGAGGGCGTAGTCCTCGGCCATGCCGGATTCCATGCCGCCGGAGGCGTTGAGCACGAGGACGTCGAGCCGCCCGTATTCGGCGCGGATCGCCTCGAACATCTCGGCGACGGATGCCTGGTCGGTCAGGTCCGCGCCGACGACGAGAGCGCGACGGCCGAGCTCGCGGAGCTGGGCGGCGAGCTTCTCTGCACGCGGTGCCTTGTTGCGGAAGTTGATGACGACGTCGGCGCCTGCCTCGGCGAGGTAGCGCACGGTGTCGGCGCCGATGCCCCGCGATGAACCGGTGACAAGAGCGACCTTGCCGTCAAGGGATCCTGCGGGAAGAACGTCGGTCACGGTGACTCCTCATGATGCGTGAAAAAGCCGTGATCGCACGGCCCTCTCACACTATCAAGCGCGCGCTGTGGCACCCTGATCCGTCGGTGCCCGCGTGATACGTTGACCACAAAGGAGGCCGCATGGACAACTTCACGACATTCGTCACGTTCATCGACCAATGGGCATGGATCGGCTGGCTGGTCCTGATCGCCGTCTTCCTCGTCATCGAGATGCTGTCGCTGGACTTCACCTTCCTGATGCTGAGCTTCGGCAGCGTCGTGGGGCTGGTCACGGACCTGATCGGTGTTCCGGTCTGGCTGCAGGTCATCATCGCCGCGGCCGCCGCCGCGCTGTTCATCCTCTTCCTGCGTCCCCCGCTCCTCAAGCGACTGCGCCGCGGAGAAGATCCGACCAAGTCGAATGTCGACGCCCTCGTCGACCTGCGCGGTATCGCGCTGCACGACATCACTCAGATCTCCGGCCAGGTCAAGCTCGCCAACGGCGACACCTGGACCGCTCGCACCGCCACGCCCGTGCCGATCCCGCAGGGCGCTCCGATCGCCGTGACCGCGATCAACGGTGCGACCGCCATCGTCCGTCCCGTCAACGACTAGGAGAACCCGTGAACGACGCATCGTTCATCCCCACAGCGATCCTGTGGATCCTCGTGATCGCGGTGATCATCTTCGTGGTGGTCACCGTCGCCCGTGCGATCCGCATCATCCCCCAGGCGACGGCAGGGGTCGTCGAGCGCCTCGGGCGCTATCACAAGACGCTGACCCCCGGTCTGAACGTCCTCGTCCCGTTCATCGATCGCCTGCGCCCCCTGATCGACATGCGCGAGCAGGTCGTCTCCTTCCCGCCGCAGCCGGTCATCACCGAGGACAACCTCGTCGTGTCGATCGACACGGTCGTCTACTTCCAGGTCACCGACGCGCGCGCAGCCACCTACGAGATCGCGAACTACCTCGGTGCGGTCGAACAGCTGACCACCACCACTCTTCGCAACGTCGTCGGTGGCCTCAACCTCGAAGAGGCACTCACGAGCCGCGACAACATCAACGGGCAGCTGCGCGTCGTGCTCGACGAGGCCACCGGCAAATGGGGAATCCGCGTCGGCCGCGTCGAGCTGAAGGCGATCGACCCGCCCATCTCGATCCAGGACTCCATGGAGAAGCAGATGCGCGCCGAGCGTGACCGACGCGCCGCGATCCTCACGGCCGAGGGAACCAAGCAGTCGGCGATCCTCGAGGCCGAGGGTGCCCGTCAGGCCGAGATCCTCCGGGCAGAGGGCGACAAGCAGGCAGCTGTGCTTCGCGCACAGGGTGAGGCCGAGGCGATTCAGAACGTCTTCAGCGCCATCCACCAGGGCGAGCCGGATGACAAGCTGCTCGCCTACCAGTACCTGCAGATGCTGCCGAAGATCAGCGAGGGGCAGTCCAACAAGCTGTGGATCATCCCGAGCGAACTCACCGAGGCGCTCAAAGGCATCGGCAGTGCGTTCACCCCGAAGCCGGGCCAGGGTCCGACGAACACGCTTCCGGGCGCGTGACGCACCCGTACTTCTCGAAGACGCGGCATCCCCGAGTCCTCGCCCACCGCGGTCTGATCACCGCGGCAGGCGAGGACTCCGGCGTCTGGGAGAACTCTGCCGCGGCTTTCGCCGCCGCGCACGCGGCGGGTGTCGACTACATCGAGACCGACTGCCAGGTCACCGCAGACGGCGATGTGGTGCTGTTCCACGACACGACCCTGACCCGCCTGATCGGCGACAGCCGAAGGGTCCAGGATGTGCGCACACGCGAACTGCGGACGCTCTTCTCCGACCACGGCGGACTCCTGACGGTGTCGGAGGCGCTGGCTTCGTTCCCGGACGTGCGTTTCAACATCGATGTGAAGACGGCCGCAGCCGTCGAGCCCCTCGGCCCGATCCTGGTCGATCACACCCACCGCGTCCTCCTGACCAGCTTCTCCGACGCGAACCGCCGTGCCGCCCTCGCCTCGGTGCTGCGAGCCGGCGCCGCTCTCCGTCCCGCGACGTCGGGAGGGAGCCGGACGATCGCCTCCCTGCGGGGAGCCTCGGCACTCCACCTCTCCCCCGCCCGTCTGCTCCGCGAGATCGACGCGTTGCAGATTCCCGAGCGCTACGGCGCGCTGAAGGTCCTGACCCCCGCGCTCCTGCGTGCGGCGCACCGGCACGGCGTCGAGGTCCATGTGTGGACCGTCAACGACCCCGAGCACATGCGGCGACTCGTCGGCCTCGGAGCTGACGGCATCGTCTCCGATCGCGCGGATCTCGCTCTCAAGACGCTCTCTCCCCACTGACTCCCGACTCGCCCCATAACCTCCGGCGCTGGGATTAACCTGTGAGTTCCGCCGAGAAGGCGGGCGCGTGGATGAAGCGCACAGGCTGGAGCGTTATACCTGACAGCGACGAGAGGACCACACAATGGCAGATCGCAGCCTGCGCGGCATCCGACTCGGCGCCCAGAGCCTACAGAGCGAAGAGGGCGTCGTTTTCATGGAGCGCCGTGAGACCACCTACACCTGTGACACTTGCGGCCACGTCACGAACCTGATGTTCGCGGCGGATGCAGAGCCGCCCCAGACCTGGGAGTGCCGCGCGTGCGGCGCCGAGGCGCGCTTGAACGTCGACGGTCAGGCCGTCACGCTCGAGGCCAGCGATGAGAAGGCCGCCCGCACCCATTGGGACATGCTCCTGGAGCGCCGTACCCGCGCCGAGCTCGAAGAGCTCCTCGAAGAGCGCCTCGCCTTCATCCGCGCCCGGCGCGGCGCCGGCGAAGACCCGACCCGCGAGAAGATCGGCGCCTAGCGCCTCCTGGCGCGCCACCACCCGACGAGGAGCGCGCCGAGCCCGCCCCACAGCAGGATGGCCTGCACCCAGGGGCCCAGTACGACACCCGCCGTGAGGCCGGACCGGAGCTCGACATCTTCGAGCATCGCTCCGGCCTCATCTGCGTCCAGGCTGGTGACCGTCGAGCCGTCCGCGCGGATGACCTGGCTGGTGCCGACCGTGGAGACGTTCACCACGCTGCGGCCCGTCTCGATCGCCCGCATCCGCGCGAAGGCGAGCTGCTGGAGGTTCTCGTCCGTACCGCGGAAGTCGGCGTTGTTGGTCTGGAACACCAGCACCTCGGCACCGGAGTTCAGTCCCTGCCAGATCACGTCGTCGTAGATCACGTCGAAACAGATGGCGAGACCGACGCGCACGTCGCCCACATCCATGATCGGGGGGTTCGACCCCGGCGTGTACTCCCTCTGGATGAGCCCGATCAGATCGGGCGCGAGCGCGTTGAAGAAGGCGCGGTCGGGTACATACTCCCCGAAAGGGACAGGGTGACGCTTGTCGTGCAGCTGCGTCGCGGTGCCATCGGCGTTCCAGAGCATGGAGGTGTTGAAGAAGCGGTCGTCGCGCCCGGTGGCCGCATTCGCCAGCAACGGGGCGTCGATCCGATTGGCGACGAGCGTCATCCGTCGAGCGAGGGCGTCGATCTGGAAGGGGTCGCCGTCCAGTGAGCCTTCGGGCCAGACGAGGAGATCCACGTCCTCGCCGTAGAGAGGCGCTGTGGCTTCGGTCTGCGCCTGGATGACGGCGAACGCTTCGCGGTCATCGAAGTACCCGGTGGGACCGTTCCCCTGCACCGCCGCGATGCGCAGGGAACCGCTCGGGGACGTCGGGAAGAGCGGGGTGAACAGCAGCACCGCGAGGACGGCGGCGGGCGCGATCAGAAGGAGCGGACCACGCCATGCACGCAGTCGGAAGACTTCGATCAGCATCGCGACGACGAGCACCATCAGGAAACTGAGACCGCTGACACCGACCCATGATGTGACGGATGCCAGAGGGCTCTCCGCCTGACTCATGCCGATCCGTGCCCAGGGGAAGCCCCCGTAGGGCCAGGAGCCGATGAAGAGCTCCCGACCGACCCAGAGGGCGGCGATGACCGTGGGAAGTCCCAGGAGACGTGCTGCGGTCCCGGGGAAGGCCTTCGGCATCCAACGGTACGCGAGGGCGATCGGAACCAGGGCGACGGCGGTCAGCACGCCTTCCACCACGCTGAGGGCGGCCCAGGGAACAGGCCCCAGGTATCGCGACGTCCAGGAGACGAGAAGCCCGAAGAACAGGATGCCGTAGACGAGACCGACGAGCAGAGCCCCACCGAACCGGCGCCCGATCAGCGCGACGAGCAGAAGCGCGGTCGCGGGGAAGGCGAGAATCCAGATCGCGGCCTCAGGATAGGCCAGGTCCATCATCAGGGCGGCGAGTGCGGCAGCGAGCACAGCGGCCCAGAGCGGCAGGAGGGCGCGCTGCGGCGCTGGTTTCTCGGTCATTCCGTCCATCTCACATCGACGAGTAGGCGACGATGCCGCGACGCACCCCGTCGAGCGCGGCACGAGCCGTACGCGCGAGAGCCGCATCCTCGGCCACGATCGACAGCTGGTCAAGCAGATCGATCGTCTGCTTGGCCCAGCGCACGAAGTCCCCGGCCGCCATATCCGCATCGACCAGCACCCGGTCGAGCATCCCGCCCCGCGCCCAGGAGTGCATCGCGCCGGCCAGGCCTGCGGCCAGGGGCTCGCTTCCGGGGAGGTGATGGTCCTGCTCGAGGTCGTCCAGCTCGGCCCAGAGCGTGGTCGTCTTCTCATACGCCGCGCGGAAGGGCCCTCGCGGTAGACCCCTCTCCCCCGTGTTCGCCTCGTCGCGGCGGGGTTCGTACACCAGACAGCACGCCATGGCTGCAAGGGACGGAGCATCGAGGCCGGCCCAGAGGCCTTGACGCAAGGACTCCGCGACGAGCAGGTCACGTTCGCCGTAGATGCGACGCATGGTCCGTCCGGCCTCGGTCAGCGTGGTCTCTCCGTCCTCGTCACGTAGATAGTCGAGCGTCTCCAGGACCTCGACGACGCGGTCGAAGACCCGCGCGACGGTCCCGGTGCGTGTCTCGATCTGACGACGGATGCGATCCGTCTGACGCTTCAGCTTCCAGTAGCGCTCCGCCCAGCGTGCGTGCGCTTCGCGGTCGGGACAGCGATGGCACGGGTGACGCTGCATCTGCGTCCGCAGGGTCTGGATGCGCTTCATGCGCTTGTCGCGCGACGCGCGCGGGGCGTTCGAGTCCTGACGGTTCTTCTTCTCGAGGTCGCTCAGCTCGCGTCGGATCGCCGCGTACTCGGGGAAGTCGCCGTGTTCGCAGGCCATCGCGCTCTGATAGCCGGCCAGCGATTCCTCGGCTTCACGCACCTGCCGCGCCAGCCCGACGACGGCACGGTCGGCCTGGAACTGGGCGAACGACGATTCCAGGATCTCTCGGGACCTGGGCTTGCCGAACAGGTCGATCAGGTTGACGGCCATGTTGTACGTCGGCCGGAAGCTGGAGTTCAACGGGTAGGTGCGGCGGGAGGCGAGTGCAGCGACCGCCTGTGGATCCATGCCCTCGGTCCACTGCACGACGGCGTGACCCTCGACATCGATCCCTCTGCGTCCTGCGCGCCCGGTGAGCTGGGTGTACTCCCCCGAGGTGATGGCCACCCGGGCCTCGCCGTTGAACTTCTCCATCTTCTCGAGCACAACGGTGCGTGCCGGCATGTTGATCCCGAGCGCGAGCGTCTCGGTGGCGAAGACGACCTTGACCAGCTTGCGCTGATAGAGCTCTTCGACGACCTCTTTGAAGGCGGGCAGCAGCCCCGCGTGATGCGACGCCACTCCGCGCTCCAGATTGTCGAGCCATTCCCAGTAGCCGAGGACGCCGAGGTCCTCCTCCTGGAGCGTGCGCGTGCGCTCTTCGACGATGGCCCGGATCTCGGCACGTTCCTCATTCGAGGTGAGCCGGATCCCCGAGCGGCGCACCTGTTGCACCGCGGCATCACACCCCACGCGGCTGAAGATGAAGAAGATCGCCGGCAGCAGATTCGCCCGCTCCAGAAGCCGCACGACGTCGGGGCGGTCCATCCGCTCGATCCGGCGGGCATTGGCGGCACGCACCGGACGACGCCCTCCCCGCGGAGGCCGCTTCGCCTGACGGCCGGCATGACGGTCGCTGCGATAGGACTGCGCCTGGCGGTTGTTCTCGTAGGTCGTGCCCGTCGACGAGCGGATCCGCATCAACTCCTGGTTCACCTGCGCCGTGGCGAGACCAGCGCGGTCGTCGAACAGCGGCAGGAGGTCGTCGCGGACGAGCACGTGCTGCTCGAGCGGCACGGGACGGACCTCGGAGACGATCACCTCGGTGTCGCCGCGCACGGTGTCGAGCCAGTCGCCGAACTCCTCCGCGTTCGACACCGTGGCACTCAACGACACGAGGCGGACACGGGCGGGGAGGTGGATGATGACCTCCTCCCACACCGCGCCCCGGAACCGATCGGCGAGGTAGTGGACTTCGTCCATGATGACGTAGCGGAGGTCGCGGAGGGCCGAGGAATCGGCGTAGATCATGTTGCGAAGGACCTCGGTCGTCATCACGACGATCCGTGCGTTGCCGTTGATGTTCGTGTCGCCCGTAAGGAGTCCCACGTCGTCGGCACCATAGACGTCGACCAGTTCTCGGAACTTCTGGTTCGAGAGGGCCTTCATCGGTGTCGTGTAGAACGCCTTGTCACTCGGGGTCTGCATCGCGAGGTGGATAGCGAATTCGCCGACGATTGTCTTCCCGGCGCCCGTCGGCGCCGCGACCAACACGCTCCGGCCGCTCTCGAGCGCGTGACAGCCGGCGACCTGGAAGGGATCGAGCTGGAACTTCTGCAGTGCGGCGAACGCCGTCGACTGCGGGTGCTCCACTGCTTCCTGCGCGCGGGCGTACCTCTCGGAAGGCGAACTCATGCCGGATCCGGCAGAAGCCCTGATGCCTCGTCGCGTTTGCGCTTTCGTCGGTCGAAGATCAGTGAGAGACCTGCGGCGGCGAAGAAGAGGACGATCAGGATGCCCGCGAGCATCAGCATGCTGACGACGTCAGCCGCCGGCGTCGCGAGCGCGGCGAACACCGTGGCGATGATGATCGCGACACGCCATCCCTTGAGGATCGCCCGTCCGGACATGACGCCTGCGAGGTTGAGTGCCACCAGGAACACGGGCAATACGAACGAGATGCCGATCACGATCATCAGTTTGAAGATGAAGTCGTAGTACTCCTGGGCGGAGTAGAGGTTCGTCGCCCCGGCGGGCGTGAAGCTCCACATCAGTTCGATGATGTGGGGCATGATCATGACGCCGAGGTAGCAGCCGGCGAAGAACAGCGGAACGGCGGCCACGACGAAACCGATCGTGTACCTGACCTCCTTGCGGGTGAGACCGGGCATGATGAACGCCCAGATCTGCCACAGCCATACCGGAGCCGACAGGAAGATGCCGATGGAGAAGGCGATGCGCATGCGCATGTCGAACGCGGCCGTGACCGTGCCGAAATTGAGTGCGCTGAAGTCGTCTCCGCGCTTCTCGGCGATGATCCGTACCGGCTCGGTGATGAAGTTGATGATCGGGTCGGCGATGAGGAACGCGACGACCATGCCGACGAGCAGCGCAAGCGCAGCGAACATCAGGCGCTTGCGCAGTTCGACGAGATGCGCGCCCAGCGACATCCGTCGATCCCGATCCGCCTTCGGCATCACGGTCGGTTCGATGGCTGCCACGGCCGGTCAGGCGCGGGGCGGGGTCTCAGGGTCGATGCCCGAGTCCTTCACCGTGGTCGGCTCGGCGGCTGCGGAATCGGTGCGAGCGGCGTCGTCGTCCTTCATCGCCTTCATCTCGCCCTTGAACACGCGCGCGGACTGTCCCATGCTCTTCGCGAGAGCCGGCAACTTGGCAGCACCGAACAGGAGGAGGATCACGGCGAGCACGATAAGCAGGTGCCAGCCTTGCATTCCAGCGAACATGTCAGGATTCCCGTCGTCGGTGAGCGTTCGCTCCAGTCTACAGATCAAACCTTTGCTTCGGGTTGGCGATACAGGGCGAGTCCCGAGGCAGCCCAGTCCCTCGCCGCTGCGCGGGCGACACCGGGTTCCAGGACTTCCATCGCTCCGCCGAAGCGCGCAGCCAGCCGCTTGATGCCCCGTGGGTCGGCGAGATGGAGGCGCGCTGTCACGGCCCCGCCGATCACCTCGGTCTCACCGGGGGGAAGGAATCCGTTCAGGAGCGGAGCCAACCGCTCGGCGACACGAACCGTGACCTCGCGCTCATCGTCGAGTCCTGCGAATGCCTCGGGAACCTGATCGCCCGCATGGGTGATCGGGATGTCGGTCAGCGTCGGGGCGCTCACCCGATCGAGATGGAAGGTGCGCATCGCCTGTCGGAGGTGACACCACCCCTGCAGGTACCACTGTCCGTTGGTGATGAGGATCTGCATCGGGTCGACCGTGCGCGTCGTCGGGGCTGCGTCGGGAGCCTGATAGGTGAAGGAGATCGCGACCCCCTCATGAAGCCCGCGGGCGACCGCCTCGCGAACCTCGTCGACGGCGCTCGGAGCGACGACCACATCGGCGGGCGCATCCGCGGCGCCTCGAGAGAGTTTGGAGATCAGGCCGGCGACGAGGCCCGAATCGGAGACGGCGGGCACTGCAGCCACCATCTGCAGACCCGCCAGGAGCGCGGCAGCCTCACGCGCGGTGAACCGTGGGACGCGACGCAGAGCGACGTCGTTGGTGATCTCGATGACGTCGTCCAGATCGAGTAGGTCCCAGTTGATGTCGAACATCTCCTGAGGTTGCTGCCAGTAGCCCGATTCCCCGGGCAGACCGATGACGGTGAGCTTCTCGACCATGCTCCGCATCTCCTGCGGAGTCACGCCGAACTCTGACGCCGCCTCCTGGAGAGAGACCTGGCCGTGCTCGAGGAGGTAGGGGACGAGGGTCAAATAGACCCGCACGCGATCAGCCGCGAGCAGGGGCTTCGCCTTCGCGCTCATTTCGCCTCCTCGACGTCGGTGTGGGCTCGCACGACGGCACGAAGGCGCGAGATCACCGCTTCCCGGAGCAGGGCGGGTTCGACCACTCTGACTTCCGGACCGTACGAGGCGAGTTCATCCGCGAGGATGTGCAGGTCGACGAAGGGGACGTTGATCCCCTGTGCGGCGGATGTGGCCCGTCGTCCCAGGCGCAGTGCGGCCTCCGTTCCTGGCGTGACCTCCAGGAGCGCGGAGTTCTCGGATGCGACGCGTTCCAACCCGGCGAGGGCGCGATCCCCCGCCCCGTCGCGCAGCGCGGGGTCGAAGCTCTGCGTGCTCACGCGCACGTCGCCGACGACCCGGCTGAGGAGGAACGTGCGATCTTCGTCGACGTCGACGTCGATGCCGAAGACATGCCAGCGTGCCTCGTAGTCGACCAGCGCCAAGGGGCGGATACGCCGACGACGAGGCGTGTCCTCGCCGGGCTTCAGATACTCGAACGTCACCACCTTGCACCGCTCGATCGCATCCTGCAGCGGTGAGAAGGCGGCGTCTCGCGCGGTGATGCGCGGCGCGAACCCGATGATCGGTTCATCGCCGTCGATGCCGAGGGCTCGGATCTTGCGGACGCCGGACTGCGCGTCGCCCGAGACCGACTCCGCACTCCACACGCTGCCGGCGAGTTGCAGCACCGCCAGCTCGGCGGGCGAGAACTCGATGTCGCTGGGGAGATCGTATTCCGCCTGCGGAATGCGGTACCGCGCTTCGCGGAGATCGTTCGGGTCCGCGGCGTCCCCGATGGTCTCGATGGGCACGCCGAGCGAGCGCAGCTCGTCCTTGTCGCGCTCGAACATCTTCTCCAGGGCGTCCGAGCGGGTGCCCGCTTCGGCGCGTTGCCGATAGCCGGAGACGTTGTCGAGGATCTGCTGCTTGGTCAACCCGATCTCCGTGGCCATCAACGCCACGACGAGATTCGTCAGGCGCTCCTCCGCGGGGATCCGGGCGGCCATCACGGCGCAGGCGCCGTCACTGCGCCCAGGATGTCGACGACGATGGCGGTCGCGGGAGTGTTCTCGGCCGCGGGGAACACGACGAGGAGCTGAGAGCCGACAGTGGCGCCGACGAGTTGCTCTGCAGCAACGCTGACGCTGGCATCCTTGCCCCAGGAACTCGTCGTGACCTTCTTGTCGTCCCAGCCGACACCCATGACGTTCGAGACGACGATGTCGCCCTTCTTCACCTTCGGGCCGTCCCCCTTGATGAGCGTCTGGGTGGTGATCTCGGTGGGCGCCGGAACGTCGGGGATGATGATGCCGGGAGTTCCGTCAGGAGCGCGCACCACCGTCGGCATGCCGCGTGCGTCGTTGAACTGGAGCGCTCCCGTGGCCTTCGACGGCATGACGTCGAGCACATCGATCACGGCCACGATGTTCTCGCCCTTGTCGAGGCCGAACGCCTGGACGTTCTGCTCGCCGAAGTCCTCGGGGGTCAGGACGGCGAGGACGCGGCTGCCCTCGGTCGCGCATTCGAGCACGTCCGAGAGCCCCGCGGAACGCTGCGCCCAGTAGTCGATGCTGTGGACGCGGCTCTGGTCGCCGTTGAACTCGGACTGATAGAGCTTCTTGCCGCTGTCGCCGCCGTAGAAGGCGATGTCCAGCACCACCGGCTGGAAGTCCGAGCCCAGCGCGAGCCCGTCGCCGACGGTGACGTCGGCGAACGAGGTCTTGTCGCTCTTCACCGGCCCGAAGACGGTGACGTCCGGGACCGAGCCGAGGTCACCACTCACGTCGGCGACGTTCAGGATCTTGTCGTTGCCCCCGCGATCGCAAGCGGCGACACCGTCGGATGCGGTCGCGGTGCACCCTGTGAGGGCGAGGACGGCAAGGCTGAGAGAGGCCAGAACGGCGGACGTTTTACGCACGCGCTCCAGTCTATTCCGTCGCGTGCCCGGAATCGCGCGATGCGGCGGCCAGGCGCGCCCCCTCGGCGGCCTTCTCCGCCTCCCGCGCGCGCTTGCGCAGGTTCTTGTCGCTGATCTCGCGGTCGCCGACGGCGCCGGGGGTCCACGCCTCCACGTCTTCGTCGCCGTAGCTGCTCTTGGACGCCCGCCGCTTCACCGAGGGCGCGATGGCGCCCGGTGCGAGTCGACGTGCGGTGAGGAGGAATCCCGTGTGCGCGACCATCCGGTGATCCGGCCGCACGGCGAGACCCTCGACGTGCCAGCCGCGGACCATCGTTTCGGAGGCATCGGGATCGGTGAAGAGCCCCGTGCCACGGATGTACTCGGCCACCCGGGAGAGCTGTGTCGCGGTCGCCACGTAGCAGAGCACGACCCCGCCAGGGGTGAGGGCCTCAGCGACGGCATCCATGCACTCCCACGGCGCCAGCATGTCGAGCACGACGCGGTCGACGGAGGCCGGAGCGGTCTCCGTCGGCAACGCCTCGACGAGATCGCCGACGACGACCCGCCAGGTGTCCGGGTGCTCGCCGAAGAACGTCTCGACGTTGCCGCGCGCCACATCGGCGAAATCTTCACGGCGCTCGAACGAGATGAGCCTCCCCGCCGGACCCACCGCACGCAGGAGCGAGAGCGAGAGCGCGCCGGAACCGACCCCGGCCTCCACGACCACCGAGCCAGGGAAGATGTCCGCCTGCATCACGATCTGCGCCGCGTCTTTGGGGTACACGATCGCGGCGCCGCGCGGCATCGACATCGCGAAGTCGCGCAGCAGCGGACGCAACGCCAGGTAGTCGTGTCCCGAGCTGTTGGCGACGACGGAGCCGTCGGGCAGCCCGATCAGGTCGCGATGACGGAGCACGCCCTGGTGCGTGTGGAGCTCGCCGTCCTCGCGGAGCGTCACGGTGTGCAGACGGCCTTTCGGACCGGTCAGCTGCACGCGATCGCCGGCGCGGAACGGCCCGCTGGGCCGCGGAGCTCGGGAGTCGGTCATCGGGTCGCTCCTGTCGAGGCGGTGCTGCTGTCATAGAGATCGGTGAGGTCGGCGGCTCCCCGGCCGGCGAGCGTCGGCCACAGCTCGTGCGCCCCGAGGTGATCCAGCGGGACGATGTGCGGAACGGCGAGCGTCAGCGCTCCGGAGGCGAGGCCGGCACGGACACCGGTGGGCGAGTCCTCGATGACGATCACCTCGGCGATGTCGACATCGAGGAGGGCTGCGGCCTGTAGATACGGCTCGGGGTGCGGCTTGGGGTTGTCGACGTCATCCCCCGCGACGACGATGTCGAAGGCCTCGAAATCGATCAGATCCACGACGTTCAGAGCCATCCGACGCAGCGACATCGTCACGAGCCCGGTCGGGATGCCCGCCGCCCGGAGATCCCGGAGCAGTTCGCGCGCGCCGGGACGGAACGGGACGCCCTGCGTGCGGAGCGATTCCTGCACGACGTCGGTCAGGTGGGAGACGATCGCCTCGGCTTCCATGGCGACTCCGGCATTCTGAAGGATCACCGCGCTGTCGATCAATCCGCTGCCGACGAGCTGCAGAGCGTCTTCGTGGGTCCAGGATCCGCCGAAGGACTCGACCAGTGCTGTCTCGGCCGCCATCCAATACGGTTCGGTGTCGACGAGTGTTCCGTCCATGTCCCATAGGACCGCGCTGGGCTTTCTGCTCACTGAACCCATGCTAGCCGTGGTGCCGCCCGCTCCCCGCCTTCGCGGACTAGCCTGGAAGGATCACGACCGCGATCTCGAAGGGAGCCCTCGATGGATGTTCTCGGTCCGCGCATCGTCATCGCCGCCTTCGACGGCTGGAATGACGCGGGTGAAGCGGCGAGCAGCGCCATCGAGGCGCTGCGCTCCCCGTCGGAATACGATCTCGTGCATTCCGTCGACCCCGAGCTGTACTTCGACTACCAGTACACGCGTCCGTCGACGCGGATGGATGCGGAAGGCCGTCGTCAGCTCACCTGGCCGGAAGCAGGTCTGTGGCGTCCTCGGAACCCCGGCCCGGGCCCGGAGTTCTGGCTTCTCACCGGAGCCGAGCCGGCGCGCACCTGGCAGGCGTTCGCCTCCGAGTTCATCGACATCGCTCTGCGCGACGACATCACCGGTCTCGTCACCCTCGGCGCCATGCTGTCCGACGTTCCGCACACACGGCCGATCTCGATCTTCGCCTCCAGCCAGAACGAGCAGGTGCGCGAGGCACATGGTCTGGAACGCTCGCTGTACGAGGGCCCCGTGGGGATCCTCACCGTCTTCGAGCACTTCGCGGAGAACGCCGGCATCCCCACCGCGAGCCTGTGGGCGAGCGTGCCGCACTACGTCGCTTCGGCGACACCGTCGCCGAAGGTCACGCTCGCCCTCCTCGACCGTCTCGAGGAGCTCACCGGAGTGGATGTGGATCGCACGGCGTTGCGCACGGAGGCCGCCGCCTGGGAGGCGTCGATCGATGCCGCCGCATCGGAGGACGAGGACATGGCGGAGTACATCCGCCAGCTCGAGCGCACCCGTGACACGTGGGACTCCCCCGAGGCGTCGGGCGATGCGATCGCCCAGGCATTCGAGCGCTACCTGCGCCGCCGCGACGACGGTCCGGGCGACCGCAAGCGCTGAGCGCGGGTCAGGCGGCGATCACGCCGGTGCCGAGAAGGACCAGCAGGACGGTGCCGAGCAGGATGCGGTAGATGACGAACGGCAGGAAGCTGCGCTTCGAGATCCAGTTCATGAAGAACGCGATCACGCCCAGTGCCACCACGAAGGCGATTCCCGTCGCGGCGAGGGTGTCGCCGAACGAGAAGAACGACGGCTCGTCCCAGCTCTTGAACACCTGGTAGAAGCCGCTGCCGAAGACGGCGGGGATCGCCAGCAGGAAGGCGTAGCGCGCTGCAGCCGCACGCTCGTATCCGAGGAACAGGCCCATCGTGATCGTGCCGCCCGAGCGGGAGACCCCGGGGATCAACGCCAGCGCCTGCGCGAAACCGAAGGCGATGCCGTGCGGGTAGGTGAGGTCATCGAGCTTTCGGCGCTTCGCTCCCACGTAGTCGGCGACGCCGAGCAGGATGCCGAACACGATCAGCATGACGGCGACGATCCACATCGATCGGAGCACGGTCTCGATCTGATCCTGGAAAAGGAGCCCGAGGACCACGATCGGGATGCTGCCGATGATGATCAACCAGCCCATCCTGGCGTCCGGATCGTTGCGCGGCGCCTTGCCGACGAGAGACCGGAACCACTGCGTGACGATGCGCACGATGTCGCGCCAGAAGAACACCACGACGGCGGCCTCGGTGCCGATCTGTGTGATCGCGGTGAACGCGGCCCCCGGGTCCTCACCCGAGGGGAGGAACGTTCCGAGGATGCGCAGGTGAGCGCTGGAGGAGATCGGAAGGAACTCGGTGAGTCCCTGGACGATGCCGAGGATCAGTGCTTCGAGCAGGTGCATGGAGAGCTTTCAGTTCAGGGAGGCACGGAGCGCGCGGCGCTCAGTACGTGCGCAGCAGATCGGTCAGAACCTGCTGGCCGAAGACAAGCGATTCTACGGGTACTCGCTCATCGACTCCGTGGAACATGCCTGTGAAGTCGAGGTCGGCAGGCAGCCTGAGCGGCGCGAAGCCGTAGCCGGTGATGCCCAGGTATGCCAGTGCCTTGTTGTCCGTGCCGGCACCGAGCAGATACGGGATGACCGGAACCCCCGGGTCGTGGCGGCCGATGCTGGCGACCATCGCCTCCACGAGCTCGCCCTCGAACGGCGTCTCCATCCCGATGTCGCGGACGACCGTCTCGATGACGATCTCGTCTCCGACGATCTGCTGCAGCTCGGCGAGGACGTCGTCCTCGGTCCCGGGGATCACCCGTACGTCGATCAGCGCCTCGGCGCGCTCCGGGATCACATTGTGCTTGTAGCCCGCTGCCAGCGCTGTCGGGTTCGTCGTCGTGCGGAACGAGGACCGCAGGAAGGCCTCGGCCGGTCCCGCGGCTGCGGCGAGGGCATCGGGGTCGTCGACGCTGCGCCCGGTCAGGTCGCTCAGGCCCTCCAGCAGGGCCCTGGTCGTCGACGTCAGACGGATCGGCCACCGGGTGCGCCCGATCGCCGCGACCGCTTCAGCGAGCTTCGTGACGGCGTTGTCGTCGTGCAGGCGGCTTCCGTGGCCCGCGCGGCCCTTCGCGACGAGCCGTATCCAGATCAGGGCCTTCTCCCCCACCTGCAGCAGATAGGCCCGTCGGTCATCGACGGTGATCGAGTAGCCGCCGACCTCGCTGATGGCGGCCGTCGCGCCCTCGAACCACTCCGGGCGGTTCTGCACGACGAGCGCTGACCCCTCGACACCGCCGTTCTCCTCGTCGGCGAAGAAGGCCAGCACGAGATCGCGTTCCGGTTGCTCGCCTGCGCGCAGGATCTCGGCCACCGACGTGAGGATCATGGCATTCATGTTCTTCATGTCGACGGCTCCACGGCCCCACAGCATTCCGTCCCGCACGAGGCCGGCGAACGGGTCGACGCTCCAGTCCTCCGCCATGGCGGGAACGACGTCGAGATGGCCGTGCACGACGAGCGCGGGCTTGTCCCTGTCACGCCCCGGCACCCTCGCCATCACGTTCGTGCGGCGCGGGATCGGCTCGTAGTACTCGACCGCGAGCCCGAGCCCCTCCAGGTAGGCACCGACATACTGCGCGGCCTCGCGCTCGCCCTTCGCGTTGCCCCCGCCGAAGTTGGAGGTGTCGAAGCGGATCAGGTCGCTCGCGATGCGGACGACCTCCGGAAGAGACGGATCGGTCATGGGTCCAGGCTATCGAAAGCGCGCGCCACGCCCGGGCGTGCGCCTCGGTTCGAGAGGCCGCTGGGGACGTGGTAATGTCATTCTTCGGTCGGCAACGATCATCCAACACCTGCGCGGGTGGCGGAATGGTAGACGCGCTACGTTGAGGTCGTAGTGCCCGTAAGGGCGTGGGGGTTCAAGTCCCCCTCCGCGCACAGGAAGAAGAAGGCCCCGGATCCCTGGATCCGGGGCCTTCTTTGTTGTCGTGTGGACGACCGACGTCGTGTGCGTCGACGACGCGGGGAACAGCTCACCGGAGAGCGGAGATACACGCCGCGCCTTGATCCGGAGCTACCGGGCTCCGCTCCATCGGGAGAACTCCGTCCGGTGATGCGGATGTACAAAGCCCGCCTCCGTCGTCGTCGATGGCCGCTATCCTGTTCCGGCGATCACGCGATCGCAGGAACAGGAGTCGCTGCCGGTCACGCCGCGCTGACTCCGAAGAGAAGGCCCAGCAGGTAGGTGATGGCGGCTGCGCCGAAGCCGATGGCGAGTTGGCGCAGGGCGCGGCGCAGGGGCGGGCCGCCCGAGAGCACGCCCACCATCGCGCCGGTGCTCAGGAGCGCGATGCCGACGAGCACGAGTGCGACGACGACGGCCGTCGTTCCCTCCAGGCCGAATATCCAGGGCAGCACCGGGATGATCGCCCCGGAGGCGAAGAGGAGGAAGCTCGAGATCGCGGCCGTCCAATCGCTGCCGACGATCTCGTGTGCGTCGCCGCCCTGGATGTCGACCGGACCGGTCGCGGCCCGGCGCGCCCCGGCCTGGGCTGCGCTCACGATGCGCCGGGCGCGCGCCAGCGATTC
This sequence comes from Microbacterium sp. STF-2, assembly GCF_034650155.1. Taxonomy (NCBI): domain Bacteria; kingdom Bacillati; phylum Actinomycetota; class Actinomycetes; order Micrococcales; family Microbacteriaceae; genus Microbacterium; species Microbacterium sp. STF-2. The sequence continues at coordinate 553,887 of NZ_JARKMW010000001.1, forward strand.
CTCCTGCTCCATGCCCCGTGCGCGGTAGACGAGCGCGAGCTCGTTCTCGTCGATGTCGAGATCGCCGGCCGACGCGTGGGCGTCTTCGTTCGCCTCGGTGGCTGCGAGCAGCTCGCGCTGGGATCGTACGGAGACGAACTCCCCCGCCCCCATGGACAGCGCTCCGGCCAGGAGACCAGCGATGCCGCTGAAGAGCACGAAACCGGAGCTCACCCCTGTCGCGCCGATGCCGAGGACGAGCGCCAGGTTGCTCACGAGGCCGTCGTTCGCTCCGAAGACGGCTGCACGGAAGGATCCGGAGAGGCGCCTGCGGCCGCGTGCCGCGAGCCCGCGCACGACCTCGTAGTGAACCTTCTCGTCGGCCCGCATCGCGGGGGTGGCGTACTGCTCCGCATCGTAGGGGGAACGCGCCTCCGCGCTCTGGGCGAGAGCCAGGACGAAGATGGACCCGAAACGACCGGCCATCCAGCCGAGGAGTCGCGAACGCACTCCGGCGCGGGGAAGTCGCTTCGGCTCGCTGCCGAGAAGATCGAGCCAATGCTGCTCATGGCGGCGTTCGGCGTCAGCGAGACTCAGCAGGATGTCGCGCTCCTCCCCCTCTCGTCGTGCAGCGAGCTTCTGATAAACGGCGCCTTCGGCACGCTCCTCGACGAGATAGCGCGCCCAGCGTCGGCGGTCGGCTGGCGTCGGTTCGACTGCGGCGGGGGCTGTCATGGATCCTCCAGAAAAGACGGTGCCCGGTGCGCGGGCAACCGTTCAACGCTAGCTCTGAAGGCGCGCAGGAACCCTGCTCAGGCGCGGATTGACAGCATTTCGGGGATCCGAAGCACCGGCCGGACGTCATGCGGTCCTGTGGTCCTCAGGAACGCACGCGTTTGCGGAGAACCTCGATGCGCGACTGCAGCTGGGTCACCGTCGCCTGGGCGACGGCCGGACCTCCGCAGATCCGTCGGAGCTCGGCATGCACCGCGCCGTGGGGCTCGCCCTTCTGCCGGGCGTAGAGTCCGACGAGACTGTTCAGAAGCTGTCGCTGCTCTTTGAGCGTGCGATGCAGGGGCGGGGGCAGCGTCGTCGTCTCGGTTGGTGCGGTCGAGGCTTCTCGCGCTTCACGCAGACGCGATTGACGGGACTGACGCTGCATGAGCAGTTCGTGGACGTGTTCCGGTTCGAGGAGACCGGGGAATCCGATGAACTCCTCCTCTTCCGGTGTGCCGGGTTCTGCGAGCTGTCCGAACTCCTGACCTTCGAACACCACGCGATCGAAGTGCGCGACGGACGAGAGCGCCTGATAGCTGAACTCCTGCGTCAGCGCGTCCGAGGTCTCCTCCTCGCGATTCGCGCTCTCGAGCAGGGAGTCTTCCAGCCCGTCGTCCTCCTTCGACTGCCGGTCGAGTGCGTGGTCACGCTGCTTGTCCATCTCGTTCGCGAGCCCCATGAGCACGGGGACCTGCGGAAGGAACACGCTGGCGGCCTCACCGCGGCGTCGGGCCCGCACGAAACGACCGATGGCTTGGGCGAAGAACAGCGGAGTCGACGAGGAGGTCGCGTACACGCCCACCGCGAGGCGCGGCACGTCGACACCCTCCGACACCATGCGCACGGCCACCATCCACCGGGAGTCATTCGCGCTGAACTTCTCGATGCGTTCCGAGGCGGTCGCGTCGTCGGAGAGCACGACCGTGGCCTGCTGGCCCGTGATGCTGTGCAGGATCTTGGCGTATGCCCGGGCGACGGTCTGATCGGTCGCCAGCACCAGACCGCCGGCGTCGGGGACGTGGTGGCGGATCTCGGTGAGGCGGCGGTCTGCGGCCGACAGCACGGCCGGCATCCAGTCGCCCTCGGGGTCGAGCGCGGTGCGCCAGGCCTGCGAAGTCACGTCTTTCGTGTTGTCCTGGCCCAGGTGCGTCTCGAGTTCGTCGCCCGTCGTCGTGCGCCACCGCATCTTGCCCGCATACATGTGGAACAGGACAGGTCGGACGACGCCGTCGGCCAGCGCACGACCGTAGCCGTAGTTGTAGTCGGTGCGAGAGATGCGCGCGCCGGATTCGTCGGGGTGGTATTCGACGAACGGGATCGGTGCCGTGTCGCTGCGGAACGGGGTTCCGGAGAGCAGGAGACGCCGCTTGGCGGGACCGTACGCATCGCGGATGGCGTCGCCCCAGCTCAGCGCATCACCGCCGTGGTGGACCTCGTCGAGGATCACCAGCGTCTTCGCGTCTTCCGTGAGATGCCGGTGCACGGAGGACTTCGCCGCGACCTGCGCGTACGTCACGACGGCGCCGTGATAGTGGCGGGCGGGTGCCCAGTCGCTGTTGCGGAAGCGGGGGTCGAGGCGGATGTGCACGCGCGCGGCGGCATCGGCCCACTGCGTCTTGAGATGCTCGGTCGGAGCCACCACGATGATGCGGTTGACCTCGCCCATGCGCATGAGTTCGACCGCCAGGGTGAGAGCGAACGTGGTCTTCCCTGCACCGGGGGTGGCGGCCACGAGGAAGTCGCGCTGATCCGCGGCGAAGTACTGTTCGAGGGCCTCCTGCTGCCACGCGCGCAGCTTGTTCGCGGTGCCCCAAGGGGCACGCTGTGGAAAGGACGGAGAGAGCATCGACTCCACGATAATCGCTGCCGGGGACACGGGATCACTCGCCGCCGTTCCCGCGCGTGCCCCTGCCCCGGACGTGCGCCTGCAGTAGGCTCTGTCACTGCGCAGCGGTCACCTCCGCCGGGCAGAATGTTCGTGAAGGAGAGCGGGATGACCGACCAGGATTCGACTCGAACCCCCTACGTTCCGAACGAGACCGCACATCCGTGGCGGCGTTTCGTCGCGATCGGCGATTCGTTCACGGAGGGCATCGGCGACCCGGATCCCGCACATCCCGGCAGCCACCGCGGCTGGGCCGACCGCGTCGCGGAGGTGCTCGCCTCGCAGGTGGACGACTTCGCCTACGCCAACCTCGCCGTCCGCGGCAAACTCATCGCACAGATCGTCGCCGACCAGATCGAGCCGGCCGTGGCGCTCCACCCCGATCTGGTGTCGATCTGTGCGGGCGGCAACGACGTGATCCGCCCCGGGACCGATCCGGACGCCATCGCGAGTCAGCTCGAAGACGCCGTGGCCCGACTGGCCTCGACGGGAGCGGCCGTGCTCCTCTTCACCGGGATCGACACCGCCTTCACGCCGGTGTTCCGGGCGTTCCGCGGCAAGGTCGCGATCTACAACGAGAACGTCCGTGCGATCGCCGAGCGTCATGACTGCATCGTCGCCGATCAGTGGGCGCTCAAGGTCGTGCAGGACATGCGGTTCTTCGACGACGACCGCCTGCACTACAACGCCCTCGGTCACCACGAGGTGGCACGGATGGCGCTGCGCGCGCTGAACGTGCCGAACGACCTCGAGGCCATGCAGCCCGAGCCGTTCCCGCTGCGGACGTGGCGAGAGGCGCGCGCCGAGGACCTCGGCTGGGCACGCGAGCACCTGGTGCCGTGGGTGCTCCGGAGGTTGCGGCACCAGTCATCCGGAGACAACCTCGCGGCGAAGCGTCCGGAGCCCTCGCCGGTGTTCCGATTCGAGCAGACCCCTCCGGAGAGGGACTGAGAGGTCAGGCTTTCATCGACCAGAGCGCGACCGCGGCGGCGGATGCGACGTTGAGCGAGTCGACCCCGCCGGACATCGGGATGGTGACGATGGTGTCTGCACCCTCCATCGCCTCGCGCGAGAGGCCGTCGCCCTCCGAGCCCATGACGAGTGCGACGCGTTCCGGACGATCGGCGGCGTAGGTGTCGAGCGTCACCGCGTCGTCACGCAGCGCGAGGGCCGCGATGTCGAAGCCCGCGGCGTGAAGGTCTGCGATGGCGGAATCCCAGTCGGGGATACGCGTCCACGGCACCTGGAACACGGTCCCCATGCTCACGCGGACACTGCGACGGTACAGCGGGTCGGCGCCCCCTGGCGACACCAGCACCGCGTCGGCCCCCAGCCCGGCAGCCGCACGGAAGGCCGCTCCGACGTTGGTGTGGTCGCCGATGTTCTCGAGGATGAGCACGAGGGTCGCGCCCTGGATCACGTCGTGAACCGACGGCAGCTCGGGGCGGTGCATCGACGCGATCGTCCCCCTGTGCACCGCGAAGCCGGTCACCGTCTCGGCGATCTCATCCGGTACCACGTACACGGGCACATCGAGATCGCCGACGATCCTCCGGATGTCCTCCACCCGGCGCTCCTGGACCAGCACGGAACGCGGACGATGTCCAGCCGCCACCGCGCGGGCGATCACCTTCGTCGATTCCGCGATGTAGAGACCACCCGACGGCTCAGACAGGGCACGAAGCGCGGTGTCGGTGAGTCCGCGGTAGTCGTCGAGACGCGGGTCGTCGGCATCGGTCACAGGCAGTAGTTCCACGATGTCCACTCTGCCATCGTCCGTGGGCAGGCCTCGCACGGCGTCTCTCGCGCTGACGCCCCGTCGGCGGGCGCCGTGTCCGTCCCCGCACCGTAGACTCGCTCGAGGAGGTCCCGTGAGCGTGTCGAATCCCGCCGAGCTGTCGGCCACCATCGCCCACGCCGCCGAGTTGCTGCGCGAGAAGCGCATCGCACTTCTCACCGGCGCCGGTATCTCGACCGATTCCGGTATCCCCGCCTATCGCGGTGAAGGCGCCAGAACCCGCAGCGATCCGATGACGATCCAGACATTCTTGGGCGATGAGGCCGCGCGGCGTCGGTACTGGGTCGGGAGCCATCTCGGTTGGCGCGCGTTCGCCCGAGCTGAGCCGAACCCGGGACATATCGCGCTGGCGCAACTCGAAACCGGGGGCACGGTATCCGGAGTCATCACGCAGAACGTCGACGGTCTGCATCTGCGAGCCGGGAGCTCGCACGTGATCGAGGTGCACGGGACGATGCGCCGCGTGCTGTGCCTCAAGTGCGGTCAGGTGTTCGACCGCCGCGATGTCGCCGTGCAGATCGAGGAGCTCAACCCCTGGATCACGGTGCCGGAGAACATCGCGCTCGCTCCCGACGGCGACGTCCTGCCTGAGAGCACGGAGGGGTTCATCGTCCCGGTGTGCACGGTGTGCGCAGGGACGCTCAAGCCGGATGTGGTCTTCTTCGGCGAATACGTTCCCCAGGACCGCTTCCGTGCCGCCGAGTCGCTGCTGCGCTCGAGCACCGCACTGATCGTCGCGGGTTCCTCGCTGGTCGTCAACTCCGGCGTGCGTCTCGTCGAGCGCGCCCGTCGCCGCAACATCCCCTTGATCATCGTTAACCGTGAGCCGACGCGCGCGGATGCCTGGGCGCACCTCACCATCGCCGCCGGCACCAGCGACGTGCTCCCCGCACTCCAGGAACTCCTCTCGTGACCCACCTCACCCTCGTCCGCCACGGTCAGACCGACTGGAACCTCGCCAAGCGCATCCAAGGCTCCACCGACATCCCGCTGAACGAGACGGGGCGCGACGACGCGCGGTGGGCGGCGGAGAGGCTCGCTGCCGGTACGCATCATGCCGTCTACACCAGCCCCCTGCTGCGAGCGAGGGAGACGGCGGAGATCATCGCGGATCGGCTGGGGCTGGAGATCACCGGAGTCGTCCCCGACATCCGTGAGCGCGAGTTCGGCGAGGGCGAAGGCATGCTCGTGCCGGACTACATCAGGACCTACGGGGATTGGCATGCGGAGGTTCCCGGGGCCGAGTCCCTGCACGAGGTCGGCGAACGGGCCATCGCGGCGCTGCACGAGATCGCCCGAGACGCACGCCGGCGGTCCGCTCCTCGCGCGGAGTCGGTCATCGTGGTCGCCCATGGCGGAGTGATCCGGGCCGTGATCGACCACGTCTCCGGCGGAACCCTCCCCCGGGACGGCCAGGTCCTTCAGAACGGCTCGGCGCATCGGTTCGTGGCAGCTCCCGGATACCTTCGGCTGCTCGAGGAATCTCCGGTCCTCTGATCAGCTGCTGCTCTGATCAGCTGCTGCCCTGATCAGCTGCTGCCCTGATCAGCTGCTGCCCTGATCAGCTGCTGCCCTGATCAGCCGAGGCGGCGATCAGCCGGCACGAGAGACGACGGAGCGCGCGTGCCGGAGCACTGGTTCGTCGATCATCCGTCCCTCGAACCGGAATACACCGCGCTCTGCCGCTGCGGCGAGGAGGACCGCACGCGCCCATGCCACGGTCGTCTCGTCGGGTCGGTAGGCGGCCCGGATCGCCGCCACCTGGTTGGGATGGATGCACGCCGTCGCGCGAAAGCCCGACGCGGCGGCATCGCGCGCCTCGCGATCGAGGCCCTCGGCGTCGTCGAGAGCGATGTGCACGGCATCGATGGCGGCTTTGCCCCGGGCCCCAGCCTCGAGGAGGATGCGCGCGCGGGCATAGCGGGCGATGTCGCGATAGCCCCCATCGGCATTCCGGGACGACGTGCCACCGAGGGAGGCCACGAGATCCTCGGCCCCCCACATCATCGCTGTGACCCGTGGGTGCGCGGCGATGCGGTCTGCGGCGTGCACGCCACGGGCGGTCTCGCACAGAGCGATCAGCGAGTAACGGTCGTCGAACGCTGAGAGGCTCTCCGCGCTCTCCGTCTTCGCCACCATCACGGTGCGGAAGTCCGTCTTCGCCAGCATCGCGAGGTCGGCGGTGAAGGCGTCGCTGTCCGCGGCATTCACGCGCACGATGACGCGGCCGGGGTCGAGGTCGGCTTCGATGACATTCCTGCGCGCGGCGTCCTTCGCATCCGGGAGCACCGCATCCTCGAGGTCGAGGATGATCGCATCGGCGCGCTCGGCGGCCTTCTGGAAACGCTCGGGTCGATCGGCGGGGCAGAACAGCAGAGCAGGGCCGAGGTCGAAGCTCATGCGGCGGGACCTTCCGGAAGGCAGTGCACCAACACCGAGCGCACGGCAGTGGCGACCACCGTTCCGTCCTGATTGCGTCCGGTGTGCGCGATCTTCACGATTCCCTGCCCCGGTCGGGACGAGGAGAGCCGTTTCTCCACGACGACGCTCTCGGTGTAGAGCGTGTCGCCGGCGAACAGCGGATGCGGGAAAGCCACGTCGCCGAAACCGAGCTGCGCGACGAGAGTTCCCTGGGTCAGCTGCGCGACCGATGATCCCACCATCGTCGACAGCGTCCACATCGAGTTCATCAGCCGCGCATGGAACGGATCCTGGGCCTCGGCGAAGGCCGCGTCGAGATGCAGCGCCTGCGTATTCATCGTGAGGGTCGTGAAGAGAACGTTGTCGGCCTCGGTCGCCGTGCGCCCAGGGCGATGCAGGTAGCGGCCGTCGACCGCGAACTCCTCGTAGTACAGCCCCCGCTGCAGGATGTCGTGCGTGGTCATACCGCCACGCTACCCGGCGAGTCCGAGTCCGCGCGCGATGACGAGGAGCTGCACCTCGGTGGTGCCCTCGCCGATCTCGAGGATCTTGGAGTCACGGTAATGACGGCCGACGGGGAACTCGTTCATGAACCCGTTTCCCCCGAAGATCTGCGTCGCATCCCTGGCGTTGTCCATCGCGGCCTCTCCGCCGACGAGCTTCGCGATGGCCGCTGCTTCGGCGAACGGCTTGCCGGCATCCCGCAACCGCGCGGCATGATGCCAGGCGAGTCGAGCGGTGTGAACCCGGGCCCGCATCCGCGCCAGCGTGAACTGGGCATTCTGGCGCGTGCTCAATGCGGCACCGAAGATCGTGCGGCTCTTCGCGTAGTCCACCGCCGCCTCCAGGCAGCCCTCCGCCGCCCCCGTCGAGAGAGCTGCGATGGCGATGCGGCCTTCGTCGAGGATGCTCAGGAAGCTGCGGAAGCCGCTCCCCCGTGGGCCGAGCAGGTTCGAGGCGGGCACCCGCGCCCCGTCGAAAGTCAGCGGATGCGTGTCGGAGGCGTTCCAGCCCACCTTGTCGTAGGGGGCCTCGACCGTGAATCCCGGGGTGCCGTTGGGCACGATGATCGTCGAGATCTCCTTGCGACCGTCCTCGTTCCCGGTCACCGCGGTGACCGTGACGAAGCGCGTGATCGGGGTACCGGAGTTGGTGATGAACTGCTTGGAGCCGTCGATGACCCACTCGTCGCCGTCGAGTCGGGCCGTGGTCCTGGTCGCGCCGGCGTCGCTGCCCGCCTCCGGCTCGGTGAGGCCGAAGCCCGCCAGCGCCCGTCCGGCGAGCAGATCGGGCAGCAGTTCCTGGCGCTGCTCCTCGGTGCCGAAGCGGAAGATCGGCATGGCGCCGAGGCTGACCCCTGCTTCGAGCGTGATCGCGATGGACTGATCCACGCGGCCGAGCGCCTCGATCGCGATGCCGAGCGCCATGTAGTCGCCGCCCTGTCCCCCGTACTCCTCGGGAAACGGCAGGCCGAACAGGCCGAGATCGCCCATCTGCGCCACGACGTCCATCGAGAGCGTATGGGTGCGGTCGGCCTCATAGGCCTGCGGCGCGACGACCGTGTCTGCGAACTCCCGCACCATGGCGGCGAGCTCGCGCTCCTCCGCGGTCAGATCTTCCATGCTCAGCTCTCCTCCGTCATCACACGGGCGACCGGTTGGTCGCGCCGCACCTGATCGCCCACCGCGACCAGCAGGTGCACCACACCGTCGTGCGGTGCGAGCACCGGGTGCTCCATCTTCATCGCCTCGATCGAGACGAGCGGGTCGCCGGCGGAGACCCTCTCCCCGTCCGCGGCGTGAACCGCCACGACGCTGCCCGGCATCGGGGCCCGTCCCTCCGGTTCCGTCGCCCCGGATCCCGCCTCGCGCGCCGACAGCCGACGCCGCATCCGCTGCCTTCTGTCGAGGGGACGCAGGCGGACCGTGTGTCCGTCCTCGGCCACCCAGACCGCGCCGTCGCCGTCGACAGCGGCACGCACGGAGACTCGAGATCGTGGGGACGGGGCCTCGTGGAGCTCGACCTCTTCATCGTCATCCGTGAGCGCCACGAACGGGGCGACCACCGTGTTCTCCGCTCCCAGGCGCCATCCCTGCAGCTCTCGCCACAGAGGGCTGGTCCGCACCGGCGCGCGGAGCTCCGAGATGGCATCCTTCGCGGCAGCGAGCTGCGCGGTCGACGGTGTCTGCGCGTCGAGGGGAAGCAGGGTCTCGATGAGTCCCGTGTCGAGATCCCCCGCGATCACGCGCGCGTCCCGGCAGAGAGTTCGCAGGAACGCGATGTTGGTCTCGACGCCCAGCACGACCGTGCGTGCGAGCGCCTCGTCGAGCCTCGCGAGTGCCGTGGCACGGTCGTCCGCGAAGGCGATCACCTTCGCGATCATCGGATCGTAGAACCCGGTCACCTCGCTTCCGGTCTCGATCGCCGCGTCGACGCGCACACCGACGGGCGGTTCGAACAACAGCACGTTCCCGGTGGAGGGGAGGAAGCCGCGCTCGGGCGATTCCGCATACACGCGCGCCTCCACAGCGTGACCGCGCAGACGCGGCGAGACATCCAGCGGAAGCCCATCGGCCGCGCGGAGTTGAAGGGCGACGAGATCGAGTCCGGTGACCTCCTCGGTGACCGGATGTTCCACCTGGAGGCGGGTGTTCATCTCGATGAAGAACACCTCGTCCGGCGCATCGGCGTCGATGAGGAACTCGACCGTGCCGGCCCCGATGTATTCGACGCTCTCAGCCGCCAGCACGGCGGCTGAGAGCAGTCGCTCCCGGGTGTGCGGGGGGATGCCTGCCGACGGCGCCTCCTCGACGACCTTCTGGTGCCGTCGCTGCAGGGTGCACTCCCGTTCCCCGAGCGCGATGACCGTGCCGTGCGCGTCTCCGAAGACCTGCACCTCGATGTGCCGCGGACGTCTGATCAGGCGTTCGAGGATGAGCGCATCATCGCCGAACGCCGCGGCCGCCACGCGCCGGGCCGAGGCGAGCGCAGAGCGCAGCCCCGTCGAGTCGGCGACGACCTCCATGCCCTTGCCGCCTCCGCCGGCGCTGGGCTTGACCAGCAGTGGGTATCCGACGTTCTCCGCCTCTTCGGCGATCTCGACGTCGGACAGGCCTTTGGCGTCGAAACCGGGGACGACCGGAACGCCGAAACGCAGGACGTGCTCGCGAGCGCGTGCCTTGTCGCCCATGATCTGCAGGGCCTCCACCGACGGGCCGATGAAGACGATGCCGCTCTCGGCGCAGGCCTCGGCGAGTCCGACGCTCTCGGAGAGGAATCCGTAGCCGGGGTGGATGGCTTGCGCGCCGCTGCGCCGAGCCGCCGCGATGACGGCATCGATGTCGAGGTACGACTCCGCAGCCGGTGCCGGGCCGATTCTCACGGCGACATCGGCCTCTCGCACGTGGGGTGCCGCGACGTCGGCGTCGCTGTAGACGGCGACGCTGCGGATGCCGAGCGTGCGCAGGGTGCGGATCACCCGTCGGGCGATCTCCCCGCGGTTGGCGACGAGAACGGTGTGGAAGGAGACGGTGTTCGACGACGACGTCGTGGTCATGGACAAGACACTCACATCCGGAAGACGCCGAAGCGCGGTTCGGGCAGCGGGCTGCGGGAGATGACGTCGAGGGAGAGCCCCAGGAGGTCGCGGGTCTGTGCAGGGTCGACGATCCCGTCGTCCCAGAGTCGGGCTGTGGCGTAATAGGGCTCGCCCTGGTGCTCGTACTGCTCACGGATCGGAGCCTCGAACGCCGCACGGTCCTCGCCGCTCCAGGCATCGCCGCGCGCGGTCAGCTGATCCTCCTTGACGGTGGCGAGCACCGACGCCGCCTGCGCGCCGCCCATCACGGAGATGCGGCTCGCAGGCCACGTCCACAGGAAGCGGGGCGAGTAGGCACGGCCGCACATGGAGTAGTTGCCGGCCCCGAAAGAACCTCCGATGATGACCGTGAGCTTCGGCACCCGTGTGCTTGCGACCGCAGTGACCATCTTCGCGCCGTCCTTCGCGATGCCTCCGGCCTCGGCGTCGGAGCCGACCATGAACCCGGTGATGTTCTGCAGGAACAACAGCGGGATCCCGCGCTGGTCGCACAGCTCGATGAAGTGGGCGCCCTTGAGCGCGGACTCGCTGAACAGCACGCCGTTGTTCGCGACGATGCCGATGGGATGACCGTGGAGTCGGGCGAAACCGGTGACCAGGGTCGTGCCGTACTCGGGCTTGAACTCGAGGAACGTGTCGCCGTCGACGAGGCGTGAGATGACCTCGTGCACGTCGTACGCGGCATTCACGTCGACGGGAACCGCGTCGTAGAGGCTGGAGGACTCGGACGGCGGTCGGCTGGGCGCCACGTCCCAGGCCGGAGCTGCGGGTGCGGGGAGCGTGGCGACGATATCGCGCAGGATCTCGAGGGCGTGCTCGTCGTCTTCCGCGAGATGGTCGACCACACCGCTGCGTCGTGCGTGCAGTTCTCCCCCGCCCAGTTCCTCTGCGGTCACGATCTCGCCGATCGCGGCCTTCACCAGGGGCGGCCCCCCGAGGAAGATCGTTCCCTGGCCGCGGACGATCACGGTCTCGTCGCTCATGGCGGGGACATAGGCGCCACCCGCCGTGCAGGAACCGAGAACTGCGGCGAGCTGAGGGATCCCTTCGGCGGACATACGCGCCTGGTTGAAGAAGATCCGGCCGAAATGCTCCCGATCCGGGAAGACCTCGTCCTGCTTCGGGAGGAAGGCGCCTCCCGAGTCGACCAGGTACAGACAAGGCAGGCGATTCTCGAGGGCGATCTCCTGCGCACGCAGATGCTTCTTGACCGTGAGGGGGTAGTACGTGCCGCCCTTCACCGTCGCGTCGTTGCAGACCACCATGACGTGGCGACCGTGGACGAGTCCGATCCCGGCGATCACCCCGGCACCGGGCGCCTCTCCCCCGTACAGGCCGTCGGCCGCGAGGGGGGCGACTTCCAGGAACGGGCTGCCTTCATCGAGCACCCGAGCGACGCGGTCCCGCGGGAGAAGCTTGCCGCGCGCGACGTGGCGTTCGCGGGACGCCTCCGGTCCGCCGCGGGCCGCGGTCGCGAGGCGGTCTCGCAGCTCTTGCGCGAGAGACTCCTGGGTTGCCGGCATCGTGATGTCCTCCTCGACCCACGTCCGCGAGGGCGGGCCCTGGCGCGGTGCATGCACTTTCGGTTAGTGTTCACTAACCCGTTGATTCAGGTTAGCGAGGATTAACTGAGATGACAAGCCCGGTCACCGCCCGAGACCGCGCCAAGGCTGAACGGTCGGATGCGATCCTGCACGCTGCCGCGCGTCTCTTCGCCGCGCGTGGATACAGCGGCGTGAGCCTGGAGGACATCGGGGCTGCCGTCGGCGTATCCGGACCGGCCGTCTACCGTCACTTCGCCGGCAAGCAGGCACTGCTCGGGGCCGTACTCGTCAAGGTGAGTCAGGATCTGATCCGCGGTGGACGGCAGGTCTCCGAGGAAACTCCGACCCCCGACGAGCGGATGCGTGCGCTGATCGGCTTCCATGTCGAGTTCGCGCTGGGCAATGCCGAGGTCATCCAGGTGCAGGACCGTGATGTCGCGTTCCTCTCCGAGACGGACCGGGCCGAGGTCCGCCGCCTCCAGCGCGCGTACATCGAGTTGTGGATGGCAGCCTTGTCGCCGTTGCATGCGACGCCGGGCGGCGGCGCGGATCAGGATGAGCTGCGGTTGCGCGTGCAGGCATGCTTCGGGCTCATCAACTCGACTCCGCACAGCACCCGTGCCGCCGCCAGGCGGCATTCCGCCACCGCGACCGTACTGATCGCGATGGCGGACGCGGCTCTGCGCGCGACTACCTGAGCAGCATCGCCCGTCCGGGCTCTTCGAGGATGTCGGCGACATCCTTGAGGAAGCTCGCCCCCTCGGCTCCGTCGACCAGACGGTGATCGAACGAGAGGCTGAGGGTCATCATCTGCCGCAGGGCGATCTCGCCGTGGTGCTCCCACGGCTGACGACGCACTGCTCCGACGGCCAGGATCCCGGATTGCCCCGGGGGCAGGATGGGCGTGCCGGCATCGACGCCGAAGACTCCGATGTTCGAGATCGAGAACGTGCCGCCTGCGAGTTCCGCCGGCGAGGTCTTCCCCGCACGGGCCACCTCGGCCAGCGACTTCACGGCATCCGCGAGACCGACGAGGGTCAACTGCTCCGCATCACGGATCATCGGGACGATGAGGCCCCGATCCGTCGCGGCGGCGATCCCCAGGTCGACGTAGTTGTGCTGGACGATCTCCCCGGCGGCCTCGTCCCAACGCGAGTTGAGCCCGGGCGTGCGGCTCAGAGCGAGACAGACGGCCTTCGCGACCACCGCGAGCGGGCCGATCCGGTGTGCGCTGAGGGAGCGATCGTCGCGAAGACTCGACAACAGGTCCATCGTCGCGGTCACGTCGACCGTGTGGAAGACCGTGACATGGGGGGCCGTGAACGCGCTCTGCACCATCGCCGCCGCCGTGTGCTTGCGCACGCCGCGGATGGGGATGCGGGTCTCTCGCTCCGCGTCTGTGAGCACTGACGCGTTCGACGGGGTGGGCGTCGACGACAGGTCGTCGGCACGCGGCGTGCGGTGGGCGATCCGCTCTGCGTATTCGTCGACGTCGCGGCGGGTGATGACTCGGTCCCCCACGTCGGCGGCGACCAGCACGAGATCGATGCCGAGACGCTTGGCATGAGCGCGCACGGGCGGGGTGGAGCGCGGCCGTTCGATGACCGCATCCACGGCTGCCGAGGGGCTGGCGTCATGCGGTGCGGCCTCGAGAACGGCCGTGTCGACCGGTGCCGGGGTGGCTCCGATGCGCCGAGCCCGTCGCGCAGGGCGGCCGGCGGTCGTGGGGGCGGCACCGTAGCCGACGAGGTTCGGCTGCGCCTTCTCCTCGGAATCCGACGCGGGTGCGGGCCCATCCTCGTCCTCCCCCACCACATCGAAGGCGATCAGCGGAGCACCGACGGCGACCGTCTGGCCGGCCTCGGCGTGCAGGGCCGATACCGTGCCCTCATAGGGCGAGGGCAGCTCGACGACCGCTTTCGCCGTCTCCACCTCCGCGAGAGTCTGGTTGAGCGAGACCGCGTCGCCGGGGGCGACGAGCCAGGTCACCACCTCGGCTTCGGTCAGTCCCTCTCCGAGGTCCGGAAGACGGAACTCCGCGATCATGCCCCTGCTCCCGTCAGACTGTTCGGTCGGTCCAGCACCCGGTCGACGGCATCGAGCAGCCGATCGAGATCGGGAAGGTGATACTTCTCGAGCTTTGCGGGCGGGTAGGGGACGTCGTGTCCGGTGACGCGCAACGGCGCCGACTCGAGGTACTCGAAGCAGCGCTCCGTGATGCTCGCGATCACCTCGGCTGCGACGCCGGCCTCGCGAGAGGCCTCGTGGGCGACGACCACGCGTCCCGTCTTGCGCACCGAGGCGGCGACCGAGTCGTAGTCCACCGGTGAGAGCGAGCGGAGGTCGATGACCTCGAGAGAGACGCCCTCGTCCGCTGCCGCGTCGGCCGCCTGAAGCGCCGTGGAGACCATCGCCCCGTAGGTGATCAGGGTCGCGTCGTTCCCGGTGCGCACGACGCGCGCGAGTCCCATGGGCGCTGCGTCCGCGAGCGGCGCCTCCAGATCGACATCGCCCTTGTGGTGGTACAGGCGTTTCGGCTCGAAGAAGATCACCGGATCGTCGGAGGCGATCGCCTGTCGCAGGCTGCGGTACGCGTCCTCCGGGTTCGAGACCGCGATCACGCGCAGACCGGCCGTGTGCACGAAGTAGGCCTCCGGGGACTCCGAGTGATGCTCGGCGGCGCCGATGCCTCCTGCCCACGGGATGCGGATGGTGATCGGCATCTTCACCCGGCCCTGGGTGCGGTAGTGCAGCTTCGCGACCTGAGCGACGATCTGGTCGAACGCGGGGTACACGAAGCCGTCGAACTGGATCTCGACCACCGGCCGATAACCGCGGAACGCCAGGCCCACGGCTGTTCCGACGATGCCCGACTCCGCGAGCGGAGTGTCGATCACCCGCGCTGCGCCGAACTCGTCGAGCAGCCCGTCGGTGATGCGGAAGACGCCACCGAGTTTCCCGATGTCCTCTCCGAGCAGCACCACCTTGTCGTCGTCGCGCATCGCCTGACGCAGTCCCGCGCCGAGCGCCTTTCCGAGGGTCAGTTCGGTCATGCGCCGGCCTCGCCCTCGAAGGAGGCGAGGTACGCGGCGTACTCACCACGCTGACGCTCGAGCCCGGTGTGCGGTTCGGCGTAGACGCCGTCGAAGACCGCGAGGGGCGGGCGCGTGACCATGCCGAGGCATGCGGCGCGCATCTCCTTCGCCACCGCGTCTGCTGCCGCCTGGGTCTCGGCGAGGTGCTCGTCGGTCAGATCTCCCGTGGCGCGCAGATGGGCTTCCAGCCGTGCGATCGGATCGCGTCGGCGCCAGGATTCGAGTTCGTCCTGGTCACGGTAGCGCGTCGGGTCATCGGCCGTGGTGTGCGGCCCCATTCGATACGTGACCGCCTCGATATAGGCGGGCCCCTTGCCGGCACGTGCATGATCGAGGGCCCAGCGCATGGCAGCCATGCAGGCGAGCACATCGTTGCCGTCGACGCGGACGCTGGGGATACCGAACCCCGGAGCCCGCCCGGCGATCGGATACTGCGACTGCACGGAGACGGGCTCCGAGATCGCCCAGTGGTTGTTCTGGCAGACGAAGACCACGGGGGCCTGGTACGAGGCGGCGAAGATCATCGCCTCGTTGACATCGCCCTGACTGGTGGCACCGTCGCCGAAGTACGTGACCGCGACTTCCTTGGCGCCATCGTGCTGGATGCCCAAGGCATAGCCGACGGCGTGCAGTGTCTGGGCACCGATGATGATCTGCAAGGGCGCGACCCCGAGTGCGGCCGGATCGTACGCGGCGCCCTCCTCGCCGCGCCACATGCGCACATAGTCGCCCGGCTGGGCGCCGCGCGCGTAGATTACCCCGGTTTCCCGGTAGCTCGGGAACACGTAGTCCTCCGGCGCGATGGCGCGTGCCGTGCCGATCTGGGTCGCCTCCTGCCCCTGGCAGGGTGCCCAGAGGCCGAGCTGTCCCTGGCGCTGCAGGGCGACGCCTTCGGCGTCGATCCGCCGGAGGATGACCATGTCCCGCAGCAGTGAACGCAGTTGCGCACTGTCGACGTCGGCGACGAAAGGATCCAGCCGAGGGTTCGCGATGCGACTGCCGTCCGGATTCAGGATGCGCTCCGAGAGCTCCAGATCCTGGGCGGTGTCTGCGATGGGGGTGATCTGCGGTGACATCGTCGTCCTCCTCGTCCTCGGCGGCCCTCGTGAGGCTCCGCGCACTGATGCCAGCGTCATCACCGGCATGGTCTGAGAGTACGTCTGCTCAACACCTCGCTCAAGCATTCTGAAAGGGCTTGAGCATGTTGCTCAATTTGGCACGGAAGGCTCCTGCTAAGGTTTGGCACTATGCCAGGACTGGACCGCATCGATCTCGAGCTTCTCGCCGCACTCGCTGACGACCCGAGGACCACGATCGTCGCGCTCGCGGAGAGCCTGGGCCTGTCCCGCAACACGATCCAGGCGCGGATGGCACGTCTCGAGCAGAGCGGGATCTTCCTGTCCTACGAGAGGTCGTTCTCGCCTGACGTGCTCGGATTCCCGTTGCAGGCGTTCGTGAGCATCGGCGTCCGCCAGACAGAGCTTCCTCGCATCATCAACGAACTCGCCCGGATTCCCGAAGTCGTGCAGGCGCATGGGCTCAGCGGATCGATCGATCTGCTCGCACGCGTGGCCTGTCGCGACGCGCGTCACCTCTTCGACACCGACGCGCGCATCCTGTCGATCGAGGGAGTGGAACGCACCGAGACCTCACTCGCCATGGGCGAGGTGATCCCGTTCCGTGTGGCCGGCCTCATCGGCCTCGCACGACGGGAATCCTGAGGAAGCGCCGGATCGCCCCTGCGGCCTCCGCCGGCGTCTCGTAGTGGATCAGATGCCCGACGTGGGCGATCTCGACCAACCCGGCGTCCGGGAAGAGCGTCGCCAGCTTCCGCTCCGCTTCGATCGGCGTGATGTCGTCGCGTTCGGCCGCCACCAGGAGCGTCGGAACGTCGATGTCGGGCGCGAACTCGCGGACGTCGTGCGAGACGCTCGCGACGAAGGCATCGTGGAGCACATCACGATCGGAGAACCGGGAGAAGTAGGTGTCATGCTGGTCGTGGATGAACCGCCGGAGCTCGGGGTCCTTCGTCTTGGCCATCGTGATGCTCATGACCCGCACGATGATCCGATTGCGCAGCAGCGCGGTTCCGAGATTCTCCGGGAGCCGGGCGCCGAGGGCGTAGTAGAACACGGCCAGGCGCGTCATGAGCCCCTTGGGTCCCTCGAGCGCGGGGGCACCGATGGGGTTGATGAGGATCAGGCGCGGAGTCTGCAATCCGCGGGCCACCGCCGCGGCCGTCACGATCGACCCGAAGGAGTGGCCGAGGATGACCGCACCGGGTGCGACCTCGGCGGCGAAGTCGGTGAGCCATCCGGCGTACTCGTCGAGATCGTGACGGCGCCCCGGCAGCGGGGCCGACTCGCCGAAGCCCGGAAGGTCGGGCGCGATCACCCGCACCTCGGGGAGGTATGCGAGCACCGGTTCGAGGCCATGGTGCTCGCCCCGGAAGCCGTGCACCGCGACGACGGTCGTCCCGGCGTCTTCGGGTCCATACGCCCAGTACGCCGTGGTCGCCCCGCGCACCTCGACCTCGTGGCGTTGCACGGGCAGACGACGAAGACGGTCCGCATACGGGGAAGGCACGGTCATCCTCAGAGTCTACGAGTCGCCGTGCGCCTTCTCCTGAATGTCCGCGGCCGACCATAGCGTGAAGCCATGCCAGCCGGTCCCCCGCTTCCTGCCTGGCTCACCCGTGTCGGGGTGTTCGATCTGGAAACGACCGGAGTCGACGTCGAGTCGGACCGCGTGGTGACCGCCTACGTCGGTATCCTCGACGCCGATGGCAGACAGGTCGCGGCCCGTTCGTGGCTTGCGGACCCCGGTGTGCCGATCCCCGACGGCGCAACCGCGGTGCACGGGATCACGACGGCGCACGCGCGAGCCCACGGGCGGCCCGTCCCTGAGGTGGTCGCCGAAGTGACTGCTGCCCTGCGGTCCCTGTTCCGTCAGGGTGTGCCGGTTGTCGCATACAACGCGTCGTTCGACTTCTCGCTGCTCGCCTGCGAAGCCGCTCGGCACGGGGTCGACCCGCTCACCGACCCCGCACCGGTGATCGATCCGCTCGTCATCGACAAGGCGTATGACCGCTACCGGCGCGGTCGACGCACGCTCGAGGTGGTCGCGGCGCACTACGCCGTCCCGTTGGAGGGCGCCCACGAAGCGTCTGCGGATGCGATCGCCGCCGGGCGCGTGGCGCAGGCGCTCGCCCGTCAGTTCCGTCTCCCCGAGAATCCGGTACAGCTCCACACGCACCAGATCGGCTGGGCCCGCTCGCAGGCAGCCAACCTCACCGAGTACTTCGTGAGCATCGGACGTCTGGAACCCGATGACATGCTCGATGGACGCTGGCCGGTGCGGCACGCCGGCCCCATCGTGGAGTGACGTGCGTCGCTGCTCCTCGGCTCGGAATCAGGTGTCGTGGGATACGCTCCAGATGGTGCGCCCTCGAGTGGGATCAGGGCGCGAAGCACGAGGAGCAGCCCATGCAGTTCACGTCCGTCGATCTCGAACGGGTCGAGTCCACGTGGCAGCAGTTCGTTCCCTCGGCCTCTCTGCAGAATGCTGATCCGCGGAGCTTTCGATTCGACTGGCGATCCGAGGAACTCGAGACCGCGTCGTTCGTCGACTATCGCCTTTCCGCTCAGGTGCATTCGCGGGCCGAGCCGCAGGATCAGTTGCTCGTGTGCCGTGTGGACGCCCCGGACGCGCGCGTCTGGTCGGGGCGCGCTTCCTTGGACGCCGATGCCGTCTGGATGTCGGACGGCACTGAGGTCGAGGCCAGATGGGACCGGTCGGCTCGCGTTCGCGCCATCGTCTTCGACCAACAGGCCGCGCAGAGCAGAGCGCGGCAGATCACGGGGGATGATCGGCGAGAGCTTCGCACGACCGGACTCGCGCCGCACTCCGTCATGGATTCCCAACGGTGGGAGCGGATGTTCGCCTACCTCGACCAGTCCCTGCGGGACGGGATCGCAGACGATCTGCTCGTCGCCGAGCTCGAACGCCATGCCCTGATGATCACGCTTTCGGCGTTCCCGACCACATTCTCCGAATCGCTGCGGCGCCCGGCGCAGCGCGCCGGTGCACCGGCGGCCGTTCGCCGAGCGCTCGCCTACATCGATGCGAACGCGCATCTGGCGATCACCATCGACGACGTCGCGGCCGCGTCCTACATCTCCACTCGTGGTCTGCAATACGCGTTCCGGCGGGCGCTCGACATCACGCCTGCGGATGCTCTGCGTCGGGCGCGCCTCGACGGCGCCCATCGTGATCTCCGCAACGGTCGGGGTCGCTCGGTCGGCGAGGTCGCTCGACGCTGGGGCTTCAGCAACTCCTCGCGGTTCGCTTCGGCCTACCGCGAGGCGTACGGGATGGCACCCGCACTGCCATCGACCTGACAGGGAACGAATATTCTCTTCGCGTCGCTCGGCGGGTCGGGGGCGAGCGCGGGGCGTCGGAGCGATCTGCGGTTAGAGTTCGAGTGTCCCGGACCTCGGTCCTGCGAGCACGCCCCCGAGGAGAACCATGGTCCACGCGCGCCACCCCCACGAATCGTCCCCAGGCTGATGGGAAGCCTCTACTACGGCGACGCGAAGACTCCCATCCACATCGATGACCGCGCGCTCGCGCATCTCAAAGTGGTCATCGCCACCAAGCTCCGTCGTAACGAGAGCTTCACCCTCTCGTGGCGGCACCCGGACGGCGATGCGCCCGGACGTTCCACCCTGTGGCTGCATCCCTCGATCCCGCTCCGCTTCGTCTTCCAGGACGCACAGACGCCGGAGCTGAGCAGAAGGTGGATCGAAGAGCTGGCTCATTCCGCGAGTTCGAGCGGTGGCATCACGCTCGTCGAGGAACATCTCGAGAGCGTCACCGCCGACTGACGGCGCCCGACACCCTCCGAGCTGGACGCCGTCAGCGGCTGGGCTCACACCGCTTCGTCGCCGCTGGTGCTCACGGAGCGACGCGTCGTCGGCTCTCCGGTGGCGGGATCGACGAAGGTGCGCGACACCGTCTCGGTGCGACGCCGACGTGCGAGCAGCACGATGCCGATGAGGAAGACGACGACGCCGGCCCCCATCAGGATGTAGCCGACCATGTCGAGGTCGACCCAGGGAACGTCGACGTTGATCGCGAAGACGAGGATCGCCCCGATCACGAAGAGCGCGATTCCGCTGCCGATGCTCATGGTGCCTCCCGTTCTGCGGCGCGGTGCCGCACATCGAAAGCATGGCGTGGTGCGGCACCGCCGAGGAGGGGCTTGACATCCGCGCGCCCGTTCCCCTCCCCCCTGTGTGCGGAGACCTCAGGCGGCGTCGGTCGCGGGCTGCTGCAGCCAGAGATCGGGGCCGAAGACCTCGTAGGCGATCCGCTCAGCGGGCACTCCTCGGCGCAGAAGGGTCGCTCTCGCGTTCCGCATGAACTCGAGCGGTCCGCACATGAACACGACCGCGTCGTCCGGCAGCTCCACATCGGTGAGATCCATCCTGCCCGGAAGAGCGGGATGCAGGGTCGGGGCCCCGTCTGCGTCCTTCGCGTACCAGTTCTGTGCCCTGGCGTCGTCCATCGCGAGCACCTGACGACGAAGTGAGGGATACAGCGCGTGCGTGTCGTGGGCGCGGTCCGCATGGAAGAGCCGCACAGTGCGGCCGGGAGAACGTCGTGACAGGTCCTCGACGATCGCAGCGATCGGAGTGATGCCGATACCCGCCGACACCAGGATCAGCGGGTGCTCGTCGTCGTCGAGCACGACATCGCCTGCCGGCTGCGATACGTCGAGCACTGTTCCGGGATGCGCGTGCTCATGCAGCCAGGTCGACACCAGGCCGTCGGGCAGGCCGCCCTCACCGCGTACCCGCTTCACCGTCACCCGCAGCGAATCGCCTCGCGGCCCGGAGGAGATCGTGTATTGGCGCGGCTGTCGGGAGCCATCCGGCAGGTCGACGGCGATGGCGACGTACTGGCCGGTACGGTGCGAGGCCACTGCCCCCTCCACGGGAGCGAGGAGCAGGGAGATGACGTCGTCGGACTCCACCACGCGCTCCACGACACGGTGTGTGCGCCACGGCTGCTCGGGATCGGTTCCGCCCTGCGCATAGAGCTTCGCCTCCTCCGCGATGAGCGAGCAGCCGAAGAGCCAGTAGACCTCGTCCCAGGCGGCTCTGACCTCGGGGGTGACGGCATCGCCCAGGACCGTCTGGACAGCGTCGAGGAGATGGTGCCCGACGATCGTGTACTGGCGTGCCTGTATGCCCAGGGAGACGTGCTTGTGAGCGATCCGGCGCATGACGGGCGTGAAATCGGGGGCCTCGGGGTCGATGAGGTGGACGGCGAACGCAACCACCGATGCGGCCAGCGCCTTGGGCTGCTCGCCTATCGCCTGGTTTGCACGATTGAACACACGGAGCAGTTCCGGATGTGCGGCGAACATCTCGCGGTAGAACAGCGTCGTGATCTCGTCCGCATGCTGCGCGACGACTCCCGCGGTCGCACGCACGACCGCCTCGGACTCCGTTGAGAGTTTCATGACTTCCCTTCTCTTCATCGTCATGGTTCTCCCACCCTTTCCCGCGGCGAGGGTACGCGCCGGGTCTTTCACCGGGTTATTTCCGGTGGAAAGGAGTCCAGGACTGTTCGCGCCCGCCTATCCTCGCCACATGCCCCGTCGCGCCCATGACTTCCGAGGACTCACTCAGCCGCGTCGACTCCAGCTGCTGCACGCCATACAACAGGCGCCCGGCCGGCGCGCCGGCGCGCTCGCCGAGGAGAGCGGCATCCCGCTGAACACCGTCCGGGATCATCTGCGGGTGTTGGAGGACGAGGGGCTGATCCGCAGTGAGACACGAAGGTCCGGCGGTCGAGGGCGTCCGTCCGTCGTCTTCCATCCTGTGCGCGACGTGACATCGAACACCGTCACGCGCGCGCGCGTCGACGGGGCGAGCGAGCGGGGGCGGATGCTCCGAGCCGTGACGGACGATGCCCCGACTGCGCTCGAGGAGGACGCCCTGCGTCAGGTCGACGTCCTCTACGAACACCTCGACGACGCCGGTCTGGACCCCGTCGTCGATGAAGCGGCGCTGCGCTTCGACTTGGCTCCGTGCCGCTATCAGGGGCTGTTGGCGGAGGATCAGGCGCTCGTCTGCGACGTTCACGCCCAGCTCGTCCGCGATGTGCTCCAGCTCAGCGACGGGCCGCTCGAGATGCAGCGGTTGGATCCGTTCGTCTCGCCGCGGCAATGCCGGCTGTTGCTCGGGCGGAGGGAACCCGGGAGCGGTCGTGGCTGAGGAGTAGGGCGGGCGGGACTTGAACCCGCGATCGTTGGGTTATGAGCCCACTGCCTTAACCAGCTTGGCCACCGCCCCGTACTCCTCCCAGCCTAGCGGCCGGGGCCGTCAGGCCGAGGTAGCCGACGAGTGCGTCTGCGAGTGCCCCAGATAGATGTCGGCGTTGGCGATGAGTCCCGCACGCTCCTCTTCGCTGAGTGCCCGACGCACCTTCGCGGGAACACCGGCGACGAGGGAACCGGCGGGGATCTCCGTCCCGCCGAGTACGACGGCGCCTCCGGCGACGAGGCAGCCTTCACCGATCACCGCACCGCTGAGGATCACCGATCCCATGCCGACCAGCGTGCCGTCGCCGATCGTGCAGCCATGGACGACCGCATTGTGTCCGACCGATACCTTGGCACCGATCACGACCGGGTGTCCGGCATCCACATGCACCGAGACGTTGTCCTGCACGTTCGAGCCGGGACCGATGACGATCCCGGCCGAGTCGCCACGAAGCACGGCGTTGTACCAGACGCTGGAACCGGCGGCGAGGGAGACTTCACCGATGATGCGCGCCCCGTCTGCGACGAAAGCCGTCGCGTCGATCGACGGTGTGCTGTTCGGCAGGGCGAGGACAGAGGCTCCGGACGCGATGCTCATGAGGCGAGACTACCCTCACTTCCCCGGAATCACGCGGAAGTGAGCCGAGCCTCAGCTTGCTTGCGGAATGTATGAGGCTGAGTAGCGTTGTCTTCATCAGATACGAGAACCCGTTCCAGAGGAGCACAAGATGAGCAAGGCACAGACCGTTTCCACCACCGCCATCGACCCGACCGTGGCTGCAGGGGCGGCCCAGTTCCTCTCCCCTGTCGTGCTCGGCCTCCAGGCGCTGACGATCAACGGCAAGCAGGCACACTGGCATGTCCGCGGCGCCAACTTCATCGGCGTCCACGAGTTGCTCGACACGATCGTCGCTCACGCCGGTGACTTCGCAGACACCGCCGCAGAGCGGATCGTCGCGCTCGGTCTGCCGATCGACGCTCGCGTCAACGCAGTCGCCGACAAGGCGGGAACCACCTCCGTCGCGGCCGGCTTCGCCCAGTCGGACGAACTGATCCGCGCCGTCATCTCTGACATCGACGCGATCCTCGTCGATGTCAAGGCCGCCGTCGACGGCCTCGACGAGGTCGACCTCACCAGCCAGGATGTCGCGATCGAGATCCAGCGCGGCCTCGAGAAGGACCGCTGGTTCCTGGTCTCGCACATCGCCGCCTGATCTGATCGGCACAGCAAGGGGCGATCCTCGGTTCTCCGAGGATCGCCCCTTCTTCGTGCGCGCTTCGTGCGTGCGGAAGATCAGCCGATGTGGGTGACGTATCCGGCCAGAATCGTGGAGCGAATGGGCATGGATCGCAGGTCCGCCCCTGTCGCCGTGCGAGGATCTGCAGCGCAGAGGGCGATGTCGGCGGGCTCGCCCGGACGCACCGACGAACGCACGCTCGCCTCGAGCGCCTGGTCGATTGTGATCCGTTCTTCCGGATGCCAGGGTTCCCGCGCGTCGTCGGTGCGCGATACCGCAGCCGCGATGGCGTGCCAGGGGTCGAGCTCGGCGACGGGTGCATCGGATCCGAAACGCAGGTGCACGCCGGCGTCGCGCAGCGATGCCAGCGGATAGCCGATCGCGGTCTGCTCCGCCCAGTGGCGATCCACCAGATCACGGTCATCCACGGCGTGCTGCGGCTGGACGCTGGCGACCACCCCGAGGCGCGCGAACCGCGCGAGATCGCTGTGTCGGACGAGTTGCACATGCTCGATCGACCCGACGGCGCCCGTGGTGGTGAAGGCGTCGAGCGCCGAGGTGATCGCCCGGTCGCCGATCGCATGCACGGCCACGCCCAGACCAGCGCCTGTCGCCCGGGTCAGGAGCGCGACGAGTTCATCGGAAGGCACGGTGAGCATCCCGAAGTTGTCGGGGTCACCGGGATAGGAGTGCGAGCAGGCGGCGGTTCGCGTGCCCAGCGAACCGTCGGTGATGATCTTCAGCGGCCCGACGTGGACCAGGCCTCTACCCGGTGTCGGAACGTCGTGCTCCTCGCGGAGTTCTCCCGTGCGCAACCCGGCGCCGATCGCACGGTCGAGGTCGAAGGGGTAGACCGCGAACTCGACACGGTGCCAGGCGAAGCCGGCCTGGACCCGTCGGGGCCAGGCTTCCGCACTCCACGCCATGTCGAAGTCGACCAGGCCGGTGATGCCGCGCGCGGCGGCCTGCTCTCCAGCGCGCATCATGGCGCGGTCGCCATGGGCGGCGTCAACCGCGTTGAGGCGCCGCGAGATCTCGAAGGCGTCGGTCTCGCGGAGCACACCGTCATCGCTCCGGAACCCCTCACGAGCGAGTGCCGCGCGGTTGAGCCAGACGCTGTGGACGTCGGCATTGATGAGGTAGGTCGGGATGTCCCCGGTCGCCGCGTCCAGGAGGTCGAGTGACGGCCGATCCGACCACAGGGCGTCACGGAAACCGGTGCCGACACGACGTCCATCCGGCAACGGGGCCACACCGCTCATCGCCGCGGCGGCAGCGGCGGCGGATCCCACGTGACCGAGCGGCGCCCGTTCCGATGCCAGAGCCCATTGCACCGTGTGCACGTGGTTGTCCCAGAGCCCCGGAACGGCCCAGGCGCCATCACCGCGGATGACCTCGCCCCGCGCCGGCAATGCACCGGTCGGCGCGATGTCGACGATGCGCCCGTCGGCGATGAAGATGTCCACGGGCTCGTCATCCATCAGGAACTCACGCCCGGGGCCCGCGATCCGCACGGCCGTGATGGTGTCGATCGCCGCTCCGCGTTCTGTCACTGCTGTCGTCCTCCTCGGCGCGCGTCCTGTGCGCGCCGCATCTCCGCGGCGAGAGCCGGGTTGGAATACGGTCCGTCGGTCGACAGCGCGGCGATCACCGTCTCGATCGTCTCCGGCGGCTTGTTCTGACTGAGTTTCCTCTTGGCGACGACGCGGGTCGGCGTCAACCGGAAGCCGACAGTCCCCGAAGCGAGCCGCTCGATGTATCCCGGGTCATTCGGACGCTCCCACATACGCCTCGGTTCGGGCATCCGCGATTCGAATCGCTCCACCAGCCGGTCGAGGACGACGAGGTTCTCTTCGTCCGTGAGGATCTCGGGCACGCCGGCCAGATGCACGGCGGTGTAGTTCCACGTCGGCACGGCGGCGACATCGCCGTACCAGCCCGGAGACACGTAACCGTGTGGGCCCTGGAACACCGCGAGCATCTCTCGCCGGCCCATGCCGTGGATGAGATCGTCCGGACGGCCGACGTGCCCGACGACGGTCAGGTCGTCGCGCGATTCGTCGAGGAGAACGGCGTAGTGAGAGGCGACGAGTCCGTCATCGCCCGCGCTCATGATCGTCGCCCACGGATTCGCCTCGATCACTCGGCGGATCTCGGTCACGTCGGCCAGCGTGAAGCTGGGATTCTGTCGCATTCGATCAGCCTAGAACGGATGGCGGTGGCAGGTGCGTGGTCAGGCCTGACAACGGGGGCACCAGTAGAGCTTGCGCGCGCCGATCTCCTCGAGGGCGATCTCCGTCCCGCAGATGCGGCACGGAAGCCCCGCGCGGTGATACACCCAGTGGCGGTCGTCGCGGTTTGCCATCGCCGCTCGATAGTCCGCACCGGTGAGACCGTCCATCGTCATCATCTGCCCGGTCTCCACACCGACGGCGAGCAGCCGCACCCAATCGTTCCAGAGCGCACGCACGACGTCTTCGGGCACATCCCGACCAGGTGTGTGCGGATTCAGCCGCTGCCGGAACAGCATCTCGGCCCGGTACACGTTCCCGATGCCGCTCACGACCGACTGGTCCATGAGCAGGAGTGCGATGACCGTCGGCTTCTTCCCGACCGCCCGGACGAACCGTTCTTCGTTCTCGACCGGATCGCCGACGAGCGGATCGGGCCCCAGCTTGGCGACGGTGGCGAGCATCTCTTCGGGCGTCTGCAGCACACAGGCGGTCGGTCCTCGGAGGTCGGCTGCGGTGATGTCGGTCATCAGGCGAAGGCGCACCTGCCCCACGACAGGAGGAGGCCACTCCATCCCCTCGTCGGCGAGGCCCTTCGTCTGCTCCGACATGCGCACATGCACCCGGGTGCGTCGAGGGGCTCCGATCGACGCCAGCGAGTTCTCCCCCGCATCATCGAGGATCGGCTCGTCGAGGACGGTACCCCGCTGGTTGGTCTGGCCCATCCGCCCGTTCGCCGAGGCGATGGTCGGGTCGACGAGGATCTCGCCCGCGAAATCCCACGCCCCGTACAGACCGAGGTGCACGCGGAGCCACAGATCGCCTTCCGTCTCGAGGAACATCTGCTTGCCGACGGCCTGCACGCTCACCGCCGCGCGCCCGTCGAGGACCGCGGCACCTTCGGCGAACCGGCCCTGCGGGCTGGAGGCGCTCAGCGTCTTGCCGACGAAGTTGCGGTCGAACTGACGAGCGATCCGGTGGACGGAATGACCCTCGGGCATCTCAGGCCCGCGGGTCCGGGAGCAGGGAGCCGTCGCGTTCGAAGTCCGCGATCTGGCCGATGCGCCGCACGTGGCGCTCGTCTCCGGAGAACGGCGTCTCGATGAAACGGTCGATGAACGAGGTGACCTCGTCGTAGGTGTGCTGTCGTGCGCCGATGGAGATCACGTTGGCGTCGTTGTGCTCGCGGGCCAGTTCTGCTGTCGAGAGGTTCCACACGAGTGCGGCACGGACGCCTTCCACCTTGTTCGCAGCGATCTGCTCGCCGTTTCCGGAACCTCCGAAGACCACACCCAGAGCTTCGACGCCCGCCCGCTGATCGGCGATGACCGCCTGAGCCGCGCGAATGCAGAACGCGGGGTAGTCGTCGACCGCGTCGTACTCGATCGGACCGTGATCGACGACCTCGTGTCCGGCTGCGCGCAGATGTCCCTGCAGCTGGGTGGAGAAGTCGAGGCCCGCGTGGTCGGTGGCGATGTGGATGCGCATGACTCCCATCCTAGAAGTGCGCGTGCATCACCGAGAGGTCACGGGGCGACACCAGCCGCGGCCGGCTTGAAGCCCGCGCGGATGTTCTCGCAGCACCCGGGACGGCACACGTCGAAACCGCCAGGAAGAGAGGTGACATGCGCGCGCTCCTCGTTGGGACGGCCCTGGAGACGTTCCTCGATCAGATCGACGATGCCCGTCACGAACGCGGGCGACACGCCCGGGGTGGGAGTGCGCGTGAAGGAGAGACCTGCTTCCTCCGCCGCCTCCGCCGCCTCGGTGTCGAGATCCCACAGGACCTCCATGTGATCGCTCATGAAGCCCACTGGTACGACGGCGACGGCCTTGCGACCGCGCTCGGGCAGCTCGCCGATCACGTCGCACACATCGGGCTCGAGCCACGGCTGCGAGGCGGGGCCGGAGCGGGACTGGTAGACGAGTTCCCAGGACACATCGGCGGATGCCGGAACGGTCTGCCGCACGCGGTCCATCACCCAGGCGGCGACGGCGAGATGCTGTGCGGCGTACGCACCGCCTTCGCCCCAGTCGATGTCCCGTGCACCGGAGCGCTCGGCATCGGCCGTCGGGATGCTGTGCGTCGAGAAGAGGATCTGGATGTCGGCTGCGGCGACACCCTCGGCGAGGAAGCCTTCGACAGCCTCCCGCACGCCGGTCTCGAACGCTTCGACGAACCCCGGGTGATCGTAGAAGGGACGGATCTTGTCGATCGTCACGGTCTCGCCCAGGCCCGTCTCCTCGAGGATGCGGGCGAAGTCCTCGCGATACTGACGGCAACTGGAGAACGAGCTGTATGCACTGGTGGCGAAAGCCAGGAGGGTGTTGTGACCGTTGCCCGACGCCTCGGTGACGACCTCTTCCAGGTACGGGGCCCAGTTGCGGTTCCCCCAGTAGACAGGGAGCGTGATGCCTCGCTCGACCAGGGCGTTCTCGAGCGCCTGCTTGAGCACACGGTTCTGCCCGTTGATCGGGCTCACTCCGCCGAAGTGACGATAGTGGTGTGCAACCTCTTCGAGTCGTTCGTCGGGGATGCCGCGCCCGCGCGTCACATTCCGGAGGAACGGGATCACGTCTTCCTGACCCTCCGGCCCGCCGAATCCGGCGAGAAGGATCGCGTCGTAGGCGACCGGCGTGGTCACGAAGGGCGCACCGCCGGAGGCAGCAGGCGAAGCAAAGGGAACGACATTCGGCTCGATCGCAGTCACCCCTCCATCCTCCCACCTCGGCGGAGTGCGGGAGTGCGCGCATTCACCGTTTCTATCCGTTTCCGTTCCTGCGCCGCTGCGAGAGGGCATCCGTCGCACTGGCGTAGGCTGTCAGGGTTGCCGTCGGCGCCAACTGCGCCCAGCCCCGGTGACATCCCCTCACCCCTGGGAGTACAGCTGTGCCTGGAGAGAACCTCACCCGCATCGAAGCGCAGGAGCGCCGCGACGTCGTCGACACTCAGTCCTATGAAGTCGCCCTCGATCTGACCAAGGGCGCCGAAGTGTTCGGCTCCCGCAGCGTGGTGCGCTTCACCGCGACACCGGAGGGCTTCACCTTCATCGACCTCATCGCCCGCGAGGTGCGCGAGATCTCGCTCAACGGCGAGCAGTTGGACCCGAATGAGGTCTTCGCCGACTCGCGCATCGCGCTCACGGGGCTGCAGGCCGAGAATGTCCTCGTCATGGACGCCGACTGCGAATACACCAACACGGGAGAAGGACTGCACCGCTTCGTCGACCCCGTCGACGGCGAGGTCTACCTCTACTCCCAGTTCGAGGTGCCCGACTCGCGCCGCGTGTTCGCGGTCTTCGAGCAGCCCGACCTCAAGGCGACGTTCCAGTTCACCGTGACGGCACCGGCCGCGTGGAAGGTCGTCTCCAACTCCCCCACGCCCGAGCCCATCGTGCACGACGACGACGTCACCGCCACCTGGGGCTTCGAGCCGACCCCGCGCATCTCGTCGTACATCACCGCACTCGTCGCCGGACCGTATGAATCGACCTTCTCGGAGCTGACGAGCGCCTCCGGCCGTGTCATCCCGCTGGGCGTGTACGGCCGCAAGAGCCTGTGGCAGCACCTCGACGCCGACTACATCTTCGACAAGACGCGCGAGGGCTTCGCCTACTTCGAGTCGAAGTTCGGCGTGCCGTACCCGTTCGCCAAGTACGACCAGCTCTTCGTGCCGGAGTTCAACGCCGGCGCCATGGAGAACGCGGGAGCGGTCACCTTCACCGAGACCTACGTCTTCCGCAGCAAGGTGACGGATGCTGTCAAGGAGCGCCGCGTCGTCACGATCCTGCACGAGCTCGCCCACATGTGGTTCGGTGACCTCGTCACCATGAAGTGGTGGAACGACCTCTGGCTGAACGAGTCGTTCGCCGAGTGGGCGTCGACCATCGCCACCGCCGAGGCCACCGAGTGGACCGAGGCGTGGACCACGTTCAACGCCATGGAGAAGACCTGGGCCTACCGCCAGGACCAGCTCCCGTCCACTCACCCGATCGTCGCCGAGATCAACGACCTCGAAGACGTGCAGGTGAACTTCGACGGCATCACATACGCCAAGGGCGGTTCCGTCCTGAAGCAGCTCGCCGCCTGGGTCGGCATCGAGGCGTTCTTCGCGGGCGTGTCGCAGTACTTCCAGAAGCACTCCTGGGGCAACACCGAGCTGAGCGACCTGCTCTCGGAGCTGGAAGCCACCAGCGGCCGCGACCTCAGTTCCTGGTCGAAGAAGTGGCTGGAGACCGCCGGCGTGAACACGCTCGAGCCGGTCATCGCAGAGGACCACGATGGAAAGATCTCGCGCTTCGCGATCACGCAGACCGCGCCGGCGGACTACCCGACGATTCGTCCGCACCGGCTCGGAATCGGCTTCTACACGCTGACCGACGGTTCGCTCACGCGCACGCACTACCTCGAGGTCGACGTCGACGGCGACCGCACCGAGGTGCCCGAGCTGCAGGGTCTCGCCCGGCCCGACCTCGTGCTGCTCAACGACAACGATCTCGCCTACGCGAAGATCCGCCTCGACGAGAAGTCGCTCGCCACCGCAATCGCGCACCTCGCCGACATCCACGACCCGCTCGCCCGCTCGCTCGTCTGGGGTGCCGCGTGGGATCAGACCCGCGACGCCGAGACCGGCGCCTCGGAGTACCTCGACCTCGTGCTGGGCAACATCGGTCGCGAGACCGAGTCGACGACGGTGCGCACCACGCTCGCCCAGCTGCGCACTGCGGCGACGCTGTACGTCACGCCGGCCGACCGCGAGGCGGCGCGGCTGAAGATCGCCGACGGCCTGTGGAGTCTCGCGGAGTCCGCCGAGCCGGGCAGCGACAGCCAGCTGCAGTTCGTCACCGCCTTCGCCAACGCGCTGGTCACCCCGGAGCATGCCGGCATCGTCGGGCGTCTGCGCTCCGGCGAGGACACCCTGCCCGGGCTCGAGATCGATGCCGACCTGAACTGGCAGCTCCTCGTGGGCCTCGCCACGATCGGCGCGACGGATGCCGCGACCATCGATGCCGCTCTCGCCGCGGACAACACCGCCAAGGGCGGGGAGTTCGCGGCACAGGCCCGCGCCTCTCTCCCGGACTCGGCGTCGAAGAAGGCCGCATGGGCGTCGCTCATCGAGCGCGATGACGCCCCGAACACGATCGTCCGCTCGGCGGCACTCGGCTTCACGCACCCGTCCGGAGCAGCGGCGCTGAGCGAGTTCGTCCCCGCGTACTTCGACATGCTGCTCCCCGTCTGGGAGTCGCGCACCTATCAGATCGCGCAGTACCTGATCGTCGGGCTCTTCCCGACGGCCCTGGCCGACATCGCCCTCCGCGACGCGACCCGCGGCTGGCTGGCCGCCCACCAGGACGCTGCACCGGCACTGCGCCGACTCGTGCTCGAGAATCTGGCCGATGTCGAACGGGCGCTCGCTGCGCAGGCGCGCGACGCCGAGGACTGATACCGGAGTACATCCGAAACGGAGACCATCTGTCTCGCCCTGGGAGTGTCCACACCACGACACGCCCCGGCTGAGGCAGATGGTCTCCGTTTTCGCGTGCGGCATCCACCACCCAGCCAGTGCAGAGGCCCGATCGCTAGGATCGGTGGTGATGATGATCCCCTCCACGACAGACACTCCCCCCGACCCCGTGCCGCTTCCCGACTGGGTGACGGCGCTGCTCGGCTGGCTCGGAAGCATCGGCATGAGTGCCCTGACTGTGGCGCTCATCATCGCCAGCTGCATAGTGATCGGGCTCATCCTCCGCCTGGTCATCCGGCGCGTCGTGCACCGCATCGTCGACAGCGCCAAGAACAAGGCGTCTGTCGACGACACGCAGGCGCTCGAGCGCTCCCCGCTCGCTGACATGCGCCTGGTACAGCGCACCCGCACCCTCGGGACGATCCTGCAGAACATCGTCAATGTGATGCTCGTCGTGATCGCGATCGTCCTCATCGTGAACGCCCTCAACCCGACGCTCCTCGGCTCGCTGACCCTCCTCACCGCAGCGGTCGGTGCCGGCCTCGGTTTCGGCGCCCAGAACATCGTCAAGGACGTGCTCAACGGGATGTTCATCGTCGCGGAGGACCAGATCGGTATCGGCGATGTGGTCGACCTCGGTCTCGCGAGCGGTGTGGTCGAGTACGTCAGCGTGCGCATCACGCAGGTGCGCGACGTCAACGGAACCCTCTGGTACGTGCGCAACGGCGAGGTCACCCGTATCGGCAACATGTCACAGGGATGGGCACGCTCCATCATCGACATCGGGGTGCCGGCCGACTCGGACCTCGACCAGGTCGAGCACATCATGCTCGAGACCGCGCAGGGCCTGTCGAAAGACCCGAAGTGGCGCACCCGCATCATCGAGAAGCCGGAGCTGTGGGGACTCGAATCCATCGACGGCGATGCGCTCGTCGTCCGCATCGTCATCAAGGCCCGTGCGAATGCGAAGGACGACGTGGCCCAGGAGCTGCGTCGTCGCCTGCGCGCCGCCCTGCTCGAGAAGGAGATCGGCGTGCCCCGCATGGTCGACGTCGTGCCGACGGGGCTCGACGGCGCACGTCGGGTACGAGGAGCGAACCCACCCAGGACCCGTCCGAACGCGGTCACGGGCGTGCCGATCATCCCCGATCGTGGGATCTGGCGCCGCAAGAAGCCGAATGATGACGGGAGCCCTCAGAAGTGACGTTCTACGACGAGATCGGCGGGCATGAGACCTTTCGGAAGATCGTCTCGGTGTTCTACCGCGAGGTCGCGCTCGACCCGGTGATGAAGCCGATGTACCCCGAGGAGGATCTCGGACCGGCGGAGGATCGGCTCCGGATGTTCCTCGAGCAGTACTGGGGAGGGCCGACGACCTATGGCGAGACGCGAGGGCACCCTCGGCTGCGCATGCGACACATGCCCTTCCACATCGATGCCGATGCCCGCGATCGTTGGCTTCGTCATATGAGAACGGCCGTCGACGAAGCGCAGTTGTCTCCTCTGCACGAAACGACGCTGTGGGACTACCTGGAGCGCGCCGCCTATGCCATGGTGAACACACTCGAGCCTTCCGGCATCGGCGCCGGTCCCGGCGGCCGTCCCACGCTCGAGACCCGCTCACGTCAGGAATCAACGGAGAACTCATGACGACAACGCCCCTGTCCACAGACGTCCTGGTGATCGGATGGGGGTTGGCCGGTCTGGTGGCCGCCGCAGAAGCGCTCGACGCCGGTCGGCGCGTGATCATCGTCGACCAGGAGCCACGCACAAACCTCGGTGGACAGGCGTGGTGGTCCTTCGGCGGTCTCTTCTTCATCGACTCCCCCGAGCAGCGGCGCTTCGGCATCAAGGACTCCCTGGAACTCGCCACTCAGGACTGGTTCGGAAACGCCGACTTCGATCGGCCGGAGGACGAATGGCCTCGTCGCTGGGCCGAGGCCTACCTGCAGTTCGCCGCCGGCGAGAAGCGCGCATGGCTGAGAGAACGCGGTGTCGGCTTCTTCCCCGTCGTGGGTTGGGCGGAGCGCGGCGGGTACGGCGCCACCGGTCCCGGCAACTCCGTCCCGCGCTTCCACATCACCTGGGGTACCGGTCCGGGGATCGTGGCCCCTTTCGCGGCGGCTGTCGAACAGGGCGAGCGGGAGGGACGGCTCACGGTCCTCCCCCGCCACCGCGTGACGGAACTGCTCGCCGCGGACGGGACCGTCACCGGAGCGCGAGGCGACGTCCTCGCGACGAGCGGATCCAGCCGCGGTGTGCCGTCCTCCCGCGACGTCATCGGCGACTTCGAGATCACGGCGAGATCGACCATCGTCTCGTCGGGCGGCATCGGAGGAAACCACGACCTCGTCCGCGCAGCCTGGCCGGCGCGCCTCGGTACCGCGCCGGAGCACATGCTCACCGGGGTACCGGCATACGTCGACGGATCGATGCACGGTGTGAGCGAAGCTGCCGGCGCCCGGCTGATCAACGGCGACCGGATGTGGCACTACGTCGAAGGCATCACGAACTGGGACCCGGTGTGGCCGTCACACGGCATCCGTATCCTCCCCGGCCCCTCCTCGCTCTGGCTCGACGCGACGGGTAAACGACTCCCTGTCCCCCTGTTTCCCGGATTCGACACCCTCGGAACGCTGGAGCACCTGCGCACGACCGGTCACGACCATTCCTGGTTCGTCACGTCACGCCAGATCGTCGAGAAGGAATTCGCACTTTCCGGCAGCGAGCAGAATCCCGATCTCACCGGCAAGGACGTCGGTCTCCTGGTGAGATCGCGCCTGGCCAAGGGACCGACCGGGCCTGTGCAGTCGTTTCTCGACGAGGGCGAGGACTTCATCGTGGAGAACGACCTGGAAACGCTGCTCGAACAGATGCAGCGGCATCCGGGCGGGGAGCTCCTCGACATCGACAACGTCCGGCGCGAGGTGCTCGCCCGCGACCGCGAGATGCAGAACGATTTCACGAAGGACGCGCAGATCGGGATGCTCCGATCGATGCGCAGCTACCGGGGCGACAGACTGATCCGTACCGCCGCACCGCATCGTCTCCAGGATCCTGCGGCCGGACCGCTCGTCGCCGTGAAGCTGCACGTGCTCACGCGGAAGTCTCTGGGCGGAATCAACACCGACCTCGAGGGCCGCGCTCTGAACCCGGCCGGAGAGCCGATCCCGGGGCTCTATGCGGCAGGCGAGGCGAGCGGCTTCGGTGGCGGGGGCGTGCACGGCTACCGGGCCCTCGAAGGCACGTTCCTCGGCGGTTGCCTGTTCTCGGGACGGACGGCGGGGCGGGCAGCGGCACTCGCGGGCTGAGGCACGTTCCGAGAGCGCCGGTTCCAGCTTTCCGGATGATGCCGTTCCGGGGATCCCTCCTGCCTGTTCGGGCTACCCCGAAGAAGTGTGTGCGTCACTCGAATCGCTCGATGTTCGTCCCTACTGTGGGCTCGTGCGCCTCCTCCCCGTTCTCGGTCTCCTGTCCGTTCTGATCCCGGGCACCGCGGTTCCCGCCGCCGCGACTTCCGCCCCACTCTCCTCCGACGCCACCGTGCAGGCCTACGTGGATGCGTTCGCGACACCGGGCATAGCTGCGGCGGTGGTCTCCGACGGAGGCGTCGAGCTGATCGTGCGCGGTCGGGATGGGGACGGGCGCACGATCACCCCGCACACGCTGTTTCGGATCGCTTCGATGAGCAAGTCGATGACGGCCACGGCGGTCATGCTGCTCGTTCAGGAAAGGAAGATCGCGCTCGACGACCGGGTAGTCGACACACTGCCGGAGTTCACCATGGCCGACGAGCGCTATGAGGAGGTCACGATACGGCAGCTGCTGTCGCACACCTCCGGACTCTCGCTGCGAACCAACCCCGAGTTCGCGCTCCCCTCCCCACGGACGACCGAGGCGGTCGTGGCCGAGCTCCGCGATCGGCGGCTGGTGGCCGAGCCCGGCGCCCGATTCGAGTATCACAACACCAACTACTCGATCGCGGCGCGCGTCGTCGAAGTCGTCTCCGGCCAGTCGCTGGACGACTTCTTCCGGCAGCGCCTCTTCGTCCCGCTCGGCATGCTCGACACACGGAGCGTCGATGCCTGCGATCAGGCGGTCGAACGACTTGCCCCCGGCTTCTCCGTCGTGCTCGGACTCGCCTACGTCATGCCGGAGATGCCCGGACGCTGCGGGGGGAACGGAGGTGTGGTGTCGACGCTCGCCGACATGGTGCGGTGGCTTCGGTTCCAGCAGGGCGAGGTCGGAGCGGGCGTCCTGGATCGCATACTTCTCGAAGAACTCCATGTCTCTCAGCCGGGCGCGGAGTCCTACGCCCTCGGCTGGCAACGCGCCGCTCCGGGCGGAGGTGACGCCCCCGGCTTCGTCTCCCACGGCGGCACATTGGCCACGTTCACCGGTTCGATGGCATTCGTTCCCGAGACGGGCCGAGCGGCAGTGGTGCTGACGAACGGCGTCGGCTCTCCCGGCGAGCTGGTGCAGAACCTGATCGTCGGTGCCGACGAGGTGGCGGCGAAGCCGTATGAGAATCCGCTGAACATCGTCAACGGGATCCTGTCGGCTCTCGCCGTGCTCGCTCTGATCCTTTTCCTGGTGACCGCACTTCGTGCTCCGCGGTGGGCGGCGCGGAGACGCGCAGCGCGAAGACCACGCGTCTGGCTTCGTCTGGTCCCGCTGACGCTCGTCATCGTGGCGGGCCTGTTCGTCCCGCTCGCACCGGCATTGCTCGGAGGATCGGTCGAATGGCAGTACTGGGTATTCGACCTCTGGCTGTTCCCGCTCCTCGATGTTCTCGGGATCGTGCTCGTGCTGGGGGGAATCAGTGCTCTGGTGAGCAGGATCGTCGCGCTCCTAGTCGTTCCGGTCGCGTCCCGGGGGCGCCTGCGCGCTTCGCGTCAGTCGAGCACGCCGGTCTGACGCACGCTCGTGAGGCCAGAGGCGACCGGTCCCCGAGAGAGCACATGCCCGCGCCGGAAGGCGAGTCGCGTCCATCGCCCGGATCGAGTCACCGATACCTGCTCCTCGCCGGAGATGAAACCCATCGCGTCCGCGGCGAAGGCGACCCCTCTCGGCAGACCCTCGAGCTCCTCGTCCGGCTCACCCCAGATCGCGGCACGCAGCGCCCGCACGGCTTCTTCTCCGGCGCCCGGCGTCGCGCCTCGGGCGACGGCGGAAATGCCCCACTGTGCTCGTCGGGCCAGCGTCGAGGCGTCGAGGACGGCTGACCGTTCCCATGGACCGCGAGGCGGAGCGATGCCGGCCCAGGCCGGAGAGAGGCCCGTATCCGGGAGGGTCAGGCGATCGGGGCCGTCGGTCTGCGTGAGTTGGTCGACGACGACATCGCACTCGAGTTCGGGGTCGGCATGGACGATGCGCATCGCGAGGATCGTCGGCGTCTGATCGAACAGACCGTGTGGTGCCAGGGCCGCCGTCGTGAGCGCGAGGACTCCCCCCGTCGCCTGCAGTCGTACGCCCTCGTCGCTGATTCTGGCGGCTCGCCCCACGAATGTCAGAACGTCTTTCGCCGTGTCGGCGTCGGCGAGGAGAAGGTGATGCGGCACGCGTTCTAAACTACCAACGGAGCGGCGTCCCGGGGCGCGGAGAGGAATCCATGAGCGCGGAAGAACACGCCATCCAGACCGTCGAGCGACTGCTCGAGGTCCTCGATCTCGATTCGACCCAGGCACGGACCACCGAGGACATCTTCACCGGTTCGTCGCACCCGATGCCCAGCGGGCGGATCTACGGTGGACAGGTTCTCGCCCAGGCGCTCCTCGCTGCGGAACGCACTCTTCCCGAAGATCGGGCGGTGCACTCGATGCATGGATACTTCCTGCGCCCCGGCGATGCGAGTCAGGGCATCACGATCTCGGTCGATCGTATTCATGACGGGCGCTCATTCTCGACACGCCGTGCCCAGGCGTACCAGAACGGCGTACCCATCTTCTCGATGATCGCCTCGTTCCAGGATGCGGATCCCGGCGTCGAGCATGCGTCGTCGATGCCCGAGGGCATCCCCGAGCCTGAGGCCCTCCAGCCGGACGAGGACCGTGTACAGGGACTCCCCGGCGGCACGGCGCGGATGCTGAGCGACCGAGCGGCTGATGTCCGCCATGTCGACTCGCCGATGTATCTGCCGAGCGACGATGCCCGCACACCGCAGCAGGCCGTGTGGATGCGCCTTCGCGCGCCGCTTCCGGACGACCAGCGTCTGCACCGCGCAGCGCTCGCCTACCTCAGCGACATGACGATCCAGGAGTCGATTCTTCGCGCGCACGGGGTCTATTGGGCGCTCCCCGGTCTCAAGGTCGCGAGTCTCGATCACGCGATGTGGTGGCACCGCCCTGCTCGCGTGGATGAGTGGCTGCTCTACGTGCAGGAGTCACCCAACGCCCGCGGAGGCCGCGGACTCGCCACCGGACGGATCTTCACACGCGACGGCACCCTGGTGGCGAGTGTCGCCCAGGAGATCATGATCAGGGTTCCCGACGGCCAGGACTGACTTATCCGCTCAGACGCTCGTCGTGCTGCGGGTCTGCCCGGGTGGCCGTGCTCTGGTGCACGCCGTCGGTACCTGTGGCGGTCAGCGGTGGCTGTACTCGATCGATTCGCCGACGTACGGATCCCACGCCTCGCGCATCTCCTGGGTGAGACGGGTGGGACGTCCGGTCTTCGCATCGACGAGCACGATGATCGCCGTGGAGCGGGCGTAGATCTGACGCGGCGCCGCCGTGGGATCGTTGTGCACCTCGTAGCAGACCTCGACGCTGGAGCCGCCGAGCTTGCCGAACCACATCTGCACTTCGAGCGGTCGCCGCTGATAGGGCACCGGCGCGAGGTACTCGATCTCCTGTCGCGCGATGAGGGTGAGGATCCCCTCATCGATACCCGAGTCGAGTACCGCGGTGGATGGTGCCTCTTCGCCGGGGCCTGCACGCCAGAACGCTCGCACACGAGCTTCCTCGAGCAGCTTCAGCATCGAGGTGTTGTTGACGTGGTTGAACGCATCCAGATCGCCCCAGCGGAGCTGGATCGGGATGTGCAGACGGGGCCCCGGCGTCGCAGTCACGAGGTGCTCAGTCGCGCGTCAGCTTGCGGTGCGTCGAACGGTGCGGCTTGGCCGCATCGGCTCCGAGGCGTTCGATCTTGTTCTCCTCATACGCCTCGAAGTTGCCCTCGAACCAGTACCACTGGTCCGGCTTCTCGTCGGTGCCCTCGTAGGCGAGGATGTGCGTGGCGATGCGGTCGAGGAACCACCGGTCGTGGGTGATGACCACGGCGCATCCGGGGAACTCGAGCAGAGCGTTCTCGAGCGAGCTGAGGGTTTCGACATCCAGGTCGTTCGTCGGCTCATCGAGGAGCAGCAGGTTACCGCCCTCCTTGAGCGTCAGTGCGAGGTTCAGGCGGTTGCGTTCTCCACCGGAGAGCACCCCGGCCTTCTTCTGCTGGTCCGGCCCCTTGAAGCCGAACTTCGAGACGTACGCCCTGGACGGGATCTCGGTCTTGCCGACGGTGATGTAGTCGAGGCCGTCGGAGACGACTTCCCACAGCGTCTTGTTCGGGTCGATGTTGGAGCGTGACTGGTCGACGTAGCTGATCTTGACCGTCTCACCGATCTTCAGATCTCCGCCGTCCAGAGGCTCGAGGCCCACGATGGTCTTGAACAACGTCGTCTTTCCCACGCCGTTCGGACCGATGACGCCGACGATGCCGTTCGGCGGCAGGCTGAAGCTCAGGCCGTCGATGAGCGAGCGCCCGTCGAAGCCCTTCTTCAGGTTCTTGGCCTCGATGACGACGCTTCCGAGTCGAGGACCGGCGGGAATCTGGATCTCCTCGAAATCCAGCTTCCTGGTGCGCTCGGCCTCGGATGCCATCTCCTCGTAGCGGGCGAGACGTGCCTTCGACTTCGTCTGGCGACCCTTCGCGCTGGAGCGCACCCACTCCAGCTCCTCCTTGAGGCGCTTGGCGAGCTTGGCGTCCTTCTTGCCCTGGATCTCGAGGCGCTCGCCCTTCTTCTCCAGGTACGTCGAGTAGTTGCCCTCGTAGCCGATCAGGCGACCGCGGTCGACCTCGGCGATCCACTCGGCCACGTGGTCGAGGAAGTACCGGTCGTGGGTGATCGCGATGACGGCACCCTTGTACGCCTGCAGGTGCTGCTCGAGCCACAGCACGCTCTCGGCGTCGAGGTGGTTGGTCGGCTCGTCGAGAAGCAGGAGATCGGGCTTCTGCAGGAGCAGCTTCGCCAGCGCCACTCGACGCTTCTCGCCACCGGAGAGAGGCGCGATCGCGGCGTCTCCCGGCGGGGTGCGGAGCGCATCCATGGCCTGGTCGAGCTGCGAGTCGAGGTCCCAGCCGTCGGCCGCGTCGATCTCTTCCTGGAGCGAACCCATCTCGGCGAGGAGCGCGTCGAAGTCGGCATCGGGATCGGCCATCAGCGCCGAGATCTCGTTGAAACGGTCGAGCTTCGCCTTGATCGCGATACCGTCCTGGATGTTCTCGAGCACGGTCTTCGTCTCGTCGAGCTCCGGCTCCTGCATCAGGATGCCGACAGTGAACCCCGGGGAGAGCTTCGCCTCACCGTTCGACGGAGTGTCGAGACCCGCCATGATCTTGAGGATCGTCGACTTGCCCGCGCCGTTGGGACCGACCATGCCGATCTTGGCCCCGGGGAGGAACGCCATGGTCACGTCGTCGAGGATGAGCTTCTCGCCCACTGCCTTGCGCGCACGAACCATCGAGTAGATGTACTCAGCCACCGAAAACCGCTCCTTCTGTTGGCGTCGAAGATCGACACTCCAGCCTACCGGCCCCCTGGCGTGTCACCAGTCGATCGGACGTGTGGTGCCGACCAGGCATCGCCCTTCGGCGAGTTGCGGGAGGACCGCGGTGACGACCTGCCCGGTGGACGGGCCGACCTGGCCGACCAAGCACTCGTCTTGACCCCACCGAACCGAGAACTGCAGACTCTCCGCCGGGTTGCCGACGGTGGTCTGATCCTGGGTCACCTGCATCGACCCGCGATCGAACCCTGCGCCGATCAGCGCGTCGATGTAGGCACGGCCGGAACCGCGCTGATCTGTCGCCCAGATGCCCTCCGCGGTCGCGGTGAACACCGGCAGGTTGTCCTCTGCGCTGCCGTCGGGAACGAGCACGGGAGCAGACGGCGCCGTCGAGTCCACATCGGGAGTTGCCGAACTCGACGGAGACGCCGTCGGTGCAGGTTCCGGAGCGCAGCCCGACAGCAGAAGAGCAGAGACGGCCGTGACCGCCAGGACGCCGGCTGCACGCGCCGGTGAGGAGACCGATCGACGAAGCACGTGCCGAGTCTACGTCGCCTTCCTCCCGCCTCCGCGTGAACCGGCCGACAGTCGGCACCCGACGCTCTCGGAATCCGGTGCGCGTCAGTCGCTCGCCGCTATCCTCGACGCCGGATCCGCCCATGGGAGATCGAATGCCGCAGACTCGGACTCTGCGGCGGGTGAGAGGTCTCCTTCCTCTGCAGAGTGAGCGCCCGGCGCGTCGGAGCTTGCCTCCGCGATCCCGGTCTGCGGCCGCGGCTGCGGTCGATACGCCGTGGTCCCCCACCGCAGATCGTGTCCGATCGCCTCCGCTTCGACATCGACACTTGTGCCATGTTTGCCGTTGCTCTCCCAATTCCGGATCTTCAGCCGACCTGTCACGATCACCGCGTCACCCGTCCGCAGGGACGCCTTGGCGTTCTCGCCGAGCTGCCGGAACGCCGCCACCGAGTACCAGTTGGTCCCCGAGTCCGTCCAAGCCTGGGCGGCGGGGTCGAAACGTCGGTGGGTGCTGGCGAGACGGAAGTTGGTGACCGCCACACCTCCTGCGGTCTGCACCTGTGTCGGGTCGGTGGCGACTCTTCCCACGATGGTCAGCGTGTCGATCATGTTGCTCGTCCTCTCGTCTCCGGATCCCTTCCGGTCTTTCCAGCGTGCGCGGCCACGACGGAGGCGGGGAGCCCGAAACGCGAAGTCGGTGGAGAGACCGAGGCAATTGCCCTCTGTGGAGAGAAACCCCCGATGAGGACGAGAGGACTGCGCTCGAGGGAATGTCGGTGGTCGGTCATATCTTCGAATCACGAAAGGAGCACCGATGTCCGACAGCATGATCACCTCTCTTCCCGAAGTCCCCTTCGCCACGCCTCGACTCTCGTCCCCGCGAGAGCATCTCGTCCGGGCGGCCGATCATCTCTGGAGGGTCCAGGACCAGAGAGACCATGTTCTCGGACATCTGCGCATCGTCGCGGACCCGCTCGGTCTCCGGTACAGGGCGGAGAGGCTACACCTCGCAACCGGCGTGTTCCGAGTGGTCGGCGAGTTCTGGCGTGTCGATGACGCCGTCGCGGTGCTTCGCTATTCCTGACGGTGGTCGCCGCCCGCGACGCATGGCGTCGATCCGGGAGAGGTCGCTCTCTGCCCATGAGATCGTCTCTCGTCGGATTGATCATCCGTCGGATCGATCACCCATTGGATCGAACATCCATCGGAGCGAACATTCTCGAACGCCGACACCGTGAAGTGCCCCCGGCAGGATTCGAACCTGCGACCAAGAGATTAGAAGGCTCCTGCTCTATCCCCTGAGCTACGGAGGCGCACGACTCTAGAGTATCGCGGTCGCGCAGACGATTGACGAGTCACACTCCGGCCGGTGATGTCGGGGGCGTCGATAGTATGGCGAGATGGTATCTGCGTCGGAGAATGATCGTCTCGTATGGATCGACTGCGAGATGACGGGACTCGATCTCGCGGTCGACGAACTCGTCGAGATCGCCGTCGTCATCACCGACTTCGAGCTCAACCCGATCGACCCCGGATTCCAGGTGGTGATACGCCCCACCGAAGCCGCGCTCGCGCACATGAACGATTTCGTCACGAAGATGCATGAGACATCGGGCCTGATCGAGGAGATCCCCGGTGGCGTGTCGCTGGAGGAGGCGGAGTCCCAGACGCTGGCGTACATCAAGCGCTTCGTGCCCCTCGAGCGCAAGGCTCCATTGGCCGGCAACACGATCGGGACGGACCGCATGTTCCTGGCCAAATACATGCCGCAGGTGGATCAGTGGCTGCATTACCGCAATGTCGACGTCTCCAGCATCAAGGAACTGTCGCGACGCTGGTACCCGCGGGTCTTCTTCCAGGCTCCGCCCAAGGACGGAGGGCACCGCGCCCTCGCCGACATCCTGGAGTCGATCCGAGAGCTCCGTTACTACCGCGAGGCGGTGTTCGTCGATGAGCCGGGACCGTCCAGCGACGAAGCTCGCGAGATCGCTGCACGCACGGTGTCCGAGTTCACTCCGAACATGTAATAGACTCGTATGGTTGCCTGCTCCGGCAGGCACATGGTGGGTATAGCTCAGCTGGTAGAGCGCTGGCTTGTGGTGCCGGATGTCGCGGGTTCGAGTCCCGTTACTCACCCCACTGAAGAAGGCCCGAATCGCGAGATTCGGGCCTTCTTCGCGTCTACGCGCGGCTGGTACCCCTCCCCCGACGCCCTAGACTGACGACGTGTCACTCGCGGTCTGGTTCTCGTTGCTGACCGCGTCCGTCGTGATCAGCTTCACGCCTGGGGCCGGGGCGATCAACACGATGTCGAATGCGATGAACCAGGGCTGGCGGCGCTCGATCTGGGGCATCATCGGCCAGCAGATCGCGTTGATCGTCCACGTCGCGATCGTGGCTGCCGGTGTCGGACTCCTGGTGTCACGTTCGGAAGTGCTGTTCAACGGCATCCGCTATGCCGGGGCCGCCTACCTGGTGTTCCTCGGGATGCGTCTCATCCTCGCGAAGCCCGCGGTCGTGGTCGACGACGATCCCCTGCCGGTAGACAGCCGCGAGAGCCACTGGTCGATGATCCGCCGCGGTTTCTGGGTCAATCTCCTGAACCCGAAGGCGATCGTGTTCTTCCTCGCGTTCATTCCGCAGTTCGTCAGGTTGGACGAGCCTCCGCTGCCCCAATACCTCACGCTCATCGTCACCGTGATCGTCGTCGACGTGATCGTGATGTGGGGATTCTTCGCTGCAGCCGCACGTCCGTTCCGTCGACTCACGCGAACCGCACGTGGACAGCGCATCCTCAACACCGTGTTCGGCGCCCTGTTCATCGCGGTGGCCGCGATCCTCGTTCTCCTGCACTGACCTCCCTCGGGCCCTAGGCTGAGGGGGATGGACATGGATGCCGCCGCCTTCGAAGAGCTCGTGATCGATGAGCTCGACCAGTTGCCCGACGACATGGTCGAAGGGTTGGAGAACGTCGTGTTCGTGGTGGAGGATCGGCCGGAGGACGGCAGCCTCGATCTGCTCGGCCTCTACGACGGGCTGGCGCTGACCGATCGGACCCAGTACGGGATGGGCGAGTTGCCCGATCGCATCGTGGTCTATCGCGAGCCGCACCTGGCCCAATGCGAGAACGAGCAAGAGCTCCGCGACGAGATCCACACCACCTTGGTGCATGAGATCGCGCATTTCTATGGCATCGACGACGAGCAGCTGCATGAGATGGGTTGGGCATGACGATCCCCGCCGCAGTTCCCGATCTCGATGAGGCGACCGATCTGAGCGCCGCTCCCCTGGAGCCGTGGCAGGTGGTCGTCTGGAACGACCCCGTCAATCTGATGAGCTACGTGGTCCGCGTCTTCCGCACGTATTTCGGATACTCGCTCGACCACGCGACGACGCTGATGCTCGCCGTGCACCACGACGGACACGCCATCGTGGCGACGGGGCCGCGCGAGACCATGGAGGTCCACGCGCAGGCCATGCATGACTACGGCCTGTGGGCCACGGTCAGGAAGGCCTCACAGTGACCAGGGACGCCGTCATCGTCACGATCACCGGGATCGAGGAGCTCCACCTCGCGAAGCTCGTGGACGATTTCATCGAGCTCCTCGCGACTTCGCGGGAGGTCGGGGACCCCGCCATCGACCGATTGACGCCGACTCCGTACCCCGACGATGCGGACTCCGCCGCCGAGTTCGCCGAAAGCACGAGGGATGATCTCCTCGATCGACGGCTCGCCGATGCGCGCCGGACACGTGGGTCTCTCGGAGACGTCACCGGTGACGACCTCGCCGAGGCAGAAGCGCTGCGGACGCGGGAGATGACCGTGCCCGTGGAGGACGTCGACGCCTGGCTCCGAACGCTCACGGCTATTCGCCTCGTCATAGCCACGCGGCTCGGGATCACGACCGACGAACAGACCGCCACGGATGGGCGTCACGATGTGTATGACTGGCTCGGATACCGTTTGGAGCTTCTCATCCAGGCTGCAGACGAAGCGGATGAGGGCCGGAAGGTCTAAGGAACCTCGACGATTCTCGTAGCGAGGGATCGAGGGTCGTCCCGCTCGATGTGTCGGCGTTCCTGTGCCGCCCATCGGTCCCAGTGCGGCCGATAGGCGTCCCCATCGCGTGCCAGGGCACGCGCCTTCCTCGATGCCTCCGCCGACTCCACCCATACCCTGACATCGGCGAGAGCGGCGGACGAGGGGCGGAGGATCCCGCTGCCCTCGATGATGACTCCGAGGG
This sequence comes from Microbacterium sp. STF-2, assembly GCF_034650155.1. Taxonomy (NCBI): domain Bacteria; kingdom Bacillati; phylum Actinomycetota; class Actinomycetes; order Micrococcales; family Microbacteriaceae; genus Microbacterium; species Microbacterium sp. STF-2. The sequence goes on from NZ_JARKMW010000001.1 coordinate 598,793, forward strand.
CCGGGTCGACGGCGTGGCTCTCCGCCTCGGTGCGGTCCTCCCAGTCCCATCGCCGCCAGGTGCCGAGATACCCGCGGCCGTGCGGACGGAGGATCCAGTCGAGGGCGCGCTCAGCGCCTTCATCGAGTCCGTCCCAGCCCGGGTAGATGGAATCCAACGCGATGAGCTGTACGTGACCGACCACGGGCCAGCGACGCACCAACAGGGAGGCGAGGGACGACTTTCCCGCACCGCTGCCGCCATCGATGAGCACGACGGGGTTCGCGGCGGCGACGGCACGGACATCCCGCTCGATCAGCGTCGCGGCCTGCTCCAGCGCGGCAGCGACCGGATCGTCACTTCTTGAGGGCACGGATGATGCGAGTGAGCGCCCGTCCGGCGACCCAGACGAACGGCACGGCGACGACGAGCAACGTGACGATGTTCGGCTCGAAGCGCAGACCTTCCTCGCGACGCACGTAGACCCCGACCGGGACGGAGACACCGCCACCGCCACCACCCTCGCCACCGTCTCCGCTGCCTCCGCCGAAGCCCGAGTAGGTGAACGCCACCGGAGTGATGCTCACACCGTCGACATCCTGCGGCTCCCCGTACGCGCTCTTCACGCCGAAGGACGCAGCTTGCTTTCCGAGTTCCAGTGCAATGTTCGGCATACCCCCACGCTAGTCGAGGAACCGCGCGCGCGTGCGATCAATCCAGGCCGTGGGCCTTCGGATGCTGGGGGGCACCGCGACCGTCCCCGCGGCCGATGTGTCGCGCGCGGCTGATCGTCGCTGTGCCGAACCTGGCCATGGCCTCGTCGACTGCCCCCTCGACTCTGCGCCAGTCCTCGTCGTCGTCCCACAGCCCGAGACCGCCGCCGCCGGCCGGACGCAGGTTCTCGGCTCTGACGCCGACCAGACGGACGGGATCGCGTCGGTCGATCTGCTCGAACAGAGCCTGCGCAGCCTCGCCGATGCGCTGCCCGACCGCGGTGGGCTCGCTCAGCGTCTGAGAGCGACTCAGGGTGCGGAAGTCGTCGAAACGGATCTTGATGGCGACGGTCGACGTCTCCCACTCGGCGCGGCGGAGACGTGCGGCGACACGGTCAGCGAGCCGCAGGAGCTCCGCGCGGAGGAACGGACGATCGAGGATGTCCGTATCGAAGGTCTCCTCATGACCGATGCTCTTCTCCACGCGCACCGTGTCGACGGCGCGCGCATCCTCACCCATCGCGAGCTGAGCGAGGCGCGCGCCCAGGGCGGGGCCGACCGCACGCTCGATCATCTCGCGCGGAGCCTCGCGCACATCTCTCACGGTACGGATACCGCGTGCCTCCAGCGCCTCGGCAGCCTTCGGCCCGACGCCCCACATCGCGCGAACGGGACGTGGCGCGAGGAACTCGAGCGTGTCCTTCGCGGCGACGACGAGCATGCCGTTGGGCTTGGAGATCGTCGATGCCATCTTGGCGACGTGCTTGGTGGCCGCGACTCCGACACTGCAGGTGATGCCGACCTCATCGAGGACACGCCCCCGGATGAGCTCTGCGATGTGCGCAGGGCTGCCCCAGAGCCGTCGCACGCCCTGCACATCGAGGAACGCCTCGTCGACCGACAACGGCTCGACGAGCGGGGTGAACGATTCGAAGATCGCCATCACCTGCCGGGAGACCTCCTGATAGCGATGGAAGTGCGGCGGCACGATGCGCGCGGAGGGACACAGGCGCAGCGCCTGCGATACCGGCATCGCTGCGCGTACGCCGTATCGGCGGGCCTCGTAAGAGGCACTCGAGACGACCGAGCGGCCGTCCGGTGCGCCGATGATCAGCGGAAGCCCCCGGAGCGCGGGATCGTCGAGGACCTCGACAGCCGCGTAGAACGCGTCCATGTCGACGTGGAGGATGCGCGTCCCGGTGTCGTCGGCGTCGGAGGCGGAGACGATCCGTCCCGTGCCGTCACCGTGTCCCATACGACCATTCTCCCCCGGGCCTCCGACAGGAGGCCCGGGGCCACGCGCTACTGGGCAGCGCGCTCGAGGATGAGTTCACGCACGCGTGCCGCGTCCGCCTGGCCCTTCATGGCCTTCATGACGGCGCCGATGACAGCGCCGGCGGCCTGGACCTTGCCGTCCTTGATCTTCGCCATCACATCCGGCTGGGCCGCGAGAGCATCGTCGATCGCAGCGATCAGCGCGCCGTCGTCCGACACCACGGCGAGGCCACGGGCGTTGACGACCTCCTGCGGAGTGCCTTCCCCCGCGATGACGCCTTCGAGCACCTGGCGGGCGAGCTTGTCGGTGAGCGTGCCCGCGTCGACCAGCTGCTGCAGTGCGGCGACGTTCTCCGGGCTGATCAGCTCGGTGGCTTCCTTCTCCTGCGCGTTCGCGAGACGGGAGATCTCTCCCGTCCACCACTTGCGGGCGGTCGCAGGTGCCGCACCGGCGGCGATGGTCGCCTCGACCACTTCGAGCAGGCCTCCGTTGCGCACGTCCTGGAACTCCAGGTCGGTGAAGCCCCACTCCGTCATCAGGCGACGACGGCGGGCGACAGGCTGCTCGGGAAGAGCCGCGAGCAGCTCCTCGATCAGCTCGGCGGCCGGCTCCACGGGCAGCAGGTCGGGCTCCGGGAAGTAGCGGTAGTCGTCGGCGTCCGACTTCGGACGACCCGGCGATGTCGTACCGGTGTCCTCGTGCCAGTGCCGCGTCTCCTGCGTGATCGTGCCGCCATCGGCGAGGATCTGCGCCTGGCGCTGGATCTCGTACTTCACGGCCCGCTCGACCGAACGCATGGAGTTGACGTTCTTCGTCTCGGTGCGCGTGCCGAGCTTGTCGGTGCCACGCGGACGCAGAGAGACGTTGGCGTCGCAGCGCAGGTTTCCGCGTTCCAACCGGGCCTCGGAGATTCCGAGACCACGGACGATGTCACGGATCGCCTGCACGTAGGCCTTGGCGACCTCCGGTGCGCGGTGCTCGGTGCCGTAGATGATGTTCGTCACGATCTCCACCAGCGGCACGCCCGCACGGTTGTAGTCGACGAGCGAGTACTCGGCACCCTGGATGCGTCCGGTCGCCCCACCCATGTGGGTGAGCTTTCCGGCGTCCTCCTCCATGTGAGCGCGCTCGATCGGGATCGTGATGAGTGTCCCGTCCTCGAGCTCGACCTCGACCGAACCGTCATAGGCGATCGGCTCGTCGTACTGCGAGATCTGGTAGTTCTTGCCGAGATCCGGGTAGAAATAGTTCTTCCGCGCGAACCGGCTTGATTCCGCGATCGAGCATCCGAGAGCGAGACCCAGGCTGATCGACGAACGGATGGCGGTCTCGTTCACGACCGGAAGCGACCCCGGCAGACCGAGGTCGACGGGCGCGATCAGCGTGTTCGGCTCCGCGGCGTGGAAGGCCTCGTTGGCCGGGTTCGGCGCATCGGAGAACATCTTCGTGTTGGTGTTGAGCTCGACGTGCACCTCGAATCCGAGGACCGGCTCGAACAGCTCGAGCGCCTTGTCGAAGTCCATGAGCTTGGCGGCGGCCATCAGCGCTTCCCTCCTGCGAGCTGCGGTGCGCGGGTGAGCAGCGGCGCACCCCAGGAGTCGACGAGCAGCGTCTCGAGCGCGGCGCCGACCTTGTAGAGACGTGCATCCTCCCGTGCCGGGGCGATGAACTGGATGCCGACGGGGAGTCCGTCGTCATCGGCCAGACCGCTGGGGACGGAGATGCCGGGAACGCCGGCGAGGTTCACCGGAATCGTGGTGATGTCGTTGAGATACATCTGCAGCGGGTCGTCGATCTTCTCGCCGAGCTTGAAGGCGGTGGTGGGCGCCGACGGCGTCGCGATGACGTCGACCTCGGCGAAGGCGTTGGCGAAGTCCTGCTGGATGAGTGTGCGGACCTTCTGCGCGCTGCCATAGTAGGCGTCGTAGTAACCGGCCGACAGTGCGTACGTGCCGAGGATGATGCGTCGCTTGACCTCGTCACCGAAGCCGGCGTCACGGGTTGCGGACATGACGTCCTCGACCGTCGGGTTTCCGTCGGGCGTCACCCGCAGACCGAAGCGCACCGAGTCGAACTTCGCGAGGTTGCTCGATGCCTCCGCGGGGAGGATCAGGTAGTACGCAGCCACGCCGTACTCGAAATGGGGAGCACCGATCTCGACGATCTCCGCGCCCTGAGCCTCCATGAGCGCGAGAGCATTGCGGAAGGATGCGGCGACGCCGGGCTGGAAGCCGCTGTCCGGCAGTTCGCGGATCACGCCGACCTTGAGACCCTTGAGCACGTCTCCGCGCGCACCCTCGCGAGCCGCCTCGGCGAACGAGGGCCACGCGTCGCGCAACGACGTCGAGTCCTTCGGGTCGTGGCCGCCGATCGCGTCATGCAGCAGCCCCGAGTCGAGGACCGTCCGCGAGACGGGGCCGACCTGGTCGAGGCTGGAGGCCAGGGCGATCGCGCCGTAGCGGCTCACACCGCCATACGTCGGCTTGACGCCGACCGTGCCGGTCACGTGCGCGGGCTGACGGATCGAGCCGCCCGTGTCGGAGCCGAGAGCGAGCGGTGCCTCGAATGCGGCGACAGCGGCAGCCGAACCGCCACCGGAACCGCCGGGGATGCGGTCGAGGTCCCAGGGGTTGTGCGTGGGGCCGTATGCGGAGTGCTCGGTGGAGGACCCCATGGCGAACTCGTCCATGTTGGTCTTGCCGAGCGGGACGAGTCCCACGGCGCGTGAACGCGCGACGACCGTGGCGTCGTAGGGAGAGCGATAGCCCTCGAGGATGCGCGAGCCGCTGGTGGTCGGCTGGTCGGTCGTGACGAGGACGTCCTTGATCGCGAGAGGAACGCCGGCGAGCGGTCCGAGGGCCTCGCCGGCAGCGCGACGGGCGTCGATGGCCGCTGCGGCCTCGAGCGCTCCATCGTTGATGTGGAGGAAGGCGTGGACGTCGCCGTCCACGGCGGCGATGCGATCGAGGTGCGCCTGGGTCGCCTCGACGCTGGAGACCTCGCGAGAGGCCAGCTTCGCTGCCAGATCCGCCGCATCGAGTCGGATGATGTCGCTCACTGCTCTTCTCCCAGGATCGCGGTCACGCGGAAGCGGCCGTCGGCGGCATCCGGGGCGTTCTGAAGCACCTGCTCGTGCGTGAGTGTCTCGCCGACCACGTCGGGTCGGAAGACGTTGCTCAACGGAATCGGGTGGCTCGTCGCCACGACGTCAGCGGTCGCGACCTCCGACACCTTCGCGATGTTGTCGACGATCGCGTCGAGCTGGCCCGTGAGCCGCGACACCTCGTCGTCGTTCAGCTGGATGCGTGCAAGCACACCGAGGTGGCGCACGAGTTCAGGGGTGATTTCAGACACTCCCCCAGTCTAGTTGGCGCGCTCCCCGGTCCCATGCCCGACGAGCAGCTCGACATATGCTGGGCGGGTGAGCACGTTCCAGCCTCCTCGCCCGTGGGTCGCCAGCTACGCCGCAGGCGTCCCGGAAGACCTCGCCCCGGTCGACGGATCACTCGTCGACATCGTCGCCGCGTCGGCACGGGACTACCCCGATGCCCCCGCGCTGCAATTCTTCGGGCGTGAGACGACATACGCACAGCTGCAATCAGCGATCGACCGCGCGGCGACGGGGCTGCGGGATCTCGGCGTCCGCGCCGGCGACCCTGTGGCCATCGTGCTGCCGAACTGCCCGCAGCACATCGTGGCCTTCTACGCGGTGCTGCGACTCGGCGCCGTCGTCGTCGAGCACAACCCGCTCTACACGCCTCGTGAGCTGCGCAAGCAGTTCGAGGACCATGGAGCGAAACACGCGATCGTGTGGAACAAGGTCGTCTCCACGGTGCAGGAGTTCCCGGCGGACCTCGCCGTGACGAACCTCATCTCCGTCGACGTGACGCGCGCCATGCCGTTCCTCACGCGCTTCGCCCTACGTCTCCCCGTCGCGAAGGCTCGCGACTCCCGCGCGGCCCTCACGGCCAAGGTGCGCGGCACGGTCGTCTGGGACTCGCTGGTCGCTTCCGACCCTCTGCCGGAGACGCACCCGAAGCCGGGAACCGACGATCTGGCGATCATCCAATACACCTCCGGAACGACCGGAACGCCGAAGGGGGCGGCGCTCACACACCGCAACCTGCTGGCGAACGCCGCCCAGTCGCAGGCCTGGGTGCCGTCGATCCGACGCGGCAACGGTTGCGTCGTGTACGCGGTCCTTCCCATGTTCCACGCTTACGGACTCACGCTCTGTCTGACGTTCGCGATGTCGATGGGGGCTCGACTCGTGCTCTTCCCCAAGTTCGATCCGGACCTCGTGCTCGACGTCGTCAAGAAGCACCCCGCCACGTTCCTGCCGCTGGTACCGCCCATAGCCGACCGCCTTCTCGCCGCGGCCAAGGCGAAGGGCGTGTCGCTCGAGGGCATCGAGGTCGCGATCTCCGGCGCGATGGCGCTGCCACATGAACTGGTCGTCCCCTTCGAGGAGGCCACCCACGGATATCTCGTCGAAGGCTACGGGCTGAGCGAGTGCTCCCCTGTCCTGATGGCGAACCCGGTGGCGGACAACCGCGTTCCCGGAACCGTCGGGCTTCCCCTGCCCGGAACCGAATGCCGCGTGGTGGATCCGGAGAACCCCGGTGAGGATATGCCGTCGGGCTCTGCCGGGGAGCTCGTCGTGCGCGGGCCGCAGGTGTTCTCGGGGTACTACGGCAAGCCGGAGGAGACGGAGGCGGTCTTCGTCGACGGCTGGTACCGTACCGGCGACATCGTCACGATCGACGAGGCCGGCTTCGTTCGCATCGTCGATCGCATCAAGGAGCTCATCATCACGGGCGGCTTCAACGTCGCACCCACCGAAGTGGAGAACGCCCTGCGCCAGCACCCGCAGGTCGCGGATGCCGCGGTCATCGGTCTGCCGAGCGAGCACTCCGGTGAAGAGGTCGTCGCCGCGATCGTCATCGATCAGGGAACCGACGTGGACGTCGAGGCCGTTCGCGAGTTCGCGCGCAGCATCCTCACCCCCTACAAGGTCCCCCGCCGCATCTTCGTGGTGGACGAACTCCCGAAGTCGCTGATCGGTAAGGTGCTCCGGCGCCAGGTCAAGGAGAAGCTCGTGGCGCTGAACACCGGCGCCTGAGGACGCCCTCACAGGCGGCGGACGCCGCAGCGCGCTACCCTTGGGAAGTGACCCCTGAAGATGCAGTGCTGACCGACGCCCCCGACGAATCTCCCGCGACCCCTGGATTCGAGGAGCTCGGCATCACCGGGCCCGTCCTCAAAGCCATCAAAGACCTCGGCTATGAGACGCCGTCGCCCATCCAGGCGGCCACCATCCCGACGCTCCTGGCTGGGCGCGATGTCGTCGGCATGGCGCAGACCGGTACCGGGAAGACCGCGGCCTTCGCCCTCCCCGTGCTCGAACGCCTCGATGTCTCCCAGAAGACCCCGCAGGCCCTCGTGCTCGCACCCACCCGTGAGCTCGCGCTCCAGGTCTGCGAGGCGTTCGAGTCGTACGCCTCCAAGATGAAGGGCGTGCACGTGCTCCCCGTCTACGGCGGGCAGGGCTACGGCGTGCAGCTGTCGGCCCTGCGCCGCGGCGTCCACGTGATCGTCGGCACGCCGGGCCGCATCATGGACCACCTCGCCAAGGGCACGCTCGACCTGTCTCAGCTGCAGTACCTCGTGCTCGACGAGGCCGACGAGATGCTGAAGATGGGCTTCGCCGAAGACGTGGAGCAGATCCTCGCGCAGACACCCGATGAGAAGCAGGTCGCGCTGTTCTCCGCGACGATGCCGCCGCAGATCCGCCGTCTCGCCCAGAAGTACCTGCGAGACCCCGAAGAGATCAGCATCAAGTCGAAGACCGCGACCGGCACCAACATCACGCAGCGCTACCTCGTCGTGTCGTACGCGCAGAAGGTCGATGCGCTCACCCGGATCCTCGAGGTCGAAAACTTCGACGGAATGATCGTCTTCGTCCGTACGAAGAACGAGACCGAGACCCTGGCGGAGAAGCTGCGCGCCCGTGGCTACTCGGCCGCAGCCATCAACGGCGACGTGCCTCAGGTGCAGCGTGAACGCAGCGTGAACCAGCTCAAGGACGGCAAGCTCGACATCCTGGTCGCGACCGATGTGGCCGCGCGAGGACTCGACGTCGAGCGCATCAGTCACGTCGTCAACTTCGACATCCCCACCGACACCGAGTCCTATGTGCACCGCATCGGTCGCACGGGCCGCGCCGGACGATCGGGCGACGCGATCAGCTTCATCACCCCGCGCGAGCGCTACCTCCTGAAGCACATCGAGAAGGCGACGCGTCAGCAGCCGGCCCAGATGCAGCTCCCGAGCACGGAAGATGTGAACACCACGCGTCTGAACCGCTTCGACGACGCGATCACCACGGCGCTGTCGGAGACCGGGCGCATCGAGGCGTTCCGCGACATCGTGGCGCACTACGTGCGTCACCATGATGTCCCTGAGGGTGACGTGGCCGCCGCTCTGGCTGTCGTGGCGCAGGGTGACAAGCCGCTGCTGCTCGACCCCGCCAACGATCCGCTCACCAAGGCGGTCGAAGCAGACAACCGTCCCCCGCGCGAGCGCACGGGACGCGATGCTCGTGAGCCGCGCACGGAACGACGCGGGCGTGGCGACTACACCGCCTACCGCATCGAGGTCGGACGACGTCATCGTGTCGAACCCCGCCAGATCGTCGGGGCCCTCGCCAACGAGGGCGGTCTGGGACGCGATGACTTCGGTGCGATCAACATCCGTCCGGACTTCTCGACGGTCGAGCTGCCATCGAACCTGGATCCGTCTGTCCTCGAGAAGCTGCGCGACACGCGCATCTCGGGACGCCTGATCGAGATCAAGCCCGACCGCGGTCCCGGGGGCGCACGCCGCACCGGTGGCCCTCGGGAGGCCGGCGGTCGGGGTGACCGTTTCGAGCGTCGGGACCGCGATGATCGGCCGACGCGCGACACGCGTGACGAGAAGCCGTACCGCAAGCCGCGTCACAAGAGCTGACCACCACTCGCGCGCGGAACGGACTATCCCGTTCCGCGCGCGAGTCGCGCGGCGACATCGATCAGCGGCTCCGGATGTGTGAGCAGCGCACGCTGCTCGGGGTGCGCGATGAGATGGGCCATCAGCCGATGCGCGCCCATGACTGCGGGCTCCCAGTATCCGCCGACGTGGTGTCTGCTCAGGGGCAGGACTCGAGATTCTCCGTCGACCGTCAGAGTCACGGAACCGTCGTCGGGATCGACTCCGGGATCGGTCAGCATGGCGGCGGTCAAAGCGCCGAGCAGAATCGTGCTGACGAGCCCGGGAAGACGGAACCTCGTCGTGGGGACGTCCATGACGATCGTGTCGAGGTCGCTCCAGCTCACGATCCCGCGATTATCGACGCCCTCGCGAATGATCACGGCATCAGGGGTCAACCGCAGATGATGGCGACCGGGATCTCCGACGGCGAGAGCCTCCGGGACGACGATCAGGGGCCCGAAGCGCTTCACGCCCCTTCGCCCGTGGGAGGGAGGGCATCCGGCCCCTGGGTCACCAGGATATGGAACTGCGCCGCGTCGAGGATTCGAAGGCCGAGGTCCTCCGCCTTCGCCAGCTTGGAACCCGCGCCGGGGCCGGCGGCGACGAAGTCGGTCTTCTTCGACACGCTCGACGCGGCCTTGCCGCCCGCGTTGATGATGGCCTCCTGCGCGCCGTCTCGTGTGTAACCGTCGAGGGATCCGGTGGCGACGACGGTCAGCCCCTCCAGGACTCCGCCCGCGGCCACAGCCGCGCCGGGGCCGGGGTGCCCAGGCGTCGCCCACTGCACGCCCGCGTCCTCCCACTGCTGAACGATCTCCTGGTGCCAGTCCACCTCGAACCAGGCGAGAAGCGAATCGGCGATGATGCCACCGACGCCCTCGACCGCGGCGAGCTCGTCGCGTGACGCCGCGCGGATCGCGTCGAGCGACCCGAACCACTGAGCGAGCGCCCTCGCGGCGACAGGGCCGACATGGCGGATGTTCAGTGAGACGAGCAGCCGCCACAGGTCCTTCGTCTTGGCCTTCTCCAGTTCTGCGAGCAGGGTGAGCGCCTGTGCGGAGGGCTGGGGTCCGTCGAGACCGGACTTCTTCTCGGCTGCGGTGGGATTGCGTCGGAAAGGAGCGCGAGTTTTGACGACCCCGTCCTCGTCTTCCTTGGGGAGACCCGTCTCGGCGTCGCGAACGAACAGCTCGATGGGGACCAGCTGTTCGAGGCTGAGCGCGAACAGGCCCGCCTCGGTCTCGAGCGGTGGCACTGCAGGAGACGTCGGCTGCGTCAGGGCCGCAGCGGTGACCTCGCCCAGTGCCTCGACGTCGAGGGCGCCTCGCGAACCGATGTGCTCCACGCGTCCGCGCACCTGCGCCGGGCACGAGCGTGCGTTCGGACAGCGCAGATCGATATCGCCTTCCTTCATGGCTCGCAGGGGGGTGCCGCACTCCGGGCACTCGACGGGCATCACGAACTCGCGCTCGGTGCCGTCGCGCTTCTCGACGACCGGCCCGAGGACCTCGGGGATCACGTCGCCGGCTTTGCGCAGCACGACCGTGTCACCGATCAGCACGCCTTTCGCCTTCACGACGTCCTTGTTGTGCAGCGTCGCCTGGCGGACCACCGATCCGGCGACATGTGCGGGGGCCATGACGGCGAACGGAGTCGCGCGACCGGTGCGACCGACCGACACGACGACGTCGAGCAGCTTCGTCTGGACCTCTTCCGGCGGGTACTTGTAGGCGATCGCCCAGCGCGGGGCCCGGCTCGTCGCGCCGAGCTCGTCGTGCAGCTCGAGCTCGTCGACCTTGACCACGATGCCGTCGAGCTCATGCTCGACATCATGCCGATGCTCGCCGAAGTACTCGACGAACGTGACGACCTCGTCGATCGTGCGGCAGACCTTCGTGTGCGGGCTCGTGGGCAGCCCCCACTCCGCGAGCAGGTCGTACACCTCGCTCTGCGCGGCGACCGGAGGGTTCGACCATGCGCCGACCCCGTGCACGTACAGCGCGAGCGACTCGATCCGCAACAGTCCTGCTTCGAGCTCGAGGCCGTTCTTCTTGTCGATCTGCTGGCGGAGTCCACCGCTCGCCGCATTGCGGGGGTTCGCGAAGGCCGGGAATCGCCGGGCGGCCGCGGTGCGCGCCTTCTCCTCGTCGAAGGGCTTCTTCACCCCGCCGCGCGATTCCCACCGCTCGAGCGCGTCGGCGTAGGCCCGGTCGCGGAAGGCCGCCTGCGCCGCATTGAGTCGTTCGAACGCCGCCACGGGGATGAAGACCTCGCCGCGCACCTCAACGATCGGGGGATGCCCGTCGCCGCTGAGCCGATACGGGATCTCGGGGAGACGCAGAGCGTTCTCGGTGACGATCTCTCCGACGCGTCCGTCGCCTCTGGTGGCTGCGGAGGTCAGCACACCGTTCTCGTAGCGGAGGTTGATCGCCAGTCCGTCGATCTTGAGCTCGGTGAGCCAGGCGACCTCGCGGCCCGCTGCGGCCTTCGTCTTCGCTGCCCACTCCTTCAGCTCGTCGACCGAGAAGACGTTGTCGAGGCTGAGCATCCGCTCGGCGTGCTCGATGGTCGCAAGACCCGTCGCCTCGGCCGCGCCGACCATCTGGGTGGGCGAGTCCTGTCCCTGGAGCTCGGGGTGCAGACGCTCGAGCTCTTCGAGCCGGTGCATCCATCCGTCATAGGTGAAGTCGTCGACGACCGAGGTGTCGCGGCCGTAGTAGGCCTCTTTGGCGTCGAGGATGCGAGTGGTCAGCTCTTCAGCTTCGGTTCGGGCGTCTTCCAGCGAGATGTTCTCCGGCACTCCGCCAGTCTACGAGCGGGTACCGACACCGGAAACGTCTACGCGCCGACGGGAACCGCCGAGACCGTCGTATCGATCGTGAACTGTCCGAGCACGCGCGTTCCGACATAGAGCACAGCGGTCTGCCCCGGTGCGACGCCGTCGAGGGGAACTTCCGGTATGACGCGTACACCCCCGTCGGAGACCTCGGCGTGTGCGGCCACGGGCTCGGAATGCGCACGGATCTGCACATGGCAGGAGAAGGACGATTCGGTCGGTGCAGCGCCGGCCCAGCTGAACCGCTCCCCCGCGATCTCGGCGATGGCGAGGGCCTCCTTCGGGCCGACGACGACGGTGTTGGAGACCGGGCGCACTTCGAGAACGAACCTGGGCTTGCCGTCGGCGGCGGGCACACCGAGCTTGAGACCGCGGCGCTGCCCGACGGTGAAGGCGTGAGCACCCTCGTGGGATCCGACGACCTCTCCGCTGCGGTCGACGATCTCGCCGGTCGCCGTGCCGACCTTCTCGGCGAGCCAACCGCGGGTGTCACCATCGGGGATGAAGCAGATGTCGTGGCTGTCCGGTTTCTGCGCGACGCTCAGACCGCGTGCCTCGGCTTCGGCGCGCACGATCGCCTTCGAGGGCGTGGTGCCGAGCGGGAAGTAAGTGTGCGCGAGCTGCTCGGCGTTGAGGACGCCCAGGACGTACGACTGGTCTTTGGCGTTGTCGGAGGCGCGGTGCAGCTCGAGACCCCCGTCGCCGTCGATCAACGTCGCGTAGTGCCCCGTGCACACGGCGTCGAACCCGAGCTCGATCGCTCGCTCCAGCAGTGCGGCGAACTTGATCTTCTCGTTGCATCGCATGCAGGGATTGGGGGTGCGACCGGCCTGGTACTCGGAGATGAAATCTGCGATCACGTCGTCGCGGAACCGCTCCGAGAAGTCCCAGACGTAGAACGGGATGCCGAGCACGTCGGCGGCGCGACGGGCGTCGAGGGCATCCTCGATCGTGCAGCAGCCGCGGCTGCCGGTGCGCAGGGTGCCGCCGGCACGGGACAGTGCCAGATGCACGCCGACCACGTCGTGCCCCGCCTCCACGGCCCTGGCGGCCGCGACGGCGGAGTCGACTCCACCGCTCATAGCCGCAAGGATCCGCATGAGACCAGTCTACGAGCGCGCGGCTGTGCCGGCGCCGGATGCGCGGGCATAGGCGTCAGCGATCGTGGCGAGCACCGCATCGACGTCGGTATCGGTCGAGGTCCGACCGAGCGAGAACCGCAGCACGCTGCGCGCATCCCGTTCGCTGCGCCCCATCGCCATCACGACGTGCGACGGCTCGGCGACGCCCGCCTGGCAGGCGGATCCCGTCGAGGCGGCGACGCCGGCGACATCCAGGAGGAAAAGCAGGCTCTCCCCCACCGCGCCGGGGAACAGCACGTGCGCGTTCCCCGGGAGGCGCACGGTCGGATCCCCCAGCAGTTCTGCTCTCGGCACGGCCGCCCTGATGCCGGACACGAGGCGGTCACGCAGCGCGCTGAGTCGTGCGGTCTCGTCCGATCGTTCGCGCTCTGCGAGCTCCAGCGCCGTCGCGAAAGCGGCAGCTCCGGGGACGTCTTGCGTGCCCGCGCGCAACCCGCGCTGCTGAGCTCCCCCACGCAGCAACGCGGTGAGGCGGGCCGTGCGTGCCGTGACGAGGACTCCCACGCCGACCGGCGCGCCGATCTTGTGGCCGGCGAAGCTCATGGCGACCAGACCGACCCCACCGTCGGCATCACCTCGCAGGGTGCGGAACGACAGGCGCACGTGCCCGAGAGCCGCGACGGCGTCGATGTGCAGGGGAACACCCGCTCCCGCCGCCGCGGCTGCGAGGGAGCGGGTGTCGTTGATGGTTCCGGCCTCGTTGTTCGCCGCGAGGGCCGTCGCCAGAGCGGCACCGGGAAGCTCGGCGGCGAACTGCTCGGGATCGATCCGCGCGTCGGGCGCGACGGGCACTCGTCGCAGTGCTGCCCCTTCATCCACGAGCGCGGCGACCGTGTCCATGGTCGCGTGATGCTCGGCGTCGGGCATCACGATCGCCGACGTTCCGCCCGCGCGGCCGTGCCACAACCCCTGAAGAGCGAGGTTGATGGACTCCGTGCCCCCGGAGGTGAACACGATCTCGATCGGGTCGGCCTCCAGCACCGCGGCGACCCGTTCGCGCGACTCCTCGAGCAGCCGACGCGCATCCTGACCCGCCCCGTGCGTCGACGACGCATTGCCGACCATCTGGGAAGCGGCGAGCCAGGCCTCCCGTGCTTCGGGGCGCAGTGGCGTGGTCGCCGCGTGGTCCAGATAGTGCCGCATCCTTCGATTCTCTCCCGAAACGAGGGCGGAAGGGTGCTGCCTCCAGGTACCGGGTGCGCGCTGACATGAGACGGCAACACATCGCGCCTAGTGTGTACTCATGCCCGAGTCCCGAGACCTCACCGTGCCCGGCGGACCTGCCCTCGACAACCTCGGCGTTCGTCTGCACGACGGCGTCGGTACCCTGCGCGTCTGGTCGCAGAACGCCTCCTCCATCGAGTTGGTCGTCTTCGACGCCACCGACCTCGACTGGGCGACGGACGAAGTGCCGCTCGAGCGACTCGCCGGGGGCGTCTGGGAGGTCACCACCGAACTGCTCCAACCCGGTGTGCGGTATGCCATCCGTGTCGGGGGTCCGCACGGCCCCGGGAACACGTTCAACCCGGAGACGCTGCTCCTCGACCCCTACGCCCGCGGCCTCGCGCAGGGAGACGGGTACGAGGAATGGCGCTCCGTGGTGATCGTCGACGGCTTCGATTGGGGCGAGTCGCAGAAGCCTCGGGTGCCGTTGGACCGCACGGTCATCTACGAGGGGCATCTCAAGGGCCTCACCAAGCGTCATCCCGATGTTCCTCCCGCACTGCACGGCACCTACGCCGGGCTCGCCCACCCCGCGATGATCGCCTACTTCCACTCCCTGGGGATCACCTCGATCGAGCTGCTCCCGGTTCATGCCTTCGTGCCGGAACCTCGCCTCCTCGAGCGCGGTCTCACCAACTACTGGGGCTACAACACGCTGAACTTCTTCACCCCGCACACCGCCTACGCCACCGAGGAGGCCCGCAAGGAGGGGCCGGAGGCAGTGCTGGCCGAGTTCAAGGGCATGGTGCGGCTGCTGCACGAGGCCGGACTCGAGGTCATCCTCGACGTCGTGTACAACCACACGTCCGAAGAGGGCATCGGCGGTCCGCGCTCGAGCCTGCGCGGCATCGACAACGCCAACTACTACCGACAGGATGAGTCCGGCGTCTACGTCGACACCACCGGGTGCGGCAACACCCTGAACACGGCAACCGATGCCGGTGCCCGACTCGTTCTGGACTCCCTGCGCTACTGGGCGCAGGAGATGCAGATCGACGGCTTCCGCTTCGACCTCGCCACGGCCATCGCCCGCGACGCCGCCCACACATACACCCCGGAGCATCCGCTTCTCACCGCCATCGCGGACGATCCGATCCTCGCCGACACCAAGCTCATCGCCGAGCCATGGGACGTCGGTCTCGGCGGCTGGCAGACGGGCAACTTCCCGGCCGGCTGGCATGAGTGGAACGACCGCTATCGCGATCGGGTGCGCAACTTCTGGCTGAGCGACATCGACTACGCCCGGCGAGCATCTGCCCCGGTGGGCATCGGTGGATTCGCGACCCGTCTCGCCGGATCGTCGAACACCTTCAGCGAGGACCTCGGTCCGCTCGCCAGCGTGAACTTCGTCACGGCGCACGACGGCTTCACCCTGCACGACCTCGTCTCCTACGACGTCAAGCACAATGAGGCCAACGGCGAACAGAATCGCGACGGTGCGGACATGAACCGCGCGTTCAACCACGGAGTCGAGGGTCCGACAGACGACCCGACCATCCTCGCCTCGCGGCGCAAAGCCATGCGCAACCTGCTCGGAACGCTCCTGCTGTCCGCGGGCATTCCCATGCTCACCGCCGGCGACGAGGTCGGTCGCACCCAGCGAGGCAACAACAACGCCTATGCCCAGGACTCCGTCCTGACCTGGCTCGGTTGGGAGTTCGAGCCCTGGCAGGACGATCTGCGCGCCCACGTCTCCCGGCTCATCCGGCTGCGCCAGGAGAACCCCGCCTTGCGACCGAGCCGCTACGCGCGACTCGGCGAGCACATCCCCAACGCCTCGGTGATGGACTGGTACGACCAGAACGGGGAGACGATGGAGCAGGACCAATGGGCCGACCCAGGGAACCGGACGCTGCAGTATGTCGCCGCCTCCACTCCCGACACCGAGGCCTACAACCGCATCCTGCTGATCGTGCACGGTACCGAGTCGCCCATCGATGTACGCCTGCCCGTCGAGATCGAAGACGCGACCCGCTTCGTCTCGCTGTGGTCGAGTGCTCAGGAGCGCCCTTCCGATGACGAAGAGGTCTTCGCGCCTGGCGATGTGCTGCCGGTCTCGGGCACGTCGATGAGGCTGTTCCGCATCGAATGAAGCCGGCCGACGACGCACCCTCCGGCGCGCTACCCGTGGCCACGTCCGCGCGGTACATTCGGGAGGTGGCTGCACGTGCTGGTACTCGGTCCTCGGCTCTTCGGAGCCCCGCTCAGATCCCGGCGCGCGCCCTGGGCGTTGCGGATTCTCCCGGTGCACTTCGGACGACCCGCATCCCGCTGCTCGACCCGTCGCCATCGGTACCCGGTGGCTTCAGGCCGAAGGCCTTCGTCGGCGAAGTGGTGCCCTTCAGCGTGGTCGCGTTCCGCGAGGGCCACGACGTCATCGGCGTGCACGTCCGGCTCACGTCCCCTTCCGGAGAAGAGACCCTGCATCGCCTCTCTCCCCGCGACGACGGCACCGACACCTGGTCGACGCCGATCGCGCTCGACGAACAGGGCGAATGGCTCTTCCGGTTCGAGGCCTTCTCCGATGACTTCGCGACCTGGGCGCACGCCGCGGAGCTCAAGGTCGCCGCCGGGGTCGACGTCCCGGTGATGGCAGCGCTGGGGGCAGATCTGCTGGCGCGGGCCGCCGCGGAGAAGGACCGCCCGGCACCGCAGCGGAAACGGCTCGGCGCAGACGCGGTATCCCTGCAGGACGGCGATGCCGCGACGACCATGGCGCTGGCGACGGATGCGGGATTGGTTCAGATCTTCCGCGACCGTCCCGTGACGACTCTGCGCTCCGCGACGCCGACACACACGCTGCATGCCGACCGGCGCGCGGCAGGTGTCGGCGCCTGGTACGAGTTCTTCCCCCGCTCCGAAGGCGCGCGGCGTCTGAAGGACGGCACCGTCAAGAGCGGCACGTTCCGCACCGCGACGCGGCGTCTGCCCGACGTCGCGGCGATGGGTTTCGACGTGGTGTATCTGGTGCCGATCCATCCGATCGGTTCCACCAATCGCAAGGGACGCAACAACACCCTCACCGCCGAGGCCGGAGACCCGGGTTCGCCGTACGCGATCGGGGCCGCGGAAGGCGGGCACGATGCGATCCATCCCGAACTTGGCACCCCGCAGGATTTCCGGGCGTTCGTGCGCGCGGCACGGAGGGAAGGGCTCGAGGTCGCGCTCGACCTCGCACTCCAGGCCTCGCCCGACCATCCATGGGTGCGCGAGCATCCGGAATGGTTCACGACCCTCCCGGACGGCACGATCGCCTACGCCGAGAACCCGCCGAAGAAGTACCAGGACATCTACCCTCTGAACTTCGACAACGATCCGGACGGCATCTACGCCGAGATGCTGCGGGTCGTGCAGCACTGGGTGGCGCAGGGCGTGAAGATCTTCCGCGTCGACAACCCGCACACGAAACCGCTCCAGTTCTGGGAATGGCTCATCGCAGAGGTGAACGCCGTCGACCCCGACGTGATCTTCCTCGCAGAGGCGTTCACCCGACCGGCCGTCATGCGCGCGCTCGCCGCGGTCGGTTTCCAGCAGAGCTACAGCTACTTCACCTGGCGCAACACGAAGGCCGAGCTCGAGGAGTTCCTCGGCTCGGTATCCCACGAGACCTCCGACTACATGAGGCCCAACCTCTTCGTGAACACCCACGACATCCTCACCGAGTACCTGCAGTTCGGTGGCAGGGCGGCCTACAGGATCCGCGCCTGCATCGCCGCGACGGCAGGTCCCGTATGGGGCGTTTACGCGGGCTACGAACTCTTCGAGAACGTCGCCCGTCCCGGGTCCGAAGAGAACATCGACAACGAGAAGTACGAGTACAAGTTCCGAGACTGGGTCGGCGCCGAGGCTCGCGGCGAATCGCTCGCCCCCCTGCTGCGCCGACTCAACGAGATCCGGGGCGCTCATCCCGCGTTGCAGCAGCTCCGCAACTTCCGCGCGCACTGGAGCGACGACGACGCGGTGCTCGTCTACAGCAAGCATCTGGCGGCGCCGTTCACCGGCACCGGTCGCGGAGACACCGTCATCGTCGTCGCCAACGTCGACCCGCACTCGGTGCGGGAGACCACCGTGCACCTCGACACGACCCAGTGGGGCATCCTCCCGGGCGAGGCCTTCGAGGTGGAGGACCTCCTCACGGGAGCCGTCTGGACCTGGACCGATCACAACTACGTGCGACTCGACGCCTTCGCCGAGCCGGTGCACATCCTGAAGGTGAGGGAGCGATCATGAGCTACACGGAAGACGTCGCCGCATCCACCGAATGGGAGGCGGTCTCATCAGCCACGTACCACGATCCTCACTCCGTTCTCGGAGCGCATGCCCACAAGGATGCGGCCGACCGCACCGTCACCGTGATCCGTGCCAGACGCCCGCTCGCAGAAGCAGTCGCAGCCGTCTTCGACGACGGCAGCAGACGGGAGCTCGCCCACGTCGCCCACGGCATCTGGGAGGGCCAGCACAGCGGTCCCCCGGTCCCTTATCGCATCGCCACGAGGTACGCAGATCACGATGAGACAGTGTCGGGAGACCCGTATCGGCATCCGCCGACGCTCGGCGACCTCGACCTGCACCTGATCGCCGAGGGGCGTCACGAACGCCTCTGGGAGGCGTTGGGTGCTCATGTGCGCACGTTCGACGGAGAGATCGGCGTCTCGTTCGCGGTCTGGGCGCCCAACGCCACTGCCGTGCGGGTGGTCGGCGATCACAACGACTGGAACGGCGAAGCCCACGCCATGCGCTCGATGGGCGTCAGCGGCGTCTGGGAGCTCTTCGTTCCGGGGCTTCCGATCGGCACCAGATACAAGTACCAGATCCGCACCCGCGAGGGGGCGTGGATCCTCAAGGCCGACCCGATGGCGCTCGCTGCCGAGGTTCCGCCCGACACGGCATCGATCGTGACGGCATCGACGCACAGCTGGTCGGATGGCGCGTGGATGACGCGCCGGGCGGCCACCCACGCCGTGGCGCAGCCGTTGTCGATCTACGAGGTCCACGTCGGCTCATGGCGGGCGGGCCTCGGATACCGCGAGATCGCCGACCCGCTGATCCAGCATGTGACGGAATCGGGCTTCTCCCACGTCGAGTTCATGCCGCTGGCCGAGCATCCGTTCGGTGGATCGTGGGGCTATCAGGTCAGCGGATACTACGCCCCCACGAGCAGGTTCGGCACGCCCGACGACCTGCGCTATCTCATCGACCGTCTCCACCAGGCCGGCATCGGCGTGATCATGGACTGGGTTCCGGGCCACTTCCCCAAGGATGCCTTCGCACTCGCACGCTTCGACGGTCAGCCTCTCTACGAGCACCCGGACCCACGACGCGGAGAGCATCAGGACTGGGGAACACTCATCTTCGATTACGGCCGCCCGGAGGTCCGCGGATTCCTGGTCGCCAACGCCCTGTACTGGCTCCAGGAGTTCCATGTCGATGGGCTCCGTGTCGACGCCGTCGCCTCGATGCTCTACCTCGACTACTCCCGTCAACCGGGCGAATGGGAGCCGAACATCCATGGCGGGCGCGAGAACCTCGAGGCGATCCGTTTCCTGCAGGAGGTGAATGCCACCGCCTACCGGCTGCACCCGGGGATCCTGATGATCGCGGAGGAGTCCACCAGCTTCCCCGGCGTCACCGCTCCCACCGACCACGCAGGCCTGGGTTTCGGGTTCAAGTGGAACATGGGCTGGATGAACGACTCCCTGCAGTACATCTCCCGCGACCCGATGTACCGCGGGCATCACGAGGGCGAGATGACCTTCTCCTTCGTCTACGCCTTCGGTGAGAACTATCTGCTTCCCATCAGCCACGACGAAGTCGTCCACGGCAAGGGCAGCCTGGTCGCAAAGATGCCGGGAGACCATTGGCACAAGCTGGCGAACGTGCGTGCGTACCTCGCCTACATGTGGGGGCACCCCGGCAAGAAGCTGCTGTTCATGGGGCAGGAGTTCGGCCAGCTGGCGGAGTGGTCGGAAGGGCGCGAGCTGGATTGGTGGCTCCTCGAGCAGCCCTCACATGCCCAGCTGCAGGACTTCATCGGCGAGATGAACCGTACCTACCGGGCGCAGGCCCCTCTCTGGGAACGCGACAACGACGGTTCGTCGTTCAGCCGCCTCGGTGCACCGAGTTGGGAATCTACGGTGATCGCGTTCGAGCGGCGTGACGCGCACGGCGGACGCCTGGTCGTCGTGAGCAACTTCGCCGGGGTGGAACGCACCGGGTATCAGCTCACCCTTCCTCGAGAAGGAGTGTGGCAGGAAGTGCTCAACACGGACGCGGCGGACTACGGGGGTCGAGGATCGGGCAACCTCGGGTTGGTCTATGCGAAACCCTCAGAAACAGGAGCACCGCTCGCGACCCTGACGTTGCCCGCGCTCTCGACGCTGTGGCTGCGCTACCAGTCCGACCCTCACGTGCCAACGGTCAACCACGGCTGAGCGCGCCGGCGACTCGGCGCGTACCTCCCTAGAACAGCAGCGACGAAAGCCGGTTGCGCGCCGACACGACCCGCGGATCCTCCGCACCGATGAGCCCGAAGAGCTCGACCAGGCGCTCACGAACGGGCGTGCGCTGGTCGGACGGGAGCTGCGCGAACAGATCGAGCAGGCGACCGAAGGCGTCATCGACATGCCCGCCGGCGAGGTCGAGGTCGGCCACATCGAACTGCGCCTGGACGTCGAGCGGGCCGTCGGCCGCTGCGGCCCGTGCCGCCTGCAGATCGAGGCCCTGAACGCGGTCGAGCAGCCGCACCTGGCCGAGACCAGCGAGCGCGTCCGCGTCCCGCGGGTTCTCCGCGAGCGCCTTCTCGTACGCCGTGATCGCGGCCGCGTAGTCGCCGACCTCGATCGCCGCGAACGCCTCAGCGTGCAGCGGGGGGAGCTCCGGCTCCACGGGAGGTTCCGGGTCCGCGCCCTCCTCGCCGACCGAGAGCGATCCGGTGACACCGTTCTGCGCCGCCACCTGCAGCAGCTGCGCGAAGACGTCGCGAACCTGCTGCTCCGGCACGGCCCCGGTGAACATCGGCACCGGCTGACCGGCGATCAGGGCCACCACCATCGGGATGGACTGGGCACGGAAGCTCTGCGCGAGCTGCGGATTCGCATCCACATCGACCTTGGCGAGCAGCACGCGTCCGCCGAGCTCGCGCGTCACCTTCTCGATGATCGGGCTCAGCTGCTTGCAGGGGCCGCACCACTCCGCCCAGAGGTCGACGACGACGGGAACGGTGCGCGAGAGCTCGAGGATCTGCCCGAACGTCTCGTCGGTCGCATCCACGACGACATCGGGCAGTCCCTGGGCGGGGGCGCCCTCTGCGGGAGATGCGGGCCGGTTGCGGAGACTCGACAGGTCGACGGCACCGCGCAGGGCGGCAGGAGAGATCTCACTCATTTGATCACCTTCACGGACAGGAGGTCCTGGTGGGCTGCCAGGAGCCGGATCTGCTCCGTCGAGCCCTTTGCCGGGACCGAGAAGAACAGCTGGAACTCGTAGGTCGTCTCGACGCCCTTCGCGGACTCGGTCGCGTCGGTGAGGGCCTTGGCTTGTGCATTGTCGCCGAAACGGATGGAGACGTCGTCTCCCGTCGGCGTCACCGTCTCGGTATCGGTGAGGGTGACGGCGACGATCGCGCCGCTGTCCAAAGTCGTCATCGAGATGGGGGCATCCGTCGTCGGAGCCATGTCGAAGGCGGCCTTCGACGTGTCGGCGGCGCCCTTGTCGGCGAGAGCCTGGATCACGGCCTGACGGCTGTCGGTGATCGACTTGGCGTAGGTCAACGCCAGATCGTCGAACATGTCGTAGAACTCGCTCTGCTCCCCCTGGTCCACCACATCGGCGAAGGTCGAGGCGAGGTTCGCAGGCGGGATCGTCAGGAACGCGGAATCGGAGGGAACGAGCGATGTCCCGAGCCAGGATGCGGCGACCTCGGGAAAGACGGCGTCAGCAGACATCTCGGCGATGTTCGAGACCTTGTAGTTCGACCAGGGGTCGGCCTGCGTCATCGTGAGGACCACCGGCGGCACCGTGTCATCCCCGGTCTTCGACAGCATCAGTACTGTGCGCGGCCACTGATCGGTCGCTTCCGGCAGCACGACCTCGACCTGATCGGTCGGGATCGCCGCGGGCGGAACGGTGTCCGGGAGCTTCGAGCGCAGAGCATACTCAGTGGTCCGCGCTGCGAGAGCGGGCCCCTCGAAGCGGGTAGCGAGCAGGTCGAGGTCGAGTGCTGCGTCGGCTTCGCTCACCGTGCCGGCGAGCGTCTTCAATATGCGCTTGGCCTGCGCTTCGGTCACCGCAGGGGGCTTCTGGTTCTCCGGCGCGATCACCGTCGGACTCGGAGACGGGCTCGGCGAGGCGTCGCCCAGCTGCGGCCACGAGTCCGACGAGCACCCGGCGGCAAGAAGCGCCGTGAGCCCGAGAGCCGGAAGCGCGAGCATGCGACGCCGGCGAGGCCGCGTGGCTGCGCGCATGGAGGTCTTCGCGTCGGGGTCCTTGCTCTCGTCCACGATCTCCGCCTCCTCGACGTCTCCGTCGGCCGGCGCCGCCGTTCCTGCGGAGGGTTCGCTGCGCGGAGCGCCGGACTCCTCGATCGCCGCGCGCTCAGACGGCGGAAGAACCGCGACGTCGATCGGTTCGGTCGCCGGGAGCGGACCCGGGCCCTTGCGCCGGGGGCCGCGGCCGCGGCGCTGATGGCGGATCGCGAGCACGTAGAGGATGAGGCCGAGCAGCAGCACGATTCCCCCGGCGACCATGAGAGGTCCCGCCCACGGCGTCGAGTTGTCCAGCGGCCAGGAGACCACGATGTCATCCGGCGCATCGGCTGTGCCGTCGTAGGCGACGAGCATGCTCGTGCCCTCGGGCAACTGCATGTTCTCGGCCGTGAGACGGTTGTCCTTGACGAACGAGTCGAGCCAGAGATCGGATCCCCGCGGATCACGCCCCGCGGACTCCGCGTCGGCGGAGTCGCCCTCAGCGCCGTCGCTCGGAGCATCGGTCTCGCCGTCAGCGGAGGGCGCCGTGACGTGCTCGACCGCCAGATCGCCGTTCTTCTTCAGCGTGACCTGGTTGTAGTCGGAGTCGGCGAGCCAGGCCTCCATGTCGGCGGTGCGACCATAGCTGCCGAAGATCTCGCCCTCTCCCCGGACGATCAGCGTCTGCGCGCCTGGATTCGCCCGAAGCACGTCGCCGTCGATGAGGACGAAGGGTGCCGGTTCATCGATCTCGACCTGGGTCTGCTGAGTGTCCGGCCCCATGAAGATGGTGCGCTGAGCAATCCCCGCGCCGATCAGCACGGCAGCCAGCACGAAGGCCACCACGGCCCATACGAAACGCACGAATAGTCTCCTCACGCATCGCCGGCACTTGCCAGCGACGCAACACTCGACATTTCAGACTAGCGAAATCAGCTGTGTGTTGCCCACGAGCAGGTTCAGTGCGGGCCGGACCGGCACGTCGTCGGTGCCGAGCCGGACGCTCTGGATAGCCTTGCTGCATCCGTCCTCGAGGAGCCTCCGAATGAAGATCCACAATCCCTTCCGCACCGCCCTGGTGGCGACGCTCGGCGTGGGATTGGGCATCCTGCTGATCAACAGCGTGCAGAACCTCTCCACGGTTCTGCTCTATCTCGGCACGGCTCTCTTCCTCAGTCTCGGACTCGATCCGCTCGTCTCCTTCCTGGAGCGCCGGCGTCTCCCCCGATGGCTCGCTGTCATCGTCACGATCCTCGCGGTGCTCGGCATCTTCGTCGGCATCGTGCTCATCGTCCTTCCCGTGCTGGTCGACCAGATCTCCCAGCTGATCGCCCAGATCACGGCGATCGTGCAACGCGGTACCGCGATCGACGACCTCAAGCAGTGGATGACGGACGCGTTCCCCAACCTGAGGGTCGATGATGTCTTCACCTACGTCGAGGACTGGCTCACCACGAACCTGACCGAGATCGGCGGCTCCATCGGCCAAGGGTTCCTCGTGGCGAGTGGCGCCGTGCTCAGCGGCCTGTTCGGTGCGTTCATCGTCCTCATCCTGACGATCTATCTCACGGCTTCCACGCCGTCCCTCAAGCGGGCGGTCTACCAGCTGGCTCCGGCGTCGAAACGTGACAGGTTCATCGACCTGTCCGAACAAATCACGGATTCGGTCGGCTATTACGTCATGGGGCAGGTGACGCAGGGTGTCATCAACGGCGTGCTCAGCGCGATCTTCCTGTCGATCATCCAAGCACCGTTCCCCGCCGTCCTCGCGGTGATCGCGTTCTTCTTCTCCCTGATCCCGCTCGTCGGCACCCTGACCGGCTCCACGATCATCGTGCTGGTGTGTCTCATCCCCGGCCTGGGCTCTCCGGCGACCGCGATCGCCGCTGCGATCTACTACCTGATCTACATGCAGATCGAGGCCTACATCATCTCGCCGCGCATCATGAGTCGTGCGGTCTCGGTACCGGGGGCGGTCGTCGTGGTCGCGGCACTCGCCGGAGGAAGCCTTCTCGGTCTGCTGGGCGCGCTGATCGCCATCCCGGTCGCCGCGAGCATCCTGATCATCTACCGGCAGGTGCTCATCCCGCGGATGAACGAGCTCTGAACCCGCTGCGCGTCAGTCGTCGGTCGGCCAGTGCGTCGCGAGAGGCAGTGCCGCAGGATTTACCGCGGCCACGATCTCCGTCAGCACGCGTCGCGTCTGGGTCTCGCCCACCCAGAGGTGCTTCCCCCCGTCCACCGCGATCAGTTGTGCGTGCGGGATCGCAGCGAACCTCTCGCGGGCCTCGGCGGGGCGCAGGTAGTCATCCAGCTCCGGTACCAGGACGACCACGGGGCGGTCGACCGTCGCCCACGCGGCGACCTCTTCCGGTGTCGCGCGGTGCAAAGGCGGCGAAAGGAGGATGATCCCCTCGATGTCGTGCTCCCGACCGTACTTCAACGCGAGTTCCGTGCCGAAGGACCATCCCAGCAGCCAGGGGCGAGGCAGAGCGCGTTCACGCACGAAGTCCATCGCCGCGGCGACGTCGAACTGTTCGGACGCCCCGCCATCGAAGGATCCGTCACTGGTCCCACGAGGTGATGCGGTCCCCCTCGTGTTGAATCGCAGCACGGCCAGATCCGCCAGAGCGGGCAGACGTGCAGCCGCTTTGCGGATGATGTGCGAATCCATGAACCCGCCGGCCGTAGGCAGGGGATGAAGCGTCACGAGAGTCGCGACAGGAGTCGTGGTCTCCGGCACGGCGAGCTCTCCGACCAACGTGAGACCGTCGGCGGTCTTCAGCTCGATGTCTTCGCGTCGCGCCGGAAGCTCCAGTGGTCCTCGGATCTCGATGCTCATGCAAGCCTCCAACAGTGTGTGTGCCAGTGTCGCCGTGCGGCGAGGTCAGCCGCGTCGCCGAGCACGCCGTCCGCGCGCCAGGCGACGAGATGGGCGGTTCCGGCGACGATCGATCGACCGCAGCCCGGGCAGAGATAGTCCTTCTGCGCCTGCGCCCCGGAAACC
Organism: Microbacterium sp. STF-2; assembly: GCF_034650155.1. Classification (NCBI taxonomy): domain Bacteria; kingdom Bacillati; phylum Actinomycetota; class Actinomycetes; order Micrococcales; family Microbacteriaceae; genus Microbacterium; species Microbacterium sp. STF-2. Next base: position 624,461 of record NZ_JARKMW010000001.1, read on the forward strand.
GGTTGCACGGTCCACTCACCGCCGCGGCGGGTCTCGGTACGCTTCCAGCCCGCGAGGAGGCGATCGAAGGAGTCCTCGGGGTCAGGGCGCTCCGAAGGACGTCTGCGAGAGCGGGGCATACTGCCTGCTCACCACCAGTGGTTGTTGACCCAGAAGTTGTACGCACCGGCCCAGCTGCCGTAGCGGCCGGTGGCGTATCCGGTCGCCCAGCGAAGGTTGTCGACCGGGTTGTAGCCGTTGCCGGGCACCTTGCTGCATGGCAGCGCCTGCACCAGACCGCAGGCACCGGAGGACTTGTTCGTGGCGTTCGGGTTCCAACCGCTCTCGCGGGACACAACGTAGTCGACGTACTGCCAGTCGCTCTGCGCGATGCCGGCTGCCGCCATCCACTCTGCAGGAGCACCGCCTCCCGTGTACGGAGGAAGGCTACCTCCGGAAGGCTTTCCGGAGGATCCCCCACGGGGTGCCGCAGCCACGGTCGGGACCGGAGCCGGCTTCGGCTTCACATAGACCTCGAACCCTCCGCGCACGACGGGTGCGATCTCGGCACCTTCGACGGTGACGGTGAGGTTCTGAGTGTCCGCGAGCGCAAGCGAATAGGCGGAGTCCGGCGACTCCTCAGGGGCGGGTGCGGCCAATGCCACCCCGGTCGGTGCGACCAATGCACCGGCGAAACCCACGACGGCGAGGGAACTGAAGACCCCGACGACACCACGGCTGCGAGACCAGCGTCGTGTGCCCGTGCGCGCCGAACGAGCCTTCACCGCGGGCACCGGCGAGAGGTCGTTTCTTTCGAGATTCATGTCGTTTCGGGAGTTCACGATGAGGGACAGTCTACGCAAGAGTGCCTGGATCGACCATCAGGAACCTCAGCGAACGGCGAGAATCACGTCGATCGTGGCGTCCAGAAGGGCATCCACCTGCTCCTCGCGGTATCCCCCACGCTGCATCCGGAACGCCGCCGAGCGCAACTGCTCGGCAGTCAGCGCTTCGCCGTCGCGGAGATACCGCACGATACGCGTCGACACATGATCGACCTCATCGAGACGGTACCCGAAGGTGAGCACTCCGGTACGGGCGAAGCGGTGGCGCCGTGGTCGCGCCAGGTGATCCAGGATCACCTGCGCGTCTGCTCTGGCCTGCTCCACCCAGGCACCTGCTCCCGCGGATCGCACCGCGCGTTCGCGTTCTCGAGCGGCGAAGGCGTCTTCGACACGGCCGAGCGCCGCGTCGACATCCGCGACGACGTATCCGTTCTTCACCAGCGGGAAGGAGGCCGTCCGCACATCGTCCGCGCTGAGTTCATCGCCGCCCGCCTCGAACGCGCGGCGGGCAGATGCGAGGAACGTGTCGACGGCTGCCCGGTGATAGCCACGCACCCGACCGGAGGTGAGTGCGAATGCCGGCGGCGTCGATTCCGCCTGTTCGTCGAGCTGATCTTCGTTCATCACAGAACCACCCAAGGAGAGAAGAGGAAGTAGAGACAGAGCGCAGGGATCGTCGAGGGCAGAATGCTGTCGAGTCGATCGAGCAGCCCTCCGTGACCGGGGAGCCAGGAACTCATGTCCTTGATGCCGAGGTCGCGCTTGAGCATCGATTCACCGAGGTCCCCCAGCGTCGCGGAGAGCAGGATCGACGCGCCGAAGATCACGCCGCACCACCACGGCAGCTCCAGGAGGAAGATCGCGAGCAGCACCCCCGCAGCGAGCGAGGCGATGACGGCGCCGCCGAAGCCCTCCCAGGTCTTCTTCGGGCTGATCTTCGGAGCCATCGGGTGACGGCCGAAGGCGAGACCGGCGGCGTACGCGCCCGTGTCGGCCGCTACGGCGATCGCGATGAAGCTGAGGACCCACCATTGACCGCCCTCCTGCTTGAGGAGGATGAGCGCGATCCCCGCGAGGAAGGGGACGTAGACCTGCACGAACCCGCTCGTCACGGCGTCGGCGAGGACGTCCCCGTAGGTGCGGCCGTCCTTCTCCACCATCTGCGCGATGAGCCGCCACACGATGACGAACGCGACGGACACGAAGAGCATCACCCAGCACAACCAGGGCTCGGCGAAGTACGCAGAGAGCACGAGGAACGCGGCGGCGATCAGCTGAGGGACCACGTCGACGCGGCGACCCGAGCTCCGCAGCGCTCGGGAGAGCTCGTAGACACCGAGCAAGGCGGCCGCGAGAGCGAACGGGACGAAGAGCACCTTGAGGAAGAGCAACGATCCCAGGAGCGCAGCGCCGAAGGCGAGACCGATCAGAATGGCGAGGACGAGATCGCGGCCCGTGCGCTCCTTGATACGTTCGTTCGCCTGGTCGAGCTGGTCGCGTGCATGGGAGACATGGCTGCCGAGTTCATCCCGTGCTGCGCGCCACTGTTCCCGGATAGCGTTGTGATCCGCCGTGTCCAGGGGACCGACGCCGCCCGAGGGCATGCGCTCCGAAGCTGCGGGAAGCGGTGGGCGCGGAGGGACGGCAGCCGCGTCGAAAGACGGGAACGCGGCGTCAACGAGCGGGACGCCGTCGGATGGGGTCTTCCCGTTCCCGCCGTGACGCGTGAACGGCCCATCGTCGTCGGCATCTCGCGTTTCGTCAGACATCCCGACTACACCTCGAGGAGTTCTGCCTCTTTGCGCTTCAGCGCGTCATCGATGAGCTCGACGTGCTGACGTGTCAGGACGTCGAGCTCCTTCTCTCCGCGCGCGATCTCGTCCTCACCGAGCTCGCTCTTGAGGGCATCGAGCTCGTCCTTGGCCTTGCGACGGATACCACGGACGTGGACCTTCGCGTCCTCGGCCTTGGTCTTGACGAGCTTGACGTACTCCTTGCGGCGCTCGGCCGTGAGCTCCGGCATCGTCACGCGAACGAGGTTGCCGTCGTTCGTCGGGTTGGCTCCGAGGTTGGGCATGTCACGGATCGCCTGTTCGATCGCCTTCAGCGCCGACTTGTCGTACGGCGTGATGATGAGCGTGCGAGCTTCCTGGTTCGCCAGGGAGGCGAGCTGGGCGATCGGCGTGGGAGTGCCGTAGTAGTCCACGAGGACCTTCTGGAACATCTGCGGGTTCGCACGACCGGTGCGCACCGTGGAGAAGTCCTCCTTGGCAGCTTCGACCGCCCGGTTCATGCGAGTGGTGGTTTCAGCGAGGACGTCCGCGATCACGGTGACTCCTATCGTCGGGGTGTTCTGCAAATTCTATCGGGCGAAGTCGTCTCCGCCGTGTCACACACTCAGGCGGTGACGAGGGTTCCGATCGGCTCGCCGAGGAGCGCACGGGTCACGTTCCCGGCGGGCTCCATGCCGAACACGCGCATGTCCATACTGTTGTCCATGCACAGGCTGAAGGCGGTCGAGTCGACGACCTTGAGACCACGCTGGAGCGCATCTCGATAGGTGACGCGCTCGATGCGCTCCGCGTCGGCATGCTTGTTGGGGTCGGCGGTGTAGATGGCGTCGACGCCGTTCTTGGCGACGAGGACCTCGTCCGCGCCGATCTCGAGCGCACGCTGTGCCGCGACGGTGTCAGTGGAGAAGTACGGGAGGCCGGCCCCGGCACCGAAGATGACGACCCGCCCCTTCTCGAGATGACGCTCAGCCCGGCGCGGAATGTACGGCTCGGCGACCTGGGTCATCGAGATGGCGGACTGCACGCGGGTGGCGGCCCCGGCCTGCTCGAGGAAGTCCTGCAGGGCGAGCGCGTTCATGACCGTGCCGAGCATGCCCATGTAGTCGGCGCGACCGCGGTCCATGCCTCGCTGGCTCAGTTCTGCGCCGCGGAAGAAGTTGCCCCCGCCGACGACGATCGCGACCTCGACACGGTCCACCGCAGCGGCGATGTCACGGGCGATCTGCGAGACCACGTCGGGGCTGACACCCAGCTGTCCCGCTCCGAATGCCTCTCCGGAGAGCTTGAGAAGGACGCGTCGGCGTCCGGTGCGTTCAGTCATGGGTGGGTGTCCTCTCGTCCCGATTCAAGATAGTGCCTCGTGGGCATGAAGAAGGGGTTCGGATCTTGGCGATCCGAACCCCTTCGACGGTGCTACGCGCCGACCTTGAAGCGCGCGAAGTCCGTCACGGTGATACCGGCGTCCTTCGCCACCTGGGCGACCGACAGCTTGTTGTCCTTGGCATAGTCCTGCTCGAGCAGGGCGACCTGCTTGATGAACGCAGAGACGCGGCCTTCGACGATCTTCGGGAGAGCCGCTTCCGGCTTGCCCTCGTTGCGGGAGATCTCAGTGACGATCTCGCGCTCCTTCTCGACCGCGTCAGCCGGCACGTCTTCACGCGACAGGTAGGACGGGTTGGCGAACGAGATGTGCTGCGCAATGCTGCGCGCGGTCTCGGCATCGTCACCCGAGTAGGCGACGACGACGCCGATCTGCGGCGGAAGGTCCTTGCTCGTGCGGTGCAGGTAGACCTCGACCTTGTCGCCGGTGATCGTGCGCACGCGGCGCAGCTCGACCTTCTCGCCGATGATCGCGGCTTCTTCGGAGATGACCTGCTCGACGCTCTTGTCGCCGGCAGAGGCGGCGAGGGCGGCGTCGACCGAGTCGGCCTTGACCGCTGCTGCAGCGTCGGCGACCTTGTCGGCCAGCGCGATGAAGCGCTCGTTCTTCGCGACGAAGTCGGTCTCGCAGGCGAGCTCGATGAGCGTCACGGCGCCGTCCTGCTCGCGAGCGACGATCAGTCCCTCGCTCGTGGAACGGTCAGCGCGCTTCGCGTTGCCCTTCGCCCCCTTGAGACGCAGGATCTCGGTGGCCTTCGCGACGTCTCCGTCAGCCTCCTCGAGCGCCTTCTTGGTGTCGACCATTCCGGTGCCGAGCTGCTCACGCAGCGCCTTGAGGTCAGCGATGGTGAAGTTGGCCATGTGTGGTGGCTCCTTGCTTCGTTAGGTGTGTGTACGAGGGATTACTTGGCGTCAGCAGCCTCGGCGGCGGCGACCTCAGCGGTCTCCTCACCGGAAGCGGCGGCGATCGCCTCGTCGTGCGCCTCAGCACCGGCCTCGTCGGCAGCGGTCTCGTCGGCGGCGGGCGTCTCGACGACGGCAGCGGCGTCGTCTGCCGTGACGACCTCGGCGGCGTCAGCGGACTCCTGAACCTCCTGTGCGGGAGTCTCGAGGAGCTCCTTCTCCCAGTCGGCCAGCGGCTCGGCGTCGCCGGTCTCCGGGTTGTGCTTCTGCTGCAGGCCCTCGGCAGCGGCGTCGGCGATGATGCGCGTCAGCAGCGAGACGGAGCGGATCGCGTCGTCGTTGCCGGGGATCGGGTACTGGAAGTCATCCGGGTCGGCGTTCGTGTCGAGGATGCCGATCACGGGGATGCCGAGCTTCTTGGCCTCATCGATCGCGAGGTGCTCACGCTTGGCGTCGACGACCCAGATGGCCGAGGGCGTCTTGGTGAGGTTGCGGATACCGCCCAGCGACTTGTGCAGCTTGTCGAGCTCGCGCTTCTTGAGCAGGAGCTCCTTCTTGGTGAAGCCGCTGTTCGCGGGGACCTCGTAGTCGAGCTCCTCGAGCTCCTTCATACGAGCGAGACGCTTGGAGATCGTCTGGAAGTTGGTGAGGAGTCCACCGAGCCAGCGCTGGTTGACGAAGGGCTGACCCACACGGGTCGCCTGCTCGGCGAGGATCTCCTGCGCCTGCTTCTTGGTGCCGACGAAGAGGATCGTGCCACCGTGGGCGACGGTCTCCTTGACGAAGTCGTAGGCCTTGTCGATGTAACCCAGCGACTGCTGCAGGTCGATGATGTGGATACCGCTGCGCTCGGTGAGGATGAAGCGCTTGACCTTCGGGTTCCACCGACGGGTCTGGTGTCCGAAGTGCACGCCGCTGTCGAGCAGCTGGCGGATGGTGACCACAGCCATGGTCGTCTCCTGGTTCTGGCGCGGTTCTGCGCCGTTGAGGTTGCAAGCCGATCGGATGATCGGACTTCCTGGTGCCCGGCCCACGCCCGCCTTATCGAGGAGAAGGACCTGTGGGAGTGGATGCCGCGAAGTGAATCGCTTTGGGCACGCGTAGTCACCTCGATTTCGAGGTGCTCCCCCAGCATACAGGATCGCGCGGGCACTCACCCTGCACGTCACGCCGCACGCCGGTCTTGTTCCGGTGTCCCGCGGCGGCCGACCATTCCGGTGCCCGCGACGGAGTGCATCCGACCAGACTCGCACCATGCGCACAGTCCCCCGAGCCCTTTCCCTTCTCGTTGTCGCTCTGCTGCTCGCTCTCACCGCGCCGGCTCCCGTGGCGGCGGCGGAAGCTCCCTCGACAACCGAATGGCCTCGCTGGAGCTGGCCGGTGGCCGGGCCTCGCGCTGTCGCGGCTCCGTTTCGCGCGCCCGCGCACGAGTACGGTGCCGGCCATCGCGGCGTCGATCTGGCCGCCGTGGTCGGCGCAGAGGTGTCCGCCCCCGCGGACGGTGTGGTCGCCTTCCGCGGCACCGTGGTGGATCGGCCGCTCCTCACCATCGAGCACACCGGCGGCCTCGTGACGACTCTCGAACCCGTTCGGTCGACGCTCGTCGCGGGTGATGTCGTCACGGCCGGGCAGGCGCTCGGAGTTTTGGATATCGGCGGGCACACCGCCGCGGGTTCCCTCCACCTCGGCGTGCGGCTGGACGGCGACTACATCAATCCCCTGCTGCTCTTCGACGACGTTCCGAGAGCCGTCCTGCTCCCCTGCTGCGAAGCACGCTGAGCGACGGGGGCTTAGCGAGAGATCATGCGCGCGGATGGGCCAGTCGATAGGTCGCCGTCAGACGCTCGGTGGAGACGTGGGTGTATATCTGCGTCGTACCGAGGCTGGCGTGTCCGAGGATCTCCTGGACCGCCCTCAGATCGGCTCCCCCGTCGAGCAGATGAGTTGCCGCGGTGTGCCGCAGAGCGTGAGGACCGATCGTCTCGGCACCCACGATCGGCGCGAGAACCCGCGCGACGAGTTCGTACACGGTCCGCGGCCCTACCCTGCCACCGCGGCTGCCCAGGATCACGGCAGGGGTGAAGGTTCGGGCGCGCGCGACGAGTACCGGCCTACCGCGCCTCAGGTACGCCGACAATGCGTCGCGCGCCGGAGTGCCGTAGGGCACGATGCGTTCCTTCGCGCCCTTGCCGAGCACTCGCGCCGTACCGCGGTCGAGATCGAGATCGTCGATGTCCAGTCCGCAGAGCTCGGAGACACGGATACCGGAGCCGTACAGCAGCTCGAGGATGGCGTGGTCTCTCAACGCGATCGGGTCGCCCTCTTCGGCGGCGTCGCGGTGAGAATCCAGAAGTGTCGACATCGCGTCCCGCGAGGCGACCGTCGGCAACGTCCTCCCCCTCTTCGGGGCGACCAGGCGCAGGCTCGGATCATGCGTGATGAGCGCCTGCTCCTGAGCCCAATTGAAGAATGAGCGGGCCGTGGCGGCGCGGCGCGCGAGGGTCGATCTGGCGTCGCCACGCTGAGTGGCGCGCCACAGCCAGTCCCGAAGCACCTCGAGGTCGACCGACTCGAGGGGAACACCACCCGCCGCGGCGTCGAGGTCTCGCAGGTCTGAGCGATAGGCCTTGACGGTCGCGGCGGACAGCCGGCGCACCTTCTCCAGGTGTTCGGCGAACGCCTCCGTCGCGGCAGCGAGATCCATGAGTCCAGCTTGCCCCGCGCATGCTCTGTCCGCGGCAGCCTCGCCGTTCATCGTGCACGGGAAGTCGATGCTCTCGCCGGGCGCTGACGATGCCACCCTCCGTCGTCGTGCGCGACGTCGCCCTCGAGATGAAGGAGCCCGAGTACGGCCCGAACCCGATCAGGAGACAGGCCGGAGCGACGCGCCACCTCTTCTATGGACAGACGCGTCCGGGTACCCAACGCATCGAGCACGCGGCTGTGGCTCGAGTCCCGCTCTGACCGTCTTCCTCGACTCTTTCGTCGATCGCGCCGTACAACTCCCTCACCTCCTGCGCGGAGGTCACACAGTGTGCGTCGTACTCGCGGAGCAGACGATGACACCCCGCCGACGACGCAGACGTCACTGCACCGGGCACGGCGCCGAGTGGGCGACCGAGCGAGGCCGCGTGGCCCGCGGTGTTCAGCGATCCACTTCTCCACCCCGCCTCGACGACGACCGTCGCATGGCCGAGCGCCGCGATCAAACGGTTTCGAGCGAGGAATCGCCACTTGGTGGGCGCCGTCCCACACGGCGGCTCACTCACGAGAGCCCCTCGTTCCGCGATCTGACGCAGGAGACTCTGATGGCCGGCAGGATATGCGCGGTCCACGCCGCCGGCGAGGATCGCGATCGTGGCGCCCTGAACGCCGAGTGCGGCACGATGCGCGGCCCCATCGATCCCGTACGCACCACCGGAGACGATCACGGCGCCGGTGGCCGCGAGGTCACCCGCCAGTTCGGTCGCCACGTGCTCGCCGTACCCGCTGCAGGCTCGAGCCCCGACGATCGAGACTCGGGGCTCGCGGCTGAGCAACTCCACGCGGCCGCGCACCCACAGCACGCTCGGGGCGTGGGGGCCGAGATCCGTGAGACCGCGGGGCCATGCGGCATCTCCCGGGATCACGAGCTGCGTTCGCACGGCGACACCTCCGCGCAGCGCGGCCATGACCGCCCGAGGATCGGCGCGTGGGCGCCAGCGGGCTCGACCGTCGACCAGTGCGCGCGTCGCCGTAGCGCTGGCACCGCCCGGAGGGAGAAGCGACGACGAATCTCCCACAGCGAGAGAAAGCGCATCCGCTGCACCGAGCGATTCGATCAACGATCCGGCCACCGCATCGCCGGGCTCGGCGATCACAGACCAGGCGACACGCGCGACGCAATCGGCCAGCTCATCACCGGGATGGAGGGTGCGGGCGAGGGCGAGGATCTCGGAATCAGCGAGGAGGACATCCATCATCGCGGGAGCCCCCTTCGGAGATGCAGCGCCCGTCCGACCTCGTCGATCCCGGGACGATCGAGCTCCGCCAGATCTGCCATCGTCCAAGCCACACGCAGAACGCGATCGTATCCACGGAGCGTGAGGGCGCCGCGCTCGAGGGCTCGATCGAGTGGAGCGCGCACCGCAGGAGCCAGTCGGAGTTCCCCCTGACGCAGACTGGTCCCCGGCGCTTCTGCATTGCGTCGCCACCGCATACTCATCCACCGACGGGCAGCTCGCTCTCGGGCCGCAGCGACGCGTTCTCGAGCCTGCGCCGTCGTCATCGATGGAGAATGATCGCCCATCGCTCGCGATGCCGCGACACGACTCACCTGCAGATCGATGTCGAGACGGTCGCGAAGCGGTCCGGACAAGCGCGTGGAGTATCGCCTGATCGACATGGGTGGGCAGACGCACTCCGCGCCGCGGACACCGTGGTTCCCGCACGGACAGGGATTCATCGCGAGCAGCAGCTGGAATCTCGCGGGAAACGTGGCGGTGAATCCCGCCCGATGCACCTCGATCGCCCCGGATTCGAGCGGCTGTCGGAGCGCATCGAGTGCGACCCGGGAGAACTCGGCAGCCTCGTCCAGGAACAGCACACCGCGGTGGGCACGTGCGATCGCTCCCGGTCGCGCCGTGCGCGAGCCCCCTCCGACCAGCGATGCGACAGACGCGCTGTGATGCGGCGCCTCGATCGGCGGGAGCACATCGAGCGCTGCGACGGGCTCTCCGCTGAGTGATCGCACCGACGCGACCTCTAGTGCCTCCTGCTCCGTGAGGGACGGCATGATGCCCGGAAGCCTGCGCGCGAGCATCGTCTTACCCGCGCCTGGAGGTGCAGGAAAGCGTAAAGACCATGTGTGCGCGCCCTGCTAGCGCCGCAGAAGTCGCGGCGGTTGTCTCCAAGGTTGGCTTTGAGATGAAGAAGAGCCAGATCTGCCAGCGGCGGTCGAACGCCATCGGCCCCACGACTGTCTGCGACTCGGAAGGAACCGACGGCGAGTACGCCTACCTCCTGAACGTAACCAGCCCGGACCTGAACGAACCCCAGGTCGCTACCCTGATCATCAGGCTGCACCAGTAAACGGCTACTGGCTGTCCTGTTCCCCGTCGTCCGGGAGATCGCCAGCGGCAATGTGTGAGGCTGTGCGCCGGTACGCTTCGGCGATGTAGTCTTCCAGATCCTGGAGGCCGATGCGCCACAGGCCCCTCCCGCCGACCTGAATTGCGCGCAGCTCTCCACTGCTGATCAGGCCCCGGATGAGGCTCGACTTCACGTTGAGCTCTTCGGCCGCCTGCTCGACTGTCAGGAAGCGGCGCTTTGTGGGTTCGTCTGTCACCAGACCATCCTAAGTTTGGGCTGGCCCGGCTGAGTGCAGGAACAAATGGTGAAAGGGCGAAAGGAGACAGCCGGCGCGCGACGTTTCGCTAGGGTCGCGTTGCTTTCCCCTAGGCTTAGAACGGAAGTCACCTGTGCAGGCTCTCTGGCCGGGGCGACCCGTCAAATTCAACACAGGGGGAAGTCGTGAAGGGAATACTCGGGATACTTGGAACACCTAAGGGCGATTCCGGACGGCAATGATTGGCTTAAGGCGCACCGCACCTGACCTCGAATGGGTGCAGATGTACCGGCAGGGTATCCCGACGTCCAGGATTGCCGCCTTGGCTGGCGCCGCGGAAACGACCGTTCGGTATCACCTCCAGATTGCTGCAAAGGCAGAGCCGGGCATACGGGAAGAGCACAAAGCGGCGCTGGCCCCTGCAGCTCCGAGAACATCCGAGGCGGGCCTGAGGAACTTGGCTGATGTCCTCGCCTTCCATGAGGCTCATGACCGGTTGCCGGTCAGCCACGGGAAGACCTCGCGCGAGCGGGCGCTGGCAGCATGGCTGGCAAACCGCCGCCGGCAGTCCGCCGAGAAGACCCTCTCCCCCACCTACAGGGACGCCCTGGCGGTGATCGCCGGCTGGGACAAGCCTTCAACCCGCAAGGCCGAGGATGAGGCGCGTTGGCAGCATCGGTTGGAGGAGCTCCAGAGAATCAGGGCTGCCGGCGGTGAGTGGCCGCGGCACCAGAAGACGGACGATGCCCACGAACGCACGCTGGGCGTGTGGCTGCACGCCCAGCGCATCGACTACCGCGCTGGCAGAATCGACCAGGCCAAGGCGGAGCAGCTGGACAGGCGCCTGCCAGGGTGGCGGGAAGGCAGAGGTCACCGGGGCGGCCGGCGCAGATAGCGGGAAGCAAGCAGCTCTATACCTTCAGAGCACTCGCTCCGGCCGGTGCAGGTATCTAGTGGAACAGACGTTCAGGGGGCCCAAGACCTCTGCAACGCGCACCAACCGGTCGAGACAGTTACCGTTCCTAGCCGTGTGGCGTTTCCGTAAGGTGGTGCGTGGGTATCCTGTCTCTGTCGTAGGTGATTTCTTTGTAGCCGTGCGGCTCTGGCTTACCCGCGATGTTCAGGTTCACGAACACGATCTCCTCGATGGTGAGGATGCTTCGTCGAGTGATCATGTTCCGGACTTCCGCTCGCATGGTCAGTGAGGTTCGGCCAAATTTAGTTGCTGTCAGACCCATCTCAATGAGGTCCCCTTGGACTGCGGAGCTGACGAAGTTGATTTCCGAAATGTACTTTGTCACCGCCCTGCCGTTGCCCAGTTGGAGGATGGCATAGATCGCTGCTTCCTCGTCGATCCATTTGAGGAGGCTGCCACCGAACAGGGTGCCGTTGGCGTTTAGGTCTTCTGGGCGCACCCATTTTCGAGTGCGGAAGGTTATATCGGAGGATTCCATGGTGTGACCTTACTTCTGCGGTGAAGATGGTTTGGTTTTATGTCTTTGAGACCAGTTCTGGCGGTCGTAGCAGCGTCCACCGATTGGTGGGCTATGACTCGACACCGGCGAGGCTGTCGGGACGACCGACCCAAACCTGTTCCGCAAGCGTGAGGACCGGTGGGAGCGCCGGGTTGTCCGAATCCCCGCGCCACGCCATCCTGAGGTAGACCGGCAGGGTCTCGTCGAGCACCCGCAAGAACCGTACATGCGGGTCGGTTACGTTTTCCGCGACGGAGGAAACCGTTAGGGAGCATCCTACTTCGGCTCCCACCAGGGCCATTGCGGTCCACGAATCGGGTGCACTTTGCACTATGTCGGGATCGAATCCGGCTCCCAGGCTCAACCGGCGCAGGCGGTCGGTCAGGACAGAACCTTCATGCGGGGGCAGTGCGACGAACGGTTCGCCAGCTAGTTCTGCGAAACGAACTTCGCCTTGCGAGGCCAGGCGGTGTGATGCAGGGACGGCCATCACGAGATGTTCCTCCACGACGATGCGGGACTTGATGCCCGCGGGCACAAAGTCCCAACGGCCGAGACTGATATCAACTTCACCGCGGAGGACCCGGGCGAGGGCTGGGAGTGCGAAGTCCTGGCTGTTGAGGCGAACTTCTATGCCTGGGTGGGCCTTTCGGACTTCCCGTGCCAGTACTCCCACGAGAACATGGGTTGATGCGCCGGCGTAGGCGAGCTTGACCATTCCCGCCTCGCCGCGGCCAGCGGCAAGTGCGCCGGCCCTTGCACGCTCCGCTGCAGCCAGGATCTCCCGGGCTGATGCCATCAGGGCCACTCCGGCCGCCGTTAGCTGGACGCTGCGTGTGCTCCGGATGAAGAGGTCGACCCCGAGATCCCGCTCCAGCTGCCGCACGATCCGGCTCACAGGTGGTTGAGCCATATGGAGCCGGGCTGCAGCCCGGCCGAAATGCAATTCCTCCGCCACGGCGAGGAACACCCGTATTTGTTGAATCTCCATCCCGCCATTATTGCAGGAGCATCAATAATCGGGCTCCCAATAAGTATTGGACGCGCTGTAATGCCCGGTGGGATAGTGAAAAAGAACCGCCTATGGAAGAGGACCCATGACACTGCAGAGCAACGCCGCTCCCCTGGCTCCAGGGGCTGCTGCTCACGACCGCCAGCCCGATCACGCACGCCGGGACGCCTTCGGTCGCAACGCCAGCGGTCCTTTGGCGGGAATCGTCATTGCCGACTTCAGTCGGGTCCTCGCCGGACCGTACTGCACCATGCTCCTGGCGGACATGGGTGCCACGGTCATCAAAGTGGAAAGCCGGTCCGGCGATGAAACACGGGCCTGGAAGCCCCCGGTCTTCGATGGCCAATCCACGTACTACCTCTCAATCAACAGGAACAAGAGATCCATCGCACTGGACTTCGGCGATCCGGATGACATAGACACGGCACGGAACATTGCTGCGGGCGCCGACGTCGTCATCGAGAACTTCAAACCTGGCGGGCTGGACCGTTTCGGCCTGGACTACGCGTCCATCACCGAACGCAACCCCGCTGTGGTCTACGCGTCCATCACCGGGTTCGGCTCCGCTGGCGGAGCGGCCCTGCCGGGTTACGACCTGCTCGTCCAGGCCATGTCCGGGCTCATGAGCCTCACCGGGGACCCGGAGTTCCCCGCGTACCGTTCCGGTGTTGCGGTCTTTGATGTCATCACAGGACTCCATGCCGCCATTGGCGTCCTGTCAGCGCTGCATGAAAGGAGCCAGAGCGGCCGCGGACAACGCATCGAGGTGAACCTTATGTCCTCGGCCCTGTCCGGCATGGTTAACCAGACAGGCGGATACCTGCTCAGCGGAAACGTGCCCACCCGCATGGGTAACGAGCACCCTAGCATCTACCCCTATGAACCGCTCCCCACCGCGGACGGGGAAATCGTCCTGGCTATCGGCAACGACCGGCAGTTCCGGACGCTCTGCAACGTCATTGCCGCCCCCGAGCTCGCCGACGATCCCCGGTTCTCCACACCCCCGGACCGCAGCCTCAACCGGTCGGCGCTGCGCCCCATCCTGCAGGAACTGCTGGCCGTCAGGACCGCATCGGAGTGGTTCGACATCTTCACCGAGGCACGGCTTCCATGTGCTCCGATCAACGATGTCCGCGGTGGGATTGATTTTGCCCAGCGCCTGGGACTGGAACCGGTAGTGAACGTGGGAACCGGTGAAGAAACCATCCCCGGCGTCCGTAACCCGATCACCTTCTCAGCGACACCCGCCAGCTATGACCTGGTGCCGCCCGGCATCGACGCAGACCGGGGGGACATTCTCCAGTGGCTGCAGTCGACGCCGCAGGCTTAGCCCGCTCCCGAGCAGCCACCCCACAAGCAACCAGCACCCCGTCCGCGGAACCATAAAGGACCTCTCATGACAACCACTGCAACTGCCCGCAGCACCGTAAACTCCGACTACTTCAACCTCGACGACGAGTTGGGCCCAGAAGAGCTGGCCATCCGCGACAAAGTCCGCCAGTTCGCCGAAGAGCGGGTCCTTCCCATCATCAACGACTACTGGGAACGTGCGGAGTTCCCGGACGAACTGCTGCCCGGCCTCGCGGATCTCGGCATCATCGGGACCTACATTCAGGGATATGGATGCCCGGGGATGAGCCGCAAGGGCGCGGGAATGGTCGCGCGCGAGATGGCGCGGGCTGACGGAAGCATCAACACGTTCCTGGGGGTCCACTCCAATCTCTGCATGGGCGCCCTGTACATGCTGGGCAACGAGGAGCAGCGGCAGCGCTGGCTGCCTGCCATGGCCCGGCTGGAGAAAACGGGTGCCTTCGCCCTCACCGAGCCCAACCATGGGTCCGACACGGTGGCGCTGGAAACGAGCGCCCGCCGAGAGGGAGGCACCTGGATCATCGACGGCCACAAACGCTGGATCGGCAACGGCCACGCGGCCGACGTCGTGGTCCTCTTCGCCCGCAACACCGAAGACGGCAAGGTCAACGCCTTCGTCGTCGAAAAGGACGCTGACGGCAACCACCCGGCCGGCTACAACCCCACCGTCATCACCGGCAAGATCGGCAAACGCGCCATCCTGCAGGCCGACATCGTCATCGAGGGCATGCGGATCCCTGAGACCAACCGCCTGGAGAACTGCAGGTCCTTCGCCGATGTCTCCCGCGTCCTGCAGGCAACCCGCGGCGGCGCTGCATGGGAGGCCGTCGGCCACGCAATGGCGTGCTTCGAGATCGCGGCCGACTATGCCGCCAAGCGGGTCCAGTTCGGCAACCCGATCGCCAGCTACCAGCTGGTCCAGCACCGGCTCGCCAACATGCTCAGCGAGCTGACCGCGATGCAACTGATGGTCAACCGCATGGCTGAACTGGCCGAGAAGGGCACCCTGACCAACGCCATGGCGTCCATGGTCAAAATGGCCACCGCGCAAAAAGGCAAGTGGATCTGCAACGAGGCACGGGAATTGCTCGCCGGCAACGGCCTCCTGCTCGAAAACCATGTCGCCCGCCACCTGACCGACATGGAGGTCGTGTCCACCTACGAGGGCACGGACTCCATCCAGGCACTGCTGGTAGGCCGCGACATCACGGGAATCTCAGCCTTCCGCTGACCCGAGGACATGGCCCTGCCTTGACTCATCTTCACCCTTACCAAGATTCACTGAAGGAGCTTTTCCATGACTGAAGCATTCCTCATCGGCGGGGCACGCACCCCTGTCGGTCGTTACGGCGGCGCCCTGAGCTCCGTCCGCCCGGACGATCTGGCTGCCATCGCTGTTCGGGCCGCCGTCGAACGCGCAGGCCTTGACCCGGCCGTCGTGGACGAGGTGATCCTCGGCAACGCCAACGGCGCCGGCGAGGAAAACCGGAACGTTGCCCGCATGGCCTGGCTGCTCGCCGGCTTCCCCGACACGGTCCCCGGTGTTACCGTCAACCGGCTCTGCGCCTCCGGGCTGAGCGCCATCATCATGGCCTCCCACATGGTCAAGGCCGGTGCCGCGGACATCGTGGTTGCCGGTGGTGTCGAATCCATGTCCCGCGCTCCGTGGGTCATGGAGAAACCGGACAAAGCCTTCGCCAAACCCGGCGCCGTCGTTGACACCTCCATCGGCTGGCGCTTCCCCAACCCTGCCTTCCTGTCCGGGGAACTCTCACGTGATGGCAAGGCAACCTATTCGATGCCCGAAACAGCAGAGGAAGTGGCCCGGGAATACAACATCTCCCGTGCTGACTGCGACGAGTTCGCCGTCCGCTCCCACGAGCGCGCCCTCGCAGCCATCGAATCCGGGCGCTTCGCCGACGAGATTGTCCCAGTCACGGTCAGGGGCCGCAAGGGCGCCGAAACCAACGTGGACACCGACGAAGGTCCTCGCCCCGGAACCTCAGTGGACGTCCTCGCCGGCCTCCGCCCGGTAGTGAAGGGCGGCAGCGTCGTCACCGCCGGGAACGCATCGACGCTCAACGACGGCGCCTCGGCGATCATCGTCGCGTCCGAGGCAGCCGTGCAAAAGTATGGCCTCACTCCACGGGCACGCATCCTCGATGGCGCGTCCGCGGGTGTCGCCCAGGAAATCATGGGCATGGGCCCGGTCCCGGCCACCCGCAAAGTCCTGGACCGGACCGGCGTCGCGGTAGCCGATCTGGCTGCCGTAGAACTTAATGAGGCTTTCGCCTCGCAGGCCCTGGCCTGCATGCGCGAGCTGAAGCTCGAACCCGACACGGTGAACAACGACGGCGGCGCCATCGCGCTCGGGCATCCGCTGGGTTCCTCCGGGTCCCGGCTGGTCATCACGCTGCTCGGGCGCCTCGAGCGCGAGGCCACGGATGGCCGAAAGCTGGGCCTGGCCACGATGTGCGTGGGTGTCGGACAGGGCACGGCCCTGCTCCTGGAAGGCATCTGATGACAGCCGTAGTGAACGACGCCGGGACAAGGCTGGACGGCTCACGTTTCGAGACGCTGTTGTTTGAGGAGCGCGGGGACCGTTTAGCGGTTCGGCTGCACCGCCCCGGGGTGAAGAATGCCATCGACCAGGCCATGGTGGATGAGCTGCACGCAGTGTGCGCGCACCTGGAACGCACACCGAAAATCCTGATCCTCTCGGGCACGCCCGGCAACCCTGACACGGGGACCAAAGCCGTCTTCGCATCCGGGGCTGACATCGCACAGCTGCGTGAGCGGCGCCGTGATGACGCGCTGGCCGGAATCAATTCCGGGATCTTCGACCGGATCGCCAAGCTGCCCATGCCGGTCATCGCCGCGCTGGACGGATACGCGCTCGGCGGAGGCGCGGAACTGGCGTACTCGGCCGACTTCCGGATCGGCACTCCTGCCCTGCGGATGGGTAACCCCGAGGCGAACCTGGGCATCCTGGCCGCGGCCGGTGCTACCTGGCGGTTGAAGGAGCTCGTCGGGGAGCCGGTAGCCAAGCAGATCCTGCTCGCCGGCAAAGTCCTCACGGCTCAGGAGTGCCTCGCGGTCGGGCTGATCACCGAACTCGTGGAGCCGGGCACACTGATGGACTCGGCGCACGCCCTGGCGGACGCCATTGCGGTGCAGGATCCGCTGGCAGTACGCCTCACCAAGGCCGTGTTCCACGCCCCACGGGAGGTCCATCCCGTCATCGACACCCTGGCCCAGGGCATGCTTTTCGAGTCCCAGGCAAAGTTCGACCGCATGCAGGCGTTCCTCGACAGGAAGAAGAAGTAAATGAATAATCCATCAGAGCCATCCGGTCGAACCGGCGAGCTCCCTGCGCGCGTTGGCGTCCTTGGCGGCGGTCGCATGGGAGCGGGCATCGCCCACGCCTTCCTCATCAAGGGGGCAGACGTGGTGGTCATCGAACGTGATGAAGCCTCCGCGCAAGCAGGCCGTGAGCGGGTCGCATCCTCAGCAGCGAAATCCATCGAGCGTGACCCCCACAGTGGCAACCTCGATGAGATGGTCTCCCGCCTGAAGACTTCTGTGGACTACGCGGACTTCGGTGACCGCGAGCTGGTCGTGGAAGCCGTACCCGAGGACTGGACACTGAAGGTGGCAGCGCTCCGCAGGGTCGAAGAACAACTCACCCCTGGCGCGGTGCTGGCCTCGAACACATCCTCGCTGTCGGTGTCCGGCCTGGCGGAGGAGCTGGAACGGCCGCAGGACTTCCTGGGGCTGCACTTCTTCAACCCCGTCCCGGCTTCCACCCTCATTGAGGTGGTCATTGGCAAGCAGACCCGGCCCGATCTCGTCGAGCAGACACGGAGCTGGGTCCAGGGGCTGGGCAAGACCGCCGTCGTGGTCAACGACGCCCCTGGCTTCGCGTCATCCCGGCTCGGTGTAGCGATTGCCCTGGAAGCGATGCGCATGGTCGAGGAAGGCGTTGCCTCAGCTAAGGACATCGATAACGCCATGGTCCTCGGCTACAAACACCCCACGGGGCCGCTGCGCACCACAGACATCGTTGGCCTGGACGTGCGCCTCGGCATCGCCGAATACCTCCATGAAACCCTCGGTGAGCGGTTCGCTCCCCCACAGATACTGCGTGAAAAGGTCGCCCGCGGCGAACTCGGCCGGAAAACCGGCAAGGGCTTCTTCGACTGGAGCTGAATCAGCAGGCTGCCCCCACGCCACGCTTTCGCCAGCCGCCGTGCAGCCCCTGTCGATGACCCTGCCGTCGGCCGGCTTCAAGGACGCCAGGTGCGGTTCTGCGGTTACTCCACCCAAGCGCGGCCCACCACTACTGCGTGGTGGACCGCGCTTCCGCCGTGCTGTCCGCTCCAGGTTCGGCTATTTGGTCTGCAGGTTGTTCTGTCCCATGGAGTCGAACAGTTGGGTGGAGGACAGGGCGTTGAAGGGCATGGCCACGTGGTGCTCGAGGCCCTTCAGGTGTGCGGCCTTGAGGTCCTTGAGCAGCACTGCGAGGGCGGTGTCAGCGGTCCACTCCGAGACTGCGTCCCAGTTCCGGGCAACCCAGCTGTCGCCAGTGCTGACCTTGAAGAGGTTGAGCAGTTCGGCTTCGGGCAGGTTGTACTGCGCGCCAAACTTGAGCCCTTCGGCGACGGCGTTCATGTTGATGCCGAGGACGAGGTTGTTGACCAGCTTCGCTGCCTGGCTGTTGCCGGGCTTGCTGCCGTAGTAGAAGGTGTTGGATCCGACAGCGTCGAAGTACGGCGAGGCGGCGGTCACCACGTCTTCGGCACCGGATGCCATGATCGACAGGGTGCCGGCCTCGGCCCCGGTCGAACCCCCGCTGACGGCGGCGGCGATGAGCCTGACCTCGCCGTGTTCCTCGACCTGCTGGCCCAGTTCGTTCATGGTGTCCGGGTCCAGGGTGCTCATGACGATGATGGTCAGGTTTTTGGGATTGGCGGACAGGAGCCCGTCTTGGCCCAGGATGACGTCGACGTTCTGGGCGTAGTCACGGACCATGGACACGATCGCGTCGTCGGCCTGTTCGGCGACGTCCTTCAAGGTTTCGGCCATGGTGATTCCCGCCGCAATAGCCTTCTGGCGGGATCCCTCGAAGGCGTCGTACCCGATCACCTCGAAGCCGGCCCTATTCAGGTTGACTGCCATGGGAAGTCCCATGGTTCCGAGTCCTACGAAACCGATTTTCTTGCTCATGATGTGATCTTTTCGTCGTAGTAGTGGGGCGTCGGGACGCAGGAGAGCCCGAGGTCAGGCCTCAGTCGGTACCGGCTTCGGAGGTCCTGCCGCGTTCTGCCATGACGTCTTTGACGAGGGTCAGGCCATTGAGGACGCGGGGGAAACCGATGTAGGGGATGCACTGGATCAGGGCGCCGACGATCTTCTCCTTCGTCAGGCCCACGTTGAAGCCAACGTTGATATGAAGCTTCAGCTGGACCTCCGTGCCCAGTGCGGCCAGCGTGGAAATGGTCACCATCGTCTGTTCCTGCTGGGTCAGGCTGTCGCGGGAGTAGATGTCACCGAAGGCAAAGGACACGATGTAGTCCCCCAGTTCCGAGTCCAGAGCCTGGTATGACTCGACCAGCTTGGCGTGGTCGAACGTGTTGGAGTGTTCCGTGGAGACGAGTTCCATCATGCGGTCAAGCCCGCGCTGGTATCGATCTGTGGCCATGATGCTGCCCTTCTAGGCTGGTCCGGGGGTGGTAGCCTTACAATAGAAATAAAACGCTACGTTGCGTAGCAATATTAGCACTTGATGGCGCGGCGACGGAAGGGCGGTATCCCAATGAATTCTTTAGGCGGTGGCCAGGGGGCATCAGCTGGGGGCGTAGTGTCGGGGCATCAGAAGCGGCGCGCCAGGACGGAACGGGCGGTTATGGACGCTGCCCGGGAGCTATTGGCGGAATCCGGCTTCGGCAGCCTGACCATTGAAGGAGTGGCTGAACGGTCCGGGGTCGCGAAGACCACCATCTACCGCCGCCACCGGTCACGGAATGATCTGGCCCTTGCTGTGCTGCTGGACATGGTCGGCGACGTTAGCACGCAGCCGTATGCTCTTGACACACTGACTGAACTGACGCGGCTGGTCGACCGGACCGTGGACCTCATGTCCAACACGCTCCTGGGGCGGATCATGCAGGGCCTGGTTTCAGAAGTTGCCGCCGATGCAGAGCTTGCCCGAACCTACCGGGAGAGGGTGGTGAGCCAACGCGTCCAGGAGGTCACGGCACTCGTCGAACGGGGCATTGCAAGAGGAGAGCTGAGGGAGGGACTTGACCCCGAGCTGGTCACCGACCTCTTGCTCGGCCCGATCTACTACCGCTTGTTCCTCAGCGGTTCTCCCCTGGATGAAGGGTTTGGCAGACGGCTTGTCGCTGCCCTCTTCCCCGCTTTCGCAAAGGAACCTCACCCTGCTTAACTGGGTGCGTCATGCTGCAGGCAGATAAGCCCGCAGCATGACGCTTCCATAACTCAGCGAGCTCCCGGATTCCGGACCAGCTTCTTGTTGGCGAATTCGTTGAAGCCGTACCCGGCCAGTTCCCGCCCGAAGCCCGAGCCCTTGACGCCGCCGAACGGCAGGTCGGGCGAGCTCTTGCTGGTGCTGTTGATCCAGACCATGCCGACCTCAAGCTCCTCGGCCAGCCGCTCCGCGTTCCTGGCATCAGATGTGAACACGCTGGAGGACAGTCCGAACGGTGAGTTGTTGGCCAAATCGATCGCTTCCTGCAGGGAGCCGACGCGGTAGACGACGGCTACGGGGCCGAACAGTTCCTCGGTGAAGGCACGCATTGCAGGTGTGACGCCTGCAAGGACCGTGGCAGGGTAATAGGCGCCGGGACCGTCGGGGCGTTCCCCACCGAGCAGGAGTTTCGCGCCGTGGGAGACTGCGTCCTGCACAAGCTCGTCCAGTTCCTCGACGCCCGCGGCCGAGGCCAGTGGTCCGAGCTTGGTCCCGGAGTCGGTGGGATCCCCGGTCTGCCAGGAGGCCATCGCGTCGAGGAACTTTTGAAGGAATTCCTCGTACACGCTGTCCGCGACGATGAACCGCTTCGACGCCGTGCAGGCCTGGCCGCCGTTGGAGAGCCGGCCGATAACGGCGGCGGCCGCTGCGGCGTCGATGTCGGCATCATCGAGGACGATGAACGGGTCTGACCCGCCCAGTTCCAGGACGCACTTTTTCAGATTCCGGCCGGCGACCTCGCCGACGGCAGCTCCGGCCTTTTCGGATCCGGTCAGGGACACTCCCTGCACGCGCCGGTCAGCGACGGCGGCAGCGACCTGGGCCGAAGAGATGAACGCGTTGGCGTATACACCCGCCGGCAATCCGGCCTCAGTGAGCACTCTTTCGATGGCAAGGGCGGACTGGGGGCAGTTACGGGCGTGCTTGAGGATGATGGTGTTGCCCAAGGCGATGTTCGGGGCGGCGAACCGGGCGACCTGGTAGTAAGGGTAGTTCCATGGCATGACCCCGACGAGTGGTCCTATCGGTTCGGTGCGGACGACAGCCGTGCCGGAGCCCCTGAAGGTGAGGGATTCATCGGCCAGGTACTCCTCCAGGTTGTCGGCGTAGTGCTGGTAGATCGACGCGACCAGTTCCACCTCTCCCCTGGCCTGCGCGATTGGTTTGCCCATTTCCAGGGTGAGGAGCTTGGCCAGTTCTTCTGCCTGCTCGCGGTGGATCTCGGCGGTGCGGGTCAGGACGGCACGGCGCTGTTCCAGGGTTGTGGTGCGCCAGGAACGGTAGGCCGCGGCACTGTTTTTGATGAGAGTGTCCAGCTCGGCGTCGGAGATCTCCGGGTATTGTGCGGTTGCGTCCCCGGTGGCCGGGTCGATCGTGGTGTACACACCCATGGGTGGTTCTCCTCTGTGGTGAATGACGTAATAATCAAGGCCGGCGGCCGGCACCATCAGGTCGATGGCGCCGGCCGGCAGCGGTGAGGGCTGCCGGGTCAGGCAGCGACGGCGGCTTCCGACTTCAGCTCAAAGCCGCGGTATCCGTTGGCGGTGACATCGTCCAGGACGCCGCGGTAGTTGCCCAGGCCGCCCAGATAGAACAGCACGCTGGGCTTCTTGCCCGGAACGTTCGCGCCGAAGATCCATGAATCGACCTTGGTGAACACCGTCATGTTCGCGATCTGTGTGCACGTCTCGGTCCACTCGGCTTCGGCCTCCGGGGTCGGCTCGATCGCCCGGATTCCGTTTTCCTCCGCGTAGGCCACCGTGTCGCTGATCCATTCGACCTGCGTCTCGATGCTCGGCGGCAGGTTCGTGAACGGGCCGTTGGGTCCCAGCACCATGAACCAGTTGGGGAACTTCGCTGTGGAAACGCCCAGGTAGCTGGTGGGCTGCCCGTCCCAGTGGTCGTTGATGTTCACGCCGTCGCGCCCGCTGATCTCCATGCGGCGGTAATTGCCGTCCACGGCGTCGAAACCGGTCGCGAAGACGATGACGTCCAGCTCGTGCAGCACGCCGTCCTCCGTCACCACACCCTTGGCCGTGACTTCCCGAATGGGGTTTTCCTTGATAGCGACAGCCTCGACGTTGGGCCGGTTGAACACCTGGAAGTAGCCGTCGTCGCAGAGCGGGCGACGGGCGAACAAGCCCGTCGGCGTCAGTTTCCGTGCCGTCTCCGGATCCTTGATGGTCTCGACGATCTTGTTCCGGATGAAGGATGCCGCAGTCTCGTTGGCCTCCTCGTCGGTGGCGATGTCGCTGAAGGTTTCGAACATGAAGCGGAAGCCGCCGCCGTATTCCCAGGCCTTCTCGTAGACCTGGCGGCGTTCTTCTTCGGTGACGCTCATGGCCGGCACGGTGCTTTCCTCGAAGCCGAAGGCTACGCCGGAACGCTTGACCTGTGCCCAGATGTTGTCGTAGTCGGCCTTGATCTCGTCAATCTGCTGGGTGGTCACGGGGCGCTTGCCCACCGGGACGGAGTACTGCGGGGTCCTGACGAAGACGGTCAGGTGTTCAACTTCCGGTGCCAGCGCCGTGATGACCTGCTGGCCGGTGGAACCGGTGCCGATCACACCCACGCGGCGACCGGCGAGGGACTTGCCCTGCGGCCAGGCGGCGGTGTGGATGGTCTCGCCCTCAAAGGTGTCGATCCCGGGCAGGTTCGGGAAGTTGATGGCTGACAGCAGCCCCACGGCGTTGATGACGTACTTAGCCCGGTACACCGCGCCGCCGCCGGTGGTCACTTCCCACAGGCCCTCGTCTTCGAGGTAGGTGGCGGACTTGACCTCGGTACCAAAGCGGAAGTGGCGCCGCAGGTCAAAGCGGTCAACGACGTCCTCAAGGTACTCGAGGATCTCGGGCTGGGTGATGTAGGTGTGCTTCCAGGTGCCGTCCTGCAGGAGGCCCTTATCGAAGGAGAAGCGGTAGACGTGGCTCTCGGTGTCAGAGAGAGCGCCCGGGTAGCGGTTCCAGTACCAGGTGCCGCCGGGACCGTCGGCCTTGTCGAAGCCGACAACGGTCAGACCCTGCTCGTTGTGAAGCTTGTGGACGGCGTAGATGCCGCCGAAGCCGGCGCCGATGACGACGGCGTCAACGGTCTGGAAAGTGTTCTGTGCAGTCATGGCGAACTCCTTTGTCGTTCTGATGCAGGGGACGAAATAGTGGATGGTGTGGCTTCGTAAGGTGGCCGGGTTATTTCCGGTACCAGGCCGCGAGCTTGTCGAACTCCTGTGCCACGAGGGCGGACCGCCCGGCCAGGAACGGGTAGACATGCTGCTGGCCCTCGCCGATGGACAAGGTGACGTCCACGCCGGCGGCTTTGGCGCGTTGCTCCAGACGCGTGGCGTTGTCCAGGAGCGACTCGACGCTGCCGGCGGTGATGTACAGACGCGGGAAGTCGTTGAAGTCGGCGTGCAGCGGGTTGGCCAGGGGTGTCCTGGGATCGATGGTGCCGCCGAGGACGCCGGCGATCATGCCTTCGAGCAGCTCGGGGGTGATCAGGGCGTCCGTGTCGTTGTTGGTGACGAGGGTTTCGCCCTTGTTTTCCATGTCCAGCCACGGTGAGAAGGCGATGACTCGGCCGGGGGTGCGCTTGCCCTGTTCCTTGAGCGCGAGGGCAATGGCGATGGCGAGGTTGCCGCCGGCGGAATCACCGATGGTGGTGATGTCCTCAGGGGCGATGCCGGAGGCGACGAGGGCATCGAAGGCGGCCACGCCGTCTTCGATCTGTGCCGGGTGCTGGAATTCGGGGGCGCGCCGGTAATCCAGCACGAAGCTGACGGATCCAAGTGCTTTGGCGACGTGGGCTGCCAGTTTGCGGTGGCTGGAGGCCGAACCTACGGCGAATCCACCGCCATGGGTGTACAGGAGCACCTTGCTCTGGTCCGCCCCCTCGGGCAGGCACCAGATGCCCGGAACCCCGCCAACGGTGTCCTCACGGTACATGACGCCCTCGGGCTCGACCGTTGGCTGGTGCCACTCGTCAAAAATGGAACGGAACAGGCGCATGGTCAGGTCCGGCGTGGTCGCCATGATCTCTGCCCAATCAGCGTAGAGGTTCCGCAGTACGTCCTGGCTCCCGGCTTCGGCGGAAGCGGTGCCGGACTGTTCAACAAGGTTGGTGGTCATGGTAGGTCTCCTTTGACGTGGTTTGTGGGTGCCTGCGGCCCTCCTTTGTTGTGGTGGGTGCCGCGGCCTCTGAATCAAAGGTAGGTCTGTGTTCCATGCCACACGTGTTCCAATGTGAAACACTCCAGCGGATGCATTGATACCGGATCGCCCACTAAAGGGGTCCCGGATTGGTATTGGAAGCTGCAGCAATAGTTGGTCATGATGGATGGATACCGATTGCCACAATGAAGAGGTGTTCCGCAATGCATGCATTCGCCGTCCTCCCGGACGATGCCACCATCCATGACCTGGAGTTCTCGACGCCACGCCCCGAGGGGCGGCAGGTACTTCTGAAGGTCATGCGGGCTGGCGTCTGCCACACCGACACCCACCTCCGCGAAGGCGGCTACGACCTGGGCAGCCGCGGACACATGAGCATGAAAGACCGCGGCATCCAGTACCCGATGGTACTGGGCCACGAAGTAGTCGGCGTTGTCGAACAGGTAGGTGCTGACGTTGCATCCGTCAGCGCCGGAGACGTGCGACTGATCTACCCGTGGATCGGCTGCGGCACATGCCGCCAATGCCGGGAAGGCCACGATAACCGCTGCGCCGCCGGACAGAACCTTGGGGTCGCACGCCACGGCGGCTACGCCGAGTACATCATCGTGCCCGACGAGAAGTACCTCGTGGACATTGAGGGCCTTGACCCGAGTTGGGCAGCGACCTTGGCGTGTTCCGGCCTCACCGCCCACAGTGCCGTGGACAAGGTTCTTCCGCTTGAGCCGGACGAGCCTGTGGTCATCTTCGGGGCAGGAGGGCTGGGCCTGACCGCCATAGCGATCCTCCGTGCCCGGGGCCACCGGAACATCTGCGCGGTCGATGTCGCGGAACGGAACCTGGCCCTGGCCCGGGACATGGGCGCCACCAGCACGGTCCTTTCCGGAGCCGGCAGCGGGGCAGCCGACATTCAACGCGCGGCAGGCGGGCCGGCCAGCGCCGTCGTCGACTTCGTCAACAACGGTGCCACCGCTACGGCCGCGTTCGACGCCCTCGCCAAAGCGGGGACAATGGTCCAGGTAGGACTCTTCGGCGGTGAAGTCACCCTTCCGACTGCCATGCTGGCGCTGCGCATGATCCGCATCGAAGGCAGCTTTGTCGGGACACTTTCACAACTGCAGGATCTGGTCCGGATTGCCAAAGCAGGGGAACTTCCCACCATCCCGGTGTCCGAAAGGACCCTGTCTGCGGCCGAAGTGTCCCGGGCCCTGGACGACCTGACCGCCGGCGGGATTGCTGGACGCATCGTTTTGACTGCTTGAGAATGAGTAAGTGATGGACAAATCACGCCGCGAAGACGCGCTCCGGAGCGCCCGCGAGCGGCTGATCACGGAAGGCCTCGTCAGGGCTTCCATCCCCGCGTCGCTGGTAGCTGAAGAAATCGAACAAAGCTGGCGGCGATCCGTCTCGAACCACGTCAACCCTGCAACCGGCCCCCACATCCTTGGCGAAGTCGATCCGGACAGTGCAATCCTGCGCGCTGCCGGAAGAATTTTGGACCAGTGGCAAAACAATCTCACCGACACCCGGATGGCCCTTTTCCTCGCCGATGAGGAGGGCCGGATCGTCTCCCGGCGCATTGTCGATGCCCAGGACACGCGCACACTGGACAACGCCAACGCCGCGGAGGGGTTCGTCTTTTCCGAACAGGCTCTGGGCACCAACGGGCTCGGCACCCCCATTGAGGGGCGCGGAGTGGTTTTCGTCCGCGGCCACGAACACTTTAACGATGCCCTGGCCCGACTGGCCTGCGCGGGAGCGCCCATCAAGCACCCCATCACGGGCCGGATCGTGGGATCGCTGTCCATCGCCTCCCACGTTGACGCCTCAAGCCCCTTGATGGTTTCCATGGCCCGGCAGGCCGGTCATCAGATCGCCGAGGCGCTTGAGCTGATGGCCGATTCCCGGAACCTCGAGCTGGCCCGAACGTACCGCCAGTTCCGGTCCTCCAAGCATCCGGTCCTGGTCATGA
This sequence comes from Microbacterium sp. STF-2, assembly GCF_034650155.1. Classification (NCBI taxonomy): domain Bacteria; kingdom Bacillati; phylum Actinomycetota; class Actinomycetes; order Micrococcales; family Microbacteriaceae; genus Microbacterium; species Microbacterium sp. STF-2. The sequence continues at coordinate 651,170 of NZ_JARKMW010000001.1, forward strand.
ACTCAGAAACCGTGATGACAGACCTTCCCGCACTCGCCCATTTTGACGCCGAGTCCCACGCCTACCTGTGGGAGATGCTGCGCATGCACCATTGGGACCAGGACAAGCTGCAACTCGAACTTCCGGTGCTCGGAACCGAAGCCATGGTGCGCCGTCTCGGCCGCGCTGGCCAGGACGCGATCTTCGCGCTGGAATTTACGGAGCCAGCCAGTGCGCCCGCCGAGGGCGGGGTTTCCGTCGGCAAACACCCAGAGCAAAGGTCTGCGCCCGCGCTCCGCGAAGTGCTGGACGGCCTATCCTCCCGCCAAGCCCGGACGACGACTTCTTACGGCGTGCTCCAACGCGAACTCACCGCTGCCGCCACGGCCGATGGCCTGATCCGCGTCACCGGGGGCCCTGGTACCGGGAAGCATCACCAGTCCTCAAAATGGCTGCGCCAGCACACTGGGCGAGAGCCCAAGACATTCACCGCAGAAATGCTCACCGAGGACCCAACGGCCTGGGCCCTCATGGAAGCGGCATTAGCCGAGGGCTGCGGAATCCTCGTTACCGCCGGACCAGGCATCGGCCACGATCTGGTGGACCGACTCACCGAGTTTGCGGCGGCCCACCGCCCCGGCGTCCACCCCGGGGCACGTGTCATCCTTACCGAACGGACCAGCGGCCCATTCAACCCCAATCACGAAGCCGAGGACCTTCAAGGGCTGGTACGACTGCCTTCCCTTGTGGAACTGCGCGGTGAGTTGCTGGACATCGTGCGTGAGGTTTCGGCCGAACTCTTTCCCGGGGCGCCGGCGCCACGGTTCTCCCCCGCAGCCCTCCAATGCCTGCTGGCCTGGCGCTGGCCCGGTAACGTCGCCGAGATGGCACGGCTCCTTGCCCACTTGCGACGTTCGGCCGGCACCGGCCTGATCCAAACAAAAGACCTGCCAGCCCCCATGCGGCAGACAACCCTCTCCTCGCTCAGCCGCTACGAGCAATCCGAGCGCGATACCATCGTCGCCGCCCTGGCGGAAGCCAACGGCAACAAGTCCCGTGCCGCGGAAATTCTGGGTATCGGGCGCACCACCATGTACCGGAAAATGCGTGCCCTGAAAATTGACGACGACGAACGAATGATCCTTCCGGGACCCTAGCCCGGGAACGAGCAACACAGGCCAAAATAAATGGGCCCCCGACGAAAAACCGTCGGGGGCCCATCCTTTTAGGGTCTACTGGGTCTAGTCCGTTACCGCCTGAACGGTCCTCTTGGTCCCGGCAGGCTCGTCCAGGGAACGTTTGGGATTTGTGGGTTGAGCCCGCGGCCCACCGAGCAGCTCTGTGGGGGTTTTGGAAGTCTCGCGCATCCCGAGGACTGCGACGGCCGCGATGCCGGCGGCTACCGCACCAAAGATTGCTACCGGCAGCCAGCCGGACGGGCCCGGCACGAGAATCATCGCCGCGACCATCGGCGCGAAGCCGGCCAGGAGATTGCCCAGCTGATTGCTGACAGCCATGCCTGTGAAGCGCACAGGTGCCGGGAACTGCTCGGCAAAGAACGACGTCCACACCCCGTTGTAGCAGCTGAAGAACAACGTCATGTTGATGAACGCGGAGACCCCGATCAGCAGGACGTCCGTCGTCGATATCGCCCAAAGGTAACCGAAGATCGTGACCGCACACCCTACAGAGGAAATCAGCATCGTCCGCTTCCTGCCGATGACATCAGAGAGGTAGCCCGCTGCCGGAAGAGTGAAGACGGACAGCGCTATGGCGCCCGAGATGACCGCGAGCATCGCACTCCGGTCCACCCCGACCGAGGTTCCGTAGGACAAGCTGAAAACAGCGAACAAAGTCTGCATCGCTGCCATCAGCGATGCCCCGGCAACACAAATCACACTGCGCCAGTGGTACTTGAAAACATCGCTCAGCGGCAGCTTCCGGACTGCGCGTTCTTCCTTCGCTTCAGCGAACACGGGCGTTTCCTCCAGATGGCTCCGCACGTAGTAAGTAATCACGACAACGACCGCGCTGAGCCAGAAGGGAACCCGCCAGCCCCAGCCATAGAGGTGTTCGGCGGGCAGGAGCGCCACGGGAAGGAAAACAATGGTCGCCAACGAGCAGCCGACCGCGTAGCCAACCATAACGAAGCTGGTGAAGAAGCCCCGGCGTCCAACGGGGGAATGTTCAACTGTCAACGTCGAGGCGCCTGCGGATTCAGCCCCCGCGGAGAAACCCTGGACCACTCGCAAGACCACCAACAGTGCCGGGGCCAGCAGTCCCACCTGGTCAAATGTCGGAAGACATCCGATGGAGAACGAGGCGGCACCCATCATGACCACCGTGGCGAGCATGACCTTCTTGCGGCCAAGACGATCGCCGAAGTGCCCCATCACCATTGCGCCGACGGGCCGTGCCACATAACCCACCGCGAAAGTCGCGAACGATCCGATCAAGGCAACAGCGGGATCTCCGGAAGGAAAGAACAGCACATTGAAAACGAGGGCCGCTGCCGCGCCGTAAACAAAAAAGTCGTAGTACTCCAGTGCACTACCGAGGAGGGCGGCTGTCGCCGCCCGGCGGGGCGTCATCGCCGGCGGCGATGCTTTGGTGCTTGTCATGTGTTTCTCCCTTGAAACAGGCTCATTGGCCAGCGGAACAGATAGGTGGGAATGTCCTTGCACCCGCTCTAAGAAGCGCGGGTAGTCATGCCGCGGCGCCCCCAAATGTGACAGCCGCCACGGCATCTGTATCCACGGTAAAGAGTGTGTCGCAGCCCACAGTGTTCCAACTGTGAAACAGCCTCCGCCGCTATCAACCGGGCCCCAGTCGTGAAGTGACGCATGAATCCCAGCTACTGTTCAGAGATGTCGGCAGGGACGCCCTTCCCGTCTAACATCACAGCGACGCAGGCGCTAGGCGAGTCCGGCTAGGGCACACACCACAACCTGACGCGTCGGGGCGAAAACCTTCTCCTCTTGGAGGCCCCGTCGTCCTAGAGGCATTCGGGTCGATGCAGGCGTGCGGAAGAACGGGCCGAGGCCGAGGGCTGATGGAGTTCAGGACCATCTGAAGACCAGAGACGGCCGTGAGATGGCTTGGCGTGCTGGCCCCTTCTCATATACATGTTTAAGGTCATACCCCCGGAGGTCCGCTCAACAGCAGATGATGACCGCCGGCAGCGGCGACGACCAACGCTTCCACGGCATCCTCCTGACCGACGACATCGGCGAGGTCGAGCGTGTCACGTGGTCCGCTCTGAGTCGATGCCAGCACGACCGCCTCCACGTCGGGCACTTCGACATCGGCACCGTGCCAGACCGCGACCTCTGCGAGTGAAGCGGCTGCGCGCACATCGACACCCGGTACCAGACGTGCCTCGGCTTCGTTTCCCCGTGGCACGATCACCGATTCGAATCCGGCGCGTGCCGCTGCGAACACCGCCGGCAGAACCCCGAGCACCGGCCGGATCCTGCCGTCCAGACCCAGCTCGCCGATGTGGACCGTCGCCGAGATCGACCGCGGTAAGATGACACCGCCTGCAGCGAGGCAGGCCATGGCAATCCCCAGGTCGAACCCGGCGCCGTGCTTGGGGAGGCTCGCCGGCGACAGATTCACCGTGAGCCGTCGCCGTGGAAGATCCAGCCCGGCGTTCTTGCAGGCGTTGTGCACGCGCTGGACGGCTTCGCCGAGGGACTTGTCGGGGAGCCCGATGATCCGGAACTCCGGTGTCTGGTTCGACATGTCGGCTTCGACCTCGACGAGATGCCCATCGACGCCGGTGAGCGCGACCGCCCAGGTGCGCGAGGTCGTCACGCGATGTCCACGAGGTGCTCGAGCGAGCCGGAGGCCGGATCGGACCCGATGATGCCGATCGCTTCGAGCCGGAGGACGCGCCCTCGCGCCTCCTCCGGATTCTCCGTCGCCCATGCCTGAGCGAGCTGCCAGAGCCGACGTCGCTTGCGAGCGTCGATGGCCTCGAACGGGTGCCCGTAAACGGCGGTCCGTCTCGTCTTGACCTCAACCACCGCGAGGTGGTGGTCGCGCACCGCGACGATATCGATCTCTCCCTGCGCGCACCGCCAGTTCCTGGCGAGCACGGTGTACCCGCGACGCCTCAGATGCTGAGCGGCCCGCTCTTCCCCTGCTCTTCCGAGCTCGTCCTTCGCTGCCATACGGCCAGCTTCACGCGCATGCGGATCGCACGTGGCCGGCGCCGGCGCACAACCCCGGTGGTCGGGGAGAACTCGAACTCGCAGCGCGGGGTGCAGGAACACCGAGATCCGCAACGCGCCGAGAGAGCTCCCCGAGATGCTTCGTCGAGAGGCGCCGTCACTCGCCGTCGAGCGAGAGCTCCTGGGGGAGCTCGAACTCCCGGCGCTGCAGTTCCTCGACGTTGACGTCCTTGAACGTCAGCACGCGCACGGCCTTCACGAAGCGGTCGGCTCGGTAGATGTCCCACACCCAGACGTCGGTCATCGAGATCTCGAAATAGAAATCATGCTCGGTGTCACGACGGACGACGTTGACCTCGTTCGCCAGGTAGAACCGCCGCTCGGTCTCGACGACGTACTGGAACTGCGACACCACATCCCGGTACTCCCGGAACAGTGCCAGCTCGAGCTCGCGGTCGTAGTCGTCGAAGGCTTCCTCATCCATGATGTGTCCATCCTAGAGTCGCGGACACCGGGGCGCGTCATCCAGCGGTCGGCCGTGCGCGCCGCGGTCGGCTCAGAAAAGGGTGGGAACGTCGGCGATCGCCCACGACGCGCGGTGGTAGCGGGAGAGCCCGATGGCGCGGATCGCGTCGCGATGTTCGGGGCTGGCATAGCCCTTGTTGCGGTTCCACTGATACGCGGGATACGTCTCGTGGAGCTCCGCCATGTGCTGGTCCCGCGCGACCTTCGCGATCACGGACGCCGCGGAGACGGATGCGCAGTCCCGGTCGGCTTTGATCACCGGGCGCACGTGGAGCGGCACCGGATGCGCCCTCGAAACATAGTCATGGTTGCCGTCGAGCAGGACGAGAGCGTCGTCGAGCGCGACCCCCTGATCCGCGACGGCCTGCACCGCACGCGACGCGGCAAGACCGAGCGCCCGCATGATGCCGACCTCGTCGACCTCCTCCGCACTCGCCCACCCGACGGCCGACGCCTGCACCCATGCGGCGGCGCGTGCTGCGACTTCAGGTCTGCGCTTCTCCGTCACGAGCTTGGAGTCGCGGAGGCCTTCCGGCACGCGCCGACGCGCGCCTGCGGCATTCATCGCGGCCGCGCCCACGGCGACAGGACCCGCGAGTGCCCCTCGGCCGACCTCGTCGAGCGAGATGATCACCTCGCACTCACCGAGGAGGCGCCTCTCGAGAGTGAGTTTCGGTGCGACGACGGTCATTCCGGATCCGGGACGCCGTTGAAGATCTCGTGGTGCCCGTCGATCGGTCCCAGCCTGTTCAACGGCCACGTCGTGAGGAACGCCTTTCCCACGATGTTCTCCATCGGCACGAATCCGCCACTGGGGAGATCCTGGTGCGCACGGGCGTCACGCGAGCGATCGCGGTTGTCTCCGAGCAGCCAGACGGAATCCTCCGGGACCACGACATCGAAGGGCTCGTTGGACGCGGCCGTGTCCCCGGGAGGCAGATTGAGGTAGCTGAGCTCGTCGATGGGCGCGCCGTTGATCGTGATCTGGCCGAGCGCGTTGCAGCACACCACATGATCGCCCGGCAGACCGATCACGCGCTTGACGAGGTGGTCCTGCGAGTCCGTCGCGGAGATGCCCACGAAGTTCAGCACCCAGTCGACGGCCTCGACCAGCGGCGGCTGTGCGGGGGTCTGCGGCTGACCGTCGAGCCACCCGCCCGGATCCTTGAAGACGACCACGTCACCTCGCTCGTAGTCGGTCCATCGCGGCGTGAGCTCATCGACCAGGATGCGGTCGTTGATCAACAGGGTACGTTCCATCGATGCGGAGGGGATGTAGAACGAACGCACGACGAAGGTCTTCACCACGAACGAGACCAGCGCGGCGATCACGACGATCACGAGGACGTCGCGAAGGAATACGAGGAACCCGCGACGACGTCTGGACGTGGGCGCGGACGGGGATTCGGTCATCAGGTTCCTTCACGATCATGCACCGTCGTGCGGCGACGGTATCTAGGTTCGCACACCGGTGGGAGAACAAAGCACCCCGGGACATCGTGTCCCGGGGTGCTGTGGAGATGCTGCGACTCAGCGGTCGCGCTTCTCCTTGATCTTCGCCTTCTTGCCGCGCAGCTGGCGGAGGTAGTAGAGCTTCGCGCGACGCACGTCACCGCGGGTGACGACCTCGATGTGGTCGATCACCGGGGAGTGCACCGGGAAGGTACGCTCGACGCCGACCTGGAAGCTGATCTTGCGGACCGTGAAGGTCTCGCGCACGCTGTCGCCCTGGCGGCCGATGACGACGCCCTGGAAGACCTGGATACGAGAGCGGCTGCCCTCGGTGATGTTCACGTGCACCTTGACGGTGTCACCGGGGAAGAAGTCCGGGATGTCCGAACGGAGGGAAGCCGCGTCGACGGCGTCGAGGATCTGCATGATCGTCTCTCTCTGCACCCGCCACAGGTCGCATGCATGTATTCAAAGGAACAAGAAAAAGAGTGAGCTGTACGGAGCAGACGCGTCCGCGGGCTCCCCTGTGGCAGAGCCGGTCACAGCACAAACATTCATTCTGCCACGGATACGGCGCCCGGCCAAAACGACGACGTCAGTCGCGGGAATCGGTCTCCCGCACCACGATGATCTCGTGCGCGCGCGTCGGGGGCGCCGGCTCATCGACCGTCGGGATCGTGGACCACGTGATGGTCTCGCGCAGTCGGGTACCGCTCCCCTTCGCCTCGTTCCACAGCTGCCACAGCTGCAACCAGATCAGGGCGATCCCCGCCACGATCGCACCGGTGAGCAACCAGGGGAACGCCCCGTCGATGAAGAATCCGACGGCGATCGTGAGCCCGTTCCACACGGTGAACCCCGCCACGTCCCACCAGGAGACGGCACGCTCGATGCGGACGGACGGCCGTGAACGCGTGAGCAGCGTCAGCAGGAGCTGGCCCAGGAAGACGGACGGCATCGCAATGAGCAGCACCCAGAGGATCGACCAGCCGCCTTGGAAGACTCCCCACCCGATCAGCAGCCAGAGCGGCAGCAGGAACGCCGCCGGAAGGAGCCAGCGGAAGAAGGCCTGTCGCAACCACATGCTCAGATCGTACGTCGCTGCGTCCCCGCGTGTCCCGGTGTTCGCTGAGAGCGGTCGGGGATCCGCCGGTGCGGGATCAGGGAGAATGGAGATGACGAGAGGACACCCGATGATCGAACTGCGCACCCCCGCCGAGATCGATGAGATGCGCGCCGCAGGGCGCTTCGTGGCTGAGACCCTGGCGACGCTGCGCGACGAGACGAAGGTCGGGACCAATCTCCTCTCGATCGATCGACGCGCACACGACCTGATCCGCAAAGCCGGAGCCGAGTCCTGCTACATCGACTACCACCCCTCGTTCGGTGCGAGCCCGTTCGGCAAGGTCATCTGCACCTCGGTCAACGACGCCGTCCTGCACGGGCTCCCCCACGACTACACGTTGCGCGACGGTGACCTCGTCACCCTCGACTTCGCCGTCTCCGTCAACGGATGGGTCGCGGACTCCGCAGTCTCGTTCGTCGTCGGGACCGCGCGCGAAGAAGACCTCCGACTCATCGACACCACCGAGCGCGCCTTGGTGGCAGCGATCGACGCCGCGACGGTCGGTAACCGCATCGGCGACATCTCCTCAGCTGTCGCTGCCGTTGCCCACGGAGACGGCTACTCGATCAACACCGACTTCGGCGGACACGGCGTGGGGCGCACGATGCACGGGGATCCGCATGTCCCGAACGACGGCCGCGCCGGACGGGGCTTCCCCCTGCGTGCGGGCCTGGTACTCGCACTGGAGCCCTGGTTCCTTGCGACGACCGACGAACTGGTCACGGACCCGGATGGATGGACTCTGCGCAGCGTCGACGGCTCCCGCGGCGCACACTCGGAGCACACGATCGCCATCACCGAGGACGGACCCCTCATCCTCACGGACCGGTCGTTCCTCGGCGTCGACTGATCGAGTGCGGCCGGTCTCTCAGGCGCGGCGGTAGACGTAGACGTCCGTGACCTGCGGAAGGTCGAGCATCTCTCTTCCACGCGTGTCCGCTGAACTGTCGAGCACCGCCCCGATCTCCCCCAGCATCCGCGCACGCGTCGACTCCTCGGCGACGAGCAGGCTGCTCACCGTCGCCCATCGACGAAGATAGTGGTCGCGCGAGATGCGCTCGGCCCAATGGATCTCCTCCCGGCGGACGAGTTCGAAATGGGGAAGCTCCTCAGCCGCACCGTCGGTCGTCGCGTCGGCCTCGGACACCGCCGGATGAGCGATGCGGTGACAAGCCCGGTCCCAGGTGCACGTCGGATCGGAGCGATTCCAGAGCAGCCCGAGCGCCCCTCGGGGGACCAGCACGCGAGCGATCTCGTCGCAGGCCGCGTCACGATCGAACCAGTGGAAGGCCTGGGCAACCGTGACGACGTCCACTGACGCATCCCCGAGCGGAATCCGCTCCGCTGCTCCGATCTGAGCTTCCACGTCGGGGAGTTTGACTCGCAGCACCTGCAGCATGCGCTCCGACGGCTCCACGGCCACCGTGCGCCGCGCACGATCGACGAGCAGTTCGGTGAACTTGCCGGTCCCGGCACCCAGGTCCAGCCCGACGTCGACGGTTGTCGGAACGATCATGGCCGCCGCTGCCTCCGGGAATCCGGGGCGGTATCTGTCGTAGTCGTCACCGATGATCTCGAACGACCTTGCGAGCGCATGTTCAGGCATGACTCGACGCTACCAAGGCTCATCTCACAACCCGCGGGTCCGGGAACTGCGGCGTATGCCATTCTGAATCCATGATTCCGCAGGACCGTCATGTGCCGGAGCGTGTGCTCCTCGCTCGGCACGGGCAGACCGTGTGGAACGTCGAGCACCGACTCCAAGGCCAGCTCGACTCTCCACTGACAGAGGCCGGTGTCGCCCACGCCCACGCGATCGCGGACAGACTCGTGGGCGCTCACGTGCTCACCGTGTGCACCAGCCCTCTCGGCAGAGCGATGCGGACGGCGATCATCATCGCCGATCGGATCGGAGCGGAACTGATCGAGGTGCCGGAGCTCGCAGAGCTCCACCACGGTGAGCTCGCCGGGATGACATGGGAAGAGATCGACGAGGTCTACCCGACCGCCAGAGAGGAACGCGCCGCCAACCGCTATGGCTGGGCATTCCCGGGCGGGGAGAGCTACGCGCAGGCCAGGTCTCGGGCGCGGAAGGCGCTCAGCAACTGCGGGTGGGCGGCCGAGGGCGTCCCCCTGCTCGTGAGCCACGAGATGATCGGACGCATGCTGCGCGCGGAGTTGCGAGGGCTGGACGCATCGAGTGCGCTCGGTCTACGGCATCCGCACGGTGTGGTCTTCGATATCGAACGCCGCTCCGAGCGGATTCTCTGAGGCGGACGTTGACGCCGGGCCCGACGGGATTCAGATCTGCCCGTCGATCACGATGACGCGGCTTCGCCCTCCGCAAGCAGGTCGGGTCGACGGGTTCGGGTCCGCACGAACTGCTGCTCGCGACGCCAGGCGGCGATCGCGGCATGATTGCCGCTGAGCAGAACGTCCGGCACGTCACGCTCACGCCATGACGCGGGCTTCGTGTAGGACGGATACTCCAGCAGTCCGTCCTCGTGCGACTCCTCGACGAGGCTCTCGGGGTTGCCGACGACACCGGGGATGAGTCGGCCGATCGCCTCGATCATCGCCATGGTCGCGACCTCGCCCCCATTGAGGACGTAGTCGCCGAGGCTGATCAATCGGACCTCGCCGAGATCGGCGGCGAACTCGAACACGCGCTCGTCGATGCCCTCGTAACGACCGCAGCCGAAGACGAGATGCTCACGGGTCGCCAACTCACGTGCGGTCTTCTGGGTGAAGACCTCCCCCGCCGGCGACGGGAAGATGATGGTCGGTCGCTGCCCGTCCTCGGTGTCGGAGGAACCGGCGATCTCGTCGAGCGCGAGCCCCCAGGGCTCCGGCTTCATGACCATGCCAGCGCCGCCGCCGTACGGAGTGTCGTCCACCGTCCGGTGACGATCCGAGGTCCAGTCGCGCAGGTCTCGCACACGCAGGTCGATGAGACCCGTGCTCTGCGCCTTGCCGAGCAGGGACAGCGTCAGGCCGTCGAAGTAGGACGGGAAGATGGAGAGGACGTCGATGCGCACGGAGGAACCGTATCAGCGGTCACTCGGACGCGTCGGCGTCCGGGGCGACCTGCGGCTCGGCGTCCGCGGTCTCTGCGACCTCTTCGAAGAGTCCCGGCGGCGGCGTCACGATGACGCGGCCCTCCTGCACATCGACGGTCGGGACGATGGCGGCGACGAACGGAACCATGACCTCGTCTTCGCCGGCCTTGACGATGAGGAGATCCTGTGCCGGGAAGTGCTCAACCCGTATGACCCGCCCGATGACCGTGTCGTCTCGGACGACATCGAGTCCGACGAGCTGATGGTCGAACCATGCGTCGTCCTCGACCTCGTCAGCGTCCTGGTCGATCCACAGGATCGCCCTGACGAGGCTGTCGGCGGCGTCACGGTCGTCGACGTCTTCGAAGAAGACGACGGGATTGCCGTTCATCACACGGTACTCGCGCACCGTGATCTGCTTGCCGTGCCACGGAGATGCCTCGGGCACCTGCAAGGTGAATCCGGCACCGGGGGTGAAACGACCCTCGGGGTTGTCCGTGTACAGCTCGAGCTTGAGCCCACCCTTGAGTCCGTGCGCCTTGACGAGGCGTCCGACACGCAACTGGTTCTTGCCCTGATTGCGGTCCTTCGGCACCACGTCAGTCGTCCGCGACATCGACGCGGACCCGACGCCCGTCAGCGAGTGCGCTGACGAGGGTGCGAAGGGCCTTCGCAGTGCGGCCGCCGCGCCCGATCACGCGTCCACGGTCATCGGGGTGCACGCGCACCTCGAGGAGGTCGCCTCGCGGCGACGTGGATTCGTTGATGCGAACATCCTCCGGGTGATCGACGATCCCCTTGACGATGTGTTCGAGCGCGGCGGCGAGCACGACGGATTACTCTGCGTCTGCTGCGGGAGCCTCAGCGGCCTCCGCGTCGGCCGCGGCGGGAGCCTCCTCAGCGGGAGCCTCGGCCTTCTTCTCGACCTTGGGCTTGACGACGGACTTCTTGGACGCGTCGATCTCGAAGGGGACCTTCGGCTCGGCGACCTTGAGCGTGGACTTCGCGTCCTTGTCGCCCTTGAACTTGCCCCAGTCGCCCGTGATCTTGAGGATGGCGGCGACCTGCTCGGTCGGCTGCGCGCCGACGGAGAGCCAGTACTGCGCCCGCTCGGAGTCGACCTCGATGAACGAGGGCTCCTCGGTGGGGTGGTACTTGCCGATCTCCTCGATCACGCGACCATCGCGCTTGGTCTTCGAGTCGGCGACGACGATGCGGTAGTACGGCGCACGGATCTTGCCCAGGCGCTTGAGACGAATCTTGACAGCCACGATTCTCCTGAATTGTGTGGAAGGAAACGAACCGGTCGCCTGGAGAGTGGGGTGCACACCCGGCGGAAGCTCAAATGAGTGTGGACACCTGCTGGATAGAGGGTCGAGCAGGTGGTCCAGCCCTCTATTCTGCCAGATGCGCGCGCCAGGCGCGAAACGTGGGGAAACCGCCGTTGCCGTGTCGCATGCCTCGCGTGCCAGACTGTGCGGGTGAAGCTCGAGTTCGCCTCATCCGCCCGGTCCACCGTCGGCCTCGAATGGGAGATCATGCTCGCGGACCCCGCGAGCGGTGACCTCGTCGGTCGCGCCCCCGAACTTCTCGCCGCGCTCGAGGCCGAGAGCGCCGACGAGCGTCATACGGTCACCGGCGAACTGCTCACCAACACGATCGAGGTCACGAGCGGTATCGGCGATTCCGTGGCTCATGCGGTCGACGACATCGCGAACGCCATCACCGCGGTGCGGGCCGCGACCGATCCGGCGGGTGTCGAGCTGCTCTCGGCCGGAAGCCACCCCTTCGCGCAGTGGTACGACCAACAGGTGACGGACAAGTCGCGCTACCACACCCTGATCGAGCGCACCCAGTGGTGGGGACGCAACATGATGATCTGGGGAATCCACGTGCACATCGGCGTCGAGGACCAGCGCAAGGTCTTCCCCATCATCAACGCTCTCGCCGGGTTCCTCCCGCACCTGCAGTCGCTGGCGGCGTCGAGCCCGTTCTGGGCGGGAGAACGCACCGGATATGCCTCCAACCGCGCACTCGTGTTCCAGCAGCTTCCCACCGCCGGCCTGCCGTGGCCGCTGCACGACTGGTCGCAGTACGAGTCCTACCTCGATGACATGGTGCGCACGGGTGTCATGGCCGACGCGACCGAGGTGCGCTGGGACATCCGTCCCGCTCCACGCTGGGGCACCATCGAGGTCCGCGCGTGCGACGGGCTCTCCACCCTGCCGGAACTGGCATCGGTCGCGGCGCTCGTCCAGGTGCTCGTCGAGGACTTCTCACGACAGCTCGACGAGGGGAAGGCACTTCCGGAGCTTCCCGCCTGGTTCCACCGCGAGAACAAGTGGCGCGCCGCGCGCTACGGGCTGGAGGCCCGCGTGATCGTCGACGCCGACGGCACGCAGCGCCCGGTGCGCGAGCATCTGACGGAGACGCTCGAAGCCCTCACCCCGACAGCCGTCGAGCTCGGCTGCGGTCGCGAGTTCGGCGGCATCGCCACGATCCTGGAGGGAGGCGCGAGCTACGCGCGACAACTCGCGGTGGCGGATGCCGCGGGGGGCGACCTCTCAGCGGTGGTGCACCACCTGATCCGCGAGTTCCGCTCCGGGCCGGAGTCCTCCACCGACGAGCCCTAGCGGTCGAGGGCAGCGAGCTCAGTCCTCGACGAGGCGCCTCGCGAGCCCTTCGTCCAGGACGACATCCGTGATCAGGCCAGCGGCCAGGGCCGCGCGGAGACTCACCAGCTTCGGGATTCCCGAGACGACACACACGCGACGCGGGACGCGACGCAGACGGTCGAGGCCGGGACCTGTGGCTCTGGCATTCACACGGATGTCGCGCCAGGACCCGTCGGACCGGAAGAAAACCGTCGCGACGTCGCCGATGGCATGGTCCTCCCGAAGGCTGCGATAGTCATCGCGTCCGAGATAGCCCCCGACGTAGACCCGACTCGGAACCTCGGCGGCCGGCGAGCCGAGGCTGAACACGGCGACGTCCATCTTCGCCTGCAGATCGAGCACACGACGAGTGCTGCGCTCACGCCACATGGCCTCGCGGGTGGCGGGGTCATCGAAGAACGCGGGAACGGGGAACTGCTGGACCTGTGCGCCGAAGGCGCTGCCGAACCGTTGCAGGATGTCACTGGAGTACTCCACGCCGGTCGTCTGCGTGTTCCCGGCCCCGTTGAGCTGCACGAAGGTCGTGTTGTGCGTCTCCTTCTGCGTGAGCCCGCGACTCACCGCACTGATGGTCGAGCCCCATGCGACGCCGATCACCATGTTCGAGTCGACGAACTGCGACAGCAGCCGTCCGGCGGTGAGCGCAACGCGCTCGAGACGTTCGACCTCGCTGAGGATCTCCGGCATCGGCACGACGTGCGCCGCCACTCGATGCCTGTCGCGAATCCGATGCTCGAGCATGCCGAGGCGTTCGAGCGGGGAGTTGATCCGGATGTCGACCAGGCCGCTCTCCCGCGCGAAGCTCAGCAGCCGCGAGACCGAGGACCGGGAGGTGCCGAGCTCTTTCGCGATGACTTCCATCGTCTTGTCCTGCATGTAGTAGAGCTGCGCGGCGGTGAGCGCCGCGATCAGCTTGCTGTCGCGGGATTCCGCGCTTGCACCGGCCATGATGACCTCCTCGCCCTCGATCCTTGCACATATGTGCAGTGGGCTTGCGCGGGATGTCACACAGGTCGATGCTGGTTGGCAAGTAAGGAAGAGAGGGTCGACGATGATCGATTCGACACACTCGTCGGCGGAGCGCGCGGAGATTCGCGCCGTCCGTGAATCCGGACGCACCAGCGTCCTCGTCATCGGCGGGGGGATCAACGGCATCTCCACGTTCCGCGACCTGGCTCTGCAGGGCGTCGATGTCGTGCTCGTCGAGCGAGGGGACTTCGCCTCCGGCGCATCCTCCGCATCGAGCCACATGATCCACGGCGGGATCCGCTACCTCGAGAACGGTGAGTTCCGGCTCGTGCGCGAGTCCGTCGAGGAGCGCAACGGCCTGCTCAAGATCGCCCCGCACTACGTCAAGCCGCTCCAGACGACCATCCCGATCTACTCGACATTCTCGGGCATCCTCTCCGCTCCCCTGCGCTTCCTCACGCACAAGAGCGGAAAGCCCCAGGAACGGGGCGCGTTCCTGATCAAGGTCGGCCTCACGATCTACGACACCTTCTCCCGTGACGGAGGGATGGTGCCTCGCCATCGGTTCCTCGGCCGCAAGAAGTCTCTCGCCGAGCTTCCCTCGCTCGACCCGAAGATCAAGTACACCGCCACGTACTACGACGCCTCGATGCACGACCCGGAGCGCCTCGCGCTCGACGTGCTGCAGGACGGACGCACGGCGCACCCGGGAGCGCACGCTCTCAACTACGTCGAGGCCATCGCCCGCGACGGCGACAAGGTCGTCCTCCGCGACCGCGAGAGCGGCACGGAGTTCACGGTGCAGGCTGACGTGGTCGTCAATGCCTCCGGCCCCTGGACCGACCTCACCAATGACGCGCTGGGCACGGACACCCGCTTCATGGGCGGCACCAAGGGCTCGCACATCGTGCTGGATCACCCAGAGCTGCTCGAGGCGACGCGGGGGCGGGAGATCTTCTTCGAGCACTCCGACGGCCGCATCGTGCTCATCTACCCGCTCAAGGGACGCGTCCTGGTCGGCACCACCGACATCGACGCCGACCCGCGCGAGGTGCCGGTGTGCACCGAGGAGGAGGTCGACTACTTCTTCGACCTGATCCACCACGTCTTCCCGACGATCCCCGTGGCACGCGACCAGATCGTGTACAAGTTCTCTGGTATCCGTCCGCTGCCGCGCCATGAGGACACCGCTCCCGGATTCGTCTCCCGCGACTATCGCATCGAAGTCGACGAGAAGGGCGCAGTCCCCCTCGTGAGCCTCGTCGGCGGAAAGTGGACGACGTTCCGCGCGCTCGGCGAATCGCTCTCTGACGTCGTGCTCGGCCTCATCGACCGCACCAGGACCGTCTCCACCGCGGGACGCGCGATCGGCGGCGGCCGGGAGTTCCCGCGCACCGAGAAGGCCAAGCGCATCTGGATCCAGGAGAACCTTCCCGGCGCCGGTGCCCGCGCCGATCAGCTGCTCGCCCGCTACGGCACCCGGGCCGCCCAGGTCTGGGAGTACGTCGAGCAGGGAACGGACGCTCCGCTTGCCGGCGGCGCCCTCTCCACGCGCGAACTCGAGTGGATGGTGCAGAACGAGATGGTGGCGCGCCTCGAGGATGTCGTCCTGCGTCGCACCAGCATCGCGTTCACCGGTGGCGCCGATGCCGAGGTCCTCGACGAGATCGCCGACGCGCTCGCGCCGATGCTCGGCTGGGATCGCTCGCGTCACGACGCCGAGCTCGAGCAGACGCGCCAGCTGCTGAACGAACGACACGGACTCGATATCCCGTCCCGCACCCGCGGCTGACGGGGTCTCGGACTGCCGCCCTCCTCGCGGCGCAACTCCCATAACGTGTCGGGGCAGAGGGGCCCCGACACACAAGAAAGGTCAAAGAAGACATGGCTGATGTGAATCTCGGTCTCTACTTCCTCTCCGAGCTGGTCGGCACAGCGATGCTCGTGCTGCTCGGATGTGGTGTCGTCGCCAACGTGGCCCTCGCGAAGAACAAGGGCTTCGGCGGCGGCTTCCTGATGGTCAACTGGGGATGGGGCCTCGCGGTCTTCGCCGGTGTGCTCGTCTCCGCCTACTCCGGTGCGATCCTCAACCCGGCCGTCGGCATCGGCCTGCTGCTCGCGGGCAAGATCAGCTTCGTGATGTTCCTGACGGCCACGGCCGCTGAACTCGTCGGAGCGATCCTCGGTGCCATCGTCACGTGGCTCGCATACAAGCAGCACTTCGATGAGGAGCCCGACCCGGCCAACAAGCTCGGCGTGTTCTCGACCGGCCCCGCGATCCGCTCGTACGGCTGGAACCTCGTCACCGAGATCATCGGTACCTTCGTGCTCGTGTTCGTGATCTTCGCGTTCGCCGACTACGGCGACATCGAGGTCGGCACCCCCGGCGGCCTCGGACCGCTCACCGCGCTCCCCGTGGCACTCCTCGTGGTCGCGATCGGCGCCTCCCTCGGTGGCCCGACCGGCTACGCGATCAACCCGGCGCGTGACCTCGGCCCGCGTATCGCTCACGCGATCCTCCCGATCAAGGGCAAGGGCTCCAGCGACTGGTCCTACTCGTGGGTCCCGGTGGTCGGTCCGCTCATCGGTGGTGCGATCGCCGCCGCTGCAGCGCCCGTCCTGCTGCACCTCGCCTGAACGACCTGAATTCAAAGGAGAACACAATGGCTGACTACATCCTCGCCATCGACCAGGGAACCACTTCGAGCCGCGCGATCATCTTCGACAAGAAGGGCAGCATCATCGCGACGGGCCAGAAGGAGCACGAGCAGATCCTGCCGAAGGCCGGCTGGGTCGAGCACGACGCTTCCGAGATCTGGCGCAACGTCCAGGAGGTCATCGGCCTGGCGCTGAGCCGCGCCGACCTCACCCGCCATGACATCGCTGCAGTGGGCATCACCAACCAGCGCGAAACCGCGGTGGTCTGGGACAAGACCACGGGAAAGCCCGCCTACAACGCGATCGTGTGGCAGGACACGCGCACCCAGGCGATCGTGGACCGACTGGCTGCTGACGGCGGCGTCGAGCGGTTCAAGCCGATCGTCGGCCTGCCCCTGGCCACGTACTTCTCGGGTACCAAGATCGCCTGGATCCTGGAGAACGTCGATGGTGCCCGTGAGAAGGCGGAAGCCGGCGACCTGATCTTCGGCACGACCGACAGCTGGGTTCTCTGGAACCTCACCGGTGGCGTCGACGGTGGAGTGCACGTCACCGACGTGACCAACGCCTCGCGCACGATGTTCATGGACCTCGAGACGCTCGAATGGCGCGACGACATCCTCGAGGCCTTCGGTGTGCCGCGGTCGATGATGCCGGAGATCCGCTCGTCCTCGGAGGTCTACGGCGCGGCGGAGGACTCCTCGCTGCTTCGCGAGACCCCGATCGCCGGCATCCTGGGCGACCAGCAGGCGGCGACGTTCGGTCAGGCGGCGTTCCAGAAGGGCGAGAGCAAGAACACCTACGGAACGGGCTGCTTCCTGATCTTCAACACGGGCGAGGAGATCGTCCACTCGAAGAACGGGCTGCTCACCACCGTCGGCTACAAGCTGGGCGACCAGCCCACGCATTACGCCCTCGAGGGCTCGATCGCCGTCACCGGATCGCTGATCCAGTGGCTGCGCGACCAGCTCGGCATCATCTCCTCGGCACCCGAGGTCGAGGAGTTGGCCGACAAGGTCGAGGACAACGGCGGGGTCTACATCGTGCCGGCGTTCTCCGGTCTGTTCGCTCCGTACTGGCGTCCCGACGCCCGAGGCGCGATCGTCGGACTCACCCGGTACGCGAACAAGAACCACATCGCTCGCGCAGCTCTCGAAGCGGTCGCCTTCCAGACGCGTGACGTGCTGGATGCCGTGAACGCGGACGCCGGCGTGGATCTCACCGAGCTCAAGGTCGACGGCGGCATGGTGGCGAATGATGCGCTCATGCAGTTCCAGGCAGACGTCCTCGGCGTGCCGGTCGTTCGCCCGGTGGTCGCGGAGACCACGGCGCTCGGTGCGGCCTACGCGGCCGGACTCGCGGTCGGATTCTGGAACGGTCTCGACGACCTCTCTGCCAACTGGCAGGAGGACAAGCGCTGGGAGCCGTCCATGGAGGAGGCCGAGCGCGACCGCCAGCTGCGCCTGTGGCGCAAGGCGATCACCAAGTCGATGGACTGGGTCGACGACGACGTGAAGTGATCTGACGTGACAGCGAAGCGGGTCCGGAGTCCAACTCCGGACCCGCTTCGTCGTCTCCGCGGCAGCGGCCCGCTGAACCGTCAGAACCCGTTGATCGACGCGAAGAAGGCGCCGGTACCGTCGACCGAGACGCGTCCGCTCTCGTCGCTCGACGTCACCTGCTCGTAGCCGGAGTCGCTCCAGTAGAAGACATCCGTCGCGATCTCGCCGACGCCCTGTCCGAACATCTGCTGAGCGAATCCGTGCATGTCCTGCACGACATAGATCGCCTCCGGTCCGGTGATCACATGGAACGCGACATGATGACGTGAGGGCACGGCGAACAGGACGCCGTGCGGAGCCGATGAGATACCGGCTGCGGCCAGGAGGGTCGGGAAGTCGAGCACCCGGCTCGCGGTGAACATGGAGTCCGACACGATCGCCTGGAACGCGCCGTTGCCGACGTCGACGGTGTGCACCTCTTCGATCGGCTCCGCCGAAACTGCCGCGAGGGCCGTGGCCCACAGCTGTCCGGCATCGAACCGGCCGACGATCGCGTCAGGGACGGCGGTCGTGGTCTCGGGGTGATCGAGCATGAGGATCGCTTCGAGGCCGCTCACGATCGTGCGCCGGTACGTGTACGCCGCACGGTGGCTCTCCGGGAGATACGACGACGGGATGAGACGTGCTTTCACGAGGGACAGGACCTGATCATCGGAGAGATCTTCGTCGCGAGGGGCGGCCTGACGGCTCAGCAGACCGGAGATGTGACGCTCGACAGCCTCCGGCCAGTTCGACTCCGGTTCGAGCTTCACGGCGCGCGCGAGGTTGTACAGCCCGTACTGCGCGTCGGAGTCCCCCTCGGCGTAGTCGCCGTGCACGGTGATCGCCCCTGCTGTCGTAGGCCACTTCTCCGCGAACAGAGTGCGCAGCAGGGTGGCCTGCGGGACCGTGAGGTCTTCGAGATCCGCATCAGGCTGTGCTGCGTTCGACTTCTTACCGAAATTCAGGAACCCCATGCGGTACTCTCCCCCGGCGATCACCGGCCGAAGGACTTCTTCGGCGCGGACTCAAACGGACTCAGACTAACGCAGGCTGGCCGACGGTCGATTCCGCCGGGAGGTGGTCACGCCGAGTGCGCGACTTCGGTCACGGCGATGAACGCGCGTGCGACGTTCCGTGGCGCGGCAGCGTCCCAGGCGAGGTATTCGAGACGCACAGGGCCACCGCGCACCTCCACCGTGACGACATCGAAACCGGAGCGATCGACGGTCCCCGGCGCCAGCAGGGTCACTGCCAGCCCTGCCTCCACGAGTCCCAGGATGAGGGTCGCGGAGTCGGCTTCGAAGGCGACGTCACGCGTCAGGCCCGCAGCGGCGAACGCCCCGTCGCTCTGCGCACGACCGGAGGTCGCCGTCGGGAAGTCCGCGAACGTCATCCCCGCGACATCGTCGAGCGCGATGCTCTCCGCATCCGCGAGTTCGTGCCCGCGAGGGAAGACGGCGACGAGGGGATCGCGAGAGAGGACACGCGACTCCACCCCCTCTGGATCGACACCCTCTCGCAGTCCGAGCAGCGCGATGTCGAGCTCGTCGTTTCGGAGCCTGCGGGCGAGGACATCGCTGTTCCCGACCTGCAGTTCCACCCTGACGAGCGGGTAGGCCCCACGGTAGGCGACGAGCACCGCGGGGAGGTCGATGGCGGTCACCGTCGGGATGACGCCGATTCGCAGCGTGCCTTCCACGACGCCGTCGACGGCGGCGGCGTCCTCCTTCGCCTGGTCTGCTGACCGAAGCGCGCGCCGCGCGTGTGCGACGAACGCCTGACCTGACTCTGTCAGGCGCACATGGCGACTCGACCGTGCGAACAGTCGGCGGCCGAGTTCACGCTCGAGTGACGCGATCTGGTGGCTCAACGCCGATTGGGTGACGAAACACCGTTCGGCGGCACGGGTGAAGCTCAGCGTCTCGGCGACTTCGACGACATAGCGGAGCTGTTGAAGTTCCATGCTTCCATGATCTCGGTTCATGTATGCGGTGACAACCATGCGTTGGAATCATCACTGTGTTCCTCGCAGGCTGGAAGCATGAACCGCCTGCCCCTGGTGCTACTGACCGCCCTCGCCCCCATCGCATGGGGCACGACCTACCTCGTCACGACAGAACTGCTCCCGCCCGGGCACCCGCTGTTCGCCGGGCTCCTCCGCTCCCTCCCCGCGGGGCTCCTGGCAGTCCTCATCAGCAGGTGTCTCCCCCGCGGCGGGTGGTGGGGAAAGTCGTTCATCCTGGGAGCGCTCAACATCGGCGCCTTCTTCCCGCTGCTGTTCCTGGCCGCGGAGCGGCTCCCTGGCGGCGTCTCAGCCGCGGTCGCGGGTGCGCAGCCGCTTATCGTCCTCGTCCTCGGAGCACTCGTGCTGCAGGAACGGATCCGGCCGCTCGCCGCCGCCGCTGCCGTCGTCGGCGCTGGCGGAGTGGCCCTGGTGGTCCTGGGTCCCGCCGCCGAGCTGGATCTCTGGGGGATCCTCGCCGCTGTCGGAGGCGTCACCGCCACGGGAGCGGGGATGATCCTGACGAAGCGATGGGGCCGGCCGGTTGGCGTCGGGCCCGTCGCCTACGCCGGGTGGCAGCTCAGCGCGGGAGGGGTTCTGCTGCTGCCGTTGACACTGATCGTCGAAGGCGTGCCCCAGACCATCGACGGGAGCGCCGTGCTCGGATATCTCTGGCTCGGGACGGCGGGCGGGATCGTCGCCTACACGCTCTGGTTCCGCGGCGTCCAGCAGCTCCCGGTCATCGCGCCGGGGCTCCTCGCGCTGCTCTCCCCCATCGTCGCGACGACGCTCGGCGTCGTGGTCGCCGGGGAGCGATTCAGCCCCCTCCAGGCCATCGGCCTCGTCCTGACTCTGGGCGCACTCGTGCTGGGGCAGCTGGCCTCGCGGCCCAATCGGCTCACTGCCGCGCCCGCCCCGCATGCAACGGCCGCGGATGCTCTCACGGCGCCGCGCTGAGGGGAGTCAGCCCTTGCCGAAGAGCTTCTGGATCTCGGCGAGGTCGGCTTCGCTCGGAGCTTGAGCCGCTCCGCCGCCCAAACCGAATCCGGAGCCGGTCGGCGTCGCGGACGATGCGATCCCCGCGTTCTCGGCCGCGCGCTTGGCCGGGTTGCCTGAACGCGATCCACCGGAGGACTTGCCCTTTTTGCCGCGCTTGGAAGAAGCGCCGGGACGCCCCATCCCGGGCACCGGCCCCATACCGGGGATGTTCGGGGTGCCGCCGCGCGCCACCGTCTTCATCATCTTCGCGGCCTGCTCGAAGCGCTGCACGAGCTGGTTCACGTCGGTGACGGTCATGCCGGAACCCTTGGCGATGCGCAGACGGCGCGATCCGTTCAGTACCTTGGGGTTGCGGCGCTCCCCCGGCGTCATCGAGCGGATGATGGCCTCCGTGCGGTCGATCTCCCGCTCATCGAAGTCGTCGAGCTGCTGCTTCATCTGGCCCATGCCCGGGAGCATCCCGAGCATCTTCTTCATCGAGCCCATCTTCTTCATCTGCTGAAGCTGGTCGAGGAAGTCCTCGAGGGTGAAGGCCTCGGTCGCGAGCTTCTCGGCCATCTTCATGGCCTCTTCCTCATCGAAGGCCTGCTGGGCCTGCTCGATGAGGGTGAGGATGTCGCCGAGGTCGAGGATGCGGCTCGCCATGCGGTCGGGGTGGAAGGGCTCGAGGTCCTCGAGTCGCTCACCGGTCGAGGCGAAGATGATCGGCCGGCCGGTCACGGAGGCCACCGAGAGCGCGGCGCCACCGCGGGCGTCGCCGTCGAGCTTGGAGAGCACGACTCCGGTGAAGTCGACGCCGTCCTGGAACGCCTTGGCGGTGTTCACGGCGTCCTGACCGATCATCGCATCGATGACGAACAGGACCTCGTCGGGGTTGACAGCCTTGCGGATGTCCGCCGCCTGCTTCATGAGCTCGGCGTCCACGCCGAGGCGGCCGGCGGTGTCGATGATCACGACATCGTGCTGCTGACGACGTGCGTAGTCGACACCGTCTCGAGAGACCTTCACGGGATCTCCGACGCCGTTGCCGGGCTCGGGGGCGTAGATCGACGCACCGGCCTGCTCCGCGACGACCTGAAGCTGGTTGACCGCGTTCGGACGCTGAAGGTCGGCGGCGACGAGCAGAGGCGTGTGCCCTTCGCCCTCGAGCTGCTTCGCGAGCTTGCCGGCGAAGGTGGTCTTACCGGAGCCCTGCAGGCCGGCGAGCATGATCACCGTCGGTGCCGTCTTCGCGAACTGCAGACGGCGCTGCTCTCCGCCGAGGATCTGCACGAGCTCTTCATTGACGATCTGGACGACCTGCTGCGCGGGGTTCAGCGCCTTGTTGACCTCATCGCCGAGTGCGCGTTCGCGGACCTTCGCGGTGAACTCCTTGACGACGACGAGCGCGACGTCGGCATCGAGCAGGGCGCGTCGGATCTCGCGGACGGTGCCGTCGACGTCGGCCGCGGTCAGCTTTCCCTTCGTGCGCAGATTGCGGAAGGTCTCGGTGAGCCGATCGGAGAGCGTGCCAAATGTAGCCATGGTGCTCCGATTCTACGCGAGCCGAGGCCGGTCGCTCAGCCCCGCGCGGGAGTCAGGACCAGGGAAGGTCGTGGATCGTTCCCAGGGCTTCCCTCAGGACCGTCTCCGGCGTCCCCCGTCCGGCTCCCTGTTCCGCCCACACGCGCAGCGAGGAGAGCACGGCGGCCGCGTGTGCCGCCCCGAGGATGTCGGCACGGATGACGTCGACTCCCGAGGCGGACGCCGCGCGTGACACCGCCGCGGACAGACGGGCGAGGCGGAGCCCGGTGTCACGGATGAGCTCGCCTTCCACCCCCAT
Source organism: Microbacterium sp. STF-2 (assembly GCF_034650155.1). NCBI lineage: Bacteria > Bacillati > Actinomycetota > Actinomycetes > Micrococcales > Microbacteriaceae > Microbacterium > Microbacterium sp. STF-2. Next base: position 674,155 of record NZ_JARKMW010000001.1, read on the forward strand.
CGCTGCGGCATTGCGCAGCGCCAAGGCCAGGGGGTCCGGTGCGAAATCGTGCACGATCGACAGCAGTATGTCGTGAACCGCGTCGCCCGTCGCCGCCCTGCCGAGCTGTTCCAGCGAGGCGATGGCCTGTCCGATCCGTTCGTCGACGCCCGACCACAGCACGTCGCTCTTGGACGCGAAGTAGTTGAAGAAGCTGGACCGGCTGACGCCCGCGCGCTGCGTGATGTCCGCCACAGATGTCGCGTCGTACCCGCGCTCCAGGAAGAGCTCGCATGCTGCTTCTGCGAGGGTCTCCCGCGACGACGCCTTGGGTCGCCCGGCTCTGCCAGTGGAACTCATGTCCTCACGTTATCGCGGGGGCGGGTCGAGAGCGCCGCCCCGCTCGCCGAGGGGTATTGTTGTCCTCAGTCCATTTACGCAATGAAGGCGGTTCTGTGATGCTCGAGATCCTCACGCCCGGGTTCGCTCCGACGTTCGTGCCGTACATCGACGGGTGGGAACTTCAGCGTCGCGTCCACGCCGATGTCGTCGACGGCACCCGTCCCGACACGCTGATCCTCCTCGAGCACGAGGCCGTCTACACCGCGGGCAAGCGCACGGAGTCCCAGGAGCGGCCGCAGGACGGCACCCCCGTGATCGACGTCGATCGGGGCGGGAAGATCACCTGGCACGGGCCGGGGCAGCTCGTGGGCTATCCGATCGTGCGACTCCGCGAGCCGATCGATGTCGTCGCGCACGTGCGCCGTCTCGAGCGCCTCCTGATCGACGTGCTGCGCCCCTTCGGCGTCGACGGCTATCAGGTCGAGGGCCGCAGCGGGGTCTGGGTACGCCGGCCACTCTCGGAGGACAAGGTGGCGGCGATCGGAGTGCGCGTGCAGCAGGGGGTCACGATGCACGGCTTCGCCGTCAACTGCGACAACTCGCTGGCCGGCTTCCGCGGCATCATCCCGTGCGGCATCACCGATGCCGGCGTCACTACGGTGAGCGAGGTCGTGGGGTCCGCCGTCCCGCCCCTCGACCTCGTCGACGCCGTCACCCGCGCCTTCCTCGCCGAGTACACGACCACCGAACTGACAGGAGCCTTCGCATGACCGCCGCACCCGAGGGTCGCAAGCTCCTCCGCCTCGAGATCCGCAATGCCGAGACACCGATCGAGCGCAAGCCGGAGTGGATCAAGACGAAGGCGAAGATGGGCCCGGAGTACACGGCGCTGCATTCGCTCGTGAAGAGCGAGGACCTGCACACGGTCTGCCAGGAGGCGGGCTGCCCGAACATCTACGAGTGCTGGGAAGACCGAGAGGCGACCTTCCTCATCGGTGGCTCCCAGTGCACCCGCCGCTGCGACTTCTGCCAGATCGACACGGGCAAGCCCGCCGACTACGACACCGACGAGCCTCGCCGGGTGGCGGAGAGCGTCGTCCGGATGAACCTTCGGTACGCCACCGTCACGAGCGTGGCCCGCGACGACCTCCCGGACACCGGCGCCTGGCTCAACGCCGAGACGGTGCGCAAGATCCATGAGCTGAACCCGAACACCGGTGTGGAGCTGCTCGCCAACGAGCACAACGCCGACCCGGACTTCCTGGGGCAGATCTTCGACGCGCGCCCCGAGGTGTTCGCGCACAATGTCGAGACGGTGCCCCGCATCTTCAAGCGTATCCGGCCGGCGTTCCGCTACGAGCGATCGCTCGACGTCCTGACCCAGGCCCGGGACGCCGGACTGATCACGAAGTCCAACCTCATCCTCGGGATGGGTGAGGAACCCGAAGAGGTCGTGCAGGCGCTCAACGATCTGCACGACGCCGGCTGCGACATCATCACGATCACGCAGTACCTGCGACCGACACCCCGCCACCACCCGGTCTCACGCTGGGTGAAGCCGGCCGAGTTCGTCGAGTTCAAGGAGGAAGCCGAGCGCATCGGATTCCTCGGTGTTCTGGCGGGTCCCCTCGTGCGGTCGTCGTATCGGGCCGGTCGACTCTGGGCGCAGTCCATGACGTCGAAGGGACGCGAGATCCCCGCACACCTCGCGCATATCGCCGAGAGCGCAGATCTCGGTTTCGCGCAGGCCGTCTGACCTGAGTGCTGCCCGGCCCCCGTTCGGGCGGCGGATCAGTCCGCGCTCATGACGGACTGAACGCTGCCGTCCGAGCCGAGATTCACGAGCAGCACGTCGTCCGTCGAGCTGTCGTCGAGCGCATACTCGAGCACCGCGAACGGTTCGGAGCCTCCGTGCTCATCGGCGAGGATCGTCATGCTCATCAACCGGAGCGATCGGATGATGTCGACGGCGGCGTCGCCCGAGACATCGACGAGGACATCCGGCAGATCGTCGCCGTACGTCTCCTGCTGCTGGAGGATGTACTCGGTCACCTCGCTCGTGCGGTCATCGACTTCGGCGAGCATGCCACGCCGGGCGGTGTCGTCGACGCTCTCGAGGCCTGCGATGAGCGAGGCGGCGATGTCGAGCGCATCCGCGGAAACGTCGTCCTGATCCGGAGCGGTCAGATCGACGGTGACACTCTGGTCGCCGAGCTCCACGGTCTCCGACCAGAAGATCGAGCCGTCCGGGCCTGAGGACAGGAGTCCGAAGTAGTCGTGTTCGATCGCCATAACGCTATGAAACCAGCCTCGTGCTCACTGCGGTAGTCCCGTCATCAACCGACCAACGACTGGACGAACACATGGGGGGTGAAACCGGTCAGATCGTCGATCCCCTCGCCCTGTCCGAGCAGCTTCACCGGGATACCGGTGCGCTCCTGCACCGCCAGCACGAACCCGCCCTTGGCCGACCCGTCGAGCTTGGTGAGGACGAGTCCGGTGACGCCGGCGTGCTCGAGGAAGGCCTCGGCCTGCATGACACCGTTCTGGCCCGTGGTGGCGTCCAGCACGAGCAGCACCTCGCTGATCGGCGCCTGCTTCTCGATCACGCGCCGGACCTTCGAGAGCTCGTCCATGAGGCCGCCCTTGGTGTGCAGACGCCCGGCCGTGTCGATGATGGCGATCTCGATGCCCTCGCGCTTGGCATACTCGACCGTCTGGAACGCGACGGATGCCGGATCCTGACCTTCCTGCTGAGGCCGCACGATCGCGGCTCCACCGCGCTGCGCCCAGGTGGCGAGCTGGTCGACCGCGGCCGCGCGGAAGGTGTCGGCCGCGCCGACCACGACACTGCGCTGATAGCCACGGAGGAACTTCGTGAACTTGCCGATGGTCGTCGTCTTCCCGACGCCGTTGACGCCCACGACGAGGACGACAGCTGGACGCTCGGTGAGCTTCAGCGTCGTGTCGAACTTCGCGAAGTGCTCCTCCAACGTCTCCCGCAGCATCCGCTGGAGATCCTTGGGGTCGGTGGTGCGGTACCGGTCGACCTTCGCACGCAGCTCATCCACGACGCGCTCGCTGATGTCCGGGCCGAAGTCGGCCGTCAGGAGAGCGGTCTCCAGGTCCTCCCAGGTCGTCTCATCGATGGTGGGCTTGACGAACATGCCGCGCAGTGCGCGACCAAGAGACCAGGACTTCTCCGCCATCACTCCAGCCTACGGGTTGCGCGGGTGGATGCTCCGCGCGCAAGCCCGTGCGCGCCCCTATACCGCCGCTGCCCGGTCGCCGACACGCTGACCCACGACAGCGGATACGCCGTCCTGCCGCATCGAGACGCCGTAGAGGGCATCGGCGATCTCCATCGTGCGCTTCTGGTGCGTGATCACCAGCAGCTGGGAACTCTCCCTCAGTTGTTCGAACACCGTCAGCAATCGCCCCAGGTTCGCATCGTCGAGCGCCGCCTCGACCTCGTCCAGGATGTAGAACGGACTCGGGCGCGCCTTGAAGATCGCGACGAGCAGCGCCACGGCCGCCAGGGATCGTTCGCCGCCCGAGAGCAGTGACAGACGCTCGATCTTCTTCCCCACAGGGCGGACGGACACTTCGATGCCTGTCGTCAGCATGTTGTCGGGATCCGTCAGGGAGATACTGCCGGTTCCACCGGGGAACAGCAGAGGGAACACCTGACCGAATGCCTCCTTGGTGTCCTCGAAAGCACTCGCGAAGATCGTCTGCATCCGGTCATCGAGATCGGTGATGATCGTCAGGAGGTCCTGGCGCGTCTGGGTCAGGTCTGCCAGCTGCTCGGTGAGGAAGGCGTGCCGCTGCTCCAGCGCGGCGAACTCCTCGAGCGCCAGCGGGTTGACGCGGCCGAGCTGTGCGAGCTTGCGCTCCGCCTCCGCGAGTCGTCGCTGTTGAATCCGGCGGTCGAAGGGTATCGCCGTGTCGTCGTGCCCCCCTTCGGCGGGTTCAGCACCGGGATCCCGTGGAACAAGCTGATCAGGGCCATATTCCGCAATGAGAATATCTTCATCGAGAGCGAGCTCGGAGGAGACGCGCTCGAGCAGGCTGTTCAGATGCAGCTTCTTCTCGTGGATCTGCAGCTCGAGTCCGTGCACGCTCTCGGTGAGCCCGGCGAGGCGCTCTCGCAGGGAACTCTCCTGCGCGCGCAGGCCGACCAGTTCCTGATTTTGCGCCGAGCGCGCGGTCTCGGCCTCGCCCAGGGCGAGACGTGCCTCCGTCACCGATCGATCCAGCGAGTCGAGGATGCGCGGCAGTTCCTCGACCACCCCCGAGGCCGCCTCGCGCTGCGCGCGACGGATGACTGCTCGCCGTGCCGCCTCGGCCGCGGCATCGCGTTCATGCTCACGCTGGCGCTCCAGAGACACCACCCTGGACTGCGCTGCACGCACACGCTCACGCAGCGTCTCGATCTCGAGCCGCGCCCGCACCTCGCCCTCGCGAGCGACCTCGAGCGCCTCGAGCAGGCTGTCGCGCGCGGAAGCGTCGAGCACCGGCCTCGGCGTCGCGATGGCATCGTCCAGCGCCGTCCTCGCTGCTTCGGACTTCGCCTCGGCCTCGGCGACGGCGGATTGCGCCTGTGCCAACCCGGTCTCGAGGCGTTCGCACTCGGCGACGGCGGACTCATGGCGCACCGTGACCCGGTTGAGCTGCTCGGCGTGCGTGGCGAGAGCAGCATCGTGTTCACGGAGTGCGCGCAGGGCGTCCTTCGCGTGACGCCTGGTCGTCTCGACGGCGTCCTCGGCGTCGCGGCGGGCCTCACGAAGCGAGTCGACCACGATCTGAATCTCCGCGAGACGTTCGGCAGCGGCATCCCGCTCGGCGGCGAGTTCCAGACGGGATCGCTCTCCGCCGGAACCGGTGCGCAGGGTATGCGCGGTGAGGACGTCACCGGCCACCGTGACGATCGTCGTCGCCGTGTCACCCGCGACATCGAGCGCTGTCCGCGCCGATCGCGCCGAATCCAGGTCGTCCGCGATCAGGACATGCGAGAGCACGCCGAGGATGCCGTCGGGCGCTGTCACGGTATCGACGGCGGGCGTGACTCCGGCGATCGTCGGAGTCACGACGTCGCCACGGACCGCATTCGCGATGACGAAGTCCACCACTCCCCTGCGTTGCTCCGCCGCTTCCTTCGCCGACGCGAAGGCGTCGTCCACGGAGTCGATCAACACGCCCTCCGCGAGCGGACCGAGGACCGCGGCGATGGCCGCCTCGAAACCCGCTCGGACCTGCACAGCGTCTCCGACGAGTCCCCGCACACCCTTTCCACCCGCTTCGACGATCTCCGCCGCCCCACCGGACAACGCCAGAGCACTGCTCAGCGCCGAAGCCTTGGCCGTGAGCGCATCGACCTCGCGCTCTGCGGCGTGCAGACGTTCGCGCAGGGTCTCACGCTCCGCTTCCGCGGCGGTCGCTGCCCGTTGCGCACTGTCGTACGCGGCGGCATGTTCGACGGCCGTGCCCTCAGGAGCTTCCGCGTCGTCGATCGCGTCGAGTGCGTCGGCGGCTTCGCGCCTGCGTGCGTTCGCGGCCTCGAGCGCGTTCTCCTGGCGGAGCACGGCGCCACGCACTGCGGCGAGGGCTGAGGATGCGGCATCTGCGGTCCCGCGCAAGGTGGAGAGGCGCATGTCGTACTCGGAGACCAGGGCGCTCTGCTCGGCGATGTCGACGTCGAGCGCGTCGAGTTCCGCTCGGGCGTGCACCACCTCACGGCTGGCAGCCGCCGCGGCGTCCTGAGCATCCCCGAGCCCGGCGGAGATCGCGTCGATCTCGTCCTTCGCCTCGTCGATCGTGGCCTGTGTCACGGTGACGGCAGTGACCGCGGCGTCGTCATCGTCGGTGCCGAGGAGAGCGAGACGCTGATTCGCCAGGGTGTAGAGCCCGCGCATCCGCTCCTGAACCTGCTCGAGCCCGAACGCCACGCTGCGCGCCTGATCGACCGCGACCGAGTTCTGATCCTGTTCGAGCCGCGCGATGTTCGCGCGCACCGTCTCGGCTTGATCCGAGAGCACCAGACGCTCGGTGTGACGCTCCTGTTCGGTGCGTGTGTGGTCCGCGAGCGCGGCGCGCAGTGCGACCACGTCATCGGCGAAGATACGGGCTTTCGCGTCGCGCACGACGGCGGCGATCGTCTGCGCCTCGCGGGCGATCTCTGCCTGACGCCCCAACGGCTTGAGCTGCCGGCGGATCTCTCCGGCGAGATCGCTCAACCGAGTGAGGTTGGTCTCCATCGCGTCGAGTTTGCGGAGGGTCTTCTCCTTGCGGCGGCGGTGCTTGAGGATTCCCGCGGCTTCCTCGATGAACCCTCGACGATCCTCGGGCGACGCCTGCAGAACCGTGTCGAGGCGACCCTGACCGACGATGACGTGCATCTCCCGGCCCAGTCCGGAATCGCTCAGCAGCTCCTGCACGTCGAGGAGTCGGCATCCCTCGCCGTTGATCGCGTACTCGCTGGAGCCGTTGCGGAACAGCGTGCGGCTGATCGTCACTTCCGCGTACTCGATCGGCAGGGCGCCGTCGGCATTGTCGATCGTGAGCTGCACCTCAGCACGACCGAGCGGGCCGCGCGTCGAGGTACCCGCGAAGATGACGTCTTCCATCTTGCCGCCGCGCAGTGTCTTCGCACCCTGCTCACCCATCACCCAGGCCAGCGCGTCCACGACGTTCGACTTGCCCGAGCCGTTCGGTCCGACGATGCAGGTGACGCCGGGTTCGAACACGAAGCTGGTCGGCTGCGCGAACGACTTGAACCCTTTGAGCGTCAGGCTCTTCAGATGCATGGGGGCACCGCTCGTCCGGGGAGAATCACGCGGCTACGCTACCGGAATTCCGGGCCTGGAGCCTCATCCCGCGCGGACGGTGGGAGAACTCGGGAACCGCGCGACACGCCGAGGAGAACCGCAGGTGCTTGACGTCCGCCGCGCGGATTCGCTACCGTGTCCTCCGGATCGCCAGACGAAAGGAGGTTACCGATGATTACGACTCAGCTCAACGCACAGGCCACTGGCCTCGCCGCGCCCGCGCATTTTGCGCCGCGCTTCGCGTTCTCGGTAACCGCCGGCGTCCGCATCAGCGCTCTCTCGTAGAACCGCACCCCGAGATTTCGGGCCCGTAGTGGGCCCTCTCCGGCCGGCTCTTCCGCGCCCCGTCTGCTGATCTGCACCGCAGATCACGACTTCCTCTCCGCGTATGGCGTCCACGCTCCGTGGCATCCGCCGACCCACGCTTCCTCCGCATCGTTCCCGACCGCTCCGCTGTCGGCGTGCGGTGCTTCCGCATCCATCACCACCATCCCTTTCGAAGGAACCATCGTGAACACCACGTTGCATCGCAGCGACATCCACCCGCCCGATACCGAGGACCGCGAGGTCCTCCAGGTCCCCCGCCCCGACGAACTGCGCCGCTTGTCGCTCGCCGATCGTCTCTCGCTCCGGATCGGCCTCTGGCTCTTCCAGAGGGCGCAGCGCCCCCGACGTCCGCGTCGCGGCCTGCGCATCGATCCGGCAGACATGTTCCTGCTCGGTGAGCAGCGTCATCGTTCGGCAGCGGAATCTTACGCACTGCTGACGTATGACATGCAGCGCGGAATGCGTTGACGCCGCGATCCGGCGGTCGCCCTCCGCAGCACCGTCCCCCTCTGCGTGCGCCCGCCCGTGTTGTCCGCGGGCGGGCGCGCACAGAGGTTCCGTCTCCTCGTGGCGCGAACGTCGAATCCCGTAGACACCCGGCCTCGATCATCACCCTGAGCACCTGCACGAAAGAAACTGACATGAAGACCACCGAACCGACCATCACACCGCTGATCGTGCCGGTATCCCTGGATGCCGACGACGCCGCGGAGTTCCGCGCGTACGGAGACCTCAACCGACTCGTGTGCGACGAGCAGGTGGGACTCCCCGATCTCGCCCCGGACGCCGCGCAGATGCTGCCGAACTGGCAGGACGACAGCGACGCGCTCGACCGTGGGTTCGTGGCACGGATCGATGACGAGATCGTCGGCATGGTGACGGTCACACTCGCTCAGGAGGCCGAAGCTCATGCGGCCGAGATCGACCTGTTGGTTCCGCAAGCGCACTGGGGGCTCGGCGTCGAGGCCGCTCTGCTCGACCGCGCCGAGGAAGAAGCACGCGCTCACGGGCGAACCGTCCTGCAGATCTGGAGTCTCCACCGTCCCGTGGAAGCCGACCGGATGCTCGTGCCTCGAACGGGATGGGGACGCATCCCCGCCACCCCGCTCTCCGAGCTCGCCGAGGACCACGGTTACTCGCTGGAACAGGTCGAGCGCAACAGTGAGTATGACCTGCACAGCGACGTCGGCCCGCTCCGCGATGCTCTGGCGGACGCGAGCGCGTTCGCCGGGCCGGACTACCGCATCGTCGAGTGGAACATGCCGACGCCTCCGGAGTGGCGGGACGGCTTCGCCGCCGTGCTCGCACGTCTTTCCACGGATGCCCCGAGCGGCGACATGGACTTCGCCGAGGAACACTGGGACGCCGACCGCGTCATCCGCCGCGAAACGCGACTTCTCGGTGCGGGTCAGACGGTGTCCGTGGCCGCCGTGCAACATGTGCCGAGCGGCCAGCTCGTCGCCTACAACGAGTTGCTCATCGCCGCGGATCGCACCGGTGTCACCCATCAGTTCGGAACGTTGGTCAGCAAGGAGCACCGAGGGCACCGCCTCGGCACGATCGTGAAGTGCGCGAACCTGCTCCGATGGCGCGAGCTCATGCCTCTCTCGACCGTCGTCTCCACCTTCAACGCCGAGGAGAACCGACCGATGCTGAGCATCAACGAGGCGATCGGCTTCGTGCCCGTGTCGTACGCGGGCGCGTGGCAGAAGAAGATCTGAGGTACGCGCGGACCCGATCTCATTCTTCGGGATGACGTCGGGCCCGCGCGGTCATCCGCCGGGGCGACGACGGCGGATGAACGCTCGGCGAGGCTGGAACCATGAACATCCCCGTGATCGAAGCCCACGCCCTCATCAAGAACTTCGGGACGACCCGCGCTCTCGCCGGCGTCGACCTCGCGATCCATCGTGGCGAGGCCGTCGCGATCATGGGCGCCTCCGGATCGGGAAAGACCACGCTCCTCCACGTGCTGGCCGGGATCACCGCCCCCGATTCCGGCAGCGTACTGTTCCGCCCCGCCGAGGGCGCCCCCATCGAGGTCACCGCACTCGGCGAGTCCACGCGGTCGCGTCTGCGTCGCGAGAGGTTCGGCTTCGTCTTCCAGCAGGGGCTTCTCATTCCCGAGCTGACCGCCGTCGAGAACGTGGCTCTCGCATCCATGATCAACGGCGTCCGTCGTCAGGATGCGGTGCAGCACGCAGCATCCTGGCTCGCGGCCCTCGGACTCGCCGGTATGGAGGAACGCCGCATCGGCGAGCTCTCCGGCGGTCAGGCGCAACGCGTCGCGATCGCCCGAGCACAGGCCACCGGCGCAGAGCTCGTCTTCGCCGACGAACCGACCGGTGCGCTCGATTCGACCACCTCCTCCGAGGTGATGGACGCCCTGCTGTGGTCGACGACCGGGCAGGGGCGGACACTCGTCGTGGTCACACACGACCCGGAGGTGGCCGCCCGCTGCTCCCGTACGATCGCCGTGCGCGACGGACGCATCATCTCCTCGGCGGTGGCCGCGTGAATCGCAACGTGCTGACGCTCCTCCTGCGTCCGGCGCCCGGACAGGGCAGCGTCCTCGCATTGCCCGTCGTCGCGTTCGGGGTCGTGACCACATTGGTGCTCACGGTCATCGGGGGCGCACAGTCCTTCTGGGGATGGACCGATGAGTTCGCACCCTTGTACCAGGCGCTTGCAGCGATCGCTCTCGTTCTCCTGGTCGTGCCGCTGATGTCCCTCGGCGGGGCAGCGGCTCGTCTCTCCGCGCGTCGACGCGATGAACGGCTCTCCACCCTCCGTCTGCTCGGTGTGTCACCTGGCGGGGTGACGATCGCGACGGTCACGGAGTCCGTCCTCGTCGCGGCGGTCGGCGCCCTCGCCGGCGTCATCGCGCATGTCGCTATCAGTCCGCTCATCGGGCTCATCCCGTTCCGCGGGGAGCCGCTCGGGTTCGCGGCCGTGGTCCTGCCTCCGATGCAGACCGTCATCGTCGTGGTCGCCGTGCTCGCGCTCGCAGCCACCAGCGCCGTCATCGGCCTTCGTCGTGTCGTCATCTCGCCGCTGGGCGTCCGTACGCGCACTGATGTGCCGAAGGTGCACTGGATTCGAGCAGTACTGGCAGCCGGCGCGATCGCCATCGCGTTCGCACTCATCAAGGTGTTCCCCTCGGTGGGTGGAGTCGTGATGACGATCGTCGTCCTCGCGGGACTGTTCGGTGCCGCACTCGGTGTGTTGAATCTCGTGGGACCGTGGGTGCTCAAGGTCGCGGCATCGCGTCAGCTGCGTCGCGCCGAGCGACCCGAGCGGCTGCTGGCCGCACGTATCGTGCTGGACTCGCCCAAGGCAGCCTGGCGCCAGGTGGGTGGAATCGCCATGGCGAGCTTCATGGCCGTCTTCGCCGGCACCGGAGTGGCGCTGATGAGCATGATGAGCGATTCCGACGCCGCCGCTGCCGACATCGCGCTCGCCGACGACATCCGCACGGGACTCATCATCACGCTCATCGGCTCCTTCCTGATGGTCGCGGCGTCCGTCGGCGTCAATCAGGCCTCGGACGTTCTCGACCAGAGCGAGCTGCACCGCAGCCTGCACCACCTCGGAATGCCGCTCGACACCGTGGACCGGGCACGCCGACGCGCGATCATGTCGCCTCTGCTGGTGACGGCGATCGGGTCGGCGCTGGTGGCTGCGCTCCTGGTGTTCCCGCTGGTCGGCATCGCGCTGATCACGGCTCCGGTCTCTCTGATGACCATCGCGCTCGTGGTCACCGTCGGGATCGGTGTGGTGTGGGCGACCACATGGGCCACCCGCCCGCTGCTCCAGCGTTCCTTCCAGACGGCGTGACCGCCACTCCGCGCCCGCGGCGGCCGACGGGCCGGGAGCCTGACGCACACAGCGTTCAGGCTCCCGGCCCGAGCACGCGACCTACTTCGGGAGCCGCTGACACCGCGGGCAGAAGTGCGAACCGCGATTCATGAAGCTCTCCCGGATGATCGGTGTGCCACATCGTGGGCAGGGCTTTCCCTGCTGCCCGTAGGCATTGAGCGAGTGCGCGAAGTACCCGGCCTGGCCGTTCACATTCACGTACTGCGCATCGAAGCTGGTGCCGCCCTCCGCGAGCGCCTTCGCCAGCACGAGCCGCACCTCGTTCAGCAGTCGGCGCACCGCCTGTGTGGAGAGTCGGTCGGATGGGGTCTCCGGGTGGATGCGCGCCGCCCACAGCGACTCATCGGCATAGATGTTGCCGATCCCGCTCACGACGCCCTGGTCGAGGAGCACGCGCTTGATCGCGCTCCCCCGCCGTGCCAGAGCGGCACGGAACGCCCGGTCGTCGAAAGCCGGATCCAGCGGATCGCGGGCGATGTGCGCGACCTGCGTCGGAATCGACGAACCGTCGTCATCCACCAGGGCATCGACCGCGAGCGACCCGAAGGTGCGCTGGTCGGCGAAAACGATCGCGAGTTCGCCGTGGACGGGATGTTCGATGCCGATGCGCACCCGCTCATGCCGCTCGGCACCGGCGTCCGGTGCGCGCAACAGCATCTGTCCGCTCATCCCGAGGTGCGCGATGAGCGCGGAATCCTCATCGTCGAGCGGAAGCCAGAGGAACTTCCCCCGGCGAGAGGCTGCGGTGAAGGTCCGTCCCTCGAGACGAGCGACGAAATCGGCGGCGCCGGCGACGTGCCGCGTGAGCGCTCGCTCGTCGAACACGCTCACCGCGGTGATCAGAGATCCGACCGCGGCCGGGGCGAGGCCCGCCCGGACCACCTCGACCTCGGGAAGCTCAGGCACGCTCGCTGAGGGTGCGCCAGGCACTGAGAGCCGCGGCCATCTCGGCTGTCTTCTTGCTGCTGCCGGCACCGGTCATGCTCACGTCGCCGACGACGACGGTCGCCACGAAACGACGGTCGTGATCCGGACCGCTCGCCTCCACCGAGTACTGCGGAGGCGTCGCACCGACGCGGGCCGCGAGTTCCTGCAGGCTGGTCTTCGGGTCCATCGCCGCGCCGTAGCGTTCCGGGTCGGCCAGCAGCGGTTTCGTCAGACGCAACACGAGTTCCGTGGCGGCCTCGGGACCTGCGGAAAGGTAGGTGGCTCCGATGACGGCTTCCATCGTGTCGGCGAGGATCGAGTCCTTGTCTCGGCCACCCGTCTGCTCTTCGCCGCGACCGAGCAGCAGATGACTGCCGAGGTCGATCCCTCGAGCGACCTCGGCGAGAGCGACCGTCGACACGACGCTCGCACGCCGCTTCGCCAGTTCGCCCTCATCGAGGTCGGGGTGCGTGGTGAAGAGCATGACGGTCACCGCCTGCCCGAGGACAGAGTCTCCGAGGAACTCCAGTCGCTCGTTGTGCGGGATGCCGCCGTGTTCGTACGCGTAGGAGCGGTGGGTCAGGGCCAACTCCAGAAGCTCCGCGTCGATATCGACGCGGAGCTTATCTGGGAGAGGCCTCGTCCCCCCGGGGACCTCCGTCACGGTACGCGACTCAGACGTCAGCGACCTTGCGGCCCTTGTACTCCAGGAAGAGCTCCGTGCCCTGCGAGTCGGTGACGACCTTCGCCTGGTGGGGACGGCTGTAGACGACCTGGCCGTTCTCGATCGTCTTGACGAGCGCGACAGGCGCCGCCTTCCACTGCGCGCGGCGCGAGCGGGTGTTCGAACGGGATACCTTGCGCTTCGGGGGGTTACCAGCCATGACTAGCTCTCTTCTTTCTCGGCGGCACGAGATTCTTCCGTGCCGTCTTGGTCTGTGATGTTCTGGAGCGCACTCCACCGAGGATCGATGGGAGCGGCCTGCTCCGTTCCGGTGCTCACGGTCAGTCGTTCACCCGTTTTCGGGTCAAGACCCGGGCAATCCGGCTGACACACCGGCTGAAAAGGAAGTGCCAGTACGGCCGCATCCCTGACGAGAGTTTCAAGATCCACGTGGTCGTCTTGAACCTCGAAGTCAGTTTCTTCCTCACCAGGATACGCGAAAAGCTCCTGGAACTCGACTTCGACGGGCCGAGTGATGTCGATGAGGCATCTTCCGCACACACCGACGTACTCGGCGTCAGCGGTTCCCGACACGAGGATGCCCTCGTGGACGGACTCCAGCCGGACGTCGAGATCGAGTTCGGATCCCGCCTCGTAGGACACGATCCCCTCACCCCAGGCTTCGGAGAGAGCGACGGTGAACTCGTGCTCGCGCATCTCTCCCGGGCGCCGGACGATATCGCGGACGGGGAGGACAAAAGGGCCGTTCATTCGAGAGCGCACCGTTCCATGCTACCGGCCGATGCGAGCGGTCGCCCTGACCGCGCGCTCAGGGAAGGGACTCAGATACCGCGGGAACCGGTGTCGAGGAAATCTGCCACAGCTGCGGGAACGAACGGGGTCACGTCGCCGCCGAGGGAAGCCACCTGGCGCACGAGCGAACTCGACACCATCGCGTGCGACGGGTCGGGCAGAAGGAACACCGTCTCGATACCGGCGAGGTGCCTGTTGACGATCGCCATCGGAGACTCGTACGCGACATCGATCTGCGAGCGGATACCCTTCACCAGCACCCCGGCATCGACATCGCGGGCGTAGTCGACCAGGAGGCCCATGCTCCACGAACCGATCACGATGTTGCCCTGCATGCCGTCATCCGCGATCGACTTCTCCAGCAGGGAGAGCCGCTGCGCGATCGGCAGCATCGCCTCTTTGCCCGGGTTGTGCACGACGAGCACATGCAGTTCGTCGTAAAGGGCGGCCGCGCGCCGGATCACATCGAGGTGACCCAGGGTCGGCGGATCGAAGGAACCCGGGACGACGGCGATCCGGCTGCTCATGTTTCCAGCCTAGGGCACGCCGGTTCCGGTTCAGTTCTTCGCCAGCGCCGCTCGATCCTCGTCGCTCACACGTCGTCCGATCGCCTCGCGCAGGCCCGGGTGGTCGGCCAGATCCGGATCGACGGAGAGGATGCCCTCCGCCACCTCGCGCGCACGCGTGATGAGGCCGGCATCCTTGACGACGCGGAGGAGTTTCAGAGAAGAGCGCACACCCGCCTGTGCGGCGCCGAGCACATCGCCCTCCCCGCGCAGCTCCAGATCGACCTCCGCCAGGGCGAACCCGTCCAGCGTGGCGGCGACCGCGTCGACGCGGTCACGGGCGAGCGACCCGGCCTCGGCCTCGGTCACGAGCAGGCAGAGCCCGGGAACACCCCCTCGACCGACGCGCCCTCGAAGCTGGTGCAGCTGCGAGACGCCGAAACGATCGGCATCGAGAACGATCATCGTGGAGGCGTTGGGCACGTCGACGCCGACCTCGATCACCGTGGTGGCGAGCAGCAGATCGATGTCTCCCCGGGCGAACGACTGCATCACCGCGTCCTTCTCGTCCGACGGCATACGACCGTGCAGAACGGCGCGGCGCAATCCGCCCAGAGTGGGATGGGTGGCGAGGGCTTCGTCGAGCTGTACGACGCCCCACCGCGGCCCGGAGGCCCCTTCTGGAGCGAGCGACGGCTGCTCCCCCGCCTCCGTGGTCTTCTTGGTGGTGTCGATCGCTGCACAGACGGCGAAGACCTGTCGTCCCTGAGCGATCTCCTCCGCAGCGCGCTCCCAGACACGGTTGAACCACCCCGGGTGCTCAGCGAGCGGCGCCACGAACGACTCGATACCCGCGCGCCCGGCCGGCATGGTGCGGATGACCGAGGTGTCGAGGTCGCCGAAGACCGTCATCGCGACCGTCCGCGGAATCGGCGTCGCGGTCAGCACGAGGGCATGCGGGCTCGACCCCTTCGCCCGTAGAGCCTCGCGCTGCTCGACACCGAACCGGTGCTGCTCGTCGACCACGACCAGGCCGAGGTCGGCGAACGTGGTCTTCTCCCCCAGCAGCGCGTGGGTTCCGACGACGATCAGCGCCTGACCGGAAGCAACCCGCAGAGCAGCCTTGCGACGCTCCGCCGCCGGCATCTGACCGGTCAACAGCGTCGGCATCAGCTGGGGCGCGAGATCGGGACCCAGCATCTTCGCGATGGAACGCAGGTGCTGACCCGCCAGCACCTCTGTCGGAGCGATCAGCGCCGCCTGCCCGCCGCTCTCGGCGACCTGCAGCATCGCGCGGAGAGCCACGAGGGTCTTACCCGAACCGACCTCTCCCTGGACGAGCCGGTTCATCGGCCAGGCACCCACGAGATCCTCGGCGATCTGGTGTCCCACCGTCTCCTGATCGGGCGTGAGCGTGTACGGGAGGCTCGCGTCGAAGCGTTCGAGCAGTCCGCCGGCACGCGCAGGCCGTGACGTGGCGGAGAGGGCACGGATCGCATCGCGCTGCTGGAGCAGCGCGGTCTGCAAGGTGAGCGCCTCGTGCATGCGCAGGGTTCGCACGGCGGGATCGATGTCGTTGCGAGTACGGGGACGGTGCACAAGCTCCAGGGCCTCGCGGGCGGTGAGCAGCTCTTCTCGTTCCCGGATCTCCGCCGTCAACGGGTCCGGCGCGTCGGAGAGATCATCCAGCACGCGTCCGATGAGTCGAGCGATCTGCCAGGTCTGGATCGCCGAGGTAGCCGGGTAGATCGGGATCGGGACGGCGGCCCGCGCATCCGCACTGCGTCGGGCCGAGTCCTCGTCGTCGAACAGCTCGTATTCGGGGTGCGCGAACTGCGTCACACCGTTGAACTCGCCGACCTTTCCCGAGAACACACCCCTTCGTCCCACCGCCAGATCCTTCGATCGCCACTCGGCAGCACCGACGTTCTTCGCGAAGAACGTCAACGACATGCGTCCGATGCCGTCACCGATCACGACATCGACCATGGCTCCCGGACGATTGCGCATGCGACGGAAGCTGGACGACAGCACCTCCGCGACGATGGTCACCGTCTCGCCGAGGGGGAGGTCGCGGATCGGAGTCAGCTCGCCCGGATCGGCGTAGCGCCGAGGATAGTGCGCGATAAGGTCACCGACGCTCTTCATGCCGAAGGCGCGACCGAGCGTCTTGGCAGACGCCGCACCGAGCGCATCCTCCAACGAGGAATCGAGCGTGAGCGACATGTTCCGAGTCTAGGGAACGCGACGGACACGGCAGACATCCCGCCTGTCGTATCGTGAACGGGTGACGAGGATCATCGCAGGCAGCGCCAGAGGAGCCCGACTCGAGGTGCCGGGCTCGGGCACACGGCCCACGAGCGATCGGGTGCGCGAGTCGTTGTTCGGCGCGCTGGAATCACTGAGCGCGATCGCCGGGGCGCGGGTCCTCGATCTCTACGCCGGATCGGGAGCCCTGGGCTTGGAGTCGCTCAGCCGCGGAGCCGCGAGTGCCGACTTCGTGGAGCGCGGGCGCCCGGCCGCCGCCATCGTCCGACGAAACGCCGGCGTGGTCGCGAAGGCCGGCAGCCTCCCGCTCGGTCGTGTGCACGAGAGCACGGTGCATGCGTTCCTGCAGCGCGCGACGGGACCCTTCGACCTCGTCTTCACCGATCCGCCGTACGACCTCGACGACGTCGCCATGACCGCCGATCTCGTCGCCCTCGCACCGCTCCTGTCGTCGGACGCCGTCGTCGTCGTGGAACGGGCTCGCCGCTCCACGACCCCGGACTTCGGCGCGGCGAACCTCGCGCAGTTCCGCGAGAAGACCTACGGCGACACCACCATCTGGTGGGCCGAGCCCGCTGCCGGCGAGGACGACGAGCCGGTCGATCAGCCTGCGACCGAGTCCCAGTCCCGATAGGGGTCCCACCCGCTGAGGTCGACCGGAAGGTCATCGCAGAGCAGATCTTCCGGTCCGGCAGCACGAACGGCGCCGATGACGCGGAACCCGGGCGGGAGCACGCCCTCGGGGAACGCGGCGAGCAGGGCGTGATCCTCCCCTCCGGCGATCGCACGCTCAGGATCGTCCCCGAGAAGGTCTCGTTCCAGCGCGATCGTGACGCCGGAAGCCGCGGCCATCCGTCGCGCATCGAGGGCGAGTCCGTCGGACACGTCCATCATCGCCGTCGCCCCCGCCGTCGCGGCGACTGCGCCGAGGCCGATCGGGGGCGCGGGCCGCAGCTGCGCCGTCACCGCCGCGCGCTCTCCGGCGGCGAGCTTCGCGGCATCGACAGCCACCGGCACGTCGCCGTCTCGGAATCGACCGAACAGCACCGCGAGTCCACGTGCGGCATGACCGAGTTCACCGGCGACCGCGACGACATCTCCGGGGCGCGCACCGCTCCTGGTCACGGCAGTGCGTCCCTCGAGGTCGCCCAGCGCCGTCACCGCCACGGTCAGCACATCCGACACCGTCAGGTCGCCGCCGACCACGGCGCAGCCGGGGGCGAGCGCGGCACACGCATCGCGAAAGCCGTCGGCGAGCCGCTCCACGAAAGAGAGCCGCAGGTCGCGCGGCACCGCGAGAGCGACCAGCAGCGCGGTCGGGCGCGCCCCCATCGCCGCGACATCCGCGAGGTTCACCGCTGCGGCCTTCCAGCCGAGGTCGTACCCGCTCGACCATGCGAGCCGGAAGTCCGGGCCGTGCACGAGCGTGTCCGTCGTCGCGACCACGGAACCCGACGGCGTGGCGATCACCGCCGCATCGTCTCCCGGCCCGATGAGCGTGTGGGCCCCCGTCGGCGTCCGTGTCAGGATCGCCTGCAGGATGCGCCCTTCGGAGAGATCTCCCAGGCGCGGATCGTCGGCTTCGTGTCGGGAGGGCATGCTGTCAAAGGTAGCCTGGAAGCATGCCCCGTTCCCGTCGCCTCGCTGTCCTCGCCGGGGCAGTGACCCTCACCGCGGTGCTCGCCGGCTGCTCGACCACCGTGCACCTCGAGCCCGCAGCCGATGCGAACAATCCGGCGTGTGCGAACGTCTCGGTGCTGCTGCCGGAGTCCGTCGGCGGACTCGATCGTGTCTTCACCGACGCGCAGGCGACCGGTGCCTGGGGCGACCCCACAGTCGTGCTGCGGTGCGGTGTCGAACCCCCTGCGCCGTCGGCCCTGGTGTGCACGACCCTCGGCGGCGTCGACTGGCTCGTGCTCGACCAGGAAGAGGACCGTCAGCGCCTCGTCACCTTCGGTCGCGACCCCGCGGTGGAAGTGACGATCCGCCGTGGCGAACAGATCGACTTCCAGGCGATCGTCGACAAGATCTCGGCGAGCATCCAGTCCGGGCTCCAGCCGGCGACCGGACAGTGCACGGACCGCGTCGAGTTCCCCGCGGGCTGACCGCCCCCGGGGAACTCCGATCTCAGCGGCGCAGGCCCGCTTCGATGAGCTCGGTGATGAGATCGCCGTAGCTCAGGCCCGATGCGACCCAGCACTTGGGGAACATCGAGATCGGGGTGAATCCCGGCATCGTGTTGAGCTCGTTGACCACGAGTTCACCCGACGGCGTCAGGAACATGTCGACACGAGCGAGGCCTCGTCCGTCGACAGCCTCGAACGCGCGGACGCCGATCTCCTGGATCGCCGCGCACTCCGCATCCGTCACCTCGGCCGGACACACGACGTCCACGCCGTCACCGCCCAGGTACTTGCCCTCGAAATCGTAGAAGCCCCGCGACGTCAAGACGATCTCGCCGGGCAGCGAAGCCTTGACTCCGTCAGCGGTCTCGAGCACCGCCACCTCGATCTCGCGCCCGCTCACCCCGGTTTCGATCAGGACCTTGTCGTCTTCGGCGAAAGCCACCGCCAGAGCCGCGTCGAGCTCGTCGGCGGTCTCGACCTTGGACACTCCGACGCTCGAGCCCGCGCGGGCGGGCTTCACGAACACCGGGAGGCCGAGTTCCGCAGCACGCGCACGAACGTCTGCGGCACTGCGGTCCCAGTCCTTTCGGCGCACCGTCACCCACGGCGCGACCGCGATGCCGGATGCCTCGAGCGCGATCTTCATGAAGTGCTTGTCCATGCACAGAGCGGAATCGAGGACACCGCCTCCGGCGTAGGGGACCTCGAGGGTGTCGAAGTAGCCCTGGATCGTGCCATCCTCCCCGTGGGGTCCGTGCAGGATGGGCAGGACGACGTCGATCTCCCCCAGCCCCTCGACGGTGCCATCGGCGTGCACGACCCGCAACGTGCGGTCGCCACCGGGCTCCGGCCACAGCACCCGAGTGCCGTTGTCGACGACTTCGGGGAGGTGCGCGGCATCGAGCGGGAACTTCGCCGGATCGTCGTCCTCGAGGACGAACGCTCCTTCACGGGTGATCCCGACGGGGATCACGGCGTAGCGGTCGCGGTCAATCGCGCCCAGCACGCCCCCCGCCGTTGCGGAGCTGATCGAATGCTCGCTGGAGCGCCCGCCGAAGAGCACCACCACCGTCTGCTTGTCCATGGTTGGTCCTCTCACCCTGCGGGGTGTCGTCGTCCGTCGTCAGATGGGGTGCGATGTCTCGCGGATCCATCTTGCCGTCGAGCACCATCTTCACCTGCTCGACGATGGGCATGTCGACCTCGGCTTCGCGAGCGAGCTGCAGGATGGGCGCGACGGAGGCGAGTCCCTCGGCTGTCTGCTGCATCTGCTTCACGACGTCCTGGAAGCTGTATCCCTGACCGAGCAGTCGCCCGGCGGTATTGTTGCGGCTCAGTGGCGACTGGCACGTGGCGATGAGGTCGCCCAGTCCGGCGAGGCCCTGAAGCGTCTCCGGGTGCGCGCCGTTCGCGACCGCGAAGTCGGTCATCTCGACCAGTCCACGGGTGATGATCGACGCCTTGGTGTTCTCGCCGTAGCCGACACCGTCCACGATGCCGATGGCCACGGCGATCAGGTTCTTGAGGACGCCACCGAACTCGGTACCGATCACATCGGTGTTCACGAAGGTACGGAAGTAGCTGTTGCGGGCCGCGCGTGCGACGATCTCCGCCGTCTCCTGGCTGCGTGAGGAGATGACGGCGGCGGTCGGCTGCTCCCGGGCGATCTCGAGGGCGAGGTTCGGCCCCGAAGCCACCGCGATGCGATCGGGGTCACACCGCAGCTCCTGCTGGATCACCTGGCTCATGCGCAATCCGGTGCCGCGTTCGACACCCTTCATGAGGCTGATGATCTTCGCGTCGCTGTCCGCGATCAGCGGCCGCAGAGCTTTCAGGTTCTCGCGCAGCGACTGACTCGGTACGGAGAGATAGACCTGGTCCACCCCCTCCAGCGCGGTCGCGAGCTCGTGGGTCGCCGCCATCGTGCGGGGAAGGTTGATCCCTGGCAGGTAGCGCGAATTGCGCTTGGCCTCGTTGATCTCCTGGGCGAGTTCGGCACGACGCGCCCACATCGTCACCTGGGCGCCCCCGTCGGCGAGGATCTTGCCGAAGGTGGTCCCCCAGCTGCCCGAGCCGATGACGGCGGCCCGTGGGCCTGCTGCAACGGTTCTCTTAGGAGTCAAGGCGCCCGGTCTCCTTCTGCCCATGGCTCGCGGGGTTCCACCGCTCCGCCGGTGCCTTCTCGTCCCGCAGCTCCTCGAGGAGCGCGGTGATCGCGTTCATGAGTCGATTGGTGGCCTCGGTGAGGGCCGCCGGCTCTCCGGCACGCTCGCGCAGATCGGAGACGTCGACCGGATCGCCGATGAGCACCTGGACCGGCTTGCGCAGCGGCCAGAGGCTCAGACCCTTCTGGTAGCGCCCCATGATCGCCTGGGTGCCCCACTGGGCCATCGGGATCAGCGGGATGCCATCGGCGAGGGCCAGGCGTACCGCACCCGACTTGCCGCGCATAGGCCACAGGGCGGGATCACGCGTGAGCGTGCCCTCAGGGTAGACGATCACGCCGCGGCCGTGCTCGACGAGCTCCTCCGACTGCTTCATCGTCTGCCGTGCGGAGGCAGCGGACGAGGTGCGCGCGACCGGGATCATCCCGGTGCGGTGCAGGAACCAGCCCAGCACCGGGACCGAGAAGAGGCTCTCCTTCGCCATGAACCGCGGCGCGCGACCGGAGCGCCACACGGCGACGGCGACGATGAGCGGATCGAACTCGGAGTAGTGGTTCGGCGCCAGGACGTACGACCCCTCCTGGGGCAGCTTCTCGGCCCCGCGGACACGGATCTTCGCGATCAGAGAGACCGGCGGGATGATCAGCGCCGCGAGCGGCCAGAAGATGCTCGGACGCTTCGTCTCCGGTGATCGGGACGTCACCGCGGTCACCGGATGACGTCGAAGTCGGCGCCGAGCGCGTCGAGCTTGGCGAGGAACTTCTCGTAGCCGCGGCTGAGGATGTCGACACCCGACACCTTCGATTCGCCGGTGGCCGTCAGTGCCGCGATCACATGGCTGTAGCCGCCGCGGAGATCGGGAACCACGATGTCCGCGCCATGCAGAGGCGTCGGGCCGGTGATGACTGCCGCCTGCTCCAGGTCCCGCCGCGGAACGCGGCGCGGGCCGTCCTGGAGACCACGGGGGTGCACGACGATGTCGGCCCCCATCTTGACCAGGGCATCGGTGAACCCCATCCGATTCTCGTACACGGTCTCGTGCACGACGGAGCGGCCGTGTGCCTGCGTGAGAGCGACGACGAGCGGCTGCTGCCAGTCGGTCATGAAGCCGGGGTGCACGTCGGTCTCGATCACGACGGGCTTGATGTCGCCGTCGCGACGGAAGAGGATGCCGTCTTCCTGGATGTCGAACCAGCCGCCCGCCTTGCGGAAGACGTTGAGGAACGTGAGCATCTCCTGCTGCTTGGCGCCGCCGACGAAGATCTCGCCGTCGGTAGCCAGCGCCGCGGATGCCCACGATGCCGCCTCGTTGCGGTCGAAGATCGACCTGTGGTCGTATCCGCGGAGCTTCTCGACGCCCTCGATCACGATGACGCGGTTCGGCTCGTACGAGATGATGGCGCCCATCTTCTGCAGCACGGCGATCAGGTCCATGATCTCGGGCTCGATGGCCGCGTTGCGCAGCTCCGTCACGCCTTCGGCGCGGACGGCGGTGAGCAGCACCTGCTCCGTGGCACCGACGCTCGGGTACGGAAGGTGGATGTTGGCGCCGTGCAGACGGCTTCCCCCCGTCGAGAGGCGGATGCCGCTGGGCAGCTTCTCGACGATCGCGCCGAACTTGCGCAGAGCGTCCAGATGGAAGTCGATGGGACGATCCCCGATGCGACATCCACCGAGGTCGGGGATGAACGCCTGACCGAGACGGTGCAGCAGCGGTCCGCAGAACAGGATCGGGATACGCGAGGCTCCCGCGTGGGCGTCGATCTCCTCGAAGTGCGCCGACTCCACATCGCTCGGGTCGAACACGAGCGAACCGGGCTCATCGCCCTCGGATACGCGAACGCCGTGCACCTCGAGCAGCGACCGCACGACGGCGACGTCACTGATCGCCGGCACGTCGCGCAGAGTGCTCACGGTCTCGCCCAGGAGCGAGGCGACCATGGCCTTCGTCGCCAGGTTCTTCGCGCCCTTGACATCGACACGGCCGCGAAGCGGACGTCCGCCTCGGATGGCGAGGACGTCTCCGGTGAGGGCAGGGACTCCGTCCGGAAGAGCGTCGCGCACAGGTGTCGTCATTCGGAGCCTCACTTCATTCACGGATTTCGGGGGCGGGTTGCCCCTGGCTCCCCCGCCCCCACCGTCTTACTGAACGGGAAGGGTTCGGGGCCGCCACGACTCGCGACGGGCCTCGAACTGCGCGATCTTGTCTTCGTTGCGCAGCGTGAGCCCGATGTCATCGAGCCCTTCGAGGAGCCGCCATCTAGTGTAATCGTCGATACCGATGTCGGCCTGGACGTCGCCGATGGACGCGGTGCGCGCCTCGAGGTCGACGGTCATCTGGACCCCGGGATTCCGGTCGATCTCAGCCCAGAACCGCTCGAGATCCTCTTCCGAGATCGTCGCGGCGAGCAGACCCTGCTTGCCCGAATTGCCCCGGAAGATGTCGGCGAAGCGCGGGCTGAGCACGACTTTGAAGCCGAAGTCCCGGAGCGCCCAGACCGCGTGCTCGCGGCTGGATCCGGTGCCGAAGTCGGGTCCGGCGAGAAGCACCGATGCCCCCTGGAAAGGCGCCTGGTTGAGAACGAAATCGGGATCCTGACGCCATCCGTGGAACAGAGCGTCCTCGAAACCGGTCTTCGTGACCCGCTTGAGGAAGACGGCGGGGATGATCTGATCGGTGTCGACGTTCGAGCGCTTCAGGGGCGCCGCGATACCCGTGTGAGTGGTGAACTTCTCCATGATTCAGAACCCTTCCGTGAGGTCGCTCGGGCTGGACAGGGTGCCACGGATCGCGGTGGCTGCGGCGACGAGCGGCGAGACGAGGTGCGTGCGCCCTCCCTTGCCCTGCCGGCCCTCGAAGTTCCGGTTGGAGGTGGACGCACAGCGCTCCCCCGGAGCCAGCTGATCGGGGTTCATCCCGAGGCACATCGAGCATCCGGCGAAGCGCCACTCCGCCCCGAAGTCCTTGATGACCTTGTCGAGGCCCTCCGCCTCGGCCTCCAGCCGCACCCTGGCGGATCCGGGGACGACCATGACCCGCACCCCGTCGGCCTTCTTCTTGCCCTCGATGATCGAGGCGAACGCACGCAGGTCCTCGATACGACTGTTGGTGCACGACCCCATGAAGACCGCGTCGACCGGCACCTCCTTGAGCGGTGTCCCCGGAGTCAGATCCATGTACTCCAGCGCACGCTCGGCGGCGGCGCGCTCGTTCGGATCGTCGATCTCGGCCGGGTCGGGCACCGAGGCCGAGAGCGAGCTGCCCTGACCGGGGTTCGTGCCCCACGTCACGAAGGGCTCGAGCTGGTCGGCATCGATGAACACCTCGGCGTCGAACGTCGCGCCGTCGTCGGTCGGCAGCGTGCGCCAGTACGCGACGGCCTCTTCCCAGTCCTGTCCCTTCGGCGCATGCGGGCGGCCTTCGAGGTATGCGAACGTCGTCTCGTCGGGAGCGACCATGCCGGCGCGGGCCCCGGCCTCGATGGACATGTTGCAGATGGTCATCCGGCCCTCCATCGACAGGGCGCGGATGGCGCTGCCGCGGTACTCGAGCACGTATCCCTGACCTCCGCCGGTGCCGATCTTCGCGATGACCGCGAGGATGATGTCCTTGGCCGTGACACCGGGGCGGAGCGTCCCCTCGACGTTGATCGCCATCGTCATGAACGGCTTGAGCGGGAGCGTCTGGGTCGCCATGACATGCTCGACCTCGCTCGTGCCGATGCCGAACGCCATCGCGCCGAATGCGCCGTGGGTCGACGTGTGCGAATCGCCGCACACCACCGTGATGCCGGGCATCGTCAGCCCGAGCTGAGGACCCACCACGTGCACGATGCCCTGTTCGGCGTCGCCCAGCGAGTGCAGACGCACCCCGAACTCGGCGGCGTTGCGGCGCAGCGTCTCGATCTGCGTACGGCTGGTGAGATCGGCGATCGGCTTGTCGATCTCCCACGTCGGGGTGTTGTGATCCTCGGTGGCGATCGTGAGATCGAGACGGCGCAGCGGGCGGTCTTCGCTGCGCAGTCCGTCGAAGGCCTGCGGGCTGGTGACCTCGTGCACCAGATGCAGGTCGATGTAGATGAGATCCGGCTCGTCGTTCTCACCCTTCACGACGAGATGGTCGTCCCAGACCTTCTCTGCGAGAGTTCTGCGGCGTGCGGAATCGGCACCGTTTGCGGGGGTGGTCATTGCGTGTCTCCTGTGGCTGGCGGTTCGGCCCACGATGGACTCCGCGACGAGGAGGGGCTCAGAACGAGGTCTCGTCGCGGCGCCTAAGAAGAAGGAGGACGGCCCGCATGACGTCAGATTACCACCGCTCGGACATGCTCCTCCCCGTCATGACACTCTGTTGAGCACCCCGACCGACCGAGAGGCACCGCATGACCGTCGACTCCGCCCGCTTCGCCACACGCGCGGTCCATGCGGCGAGAACCCGCGAGACTGCGGCGTCGCGCGCGACGCCGATCTATCTGACGGCGGGCTTCGAGTTCGACGACTTCGATCACGCAGCCGATCATTTCCGCACAGGGACAGGCTTCGGATACACGCGCACCGGGAACCCCACGGTGCGCGCGGTGGAACGGCAACTGGCCGCCCTCGAATCGGGAGCGGACGCCGTGCTCGTCGCCAGCGGCCAGGCGGCGGTCGCCACAGCCCTGCTGACCGTCGCGGGCGCCGGCGATCACATCGTGTCGTCCACGCACATCTACGAAGGCACCAGAGGCCTGTTCCTCGACAACCTGGCGCGGCTCGACATCGAGACGACGTTCGTCGACGACATCGCCGATCCGGAGGCCTGGCGCTCGGCGATACGCCCGAACACCCGTGCGCTGTTCGCCGAATCGCTCGCCAACGCGCGCAACGACGTGCTCGACATCCGCACCGTCAGCGGCATCGGCGACGAGCACGCCATCCCGCTCATCGTGGACAACACGCTGGCCACGCCTGCGTTGCTGCGCCCTCTCGAGCACGGAGCTGCGATCGTGGTCCACTCCGCGTCGAAGTTCCTCGCCGGACACGGTTCCGTGCTCGGTGGCGTGCTCGTCGACGACGGACGCTTCGACGCCGAGCTGGCGGGCCACAACGCCCCCCACCTCGTACTTCCCGGTCGGGGCGAGACGCCCAGTGTCTTCGCGCGACACGGCGGTCGTGCCCGCATCGCGTACGCCAGGGAGTCGGTGGCTCCGCGCTTCGGCGCCTCTCCCTCGCCGCTCAACGCCTTCCTGATCGGACAGGGCGTGGAGACGCTCGGACTCCGGGTCGAGCGTCAGTCCCGCAATGCTCTGCAGATCGCCCGGTGGCTGGAGCAGCACGAGGCCGTCGAGAGCGTGGACTACGTCGGACTCCCCTCCCACCCCGACCACGCGCTCGGGAAGCGCTACCTCGACGGCGGTTCCGGCTCGATCTTCACCTTCACCCTTCGGGGCGGACTCCCGGCGGCGCGCCGCTTCGTCGAGGATGTCCAGGTCTTCACCCACATGACCCACATCGGAGACGTCCGTTCCCTGGTGCTGCATCCGGGGACAACGAGTCATGCGCAGCGCACCGACGAAGAACGCGAGATCCTCGGCGTCGGACCGGGCACCCTCCGCCTGTCGATCGGCATCGAGGACGTCGACGATCTTCTCTCCGACCTGTCTCGCGTGCTCCAGGGTGTGCGGGAGACGGTGGCATGACCCGCCCTCAGCACTTCGGCTGGTTCCTCGCCCGTGGCTTCGGCCCGCAGGGTTGGGGATATCCGTCGCTCGACTGGGACTACGACTGGACGCGTCCCGAGATCTATCAGGAGGCCGCGCGGACGCTCGAACAGGCCGGGTTCGATCTGGTCATCATCGAGGACGCACCATCTCTGGGATCGCCTTCGACGATCGACCTGCGGGTGCGGCACGCTTTCGGCGGGCCGAAGCATGATCCGCTCCTCCTCGCGCCGTACCTCTTCCAGGCGACCAGGCATCTCGGCGTGGTCCCGACGGTGAATCCCGCCGCCTCCCTCCCCTACACGGCGGCGCGGCAGTTCGCGACCTTGCAGCACCTCAGCGGTCACCGGCTCGGACTCAACGTCGTCACCGACACCGGCAGCGCCCGCCACTTCTCCGACGCGACGCAGCTGGGACACGACGAAGCGTACGACCGCGCCGAGGAATGGCTCACCGGCATCCGCTCGCTCTGGCGCAGCTGGGATGACGGGGCCCTCGTCGCCGACCGCGAGACCGATGTCTTCGCCGATGGCACGCGGTTGCGGGCCGTCACGCACCGGGGCGAATACTTCGCGTTCGACGGACCGCTGAACGCCGTGCCGTTCACCGAGGGGGAACCCGCGGTCGTCTCGCCCGGCGGCTCGGGCCGAGGACTCGGCTTCGCCGGTGCGAACTCCGACGTACAGCTGGCGCTCGCCCCCCTGCACGAGAAGTCCGTGCGCGACTACCGCGCCAAGGTGCACGAGGCGGCGGTCGCGAGAGGCCGACGTCCGGACGACATCAAGATCCTCTTCGCCATCCAGCCCGTGATCACGTCGTCGAGCGACGAAGCCGATCGCATCGTCGCGGCCTCTACGCACCCCGACGACGCCGCGCTCGTGCAGATCGCCCGCAAGCAGTCGAGTGATCTCGAGACCGACCTGACGTCACTCGACCTCGACCGGCCGCTCGACCTCTCGATCTTCGGCGCCCATGTCTCGCGGGGCAGCATCCAGCGCCTGATCGGCGACCGCGGGGAGGACGCCCCGCTGCGTGCGCATCTGAGCGCGCTCGCCCGCGCCGGTCGCCTCAAGGATCGCACCGGATTCGTCGGCACCGCCGAGGAGTTCGCAGACCTGATCGACGAGCTCGGCGACTGGGGCAACGACGGCGTGCTGCTGTGGGGCGACTTCCACCCCGTGACGCTGCACCGGACGCTCGATGAGCTCGTACCCGTTCTGCGCCGCCGCGGGATCCTCCGACGCGAATACGCAGAGGGTGGCCTGCAGGCGAACCTGCGCGCGTTCTGATCGGCGGTCGGACCGACGGTCACCAGCCCAGGGAACCGGGATCGCCCTTGAAAGGGCCGACGACGGACGAGGTGACCCAGCCGCCGTAGAACCCACCCGGCTGTGGCGTCGCGATCTCGTCGCCCACCGTGCACTCGTCCATCGAGGCCGCGTACACGGCGATCCGATCGGTCAGCGCCTCGAATCCCGGTGTCGGATTCGGATAGTTCCAGGCGGCGCCCCGGCGCACGGTGCCGCCGTTGCGCACGTCGAAGTAGCGGGCCGCGCCCTTGAACTCGCAGAACGATGCGCCATCGGCCTCGACCAGTGCACCGCGGACGAAGTCGGCGATCGGAAGGTAATACACGGGAGGGTGGCTCGTCTCCAGCACGCGCACCGCACGACGGGTATCGGCGATCAGGTCTCCGCCGAGGCGGATCGTGACGCGCTCCGTGACCGGCTCGACGCGCGGGGGCCTCGGGTAGTCCCAGACGGATTCCTGTCCGGCGGCCGGGGCGATGGGACGAGGTCGACGCATCTGTTCACTTTACGTCTCTCGGTGTTGACTGGTGCCGTGACCGTCATCCCGATGTTCCCCCTCGGCTCCGTGCATTTCCCGCATACGCCGCTTCCCCTCCGCGTGTTCGAGCCGCGCTACCTCACGATGATCGGCCGGCTCCTGGATGAGGAGGACCCTCGATTCGGGGTCGTTCTCATCGAACGCGGTCACGAGGTCGGCGGGGGTGATCGGCGCAGTCCTATCGGGACGATGGCCCGGCTGGTGAACGTATCCGCCGGTGCGGATGCGTTGCTCGCCGTAGCCGTCGGCACCGACCGCTTCACGGTCGAGGAGTGGCTCGATGACGACCCCTTCCCCCGCGCCGAGGTGACGTCGCTGTCCGCGCTCGAATGGAACGACGAGCTCACTCCGCTCCGCACTGAAGCCGAGGCGATCGTGCGCCGCACTCTCGCACGCGCCCCCGGAGCGCAGTGGGACGCCGACACCGAGATCTCGGACGAGCCGGTCGCCGCGGCCTGGCAGCTCGCGGCGATCGCTCCCCTGGGCGAGTACGACAGATATGCACTGCTGAACTCCACCACGATGGGTGGGCTGCTTCGTCAGATCATCGACCTCACCCTGGACGCCGAGCTTCTGTGGTCACGCGGATGAGAGGAGAGGCGTCCGCTGGCGAGCGTGCCGCCGCCGGCGTCACTCCACGGTGGTGGATCGCCTCGCCACGCGCTTCTCACGGGACGACGCGATCAGGCTTGCGACCGTCGCGATGGTCATCGAGGCCAGGATCACGCCGAGCGAGACCATGTTGCTGATGTCGGGCACCCACTCGACGTGCTCGCCGCCGTTGATGAACGGCAGTTCGTTGACGTGCAGGGCGTGCAGGATCAGTTTGATGCCGATGAAACCGAGGATGACGGCGATGCCGTAGTGCAGGTAGCGCAACCGGTCGAGCAGGTCGCCGAGCAGGAAGTAGAGCTGGCGGAGCCCCATCAGCGCGAAGATGTTGGCGGCGAAGACGAGGAAGCCGTTCGTGGTGATCTCGAAGATCGCGGGGATGGAGTCGATCGCGAAGATCAGGTCGGTCACACCGATGGTGATGAAGACGATGACCATCGGCGTCCACATGCGCTTGCCGTCCACCGTGGTGCGGATCTTCGAGCCGTCGTAGGTCTCGCTGATATCCACCCGGCGACGCAGCAGCCGCACGATGAAGTTCTCACGCTGCACCTCGCCCTCGTGGTCGCCGTCCGGCATGGCCTGGCGGATCGCGGTCCAGATGAGGAAGGCGCCGAAGATGTAGAAGATCGGCGAGAAGTTCTCGACGATCGCGACGCCGGCGAGGATGAAGAGCCCCCGCAGGACGAGCGCGATGATGATGCCGATCATCAAGACCTGCTGCTGCAGCCGTCGCGGAACGGCGAACTGGGCCATGATCAACACGAAGACGAACAGATTGTCGATGGAGAGGCTGTACTCCAACGCCCATCCGGTGATGAAGTCGCCGGCGTTCTGCCAGCCCCCGACGTTTCCGAGGAGCACGGCGAACAACAGCGCGAGGCCCACGTAGAAGACCACCCAGAGTGTGGATTCCTTCGTCGACGGGATGTGCGGCCGGAGCCGGATGAGGAGCAGGTCGCCGATCAGGATGATCGTGAGGACGATCATCGAGGTGATCTCGAACCAGACGGGAATGTCCAAGGGCGCACTGCACCTTTCGCGGAGGGGTCGGGAATGAGTCGAAAGTCTCTCCCCCGCACTGACGTGCGGCGCGCGCCCGGAGCAGCGATGACGGTGCTCGTGATGACGTTACGCGCGGATTCGGGATACTCCCTCTCGCCCGGGCAATGCTACCGGAGCCTCGGCATCAGCGGGGTCGGATGACGCCCGAATCTTCGCGCGCCACCCGACCCCCGGCTCCCGCATCGAATCTGAGACGATGGGGCGTCGATCGACACTCTCCCTGTGAGAGACACCGAACGGAACCGGGATGCCCCTGCAGACAGATGACCAGAGATGGGCGGCGCAGGCCGCGGCGGGCGACGAGAGCGCCTTCCGCGAGCTGTACCGCACACACGTGCGACCTGTGTACTGGATCGCGCACGGCATCCTCGCCTCGCCGGCCGACGCGGAGGATGTGACGCAGGAGACGTTCGTCGTCGCCTGGCGCAAACTCCCCCGTCTGGAGCTCCAAGGTGAGTCGATCCTGCCCTGGTTGGCCACGATCTGTCGCTTCCAGGCAGCGAATCGAGTTCGCCAACGTCGGAGGGATCAGGCGCACACCGCGGAGGCGGTCGATGAGACCCTGTTGCCGGACACGGTGAGCGTCGAGGAACAGGTCATCACGGCGGAGCTGGCTGCGCGGATCGCGCAGGAGGTGGGCACGTTGAGCGAGCTGGACCGCGAGATCTTCCGCCTGTGCGCGTCGGAGGGCTACGCCTATCAGACGGCTGCCGAAGAGCTCGGGGTGACCCACGCGGTCGTTCGGAATCGTCTCTCCCGAGTGCGCACGCAGTTGCGGGGCGCCGTCACGGAAGCGAGAGACGCATGAACGAAAAGACCACCAGCGGCGACCTGCCCGACCTCTCGGACGAGACGATCGCCCGCATCGAAGACGCGGTCTTCGCCGAGATCGCCACCGAGCGGGCCCCCGCGCACGTCGGGAAAGCGCGATCGCGGACGCGCCAGCGGCGTTGGCTCACCGGCGCAGGCATCGCTGCGGCTTTCGTCGTGGGTGTGCTCGTGACTCCGCCGATCCTCGGTGCCGTCGGCGGGGGCACCTCCGTCACGGCCGACGGTATGAGCACTTCCGGCGGCTCCGTCGCCGATTCCGCTCCCTCCTCCCCCGAGCGGATCACAGGGATCACACCCGAATCGCTGCCCGACGGCGCACTCAGCTCCGGCACGGACGGAACTCTCCCCGGCACGGTGGAGTCCGGCACCGCGGAGGCCGACACCGGACGCCAGATCATCGCCACGGCGCAGGCGACGGTCCAGGTGAAGAGCATTCCCGATGCCGCGACGGCGATCGCCGCCCTGGCGGAGGAGCACGGCGGTTACGTCGAGAGCACGGAGATCGGGAAGTCGATCGCCGCCGACGGCTCCTCCGAGCCGGCCCCCGTTCCCGCCGATTCGGCGTACGGCTGGATCAGCATCCGGGTGCCGTCGGCTGATCTGCCCGACGTGATCGCCGCTCTCGATGACACCGGCGACGTGCTCTCGTCGTCGACGTCGAAGCAGGACGTGACATCGGTCGCGATCGACCTCCAGGCGCGCGTCGACTCCACCCGAGCGTCGGTCGAGCGGCTCACGCAGCTGATGGCGCAGTCGGGAACCGTCGCCGAGCTGATCGAAGCCGAGGTGGCGCTGACAGACCGCCAGGCACAGCTCGAATCGTATGAGCAGCAGCTCGCCGCCCTCGACGATCAGGTCGCCACGTCATCGCTGCAGGTGCAGCTGACCAAGGCGAGCACGCCGACCACCGCCGACCCTGCCGGCTTCGTCGACGGGCTGACGGCGGGATGGAACGGGCTCGTCGTGTCGCTGAACGCGCTGGTCATCGCCCTGGGCTTCCTCCTCCCCTGGCTCGTGATCGCGGGCGCCGTCGTGCTCGTCGTCTGGTCCCTCCGCCGCGCACGACGGAACCGACGCCTCGCCGGCGCGACGACATCAGACGAGACGATCGTCGAAGCCTGACGCGGCCGGTGTCAGGAAGAGGCCGTCTCCCTGTGGCGGGAGCCGGCCTTTTCCTGATTTTCCGGCTTATACAAGAACACTTGTGCATCTTGTGCACCGCGATTAGCGTCGTCTCCCGTGGAAGACATCTCCGTGATCACCGCCGTGCATCACCCGCTGCGCCGTCGCATCTACGACTACCTGCTCCTGTACGGCACGGCGCAGGTCACCGCGATCGCCCGCGCACTCGACAGCCAGGTCGGCAGCATCAGCCATCACCTGCGCATGCTCGAGCGCGCCGGCGTCGTGGAACGCGCCCCGGATCCTGCGGGCGACAGACGCACCAGCTGGTGGAAGGTCGCGCGTCGGGGCCTCACCTGGTCGACCGACGACTACGCCGATTCGCCCGCCGATGCCCTGCTCGCCAGAGAGGCCCAGCGACAGGGCATCCGGATGCAGATCGATCGGCTCCAGCGCTGGCATCGCAGTCGCCACGATCCGGCCTTCGCCGGGTACGACGGCTCGAACACCGAGACCACAGCCTGGGCGTCACCCGAGGAACTGCGGGACCTCTCCGCGCGGATCCTCACGACGATCCGGGAGTGGCAGGACGACATCGACCTCGACGATGGCCAGGACCGCGCTCCCGTCTTCGTGTTCGCGCACGCCTTCCCGGCGGCGCCGTGATGTCGACCGTCAGCGACCCTGTCGAGATCGTCGCACCCCCCGCCTTCCGCCGCGATCGCCTGGTGCACGCGTGGATCGGCGTGAAGGCGCTCTCGGATGCCGGCGACGCACTCTGGACCATCGCCCTCGCCTGGACGGCCGTGCAGGTCGCCTCTCCCGCCGTCGCAGGACTGATCGTCGCCGCGGGAACCGTGCCCCGGGCGGTGATCCTGCTGTTCGGAGGCGTGATCGCCGACCGCGCAGACGCCCGTCGCATCATGCTCGTGTTCAACGTGCTCCGGGTCGGCGTCCTGGTCGCCGTCGCGGTCTGGGTGCTCACGACTCCTCCCTCTGTCGCCGTGCTGCTCTTCGCCGCGATCGCGTTCGGCGTCTGCGATGCGTTCTACGAGCCGTCGGCGGGCACGATCGCCCGCCAGCTGGTCAGAGCCGTCGACCTCCCCAGCTACGGCGCCGCGGCGCAGACGGCGTCTCGGCTCGGCACCATGGGCGGCGCGGCGATCGGTGGATTCGTCGTCGCGCACGCCGGTCTCGCCGGAAGCGCATCCGTGAACGCCCTGACCTTCACGCTGGTGGTCGCTTTCATCGCCATCTGGCTGCGCCCCCGCTTCCGTCTCGCCCGTGCGGAGAAGGAGACCGCTCTGCGCGGCATCGCGCGCGGGTTCGCCCATCTCTCCGCGAACCCCACGACCCGCACGCTCGTGATCGCCCTCTCGGGGCTGAACCTGGCCGTCGGACCCGCCGTCGGGATCGGGCTCGCCCTCAGGGCGCATGACGAGGGGTGGGGCGCCCAGGCTGTCGGCCTGTTCGAGGCACTGCTCGGCCTCGGCGCCGCACTCGGGGCTGTGTCGGTGGCGAAGTGGCGCCCGCGGCACGAAGCACGGGCAGGTTTCTGGGCGCTGGTCGTGCAGGGCGCCGGAATCGTGGCGCTCGGCTTCGGGCCGGCATGGACCGTCGGTACCGCCGCCTTCGTCATCGGCGCCACCGCGGGGTACGCATCGGTGCTGCTGAGTGCGACGTTCTCGGCGACCGTCGACACCGCATATCTCGGTCGCATGGGATCCCTCACCCGTCTCGGCGACGATTGCCTCATGCCGCTCGCGATGGCCGGATTCGGCGCACTCGCCTCCGCGACCGCACTCTGGGTGCCGTTCACCATTTTCGGCGGCGCGATGATGGCGCTGATGATCCTGCCCTTGAGCAATCGGACTTTCCGGGCGATGTCGTTGAAACCCGCGGTCTGAGCGCACGGGCACGGGGCGGCGGAAACAAGAAAGCCCCCGGCGAACCGGAGGCTTTCTCTGTTGTGTGACCCCAGCGGGATTCGAACCCGCGTTACCGCCGTGAGAGGGCAGCGTACTAGGCCGCTATACGATGGGGCCGTCTGGCGAAACGTTTCCGTCGCGCGACAACCGTTCAAGTATGCCACGGCGATTCTCACTGCGCCAAATCGGCGCCGCCCTGAGACGAATCCCGGGCGTGGCGCACCGATTCCGTTTGCCGTGGGCGACCTGAAGGAGTTGACTCATGCCATGCGCGTCACCAAGTTCGAACATGCCGCCCTCCGTCTCGATGCGAACGAGAAGACCCTTCTGATCGATCCCGGATCGTTCACGGCACCCCTGAACGACCTCACCGATCTGGTGGGAATCGTGATCACCCATGAGCATCCGGACCACTGGACGACCGATCACTTCGACCACCTCCTCCGCGCAGCGCCCGGAACGCCGATCTTCGCGCCCGCGGGTGTCGCCCGCGCGGCCGAGGGATACGACATCACGGTGGTCTCCCCCGGAGACACCGTGGAGATCGGCGGATTCACTCTGCGATTCTTCGGCGGAACGCACGAGGTCATCCACGCCTCTCTCCCGACGGTCGAGAACGTCGGGGTCCTCGTGAACGACGAGCTCTACTACCCCGGCGACTCCTACGCGGTTCCCGAGGGCGTCGCCGTCGGCACTTTGGCCGCGCCGCTCGGCGCCCCCTGGCTGAAGATCGGTGACGCGATGGACTACGTGCTCGCTGTCGCCCCGCGCCGCGCGTTCGGCACCCACGACATGACGCTGTCCGTGATCGGCAGGAATATGCACCGACAGCGACTGCAGTGGGCCACGGAGCAGGGCGGCGGCGAGTTCTTCGTCCTCGAGCCCGGCGAATCCCTCGATCTCTGAACATGGCGGACTCCCCCGCCGCCGAGCTCACCCTCGCCGAGCGTGAGGTGCGAGAGCTCCTCCATGGTGTCGCGCCACAATGGGCAGCGCTTCCCCTGACGCGCGTCGCTGAGGGATGGGACAACGTCACGTGGCGCCTCGGGCCCGACCTCGCGGTGCGCATCCCCCGCCGCGAACGCGCGGCGCCTCTGATCAGGCACGAACAGCGCGCCCTTCCTGCGATCGCCCTCCGCCTCGCCCCCACGAACGTCCGCACCCCTCTTCCGGTGTTCGCCGGCGCACCCACGCCGATGTTCCCCTGGCCGTGGTCGATCGTGCCGTGGCTTCCAGGAAGCCACGCGCTCGGTCGCGCCCGTCGCGACAACACCTCCTGGGCGGCAGACCTCGCCGCGGTGCTCGTCGCCCTGCACCATGACGCGCCCGTCGATGCGCCCCGGAACCCCGTGCGCGGCGTCCCGTTGAGTGCTCGCGATGAGAGCATCCGCTCGCGCCTCGCCGACCTCGCCCCAGCGCTCGCGGAGCCTCTCGACGCCCTCTGGCAGACGGGCCTGGACGCCGCACCAGCAGCCGAGAGCACCTGGATCCACGGTGATCTGCACCCCGGCAACATCCTCGTCGACGGCGACCGCCTCTCCGCACTGATCGATTTCGGTGATGTGACCTCGGGCGATCCCGCCTACGATCTCGCCGCGGGGTGGCTCGCCTTCGACACCGAAGGCCGACACGTGTTCCGGCGCGCGACGGCATCGAGATACGACGACGCCACCTGGATGCGCGCTCGCGCCTGGGCAGCAGCCGTCGCGACCATCCTCTGCCATTCGAGCGACGATCGCGAGGACCTGCGCGCGCTCGGCCACGACACCGCTCTGGAGCTGTCCGGAGTTTCCTCCTCCTGCTGATGCCGCGCGGGCGGGCGCCCGACGTTCGGGGCTCATCCTTGCCACAGGTTTTCGGACATGGTGTACTGACTGCGCAGTAGCGTGTTACCCATCACTCATCTGAACGGAGATCACCATGACGACCGTACGATCCAGAACGAAGAAGATTCTCGGCGCCGGGATTACCGGCGCCGCCGTCATCTGCGCCAGCCTGCTGATCGGGCCCGCAGCAGGCGCCACGACGAATGACGGCACGACCCCACCGGACCAGGACGAGCGCGCGCTGTCGCGCATCATCGGGGGCCAGGCGGTCCCGAACGACGCCTACCCGTTCATGGCTTCTCTCCAGGCCGGCGGCGAATCCTTCTGCGGGGGCTCGCTCCTGGGCCCGACGCTGGTGATGACCGCAGCGCACTGCGTCACCGGCACGGACTCCCTCACCGGTCTGCCGACGATCGACGTCGACGGCGTCTCGGTGGTCGTGGGGCGTACGGTGCTGTCCGACGGTACGCAGGGACAGGAACGCGGGCTGTCCGAGTCCCCCGGCGCCGAGCCCATCGTCCATCCTCGCTACCTCGCCGGCGACAGTGCCTATGACGTCGCCTTCCTCGTGCTGGACGCGCCCGTCCAGGGCATCGTCCCGGTGAAGCTGCCGACCAAGGGGACGGACGCCCTGCTGCGCCCCGGTCAGAGTGCGACCGTCATCGGCTGGGGGAACACGGACACCGCTCTCGCCAACTTCCCCGACCGGCTTCGTCAGGTACAGGTGCCGATGCTCGCGACTGCCGAGTGCGAGCTCAGCTACGGTGCTTTCCGGCCCGACGTCAACCTGTGCGCCGGGGTCGTCGGCAAGGACTCCTGTCAGGGCGACAGCGGCGGCCCCCTCTTCCGCCAGCCGCCCGCTCGCGAGACCGCCTATCAGATCGGTGTCGTCTCCTACGGGGACGGATGCGGCGGACAAGGAGCGCCCGGGGTGTACGTCTCGTTGAGCTCTGCCGACCTGTGGGACACGATGGCGGAGAGTAGCGAAGGCAAGGCCCTCAAGGAGGCCCTCGGACGCTGAGCAGTCGGGGCCGCGCAGGCTCAGTCCTGTGCGGCCCTGACCCGGAGGTCCCGCGCGAGGTGGTCGCGCTGCTCGACCACGAGACGCCGCAACGCCGCAGGCGCCGCTGTGTTGGCAGCCAACCACGCGTCGACGGCGTCCAGGGAGTCCCCGGCAGGGAACAGACCGATGACCAGCCGTCGTGCGATCTCGATGCTGCGCTCGTCCCAGGCTTGGACGATCCTGGCGAAGTACTCCGCGTCGAACCCGGCGATCAGGTCGCGCCGCCCGCCGGCCCGGAAGCCGCTGATCTCGGCATCGAGGTGATCGTTGCTGAGCGTGAGATCCTCCCAGGCGGACTGCCACGCGTCGCGACGTACCGCCGCATCCGGGCGCGATGCCCGAGCCCGGCGCGCGGCTGTTCGACCGTCGCCCGTGTCATCCCGCTGCTCTTCGACCGCCACATCGGCCAGGTCGGCATGTCCGGTGGTGACGAGCGCACCGAGCAGCTGCCAGCGCAGGTCGGGATCGATGACGAGTCCCTCCGGGGCATCACCCTCGAGCAGTGCTCGCACCTGTGCATGATGCTCGTCGTCGAAAGCGGATGCGGTCGCGAACGCCCGCGCCCAGGAGAGCTGCGCGTCACTGCCGGCCTCGGCGGATACCAGCGCGCTCCACACGCCGTCGGTCCACCTCCGCTGCTCCTCTTCGCGGCTGGTCGCGGAGACATAATGGCGGATCGTGTAGATCGCGTTCGCGAGGACTCCCGTCAGCAGCCCGATATTGGACTCGTGAGGCGCATGGGAGCGGACGATCGCGAGATAGCGCTGCGCGGCGAGTTCGCCGTCGCGCGTCGCATTCCACAACGACGACCAGACGAGTGCACGGGCCAGCGGATCGTCGATCGCCGAGAGGGATTCCTCGACGGTGACGAGAGAGCCCTCGTCGAGACGCGCCTTGACGTATGTGAGGTCATCGTCATTGAGCAAAACGAGATCGGCCTCGGGCAGGTCGAGCTCCGTGCGTTCTCCGACCACGTCGAGCTCGCGCTGCTCACGGCGGACGATACGACCGTCCGCGCGCTCGTACAGTCCGATCCGGAGTCGATGCGGCCGTGGGTCGGTCTGCACGAGGATCTGTCGTCCCTCTGGGTCGGTCTCCGTCCAGAGCGTCGACACGCCGGACGTCTGCAGCCATGCCGTGGACCAGTCGCTCATATCGCGCCCCGACACCGCGCTCAGCTGCACCAGGAAGTCCTCGAGGGTGGTGTTGCCGAACGCGTTGACGGCGAAGTAGCGCCGCGCCCCCTCGAAGAAGGCCTCGTCCCCGACGAATGCGACGAGCTGCTTGAGCACGGCGGCGCCCTTGGCGTAGGTGATCCCGTCGAAGTTCAGCTTGGCGGCCTCGAGATCGGTGATGTCCGCCACGATGGGGTGCGTCGTCGGCAGCTGGTCCTGCTGGTACGCCCATGCCTTGCGACTCGCGGCGAACTTGACCCACGCATCGTGATAGCGCGTCGCGACCGCTGAGGCGTGCGCTCCCATGTAGTCGGCGAAAGACTCCTTGAGCCACAGATCGTCCCACCACGTCATCGTGACGAGATCGCCGAACCACATGTGGGCCATCTCGTGCAGGATCGTGTTGGCGCGAGCCGCGCGCTGCGCATCGGTCGCCGCGCCGCGGGAGAGGTACGACTCCGTGAACGTGACCAGACCGGGGTTCTCCATGGCACCGAGGTTGTATTCCGGCACGAAGATCTGGTCGTACTTGCCCCACGGATACGGGGAGGCGAAGGCGTCGGTGAAGAAGTCGAGACCCTGGCGTGTGACCTCGAGGATCTCCTCGGCCTCGAGGTGCGGAGCGAGCGACCTCCGGACAAACACCCCGAGCGTGACGCTCTGCTCGCCGCGCTGCCACTCCCCATCCACGCGGGAGTACGGTCCCGCAGCGACGGCGGTGATGTAGCTCGAGATCGGCAGCGTGGGGGCGAACTCCACACGTTGCACCCCGACGCCGAGGTCGGTATGCGTCGGAGACTGGTTGGAGAGCACCTCCCATCCGGTCGGCGCGTCCACCACGAAGGTGTACTCGGCCTTCATGTCGGGCTGCTCGAAGCATGCCATGACGCGTCGCGAATCCGCCGGCTCGTACTGCGTGTACAGATAGGTCTCATCGTCGACGGGGTCGTGGAAGCGATGCAGTCCCTCACCGGAACGGCTGTACGTTCCGACCGCTTCGACCCGCACGAGGTTGAACGCGGCGAGCCCGGAGAGCGAGATGCGTGCCCCGTCGTAGACGATCTCCTGGTCGACCCCGTTCACGGAGACCCGCTGAACGCCCTCGCCGATGAAGTCGAGCCACGTCGTGTCGGTGGTCGCGTCGAACTCGAGCGTCGTCACGCTGGGGAACCCGGTCCGAGCACGCTCCGGCGCTCCGGTCAGATCGAGCTCGACGCGGATGCGGTGCACGGTGACGGCAGCGGATCGCGCTGCGGTCTCCTCGCGGGTGAGGTTGGCTGTGTCCATGCTTCCATCCTGGCATCCGGAGGCGAGGCGGACAGACCCTCGTGCGACGGATCAGGCGTTCTGGAGACGATGCCCGATCTCGGCGTAGACCTGCGCCGACGCGTGAGCGCGTGCCTCGGCAGACTCCTCGTCTTCTCGCACCCGCGCGATGGACGAGAGGATCGCATCGCTTCGTGCCACTTCGGCACGATCACCGGTCGCCTCTGCGATGCTCCGGGCCTCCTGCGCGTGTCGTTCGGCCTCGTGCAGGACCGCGCCCGCATCCGCCGCGTCTTCCGTGTTCGCAGACAGCAGGATCTCGGCGAGGGAGTTCGCAGCCTCTGTCGCGATCAACGGCGAGCCCGCGCGCTCCGCCTCACGGAGGATCTGTTCCGCGGCAGCCTTCGCCTTCCGGACATCTCCCGCTCGTCCGTCGATACGCGCGTGCAGGA
This sequence comes from Microbacterium sp. STF-2, assembly GCF_034650155.1. Classification (NCBI taxonomy): domain Bacteria; kingdom Bacillati; phylum Actinomycetota; class Actinomycetes; order Micrococcales; family Microbacteriaceae; genus Microbacterium; species Microbacterium sp. STF-2. The sequence goes on from NZ_JARKMW010000001.1 coordinate 713,862, forward strand.
GCACGAGGTCGGCAGAGGTCGCATACTCGCCCGCGGTCGCCAGCGTCTGCATCGCAGTCGCACAGAGCTCGCGGGCGCGCACATCATCGCCTCGTGCCTCCGCGACGAGGGCCAGAGTGCGCCGGACGAAGGGCAGCGGCTCGCCATTCGACTCGTCCAACAGCCCGTGCAGCTCCACCTCCGCGTCATCGAGTCGACCGATGGCGAGGAGCAGGAGCGGGCGGTTGCCACGGACGACGGCGATGTTGAGCTCATCGCCTTCGGCCTGCGCCATGGACAGGGCACTCGCGTAGCGCTCCAGCGCCTCCGGATAGCGGGCGAGGATACGAAGGGTGTCGGCGTGATTCCCGGTGGCACGGCCCTCGACGATCCGGTCCCCCGCGTCCCGTGCGTGCGCGATCGCTCGTTCGTACGATTCCACAGCCTCATCGAGGTGACTCATCCAGCGCTGTACGTTGCCGATCTGATTCCACGTGCGCGCCAGCGCCGCACCCGAGGCGATGCGGCGCACGCGATTGAGGGTCACCAACGCTTCGTCGAGGCGCCCGAGCTTTTCGGCGCAGTGCGCGATGCCGAGGGCGATGTCCGGGACCAGGTCGAGCCCCTCTCCTCGCGACGCGAGGTCGTGCAGCCGCAGCGACTCGTTCCAGAACGACCAGCGTGAGAGCGCGGGATGCGCCTCGATCGCCAGCCGCTCCACCGAGGAGTCGAGGCCGTGCTCGCGGGCCGCCGCCGCGACCGCGAGCACCGTCGTGACCGCACGTGCGGCGAAGTCTGGATCTTCGTGGATCCGCGCGAGCACCGCAGACGCGGACCTCTCCACGAACCCTCTGCGGGTGGACGACGGGCGCAGTGATCGTGACCGAGACGCAGCGAAGGCGAAGACCGTGTCGTGCATGTGCACTCGGCCGTCGCGCAGTTCGACCAGATGGCGGGCGTGCAGCCGGTGCAGATCGAGGGCGGACGACGCCCCGCCCGCGGCCAGGAGCACTCCTTCGTCGATGTCCCTGTCCAACAGCGCGGCGTCCGCGAGCAGGGCTTCCTCGGAGGGGGACAGCGACCGGGTCGCCGCCTCCAGGACGGAGCGGATGCGCAGATCACGAGGCTCGTGCTCGAACCGCGATGCGAGATCCTGGAACGACCAGCCCTCGTGCTCCCGCACGATCCCCGCCAGCATCGCGAGATCGAGAGGGAGACCCCCGCTGACGGCGACGATGCGGCGCAGCGCGTCCGCGTGGACGTTCACGTCGGCGTCGGCATCGGCGTCGGCCCCGGACGACGCATCATCCCCCCGGAGGAGATGGGTGAGGAGTCGGAGGGCTTCGGCGCTCGTCATCGGTGGGACGACGACCCGCGCCACGCGTGCACCCATCGCCGAGATCCGCTCCTCCAGGTCGGCAAGGTCGACTCGCGTCGTCACGATGAATCGCACACCGGGGACGAGCAGCGCGGCGAGACGCCTGGCATCGCCCGCGTCCTCGATGATCACGGTCATGCCTCGCGCCGCGGACTGCAGCCCTTCGCGCAGCCGCAACAGCTCGTAAGGAAGAGAGCGGACGCCGAGGGCTCCCAGCATCCGCCGGAGGACATCGATCGGGTCGGCTCGGGGACGATCCACGTCCGATTCGCGCAGATGCACGGTGAGCACGGGTGACGGACCGGCCAGCGCCGTCGCGAGAGTGGTCTTCCCCGCTCCCGGCAGACCGGTGAGGAGGAGGATTTCGGCCTCGGGGACCGAGGCCAGCAGCTCTTCCCGTCCGACGTCCGCTCCCGCCGCGTCCCGAACATCGAGCGTCACCTCGACGTGCACACCCGCTCTCTCACCGTTGAGGAGACGCGCGTTCTCCCGCCAGATGCCGGCTTCGGCATCGTCACCGCCGAGGGCGAGCACGATGTCGCCGACCAGGCGTTCATCGAGTCGCCTCCGCCCCGGGCGGAAGCAGTCGTACACGGTCACCTTGGGCGGCTCTGCGCCGTCGCGCAGGCCGCCGATGCGACGGGCGATCTCGGCATACGACGGTGATCCCGCGTTCGCGCGCATCCGTCCGAGCCCCAGACAGAGCTCGTCGAGGGTGCGCGGCGCGGGCATGGGTCGAGCCTATGGCACGCCGTCGCGGCGACAGACGGCTGCCGTTCGGGCTCGTTCGGAGTCGGACTGCCCTGTGCTCATCACCCCTATGCTCGCTCGACGGAGAGGCCGACCGCGACCTCCCGGACGAGGAGACAAACCCCATGACGACACGTGCAGCGATCGCAGCGAAACTCGACGACTTCTCCTTTCAGAAGATGAACTTCGGCGGGTTCCTGATGAACAAGCGGGCCAAGAACTCGCACGCACTGTGGACCCGCACCGCCGACAAGGGCGTCACGGAGCTGACGCTGCTCACCACACGGGACTACGGCGAGGGGAACGTGTACGACGTCGCGGCCTTCACCCTCGACGGAACCGTGCCCGCGGAGGTCGTCTCCGAACTCCGGCAGCAAGCGGATGCCCTCGCCGACCAGGTCAACCTGCGCGCACACGGCTATGTGTACACCTGCCTCGAGCCCTGGGACGGGGGCAGCACCATCTGGATCTCGAAGAAGCCCGAGTTCCGCGCTCTGAGCCGGCTGGACCAGGGGATCTACGTGATCCCGATCCAGCGACTCACCGGCACGGTCGAGCCGCGTTGGCTCGCGTGGGCACGTGAGGGCGATCAGCTGAACATCGCCATCGTGTACAAGCCCTGACGGTGCCGACGCTCCTGGAAGGCGAGTCCGCCCCGCACGCCGACGAGCGCGTGCCGGGCGGCCTCGCCCTCATCGGGTCGTCGCTGGCAACGGTCGGCATCGCCGCCGTGATCGCGTTCTACCTGCTGCCCGTGGGCTTCGGCCTGACCGGCGCGACGCTCGTGCTCGCGCAGGTCGCCGCGATGCTTCTCTGCGCGGCGATCGTCGCCTCGTCGACGATCGCCGTTCGTCGGCATCATCGACATCGGGCCGCTCTCGCCGCCGTCGCAGAGACACTCGGCTGGGAGTTCCGCACGGATATCGGCGACCGCGTGTGGGGTGGCTCCATCGATGAGCAGATCGATCGCGGCGCCCGAACCGCACGGGATCATCTGGACGCGCGACACGCGGCCCTCCCCTTCGACAGCATCGAGCGCACGTTCGTCGTCGGCGACCGCGAGGGGGCGACGATGCACACGGTGCGGGCGGTGCGGATCCCCCTTCCTTCCGAAGCGCCGCGTATCACGCTCCGATCACGGCGCGGCGGCGGCGCACTCAGCGTGCTCCCCCGACGTCCGACGGGCGCGTCCCGGATTCGACTCGAGGGCGACTTCAGCGACGTCTTCGAGGTTTCGGTGCCGGCGGGCTACGAGACGGATGCGCTCTACGTGCTCACACCCGACCTGATGGTCGTGCTCCTCGACCAGAGCGCCGACCTCGATCTGGAGATCATTGACAGCACGCTCCACGTGTACTTCCCCGCCGTCGACCTGACCGACGATGAAGAGCTGCGCGCCTTCCTCGCCGTGATCGCTGCCTTGTACGACCGCTTCGGACGCCGCACCATGCTCTATCACGACGAGGCCGCCGAACCGCTGGACCCGGCGTCCTACCGCCGCGACGGCGACACTCTCGCCGATCGGGCACGCGGGGTCGACACGCGCGTGCGATGGTGGCCCGTTCTCCTGGCAGTGGCCACGCCCCTGGTGCCGATGCTCATCGCCGTCGTCTGGCTGCACTTCGTCGGGTGACCTTACGTGAGATCTGCGGTCCGCCGAGAAGACGCCGGATGGCCGTCTCAGGGGTCACCGAGAGATCGAGTGTCCGTCCGCGCGCGTACTGACTGAACACCCGTGGATCGATGTAGCTTCCGCGTGCGACGGCGGTCGTGTTGCCCAGCGCCGTCGCCGCCGCCTGCACGGCGAGGCGCTCCGCCTGGCTCCGGTGGTTGCGGCTGTCGAGCTCACCGATCCGAGCGAGGGCGTCGGCCGCGATGATCGTGCCGTGAAGAGTGCGGAAGTCCTTCGCCGTGAAAGCGGCACCCGTGACATCTCGGAGGTACGCATTGACCTCGGCGGGTGTGATGCGTACCCGCCGACGCCCTCGGCGGTACGCAAGCAGGAAGGCCGCAGACTTCCCCGCGGCGAAGTCGGTCAACGCCTCGGCGAGCGTCTCGTCGGTGATCTCGATCGACGCCGTACGGCCGCTCTTGGCAGGGAAGGAGAGCGCCAGTTCGCTCCCCTCCACCCGCACATCCCGCCTCCGCAGTGTGGTGAGACCGCGGCTCCCGTGGCGGACGAGATACCGTTCCGACCCGATGCGGAGGGCCGCATCGTCGAGAAGCCGGAAGGCGACGGCGAGGGCGCGCTCCTTCGTCTGCCCCTCCTGCGCGAGCGCACGGGTGACCTGGGCCCTCGCTCGAGGAAGCGCGGCCGCGAGATCCAGCGCCCGCACGAACTTCCGGCGATCCCGGGTGACTCGCCACAGGGGGTGGTAGAGGTACTGCTTGCGTCCCGCGCCATCGACGCCGACCGCCTGGATGTGCGCGAGCGGGTCGGCCGCGATCCACACGTCATGCCACGCGGGTGGGATCACGAGGTCGTGGATCCGCTCCCGATCGGCCTCGGGCGCCGTCTCACCGGCCGGGTCGACGTAGCGGAATCCGGATCCGGATCGCACACGTCGGAAGCCCGGGTCCTCCCCCGGAACCACACGGATCAGTCTCGCCATGCTGCTGCCTCCCTCGAATGCCTTCGATCGAGGATGGCGGCGCCGTGGGATACGCGGAAGGGAGTGGCGTCGCGGCGACTACCGTGCTATTCCGCGGTCGGCTCGACGTCCGGTGCCGCGAACGTGCTGCGCATGTGATCGCTCGTCAGGAAGTCGGCGATACCGATCATGATCAGGCTGAAGACGATCTGCTCCGACACCATCCAGAGCGGATAGAGGCCGGGGATCGCCGCCATGACCAGCGTGATCACGGGGAAGATCTGGGCGAACAGGCGCAGGCGCTGGTACGCCCACCGCCACCCGCGCTGCGCTCGCCACGCGAAGTAGAACAACGTCGCGGTCATCGCGAGCACGACGAGGGTGCGCATCCAGACCGCGAACGACACCGACTCGCCATCGACCGCCAGCACCAATGAGACGATGACCGCACCGACGCCGATGACGAGTTCGACCACCAGGAGCCAGAGAATCCAGGTGAATGCCCGGACGGTCTTGGGATGCGTGCGGTCCGCCTCGCTGATCGCGACGCCGGCCTTTCGTCCACCGGCGATCCGGTCCAAACGGAGGAAGAGGGACTCCAGAGCCATGAGGGGAGCCTATTGCGTCCGTGCGTCGTCGACGTCGACCGTTCGATGGATGTCGGGTGCGCCGTTCGCAGCCGGTGGTACCACCCGCTCCAGCACGAGCGCCAGCACACCGACCGCCAGGCTTCCCGCGATCATGACGCCGATGAACCCCATGTCCAGTCCCGCACCGAGCATCACACCCGCCACGAGCGGGCCCGTGATCGCACCGCCCTGGAACGCCGCGGAATTGATCGCGTTGTACCGGCCCCGCGTGCGGTCGGACGCGAGATCGTTGTAGATCGCGGGAACGGTGGGCTGCAGCATCGTCTCTCCGAACGCGAAGACTCCCATGTAGGCGATGACGCCGATGGCGGCGGCGACTGTGTCCGGCAGGAAGCCCGTCGCCCCGAGCACCACCCACGACAGGGCCCAGATGAGGGCCATCACCTGCATCACCCGCGTGCGCCTCTTGCCGGAGATGAGCCGGAGCACGGCGAACTGCAGAAGCACGATCACCGCGGTGTTGACGGCGAACGAGATGCCGACGACCTGCGTCGACACCTGTGACACCTGGCGGGCGAACGCCGGGAAGCCCGCCTCCATCTGGCCGTATCCGATGAAGACCGAAAGGAACGTCAGAAGAGTCAGCCAGAGCACGGCCGGCCGCCGCAGGATCTCTCGATACCCGCCCACCGGAGGGGCGTCGGCCTCGGCGTCGTGCTGCGTGCGCACACGGCGGAGCGGTCCGAGGAGGAGCGCGAGCGGGATGAGGCTGCTCGCGGCGTCGACGAGGAAGATCGTCGTGAAGGTGGCGGGATCGGTCACGTCCACGAAGAAGCCGCCGATCACGCCTCCGACGCCGATCCCCAGGTTGACGAGCGCGAAGTTCACACCGAAGTACTGCTGACGTACCTCTCCCTCGACCACCGTGGCGATGAGGGCGTTGAAGCCGGGCCAGGAGACGCCGAAGTTCACCCCGATCAGCATGACCGCGACGGCGGCGACAACCGGATGGGTGGCGTAGGCCAGCAGCGCGCATCCCGCGATCATCGACAGCAGCCCGACGATCAGCACCCGCCGTGCGCCGAAGCGATCGATGAGCGTCCCTCCGGGGCCTGTGACGATCAGCCCGGTGATCGCGATGAGACTCATCAGCGCTCCGGAGATGCCGAGGTCGAAGCCGCGCACCTCATGGAAATAGATGATCGTGAACGGCAGGGTCATACCGCGACCGAGCGTCTGGATCGCGACCGTCGACAGCAACCACCGCCCCTCCGTGGGAAGGGCGTTCCAGAAGCTCCTCATACCGATCACCTCGATATTCTTGCGGATGCCGGAGACATCGCGTTCGCGAGCGGATTGTCGGACGAGGCGGCTTTCTGCCATCATCACGAACATGGCGCTGTCACTCGAGGAGTTCTGTTCCGCACTGGTGGACGCCGGTTCCCGGCAGGGGCTGGGCATCCGGCTCTCGGACACCGAAGCCCAGCAGGTCGCGGCCGACCCGCACGCCGCCCGGAGCTGGTACGCGTACTGGCAGTCCATGAACCCGCAGACGGAGCCTGCCGCTCCCGCGTACCCCGCACCCGAGACGCCCCCGGCCGCCGAGACGGTGCCGCTCGGCGGACACGACTTCGCCCAGACCGCGGCGTTCGCATCCGCTCCGCCGGCGTACGCCGGTACGCCGACCACAGCGATCCCTTCTCCCGGTGCCCCGGTGCCCGGCGGACCTGAGAAGAAGAGCCGGGTCGGTCTCTGGGTCGCGCTGTCCATCGTCGGTGCCCTGCTGCTGCTCGCGATCATCGTCGTGGTGGTGGCGTTCACCACCGCCCGGCACTGGACGAAGGTCGATGCGCCCGAGAAGCCCGAGACCTTCCACAGCGAGGAGTACGAGACCGGTCTGTACCTGGTGGCGGACGACGGCGTGAGCCCGTGCGCCGTCGATCAGGACTGGACCGACTGCATCGACGCGATGGAGGCCCAGTATGCGGGAGCCTGCGCCGGCGTCGAGCTCGTTCCCGCCGCGGCGATGCTCTGCGAACAGCATCGCGCCGAGATCGATCGCATGCGCGCGGAGGACTCCGAAGGATCGGTCGTCGCCTCGCTCGGAGACTTCGGCCACCTCACCCGCACGCCGGAGGTCGCGACGCGACAGGTCTCGAACAACGACTACGAAGCAGCAGTCACTCACGAGGCCGTCTGCTACCTCGGGTTCCTCGGGGAGTGCGACTGACGATACGGCTGCTCGCCCGTCGACGACCGACGGTCAGACCCCCGCTTCCGGCAGACCCACCTTCGCCTTGGCCCAGGACCGACCGCGCGTGTCCTTGAGGATGTCGTACTCGACGTCCACATGCGGCTCGATCGCGCTGTACTTGTCGTTCGGCGCACCGATGACGAGCTGGAAGCCGAGCCCGCGCCACGCACCGATCGCGCGCTTGGTGAAGTGGGCGTCGGCCTTGATCAGCGCCTCGTCCATGAACACCGGCGCATAGCGAGGTCGAGCGGCGCCCGCGTCTCCGAGCTGGTACCGGAGGGCGGCCCCGACGATGAACGCGACGAGTTCCTGCGACTCGCCTCCGGACTTCTCACCGATGTGATCGTAGAGGGCGACGTGCTCTCGCGTGGCGGCTGTGACGCGCTCCGCGCTCACCCGCACATGGTTTCGCACATCGATGAGCTCCGCGAAGTCGGGGGCGGTGCGGCGCATGCGCGCGATGAGGCGACTCATCTTGCGGTACACGGTCTCCCGCTCCGCATCCGTCGCCGCCGCATCGATGAGTCCGCGCACCTCACGGAGCTCACGGCGGAAACGCTTGCGAGCCTCCGTCTGGTTCTCGCGGGGGGTGATCTGCAGACGATGATCGTCGTCGTAGAACGGCAGCTCCTCCATGATCCGGTTGATCGGATCGATCCGGTCCTTGATCTCACGGAGCGACCGGCTGAGCGTCGAGTCGAGACTCGTCAGGTCGTTTCCCGACAGTTTGAGCAGGCTGTCGCGCCACTCGGTCTCCAGCTCGTGGAGCCCGTTGGTCTGGAGAGCCTCCAGGATGCTCTCGAACTCCCCGACCGAAGCGTCGGGATCCGGAAGGATCGTGAGGGTGTCCCAGCGCTCGAGGAACCCCGTCATGAGTCGGCGCATGCTCTCGCGCTGCTGCTCGTGCGCCTCGGCCGCCTCGCGGCGGTCATCGAGAAGGCGCTGCGCTGCCGTCCTGAGGGCGGTGTCCAGATGGGTCAGGCGCTGCGCCGCCGTCGCGGATCCTCCGGTCTCGGCGTGCAGGAATCGGCTGTCGAGGAACGAGGCGTGCCCGTCCCCGAGCACGAGTCCGGATGCCGCGGCAGAGTCGATGACCGACTGACAGCTGTCGACGTCGTCGGTGACCCGACCCCACTGCTCCTGGGTCTGAGCGAGCTCGTTGCCGAGACGCGCCTCTTCATCGCGGAGCCGCCCCGCCCGCGCCCGCAGTTCTTCGGCCTGGCGCTTGAGTTGCGCGATCTCGGGGCTGGCCGTGGTGACCTCCGCCTCGACCGCGAGCCAGCGCTCCCGCTCGGCCTCCACCGTGACCACATCGATCTGCTCCCACGTGAGGTCCTCGATCTTCGCGAAGGATGTCGACCGCGCCTCGATGCGGTCGAGGGCGGCCTCGGCCTCGTGCGCAGCGGACGCGCACTCCTCGTGCTGCGCCGTCAGCCGCAGCAGCTGTTCGTCGATCTCGCGCAGGCGACGGTCGTTGGTGAAGCCCAGGACGTTGCTGCGCCCCTGCCCTCCGTGGGCACCCCGACTCCCCTGCGACACCTGGCCGCTGATCGTGAGGGCCTTCTGGTGTGCGCCCAACTGCGACGACGAGTCGACACAGACGTATCCGAAGCGATCCTGAAGTCGCTGCTGAAGCCAACCGGTGAAGGGCGTCGGGAGGTACTCGAGCCGCCCGGGAAGCGTCTTCGGGTCGGCGTTCCGCACCTCGGGGATGCCGGTATGGACGCCTTCGTAGTTCAGACGTTCCGGGGTGCGCACGGAGTTGATGGCCGTGCGGAACGAAGCGAGGTGCTCGACGTCGATCAGAAGCGTCCTGGCGAAGCCTCCGAGCGCGAGGTTGAATGCCTCCCGCCACGGCTCGAACTCGGTCCGCAGCTCGATGAGCTCGCCGACGAACGGAAGATCGGCCGGGTCGAGCCCGACCGCCTCTGCGAGCAGGCTGCGCGACTCGTCGAGATGCGCGGGGATGCTCCCGCGTACGCGACTCGTCTTCTCACGCTCCTCGCGCAGGCGGCGGATCTCGGCCTCCGTCGTCCGGCGTGTGCTCTCGGCATCGGCGAAAGCGGCACGGGCAGCACGGATCTCGGACTTCGGAGCCGACCCCCGAGCGTCGGCGGCGAAGGCGTCGAACTGCGCGGCGGTCTCCACCTCCGCTCCCAGCTCCCGGACGATGATGTCGAACTTCGCCCGCTCCCGCCGGACGTCGTCCACTCTGCGCTCGGCGACGCGGAGTTCGCGCTGAGCTGTCTCGAGACGGTCGCCGCCGGACTGGCGCAGCACGTCGAGAAGCCCCTCGCGCTCGACATCCGCGGCATCGACGAGAGCACGTTTCTCGCGCACGGCAAGACTCAGCGCGCGGGAACGATCCCCCAGCTCGACCTCCACGTCGCGCAGGAGATCGAGGCGTCGCTGCGCGTTCCAGAGGGCGGCCAGAGAGGTCGGATCCGTGAACACGCCGACCTCGTCGATCACGCGCACACGCTCGGACGCCGAGACGATGCGGTCTTTGATGCTCCGGATCGGCTCGAGCGCGTTCACCTGCTGCTTCGCCGTGAGCATCCTCATCCGCGTGCTCTCGAGCTCGTCGAAATGCGCCACGACGGCATCTGCGGTGGCCATGGTCTCGGGCTCTTCGAGGACGAGCTTCTTGTACAGATCGTCGACCGTCGTGATCTGCTGCCCGGCCTGGATCCTCGCCAGAAGACTGATGGCCTTGGCGCCGGAGCCGGCCGCACCGATCCCGAGCACCGCCTGCAGGCGCGCCGAGAACTCACGGTCCGTCGCGAGGGTCTCCAGCCCCGTCGCCCGCACCGACGCATCCGAGAGCCGCTGCGTCGCCGCGCGCTCCAGCAGTCCCAGATCGAACGCCCCGTTCACGGTGGCCCTGACCCGCGTCGTGTCCTCGAGGACGCGCGCATCCGCGGGGATGTACCACGCACGCACGGCCGTGAACCGCGACCCGTCGTGGTCGATCCACGTCGTCGCGATCGCACTCCACGTGTCCTCCCCGTCTCCGCGGAGCACACGCAGCTTCGTGCCCTCCTCGGTGCGGGATTCGTCGATCTTCCCTCGCCCGTAGGAGAGGATGTTCCGCTGCTCCTCGCCGCGCGGGCGACCCGTCACACCACCGTTCGACGCTCCGTTGAACGGCGTCGTGTGCGGCATCATCAAGGCGATGTACGCATCCATCAACGTCGACTTGCCGGAGCCCGAGCCTCCGCAGAGCAGGGTCGCGTGCGGCGAGAAGCGCACCCGATGGGGTCCGCCGTCGTACCCGCCCCAGTTGATCAGCTGCAGCTGCTCCGCCACCCACTGCTGCCCGCGCGAACCCGCCGGGATGAGGCCGAAGAGCGTGTCGACCATGGTCATCGTTCCACCGCTTCCTGCGACCGCAGCCAGTCGCGGAGTTCTTTCAGGGTCTCGGCGCTCAGGACGACCTCGACGAGCGCGCTGATGCGATAGCGCCCGCTGGTCTCCTCCTGCACGATGCCCTCTCGATCCAGGCGATCCATCGCGTTCCGGATCGCCTTCTGCTGCCGGGCTGTGCCGCCGTCGACGTCACTGAAGTAGCTCAGCACGGTCTGCTCGAGATCCTCGATGTCGATGCGCACGGATGCCTCGCCGGCGGCGGACTCGCGCTGATAGACCGTGCGCAGATGCACGAGAACCAGGGTCTCGGCGCGTGTGTACGGCGCGTCCTTCAGCAACACCGGCATGTCGATCTCGTCGGAGCGCAGCTGCTGCTTGTATGCGAACCCGCGGCCGTGGTCGACGACCAGGCGGAGGTAGAGGTCGTTCAGGCGCGACTCGATCACGTGCTGATGGTCGAGCAGCAGGGCCCATTCCCGGCGGTTGCGCTCCGCGGCGATGAAACGGCGCTGGAGGATGTGCGCGAGCAGGCGCCGGATCTCGGGGTCCAGCGTGCCGCGGTCACCCGCGAAGTGCTCCTCGATGTCGTCTTCCATCGGGACCGGGGCGATGAACGGATCCTCGACCGGCGTCTCCGTCACGAGGCTCTCTTCAGGCATGTGATTCTTCCTTCGGGTTGCGCGCCGTGACGGCGCCGAAAGCGAAACGTCGCGTCGATCCGTCCGGACGCCGCGCTTCGACCACCGAGACCTCCTCGCCCTCGGTCATGCCGTTGCGGTGCGCGATCTCGAGCAGTCCGACGAGGTCGACAGGACGACGGGTATCGTCGGCTCCCTGGGTGAAGGCCGCGGCGAGGTCGAACTCCGGGCCGAGACCCGACACGTACTCCTCGAGCTCCGTATACCGCGGACCGCCCCACGCGCGGGAGTCGACGTCGGCGAACTCGACGTCGTCGGCGTCCGCGAGAGGTGCGGGGACGGCCGGCGGGCGGATGCTGCTCACCGTCTGCCTGAGGTGCCCCAGATCTGCGAGCGGGAGACTGCGCACCGGCGAGTCGCTCGCCCCCGCACCGTCCCAGATGTGGAGAGCGGCGATGACGTCGCGCAGCAGATCGTCGATCTGACGGTCCCGCAGCGGATCGTGGGTCTTCACCTGGCCGGTGATGACGTGCGACGCTCGACGCTGTGCGGCGAGGACCTCTTCGACGCCGAGCTCGACCCGACGTCCGATGGCGTCGAGTTCGGCACGCTGCGTGCTGTCGAGCATGCGGGCGAACGGCTGCCGGAGCAGGCCGTGCAGCTGTTCGGTGAGCGCGTCGATGCGATCCGGATCGCCGATCAGCCGCAGGGCGCCGGAGAACGCGCGCCCCTCCGGGGTCGAGTTCATCACGTCCTGCGCGCGTCGCAGATACTCGCGGAGCACCTCGCCGGTCGGGCGCTCGTCACGCCGCAGATGGGCGACGACGTCGCGCTGCATGAGCTTGAGCGACTCGGCGACGCGGGTGAAGTCGGCGGGGAGCTCCCGTGCCAGGTGCAGCACGTTCTCCGCTTCTTCGAACAGCTCTTCATCGTCGAGCGGATCCGCCCTGCCCGATTCCTCGATCCGATCTATCTCGGCGTCGAGTGCCGCCCGCTCCTTCCGAAGACGAGCCAGGCGACGCTCGGGATCGGCCTCGGCGCTGTCGGAGAGGTGCTCCACGGCGTCGAGGAGCGTTCGCACACGGGAGTTGGATACACGTGTGCGCCCCCCGCCCGTGCGTCCGGCGATCTCCAGCGCCTCGACGGCGTGCGCGGAGAGTCGGTACACCTCGATGTCCTCGTCGATCTGCTGCACCAGCCAGCCCAGTCGCACCCAGTTCCGCGCGACGTCGCGGCCGGTCCCTGCGGGAACCCGGCGGTCGTCATCGTCGTAGCCCGCTCCCCTCAGCTCATCGAGGATCTCGGCGAGCTCGGCCTGGGCGTCGGCGATCGGGATGGACGCCCGGTCTGCCGTGAACAGCAGCGAGAGGGACGCGACGACGAAGGGCGCGAAACGTCCGTGAAGGAGGTCGAGAGTCGGCGTGCTGAATGCGGTGACAGCGCGCGAGAATGCCGCTTCTGCTCGTGTTCCTGTCACGTATTCACATTACTCGGCGCCCTCGACATCGCCGGACGCGACGCGGGGTGACGACGCGAGCTGATCCGCTACCGCGAGAACTCGGTGCGCGTGAGGGGTGTGCTCTCCCGCGATGCCGTGACGAGGAACGTGACGGTGTCGGGCAGGTAGCGGTCCTCGCCGTACTCGATCGGCTCGCCTGCCGCGGTGTAGCTCACGCGGCGCACCCGCAGCAGCGCGCTCGCCCGACGCACGCCGAGCAGCTCGGCGTCGGCGCTGGACACGGGGACGGCATCGATGGCGTGCTCGGCGAACGCGGTCACGATCCCGAAGTCACGCGAGAGCGCCTCGACGACGGAGGCCTCGTCATCGGCGATCGAGGCCAGCCGATCGGCGATCCAGTCCGGGTAGCTGGTGCGCTCCAGCATCACGTCGCGGCCGTCGATGCTACGCGTCCTGGTCACGCGCAGCACACGCGTCCGCGGGCTCACCCACAGGCGACGCGCCTCCGCCGCGGTCGCCTCCCCGAACTCCTTGCGACGCACCCGCCCGCCCGGCGCCAGACCCTTGGACCGCGCCCACTGCGCGAACGAACGCAGCTCTTCGAACGACTGACTCTGTCGGCCCGAACGAACGGTCCAGCCCGCGCCTTGAACAGGGGATACCAGCCCTCGGTCCTCGAGACCCGCGAGAGCCCGTCGGATCGTGCCACGGGTCGAGCCGTAATGCAGACTCAACTTCGTCTCCGACGGAAGACGGGAGCCCGGAGAGAACTCCCCATCGATGATCCTGGTCATCAGATCGCTCATGATCTCGCGATGGGAGCGCGGGGTCGCCGGTAACACCGTCTCAGACTAGGTGAGCCGCGATACCGTCGATCGCGCGATCAGGACAGCAGTTCACAGTTGTCCCCCGCTGCGCGCCCGCCGGCGGCTATCGTTCAGACGTCGTTCATCTGCACGCCGCCCCGTGCACACCACGGAGCGGGGTAATCGTCCCGTGACCTCGTCGACGCCCGCTTCCGATCGCTCCGCTTCTGATCGCTCCGCCTCTGATCGCTCCGCCTCCCCTCGTTCCACCCCCGCGCGGCCCGCCGCGGCTCGACCCGCCGCCGTGCTCTTCGACCTCGACGGCACACTCGTCGACAGTGAACGGGCGTGGCTCGACGTGATCAGCGCCCACCTCGCACACCTCGGCACAACGGTGTCGTCGGCGCAGCTCGCCGGGTTCGAAGGGCTGTCCGGCATCGATGCCGCCCGCGCTCTGATCGGGCTCGGGAGTACGCGTGCGAGTGCGAGCGCCCTCGCGGCGGAGCTGGAGCTCGTCACGATCGATTCCTTCGCGGGGCGTCTGGAATGGGTCGCCGGTGCCGAGGAAGCACTCGCGCACCTGCGGCGCGAGGGAATCCGAATCGGTCTCGTGACCAGCTCGACCAGGGCATGGGTCGATGCGGTCGCCGAGAACGTGAGCCTCGGCGTATTCGACGTCGTCGTGACCGCGGACGATGTGCGACGCACGAAGCCGAGCCCAGAACCCTATCTGCGGGCGACCCGCCTGCTCGACGTCGATCCGGCCGCGTGCCTGGTGTTCGAGGACTCCGAGGTCGGCGTGCGTGCTGCCGTCGCTGCCGGATGCCGCGTCGTGCAGGTCCGGGCCGACCGGAGGGAGGCGAGCGGCACGACGGCCTGCATCCCCGACCTCCTCGCCGTGACGGCACCCTGGGCCGCTTCACTGATGTCCTCCGTGCCCGCGCTTCCCTGATTTCCCCACACTTCTCGACCGCCTTCCGAACCCCGACGACACCTGCGAGGAACCCCATGCCGACCCCTGATCGCCCGAAGACGACACGCCCCCGTCCGGAGGCGGCCCTACGCCGCGCACTCGGTGGAGGGATGATCGCGGCCGCGACGGCCCTCACGCTCCTGGTCCCCGTTCTCCCGGCGGCGGCGGTCGCGCCGACGGCCGTCCCGACCTCGTCGTCTGCCGTGGAACCGATGACGCAACAGCGCATCGACGCCGCGAACGACGCCTACAACGGCGCCGATGCCACACTCGAGTTCATCACGATGTCCGATACCGAGCTCGGGGGCGCCGCCACGGCGGACAAGACATCCGAGCAGGTGGCCTACGAGGGCGCGAAGCCGCACTTCCAGGCCCTCCGCTCCTGGGCGGACGCCAAGGGCTTCGACCCGCGCGTCGTGGTCGACAACGGCGATGTCGTCGGTGCGAACGACCCGGAGTACTCCGCCCACCTCGCCGGCGACAGCGAGAAGGTCGCCGGCTGGTATCGCGCGGTCGAACGGGTCATGCGCGAGAGTTTCCCCGAGTCGCAGGTCCTGCTCACCCAGGGCAACCACGACATCGCCGATCTGATGGGCACGACCTTCGAATCCGCGCGGAAGAACGCACCGGCCGACGCGCCCGCGTGGCACTATCCGAACGCCGCCACCGGTTACGTGAGCAACTTCCACACGACGATCGAGGGCATCGACTTCATCGGCCTCGACTACAACGGCACCAGCACATTCGGGTACGGCGGGCAGCGCACCGGCTACCAGGCCTTCCTCACCTCCACGCTGCAGGACATCGCCGCGAAGCCCGACTACGACCCCGCGAAGCCGATCTTCGTCTCGATCCACAGCGGCTACGCGGGCACGTCGCTCGGAGGGCCCTTCCACGCCGACTACGACATGGCGGGTCCCGACCTGCAGCGGATCCTCGCGTCCTATCCGCAGGTGATGCTGGGCTCGGCGCACACCCACTTCTCCTCGAATCCGGAGACGAGCATCTTCCAGAAGGACTTCACGGTCTACGAGAACGCCTCGATGAACTACATCTACCAGGACGTGCCGAGCGACTTCCTCGGCGGCGGCTACTTCGGGGGCAACCAGGGAGACCCTGCCGCCGGGGTGTCGCAGAAGTACGCGAACTTCATCTCCGTGCTCGCCGACGGCTCCACCGTCATCCGTCGATTCGACGTCACCCATCAGCGCTGGGTCGGCATGCCCTGGGTGGTCGACACGACCAAGGGCAAGAGCGGGTTCACCTACACGGCCGCACAGCGCAGCAAGATCGCACCCTGGTGGGATGCCGCGGCAATCACCGCGACGGACGTCGCCGAGGAGTCCCTCACGCTGCGCTTCGACCAGGCCAAGGACGACGAGCTCGTGAACTACTACGAAGTCGAGATCCGTGATCAGGCCGGCAACCCGGTCGCGTACACGGCGAACCAGGTGCCGGACTTCGGCAAGAACGCGTCAAAGTCTGTCACCGGATCGTTCAAGGCGTACTCGCGGTTCTACATGACCCCGAACACGATGGGCTTCGACGTCCGCGGTCTGAAACCGGCGAAGAACTACACCGTCACGGTCACCGCGTACGACGACTTCCAGAACGCGTCGGAGCCGCTCACCGGCCTCGTGCGCACGGCCGGCGAGCTCGTCTTCCCCGATTTCCCCGAGACCCCGGCACCCGCACCGGACGGCGAGTTCCTGCATCTCGCCTTCGAGGGCGACCTCGGTGACACCGGAACGCATGCGGCATCCGGGCCCACGGCGAAGCCGATCGGCTCGGTCTCCTACATCGCGACCGATCGCCCGGGGGCCTCCGGAACAGCGGTGCGGATCGGCGGAGGCGAGGGCAGCTACGTCGATCTCGGCTCCCGCCCCGAATTCGACCTCGGCACGGATAAGGACCTCACGATCAGCTTCTGGACCAAGGTCACCGGCGTCGACGGGTACGGTGCGATCATCAGCAACAAGAACTGGGCGAACTGGTACCGCTCCGGCATCAACCTCGCCCCGGAGGGCACGAACACCGGCAAGCTCGAGTTCACGCTCGGCGACGGCACCGACGGCGTCTATGCGACCGGCGACGTCGGCGAGTACCGCGGCTCCTGGCACCACATGACCGTGACCGTCGACCGCACGCGCAACATCGCGAGCACCTACATGGACGGCATGCTGGCGAGGGAGACGAGCATCGCGGGGATCGGGAGCATGACCAGCGGCCTGAACATGCTCGTGGGCGTCGACGGGAGCAAGAGCTACGGCATCGGTCTCGACATGGACGACCTGCGGATGTGGGACACGGCTCTGTCCACGACCGAGGTCGCCGCCCTCTTCGCCGCCGATGATTCGACCACAGAGACTGCCGCACTCGCCCAGGCCGTCGAATACGCGACCGAGCTGATGAACGTCAACGAGGTCGAGGCGGCGAACGGACGCGTCTTCGATGAGACGCTCGGCGATGCTCTCGCCGCGGCGACAGCCCACAGTGCGGCTCTGCTCGCGGGATCTCCGGGAGCGCGGGATGGCTCGACCGATGGTACGGTCGCCACAGTCGCCGCCGTCGCACCGACGAAGGCACAGCTGCGGACGAGCTTCGAGTCGCTGAAGGCCGCCGTCGACGCGGTGGAGGCCCAGGCCGTGCGCTTCAGCTATCGCACCGAGGTGCGCGGCGGCACCGTTTCGCCCGCAGAGGGCGTTGCGGATCGCGGCGGCCAGGTGCGCCTGACGCTCACGCCGGCTGCCGGTTTCGGGATCGCGGGTTCAACGGTCACGGTCAGCGGCGTCGACAGCTTCGCCATCGAAGGTGCGGAACTGGTGCTGACAGGCGTCGAGAGCCGCGTGCTCGCCTCGATCGACTTCGCCACGGCCGACACCGGCACCCCCGGCGAGGGCGGCACGCCCGGCGAGGGCGGCACCCCCGGCGAGGGCGGCAACGGGAACGGCGGCACGGGACGCGGAGACGGCACCGTGGCGAAACCTGGAACCGACGGCTCCGCTGCTCCGCTCGCGACGACCGGAGCAGACGTGGCGATCCTCTGGGTGTGGGCGGGATTGGCTGCCACCCTGCTGGGGGCTGGCGCGTGGCTGGCCCGCCTGCGCCGCCGCGCGGCCTGACGACCGATGGCGAAGGCCCCCTGCTTTCCGTGCTGACACGGATGGCCGGGGGCCGCCGCCGAACGCGTCATTCTCGCGGCGGACGACTCCGACGCATCACCTAACGAAGAAACCCCCGCCTGAGCGGGGGTTTTCATCTTGCTGGGGTACCTGGACTCGAACCAAGAATAACGGAACCAGAAACCGTCGTGTTGCCAATTACACCATACCCCAAGGGCGAAACCGGAGCCTCGCACCGAGAATCAAGCCTACCCGAGCGGCGGCGGAACACCAAAACCGGTGCCGTGCGCCGCCGCCCGGGCGCGTCGCGACTCAGTTCGCGAGGAACGCCGACAGGGAACGCAGACGACGCAGCGACTCGTCCTTACCCAGCAGCTCCATCGACTCGAACAGCGGCGGCGAGATCCGGCGGCCGGTGATCGCCACACGCGGAGGGCCGTAGGCGATGCGCGGCTTGAGCTCGAGCTTCTCCACCAGCTCCGCGGCCAGAGCCTCCTGGATCTTCTCGGGCGTGAACTCCTCCAGCGGCTCGAGAGCGACGACGCAGGCATCGAGCACCTCGGCAGCATTCGCCGGCAGTCCCTTGAGCGCGTCCTCGGCGTATGAGACCTCGTCGGTGAAGAGGAAGCCCACCATCCCGGGGACCTCGCCCAACAGCTGCACGCGCTCCTGCACGAGAGGCGCCACGCGGAACGCCGTCACCAACTGCTCATGTGTGGGCTCATCGAAGAGCCCGGCCGCGGCGAGGTACGGGATCGTCCGCTCGGCGAAGTCCTTCTCCCCCAGCATCCGGATGTGGTCGCCGTTGATCGATTCGGCCTTCTTCTGGTCGAAGCGGGCCGGGTTCGGGTTGACGTTGACGATGTCGAATGCCGCGGTGAACTCGTCGAGCGAGAACACGTCGCGGTCGGGGCCGATCGACCAGCCGAGGAGCGCGAGATAGTTCAGCAGTCCCTCAGGGATGAAGCCGCGGTCGCGGTGCAGGAACAGATCGGCCTGCGGGTCGCGCTTGGAGAGCTTCTTGTTGCCCGTCTCCCCCAGCACCAGCGGCATGTGGGCGAATCGCGGCACGAACGTCGTGACGCCCGCATCGATGAGAGCCGCGTACAGCGAGAGCTGGCGCGCGGTCGACGGCATCAGATCCTCACCGCGCAGGACGTGCGTGATGCCCATCAGTGCGTCGTCGACCGGGTTCACGAACGTGTACAGGGGCACGCCGTTCGGACGCACGACCACGAAGTCGGGGAATGAACCGGCGGGGAAGGTGACCTCGCCACGGATCAGGTCGACGTACGTGACGTCCTCGTCCGGCACGCGCAGGCGCAGAGCGGGCTGTCGACCCTCGGCGCGGAAGGCCGCCTTCTGCTCGTCGGTAAGGTCGCGGTCGAAGTTGTCGTAGCCGAGCTGCTTGGCGCGGCCTGCGGCCTCGTTGCGCGCGTCGATCTCCTCGGCCGTCGAGTAGCTCTCGTAGAGGGCGCCCGTCGCGATGAGCTTGTCGATCACCTCGCGATAGATGTCGTGACGCTCCGACTGCCGGTAGGGCGCATGCGGTCCGCCGACCTCGACGCCCTCGTCCCAGTCGATCTTGAGCCAGGTGAGCGCGTCGACCAGTTGGCGGAAGCTCTCCTCGCTGTCACGGGCGGCGTCGGTGTCCTCGATGCGGAACACCATCTTCCCGCCGTTGTGTCGGGCGTAGGCCCAGTTGTAGAGAGCCGTGCGGACCATGCCGACGTGCGGCAGACCGGTCGGTGAGGGGCAGAAGCGGACGCGGACGTCGGCACCACTGACAGTCGTGGTGAGGGGGTGAGGGGTAGCCATAGCTCTTCGATTCTACGGGGACGGGTGACCGCACCGCTGGAGGATCGAAGCGCTCAGCGAGCGGCGCTCACGGCGACCGCGGCACGATGCGCCAGCGGCAGGAAACCGTTCGCACTCCGCTCTTCGACCACATAGTCGAAAGCGGTCCGAAACCGCTGCCGGTCGACCTGGTCGAGACCGGCGTAGAGCGCACCGGCACCGGCCACTCCCCCTTCGACAGACCGCCAGAGGGCTCGCGGATCCGCGCTCCAGGTCCAGTCGAGCTCGGTGACCTCTACGCGTTGCAGACCTGCCTCCTGCAGCATCCGCCCGAACCCGTCGGCCGTGCGCTCGAAGTCCTCGTCATCCGGGAGCCTCGGCCCCGCGAAGGGCGCGATACCGGCACGCTCGGTGATCTCGGCCCAGAACCACGAGGGAGAGAGCGTCCAGGTCGTCGCCACGACCGCACCCCGGCTGACCCGTCGCAGCTCTGCGGCGGCCGAACGCGGTGACGGGACGTGATTCAACACGAAGTTCGCGATGGCGACGTCGAACGCGCCGTCTGCGAACGGAAGCGCCGGCAAGGTGCCGTCGATGGTGTCGATCCGAGGATGCCGGCGACGCGAGACCGCGCGCATGGTCGACTCCGGCTCGCACGCGGTCACCGTCCATCCCTCGGCGGTCCACATCGCAGCCAGGGTGCCGTCTCCGGCGCCCACGTCGACCAGGCTGCGGCCGTGCGGCTCGCCCAGAGCCTCCCGCATCGCGACGAAGGTCCCGGCGCACAGCGCCGAGTAGGAGGCGGAGTACGCTTCGCCGACCCCGGACCAGTCCTTCACCGTGCTCCCGCGCGAGCCAGCGGAGACAGCGCCACGATCGCGACGACCAGGATGAAGGCTGCGATCCCGAGTCCGGAGTACTGGAAGTTCGACAGCACTACTCCGGCCAGCACCGAGCCGGCCGCAGCCGAGAGGCTCATGAGCGAATCGCTGCGACCCTGTCTGCGCGTGCGGAGCTCGGGCGCGGAGGCCTCGGTGAGCAGCGCCGCCCCGGCGACCGTCGCCGCGCTCCACCCCAGCCCCAGCAGGATGAGCGCGACCATGACACCCCACGCCTCGGTACCCCTGAACACGGCGAACGCCAGAGCACCGGCGAGCAGCACCTGGCCGAGCAGCACGACCTTGAGTCGGCCCCACCTGTCGGCGAGCACACCGAAGACCGGCGACAGGGCGTACATCCCGCCCACGTGCAGGGCGATCGTGATCCCCACCAGAGCCGAGACATCCGCCGGGGTCGCCGCCATGCCTCCGGCGCCGTGCGCCATGTGCGACAGGTGCACCGGGGTCATGGCCATGACCGACGCCATCACCACGTGAGACCCCGCGATCGCGAAGATCGCATAGCGTGCCACCCGTGGCCGGTCCACTGCCACCGCTCCGGCGGCAGCCGCCGACGCCGTGGCGAGCCGCTGCGCCGCGAGAAGCGGATCAGGGCGCAGCGCGACGATGTAGAGCAGGAGTGCCGCGCACTGCGCAACGAACGAGAACAGATAAGAACCCGTCTGCGGAGGCATCCCGACCGCCTGCCCGACGATCTCTCCCGGCCCCAGCAGAAGGGGCCCGGCAACCCCGCCGATCGTCGTCGACCAGACGACGATCGACAGATCCCGGCCACGGTGCTGCGGGGCGGCGAGATCCGTCGCGGCAAAGCGAGACTGCAGGTTTCCCGCGTTGCCCGCGCCGATCATGAGGATGCCGGCGAGCAGCAGCGGGAAGAGGCGCAGGGAGGCGGCGAGGATGACGACCGCGATGCCGACCAGTGCGAACAGGTTGCCGAGCGTGAGCGCACGACGCCGGCCGACACGAGCGGCGAGGCGGGCCAGCGGGATCGCGCACGCCGCCGCTCCGAGCGTGACCGAGGCGGTCGCCAGACCGGAGAGCGCGTCGTTCCCCGAGATGTCCGCCGCCAGGAGCGCTCCGAGCGACACCGTGGCGCCGAAGGCGATGCCGCCGAGCACCTGCCCGAGCGACAGCACCAGCACGGTGCGTCGCTGGACCGCCGTCTGCTGCGCCGCCGTCAGGGCCGCATCGGTCATGACGTGGGTGCGGCGTCACGCGCGGTATTGCGCAGGATGCCCAGCCCCGTGATCTCGACCTCGACGACGTCTCCTGCGCCGAAGGTTCCGACGCCCGCCGGCGTGCCCGTCATGATGACATCACCCGGGAGCAGGGTGAACACGGCCGAGGCGTACTCGATGATCGCCGGTACCGAGTGGATCATGTCGGTGAGCGGAGCGTGCTGGCGCACCTCGCCGTTCACCCGCGTCTCGATCGTGGCGGTCGCGGGATCGAAGTCGGTCTCGATCACGGGTCCGAGCGGGCAGAACGTGTCGAAGCCCTTCGCGCGCGCCCACTGTCCGTCCTTGCGCTGCAGATCGCGCGCGGTCACGTCGTTGCCGATCGTGTAGCCCAGCACGTAGTCGAGCGCGTTCTCGGCCTTCACGTTCTTGGCGATCTTGCCGATGACCACGACGAGCTCACCCTCGTACTCGGTGCGATCGGAGAGGGGCGGACGCACGATCGCGTCACCAGGTCCGATCACCGCGGTGTTCGGTTTGAGGAACAGCAGCGGTTCCTCGGGAGCCTCTCCCCCCATCTCGGCCGCGTGGTCGTGATAGTTCTTGCCCACGCAGACGACCTTCGACCGCGGGATCACCGGAGCGAGCAGCGCGGCGTCCGCGAGCGGCACACGGGCGCCGGTGGTCTCGTACCCGGTGAACATCGGGTCTCCGGCGAGCACGACGAGCTCACGCTCGTCGATGATCCCGTACATGATGGCTTCGTCGTGGCTGAACCGGGCGATCTTCATGGGATCCAGCCTAGCGAGGGCGTTCCACCCCGCCGAGACGCACCGCAGACACCGATACCCACACGTGCGCAGGCGGCAGGCGTGGGTCTCGGTGGTGGGCGCGGGTATCGTCCGCGCGGTCAGGCGTCGAGGCGCAGAAGCCAGCCGTGCTTGTCCTCGCGGCGGCCGTACTGGATGTCCGTGAGCTCCTCACGCAGCGAGAGTGCGAGCTCGCCCAGCGGCTGCGGTTCGTCGAACCCGTCTCCGACGAGTGCGCCGATCGGGGTGACGACCGCGGCGGTGCCGCACGCGAACACCTCGACGATGTCGCCGGAGACCACGCCTTCGCGCCACTCGTCGATCGAGATCGGGCGCTTCTCGACCGTGTAGCCGCGGTCTTCCGCCAGCTGCAGGAGCGAGTCACGCGTGATGCCCTCGAGGATGCTGTCCGACTCGGGGGTGACCACACGTCCGTCCTTGAAGACGAAGACGACGTTCATGCCGCCGAGCTCCTCGACATCGCGCTTCTCGTTGAGGAACACGACCTGGTCGCACCCCTTCGCGCTCGCCTCGCTCTGTGCGAGCAGGCTCGAGGCATAGTTGCCTCCGGTCTTGGCCTTGCCGGTTCCGCCCTTGCCGGCGCGGGCGTACTCCTCGGAGAGCCAGATGCGCACCGGCTTCACCCCGCCGGAGAAGTAGGCGCCTGCGGGGCTCGCGATCACGTAGTAGGCGACCTTCTGCGCGGCGCGCACGCCGAGGAACGCCTCCTTCGCGAACATGAACGGGCGCAGGTACAGGCTCTGGTCGGCGCCGTCCGGAACCCAGCGGCCATCCACGGCGATGAGCTCGCGCAGCGACTGGATGAAGTACTCGGTCGGCAGCTCCGGCAGAGCGAGACGACGAGCGCTGGCCTGCAGACGCGCAGCATTACGGTCGGGTCGGAACGTGTGGATCGAGCCGTCCGCATGGCGGTAGGCCTTGATGCCCTCGAAGATCTCCTGCGCGTAGTGCAGCACCGACGCCGCGGGGTCGAGCGGGATCGGACCGTACGGCTGCACGCGAGGACGGTGCCAGCCACCCTTGGCGGACCAGCAGATGTCGACCATATGATCGGTGAAGACCACACCGAAGCCCGGATTCTCCAGCACCTCGGCGAGCCGTGCGGGAGACGCAGCGGTCAGGT
The DNA here is from genome assembly GCF_034650155.1 of Microbacterium sp. STF-2. Lineage (NCBI taxonomy): Bacteria > Bacillati > Actinomycetota > Actinomycetes > Micrococcales > Microbacteriaceae > Microbacterium > Microbacterium sp. STF-2. Next base: position 737,598 of record NZ_JARKMW010000001.1, read on the forward strand.
TCTTCGTGACGGCGAACTCCAGGGGAGCCACGGTCGCCTCGGCATCGATGGTCGTCATCTCATCATCCATTCCTCGTGGGTGGGCGCATCCTCGCGCCCGTTCAGCCTACGCCTGCAGTCAGAGGCGTGCAGTGATCGCGGAGCCGATCTCCGCCGTGGTGCGAGCCACCGTCCGTGCCGCGATGTCCGCCTCGACCGCGGCACCGACCCGTGCGGATTCCTCGGTGAGTCCGAGGTGGTCGAGCAGCAGCGCGATCGAGAGGATCGCCGCCGTCGGGTCGGCTTTCTGCTGTCCGGCGATGTCGGGCGCTGAGCCGTGGACCGGCTCGAACATCGACGGGAACGCGCCGTCGGGGTTGATGTTCCCCGAGGCGGCGAGGCCGATGCCACCCGTGACCGCGCCCGCGAGGTCGGTGAGGATGTCGCCGAACAGGTTGTCGGTGACGATCACGTCGAAGCGCGAGGGGTCGGTGACCAGGAAGATCGTGGCGGCGTCGACGTGCAGGTAGTCGACCTCGACGTCGGGGTGCTCGGCCGCCACCTCGTTCACGACGCGCTGCCAGATGGCACCGGCGTGCACGAGCACGTTGGTCTTGTGCACCAGCGTGACCTTCTTATGACGACGCTCGGCGAGGTCGAACGCGTAGCGCACGACGCGCTCGACGCCGAAGGCGGTGTTCACCGAGGTCTCGTTCGCGACCTCCTGCGGGGTGCCCTTGCGGATGGCCCCGCCGTTGCCGACGTACGGCCCCTCGGTGCCTTCACGCACCACGACGAAGTCGATGTCGCCGGGCTCGGCCAACGGGCCCGAGGCACCGACGAACAGCTTCGACGGCCGCAGGTTCACGTAGTGGTCGAGGGTGAAACGCAGCTTCAGCAGCAGGCCCCGCTCGATGTTGGCGTCCTTGAGGCGCGGGTCGCCCGGGGTGCCGCCGACCGCGCCGAGCAGGATCGCATCGTTCGCGGAGATCGCGGCGAGGTCATCGTCCGTGAGGGTGTCGCCGGTCTCGAGGAAGCGTCCGGCGCCGAGCGAGAAACGGGTCTTGTCGAAGACCACACCGCTGTCGGCGGTGACGGCGTCGAGCACCTTCTCCGCTTCGGCGATGACCTCGGGACCGATGCCGTCTCCGGGGATGACGGCCAGCTTCACGACACGCGACATGAGACTCCTTGCGCACTGCACGGGGATGGACCGGCTCGGGCTCACCGCAGGGCGAGCGAGCCGGTCCTCCCAGCGTACTGGTCAGTGCGTGGGGGCTTTGCGCAGTGTGACGGCGGCGATCACGCCCGCGACGACGACGAGACCAGCGCCGATCAGCGAGGTCACCATCACCCCGGAGCCGAATGCGGCCGCCGCTGCCTCCCACAGCGCGGTGCCGAGCTGGCCCGGCAGCGCCTGCGCCGCCGTGTAGGCCCCGGCGAGAGTCTCCCCCGCCGCGTGCGCCACGTCTGCCGGCAGGCCCTCCGGAAGCACGAGAGCCCCGCGGTAGAAGGCCGTGATGATGCCACCGAGCACCGCGGTGCCGAGCACCGCACCGAGTTCATAGGCGGTCTCGGAGACCGCACTCGCCGCTCCCGCCTTCGCGGCGGGGGCGCTGGAGAGGATCAGTTCGTTGGAGATCGTCTCGGCGGCACCGATGCCGATGCCGAGCACCACGAATGCGACGACCAGCGGCAGGACGCCGTGCTCGTGCGTCGTGAACGCCACGATCAGGTAGCCGGCCACGGAGAACGCGAGCCCGACGGGGATCACGATGTGCGGCGGGATACGACGGGAGATCGGGACGACCGAGAGTCCGGCCACGATCATCGCGAGCATTCCGGGCACGAGCGCGAGCCCGGCCATCATCGGGGACAGCCCGAGGACGAGCTGCAGGTGCTGCGAGACGAAATAGAGGAAACCGACCAGAGCCACGACGCTCAGCAGGTTGACCAGGATCGCACCGGAGAAGGAGCCCCGACGGAAGAGCGCCATGTCGAGCATCGGCGTCTTGGCACGCAGCTGGCGACGGACGAACAGGTAGCCCATCACGAAGCCGAGCAGCGCCCAGGCTCCGGCCTTGAGACTCGGCCCGTCGACGGCCAGCGACTTGATCGCGTAGACGACCGGGATCATCGTCGCCATCGACAGCGCGATGCTGATCAGATCGATGCGCCCGGGGTTCGGGTCGCGGCTCTCGGGCACCAGCAGCGGCGCGGCGACGAGCAGCGGGATCAACACGGGCACGGCGATGAGGAAGACCGAACCCCATGCGAAGTGCTCGAGGAGAAAGCCGCCGACGATCGGTCCGAGCGCGGAGCCCGCGGAGAACGCCGACGCCCACACGGCGATCGCCATGCGGCGCTGATCGCGATTCTGGAAGATCGAGCGCAGGAGGGAAAGGGTCGACGGCATCAGCATGGCGCCGAAGAAGCCGAGGAGCGCCCGGGCGGCGATCAGCAGCCCGGCAGTGGGCGCGAAGGCGGCCAGTGCGGAGACGGCGGCGAAGCCGGTCGCACCGATCAGCAGCATCTTCCGGCGCCCGAAACGGTCGCCCAGCGTCCCCATCGTGACCAGGAGGCCGGCGAGCACCAGGGGGTACACGTCGATGATCCACAGCTGCTCCGCCCCCGTGGGAGCGAGCGCGATCGAGATCTCGGGGAGCGCGAAGCTCAGCACCGTGTTGTCCACCGACACCAGCAGCACCGGCAGCATGAGGACGACGAGTGCCGCCCAGCCGCGGGCTCCGACGCGGGGAGCGTCCGTCTCTGTCGTCGGGATCGACGCAGTACGGTTCATGGAACACCTCTCAGAATCATGACGGCACGGTTAGTGAACCGTCCAGATGGTATAGTAACAGAATTCCCGCCCCTCCCCTGTGCAGAGGATCCACGATGCCCCGACCTCCCCTCGCCCGCGAGAAGGTGCTCGACGCCTTCGAAGCGATCCTCATCGAAGACGGCGAACGTGCAGCGACGCTCGATGCGACCGCGAAGGCGGCCGGCGTCTCCAAGGGTGGCCTCCTCTACCACTTCGGGTCGAAGGATGAACTGGAGGCAGGGCTCGTCGAGCGGCTCGACCGACTCACGACGCTCGACCTCGAACGCATGACCGCAGCCGACGAGGGGCCGGTCGCCTACTACGTGCGCACCTCGGTCATGGAGGACGACGCCCTCGATCGCGTGCTGATCGCCACGACGCGGCTGGCCCAGGGCGGATCGATCCCTGCCGCCGACATGCTCCGCGACACGCGACGACGCTGGGCGGAGACGATCCGCCCGCATGTGCGCGACAATGCGAGCCTCGACCTCGTGATGCTCGTGAGCGACGGGCTCTACTTCAACAACTCGCTAGACGTGCACGGCCCCGAGCGGCTCGTCCCCCGCAGCGACGAACTCGCCGAGCTGATCGCCCTCGTCCTCAGAGCCACGGCCTGACCCACCGAGACATGAGAAGAGGGCGGGAGCATCACGCTCCCGCCCTCTTCTGCATCTGCGCACTGAGACCGGTGCAGCCAGACCTGTGCGATCAGACCTCGGTGATCTCGATCTGACGGAAGAGGTCGGCGTCGATCGCGTCGCGCACGTCGTCGAGCAGTTCGTCCGAGACCGGCGAGTCCAGGGTCAGCACGCTGAGGGCCTGGGCCCCGGCGGCCTGACGGGCGATCTGCATGCCGGCGATGTTGATGCCGGCCTCCCCGAACTTCTGGCCGTACACCGCGACGATGCCGGGGCGGTCCGTGTAGAGCATGACGACGTGGTGCTTCTCGATCGGCAGCTCGAGCCGGTGGTCGTTGATGCCGACGAGCTTCTCGGTCTGCTTCGGACCGGTGAGCGTGCCGGACACCGAGAGCTGCGAGCCGTCGGACAACGCGCCCGCGAGGGTGATGACGTTGCGGTACTCGTCGCTGACGTCATCCTTGAGCAGACGCACCGCGATCCCACGCTGGTCGGCGAGGAGCGGCGCGTTGACGTAAGAGACCGTCTCGCTGACGATGTTGGTGAACACGCCCTTGAGCGCAGCGAGCTTGAGCACGCTGACGTCGTAGTCGTTCAGCTCTCCGTGCACCTCGACATCGAGGCTGGTGAGCGGCGACGTCGCGAGTGCCGCGAAGATCTGGCCGAGCTTCTCGACGAGCGAGATGCCGGGACGCACGTAGGGATCGATGACGCCACCCGCGACGTTCACCGCGTCGGGGACGAGGTCGCCGCCGAGAGCGAGGCGCACCGAGCGAGCGACCGAGACGCCGGCCTTCTCCTGCGCCTCTTCGGTGCTGGCACCGAGGTGAGGGGTGACCACGACGTTCGGCAGGTCGAGGAGCGGCCGAGCGGTGCCTCCCTCTGCCGGGGGCTCGGAGGTGAACACGTCGAGTCCGGCACCCGCGATCTCACCCGCGACGAGGGCCGCGTGCAGCGCCTCCTCGTCGATCAGCCCACCGCGTGCGACGTTGACCACGAAGGCGGTCGGCTTCATGGCTGCGAACTGCTCGGCACCGATCATGCCGGTCGTCTCCGGCGTCTTCGGCATGTGGATCGTCAGGAAGTCCGACTCCGCCACGAGCTCGTCGAGCGAGAGCAGCTGCACGCCGAGCTGCTGTGCGCGGGCCGACGTGACATAGGGGTCGTAGGCGACGACCCGCATGTCGAAAGCCGCGAGGCGCGCGGCGACGAGGGCGCCGATGCGACCGAGACCGACGATGCCGACCGTCTTCTCGAACAGCTCGGCGCCGGTGAAGGAGCTGCGCTTCCAGGCACCGGCAGACAGTGAGGCATGCGCCGCCGGGATGCGGCGGGCGAGGCTCAGGATGTGGCCCACCGTGAGCTCGGCGGCGGAGACGATGTTCGAGGTCGGCGCGTTGACGACCATGACACCGGCAGCCGTGGCCGCCTTGATGTCGACGTTGTCGAGGCCCACTCCGGCGCGGGCGACCACCTTCAGCTTCGGGGCGTGCCCCAGCGCTTCCTCATCGATGCGCGTCGCCGATCGGACCAGCACGGCATCGGCATCCGCGAGCGCCGCGAACAGCGCCTCGCGGTCGGTGCCGTCGACGTCACGGACGTCGAAGTCGGGACCGAGAGCGTCGATCGTGGCGGGAGAGAGTACTTCGGCGATAAGCACGACAGGCTTCGGCACAGTGGATCCTTCGGGGCAGCGCGGCAGGGGCCGATGCGCCGCACACCATGGGGGCGCGATCGCGTCAACTCTACCGGAGCAGGCGCAGCCCTCCGTGCCGTGTGACGCGGCACGGCAGGCCGCTCACGCGCTGGGCATCGTGAGGCTCAGCGCGATCAGACTCATCCAGAACACCGCGACGACGCCGAGTCCGGCGAGGAACACGAGCGCCAGTTCGCCGACACGGCGCCGCCGGCCGATCACATAGGCGAAGACGAACACGATCGCGGGAAAGGCGACGCCGAACAGCAGCGTCGCCCACCCGCCGACACTCAGTCCGGTCTGGGCCATCGTGATGAGGTGCGCGACGGCATTCCAGACCGCGTAGGCGTAGAAGAGTCCTGCCAAGCCGATGACGAGCCCGACGAGCCAACCCGGAGAATCCGCGGATACCTGCGCTTCGTTCGACGACGTGGTCATGATCCGATCACCCCCACGGTGACGAAGGGCCAGGGGACGAGGAGCACGACCCCCGCGAACAGCACCGCGACGCGGATCCAGGCCGCACTCCCCCGTGTGAGCACCCAGGTCGCCAGGAACCACAGCGCGGGCGCAGCGATCGCGAGGAAGAACCACGGCAGGAACATCACGTCGGAGACGAGGAAGGATGCCAGCGGCTGCAACCGGAGCCCTCCGACGATCCAGCCGATCGTGTAGAGAAGGTAGACGCCGCCGACGACACCGACGAGCAGCAGCATCGGGGTGCTCAGACCCGAGGGCTCGTCGTCGGTCGCCGGTGTGACGGTGCCGTCGTCCTCGATCGTCCCGACGTCGTCGCTGCCCTTGCCGACGGCGTTCCAGCCGTGCGGAAGCGCGCGATCCTTCGGTGTCGAGGCCTCGTCGCCGTCCCAGCTGAGCGCGTCGTCGGAATCGGAAGTCATGTCCCCAGCGTAGGACACCCGGTCCACTAGGATCGGGGTTGCCTTGAGCCGGAACGGCGGGCACCGGAGGGGAAGGGAACACCGTGGCTGCGAGCGAGAACGCCGAGACCGGGAACAGCGACGCCCGCGTCGCCCAGTCCGCGAAGAGCACGGCGACCGAACCGCCTGCCGGTTGGGTCCCCACCCCCGAAGCCAAGGCCAAGGCGACGCGCTTCCGCTGGATCGCCGCCATCCTCTGGGCTGTCGCGATCATCGGCGAAGGCGTCGGCATCTTCTGGCTCCTGCGCCAGCGTGTGTTCGTCGGCGAAGACGGCACCCTCGTCCGCAACCCCGACACCGGCCTGCTCGAGGAGCAGGGTGTCACCGCGACGTTCCCGCAGTGGGCGTTCATCACGCTCCTCGTGCTGCTCGTCGTGATCGCGGCCCTGTCCATCACCGGCTCGGTGCTGTGGAAGAAGGCCAACCGCCTCGACCCCGCGCTCAGGGCGGACAAGACGCGGTTCTTCGTACAGAACCAGCTCGGTGCGATCGTCGCAGTCGTGGCGTTCCTCCCGCTGGTCATCCTGATCTTCCTCAACAAGGACATGGACAAGGGCCAGAAGACCACGGCTGGAATCGTCGGCGTCGTCCTCGCGGCCCTGGCCGTCTTCATCGGCGTCGACTTCGCTCCGGCGTCCGTCGAGCAGTACACGGCCGACCAGTCGGCCGTGATCCAGCTCCTGGGCAAGGACGAGGTGGTCTGGGTCGACGGCGGCAAGGTCTACCACGTCTGCGATGACGTCCCGGCGATCCAGACCGGGAGCGAGATCCGCACCGGCACGACCGCACAGGCCGTCGAGGCGGGCAAGATCCGGCTGACCCTGCAGTTCGCTTCGGAACTGCGCGCCTGCGACCTTCCCGTCCCCGAGAACGACGAGCAGATCACCGAGGCGCTGCGATCGATCCAGGCAGGCCAGACCGACACCATGCTCCCCGCACCGGTGTGGGCTGATCCGGCCGAAGCCCCGATCGTGGTCGAGGAAGCTCCGGCGGAGTGACGGCCCGCTCGACGCTACTCCGCGTCGAGTGCCTCCACCAGCCGCTGCTCGGCCGACGACAGGTGCGCGTCGAGAAGAGCCGCTGCCCGTTCTCCGTCGCCTGAAGCGACCGCGTCGAGGATCTCGGCATGCTGCGACGCGATCACCGAGGCGTCGAGAAGCCGGCGCCCCTGCACCTGCGCCATGCACAGCCGCACTTCGTCGAGCACGCTGCGGTACATGCGCCCGGTGCGTTCGCTGTCGAGTGCATCGATGATGGCGGTGTGGAACCGCAGATCGGGGTTCACGGTCGCCGGGTCGGGACCCGGGGGCATCGCGAGGATCTCCGCATTCGCATCGCGCGCCGCGCTCGGCACGGTGCTGGTCTTCGCGAGCTCGCGAAGCGCCGCGCTCTCGAGTCGGGCCCTGGTGCGGTAGACGTCACGCACTGTCGCGGGGTCGATCCCGACCACACGCGCGCTTCGATGCGCGGTGCGCACGAGCAGGCCACTGGCGACGAGCTGTTCGATCGCCGCTTTCGCGCTGGGACGCGCAACTCCGAAGGTCTGCGACACGGCCGCTTCCGTGATCGGATCCCCCGAGCGGATCTCGCCGCCGAGGATACGACCGCGCAGCTGGGCGGTGACGGCATCCACGACGCCGACGATCCCCAGCGGTGCGTCCGAAGTGGTGGTCATGCGGGTCAGCCTATCGAAGCGCCGCACGCTCGGTACACTTGTCTGACAATCTCGTTGATCACCTTCCGACGGAGCAGAGGAGCACCGTGCCGACCACCCTCGCCGAACCGCTGGACCCCGCCCTGCTGGGCCCCGCGACTCAGGTCCATTCGCGCTCCATCGACCGCTTCGCCCGCGCCCACGACGCCTCCCACTACCTGCTGATCCCGGATGCGGTGCTCTCCCCCGTGGATGCCGAAGGGGTGGCACGCGCCTTCGGAGCCGTTCGCGCCGCCGGCCGCACGATGACGTTCCGCTCCGGGGGCACCAGCCTCTCCGGGCAGAGCGTGAGCGGGGACATCCTCGTCGACACCCGCAGCAGCTTCCGCGAGATCCGCGTGGAAGACGACGGCGCGACCGTGCGCGTCGGCCCCGGCGCCACCGTGCGCCAGGTCAACACCAGACTCACGCGCTATCGCCGCAAGCTCGGCCCCGACCCCGCCAGCGAGATCGCCTGCACGATCGGCGGAGTCGTCGCGAACAACTCCAGTGGAATGGCCTGCGGCATCACCGAGAACTCATACCGGACGATCGAGTCGATGACGATCGTGCTCCCGAGCGGAACGATCCTCGACACCGGCCGTCCGGATGCGAACGAACTGCTGCACGCCGCGGAACCCGCGATCGCCGAGGGCCTGCTCGATCTGCGGGCACGTCTGCTCGCCTCGCCCGAGCGCGTCGCCTTCCTGCGCCAGCAGTTCTCCATGAAGAACACCATGGGTTACGGGCTGAACGCGCTCCTCGACTTCGATGACCCCGTGCGCATCCTGGAGCACCTCATCATCGGCTCCGAGGGCACACTCGCCTTCGTTGCCGAGGCCCGCTTCCGCACGATCGAGGTACGCCCGTCGATCGCGACGGGGCTGCTCGTGTTCGAGACGCTGTCCGCCGCGATGACGGCACTTCCCGACCTCACCCGACTCGGACTCGCCACCATCGAGCTCATGGACGCCGCCTCCCTCCGGGTCGCGCAGGGGTTGAGCGACGTCCCGGCATCGATCGCGGAGATCGAGGTGCAGGGGCACGCCGCTCTCCTGGTGGAGGTGCACGCCTCCGACGACGATGCGCTCAGGGAGGCGAGTGCGACGGCACAGGCGCATTTCGAGGCACTGCCGCTCGCCGTGGCACCGCGCCTCACCACGGACTCCGGAGAACGCGCTTCACTGTGGCACGTGCGCAAAGGTCTCTACACCGCGGTCGCCGGCGCCCGCCCCTCGGGAACGACGGCTCTCCTCGAGGACATCGTGGTGCCGGTGCCGCGTCTTCTCCACACGTGCGAGCGACTCATCGAGCTGTTCGCCGCGCACGGGTACGAGGGCTCGGTGATCTTCGGGCACGCCAAGGACGGCAACGTTCACTTCCTCCTCAACGAGCGTTTCGACGATGCCGACAGCATCGCGCGCTATCGGCGCTTCACCGATGATCTGGTGGACCTCGTGCTGTCCCAGCAGGGATCGCTGAAGGCCGAGCACGGGACCGGGCGCATCATGGCGCCGTTCGTACGCCGCCAGTACGGTGACGAGCTCACCGACATGATGTGGGAGATCAAGGGCCTCCTCGACCCCGACGGCATCCTGAATCCGGGGGTGGTCCTCTCCGACGACCCGGACTCCTACCTGCATGACCTCAAGCGGGTGCCGACGGTCGAGGGCGAGGTCGACCGCTGCGTCGAATGCGGGTACTGCGAACCGACCTGTCCGAGCAAGAGCATCACCCTCACGCCTCGACAGCGCATCGTGATCCGCCGCGACATGGCGTGGGCCGAGGAGCAGGGCGACACCGAGCTGCTGCGCGACCTGCAGAAGGACTACGACTACGACGGCGTCCAGACGTGTGCGGTCGACGGCATGTGCGGCGTGGCCTGTCCGGTCGACATCAACACCGGCGACCTCGTGCGTCGGCTTCGTGCGGAGCAGTCGAACGCGATCGAAGGCGCGGTGTGGGGCGTGGCCGCGAAGCACTGGGGCACGGTCACCCGGGCCGGAGGGGTCGCGCTCACCGTCGCCGATGCCCTCCCCGCTCCGCTCGTGCGCGGCGTCACGCAGCTCGGCCGCGCGGTCCTCGGCACCGACACCGTGCCCCTCTACGACGGCGGGCTCCCCCACGGCGGCTCGAAGCCCCCGCGCCCGGAGTCGCCGACCGATGCGCAGGCCGTCTTCTTCGGCGCCTGCATCGGGACGATGTTCGGTGCGGAGGGCGAGGGCGAGGGATCTCGGGATGCCCTGCGTGCACTGCTCGACCGGGCGGGGATCCCCGTCGTGATCCCCGAGGAGAACGGCGGACTCTGCTGCGGCACACCGTGGAAGTCGAAGGGCCATCTCGACGGATACGCACGCATGTCGGACCGGGTCCTGGAGTCGTTGTGGGTCGCGAGCCGGCACGGCGAGCTTCCCGTGGTGTGCGATGCGGCGTCCTGCACCGAGGGCCTGGACGTGATGCTCGCACAGTCGGTCGCGAAGAACCCCCGGTACGCCGGGCTGCGTATCGAGGACGCCACGACCTTCGTGGCCCGCGAGGTGCTGCCGAAGCTGACCGTCACGGCGAAGCTGCCCACCATCGCGGTGCATCCGACCTGTTCCACGACGGCGCTCGGGGCGACCGGGGCGCTGACCGCGATCGCCGGAGCCGTCGCCGACGACGTGTTCGTCCCCGAGGGGTGGGGCTGCTGCGCCTTCGCCGGGGACCGCGGCATGCTGCACCCCGAGCTCACGGCCAGCGCGACCGCTCAGGAGTCGGCGGAGATCGCGGAGGCCGAGAGCACGCGCGGCGACTTCGATGCGTTCGTGTCGGCCAACCGCACCTGCGAGATCGGGATGACACGTGCCACAGGGCGACCGTATCGGCATGTGGTCGAGGTGCTCGAGGAGCTCACCCGCCCCTGAGCGCGGGCGCACACAGCGAGGGCCCTCCCGACTCGTGGTCGGGAGGGCCCTCGCCTCGTCGCGATCCGATCCGTCTCAGCCTGCGGACAGGACCGCGACAGCCTCTTCGCGCAGACCGGCCGGGATCACGACGACCGCGCTGTCCTGCGCCGACCGCTCGGCGACGGACCCGTCCGACCAGCGCAGATCGCGCGTGCGCAGTTCATCGGGCAACCCGATCGTGCCGACGCTCGGGTCGAGCGCGTGCATGTGCACCGTCGCCCCTGTGGTCGTGTAGCGACGCGGAGCGCCGCTCCGCTCCCCCATCCGGATCCACGGTCGTGTGCCGTAGATCGCGTGCCCGTTCGCCTGCAGCCACGCACCCAGCTCGCGCATCGCGCTCCGCTGCAGTTCCGGGATCGAGCCGTCGGCCGCAGGGCCCACGTTGATCAGCAGATTGCCGTTCTTGGCCACGACGTCGACGAGCAGGCGGATGAGCGCCGCACCGGACAGCGAGTGCCGCTCGTCCTCCGCCTGGTTGAAACCGAACGAGTAGCCGAGGCCGCGGGTCGACTCCCATGGCTCCGGGATGATCTCGGGGATGTCCGTGTATTCGCGCGTGAGGAACCCGTGGTAGGGCACACCCCAGCGGTCGTTGACGACACCATCCGGTACGGCATCGAAGTACCGCTCCAGGAGCGCGGCGACCGCGTACTCGTCACGCCCCTTGCCGCCGTCCGGCCACTCGATGTCGTTCCAGAGCACGTCGGGCGAGAAGCGCGCCACGAGCTCGTCGAGCTGTGCGGCGGAGTAGCGGGCGAAGTGCGCGTCGTTGCGACGGAACCGGAACAGATCGGTGTCCGATTCGATCGCCGGGAAGTCGCTCACATGCCAGTCGAGCGCGCCCGAGTAATAGACGCCGAACTTCGCACCCGCCCGGCGGGTGGCATCGTGGAACTCGGAGATCAGGTCACGGCGCGGACCACGAGCCACCGCGTTGAAGCCGGTCGTCGCGGTGTCCCACAGGCAGAACCCCTCGTGGTGCTTCGTCGTGGGGATGATGTACCGGGCTCCCGCGCCGACGAGCTCGCCCACGAAGGCATCCGCGTCGAACGCCGAGGCATCCCATCGATCGGCGAGGTCCTCGTACGAGGTGCCCGGCCCGAACAGCTGCTGATGCCGCTCCCACGTGGGGCTGCCGGCGATGCGCACGGTGTTGCCGTACCACTCTGCGTACTGGTGCCAGGCGTACGCGTCCTCGGTCGGGATGTTCACGCCCTCGCCGTGCTGCACGGCCCACGCCGGCACCGAGTAGAGGCCCCAGTGCACGAAGAAGCCGAGCTTCGCGTCGCGGTACCAGTCGGGCACACCCTGCGTCGGGTACGTCGGAGCGTCCGCGCCGAGGTCCGGTCCGGTGCGCTTCTCGAAGTTCATCATGCGCTCTGCTCCTCAGGGGTTCCGCGACGGACGACGACCGCGGTGAGATCGGGATTCCCGTTCGGGTCGAAGGGGTAGACGCCGGGCCGCAGGCGGTGGTGGCCCAGACGCAGCAGGTCCTGATCGACACCTCCGGGCGTCAACGCGAGGGTCCAGCCCACGGCGAGCTCGTACAGCTCCGGCTCGAGGTAGCCGATCTTCACCACGACGATGTCGGCGCTCGTGGGCTCGAGCCCCAGCATCCGGAAATCCGAGAGGTGGTGGAACGGCTTGCGGCGCTCGGTGATGATGGCGTGCAGCCCGCCCGATGCGATCACGACCTGCGTGCCCGCATCGGGATCCCCGTCGGTGATGGAGAACACGGTCCCGGTGATCGGCACGGGGCCGTGCGGGCCTGCGTCGACCCCTGCGCCGGCGTCGAGGGTGACGGTGGCGCCGACACCGGCGGCCGCTGCCTGGGTGACGGCCACGGGATCGAAGATCGAGGCGACCAGGGTGGTGCGGCTGCCGTCGGTCAGCTCCGCACGCTGCAGCAGGTGCGCGAGCGTCCAGGTCACGTCGCCCGCACCACCGGCGGTCGGGTTGTCGCCCGAGTCCGAGATCAGGTACGGATGCGGCGCTCCCGGGGCGAGCGCCTTCTCGAGCGCCTCATCGAGGGATCCGGTCTCGGCCACGAAGACGAAGTCCTCGCGGGCGTCCCAGAACATCCGCGCCACGCGCTCGGCCTCACGGGCGATCAGCTCCTCGTCGTCACCGGTGACCACGACGTACGCCTGGCACCGCGGCTCATCCGCCCAGGCATAGCCGATCCACACCGAGGCGTCGACGACGCCGGGAAGCGCTTCGATCTCGGGCAGCTGCGCGTAGATGCTGCGCGCCGGCTCCAGGCGGGTGCTGGTCTTCTCCCCGGGCAGCAGCACCGGGACCGGCACCCACGCCGTGAACGGGCGCCGACGCAGCGGGTCGGTGCCGTGCGGCCCCCGCAGTCGCGAGAGCAGGTTCCACACCGCCCTCTCCTTGGTGTTCATCCAGTCCTCGTGCGGCGCCATCCGGTAGCAGGTCAGCAGATCGACCGCGTCGCGCAGCACCTCTGAGACGTTGCCGTGCAGATCCATCGACGTCGACACCAGCGTGTCGGGGCCGAGGGCTGCGCGCACCGCGAGAGCGAGATCCCCCTCGGCGTCCTCCATGCCGACGACGCTCATGGCGCCGTGGATGTCGAAGAAGAAGCCGTCGAAGGGCCCCTGCGTGCGGATGCCCTCCACGATCGCATCCTTCATCCGGTGGTAGGTCTCCGGAGCCACGGCGCCGCCCGGCAGAGAGCGTCCGTGTGTGAGCGGCACCCACTCCGCGGCGGCTTCGAGCTCGCGCCCGTCCTCGAGGAAGGGATAATACGCGCGCAGGGCCTCTCCGGTGCGGACCGTGAAGGCCTCGTCACCGGAGATATGAGGGGAGAACGTGCTCGACTCGATCGAGATCCCGGCGATGCCGATGCGGGGTCTCGGGAGCCCGCCGTCTACGACGGAAGGAAGGGAACCCATCCAGATCTCGTGGGCTTCGGGACGTGCAGTCACGTGGTGTGCTCCTTGTCGGGGGTCGTCGGGTGGACTCATCGGGTGTTCGGGGGCCATCGGGTGTTCGGTGCGAACCGGGATCAGTGTGCTCGTGCCGGCACGAGGGCACGGCGGGCGGTCTCGATGGCGCCGAGAGCGACGGCATCGGAACCGAGGACGGCGGGGATGATGCGCAGCGGGATGCCCGATACCGGGGAGTCCGTGCGCAGCGTGCGCGCGATCGCCGGCTCGAGGAGGTCCCAGGCGGTGGCGACGCCGCCGCCCACGATCGCACAGGGCAGATCGATGATCGTCGCCGCACTGGCACACGCGAGCGCGAGCGCGTGTCCGGCGGCGTCGAACACCGCGATCGCGTCCACGTCGCCCTGTCGGGCACGGTCGGCGACGTCTCTGGCGTCGAGGATCGGTCCCGCCGTGCGCTCCTGAAAGCGCAGTGCGATCGAGGTGCCCGACGCCAATGTCTCCAGATGGCCGGTCTGGCCACAGGTGCACACGAGCTCGCTGTAGCCGGGGGTGTGTCCGATCTCCCCCGCCGCACCGTGCGGACCGTGATGGAGTTCACCGTCGATCATGAGCGCACCGCCGACGCCCGTGCCGAGCATCACGCCGAGCACATCGCGGTCCGTGCGCCCGTCGGCGGCGGCCTCGCCGAGCAGGAAGGCGTTGACGTCGTTCTCGACACGTACGGGGACGCCGAGACGTGCTTCGAGTTCGTCCGCCAGGGGGAACCCCGCCCACCCGACGAAGGTGGCCGATGCCGCGCGGATCGTCCCGGTCTCATGGTCGATGACCCCCGCTGCGCCGACCCCTGCCGCGACGAGTGTCACGTCGGCCTCGGCGACCAGCGCGCGGGTGAGTTCTGCCGCCGCATCGGCCATCGCGCCTCCGCCGAGGGCAGCGGGTGCCGGGACGCTTCCCCTGGCGAGGACTGTTCCTTCGGCACTGACGAGGAGGGCCGCGATCTTGGTGCCGCCGATGTCGATCCCGACCAGACCGGTGCCGTCGGGGAGGACGATGCCGTCGACGGGCATGGTGGTGCGCTGTTCCTGACCGATCATGCTCAGCGCCCGCCCAGTCCTGCCATCGCGATGCCCTTGACGAGGTGCTTCTGCAACACGATCACGAGAATCGTCGTCGGCACCATCGAGATGATGGCCGCGGCCATCTGCAGGTCCCACCGCGTGCCGGTGAGTCCTGCGAAGCTCGCGAGTCCGACGGGGAGCGTTCCGTGCGCGTTGTAGTCGACCGTCACGATCAGCGGCCACAGGTAGCTGTTCCAGAACGAGAGGAACGTGAACACCGCGAGCACCGCCACGGCCGACTTCGACAGGGGAAGGATGATCTGCAGGAACGAGCGCACGGGGCCGGCGCCGTCGACGCGTGCCGCCTCCTCCAGCTCGTACGGGATGCCGCGGAAGAACTGCCGCATCAGGAACGTGCCGAAGGCCCCGAAGGCGAAGGGCAGGATCAGCGCCTGGTAGGTGTCGACCCAGTTGAACCACTGCATCACCTGGAACATCGGGATGACGAGGACTTCGGCCGGCACCATGAGCGTCGCGAGGAACAGCACGAACACCGCGTCGCGGCCCTTCCAGCGCAGACGCCCGAAGGCGTACCCTGCCGTGGTCGAGACGACCAGAACGACGAGGGTGCCGCCGATCGCGACGATGAAGGAGTTCATGATGTAGGTCAGGAACGGCCCGTAGGCGAACACGTCGACGAAGTTGCTCCACCGCAGCTCGGAACCCACCAGGGTCGGCGGCATCGAGAACATCTCGGCGTTCGGCTTGAGCGCCGAGAAGAACGCGTAGATCAGCGGGGAGATGAAGATCAGCGCCGCGATGTAGATCGCGACATGGGCGAGGATCAGTCGCGCGCGGGCACCCGGTGTGGTCGCCGCGCCGCGCGCACGCTCCCGATCGGAGCGGCCGGCACGGCCCGTGGGGCGGACGAGGGTCTCAGTGCTCATAGTGCACCCACTTCTTCTGCGCGGCGAACTGGAGCCCGGTGATCGCGATGATGATCGCGAAGAGGATCCACGCGGCTGCGGCGGCGAGGCCGAGGTCGCCGAAGGTGAACCCCTGCTCCCAGATGTACATGACGAGCGGCTTGGTGGCGTTGCCGGGACCGCCGCCGGTGAGCATCTGCGGCTGGACGAACACCTGCAGGGAGGTGATCATCGTCATGATCGTCGCGAAGAAGATCGACGGCGAGATCATCGGGATGATGATGCTCCATACCCGGCGGAACCCTCGGGCGCCGTCGATGCTCGCCGCCTCCAGCACGCTCTCGGGGAGCTGCTCGAGAGCGGCCGAGAAGATCAGCATGTTGTAGCCGAGCCCCTGCCAGACGCTCATCACGACGACCATGATCATGGCCCATGACGGGTCGGCGAGGAAGTTCGGCAGCTCGATGCCGAACCAGGTCTGCGAGAGACCGTTGAACAGCCCCTGCGGCTGCAGCATCATCTTCCACACCAGCACGTTGGCGACCATCGGAGTCACCCCGGGGATGAAGAAGAGCACGCGCAGGGCTCCTCGTCCGCGGATTCGCGATCCGAGGCCGAGAGCGAGCACGAGCGAGAGAGCGACGCTCAGCGGCACGTAGAGCAGGGTGTACACCGCCGAGTTGCGCAGCGCCGGCCAGAAGTCGGGGCTGCTGGTGAACAGCTTGACGTAGTTGTCCACGCCGTTGAAGGTCCGCTCGCCGAAGGTCGGCCAGTCGAAGACGCTCATCACGATCGAGAGCCCGACGGGCACGATCGTGAACAGGGCGAGCCCGATCAGGGCGGGGCTTGCGAACCCCAGCGCCTGACCGGCCTCCACCTTGGCGAGCGATCGTCGACGTCTCGTCGTGATCGTCATCTCAGTTCTTTCTCTGTTGCTGCGTTACTGCGGTGGCCGGAGCCGGGTCACTCGCCGAACTGCGCCTGCGCGTTGGAGAGCAGCTCTTCCATCGTCATCTGACCGTTGTAGACGCTGACCAGGTTGGGCTGGATGTAGCTGTCGAGCTTCTGCCAGTTCTTCGTCATGTACAGCGGAACGGTGTCGCCGAACGCGGCCTCGAACACCGACTGCACCTGGTCGCGGTACTTCTCATCGATCGACTCGAAGTACAGCGGCTGCGAAGAGGTGCGCGCGGGGTACGAGCGACCGGAGGAGGCGATGTAGTCCTGCGCATCCTCACCCAGCAGCGAGCCCATGACCTTGAGCGCGGCCTCCGGGTTCTTGCAGTTCGCCGAGATGCCGTAGCCGGAGCCGAGGATCGGGCCGGGGTTGCCGTCCGCACCTGCGGGCAGCGGCACCATGCCGGCGGCGAAGCCGGACTCGTTGTCGAGGTAGCTCACGGCGTTCCACGTGCCGTCGACCGCCATCGCGGCGTTCGCGCCCGTGTACTGGTTCTCACCCCAGCCGGTGTCCGACGCCGACGCCACGGGAGCCGCGACCTTCTTCTCGGTGACGAGCTCGGCATACCAGGTCGAGGCGTCGACGAACGCCTTCTCGTCGATGTGCAGGGTGCCGTCCTCGGAAGCCGGCTGCGTCGCGGAGTACGCGATCGGCATCGACATCCACTGGTAGCCGCCCATGCCCATGCCGAAGCCGTACTTGCCGTCCTTGGTGGCAGCCGCGGCGATGGTGTCGAAGTCGTCGAACGTCCACCCGATCTCCGGGGTGGGGGCGCCCGCTGCGGTCAGCATGTCCTGGTTGTAGTAGACGAGCATGGTCGCGACGTCGAAGGGCACACCGTAGGTCTTGCCCTCGAAGCTGAGGATGCCGTCGGCGCTCGGGTTGAACTCGGACCAGTCGATGCCCGCCGTCTTGAGGTCGGCGTCGCTCAGCTCGCGGAATCCGCCGGTGTAGCCGCCCAGCTGCGCTCCGCTCATACCGGTCACGCACGCCATGTTGCCGCTGGCCATGTTGGTGGTCAGCTTCGTGAAGAAGTCGCTCCACGGCGACGTCTGCAGCTTGATCTTGATGTCGGGGTTCTGCTCCTGCGCGAATGCGACCTGGGCCTCGAGGGCATCGACGTCGGACTCGCTCCCCGCCCACATGTCGACGACGATCGTGTCGCCGTCGGCGGAACCGCCGGTGCCGTTGCCGCTCGCGCAGCCGGTCATCGCGACTGCGACGCCGGCGACGGCGACAACAGCCCCTACACGCAACTTCTTCATTGAATGCCTCCTGGAAGGGAACTGGTTATTTCGAGGCTCGAATTAACCTAGTAGGATTTCGTATGAAGTTACCGTTTCATACTTCGCAAGGGGCCGCAAGCTGAACATCCGATGTTTATCGGACCTTGATAATTCGTAACTCCCGGGAAACACGACCATCCCCCGCTACGCTGACGATGCTCCGACAGGAAAGTGCTCCCATGACGAACACCGCTGACACCACCGTCGACGACCCGCACACGCGGCGGATCCTCGACCTCGTCGCGCGCGGCGAGGCCCGCTCACGATCGGAGCTCGCCACATCGCTCGGCGTCGCCGCATCGACGGTCGGACTCCGCGTGCAGTCCCTGCTCGACGCCGGAGTCCTCCGCGAAGCGGGCGACGGCACCTCGCGCGGCGGACGACGTCCCCGGGTCCTCCAGATCGCCGCGGACGGCTTCGTGCTCTCGGCAGACCTCGGCGGGGGCCACGCGCGCATCGGCAGACACTCCCTCAGTGGCGCCCTCTTGGACAGCGAGTCGATCGCCGTCGATGTGACCGAGGGTCCCGAGGCGACGCTCGACCGCCTCGGTGTCGTGTTCGACCGCCTGGCGTCCGCCGGCCGCGTCCACGCGATCGGCATCAGCCTTCCGGGCCCCGTCGACATCGCGACAGGCTCGGTCGATCAGCCATCGCGGATGCCCGGATGGCCGGGGTTCCGCGTCGGCGAGCACCTCTCCACGCGCTACGACGTTCCGGTGGCGGTCGACAACGACGCCAATCTCGCCGCCCTGGGAGAGCACCGTGAGCGCTTCGGCCACACCGGCCACAGCATCACGGTGAAGGCGGGAACCGCGATCGGCAGCGGCATCATCGTCGACGGCCGCGTGCACCGCGGTGCGACCTCCGCCGCCGGCGACATCACGCACACCCGCATCGACGGCAGCGGCGACATCCCCTGCTCCTGCGGCAACACCGGCTGCCTCGAGACCGTGGCGAGCGGGGCGAGCCTCGTGCGGCAGATGCGAGACCGCGGCAACGACTCCGTGCACACGACGACCGATGTGCTCAGCCTGGCGCGCGATGCGGATCCCCTGGCCACGACACTGGTGCGGACCGCAGGCACCCATCTCGGACAGGCGCTCTCCGGCGTCGTGAACTTCTTCAACCCGCACGCCGTGTTCCTCACCGGCAGCATGAGCGCATCCGAACCATTCATCGCCGCCGTCCGCAGCCGGGTCTACGAGGCGTGCCACCCGCTCGCCACGCAGCGCCTGCGCATCGAGTCCGCGACCACGGGCGCTGATGCCATCCTGCATGGAGCCGCGCGCCTCGCGCTCGAGGGCATGGACATCCCCGTGGCGACGGCCTGAGCCGCCGCCACGAGGGACTCAGTCGTCGATCATCGTCAGTTCGATCACGGGCACGAGCACGTCGGGGCGTCGCACCGGGAGGTGCACCGTCAGCGTCCCCTCGGCCTCCCCCGCAGGCGTCATCAGATCCGCCTCGCGATCCGGATCGGACACGCTGGTCCGGAGCCACGATCCGTCGTTCAGCAGCCGCGCGTACGACACCTTCCCGGCGAGCTCCGGCAGGTGCACGAAGCCCATCGGCCAACTGAACAGGTTCAGGTACAGGCGGTTCCCCCTACGCGTGTACACCCCCTCGCGCGGCGGGGTGAACGACGCGTGCCCGGCGCCGATCACGGCGCCCCGATGCAGGCGCATCCACTCGCCGATCTCTCCCAGCGTCTGCGCATCGCGGGGCGCGATCGCCCCACGTCCGTCCGGGCCGATGTTCAACAGCATGTTGCCGCCCATCGACACAGAGTCCACCAGCATCTGCACGAGCATGGTGGGCGACTTCTGATCGGTGTTGTCACGGTGGTAGCCCCAGGAGCCGTTCAGCGTCTGGCACGCCTCCCAGATCAGCGGTACACCGTCACGCACGATCGGCGAGGTCGGCTGGTACTGCTCGGGGGTGACGAAGTCGGCCGGAATGCCCAGACGATCATTCACGAGCATGTTCGGCTGCAGTTCCCGGCACAGGGCGAGCAGGGCTGTCGCGTCCCAGTCGCCCGGCCCCTTGCCCACCCATCCGTCCTTCTCCTCTGGGTAGGTGAAGTCGAAGAAGAGGTAGTCGATGTCGCCGTACTCCGTGAGGAGCTCGCGCACCTGCCCGTGGAGGTAGTCGCGGTACGCGGCCATGTCGCGCCCGACGTTCAGCGCGTGCGCGCCCTCGTCGTCACGGCGCGGGTGATTCCAGTCCACGGTGAAGTCGGGGTGATGCCAATCGATCACCGAGTGGTAGAGGCCGACCTTGAGGCCCTCGGCCCGCAGCGCCTCCACATACTCGCGCACGAGGTCGCGCCCGGTGTTCGTCACCGACGTGAAGTCCGTCAGCTTCGAGTCCCAGAGACAGAATCCGTCGTGGTGCTTCGTGGTGAGCACCACGTATCCCATGCCGGTCTCCTTCGCCGTGCGCGCCAGGGCGTTCGCATCGAAGAGATCGGGGTCGAAGTGCTCGAAATACTGCCGGTAGTCCTCATCGGTGAGGCGTTCGTAGTTCTGGACCCACTCGTGCCGGGCAGCGCCGCTGTAGAGGCCAAAGTGGACGAACATGCCGAACCGGGCCCGGTCAAACCATTCCTGTCGCATGTCCTCCATCCTGGCATAGACATCGGATGTTTAGAGGCAGAATGACCTCGGTCACGAAGAACGGGCGCCCCCGAAGGGACGCCCGTTCTTTCGAGAATCGAATCAGCGCGCGGCGCTGCCGTCGACGTAGTCCTCATCCTGCTGCTTCCACGCGAAGAGCGAACGCAGTTCCTTGCCGGTGACCTCGATCGGGTGCTGCTCCTCCTTCGCACGCAGTGCCAGGAACTCCTCGGCCCCGTTGTCCTGGTCGTCGATGAAGCGCTTCGCGAAGGCGCCGGACTGGATGTCGGCCAGCACGCCCTTCATGCTCTCCTTGACGCGCTCGTCGATGACGCGCGGGCCGGAGACGTAGTCGCCGAACTCGGCGGTGTCGGAGATCGACCAGCGCTGCTTGGCGATGCCGCCCTCCCACATCAGGTCGACGATCAGCTTGAGCTCGTGCAGAACCTCGAAGTACGCGATCTGCGGCTGGTAGCCCGCCTCGGTCAGCGTCTCGAAGCCGGCCTGCACCAGGTGGCTCACGCCACCGCAGAGCACGGCCTGCTCACCGAACAGGTCGGTCTCGGTCTCCTCGGTGAAGGTCGTCTTGATGACGCCGGCGCGGGTGCCGCCGATGGCCTTGGCGTACGAGAGCGCGAGGTCCCATGCCGTGCCCGATGCGTCGCGCTCGACGGCGATGATGTCGGGGATGCCACGGCCGGCGACGAACTCGCGACGGACCGTGTGACCGGGAGCCTTCGGGGCGACCAGGATCACGTCGACACCCTCGGGAGCGTCGATGTAACCGAAGCGGATGTTGAAGCCGTGCGCGAAGGCGAGCGTCTTGCCGGCCGTCAGGTTCGGCGCGATCGACTCGCTGTAGATCGTGCGCTGGTGCTGGTCCGGCGCGAGGATCATGATGACGTCGGCCCACTCGGTGGCGTCGGCGACGGTCTTCACCGGGAAGCCGGCCTCCTCGGCCTTGGCTGCCGACTTGGAGCCCTCCTTGAGGGCGATCGCGACCTCGACACCCGAGTCGCGCAGGTTCTGCGCATGGGCGTGACCCTGCGATCCGTAGCCGACGATCGCGACCTTCTTGCCCTGGATCAGGGACAGGTCTGCATCGGCGTCGTAGAAGATCTCGGTGCTCACTATGTGTTTCTCCTTGTTCTTTGCGTTTCGTCTTGCTTCGCGCACTCGATGAGCGGCGAAAACTCGGTACTCGGGTTGGTCAGCCGCGCAGGACGCGTTCGGTGATGCTCTTGCCGCCGCGGCCGATCGCGAGAAGGCCGGACTGCGCGATCTCCTTGATGCCGAAGGGCTCGAGCGCGCGCAGCATCGCATCGACCTTGCCCTTGTCACCGGTCACCTCGATCACGAGTGCGTCGGAGGCGTAGTCGACCACGGAGGCGCGGAAGAGGTTCACCACCTCGATCACGTTCGAGCGCGTGGCGTTGTCGGTGCGCACCTTCACGAGCATGTGCTCGCGCTGCACGGAGGTGGCGAAGTCGAGCTCGACGATCTTGATCACATTGATCAGCTTGTTGAGCTGCTTGGTGACCTGCTCGAGCGGAAGCTCGTCGACGTCGACGACGACGGTGATGCGGGAGATACCCGGCACCTCCGTCACGCCGACGGCGAGGGAGTCGATGTTGAAGCCGCGGCGGGCGAAGAGCCCCGCGACACGGGTCAGCAGGCCGGGGGTGTTCTCCACCAGCAGGCTCAGCACGTGGGTCGACATGGATCAGTCCTCCTCGTCGAATGCGGGCGCGTGCTCGCGGGCGTACTGGACATAGCTGTTGCTGACTCCCTGCGGGACCATCGGCCACACCATGGAGTCGGCACTCACGACGAAGTCGATCACCACGGGGCGGTCGTTCGTCTCGAGCGCGAGCTGGATGGCGGCGTCCACCTCCTCTTCCTTCTCCACGCGGATCGCGAGGCAGCCGTAGGCCTCGGCGAGCTTCACGAAGTCGGGGATGCGGATCGTGCCGTGACCCGTGTTCAGATCGGTGTTGGAGTGACGGCCGTCATAGAACAGCGTCTGCCACTGCCGGACCATGCCGAGCGACGAGTTGTTGATGATCGCGACCTTGATCGGGATGTTGTTGATCGTGCAGGTCGCGAGCTCCTGATTCGTCATCTGGAAGCAGCCGTCGCCGTCGATCGCCCAGACCGGACGCTCGGGCTGCGCCACCTTGGCCCCCATCGCGGCCGGCACCGAGTAACCCATCGTGCCGGCACCGCCGGAGTTCAACCAGGCGTTCGGACGCTCGTACTTGATGAACTGTGCCGCCCACATCTGGTGCTGACCGACGCCGGAGGCGAAGATGCCCTCCGGACCGGTGAGCTCGCCGATCCGCTGGATCACATACTGCGGAGCCAGGAGGCCGTCCGTCGTCGGCGCGTATCCGAGGGGGAACTCGGTGCGCAGTCCGTCGAGGTACGACCACCATTCCTCGATGTCGGGCTTCGCGCCGGAGGTCGCCCCGCGGAAGGCCGCATCGAGATCGGTGAGCACATCGCGCACGTCGCCGACGATCGGCACATCGGCCGTGCGGATCTTGGAGATCTCGGCCGGGTCGATGTCGACATGGACGACCTTCGCGTTCGGCGCGAACAGAGCCGCCTTACCCGTGACGCGGTCGTCGAACCGGGCACCGAGCGACACCAGGAGGTCGGCCTCCTGGAGCGCCAGCACGGCGGGAACCGTGCCGTGCATGCCGGGCATGCCGAGGTGCTGAGGGTGCGAGTCGGGGAACGCGCCGCGCGCCATCAGCGTGGTGACGACCGGCGCGCCGGTGGACTCCGCGAGCTCGAGGAGCTCCGCCGACGCCTTGCCGCGGATCACACCACCGCCGACGTACAGCACCGGCTTCTTGGCCTCGGCGAGCAGCGTCGCCGCGGCCTGGATCTGCTTGCCGTGCGCCTTCGTGACGGGACGATAGCCGGGGAGGTCGATCTTGGGCGGCCACACGAACGGGGCGGTCGCCTGCTGCGCATCCTTCGTGATGTCGACCAACACGGGGCCGGGGCGTCCGGTGCCCGCGATCTCGTAGGCCGCGACGATCGCGCCGGGGATGTCCGCGGCATCCTTCACCAGGAACGAGTGCTTGGTGATCGGCATCGTGATGCCCACGATGTCGGCTTCCTGGAACGCGTCCGTTCCCATCAGCGTCGAGAACACCTGGCCGGTGATGGCGAGCATCGGAACCGAGTCCATGTAGGCATCGGCGATCGCGGTCACGAGGTTGGTCGCACCGGGCCCGGAGGTCGCGATGCACACGCCGACCTTGCCGGAGGCCGATGCGTAGCCCTCGGCGGCGTGACCGGCGCCCTGCTCGTGCCGCACCAGGATGTGGCGCAGCTCGGAGGCATCCATGAGCGGGTCGTAGACCGGGAGGATCGCACCTCCGGGAAGACCGAACACGTCGGTGACACCGAGCAGCTCGAGCGAGCGGACCACGGCCTCCGCGCCGGTGATCTCCGGCGCAGAGGATTGACGGGCGGGCGGCCTCGGCACGGCCGGGGCGGTATCAGCAGTCATGAGTTTCCTTCTGATGATCTGTGGAGGACGCCGGACGTCGGAGCGTCCGGGTCAGCCGGTGGTCGCTCCCTCGGCGGCGGACCGCACGAGGCGCGAGTACTTGGCAAGAACGCCTCGGGTGTAGCGCGGGGGAAGCGGCTCCCAGCCAGAACGGCGGGAGGCGAGCTCTGCCTCGTCGACGAGTAGATCGAGAGAGCGAGCTGCGATATCGACCCGTATCAGATCACCATCGCGCACGAAGGCGATAGGACCTGCGTCCACCGCTTCGGGTGCTATGTGGCCGATGCACAGGCCGGTTGTGCCGCCTGAGAATCGTCCGTCAGTCAAGAGTAGTACATCTTTTCCGAGCCCCGCGCCCTTGATGGCCGCAGTGATGGCGAGCATCTCGCGCATGCCCGGTCCGCCCTTGGGGCCCTCGTAGCGGATCACGATGACGGTGCCGGGCTCGAT
This sequence comes from Microbacterium sp. STF-2, assembly GCF_034650155.1. Classification (NCBI taxonomy): domain Bacteria; kingdom Bacillati; phylum Actinomycetota; class Actinomycetes; order Micrococcales; family Microbacteriaceae; genus Microbacterium; species Microbacterium sp. STF-2. The sequence goes on from NZ_JARKMW010000001.1 coordinate 762,039, forward strand.
CTCCCCCTCGGCGACCGCGTCCATGGCGGCGCGCTCGCGCTCGAACACGCGTGCGGGGCCCTCGAACACGGCGGCGTCGAAGCCGGCGGTCTTGACGACAGCGCCCTCGGGGGCGAGGGAGCCGTGCAGGATCGTGAGGCCGCCGGTCGCGTGGATCGGGTTGTCGAAGGTGTGGATGACCTCGCCGTCGATCGGCTGCGGGTCGAGGTCGGCGAGGTTCTCGGCGAGCGTCTTGCCCGTGACGGTGAGCGCGTCGCCGTGCAACAGGCCCTCGTCGAGCATCGCCTTCATGATCACGGGGATGCCGCCGTGACGATCGACGTCGTTCATCACGTACTTGCCGAAGGGCTTCATGTCGGCGACGTGCGGGACCTTGTCGCCGATGCGGTTGAAGTCGTGCAGGCTCAGCTCGACGTCGGCCTCACGGGCGATCGCGAGCAGGTGCAGGACGACGTTCGTGGAACCACCGAGGGCCATCGCGAGGGCGATCGCGTTCTCGAACGCCTCCTTGGTGAGGATGTCGCGCGTCGTGATGCCCTGACGGAGCAGGTTCACCACGGCCTCGCCCGAGCGGTGGGCGTAGTAGTCGCGACGACGATCCGCTGCGGGCGGAGCCGCCGAGCCCGGAAGGCTGAGGCCGAGGGCCTCCGCGACCGACGCCATGGTGTTGGCGGTGTACATGCCACCGCAGGCACCCTCGCCGGGAGCGATGGCGCACTCGATGCGCTTGAGGTCCTCCTCGCTCATGAGACCGGCACGGCAGGCACCGACCGCCTCGAACGAGTCGATGATCGTGACGTCCTTCTCGGTGCCGTCAGAGAGCTTGACCCAGCCGGGAGCGATGGACCCGGCGTACAGGAACACGCTCGACAGGTCGAGGCGCGCGCTGGCCATGAGCATTCCGGGGATCGACTTGTCGCAGCCGGCGAGGAGCACGGAACCGTCGAGGCGCTCGGCCATCATGACGGTCTCGACGGAGTCGGCGATGACCTCGCGCGACACGAGCGAGAAGTGCATCCCCTCGTGGCCCATCGAGATGCCGTCCGAGACGGAGATCGTGCCGAACTGCAGCGGGTAGCCGCCGCCGGAGTGCACGCCTTCCTTGGCCCCCTGAGCGAGACGGTCGAGACTCAGGTTGCAGGGAGTGATCTCGTTCCAGCTCGACGCGATGCCGATCTGCGGCTTGTCCCAGTCGGCGTCTCCCATGCCGACGGCACGGAGCATGCCTCGGGAGGTCGTGGCCTCGATGCCGTCGGTGACGACGCGGCTGCGGGGCTTGATGTCGATGGGCGCGCTGTGAGAGGGATCATGCGAGGACATGACGGAAGTCTATTGCCGACGAGAGGCGCGTTCGTCCGCCAACGCCTCCAGAAGCTCGGCGATCTGTTGTGGAGTGTCCACACGCAGGGTCGCGACGCTCTCCCCCGGGCCCACGCGCACGCCGAGGTCGCCTTCTCCGAGCACACGCATCGCGTCCTCGTCGGTCACATCGTCGCCGGCGAACAGGATCCCCGTGGCATCGAAGCGGTCGCGGAGCGCGGCCATCGCGGCGTCCTTGCCCTCGGTGCGCGAGGAGAATTCGAGAACCCGGTGCCCGGAGCGCCGCCGCCAGTGCGGGAATCGCTCGGCGACGAGCGCGTCGATCTCGGCGAAGACGCGTTGCTCGGTCTCCCGGTCCGCACGGCGGGTGTGCACGCCCATGCCGAAGGTCTTGGGCTCGAACTCCGCACCCTCGTACCGTTCGATGATCGGCTTCGCCGCAGCCCAGAGCTCTTCCCGAGCCCCTTCTTCCGTCTCCTCGCCTGGTGCGTCCACGTCGCCCTCGCCGGGGAACCAGTACTGGGCGCCGTGTGAGCCGGCCAGCGCGATCGCGGAGTCGTCCGTGTGCTCGGTGATCACGCGAAGGTCGTGCATGCTGCGACCGGAGACGTAGGCGACGAGCGTGTCCGGCAGAGCGGCGAGGCGTTCGACCTGAACCGCCACCTCGGGAAGCGCCCGTGCCGCCATCGGGTCTGCGACCAGAGGAGAAGCCGTGCCGTCGAAGTCGAGGGCGACCACCAACCGCGGTGTGGCAGCCAGAGCCTGCAGGTCGTCGTCAGCGGTTCCGGGGGTCCAGGGACGCGTCACGGATTCTCCAATCACAGGGGTGGTTCTCGGCGGCTCCGGCGTGAGCCGCACGCTCAGTATCTCGGTCGTGGAGGAACGTCAGCGACCACGGACCTCGGAGAGCGCCGCCAGGAACGACGACGACCACGCGTCGACGTCGTTGTCCAGCACCCGACGTCGAAGCGACCGCATACGCCGCCCCTGCTCCGCCGGAGGCATCTCCACGGCCGTCATGATCGCATCCTTGAGACCCTCGATGTCGTGCGGGTTCACCCGGACCGCCTGCCGCAGCTCATCCGCGGCGCCGGTGAACTCGCTGAGCACCAGCACTCCGCGGTCGTCGACGCGGGTCGCGACATACTCCTTGGCGACGAGGTTCATGCCGTCCCGCAGGGCCGTCACCAGCATCACATCTGCGGCGAGGTACAGCGCGACCATCTCTTCGCGCGGATAGCCCTGGTGAAGATATCGGATCGCGGAATGGCCCATCGTGTCGGTATCGCCGTTGATGCGGCTGACCGCGAGCTCGATCTCGTCGCGCAGGTGCACGTACGCATCCACACGCTCCCGGCTGGGACTGGCGACCTGCACGAGCGTCACGTCTTCGACTTTGAGGCGTCCCTCGGCCAGCAACTCGCCGTATGCCTTGATGCGGTGACGGATGCCCTTGGTGTAGTCGAGCCGGTCGACACCGAGCAGGATGCGCTTGGGGTTTCCGAGGCTCGCGCGGATCTCCGCCGCCCTCGCGCGCACATCCTCGCGGGCAGCGAGCTCGAGATACGGGGTGGTGTCGATCGAGATCGGGAATGCCCGCGCCATCGCCGTTCGGGTGCCGTCTCCCTCGGGGACGGAGACATGGGGGCCCTTGACCTCGTAGCGCAGCCGCCGGCGTACGGCGGTCAGGAAGTAGGTGGCGTCCTGCGCGCGCTGGAAACCGATGACGTCGGCGCCGAGCAGCCCGCGCAGCACCTGGTCACGCCAGGGCAGCTGCGCGTAGAGCCCGTGTGCGGGGAACGGGATGTGATGGAAATACCCGATCGTGACATCCGGGCGCAGTTCGCGCACCATCTGCGGCACGAGCTGCAGCTGGTAGTCGTGAACCCAGACCGTGCCCTCCGGCGCCGCGGCATCAGCGGCCGCCTCGGCGAACCGTCGATTCACGGTGACGTAGGCATCCCACCACTCGCGGTGGTACTGCGGAGGAGCGATCACGTCGTGATAGAGCGGCCAGATCGTGTCGTTCGCGAAGCCCTCGTAGTACTCCGCCACCTCCTGGGCACTCAGCGCGACCGGAATCAGATCGATGCCGTCGGCCTCGAAAGGCTCCAGCTCGACGTCGGCCTGACCGGGCCAGCCCACCCAGGCTCCGTGGACACTGCGCATCATGGGTTCGAGGGCGGCGACGAGTCCGCCCGGAGAGGTGCGCCAGGTCTCCTCACCATCAGGCCCCACCACGCGATCCACGGGCAGGCGGTTGGCGACGACGACGAAATCTGCTGCGGCCACGAGGGCTCCTCCCGGGGGTTTCCTCCAGGCTATCGAGGAACGCGGATTTCCGCGGATCGTCGCTCAGGCCTTGACGAGAGCTTCCCGGCGCCCAACACCAGTCAGGAACCAGTTGGCCAGGCCCGCCGCGAAGGCGATGAACGCCGCGATCATCGGCAAGAGAAGCGCCGCAGGAGTGCCGACGTTCTCTGCGATCTCACCGGCGAACGCGGCTCCGATCGACTGACCGACGACCACACCGGATCCCAACATGGTCATGACGGTGGCCGAGCGTCCGCGCGGACTGCGGGCGGCGCCGAAGCTGTACTGCGTGACGAGGGTGGGTCCGATGCCGATTCCCATGATCGCGAGCGCCAGCATCATCGTGCCCGGTGTGTCGACGAATCCGAGCAGAAGGGTGCCCGCCAGCAGGATGCCGGAGAAGACGAGCCATCGCGCCCGCATCGAGAAGGCGGCGGGAAGCCAGGCGACGCCGAGCGCGAGGATGGCGGAACCGACGCCCATGACCCCGTAGAGGAGCCCGGCCTGCTCCGGCGCGCCGCGATCGGCCATGAACGACGTCAGCGAGGTGAGCATCGTGCCGAAGAAGATCCCGACTCCGAGGATGCCGAGGACGACGATCAGCAATTGCGGGCGGAACAGCTCGGAGACGGCGGACGGCGCCCTGCCGTCGGCGTCGCGGTCCTGCGACACGTGTCGACCGCTGGGGTGCAAAGCGAAGGCACCGACGAAGACCACCGTGAGCACGGCCGCGCCGACCAGAGGCGCCCACGGCGCGATGGCCGACGCGAGGATACCGACCAGGAAGGGACCGAAGACGAACACGGTCTCGTCGGCCGCGGACTCGTAGGCCATCGTGCCCGACACCGTCTTGGCGCGGCGAGCCACGGCCATCCGTTCGTTGATGATCGTCACCAGCCGCGAGCGCGAGAGCGGTGCGACCTGCGGGGCGGTGGCTCCGATGCCCACTGCGGCCAGCAGCACGAAGCCGTCTGCCGCGGTGCCATAGACCACGAACGTGAAGAGCAGGAGCATGGCGCCGTTGGCGAGGGCGAGCACCATCAGGACGACGCGCTGACCGAAGCGGTCTGCGGCGGCGCCGAGAAGAGGCCCGAAGCAGGCCGTGCCGAGGCCGACGGCTGCGGAGGTGAGCCCGCCCAGGGACAGGGAACCGCGGGCGGACACGACCACGGTCAGGACGCCGACCACCATCATGGCGAACGGCAACCGCGCGATGAAGGCGATCAGGAAGTAGGGCAGACCGGCGAGACGCAGAAGGCTCGGCTCGGTGAGTGGTGGGATTGCTGTGGCGCGTGTCATGGCTCTCGCGCGTCGAGGACGCGATGTCGGGTGCCGCCGCTGTCCGTCGGAATGCCGACGGCCGGTAGATACACGGGGTGCGGCCGCGGGCGAGCCGCGACCAGGCCATGATAGCGGGTCGGCCCGGGGAACAGCAGGGAAGCCGGCGCCTCGGGACGGGTCTAGTCTGGGCGACACCCGCCGAACGACAAGCGCAAGAGGAGTCCCCGTTGCCCACTGCCCCGCAGCCCGCCGCGCCGATCCTCTCCCTCCCGTCGCGTTCACAGCGTGCCGGCGGTGCCAAGACCTCGCCGGTCCGCGACCTGCTGGCCCTCACCGCGCGCCCCGAGGTCATCTCGTTCGCCGGCGGGCTCCCCGCGCCCGAGCTCTTCGACGTCGAGGGCATCCGCGCCGCGTTCGATGCCGTGCTCGACTCCCCGGGGGTGCTCCAGTACTCCACGTCCGAGGGAGACCCGGGACTGCGGGACGCGGTCGCCAGACGCTATTCGTCCGACGGGCTGCCCACCGCGGCATCCGACCTCATCGTCACGACGGGGTCGCAGCAGGGGCTGGGGCTCATCTCGACGACGCTCGTCGATCCCGGCGACACGATCCTGGTTGAGGAGCCCTGCTACCTCGCAGCGCTCCAGACGTTCGCGCTGGCCGGTGCCCGCGTCGTCGGTGTCCCCTACGTCGGCGATGACCTCGACCTCGACGCACTGGACCGCCTCGCCGCGCACCATGGACCGAAGTTCTTCTACACCGTGCCCACGTTTCAGAATCCGACCGGACGCACGCACGATGTCGAAGCACGACGCACGATCGCCGCGATCGCGCAGCGCCGAGGCTTCCGGATCGTCGAGGACGAGCCGTACCGCCAGTTGCGGTACTCGGGGGATGCCCTCCCCTCGCTCGCCGCGTTCGCCCCCGAACATGTCATCAGCCTCGGCAGCTTCTCCAAGGTGATCGCACCCGGCCTGCGCATCGGCTGGATCCGCACCACGGCCGACATCCGCTCGTCGATCACGATCGCCAAACAGGCGGCCGACCTGCACACCTCCACGATCGACCAGGCAGCGGCCGCCCACTACCTCGCTTCGGGTCGCGGCGAGCTCGCGCTCTCACGCATCCGCGAAGCGTATGCCGCTCGTCGCGACGCGATGCTGGAGCTGCTTCCCTCCGCGCTCCCGGACGGAAGCAGCTGGAACCGACCCGACGGTGGCATGTTCGTCTGGGTTCGACTCCCCGAGGGACGGGACGCCGCATCGGCGCTTCCCGCAGCGCTCGCTCACGACGTCGCTTTCGTGCCGGGCACGTCGTTCTTCTCCGGTATCCCCGACGAACGCACCCTCCGCCTGTCCTTCACCACCTACTCCCCTGCCAGGATCAGGGAGGGCTTGTCAAGGCTCGGTGCGACCTGGGGTACGGGAAGGTAGCGTGGGGGCATGCGCTACCTCTTCAGCACTGGACTTGTCGCTGCGATCTCTGCCGGGGTCTCCCTGCTGCGCGGCACGCGCGAGCAGCCGATCACCTGGCGCGCCGTCCTGTCGTGGGTGAGCTGGGGAATCACGATGGCACTCGCGGTCGGCGCCGTCGTCGACATGAACCGTGAACGCCGCGGCGTCCTGGTCGACGCCGACTCGCCCCAGTCGGTCAAGAAGGCGAAGAAGGCCCAGCGACTGCAGTTCCGGTCGCAGAAGGCTCTCGCCGACACGCAGGACCACGCGAAGGACGCTCGCCCCTGACGTCCTCCCCGCCCGAGACTCTTGTCACCGGGTGAGGATGAGGGCTTCTCCCTGACCGCCACCGCCACAGAGGCCGACGGCGGCCGTACCGCCACCTCGACGAGCGAGCTCATGTGCGACATGCACCACGAGCCGGTTCCCCGATGCGCCGATCGGGTGGCCGATGGCGATGCCGCCGCCATGGATGTTCACGATGCCCTCGTCCAGGCCGAGCTCCTCCTGCGAACGGGAGACGACAGCGCCGAAGGCCTCGTTGATCTCCACCAGGTCGAGATCGGCGGGCGCGATGCCCTGCTTCTCGCACGCACGTTCGATGGCACGCGCCGGCTGCGCCTGCAGCGAGTTGTCGGGACCGGCGGTCTGCCCGCTCGCTCCGACGGTCACGAGCACGGGCCATCCCTTGGCGTCCGCGGTCCGTCGTGTCGTCACCACCACAGCCGAGGCACCGTCGGAGATCGGTGACGAGTTCCCCGCCGTGATCGAACCTCCCTCTGCGAACGCGGCACGCAGTCCCGCGAGGGTCTCGACGGTGGTGTCCGGACGCACGCCCTCGTCCCTCGTCACGCGCACGGGCTCTCCCCGACGCTGCGGCACGTCGACGGCGACGATCTCCTCGTCGAAGAGACCTGCCTCCTGCGCTGCCGTCGCCCGCTGATGCGACAGCGCGGCCACCCGGTCCTGCGCTTCACGGGTCAGCCCGAAGCGCGCGTTGTGCCGCTCGGTGGACGCGCCCATGCTCTCCCGGTCATACGCATCCGTGAGGCCGTCGTATGCCATGTGGTCGAGAACCTCGACGCTGCCGTACGCCCAGCCGTCGCGCGATCCCATGAGCAGATGGGGCGCGCGCGTCATCGATTCCATCCCGGCGGCGACGACCACATCGGCGTCGCCGGTGCGGATCATCCGCGCCGCGTCGATGATGGCGGTCAAACCGGACAGGCACACCTTGTTCACGGAGTGCGCGGGAACGTCCCACCCGATCCCTGCGCCGATGGCCGCCTGACGCGCCGCGTTCTGCCCCGACCCGGCGGCGAGCACCTGGCCGACGATCACCGCGTCGACGTCGGCCGGATCGATCGAGCTCTGCTCCAGCGCACCTCGGATGGCGAAAGAGCCGAGCTGAGGTGCGGTGAACGCGGCGAGCTGCCCCTTGAGGCGACCCTGAGGCGTGCGGGCGGCGGCGACGATGACGACATCGTTCTCAGTCATGGTCTGTGGTCCTTCCGGTGAGGAGAGTGCGGGAGATGGTGAGCGGTGGTTCCGTGGCGGCGATGACCTCGTCGACCGTGACGCCCGGCGCCGTCTCGACGAGCACCAGGCCTTCGGCCGTCACATCGACCACGGCGAGGTCGGTGATGATCCGATCGACGACACCGCGACCGGTCAACGGCAGCGAGCACTCGTCGACGATCTTCGCGGAGCCGTCCTTGGCCACGTGCTCCATGAGCACGATGACGCGGCCGGCTCCGTGAACCAGATCCATGGCGCCGCCGGGACCCTTGACCATCTTGCCCGGGATCATCCAGTTCGCGAGGTCGCCTCTCACGGAGACCTGCATCGCTCCCAGGATGGCCGCGTCGATCTTGCCGCCGCGGATCATGCCGAAGCTGGTCGCGGAGTCGAAGAACGCCGCTCCGGGGAGGGTGGTGACCGTCTCCTTGCCGGCGTTGATGAGGTCTGGGTCGACGGCGTCCTCCCGCGGATAGGGACCGACGCCCAGGATGCCGTTCTCCGACTGCAGGACGACCGTGACCCCGGGCGGGACATGGTTGGGTACGAGGGTGGGCAGGCCGATGCCGAGGTTGACGTAGGCGCCGTCCTCCAGCTCGATCGCCGCGCGGGCCGCCATCTGCTCACGGGTGAGTGCCATCTCAGGCTCCTTCCACGGCGACGGTCCGCCGCTCGATGCGCTTGGGGATGTCGATGCCCACCTCGACGATCCGGTGCACGAACACGCCGGGGAGGTGGATGTCGTCGGGGTCGAGCTCGCCCGGCTCCACCAGCTGCTCGACCTGCGCGATGCAGATGCGACCGGCCATCGCGGCGAGCGGATTGAAGTTGCGCGCGGCCTTGTTGAACACGAGGTTGCCGTGTCGGTCGCCGCGTGCCGCGTGCACGAGCGAGAAGTCGGTGGTGATCGCCTCTTCCAGGACGAACTCCTTCGGCTGCCCGTTCACCGCGAAGACGCGCACGTCCTTCACCGACGAGGCGGTGGCGATGGTTCCGTCGGGGTTGTACCGACGCGGCAGCCCGCCCTCGGCGACCTGCGTGCCGACGCCCGTCTGGGTGTAGAACGCGGCGATCCCCGAGCCGCCGGCCCTGAGCTTCTCTGCCAGGGTGCCCTGCGGGGTGAGTTCGAGTTCGAGTTCGCCACTCAGGAACTGACGCTCGAACTCCTTGTTCTCCCCCACGTACGACGAGGTCATCTTGCGGATGCGTTGGGCGGCGAGCAGCACGCCGAGTCCCCAGTCATCCACTCCGCAGTTGTTGCTCACCACGCTGAGGCCCTTGGTGCCCTGCGCGAGGAGAGCCTCGATCAGGGCGATCGGGTTCCCGGACAGGCCGAAACCGCCGACGGCCAGCGACGCTCCGTCCTCGATGTCGGAGACGGCAGCCTCCGCAGACTCCCATTGCTTGTCGATCACGTCGGCTCCTTCGATTCCGTGCTCACCCCAGCATCCGCCGACGAGCCGTCTGCGGGGAAGCCGGATCTTGCGATGTGGCCGAACACCGAGGTAGCGTCCACATTATGGAACCCGCCTCTTCAGTTCCCGGCACGCAGGCGATCGCGAGGGCCGCGCGCCTGCTCCGTCTGGTGACCGCCGCGGGCTCCGACGGAGCCTCGTTGCAGGAGCTCGCGGTCGCCGCCGCGCTCTCGCGCTCGACCGCCCACCGCCTTCTGAGCGCCCTCAAATCGGAAGGACTCGTCGACCGCGACGGCGCGAGCACGCGATGGATGCCCGGGCCGGAGCTCTTCCTCATGGGATCGGTGGCAGCGGCCCGCTACGACGTCACCACGCTCGCCCGCGATATCGTCCGGTCTCTCGCCGTGAAGACCGAGGAGAGCGCGTTCCTCTCCGTGCGGCGCGCGGACGAGACGGTGTGCCTCCTCCGCGAAGAAGGGTCGTTCCCGATCCGTTCCTTCGTGCTGAGCGAAGGCGTCCGCTTCCCGCTCGGCGTCGCCAGCGCAGGGCTCGCCATCTTGGCGTTCCTTCCCGACCACGATGTGGATGCCTATCTCGACCGCCATCCGGAGCTGGAGGGAGCGTGGGGGCGCGCACACGGACAGAGCCCGCTCCGAGCGCGCCTCGCCGAGACCAAGGAACGCGGGTATGCCGTCAACCCCGGACTCATCGTCGAGGGCAGCTGGGGGCTGGGTGCTGCGGTCTTCGATCGTGCAGGGCGCCCGGAATGGGCGCTGAGCCTGACCGGCGTCGAGTTCCGCTTCGGCCCGGACCGGATGGCCGAACTCGGTCGCATGCTCCTCGCGCACGCGCACCAACTCTCCGCGAGGATCGCCAGCACCAGGCGGTGATGACCATTCATACCAACCGGTATATACTTGTTGGTATGAATCGCGTCGATGTCATCCCCTCTCTGGTGCTGTCGGGGTACGCGCTCGGCCGCATCGCCGCTCAGGACGCCGGGAACGACGCACCTGCGGCGCAGTGGCGAGTGTTGAGCCTCCTCGAACAGGCAGGCGCGAGAAGGGTGGGTGAACTCGCCGCGGCCGCCCGCACCACCCAACCCGGCATGACCCGCCTCCTCGGCGGCTTGGAACGGGAAGGACTCGTGCTCCGCTCCCCCGATCCCGACGATTCTCGAGCGACGGTGGTCGACATCACACCACGGGGAACCGCCGCCCTCGCCGCCTGGCGCGCCGAGTTCCGTGACACGCTCGCCCCGCGCTTCGCCGCGCTGAGCGACGAGGACTGGGCTGCCCTCACCCGTGCGGCGGAGATTCTCGCCGCGCACACCGCCACTGATCGAACAGGAGAATCTCGGTGAACACCCCCGCCACCCCCTCGGTGTGGAAGCAACCGGCCCAGGTGTGGGCCGTCGCATTCGCGTGCGTCGTCGCCTTCATGGGCATCGGCCTCGTGGACCCGATCCTGCCCGCGATCGCAGAATCGCTCCAGGCCTCGCCGGTCGAGACCGAGTTGCTGTTCACCAGCTACCTCCTCGTGACCGGGCTCGCGATGCTCGTGACCAGCTGGATCTCGAGCCGCATCGGCGCGAAGGCCACCCTGCTCATCGGATTGGCGCTGATCGTCGTCTTCGCCCTGCTGTGCGCCCTGAGCGGCAGTGTCGATGCCGTCATCGGTTTCCGGGCAGGCTGGGGCCTCGGCAACGCCCTGTTCATCTCGACCGCGCTCGCAACGATCGTCGGCGCCGCGTCAGGTGGCAGCAGCGCCGCCATCGTGCTGTACGAAGCGGCGCTCGGCCTCGGGATCGCCGTGGGCCCTCTCCTCGGCGGACTCCTCGGGGAGCAGAGCTGGCGCGGCCCGTTCTTCGGCGTCGTCGTGCTGATGGCCGTCGCATTCGTCGCCGTGCTCGTGCTGCTGCGGGGGCCCGGGGAGAAGCGGGTTCCCGTGAAGTTCTCCGCGCCGTTCGCCGCGCTGCGGCGTCCCGCACTGGCGGTCCTCGCGATCACAGCGCTGTTCTACAACATCGGCTTCTTCGTGCTGCTGGCGTTCTCGCCGTTCCCCCTCGGCTTCGGCGCGATGGGAATCGGCTTCACGTTCTTCGGATGGGGCGTCGCACTCGCCGTCACCAGCGTGTGGGTCGCGCCGATCCTGATGCGCCGGATGCCCCGCACGCGCATCATCCTCGTCGTGCTCCCCCTCCTGGCGATCGACCTCGTCGCCGCCGGCCTCCTGGTCGCGAACGCCGCTGCTCTCGTCGCCTGCATCGTCATCGGCGGGCTCCTGCTCGGCGTCATGAACACCGTGCTCACGGAGGCCGTGATGGAGGCCACGGATCTTCCGCGCTCCGTCGCCTCCTCGGCGTACTCCGCCGTGCGATTCCTCGGCGGTGCGATGGCTCCTCCGATCGCGGCACTGCTGTGGCACGCGTTCAACGCGACGGTTCCCTACCTGTTCGCCGCTGCCTCGGTGCTGCTGGCCGCACTCACGGTGTTCCTGGGACGCCGAGTGCTCGCGCACATCGACGACGAGCCCGCAGATGCGACGACGGAGGACGCCGCGGCCATCCTCGTGGGCGACGCCGCCTGAACCGGACCTGCGACGTCGGAACGGCCAGCGGAGCCCGCTCCGACGTCGCAGCCTGCACCCTCTGGATCTCGCAGCCTGCGCCTTGGATATCGTGGGGCGATGAGCGAAACGCCTTCCCTCCCCGAACGCAGCCGTCTCGTGCATGAGCATCTCGTGGACGCCGGCGTCGAGACAGCGATCCGTGTGCTTCCGGACTCCGCACGCACAGCCGTGGAGGCCGCTGCGGCGATCGGGTGCGACGTCGCGGCGATCGCCAACAGTCTGGTGTTCCTCGCCGATGGCGTCCCCGTCCTGGTTCTGACCAGCGGCGGTCACCGCGTGGAGCTCTCCACCCTGCGGGCGAGCATCGGCGCGGACGACGTGTCCATGGCGCCCGCATCCGTGGTCCGCTCGGCGACCGGCCAGGCGATCGGCGGCGTCGCGCCTGTCGGGCACCCCGCGCCGCTCCGCACGTTCATCGACGAAGCACTGCGGGACCATCGAGAGCTGTGGGCGGCCGCGGGCCATCCGCACACCGTCATGCCACTGACGTTCGACGAGCTCCGCCGTATCACGGACGCGACGGTGATCGCCGTCGCCTGACCCCCGGGAAACGACCTCACGGAGAAGGATCTCGCGGAAGACGGGAGAGCCTCTGCTCTCCCGCGCGCGACGAAGCCGGTACGACGAAACCGGCACCGTGGAGCAGGAGACTCCTCGGCACCGGCCTCGTCCGATGGATCAGTCGTCCGACGGACCAGTCGTCCGACGGACCAGTCGTCCGATGGATCAGTCCTGGGCCACGCGCGAGCGCGCCCGGACCGCTCCGAGAACGGTCAGAGCGATGCCGAGCAGCAGAGCCGCGCCGCCGCCCCAGAGCATCGCGGCGGGGACATCGCCACCGGTGGTGGCCAGCGACGACCCACCCGTGAGTGGCAGCTCGGTGGGCGGAGTGACCCCGGTGGGCGGTGTCGGCGGTGTCGTCGGCGGAATCACGGGCGGCGTCGTCGCGGTGTTGGTGAGCGTGACCGCGAGTGTCGTACCGGAGCCGACGGTGAACTGCGCTCCGCCGTCGGCCACGGAGTGCACATCGGGTCCCGAGAACACGGGAACACCCCAGTCGACCCCCTCGACCGCCGGTGGCGTGAGCTCCACGAGTGTGACCACGGTCCCCGTGGGCAGCTGGATGAGCGGTGCGGTCGCCCCCGCCGTGACCGTGACGGTGCGCTCGACGACCGGGTCGCCATAGCTGTAGCGCACGGTGTAGACGGCATCGGCCGGTACCTCAGACGAACCGGAGCCGCCGACGACCTTAGTGAGGGTGAACGCGCCGGTGGCGTCGCCGTCTCCGCTTCCCCCACCGGTGACAGACCACACCTCCCTGTCCTGGAGCTTGATCCCGTTGACGTCGGCGGTGTTGGCGTAGGTGGCACCGTCGACCTGCGAGCTCGGCACCGTGAAGTACTTGACGAAGTACATCCGCGTCGGGTCGATCGGGCCGGGGATCACGAGGTGGAAGGCCGTGCCGCCGTCGTTCCATGATCCGGTCCAGTTCGTGATCGACTGCGGATCCCGATCCTGCATCGTCGTGCTCCATACCTCGAGCTGCTCATCCTCGTTGTGATGTTCGGCGAATCCGTCGCCCGCCCCGGTCAGGGTGTCGTCGACGACGATCGACTCCGCGCCCGCGAAGCTCGCACCCGGCAGCGCCAGCTGCCACGCGATCCTGCCATCATCCGTCTGCCACGACCACTTCTGCGGTTCTGTGGGCAGCGGCGACGACGGTCCGATGCCGCCGCCGGGAATCTCGACGGGCGTGATGGTGCCATCGACGGTGAACTCCACCGTGCTCTCGGTCGTCTGCTCATCGGCGGAGGCGACGAACCACAGGGAGCCGCTGACCCCGGTGCGCCCGTTCACGTAGTCGGTGAGCGTGCAGGTGACGACCGGTGCGGCGTCGGTGCTCACGGTGCACTCGGCGATCGTCTTGCTCGGATCCTCCGCAGAGGGTACCGAGAAGGATGTCCCCGCCCGGGCGAACTCCTTCGGCAGGGTGAACCCGAAGGTCTGTCCACCGACCGCGCCGTCCGGCACCGACCACTCGGCGTCGACCCGCACCTGGTCCCACTGCGAGACCGCTCCGCCGCCCCCGACCGTGGTCACGGTGATCGACGAAGGATCGATGGCCGCGGGATAGTCGTACTCCGCAGCTGAGGCGGCTCCCGCACCCGCCAGTGTGATCACGGCGCCCAGCGCTGCGGCCGCAGCGGCGATGATCGCGGTTGTCTTCCGGCGCACGGCGGCGCCACCGTTTCTCTCGTACAAGATCTTCCCCAGTTCTTGATGTAGCCCATCCCGTCGGCGCTGCTGCGAAGCAGTGATGCGTCCGAGGGCGCGAGGCATGTGTCCCCATATGAGAGACGGCGGCGGGCTCGATCCATTACGCGATACCGCAGAATCCGTCGCGCTCGTCGCTCGGACACACGATGACATCGCTGTCGTCGCGCGGGGCGAGCACGGCCGACACGTCGAGGAGAAGCGGGCGGAAAGGTTCGCCCCATCGGGAGCAACCGGGAAAACAGAAAAGCCTCGGTAGATGGCGAGATCTACTGAGGCTGTTCCGTGCACCCCCTGGGACTTGAACCCAGAACCCACTGATTAAGAGTCAGTTGCTCTGCCGATTGAGCTAGAGGTGCGTGGCCCGGGATAACCCCGACCGAGGAATTACATTACCAGCCGACCGGTCCCATGTGAAATCGACACCGGCACCCGGGCGCGCCGCCGCCGGGCGGGCGGCGAAACATGGTCTTTCGACCCTCCGGCCCCGTCGATCCGGCCAGTATTCTTAGACCGTGACCACCTCCCCCGACAGCCTGCGGCACGACCTCGACCTCGCACTCCGCCTGGCCGATGCCGCCGATGCCCAGTCGCTCCCCCGGTTCGACGCGTCCGACCTCGAGATCTCGACGAAGGCCGACAACTCCCATGTGACGGACGCCGATCTCGCGACGGAACGTGCGATCCGCAGCATCCTCGAAACCGAGCGGCCGGAAGACGGCATCTTCGGCGAGGAGTTCGGCGCGCAGGGCAGTACCCAGCGTCAGTGGATCATCGACCCGATCGACGGAACGGCCAATTTTCTTCGTGGCGTCCCGCTGTGGGGCACGATGATCGCGCTGGCTATCGACGGCGTCCCCCAGGTGGGAGTGGTGAGCATGCCGGCGCTCGGACGGCGCTGGTGGGCATCGGCCGGCGGAGGCGCCTGGACCACGCTCGAGGGCGAACCGCGTCGGCTCCGGACGTCGTCGGTCTCCTCGCTCGACGACGCGAGCGTGAGCTTCCAGAGCATCGCGCAGTGGTCGGAGGCGGGGCGCCTCGACACGCTGCTGGCCGTGGCCGGGCGTGTCTGGCGAGACCGGGCCTATGGGGACGTCTACTCGTACATGCTCCTCGCCGAAGGACGCATCGACATGGTCGCCGAGTTCGACGTCAAGGAGTACGACATCGCAGCGGCCGTCCCGATCGTCCGCGAGGCCGGCGGGCGCATGACCGACGTCGACGGTGTCGAGACGATCTCCGCCCGCTCGACACTCGCAACCAACGGCACCCTTCACGACGACTTCCTCACCCTGATGCAGAACTGATCGAACCACGAGGCCCCCGCGATGAATTTCCGCATCATGTCCGCAGCCGCGGGCGTCCTGCTGCTCGTCGGAGCCCTCACCGCGTGCGCCGCTCCGGAGCCGCGCACGTCGCCCACGCCCGATGCCGGCAGTCCGCAGCCGACGCCGTCCTCCGTGCCGGTGACCTCGCCGACGCCGGAGCCGGCCGAAACGGAACTCACCTGCGAGTCGATGATCTCGGCCGGCACGGTCACCGCTCTCGCCGATGCCGGCTGGACCGCCGAGACGAAGGAGTTCGTCGTCGGGGGTGTCGAATTGACCGAGGGGCTGCTGTGCTTCTGGGCCGATTACACCGTCGGATCCGACCATGGGCAGCTGTACGGCTGGTCTCCGGTCGACGACTCCGATGCCGCAGCGGCACAGGCCGCACTCCTCGCCGAGGGCTGGAAACGGGAAGACGGCCCTGACGGCGTCTACTTCACCGAAGACGCCCGATACGCCATGGGCACGGACGAAGACGGCTACGGCATGACGTATCTCTTCGGCGACGGATGGGTGCGCCTCGCGGACACGCGCCAGGGGCTCATCCTGATCGAGTGGCCGCGTTAGATCCCTCGTCGACTCCCGTCGGGGTCGATCTCCGTCAGGGGCGACCCGACCCCATCGAACTCTCGAGTATCCGCCCGAAGGTGCGGGAGACCGGTGGCGTCCACAGCAGCACGATGATCGCGGCCGCGAACGCGACCGTCAAGGCCGCTCCCCAGTCCCAGCGGTCTCCGAACACGAGGACGACCGCACTCAACGCGATCGCGATGCCGAGGAAGATCGTGAGCATGAGGCGGGAGAGCCCGCTTCCGCGGCGGACCCCGGCGGCGACGGCGAAGACCAGAAGACCGAACAGGGCGATGGCGGCACCGGTGAGCGAGAAGGCCGAGGCGCTCACGTCCGGGTCGTAGCGTCCCAGGAACACCAGTATCCCGAAGCCCGTCGCCAGCGCGCCGAAGACGTATGCGAGCACGGCGACCACCGTGGTGATCACCGTGGCGACGGGGGCCGACGAGGAGACGGGCACCGTGGAGGAGGACGTCGTCACGCGTGGAGCGTTCCTCGTCGGCACCGTCAGCACCAGACGGCGATGCACGAAGCGCACAACTTCGATGGCCGCGACCATCACGATCGTGATCCCGGTGAGCGCGACGGCGAGGTCCTCCCCCGGGTCGACGAGCACGAAGAACTCGCGAGCGAGCGGGATCGTGAACACTGCGATGAGGAAGATGAACATCGCCCCGACGACCGCCACCTTGAACCGGTTGAGCGGGCGGGCGAGGACCGCCAGAATCCAGATGCCGACGACGGCCAGGATCACGGTGGCGCCCGTGCGCAGCTGCTCCTCGTGCACACCGAGTCCACGCGCGACGAACGTGTACCAGGTCAGCCCGAGCGCGACGACGATGCCCGACGGGATCGCGAAACTCAAAGACCGTCGGAGGAAACCCGGCACGTAGCGCGCCGCGTTCGGCATGAGCGCGAGGAAGAAGGCGGGGATGCCGATCGTGAGGCCGTCCGTGATGGAGAGCTGTCGCGGCAGGAACGGGAACTCGAGGAGGAACGCCCCGAAGATGATCGCGAGCAGTGTCGCGTAGACCGTCTTGTTCAGGAACAGCATCGACACGCGCTCGATGTTCGCGATGACCTGGCGCCCCTCGGCGACGACGTCCGGCAGGTGCGAGAACTGTCCGTCGAGCAGCACGAGCCTTGCAACGGCCTTCGTGGCCGGCGAGCCCGAGTTCATCGCGATGCCGATATCCGCGGACTTGATCGCGAGGGCGTCATTGACACCGTCTCCGGTCATCGCGACGGTGTGTCCGTGGCTCTGCAACGCCGTCACCATGCGCTTCTTCTGCTCGGGGGTGACGCGCCCGAACACCGTGTGCTGGTCGAGCACGTCGGCGAGCTGGGCGTCATCATCGGGAAGCTCTCTGGCATCGAAGCCGTCGGCCACGTCGAGACCGACTTCTCGGGCGATGGCCGCCACCGTACGCGGGTTGTCGCCGGAGATGATGCGGATGCCCACCTGCTGGCGCCCGAAATAGGCGAGTGTCTGAGCGGCGTCGGGGCGCACCTGCTCGCGGAAGGTGAGCACGATGATGGCCGCGAGTCCGTCAGGGAGCCGCTCGGAGTCGACGTCGGCGTCCGAGAGCGCCGCGTGCGCGTGGCCGAGCACGAGAGTGCGGCGGCCCGTCTCGGCGAGTGCCGTCACGGTGCGCCCCAGCTCCGTCTCCGCCGATGTGGCCGCATCGCCGAACACCATCTCCGGTGCTCCCATCACCCAGGTCCCCGGGATGCCGGTGAACGACGCCGCACTCCATTTTCGTGCAGATGAGAACGGGATGTACCCCGACACGACGAGTGGCGAGGCGACCGGGTAGGCCGTCCGCATCGACCGTGCTGTCGCGTTCGCATCGGGCGCCGCGGCATACCAGGCAAGCGCCGCCGCCGCGTCCTCTGCCTGTTCCGGGGCGAGGCCGTGGAGGCGATGTGCCTCGTCGAAGCCGATCTCCCCGACGGTGAGCGTGCCGGTCTTGTCGAGGCAGATGACGTCGACGCGCGCGAGGCCTTCCACAGCTGGTAGTTCGTTCACCAGAACCTGCCGGCGTGCGAGTCGTGAGGCTCCGACGGCGAAGGCGATGCTCGTCATGAGTACCAGGCCCAGCGGGATCATCGCCGTCAACGACGCGATCGTGTTCACCACCGCCTGTACCCACGCGCCGTTCGAGAACACGGTCGTGTAGCCGCCGAGCACGATGATCTGCGCGTTCAGGACGAGCAGGCCGACGGGGCCGATGATCCAACTCACCCATTTCAGCACCCGGTTGACCGAGGTGCGCAGTTCACTCGAGACGAGGGAGAAACGCTTCGCCTCCCCGGCGAAGTGGTTCGCGTAGGAATCGGCGCCCACGCGGGTCGCGATCGCGGTCCCCTCCCCTGCGACGACCACGGCTCCGGACAGCGCATCGTCGCCGGGCTGCTTCTCGACCGGGTCCGACTCCCCGGTGAGCATCGACTCGTCGATCTGGAGCCCGCGCGACGCGAGAACCCGCGCGTCGGCCGGCACCTGCTCGCCGGCGCGGAGCACGAGGACGTCGTCGAGGACGACCTCTCCGGGCGTGATCTCCGCCTCCTCGCCGTCCCGCAGCACGAGCGCACGCGGCGCGTTCATCAGCGCCAGACGATCGAGCGCCGACTTCGCCCGGAACTCCTGCACGCATCCGATGATCGCGTTCGCGAACGCGGCGAGTCCGAAGAGTGCGTCCTGCCAGCGTCCGACCAGGAACAGCACGAAGAAGCAGGCGAAGACGATGCCGTTGAAGAGCGTGAAGACGTTCGCTCGCACGATGCTCCAGGCGCTGCGACTCGTGTCGGCAACGAAGGCGTTCGTCTTTCCGGCGGCGACGCGTTCGGAGACCTGAGCGTGCGTGAGACCGGTTGAGACGTCTGCGGGGGTCGTGTCCACAGACTTCAATATAGGTCCACGACATCGGCATCCAGGCGTCTGAGCGGACATGAAAAGACCCGCCTCCCTAGTGATCACTGGGGAGGCGGGCCTCATTCCTGTGTGACAGCGACATGGTGGAGCTGGGGGGAATCGAACCCCCGTCCAACGCTGAGTCTCCACGCCTTCTCCGGGCGCAGTCTGTGAAGACGTTCTGCTCGGCTCCGACCTTTGTCACAGACACCTAAGTCGACGAGCCCAGCCTGGGAAGAGTCCCACGTGACGTCCAGACGCCATCACGCAGCAAGATTCCTAGATGACGCCAGAATCCGTATCGGAATCACATACGGCCTGACGGACTATCGGGCTCGCTTATGCAGCGAGGGCGAAGTCGTTGCGCTTGGTTTCGGCAACTATTGTTTTGCAGAGAGCGTTTACGAGATAACTCTGCATCCTCGGCCCGCTTCTCGTGGATTCACAGGCGCTGTCGAAACCGATCAGCCCCGTGGTCCTTCTCTCGAAGGAGCCGCTGTCACACTGTGGAATTACCATCCCGGGTGAGGAACACCCGAGCATCACAGACTACAACGTTCTCCGCCGCCACGCCATTCCACGGCGGGTCCAGCCGCTGGCGTAGAGTCGCCCCATGAGCGAAGTCACCGTCACCGTCCGCGGCGAGCATGAAGCGCGAGTCGCGCCGGAGCGCGCCACCATCCGTGTCGGGGTACGCGCCGAGGGCCCCGAGCGCACCACGGTCGTCGAGAACGTGATGCGGCTCGCCGAGCCGGTGCGCGCGAGCATCACCGAGCGCGCAGACGCCGGCAGCGTCGTCGACTGGACCAGCAAGCGGCTCTCGGTGCGCGCCGAACGCCCCTGGAGCAGCGAGGGCAAGCGCCTCGCCCCCGTCTACTACGCCAGCATCGACTACACCGCCACCTTCGCGGAAGCATCCGAGCTCTCGCTGTGGGTCTCCGACATCTCCCCCTGGGACGGCGTCGAGGTCGGCGGGGTGGACTGGCACCTCACGCCCGAGACACGCACGCGGATCGAGCGCGATGTGGCGGCGGACGCTGTCGGTGTCGCCGTGACCCGAGCCGAGGCTTACGCGGGCGCGCTCGGCCTCGGTGAGGTCACGCCGCTGGAGATCGCCGATACCGGCCTCATCTCCAGCGGACAGCCGTCACCTGGGGCTCCGATGCTCAAAGCGCGTGGAGGTGTGGCGTTCGCCGCCGACTCGGCACCGGCCATGGAGTACGAGCCCGAGGAGATCGTCATCTCCGCAACGGTGGAGGCGCGGTTCCTCGCGCGATAGTCGCGTTCAGCCGTGGGCGGTGAAAGGAGCCAGTTCCGCGGCGAGACGCTCTGACACGCGTGCATGCACCGCGGTGCCATCCTCTCGATGGTCCACGGAGAGGAGCATGCCCGACTCGTGGATCGCTGCCACGAGATCGCCGCGGTCATACGGAATCACGGCATGCACCTCGACGGCGGGCTTCGGGAGCGCTTCTTCGACGGCTGCGCGCAGTTCCGCGATTCCCTCGCCCGACCGCGACGACACGAAGTGGGCGTGCGGCTGAAGGCCTCGGAGCACGAGCCTCTCGTCCTCCGCGATCAGATCGGCCTTGTTGAAGACGACGATCTCCGGAAGGTCACGGACGCCGACATCCCCGAGCACGTCGCGCACGGTCTGCAGCTGACCCGCCGGGTCGGGATGCGAACCGTCGACGACGTGGAGCACGACGTCGGCCTCGCCGACCTCTTCCAGGGTCGACCGGAACGCTTCGACGAGCTGATGCGGGAGATTGCGCACGAACCCGACGGTGTCCGTGAGCGTGTAGACGCGACCGTCCTCCGTCTCCGTACGACGCACGGTCGCATCCAGCGTCGCGAACAGGGCATTCTCGACCAGGACGCCAGCGCTGGTCAGCGCATTGAGCAGACTCGACTTGCCGGCGTTCGTGTATCCGGCGATCGCGACGGAAGGAATCGTGTTCCGCTTGCGCTCGGCGCGCTTGGCGTCGCGGGCAGGGCCGAAGTCTCGGATCTGGCGTCGAAGCAGAGCCATCTTCGTGCGGATCCGTCGGCGATCGAGTTCGATCTTGGTTTCACCGGGACCGCGCGAGCCCATGCCTGCGCCGCCGGCGCCGACCTGACCACCGGCTTGGCGACTCATCGAGTCACCCCAACCGCGAAGACGAGGCAGCAGATACTCGAGCTGGGCGAGCTCGACCTGGGCCTTGCCTTCTCGGCTCTTCGCGTGCTGGCTGAAGATGTCGAGGATCACGGTGGTGCGGTCGATGACCTTGACCTTGACGACGTCCTCGAGAGCGCGTCGTTGGCTCGGCGCGAGCTCGGTGTCGGCGATGACGGTGTCGGCCCCGACAGCGGCGACGATGTCTTTGAGCTCCTGGGCCTTCCCGCGGCCGAGGTATGTCGCGGCGTCGGGGTGCGGGCGGCGCTGCAGGACACCGTCGAGCACGACGGCGCCGGCGGTCTCCGCCAGAGCGGCGAGTTCCCGCAGCGAGTTCTCGGCATCTTCCTGCGCCCCCTGGGGGTAGACGCCCACCAGTACGACGTTCTCGAGTCGCAACTGCCGGTACTCGACCTCGGTGACATCCTCGAGCTCTGTCGAGAGTCCACCGACGCGTCGAAGAGCATGTCGGTCTTCGAGATCCCACTGCGCGCCGTCCGTACTCGCGTGCGATGCCGTCGATTCGTCCTGCAGCGCCTGTGCGGCGCCGAAGAGGTGGACGTCCGAGCGCTTCTCCGCGTTCGCGAGTACACGATCGACCGTGTGGTCGTCGGTGGAGGGTGTGGTGGTCTCCGTCATCCGTTCCTTGTCTCTGGGATTTGTTGCGAGCCTTAACCTTAGCCCGCGCTGTCCGGTACGCTCACCGTATGGGGTCAGATCACTACTTCACTGCGGCCCCGGCAAGCCCCGAGAATCTGCGTAAGATCCGCGTATCACTCGCGGGTCGAGAGCTCGAAGTCACCACCGCCGGTGGGGTCTTCAGCCCGGATCGTCTCGACGCCGGCACTGCAGTGCTCCTCGCCAACATGCCCCCGGTACCCCCGGGCGGCGATCTTCTCGACCTCGGCAGCGGTTGGGGTCCGGTGACATTGTCGATGGCCCTGGCCGCTCCCCATGCGACGGTGTGGGCCGTCGACGTGAATGAGCGTGCCCTCGATCTGGTGCGTCGCAACGCCGCAGCTCTCGGGCTCACCAATGTCAACGCATCCCTGCCCGACGATGTTCCCGAGCACGTCTCATTCCGTACGATCCGATCGAATCCGCCGATCCGCGTTGGGAAGAACGAACTCCACGGCCTTCTGGAGCGATGGATCCCGCGCCTCGACGAGCGCAGCGATGCCTGGCTGGTCGTGCAGCGCAATCTCGGTGCGGATTCGCTCCAGCGGTGGATCGGATCGACCTTCCAGCCCGGCTACAGCGTCTTCCGCACCGCTACGGGCAAGGGCTATCGCATCCTGAAAGTGCGCAAGCACGGAAACCCGCCGACGGAGCCGATCATTCTCGGATGAGGCCGATGCGGGCCTGACGAAGCCGACGGTCAGGACCTCAGGCGAGGTCGACCTCGCCTTGGAACACGAGCTGAGCCGGCCCGGAGAGAGCGACGTGCTCACCGTCTTCCGCCGGGAACATTCGAACGCCGAGCGTCCCCCCGGGCACCTCGACCTGCCAGTTGCTCGGAGCGTTCTCGCCCGCCCAGTAGCGCACTGCCAGGGCCGTCGCCGCGACGCCCGTGCCGCAGCTCAGAGTCTCTCCGACCCCGCGCTCATAGACACGCATGCTCACATGTCCGATACCGTCGCGCACGAGCGGTTCGCCGGGTACGACGAACTCGATGTTGGCTCCCGCGGGCAGCAGCGGGTCGAGGCCGGGCGCACGGTGGAGCTCGAGGGACGCGAGCTCAGCCTCCGACGCGAGCGCCACCACGACGTGCGGATTCCCGACGTCGATTCCGAGACCTGGACGGGTGACAGACAGGCCGTCCACTCGAACGAGCGGGTCGTCCCCGGAGAGCTTCCACCGGCCGAGGTCGACCTGATATCCCGTCGCGCTTCGGGTGACATCGCGCACTCCCGCCCGCGTGCCGATCGGCAAGGTCGAGCCGGGTTCGATCGCCGCAAGGCCGGAGCGCACGAGATAGTGGGCGAACACGCGGACGCCGTTCCCGCACATCTCGGCGACCGATCCATCGGCATTGCGGTAGTCCATGAACCATTCCGCCTGCGGCTCTTCGTCGAGTGCAGCCGCACCGTCGGGAATCGCCGACGACTTCACCACGCGGAGGATTCCGTCTGCACCGATGCCGAAGTGACGATCGCAGAGCACGGCGACCTGCTCGACGGTGAGGTCGAGCTCACCGTCCGGGTCAGCGATGATGATGAAATCGTTGCCCGTGCCGTGCCCCTTGGTGAATGCGACCATGGGTCCAGTCTAGAGATCGTCGCGGACTTCTCCGTCCCGCGCGAGCCGGTACCGACCGCAGAGAAAGTTCCGGTTTCGCGCCACCTCGATCAACTCGAGGTCGAGTCTGCGCGGAAGCAACGGGGCTCCCGAGCCGAGTGTGACGGGTGCGTACTGCACCCACACCTCATCGAGCAGGCCGGCGTCGGCGAACTGCCCCGCCAGGTCTCCGCCGCCCACGACCCAGAGGTCTTTCCCACCCGCCGCCTGCGCCATCTCCGCGTGCACCGTGCGGATGTCGGCCTGCGTCAGTCGGACATCGCCCTCCTTCGGGAGGTCGAGTCGACGGTGGGTGAACACCCACGTGGGCTGGGTGTACCCCCAGCGGCCCTCTTCATGGCGCATCACCCACTCGTAGGTGGAGGACCCCATCGCCAGAGCGCCGATGCTCCGCTCGAAACCCGTGTACGCCATCGGTCCGTCTTGGTCGATGTCCTGTGTGAGCAACCAGTCCAATGAGTGCTCCTCGGTGGCGATGAACCCGTCGAGGCTGGAGGCCGTGTAGAAGTGCGTCGTCATCCGGCCAGCTTCGCAGCACCCTCCGACATCGAGATCAGGCGTGGAGAAGCGTCACGGCCCGCACCGGAGCCTCCCACCACTCCAGGTCGGGATACCGCTTGAACCAGGACACCTGGCGTCGCGCATAGCGTCTCGTGAGCGCCTGGGTCTGTGCGATCGCCTCACGCTCCGTGAGGCCGCCGTCGAGCTGGGCCAGGGCCTGCGCGTACCCGATCGCGCGAGGAGCCGTTCCTCCACGCTCGAGCCCGTGCGCACGAAGATCCTCGACTTCGGCGAGGAGGCCGCCCTTCCACATGCGCTCGACCCTGGAGTCCAGCCGCTCCACGAGAGAGGGGCGGTCCACATGCAGACCGATGAGACGAGTATGCGGATGCCACAGGACAGGCTTCTCCGGAAGCGAGGCACCGTGCGTCTCGCTCCCCTGCTTGAGGACCTCGAGCGCACGGATGATGCGGCGCGGATTCTGTGGATCGACGCGAGTAGCCGCTTGCGGGTCGAGAGTTCGCAGACGTTCGAGCAGATGCGCGGCCCCTCGGGTCTCGAGCTCTTGTTCGAGACGATCCCGCAGTTCCGGGTCGCGCGGAGGGAATCGGAAGTCGTAGACGACACTCGATACATAGAGACCGGATCCGCCGACGAGGATCGCGTCTCCTCCCCCGCGGTGGATCTCTTCGATCGCCTCACGAGCTCTCGGCTGGTACCACGCGACAGCCGCATCTTCGTCGACGTCGAGTACGTCGAAGAGGTGGTGCGGGACGCCCCGGCGTTCCGTCATCGAGACCTTCGCGGTGCCGACGTCCATCCCGCGATAGAGCTGCATGGCATCGGCGTTCACGACCTCGGCGGGGTTTCCCTCCGCACGCAGCGTCTCGGCCAGCTCGATCGCGAGATCGCTCTTACCGGTGCCGGTCGCCCCGACGATCGCCCAGAGACGTGGCGCTGGCACGTTCCGTCCGGTCACACGCCCACGCGCAGCGTGGGCAGACCGAGCGACACGGCCTTCGGCGCACCGTCGCCGACAGAGGCGGGGACTGCGCACGATTCCGACTGCGATCGATCCCACGCGTCGCCGCCGCGGGTCCGACGGATCTTCAGGGGCGCGCCCGTCGGATCGTCGGCGAGCAGATGGAACGGGGCGCCGTGTGTCACGGTCACGGTGACCACGTCTCCGGGGCGAGGCAGCTCGGACCCCGGGGTCACCTCGAAGTGCACCAACCTGTTGTCTTCGGCGCGTCCCGTGAGGCGGTGTGTCTCGGTATCCTTCTTGCCTTCGCCGGTCGCGACCAGCACGTCGATCTCACGGCCGACCTGCTTCTGGTTCTCCTCCAGCGAGATACGTTCCTGCAGAGCGATCAGGCGGTTGTAGCGGGCCTGCACGATCTCCTTAGGGACCTGATCCTCCATCGTCGCCGCGGGTGTGCCCTCGCGGATCGAGTACTGGAAGGTGAACGCGCTGGAGAAACGCGCCTGCTCGACCACCCGCATCGTGTCCTCGAAGTCGTCTTCGGTCTCACCGGGGAACCCGACGATGATGTCCGTGGTGATGGCGGCATTCGGGATGCGGGCACGAACCCGCTCGAGGATCCCGAGGAAACGCTCACTCCGGTAGGAGCGGCGCATCGCCTTGAGGATGCGGTCGCTCCCTGACTGGAGCGGCATGTGCAACTGCGGCATCACGTTCGGCGTCTCGGCCATGGCGTCGATCACGTCATCGGTGAACGCCGCGGGGTGGGGACTCGTGAACCGGATCCGTTCCAGCCCCTCGATGTCGCCGGCCGCGCGCAGGAGCTTGCCGAAGGCCTGACGGTCACCGAACTCGACCCCGTAGGAGTTGACGTTCTGGCCGAGAAGCGTGACCTCGATCGCGCCGTCTTCGACCAGGAGACGGATCTCGTTCAGGATGTCGCCGGGGCGACGATCCTTCTCTTTGCCGCGCAGGCTCGGAACGATGCAGAAGGTGCAGGTGTTGTTGCAGCCGACCGAGATCGAGACCCAGCCGCTGTGCGCCGAGTCGCGCTTGGTCGGCAGCGTCGAGGGGAAGACCTCGAGCGACTCGAGGATCTCGAGCTCGGCATCGCCGTTGTGTCGCGCGCGCTCGAGCAGACCCGGCAATGAGCCCATGTTATGCGTGCCGAACACCACGTCGACCCAGGGCGCCTTGTCGAGCACGGCCTGCTTGTCCATCTGCGCCAGGCAGCCGCCGACGGCGATCTGCATGCCTTCCTTGCGACGCTTGACGGAAGCGAGGTGCCCGAGGGTGCCGTACAGCTTGCCTGCCGCGTTGTCGCGGACGGCGCAGGTGTTGATGATCACCACGTCGGCCTCGTCACCGTCGACGGCTCTCACATAGCCGGCGCTCTCCAACGAGCCCGAGAGCCGCTCGGAGTCGTGCACGTTCATCTGGCACCCGAAGGTGCGCACTTCATACGATCGCTGTCGTCCGTCGTCGTCGACGGCTGCCGACGACGCGCCGATGATCGTCGGTTCGCTGCGCGGGATAGTCATGATCTCCCCATTGTACGAGCCGTTGCTGAGCTGTCGCGGCGTCCCGGCATCAGTCCGAGTCGACGAATCGGACCCCGGACGTGGAACCTCCGAAGGAGTTCTCCCGCAGCGCAGCCTTCGCGGCTTTCATCGCCACGGCTCCGTTGTAGCCGCGTCGTGAGAGCTGGCCTACCAGCCGCCGCAGAGCCGTGTCGTGATCGAGCCGGCTCATCGACCGCGCCTTGCCGCGAGCGAACTCCAGCGCGCGATCGTCATCGTCGTCCGGCAACTCATCGAGAGCACCGTCGACCACATCGCGCGGAATGCCGCGCTGCGCGAGTGCGCGAGACAACGCGACCCGTCCCTGTCCCTTCCGCTCGACGCCCGATGTCACCAGCACGGCGGCGAGGGCGGCGTCGTCGAGATAGCCGCGACGGGAGAAGTCATCGATCACCTCGTCGACGACCGCACCGTCGAGGCCGACGCCTCGCAGGACCTGTCGGGCCTCCGAGATGGACAACGATCGCGCCCGCAGCTTACGGACGAGAGACTCCTCCGCGGCCACACGCACCTCGTCCGACGATGCCTTCTCGTCGGCGCCGGCATCGTCGCTCTCTCCGCCGCCGAGTGCGCGAAGGTGAGGAGCGGACTTCGTCGGGCGCGTCGACGCTGTGGCGGAACTGCCCCTGATCCCCCGCGCGGGATGACGATCGCTGGGAGTACCCGCGTCGGACGCGTCGATGTGCGAGGCACTGTCCGGAGGGGCATCCCAGGTCGTGCGCCAGACCGCCGCGTCGCTGGCGCGGGGATCGTCCGTCGACTGGTCGTCGCCTTCCGCCAGGCGAGGCGGCGGCGTGTGCGTTTGCTTCTTCGACCCACCGCCGAAGAGGGGGATGATGGGGGCGATCCGGTCGGGATCGCCCCCACGCGTGTCGTTCATCAGGCCGGACGACGCTCAGCGAGCTCGTCTGCAGCTGCCGGTACCGAAGCGGGGCCGCCGATACCGAGCTTCTGCTTGATCTGCGTCTCGATCGCCAGCGCGATATCGGGGTTGTTCAACAGGAAGGTGCGCGCGTTCTCTTTGCCCTGGCCCAGCTGGTCACCGTCGTAGGTGTACCACGAGCCCGACTTCTTCACGATGGCGTGCTCGACGCCGAAGTCGATCAGGCTGCCCTCACGGGAGATGCCGACGCCGTAGAGGATGTCGAACTCGGCCTGCTTGAACGGCGGCGCCATCTTGTTCTTGACCACCTTGACCCTGGTGCGGTTTCCGACGGCGTCGGTTCCGTCCTTGAGGGTCTCGATACGACGGATGTCCATGCGGACCGAGGCGTAGAACTTCAGCGCCTTACCACCGGCGGTCGTCTCGGGCGAGCCGAAGAAGACGCCGATCTTCTCGCGAAGCTGGTTGATGAAGATCATCGTCGTGTTGGTCTGGTTCAGGCCACCGGTGAGCTTACGCAGCGCCTGCGACATGAGTCGCGCCTGCAGACCGACGTGCGAGTCGCCCATCTCGCCCTCGATCTCGGCGCGGGGCACGAGCGCCGCCACGGAGTCGATGACGATGAGGTCGATGGCTCCCGAGCGCACGAGCATGTCGGCGATCTCGAGGGCCTGCTCACCGGTGTCGGGCTGCGACACCAGGAGCGCGTCGATGTCGACGCCGAGCTTCGCGGCGTAGTCGGGGTCGAGCGCGTGTTCGGCGTCGATGAACGCGGCGATTCCGCCTGCGCGCTGAGCGTTCGCGATCGCATGCAGGGTGAGGGTCGTCTTACCTGAGGACTCCGGTCCGTAGATCTCGACGATTCGACCACGCGGGAGGCCTCCGACGCCGAGAGCGACGTCGAGGGCGATGGAGCCGGTGGGGATGACCGCCACGGGGGCGCGCTCATCGCTGCCCAGCCGCATGACCGAGCCCTTTCCGAACTGGCGATCGATCTGGGCGAGGGCGGTCTCGAGGGACTTCTCGCGGTCGGCGGGTGATGGCATGATGTGCTCCTTCTGCGCGCGTGATGCCGCCTGTAGGCTGTCGCGGCTCTCCCGGCTGGGAGAAACTCTCCGACAAGGCGTAATGGCTCTTCGGCTTGTTTTCCACCGTAGGAGAGGCCACCGACATCGACGCGGAGAGCTCACATACCGTGCAGAACAGATTCCCTGAACCACTTGTGCAGAAGACTACGCCCGCTTCGAACAGATCTTCGACGACACGCCGTGAATCTCAGGTCGTTTCCCGTAGGCATCGGAGATCGACGAACGACTCAGCGTCCGCGCGGCTCCTGCCGACCGACGCCGTGTCGCCTGTTCTCCGGAACGTCCATCTCGACGCACAACGCCAACCAGATGTCGCGTGGTGGGGTTCCCTCGGCCAGCGCCTCGAGCGCGGTTCGACCGCCGACAGCGCTGAGCGTCAGGTCGTTCACCAGAGAGGACGCGCGCGCCTGAAACTCGGTCTCGACGGCGCGAAGGAACTCACTACGACGCATGGCTTCCCCGACCGGGGATCAGTGCAGCGAAAGCTGAGGTTCGATCGACGCGACGAGGTCGTCGGGAACGACGTCCGGGAAGACCTGGATGCCCTCAAGCACCGAGATGCGGTCTCCGACCTCGCGCATGATCGTTGAAATGGGAACGTCGAGCGCGTCGGCGACGGAAGCGAGGATCTCGCTCGACGCCTCCTTCTGCCCACGCTCGACCTCGCTGAGGTAGCCGAGCGCAACCGACGCCTTGCTTGCGACCTGCCGGAGGGTGCGCCCCTTCTGCAGGCGGAAGTCCCTCAGCACATCGCCGATTTCCTGTCGTACAAGAATCATCGGAACCTCCTCCCCATGTGATCGTTCGAGGTCTCCCCCGATGAGACAGCCAGTCTAGTACCCCTGGCATGCACAGAATCTACCCCTGCGCTCTGTGGTTTAAGTGTGAGCACATCAGAGATAACCACCCCGGCGGTCCTGCTATTCCGCCAGCATCGCGCACAGTTCTTCGAGCGCTGCCGCGACCGTCTGCGCGCGGATCGAGTCGCGATCTCCGAGGAAACGGAAGGCCGTCGTCCTCATCGCCGCCGGCGTCACCACGCCGATGTGCACCGTGCCGACCGGTTGCCCGTCGGGGGAATCCGGACCGGCGATTCCCGTCGTAGACACCCCGACATCGGCCGGCGAGCCGCCGACGCGCACGACACTCCTCACTCCGTCTGCCATCTGCAGCGCGACCTGCGGATGCACCGGCCCGTGCACGGCGAGAAGATCCGCGTCGACGCCCAACACCGACGCCTTCACCGGCGTCGCGTACGCCACCACCCCGCCGAGCAGCACTGTGGACGCGCCGGGAACCGAGACCAGGTCGGCGCACAGGGCGCCGCCGGTCAGCGACTCCGCGACTCCGAGCGTCCATCCCCGTCGACCCAGCGCCGCGAGGACGGCAGCAGCCGCGTCGCTCACGACTTCCGGCGCGAGCCGCGGACCTGCGCAACGATGTAGTCGATACCGCTCGCGACCGTGAGCACCAGGACGATGAGCATGAGGATGAAGGTGATCAACGTCCATGCGTCGAGACCGACGAAATAGTGCAGCGGAAGCAACGCCCAGCCGAGCGCCACACCTTGGAACGCCGTCTTGATCTTGCCCATCCAGGCCGCAGCGACGACATGCTCGCTGGCGACCATGAGCCGGTGGAACGTGATCCCCCACTCGCGCACGAGGATGAGGGCGACGATCCACCAGCCGACCTCGCCGAGGATGGCGAGTCCGATGAACCCGGCCCCCGTGAGCATCTTGTCGGCGATGGGATCCCAGAGCTTGCCGAAATCGCTGACGATGTCGTACTTGCGCGCGAGGTAGCCGTCGACCCAGTCCGTGGAGATCCCCACGATGAAGATGACCGCGGCCGTCCACCGGAGGCCGGGCTCGGCGAGGCCGTAGGTTCCGCCCAGCAGCAACAGGACGAAGAAGACGACCGCCAGCGGGATGCGCGCGACGGTGATGGCGTTGGGCAGCTGCCGCGGGATGGCCATCAGTCGCGTCCCGTCAGGCCCCAGGCGTCTTCGTCGCCCTCGGCCTCCACCTCGGGAAGCCCCTCATACTGGGCAGCGATCGGATCGTGCGTCTGGGGCAGGGGTGGCACCGGCGGAGCGACAGGGGCGGCGGAAGCGGGCGGCGACGTCGGAACGTCGTCACCGCGCAGCTTCGCCATCACCTGTGGGAGCTGCTCGGCCGTGGCCAGCACGTCGCGCGCCTTGGAGCCCTCGGACGGGCCGACGATCTCACGTGACTCCAGCAGGTCCATGAGGCGACCGGCCTTCGCGAAGCCGACCCGCAGCTTGCGCTGGAGCATCGAGGTCGATCCGAACTGCGACGAGACGATGAGCTCGGCAGCCGCGAGCAGCAGTTCCAGGTCGTCGCCGATGTCTTCGTCGACTTCCTTCTTCTTGGTCGGCTCCATCGCCTCCTGCACGTCGGGACGATAGTCCGGACGAGCCTGGCGGGTGACGTGCTTGACGACCGCGTCGATCTCCTTCTCGTCGACCCACGCGCCCTGCAGACGGAACGGCTTCGACGAGCCCATCGGCGAGAACAGCGCGTCACCCTGACCGATGAGCTTGTCCGCCCCGGGGCTGTCGAGGATGACGCGGCTGTCGGTGACACTGGTGACGGCGAAGGCCAGTCGAGACGGGACGTTCGCCTTGATGAGTCCGGTGACGACGTCGACGCTCGGCCGCTGGGTCGCGAGGACGAGGTGGATGCCGGAGGCTCGCGCGAGCTGCGTGATGCGCACGATCGAGTCCTCCACGTCGCGAGGGGCGACCATCATGAGGTCGGCGAGCTCGTCGACCACGACCAGGAGGTACGGGTACGGCTTCAGAACGCGCTCGCTGCCCACCGGGAGCTCGACCTCCCCGGCGCGCACGGCACGGTTGAAGTCATCGATATGACGGAAGCCGAAAGACGCGAGGTCGTCGTACCTCATGTCCATCTCCTTCACGACCCACTGCAGCGCTTCGGCCGCCTTCTTGGGGTTCGTGATGATGGGCGTGATCAGGTGCGGGACACCGGCGTAGCTGGTGAGCTCCACGCGCTTCGGGTCGATGAGGACCATGCGCACATCGGCGGGCCGCGCCCGCATCAGCAGGCTGGTGATCATGGAGTTCACGAAGCTCGACTTACCGGAGCCGGTGGAACCGGCCACCAGGAGGTGCGGCATCTTCGCGAGGTTCGCGATGACGATGTTGCCGCCGACGTCCTTGCCCACGCCGATCGTCATCGGATGCGTGCTCTTCTGCGCGGCGGGCGAACGCAGCACGTCGCCGAGCGCGACCATCTCCTTGTCGGCGTTGGGAATCTCGATGCCGATCGCGCTCTTGCCCGGGATCGGCGAGAGGATGCGGACGTCGTTCGAGGCGACCGCGTAGGCGAAGTTGTTGCTCAGCTGCAGGATCTTCTCGACCTTGACGCCGTGACCGACCTCGACCTCGTACTGGGTGACCGTCGGGCCGCGCGAGAAGCCGGTGACCTTCGCATCCACCTTGAACTGCGACAGCACACTGGTGATCTGCTCGATCACCTTGTCGGTGGCCTCGGAGCGCATCACCGGAGGCGGCCCCTCGACCAGAAGACCGGGAGAGGGCAGGATGTACGGCGTCACGGGCGCCTGCGGCCCGCGGTCGCCTGGCCCCTCTGTGCCGAAGCCGTCGAGGCCGGGAAGCTCCGGCACCTCTCCGGTGTCGGAGGAGTCGTCGAGCAGCGCCGTGGTCTGCTGCTCCGCGAGCGAATCGGCGACGGACCTCACGTCGGACAGCACCTCGGTGGCGGCGTCGTACGGGTTCTCGACGACGACGGCCTGGTCATAGGCGGGAGTCGGGTCGGACGTCGTGAGCAGCGCGGTGATGTCGTCGGAGCCGAGCGTGCCTTCGTCGGGGTCCTCTTCGCGGCCGGTCTTGTTGCGCCGCCACCACGGCAGCACGTCGGGATCGTCGACCTTGTCGGCGTCGTCGATCGCCGCGGAGTCTTTGGTCGACTTCTCCGGACGCTCGGCATCGAACATCCAGGCGTAGAGATCGCCGAGACGGGCGCCGATGCGGTTCGGCGGAGTCTTGGTGAGGATGAGGATGCTGAGCGCCGCCAGCAGCGACAGCACGATGTACGCGGGGATGTCGGTGAGGTAGCTGAGCGGCTGGCCGAGCATCCATCCGAAGAGTCCGCCGGACTCGCTCAGTGCGAGCATGCCCTCCTTGGGCTGAGGGCCGTCCCCCGCGACGTGGCAGAAGCCGGCGAGCGTCAGGACGAACAACCCGAAACCGATTCCGATGCGGCCGTTGTCGTGAACCGACGAAGGGTGGCGGAAGAGCCATCCGGCGAGCAGGAGCAGCAGAACGGGCATCACGAATGCGACGCGCCCGATCAGCCCTCCGACCGAATACGCGCTGATGTTCGCAGCGACCTCGTTGCCGATGAAGAACCACTCGTTGACCGCTCCGAGCACGGCGAGGAGCACGAGGAGGAAGGGAAAACCGTCGCGACGATCGTCTTTCTCGAGAGTCTCGGGGCCGAACGCGCGGAAGAGTCCGCCGACGCCGTGCGCCAGCCCGACCCAGGCCCGGACGGCGACCGGCGGCTTGTCTGCCTCGTCGATGTACTTCTTGGGAGCGGGCTGCGCCTTGCGAGCGGGCTGGGCCTTGGGAGCCGTCTGCCGCTTGGGGCGCGACGGTGCGCTGGTCGACGCGCTCTCTGTCTTCGTGGTACTCCTGGCCATGCTCTCACGTTACGTCCAACAGCCGACATCTCCGCGTAATGACGCGGCTTTCCATGGATCCGAGGGGCGCGATCACGCCGTGCCGCGAGCCATCGTGTCGCGGGTCGCGCCCTGACTCACCACGGCAAAACCCTCGGCTCGATACAGGTTGCGCGCGAAGTTGTCCCGTTCCACGCTCAGGCTGATCCGGGCATGCCCCTGCGAGCCCGCCAGGTGCACGACGCCGCGCAGCAGCGCCCGCCCGACGCCTCGGGCACGCCAGAGCGGGTGCACACCGATGATCAGCTCCGGGACCGCGACACCGATGAAACCGAACCCGGGATCGTTCTGCGGGAGCACCCGGTACCAGGCCGCACCCACCGGTGTACCGTCGTCGCCGGCAGCCACCAGTCCGTCGTCCGCCATGCGCTTCCAGCCCGCGAGGTAGCGCCGGTGGTCGGGCGACGTCAGCACCTCATGACGGGGACGCACTCCCCCGGCGCGCCAATTGGCGGCCTCGACGAGCATGTCGCCGAGGAACGTCGCATCCGTCTGCGCCGCCCTGCGAAGGGAGAAGTCCCTGTACATGACGCGAGCATAGGACGTCGGTGTTACATCGGGATGACGCTCACCCGTGAGTGCGAGACGACTCGCCTGTCGTCATGCCTCGATGACGAGCGGCACGATCATCGGACGGCGACGCAGCCGCTGGTTCACCCAGCGACCGATCGTGCGTCGCACGACCTGCGACAGTGCGTGGGTGTCGCGGACGCCGTTGCCCGACGCCTCCTTGAGCGCAGCGACGATCTTCGGCGTGACGTCGTCGAACACCGAGTCGTCCTCGGCGACACCGCGCGCGTGGATCTCGGGACCGGAGATGATGCGTCCGGTGCCGGCGTCCACGACCACGATCACGGAGATGAAGCCTTCCTCGCCGAGGATGCGGCGATCCTTGAGGTCGGCATCGGTGATCTCTCCGACGGTGGAGCCGTCGACGTAAACGAATCCGAGGTCGAGCTGCCCGGTGACCTTCGCGACGCCGTCCTTGAGGTCGATCACGGTGCCGTTCGAGGCGATGATCGTGTTCTCCTCGGAGATACCGGTGTCCTGCGCGAGCTTGGCATTAGCGATCAGGTGCCGATACTCGCCGTGCACGGGGAGGACGTTCTTCGGCCCCAGGATGTTGTAGCAGTAGATCAGCTCACCGGCGGCGGCGTGCCCGGAGACGTGCACCTTCGCATTCGCCTTGTGCACGACGTTCGCGCCGAGCTTGGTCAGTCCGTCGATGACGCGATACACGGCGTTCTCGTTGCCGGGGATGAGGCTGGAGGCGAGGATGACGGTGTCACCCTCGCTGATCTCGATCGCGTGGTCCATGTTCGCCATGCGGCTGAGCACGGCCATCGGCTCGCCCTGGGAGCCCGTCGACATGTAGACGATCTGCTCGTCCGGCAGGTCGCGCGCCTTCTTGAAGTCGATGAGGACACCGTCCGGCACCTTGAGGTAGCCGAGCTGCTCGGCGATGGTCATGTTGCGGACCATGCTGCGGCCGAGGAACGCGACACGGCGGCCGTTGGCGTGCGCGGCGTCGATCACCTGCTGCACGCGGTGGACGTGGCTGGAGAAGCTCGCGACGATGACGCGACGGGGCGCCTTCGCGATCACCTGGTCGAGCACGGGGCCGATGGAGCGCTCGGTCGGGGTGAAGCCGGGGACGTCGGCGTTCGTCGAGTCGACGAGGAACAGGTCCACGCCCTCTTCACCGAGGCGGGCGAACGCACGCAGGTCGGTGATCCGACCGTCCAGCGGCAGCTGGTCCATCTTGAAGTCACCGGTGGCGAGCACCATTCCTGCGGGTGTGCGGATGGCGACGGCAAGCGCATCGGGGATCGAGTGGTTGACGGCGACGAACTCGAGGTCGAACGGACCGACCCGCTCCTGCTGCCCCTCCTTCACCGTGAGCGTGAAGGCCTTGATCCGATGCTCTTTGAGCTTCGCCTCGACCAGCGCGAGAGTGAGGCCCGAGCCGATCAGGGGGATGTCGCTCTTGAGCCGGAGCAGATACGGAACCGCGCCGATGTGGTCTTCATGACCGTGCGTGAGCACCACGCCGACGATGTCGTCGAGCCGGTCGCGGATGGGCTCGAAGTCGGGAAGGATCAGATCGACACCGGGCTGGTGCTCCTCGGGGAAGAGCACACCGCAGTCGACGATCAGGATCTTGCCGTCGTACTCGAACATGGTCATGTTGCGACCGATCTCGCCGAGTCCGCCGATCGGGATGACCCGTAGCGTCCCTTCGTCGAGAGCGGTCGGTTCTACCAGGGGAATGGACATGCTGTCTCCTCAGTCGGACACTCCGCGCGTCCGTTCGTTCATGGCGACGCGACTCAGCGCGTCGTGCCGTGCACCTTCGGCAGGGCACCACCCGCAGCCGCGTTGCGGTCGGGTCGGAAGTTCGAGAAATCGGCCCCGGGAACGTTCTGCACGAGGTCGAGCTCATCCTCGATGAGCGCGGCCTCCCACTCCTCGGGACCGACCAGGGGAAGGCGGACGCGCGGGCTCGAGATGCGACCGAGTCCGTGCAGGATGTACTTGGCCGCAACGGTTCCGGGCACATGGGTCATCACAGCGCGAACGAGCGGCTCGAGGCGCTTGTGCTCGGCGGTCGCCGTGGCGAGGTCGCCGGCGTTCACCGCGTCGATGATCGTGCGGTACGGCGCCGCTGCGACGTTCGCCGTCACGCCGATGAGACCGGTCGCGCCGATCGCGAGGTGCGGCAGCACGTTCGCGTCGTCTCCGGAGAAGTACATCAGATCCGTCTGGTTGAGCACGCGGCTCACCTCGGAGAAGTCGCCCTTGGCGTCTTTCACGGCGAGGATGTTCGGGTGCTTCGCGAGACGCAGGATGGTCTCGTACTTGATGGGCACACCCGTGCGTCCCGGGATGTCGTAGAGGATCACGGGGAGGTCGGTCGCATCGGCGACCAGACGGAAGTGCGTGAGGATGCCGGCCTGCGTGGGCTTGTTGTAGTAGGGCGTGACGATCATGATGCCGTCGGCGCCGGCCTTCTCGCTGGCCTTGTAGAGCTCGATCGCGTGCGCTGTCTCGTTGGAGCCTCCGCCGGTGATGATCTTGGCCCGCCCCGCGGAGACGGACTTGCCCACCTCGACGAGCTTGAGCTTCTCGGGGTCCGTCAGGGTCGAGGTCTCGCCTGTCGTCCCGGTCACGACGATGCCGTCCGCTCCCGCGGTGATCACGTCATCGATGTGCTTCTCGACGGCGGGCCAGTCGACTTCGCCGTCGGCCGTCATCGGAGTGACGAGCGCGACGAGAACCTGCCCGAATGGGTTGCCCGAGTGCGTCATAGACCCAGCGTATCGGTTCGGCTGCCGCTCATGCGGACGCGGTGACGCGCGAGACGTCGCCGATCTACGCTCGAAGCATGGCATGGGTCACACGAGGCACCGAGACGAAGTACGAGAACGCGTGGATCCGGGTGCGGGAGGACCGGGTCACAGGACCAGCGGGCGCGGACGGCATCTACGGTGTCGTCACCATGCGGCACCCCGCGGTCTTCATCGTCGCCGTGGACGAGGAAGACCGTGTGTGTCTCGTCACGATCGACCGCTACACCGTGGGGAGGACCGTCGAGGTTCCCGCTGGCGGCAGCGACGGGGAAGACCCCCTGCTCGCGGCGAGACGCGAGCTCAGGGAGGAGACCGGATTCGAAGCCGGTGAGTGGACGCCCCTGGGCACCATGCACGCTCTGAACGGGATCGCCGAGGCGCCCGAACACGTCTTCCTCGCACGCGATCTGCGCCCGGTCGCTGAGGACGACGACGCGAACGGGAGCGACGCCGCCGAGAGCCAGGCCGAAGAAGGCATCCAGGCCGTCTCGTGGGTACCTTTCGCGCACGTGCTGCGCATGATCGCCGACGGCGACATCACCGACGGAGAGACCATCGCGGCGATCGCCAAGGCGGGGATCCTGCTCGGCAGGTTCCACTGACCGCTGCCGATCAGATGACCGCTGCCGGTCAGACGCGGCCTCGGCGCGCCACGCGGGAGGTGAGCGTGCTCGGGAGGAGGCGTGTCAGCGCCACGATCACCTTGTACCGCAGCGACGGCACCGAGACCGACCTGCCACGGGCGGCATCGCGCAGGCCGACGCGCACGACGTCCCGCGCGTTCAACCACATGATGCCGGGAACGCCCTCCTGGCCCACCGCGAGCCCCATGCGTTCGTGGAAGGACGTGTGCGTGAACCCGGGGCACAGCGCCGTGACGGAGACGCCGTCGCGCGTGTACTCGGCATTCGCCCAGCGGCTGAATCCGATGAGCCAGGCCTTGCAGGCGGAGTACGTCGACCGGGAGATGAAACCGGCCACGGAAGCCACATTGATGATGCGACCGCCACGACCACGCATGGACTGCAGTGCCGCGTGCATGAGACGCATCGACGCCTCCACATGCACACGGAGATGACGCACCTCATCGTCGATGTCGTTGTCGGCGAACTGCAGCGGAAGACCGAACCCGGCGTTGTTCACCAAGAGGTCGATGGGGTCCGCCGTGTCGCGCAGACGCGCGGCGACCTTCTCGACGCCGGCCTCTTCCGCCAGATCGGCGGGGACGATCTCGACCGCGACCCCGTATTCGTTCCGCAGTTCGGCGCCCAGCATCTCCAGCGCGTCCTCTGATCTCGCCACCAGGACGAGGTCGGCACGTCGCCGCGCGAGCTGACGCGCGAACTCCGCGCCCAGTCCGGCGCTGGCTCCGGTGATCAGTGCTGTGGGCATCAGCGCTCGTATCCCAGGAAGCGGTACCGCACTCCCGTGCGCGACGTGAGCCACTCCCCCTCGTCGATGAGGCGCCACCCGGTCTTCGCCGGTGCGTAGGCGTCGCCGGCGACGTCGAGGTCGAGCTCGGTGACCTCCAGCCGATCGGCGTCGCCGATCACCTGTCGGAAGATCTCCGCCCCGCCGATGATCCAGACCCTGTCGAGCCCGCGAACGGCCTCGGCGACGGTGGATGCACGCCGCGCGCCCTCTTCGGACCAGTCCTGCTGCCGTGTCACCACGATGTTGTCGCGTCCGGAGAGCGGGCGGAATCGCTCGGGCAGCGAGTCCCAGGTCTTGCGCCCCATCACCACGGGAGCGCCGAGGGTGACCTCCTTGAAGTGCGCCAGGTCTTCGGGCACGTGCCAGGGCATGCCACCCTCGGCACCGATGACCCCTCCGTGCGCCTCGGCCCAGATCAACCCGACCCAGGTCATACCGCGACCGCCGCCCTGATCGGCGCGTGGTGCTGATAGTCCTCCACGAGGAAGTCCTCATAGCGGTAGTCGAGAATCGATTCGGGCTTCCGCGCGAAACGCAGCGTCGGGTAGGGGT
This sequence comes from Microbacterium sp. STF-2, assembly GCF_034650155.1. Classification (NCBI taxonomy): domain Bacteria; kingdom Bacillati; phylum Actinomycetota; class Actinomycetes; order Micrococcales; family Microbacteriaceae; genus Microbacterium; species Microbacterium sp. STF-2. Next base: position 800,635 of record NZ_JARKMW010000001.1, read on the forward strand.
AGGGCTCACGGCTGAGCTGCTCCCGCACCTGATCGACGTGATTGTCGTAGACGTGGCAGTCTCCGCCCGTCCAGACGAAGTCTCCGGGCTCGAGGCCGACCTGCTGGGCGATCATCATGGTCAGCAATGCGTAGGAGGCGATGTTGAACGGCACACCGAGGAACATGTCGGCGCTGCGCTGGTACAGCTGACACGAGAGCTTGCCGTCGGCGACGTAGAACTGGAACAGCGCGTGACAGGGCGCGAGCGCCATGTCCGGGATGTCGGCCGGGTTCCAGGCAGACACGATGAGCCGACGGGAGTCGGGCGAGCGTCGGATCTGCTCGATCACGTCGGAGAGCTGGTCGATGCTCCCCCCGTCCGGCGTCGGCCACGAACGCCACTGCACCCCGTAGACCGGGCCGAGGTCGCCGGATTCATCGGCCCACTCGTCCCAGATCGTGACCCCGTTCTCGCGGAGCCACCCGACGTTGGAATCACCCTGCAGGAACCAGAGGAGCTCGTACGCGATGGATTTGAAGTGCACGCGCTTGGTGGTGATGAGGGGGAAGCCCTTCGACAGATCGAAGCGGATCTGACGCCCGAAGACGCTCGTCGTCCCCGTCCCGGTGCGATCGGACTTATGCGTGCCGGTCTCCAGGACGTCGCGGAGCAGGTCTTCATAAGGAGTCGGGACGGCTGCGCTCATGACAGCCACGATACCGTCACGCTCGCCTCCTCGGGTGGAACCGCTTCCGCGCGTGGGCCCTCCGTCATCGTCGGAAACATCGACCCGATCCCGCTTCGACACGACATATCCTCGACCCATGTCACCCGCGCTCGCCCTCGGTATCGCCGCAGCACTCCTCGTGCTCGCGACGGGCATCGGCGTCGTGCTGCGCCGGCGAGACGGACGACGGCGGGACGGCGGTGCTCTCCGCTTCGATCCGGCGGACGCGGTCACCTCGGAGCTCGGGTCCCGCGCGACTCTCGTGCAGTTCAGCACCGAGATGTGCGCGCGGTGCCCACAGGTGAGACGTCTGCTCGGTTCGTATGCCGACGACCACGACGGTCTCGCCCATGTGGAGGTCGATCTGACGCACCGGCCCGATCTCTCCGCGCGCTACAAGGTGCTCCAGACGCCCACGACCTTCGTGGTCGACGGTGCCGGTGCCGTCCGCGCGAGATTCCACGGAGTGCCGACCAGGCACGCCCTCACCGAAGCCCTCACCGCCGTCTGAGCCGGAAGACCGGAGCGCCCCATGAGCACCCCCGCAGGTATCGACCCCCGAGGCCCCCGCTTCGCCGCCGCCATCACCGCGGTCCTGCTGCTGGTGGCGACGTTCCTGGCCCTGATCGGGATCTCGACTCTCCGGACCGGAATCGCCTCGTTCGGTTGGTTCGCCTACCAGCCCCTCGCCGATGCCACATTCGTTCCGTCCGGGTGGGCGATCTCCTCGGCCCCGCTCCTGCAGCGCGCTCTCGACCCGGGGTTCCTCCTCACGGTCGTCATCGCTCTCCTGTTCCTCTGGGGATTGGTCTCTCCGCAGACGGCCCCCTGGGCCACGCTGTTCCGCTCAGCGATCCGTCCACGCCTCGCCGCTCCGACGGAGCTCGAAGACCCGCGGCCGCCGCGGTTCTCGCAGGGCGTCGGGCTCTTCGTCGTGGGTGTCGGCCTCGTCCTGCACCTCCTGGGTGTTCCGTGGGCGCTGCCGATCGCGACGTCCGCGGCATTCATCGCCGCATTCCTCAACGCCGCCTTCGCCTTCTGCCTGGGCTGCCAGCTCTACCTCCTGCTGCAGCGCGCGGGCGTCGTCGGTCGCGAAGCCACCCCCGCCTGACCGCGGTTCCGCGTCGGCAGGACGCTCGCTAGGCTGACCACGAGTCGACGCTGCGCCCGCAGCTCGAGAACCGGAGGAATCATGCCCGTCACCAGCGAAGCCGCCAGCACGTGGACCGGATCGCTCATGGAGGGATCCGGCACCGTCGCGTTCTCGTCGTCGAACCTCGGCACCTTTCCGATCAACTGGAAGGCCCGCAGCGAAGGCAGCGACACGACGACCACCCCGGAAGAGCTCATCGCCGCCGCGCACGCCTCCTGCTTCAGCATGGCGCTCTCGCACGCGCTCGCCGAGAACGGCACCCCGCCGGAGCGCGTGAACACGACGGCCTCGGTCACCTTCAAGCCCGGCGTCGGCATCACCGGCAGCCACCTCAACGTCAACGCGACGGTCCCGAACCTGACGCCCGAGGCATTCCAGGAGATCGCGAACGGCGCAAAGACCGGTTGCCCGGTGTCGCAGGCGCTCGCCGGAATCGAGATCACCCTCGAGGCCACGCTCGCCTGAGTGCGTCGTCAGGGTCGGCGTGGCGCGAGACGGATGGCCTCGCGAATGCTGGCCCTGGCGTCCTTGCGGCGGCCCGCCGCATCCTGCACCACGCCCAACCGGTAGCGCGCCCGCCAGTCCTCGCCTGCCGCATCCGCTTCGGCCGCGTACCGCGCGATGAGCGGATCCGCGTCGGCGCGGGCGATCCTGCCGCTGGGGGTCAGTTCGGTCTCAACCGGCGGCATCCCGCCTTCCGCATCGAGAAGTCGCCCAAGGCGGTCGGCACCGAATCCGAACATCATCTCGCGGATGAGCGCCCATGCTCCGATCGGCGCCAGAACGAGGAGCGTGATCCCCATACCGATCGACACGGGTGTGCCGACCGAGATGAACATCACGGCGAGCCAGATCGCCACCGCGAGGTAGACCAGAAGCGCCGCGGCCATCAGCGCGACGCCGATGCGCGACATCACGACCGGATGCCGATGTCGATCATGTGCTCGAGACCCACGAACACACCGGTGGCCTGCACCGCGAACGGCACCGAGAGCCGGATGCCGGGGGCATAGGCGAGCGCCGAATCGATCGTGTCGTGCGTGAACGTGAGCGATTCGCCGGGACCGGAGAGGATGACCTCCTGTTTGGCGACGACACCGGGACGACGCAGCGAGTGGATCGGCACGCTGCCGACCTGCTGCCCGCGGGCGCGCTGGTCTGCGTGCGGTGCGCTGACCGGCCCCTGCTCGGCACGGGCGGCAGCGATCAGTTCCGCGGTGCGCACAGCGGTTCCACTCGGCGAGTCGATCTTGGTCTCACGATGGGCTTCGATGATCTCGGCCGAGCCGAAGAAGGGCGCAGCTGCGGCGGCCAGTGCCGAACCCAGAACGGATCCCAGCGAGAAGTTGGGGATGAACACCGCGCCGGTGCCCGCCGCCTCGACGAGAGGGCGCACCAGAGCGATGCGCTCAGCCGACCAGCCGGAGGTCGCGACCAGCACGTTGATGCCGCGCTCGACGGCGGCGCGCACGACGTCGATGCTGACCTGCGGCGTCGACGCGTCGACCACGAGGTCGGCGCCGTCGAGTTCGGACAGATCACTGGATGAGGTCAGCACCCGGCTCACCTCGAAGCCCTCGAGCTCGTCGATCACCGCACCGATGATCGTGCCGAGCTTCCCGGTTCCGCCGACGAGTGCTACCTGCGTGGTCATGCGTCCAGTCTATTTCGCGGGTGACGCCGTCCGGCCCGGGGCGCGCGGGCCGGACGCACCATCTTGCGCCTGCGCAGGTGGCTCAGACCAGGAGCGCGTCGGGGATCCCGGTCCGCAGCTCCACCGGAAGGTGGCCGGTGTCGTTGTGCGTGAGCAGCGTCCATGGTCGCCCCTGCTTCTGCGCGATCACCGTCAGACCGCAGTGCGACTGGTTGAGGGTCATCCACCGCCACTCGGGGGCGGAGAGCACCTCGCGGACGAACCAGGAGATCACGAAGTTGTGGGTGATGAGCACCTCGTGCACATCGCCGGTCTTGCGCACCAGGAACTCGTTCACGGCATCCGACATCTGCGCCCGCCCCGCCTCGATCTCCGCCTCGGTGACGGATCCGAAGAACGGCTCGAACACCGAGGGAGTCTCCTCGGTCATCCCCGTGGGAACGCAATCGAAGAGCAGAGCGGTCGGCTCGGGGTCGACCGACGGAAGGCGTGCCGCGATCGCCCGTGCCGTCTCGTTCGCACGCAGCAACGGCGAATGCCAGACGGCATCGAGAGGAAGCCCCGACAGACGGTCGGCGATCAGTTCCGCCTGACGCTGGCCTCTCGGAGAGAGGGGTCCGTCGGCGAGACCATGCTCGGCATCCTGATGTTCACCGTGTCTGACCAGATATATGTAGTGCGTCACAACTCGCTCGCTTCATCGCCAGCATCCGCCGGGCCTCCCTTCCACCCTATGTCACGGGTGAAGGGATACTCAGTTTCCCGCCCGGGTGAGCTCGGCGACCTGGCTGCGCGAAAGCGAGACGCCCGCTCCCTGCATGAGCTCATCGACGTGATCGCTGGCGAAGGCGTTGACGATCGGCGCGGCGACCGTGCGCTGGGCGAGCAACCAAGCCACGGACACCGCCGCGACCGGAGCGCTCACCTCGTCGGCGACCTGATCGAGAGCGCGCAGGATCTTGATGCCCCGGCGGTTGAGATGCCCTCGCAGCTGCTCGCCCCGCACGCCGCGCGAGGTGAGCGCCTTGCTGCGGTGGCGCCCGGAGAGAAAGCCGTGCTCGAGCGCGTGCGATGGCGTGACCGCGAGGTTCTGCGCACCCGCGACGAGCCGGAGATCACCCTCGAACGGCTGACGACGGACGAGGTTGTACGGCGCATCGATCACCTTGATGCGCGGGTAGCCGGCCGACGCAAGGATGCGCGCCTCGACGAGTCGCTCCGGCGCGAACCCGAACGCACCGAGCGCACCGATCTTTCCGGCCTCCATCAACCATTCGACGGTCGCCAACGTGTCTTCGAGGTTCGTGGTCGCATCGAGGGTGGCGTCGAGGTAGACGACATCGATGCGATCCACGTCGAGACGCGTCAGGGACCCCTCCACCGCGCGGACGAGATTGACCGAGCCCAGACCGGGGTTGTCGGCGTGGGCCCCGATGCGCACACTCACGATGCTGCGGTCGCGCTGGCCGCGTGAACGCAGCCACTGCCCGATGATGTGCTCGCTGCGACCCCCGGAGAAGCCGTCAGCCGTGTGGATCGCGTTTCCGCCGAACTCCACGTAGCGGTCGAGGATGCCGTGGCTGGTCTCGAGGTCGACGTTCCAGCCGAACTCCGCAGCTCCCAGCATCAACGGGAACGTCTCGTAGCCGGTCTCGCCGAGAGCGGTTCGGATCGTCTCCCCTATCCCTGGCCCGACGATCGGGATGGGCGCAGAGGGATGCTCGGCGATGCCCTGCTGGGCACGTTCCTCAGACGCTCCTGCGCCTACGCTGAACAACCGCATACTCTCTCACCCCCGCGTCGATCGGTGCGTGCCGACCTGCGTACCTGCTCGATCTGCACCCCCCGGTGCGTACTTCGAGGGTAAGCGAATTCAGCGAACGTCCTGACCAATCCGGGGAACGGCGCGGAAACGCCCGATAACGATTTGGTCACACCGTGACAGCGCAGAACCCGGGCCCCTCCCTGACGGAGAGACCCGGGTTCCGTTGGAACGCTGCGCTTACTCGGCTGCAGCGTCCTCGGCGGGTGCTGCGTCAGCGGCAGGAGCGTCGTCCAGGACGGGCTCGAGCGAGAGCTTGCCGCGGTCGTCGATCTTCGTGATCTTCACGAGGATCTTCTGGCCGACCGAGAGCACGTCGTCGACGTTCTCGACCCGCTTGCCACCGGCGAGCTTGCGCACCTCGGTGACGTGCAGGAGGCCATCCTTGCCCGGGAGCAGCGAGACGAACGCACCGAAGGTGGCGATCTTCACGACGGTGCCGAGGAACTGCTCCCCGACCTCCGGGTTCGTGGGGTTAGCGATCGCGTTGACCTGGGCGCGGGCGGCCTCGGCCGAGGGGCCGTCGGTCGCGCCGATGTAGACGGTGCCGTCCTCCTCGATGGAGATCTGCGCACCGGTCTCGTCCTGGATCGCGTTGATCGTCTTGCCCTTCGGGCCGATCAGCTCGCCGATCTTGTCGACCGGGATCTGCACGCTGATGACGCGAGGCGCGGTGGGCGCCATCTCGTCCGGAGCGTCGATCGCGGCGTTCAGGACGTTGAGGATCGTCAGACGAGCCTCACGGGCCTGGGTCAGCGCGCCGGCGAGCACAGACGACGGGATGCCGTCGAGCTTCGTGTCGAGCTGGATCGCCGTGACGAACTCGCTGGTACCGGCGACCTTGAAGTCCATGTCACCGAGAGCGTCTTCCGCACCCAGGATGTCGGTCAGAGCCGCGTAGCGGGTCTCGCCGTCGACCTCGTCGGAGACGAGGCCCATCGCGATGCCGGCGACGGGGGCGCGCAGCGGCACACCCGCGTTCAGCAGCGACAGGGTCGACGCGCAGACCGAGCCCATCGAGGTGGAGCCGTTGGAGCTCAGCGCCTCGGAGACCTGACGGATCGCGTACGGGAACTCCTCGCGGCTCGGCAGCACCGGCACGAGGGCGCGCTCGGCCAGGAAGCCGTGCCCGATCTCGCGACGCTTCGGCGAACCGACACGGCCGGTCTCACCGGTCGAGTAGGGCGGGAAGTTGTAGTGGTGCATGTAGCGCTTGCTCGTCACAGGCGACAGCGAGTCGATCTGCTGCTCCATCTTGAGCATGTTCAGCGTGGTGACACCGAGGATCTGGGTCTCGCCGCGCTGGAAGATCGCGGAGCCGTGCACGCGCGGGATGACCTGCACCTCGGCGTCGAGCGGACGAATGTCCGCCAGACCACGACCGTCGATGCGGGCGCCCTCGGTGAGGATGCGTCCGCGCACGATCTTCTTCGTGACGGACTTGTACGCGGCGGAGAACTCGAGCGGCGCCGCGGCCGGGAGCGAACCCGCCTCGGTGGCCTCGATCAGCTCTGCCTTGACGCGGTCCTTGATCGCATCGTCAGCGGTCTGACGCTCGACCTTGTCCGCGATCTGGTACACGTCGCTGAGTTCGGCGAATGCGCGCTCCGAGACGAAGCTGTAGACCTCGTCGCTGTACGCGGGGAAGACCGGGTACACGCCCGGCTCCTTCGAGGCGGTCGCTGCGAGTTCAGCCTGAGCCTTGACGAGCTGCGCGATGAAGGGCTTCGAGGCCTCGAGGCCCTGGGCCACGACATCCTCGTTCGGCTTGGTGGCGCCGGCCTTGATCAGGTTCCAGCTGTGCTCGGTGGCCTCGGCCTCGACCATCATGATGGCGACGTCTTCCGTGCCATCGGCCTTGGTCACGACGCGACCGGCGACGATCAGGTCGAACACGGCCTCCGAGACCTGCTCGGCGGTCGGGAACGCGACCCACTGGTCGGCGTGCTCGCCCTGGCCGGGGATGAACGCGAGACGCACACCGGCGACGGGGCCCGAGAACGGCAGACCCGAGATCTGCGTCGACGCGGACGCGGCGTTGATCGCGAGAGCGTCGTAGAACTCGCCCGGTGCGATCGACAGGACGGTGATGACGATCTGGACCTCGTTGCGCAGGCCGTCGACGAACGACGGACGCAGCGGGCGGTCGATCAGACGGCAGACCAGGATCGCCTCGGTGGAGGGGCGGCCCTCGCGACGGAAGAACGAACCGGGGATCTTGCCGGCAGCGTAGGAACGCTCCTCGACATCGACCGTCAGCGGGAAGAAGTCGAAGCCCTCGCGCGGGTGCTTGCCTGCGCTGGTGGCCGAGAGGAGCATGGTCTCGCCGTCGAGGTACGCGGCGACGGCGCCCTGAGCCTGCTGCGCGAGGCGGCCGGTCTCGAAGCGGATGGTGCGGGTGCCGAAGCGGCCGTTGTCGAGAACGGCCTCGGTGGCGGTGATTTCAGGACCTTCCAAGAGGTCTCTCCTTCTTTGTTTAGACTCGCGAATCCATGTGACGCGCGAGCGTGTTCAAAGGAGCGGAACAGAGGGGTTCGGGCGCGCGGGCACTCCCGCGAATCTCGCCTGCGCTGGCCACCAGTAGAAAGCCACCCGACATCCGCCGAGGAACCCACCACAGGGGACCAGCTTCTCCGCCGATCGCTCCATGAGTCGATATGAAATTGTGCGGTTGACACACGTCAACCTCATCCACCCTACCAGCGCTGACCTCGAATCCTGCGTCTCGTCGCGCATCGCGGATCCGACATCTCGCGTCCACAGCCCGTTCACCGTGCGGACTCCGCGAAGCGACGGGCGTCCGCTGTGGTGGAGTCCATGCGCTTGTCAGTGATCGGCTGCGGCTACCTCGGTGCCGTGCACGCCGCCGCCATGGCCTCCATCGGACACGACGTGATCGGCATCGACGTCGACGCGCAGAAGATCGCGGCCCTCGCTTCCGGCACCGCACCGTTCTTCGAGCCACGGCTGCCGGAGCTGCTGGCGGATGGCCTGCGCTCGGGGCGGCTCCGCTTCAGCGACCGGATGGCGGACGCCGCGGGTGCGGACGTGCACTTCCTCGCCGTCGGCACTCCGCAGATGCCGGGTGGGCATGCCGCGGATCTGCGTCACGTCGATGCGGCAGTCGACGGGCTGCTCCCCCATCTGCGCGTCGGCGACGTCGTCGCGGGCAAATCCACCGTGCCGGTCGGTACAGCCGTCGCGGTCGCCGGGCGCATCGCCGTCACGGGAGCGACGCTCGTGTGGAACCCCGAGTTCCTGCGCGAAGGCTGGGCCGTGCACGACACTCTGACCCCGGACCGCCTCGTGGTCGGCGCCGAGGCCGATGCGGCGGGTCAGCGCGCGGTCGGAGTCCTGCGAGAGGTGTACGCGCCGGCCCTCGACGCGGGGACGCCCTTCCTCGTCACGGATCTCGCGACGGCCGAGCTGGTCAAGGGCGCGGCGAACGCGTTCCTGGCCACCAAGATCTCGTTCATCAACGCGATGGCCGAGATCGCCGAGGCGTCCGGTGCCGATGTCGGCCTGCTCGCCGACGCGCTCGGGCATGACACCCGCATCGGCCGACGCTACCTCGGCGCGGGCATCGGCTTCGGCGGAGGGTGCCTTCCCAAGGACATCCGCGCGTTCGCCGCACGGGCCGAAGAGCTGGGACGCGGCGAAGCGGTCGGGTTCCTGCGCGAGGTCGACAGCATCAACCTCCGTCGCCGTGATCGGGCGGTGCAGCTCGTAGTCGACGCGCTGGGCGGGCTCGTGTTCGGCCGGCGGATCGCCGTGCTGGGCGCCGCCTTCAAACCGTTCAGCGACGACATCCGCGATTCACCGGCCCTGGACGTTGCCGTGCGACTGCGCGGGCTGGGCGCGGATGTCGTCGTGACCGACCCGGCTGCCGTCGACAACGCCGCGGCTGCGCACCCTCAGCTCGGCTACGCGCGTGACCGCGACGAGGCGCTGCGGGAGGCCGACGCCGTCGTCGTCGTCACCGAATGGGATGAGTACCGGCGCGACCTCTCGCCCGAGCACGCCGGCGCACTCGTGCGGGGACGGATCATCATCGACGGACGGAACTGTCTCGACTCCCTCTCCTGGCGTGCTGCCGGTTGGCAGTACCACGGCATGGGGCGGCGTTGAGGCACCCACGGCAGGGGCGGCACCGAACACTCCACCGGAGCACGAGGTCAGCGGACGAACGCCGTCCTCGCTGCGGACGAGCGACCGAGGTAGACGTAGTCGTCGTGCTTCGCGAGCCGCCCGTCGCCCGCCGCCCGCCCGTGCAGCCGACGCCAGACCCAGGGCAACGCGTGACGGCGCCACCATACCCCCGCGCCGATGGGCTCATGCTCGTGCATCGCGGCATCGAGCACTCCCAGTGTGTCCGCGTCGGGCACTCCGAGCATCTCGCCGGCGCGATAGGCGAGGAAACGGTGCCCTCGACTGCTGAGGTGCACCAGGTCTTCGCCCCAGTTCGGGCGCTCGCCCAATGAGGGATGCAGGTCCGTGTCGATCAGGATCGCTCCGGTGCGAGCCGCGATACCGGTCAATGCGGTCGCGAAGGCGGAGAACCTCCTCGAGTAGAGCGATGCCGCGCGGCGCCCGGGAAGGAACGGCGTCACCAGAAGCACGTCGGCACCGATCCCCCGCAACTGTCGCACCGCCCCCTCGAGCTCCGCGGCGAGCGCTGTGACGTCGACACGGCGCTTCACGAGGTCGTTCGCCCCGATCAGGATCGACGCGAGGTCGGGGCGCAGTTCGAGTGCTCGCGTCAATTGCTGGCCGGTGAGGTCGCGCACGCGCTTGGACCGGACCGCCAGGTTCGCGTAGTGCAGGCCTCCTCTGGCGGCGAGCAGCAGGGCGAGGCGGTCGGCCCACCCGCGGAGGGCACCGTCGGGTGCCGGGTCGCACAGTCCTTCCGTCAGGGAGTCGCCGAGAGCGACGTAGCGGTGCCATCGACGGGCGGTGACCGGCGCGGACGGTTCCGGTCGCACGACGCGGCGGGAGCGCGCCCCGGAATCGGCCCTCTGCAGCATCCGAGCCTCGTCGAAGTGGCCGAGGAGCTGATCGCACACGCTCTCCCAGCTGCGCTCCTGCACGGCTACGCGCCCCGCATCGCCGAACGCGCGTCGCTTGCGCGCATCTCCGGCGAGATCGGCCACGCGCATCCGCAGATCGTCGAGGTCGCCCGGCCGGTAGAGCCAACCATCGATTCCCATGCGTACGAGGTCGAGCGGGCCGCCACGCCCCGTGGCTACGACGGGTACGCCACTCGCGTGCGCTTCCTGCAGGGTCTGCCCGAAGGTCTCACTCTCGCCCGGGTGCACGAAGAGGTCGAACGACGCCATCGCCGCGGCCAACTCACCGCCGTCGAGGTGGCCGAGGAACAGGGCGTCGGGGAGCAGGCCCTGCAGCCGTGCCCTGCTGGGTCCGTCTCCGACGATCACCAGTCGCGTGCCCGGGATGTCGCGGAGCGCGGCGAGGTCTTCGACCTGCTTCTCAGGAGCGAGGCGTCCCACATAGCCGATCACGACGTCGGCGCCCCACTCGGAGCGGAGCGCATACTGGCGCCGCGCGGGCTGGAAGCGTTCGGCATCGACACCTCTCCCCCACCGCCGGACGCGATCGATGCCGAGCGCGGCGAGCTGCCCGGCCGAGTCAGCCGAAGGCGCCAGGGTCAGGGTCGCGCGCCTGTGTAAGCGGGCGATGTGAGTCTGGGCGATGCCGGTGGTCGCCGCGATCCGGTAGCGCTGGGTGTATGCGGCGACATCGGTCTGGTAAGCGGCGACGGCAGGCAGGTCGAGGCGTTCGGCTGCGAGCACCCCCCGCCATCCCAGAGCGAACGGGGAGGCGAGGTGCACGACATCGGGCTGGAAGCGCGCGAGTGAGGACGCGACCCGGCGAGCGCTCGACGTGCCCACCCGCACATGACGGTACCCCGGCAGCGCGAGGCTCGGAATCGCCTCGATGCGTGCCCCGCTCACCTCGGCGGGAACGCCGACCGCAGCGGGGGCGACGACATGTGCCTCATGCCCTCGCCGCTCGAGGTGCCGCAGGATCTGCAGCACCGAGCCGGTGACGCCGTTCATGTGCGGAAGGAAGGATTCTGTGACGATCGCTACTCTCACAGCACCAGGATGACGGGACTCGGGAGCTCCATGCGCCGGAGACGCTCCCCTGCACCAGATGTTCACCGGATGCTGGAGAACGGGTCACCGGCTATCCGGTCTTTGGTTCCCGTTCACCCGTCGCGGGCACAGTGGGCGACGTGCCGACGGATCTGCTGACCGCATCGCTCGCCAGCCCGTGGAGCCTGGCGGTGATGAGTCTGCTCGTCGTCGGCGATGCCTTCTTCGTCGTCGTGCCGGGTGAGGTCGCGGTGACGGCGCTCGGCGCCGTCGCCGTGACCACGGGTTCCCCGCCGCTCTGGGCCGTGGTCATCTGCGCCGCCGTCGCCGCGGCCGTCGGAGACGCCTGCTGCTACCTCATCGGGCGTTCGGTTGGAACCGAGCGCTGGCGGTGGATGAGGATGCCCCGTGTGCAGCAGGCTCTGGTGTGGGCCCGACGCCGCTTGGACGGCGGGATGGCGACGGTGCTGTTCACCGCCCGGTTCGTGCCGTTCGCGCGCCTGGCGATCAACCTGGTCGCCGGAGCGTCGCGCATCCATCCTCCCCGCTATCTCGCTCTCGTCGCCCTGGCCGCGACCGGGTGGGCGCTCTACCAGGCAGCGGTCGGTGCAGCCGTTGCGGCGATCCTTCCCGGCGGCCCCCTTGTCGCGGTGCCGGTGTCGATCGTGCTCGCGATCGGACTCGGAGCGGTGATCGACCTGTGCGTGCGCCGCACCAGAGGATGACCGGCCGGACCGGTTGCTCTAGGCTCGGGGCATGAGCACCGAAGAAGGCGCCTCCTCGTCCGAGGAGATGAAGCGCAAGTTCAAGGAAGCGCTCGAGAAGAAGAACGCGCACCACCGGCAGGGCGAGGCACACCTCGACGGCGACTCCGCCGTGCACAGTGCGAACGCCCCGCAGACCCGGCGCGAGTTCCGACGCAAGAGCGGTTGACCGCGCGGATGCGGGAGCCGGCTCGGCCGGCCTCCCGCATCCCTCACCCTCTCGTCGTGCGCGATCTCGCGTCAGGCGCGATCGGCGCGAAGCCTGGCCCGCTCCTCCTTCGCAGCCATCTCGGTGACCGCCGCCTCACGCAGCTCCTGCATGTCCGCAGCCTGCGGAGCGTCCGCGTGTCCGTGGGCGTCGACGCCGTCGAGCAGGGACTCGTCGAACGGCAGCTCGCCGCTGAGCACGCGCCGCACACGGTCGCGGTCGATCTGCTTCGTCCAGGTGCCGATCAGGAGCGTCGCCACCGCGTTGCCGGTGAAGTTCGTGAGCGCGCGGCCCTCGGACATGAACCGGTCGATGCCGACGATCACGCCGACACCGTCCACCAGATCGGGGCGGTAGGCCTGGAGACCACCGGCGAGGGTGGCGAGACCGGCACCGGTGACACCCGCTGCCCCCTTGCTGGCGATGATCATGAACACCAGCAGGCCGATCTGCTCGCCGATCGTCATCGGCTGCCCCATACCGGTGGCGATGAACAGCGAGGCCATGGTCAGGTAGATGGCCGTGCCGTCGAGGTTGAACGAGTATCCGGTCGGTACGGTGATGCCGACGACAGGCTTGGAGACGCCGACGAACTCCATCTTCGCGATCAGCCGAGGCAGCGCTGACTCCGACGACGAGGTGCCGACGATGAGCAGGTACTCCCTGGCGAGGTACTTCATGAGGGAGAAGATGTTCACCCGCGTGACCGTCCACAGCAGCACTCCGAGGATCACGACGATGAACAGGATGCAGGTGATGTAGAACGCGACCATCAGCGTTCCGAGGCTCCAGATGGCGGCGACACCGGTCTTGCCCACCACCGCGGCGATGGCGCCGAAGGCTCCGAGAGGCGCAAGCCACAGGATCATGCCGAGGATGCGGAAGACCAGTTTCTGCAGCTGCTTGACAGCCTCCATGATCGGGGCACCGCGATCGCCGAGCCCCTGCAGGGCGAAGCCGACGAGCAGCGCGATGAACAGCACCTGCAGCACGCTCTCCCCCGTGAAGGCCGAGAAGAACGTCGTGGGGATGATGCCGAGGATGAACTCCTGCGTGGTCTTGGCCTCGGTCTCGACCGCATCGTAGGTCGAGGAGGCCATGTCGAGACCGGCACCGGGGTGGATGATGTTGCCGACGACGAGGCCGATCGCGAGTGCGAAGGTCGACATGATCATGAAGTACAACAGCGCCAGTCCGCCGATCTTGCCGACGGTGGCCGCCTTGGCGATCGATCCCACCCCGACGACGATCGTGCAGAAGATGATCGGCGCGATCATCATCTTGATCAGAGCGACGAACCCCTTGCCCAGCGGCTCGAACGCCTGGCCGACCTCCGGCCACACGAGACCGACGACGGCGCCGAGGACGACCGCCAACAGCACGGACACATACAGCCAGGTGTGCCGGTCCCACGATTGCTTCCCTCGCCGCCAATTGAATTTCGGCAGTGAGAATCCTGTTGTGAGCGCCATCGCGTCCTCCTCGATCATCGACGTCTTCGTCTGGTGGGCGGCTGCGTCGCCGCCGATCAGATCTCACGGTCTCCGACTTCGCGCACGGAGGCGAGTTGTGGTCGTATTGGTCACGGCACCGGAGCATCGACGATCGGAGGAAGCGATGGCGCATACCTCCCGCGCACGCAGCGCCGCATCCCGAGTCTTCGCGGTGCTGCTCGTCGCGGCCGTCGTGATCGGCGCGCTGGTGGCCGTCTACCTGGTGGTCGAGGCGCAGCGGTCGATCCGCGCCGAGGCCGAACGGGTGACGGCGGCCACCGCCGCCGCGTTCGCCTCCTCGCCCCTGGTGATCGACGGCCTGCGCGGGGATGATCCAGGCTCCGCGACCCCGGTGCTCGAGCCCTATTCGCTCGCCGTGATCGCCAGTGCAGGACTCGACTTCATCACGGTCATGACGCCGGACGGCACGCGGATCACGCACCCCGACACCGACCAGATCGGCGGACACTACCTGGGAACGATCCCGTCGTCGCCCATTCCACTCACCGAGGAGTTCACCGGCACTCTCGGCCCTTCGGTGCGCACCATCGCGCCGGTGACGACGACGGACGGCGCGCTGATCGGCTGGGTCTCGGCCGGCGTGACGACAGAGTCGATCACCGACACCCTGATCCGCCGCCTGCCTCTCACCCTCGGCATCACGATCGGCCTCGTCGCCCTCGGTGCCGGCGGTGCCGTGATCGCCCGACGCGTGACCCGCCGCATCGCGGGCGATCTGCCGCCCGGTCAGGTGCGCGACGCGGTCTCTTCCTACGAATCGATCCGCACTCTGGGCGAAGCCCTGCGCGCGCAGACCCACGAGCACGGGAATCGGATGCACGCCGCCGTCGCTCTGCTCGAACTCGGGCGCCGGGACGAGGCGATCGAGATCCTCACCGAGACTTCTCGACAGAGCCAGTCGCTCGTCGACCAGGTGACCGCACGACGACACGGGGATCCTGCCGTGGGTGCTCTCCTTCTCGGCAAAGCCTCCCAGGCCAAGGAACGCGGCATCGATTGGCGGGTGCGCATCGAACCCGACACACCTCGCACACCGCTGTCCCCGGTGGACGCCGTCTCGGTGCTCGGCAATCTCGTGGACAACGCCATGGATGCGGCCGCTGAGTCCGACGACCGCTGGGTTCAGGTCTCGCTCCGCCCGCACGGTGCCGGGATCATGCTCGAGGTCTCGGACAGCGGCCCCGGCATCCCGCCTTCCCTGCGGGAGCGCATCTTCGACCAGGGCTACTCCACGAAGCCCGCCGACGCGCAGGGTCGCGGCGTCGGGCTCGCGCTCGTCCATTCCGTGGTCACCGGCGCCGGCGGTTCCGTGACCGTGAGTGACGATCCGACGACGTTCCGGGTCGTCCTCCCCGCAGCAGGGCCACGGAGGTCTCCGGCATGATCCGCACACTCATCGTCGATGACGATGCTCTGACCCTCGAACTGCATCGCGACTACATGGCCCGCCTCGACGGGTTCGTCGTCGCCGGCGAGTGCACGGGGGCTCGAGCCGCCATGAGGGCCGTGCTCGAGCGCCCCGATGCGTTCGACCTGGTTCTGCTCGACATCACGATGCCGGACGGCTCCGGCATCGACGTGCTCCGCACGCTTCGCGGGCGATCCGCGGCCGTGGATGTGATCGCCATCACCGGCGTCCGCGACGCCGACGCCGTTCGACAGATGGCCGCACTCGGTGTCTTCCAGTATCTGATCAAGCCGTTCCCCTTCGCGGTGTTCCGCGAGCGGATGGAGCAGTACCGTGCGCACCGCGAACAGGCGCGGAGCACCGAGGGCGAAGCGACGCAGGCGGAAATCGACGCCCTGCTCGGGCGCTCCACCGCGACGATCCCCCTCCCCAAGGGGCTCTCGGCGGCCTCGCTCGACAGGGTCACCGCCGAGTTGCGCACCGACGGGCCGCTCTCGGCGAGCGAGGCGGCCGAGCGTCTCGGCATGTCGCGGGTCGCCGTGCGTCGCTACCTGGAGCACCTGGTCGCCGAAGGCGTGCTCACGCGTTCGGCGCGATACGGGACCCGCGGACGGCCGGAGACCGAGTACGACTGGAAGAGGCGACCCGGCCCGGGGACCTGACCGTCAGCGCGGCAGCCGTCCGTCGTGCAGCACCGCGTGCGGATCGAAGCGCGCACGCAGATCACGAAGCCGGGCGATCTCGTCGTCGGACCCGCAGCGCTCGAGGGTCTGTTCCGGTTCGAGGAAGGTCGCCACGGTCTGCGATGCCTCGTTCGGTCCCAGCAGCTCTCGGAAGGCCTCGAGACTCATCTCTCCCGGTTCTGCGGGCACTCCCGGGATCACCGGCACGAGAGCGTGCAACAGCCAGCCCACGGATTCGAGCGAGGCGAAGCCCTCACGCCGCGGTGCATCGAGAGCACCGCCGAGCATACGGATGTCGATGCCCATGATCGGCCACTGCTCCGGCAGCTCCCGGAATTCGAGGAGGGCGTCGATGGTCGCATCGTCGAGCACGCTGAGCGCCATCGATGCCCCACGCCCCGGCGTGGGATCCGTCGGCTCGTTCGAGGCGGCCGCGAGTGCCGCCGGCGACGTCGTCCCGGTGATCTCCCTGCGCACCGTCCCTGCCCGCCGTATGGTGTCGATCAGCTCCTCCTGCGGCCCGTCGGCCGACAGCGCCTGGACCGTGAGGAAGCTCCTTCCCCTGATCTCCTCCGGAAGCTGCGGGGCGTCCGGCATGCGCATCGAGTTGAGGAAGACGTTGAGCGTCGACGGAGCCGAGGCTGCGAGGTCGCGGACGGCACGGACCACCGCTGGGGCATCAGCGACGTCGAAGGTGAGGTTCGCCCCCCAGACGGCGGGTGCCCGCACCAGATCGATCTCGGTCGCGGTCACGATCCCGACGAGGCCGCCGGCGCCCCGCAGCGCCCACATGAGGTCGGCATCGGTGTCGTCGTCGACGCGCTCGTGCGTGCCGTCGGTGCGCAGCACCCACGCCGCGCGCAGGTTGTCGGACCCGAGACCCGCCGTACGGCTGAACCACGAGTGTCCGCCGCCCAGTGTGTACCCCGCGACGCTCACCACGGGACTGGTTCCGGCAGGAGCGACCCACCCCGTGCCTTCGAGTGCCTCGACGACAGCTCCCCAGCGCACGCCGGTACCCACTCTGACGATGCCGCTTTCGAGGTCGACCTCCAGATCGTCGAAAGCACCCATGCGCACGAGCACGGTGCCGGCCAGGGATCCGGAGGCGCCATGACCACTCGGCTGGATCGCGAGCGGCGTGCCGGACTCGCGTGCCGCACTCAGCAGTGCACGGAGGTCGTCGACGTCGGCAGGTATCGCCACCGCATCCGGCCGCTGCTCGATCGCGAGATTCCACGGCTGTCGCGCTGCATCGTAAGCGTCGTCTTCGGGGAGGAGAAGGGTGCCGGTGAGTCGTTCCTGGAGCGCGACGAGCGCGGGGTGTGTGGGCATGACGCCACCGTACGATATCCCTCGGACATCGTCGATGGCGTCATGCGCCGCTCACTCGCCCGCGAGACCGCCGAGCATGTGGCCGAAGGAACGCCCCTCTCCCAGGTACGTCGCCGGATCGTACGGGTCGGCGACCGCGGTCGCCTCGCGTCGGGCGATCGCCTCCGCCAACTCCCTGGCACCCTTCTCGACGCGCTTGGCGAGCGGCGCGACGTCGTCTCCCGCTCCACCCCAGTCGCTCGATGCCGCGAACACCCCGGTCGAGGCGGGCTCCGCATGGAGGTAGGCGAAGAGCGGGCGGATCGCGTAGTCGATCGCCAGCGAGTGCCGCGCGGTGCCGGCGTTCGCACCGATCAGCACGGGCGTGCCGGTGAGGGCATCCGGGTCGAGCACGTCGATGAAGGACTTGAACAACCCCGAGTAGCTCGTCGAGAAGATCGGCGTCACCGCGATCAGCGCGTCGGCGGAGACCACCGTGTTGATCGCCGTCTCCAGGGCCGGCGGCGCGAACCCGGTGAGCAGGTTGTTCGTGATGTCGTGCGCATAGTCCCGCAGCTCGATCACGTCGACGCTCGCTTCGATGTCGTGCTCGGCGAGGGCTTTCACGGTCTCGGCCGCGAGTCGGTCCGCGAGCATCCGCGTGGACGACGGGTTCGACAGGCCGGCGGAGACCACGGCGATACGACGCACGGCCATGTCACGCCTCCGTGCGGCCGAGCCCGAAGGCTGCGCCTGCGGGGGCCGGGCTGTCCTGGTAGGGCGAATCGCCTGTCAGGTTGTCACCGCGGTTGGCACCGGGGCGCGCCTGACGGGTCGGACCGTCGCCGAACTCGGCCCTGACGCGTGCCGCGTGGGTCGGCGCGTCGGGCACGGCGGCCGGGCGGTCTTTCGCGAGCTCCTTGCGGAGCACCGGCACGACCTCGGAACCGAGGATGTCGAGCTGCTCCAGCACCGTCTTGAGCGGCAGACCCGCGTGGTCGATCAGGAAGAGCTGCCGCTGGTAGTCGCCGTAGTGCTCGCGCATCGCGGCGTACCGGTCGATCACCTGCTGCGGGGAACCCACCGTCAGCGGAGTCATCTCGGTGAAGTCCTCCATGCTCGGACCGTGACCGTAGACGGGCGCGTTGTCGAAGTACGGACGGAACTGGTCCACCGCGTCCTGCGACTTCGCGGCCATGAACACCTGTCCGCCGAGACCCACGATCGCCTGTTCCCGTGTGCCGTGGCCGTAGTGCTCGAAGCGCTGGCGGTACAGCTCGATGAGGCGCTGGTAGTGCTCCTTGGGCCAGAAGATGTTGTTCGCGAAGAAGCCGTCACCGTAGTACGCGGCCTGTTCGGCGATCTCCGGGGTACGGATGGATCCGTGCCATACGAACGGCGCGATCCCGTCGAGGGGGCGCGGAGTCGACGTGAAGCCCTGCAGCGGCGTGCGGAACTTGCCCTCCCAGTCGACGACGTCCTCACGCCACAGCTTGTGCAGCAGGGCGTAGTTCTCGATCGCGAGCGGGAGTCCCTGGCGGATGTCCTGACCGAACCAGGGATACACAGGACCGGTGTTGCCACGACCGAGCATGAGGTCCATGCGGCCGTCAGAGACATGCTGCAGCATCGCGTACTCCTCGGCGATGCGCACGGGATCGTTCGTGGTGATGAGCGTCGTCGACGTGGAGACGATCAGGCGCTCGGTCTGCGCGGCCAGCGCCGCGAGGAAGGTCGTGGGGCTGGAGGACCAGAACGGCGGGTTGTGGTGCTCGCCGATCGCGAAGACGTCGAGTCCGACCTCTTCGGCGTGCACGGCGATCGCCGTGGTCGCCTTGATGCGCTCCTGCTCACTGGGGGTGATCCCGGTGGTGGGATCGCGCGTGATGTCGCTGACCGACATGATGCCGAACTGCATCGCCTGCGCGCCTGACTGCTCGCTCATGATTGCTCCGTGTCTCCGAACCGGATGACTCGCATCCGTTTCTATTCATTTGAATGTATCTGTGTCAACGCGCTCACAGCAACTTTATTCCCGGCCTGTAGCCTCGAACGATGAGCACTGCCGGCGCCGACATCTCAGGGCCCACCACAGGATCGGTTCCCCGCAGGCGGAGACGTGTGCCGTTCTGGGACAACGCGCGCTACGTCTGCATCGTGCTCGTCGTTCTCGGTCACGCGATCCAGCGCCTGACGTACGACTCCGACATCGCCTTCGCGTTCTACCTCGCGCTGTACGCGTTCCACATGCCGGCGTTCGCCATCATCTCCGGCTACTTCTCGAAGTCCGGCTCGCCCTCCAAGACGCAGATGGCCAGGGTGGTCACGGACATCCTGCTCCCTTACGTCATCTTCGAGACGCTGTGGACACTCACCAAATGGCTGGTCGAGGGCCAGGTCGATCCGAACATCACGAAACCGAGCTGGACGCTGTGGTTCCTCCTCGCGCTCGGGATCTTC
This sequence comes from Microbacterium sp. STF-2, assembly GCF_034650155.1. Classification (NCBI taxonomy): domain Bacteria; kingdom Bacillati; phylum Actinomycetota; class Actinomycetes; order Micrococcales; family Microbacteriaceae; genus Microbacterium; species Microbacterium sp. STF-2. The sequence continues at coordinate 820,440 of NZ_JARKMW010000001.1, forward strand.
CGGCTCGTGCTCCCGTACCTCGCACTGCTTCGGTGGCCACTGCTGTGGACCGTGGTCATCTCGGTCGGCGTGGGATACCTGCCGAACGTCGACAGCACGTTCTCGCTGTCCCGCACTCTGGGGCTCCTTCCCTTCTTCACGCTGGGCTGGTGGCTGCGCGAGCACGACATCGTCGACAGGTTCCGCCTCCTCGACTTCCGCCCCTGGTGGATCCGGGGCGGCGCCGTCGCGATCTTCGCTCTGGCCGGCTTTGCGGCCTGGAACTGGCTTCCGCTGTGGCAGGCGTCCGACCTGCGGCACTGGCTCTTCTACGAGGACTCCTATGCCGACCTGGGCGGGGAGCAGTGGTGGGCCGGCGGGGTGCGGATACTCCTGATGTTGCTCGCCGTCGTGCTCAGCGCCGCCTTCTTCGCCCTCATCCCACGGGGCGCCCACTGGTGGACGGCATTCGGCCAGTACACGATGTACGTGTTCCTCCTGCATTCGTTCGTGCTGTACCCCTTCCGCGAGAGCGGGATCCTGCAGAGCCTCGAGCCGACCTGGATCTGGCTCCCCCTCGTCACCGTGGCGTCAGTGCTGATCGCCCTCGCGCTGGCGACGAAGCCGGTCAGGTGGGTCTTCCGCCCGCTGGTGGAACCCCGCCCAGGGTGGCTCTTCGCCGACCCGGCGCTGGCCTCCAAGGAGGGGCGCCGGAACGACCCGACGGGCTCGCGGCGCCCGCGCCAGACCGGACGATAACCTCGAAGGTGTGAGCCGCGCACAGACCGTTCGAGACCGCATCGTCGAACGCATCGAGGAGACGGGGTTCGGCGCTCACGGGCTGCACGTCCGCGTCGCCACTGAGACCGCCGACCACCGCTGGACCGACGACGTGCGGGAGGACGTGCACTCCGTCGCGAAAGGCGTCTGCGTTCTGGCTGCGGGACTGGCCGCCGACGAGGGTGCGGTGTCGCTCGACATGCCCGTCGGCACGTACCTCCCCGGCTTCGAGCTGGGAGCTGGCGTCGAGGACGTCACGCTGCGGCACCTGCTCTCGATGACCAGCGGGATCGATCTGCCCTGGTCGGAGACTCTGATGACGGACTGGCCGGACCTCGCCCGCGAGTTCCTGCGACGCCCGTCGGGCGGACGGTCGTTCCAGTACTCGAACGCGAGCACGTACACCGCGATGACGGCGCTGGCCGCGCTAGTCGGAGACATCGGCGACTATCTCGTCCCCCGTCTCTTCGACCCGCTCGGCATCATCGACGTGGAGTGGGAGCGCAGCCCTCAGGGTCGCATCGTCGCCGGAGGCGGGCTCTCTCTGCGCACCGAAGAGCTCTCCCGTCTCGGACTCCTGATCAGAGATCGCGGGGTGTGGGAGGGCCGACAGCTGATCGCCCCAGGATGGATCGACGCGATGCACACGGAATGGCGGGTCGCCGGCGAGAGCGCGGACTACGATCGCTACGCCCTTGCAGGATGGGGCGGGCCGGGGCCGGCGTGGAGACTTCACGGCGCCTACGGCCAGCTGCTCATCTTCCTCGACGACGCGGTGGTCACGATCACGGCAGACGATCACTTCGGCGCCGATGCCATCGCCGCGTTCGCGGTGGAGGCGCTCACGAGCACACACGAGCCGTGACCGCTCAGGCGAACAGCCCGGCCCCCACGAAGGACCCCGGCTTCACCCCCGCCGGCACCGCCCAGATGCCCGAACCGACGTGGCGGATGTACTCGTTCATGAGATCTGTCGACAACCGACGCTGCAGCGAGATGAACTGTGCAGGATCGCGCTGGTACGACAGGAAGAAGAGCCCGGCATCGAGGCGTCCGAGCGTGTTGTTCCCGTCGACGTAGTTGTAGCCGCGGCGGAGGATGCGGATGCCGTCGTTCTTCTCCGGATGCGCGAGACTCACGTGGCTGTTCGCGTCGATCGCCTTGCTGTGGAAGTCCGGTGCCGTGAACTCGTCTCCGCCGGAGAGCGGTGCACCCTCGCCCTTGTCCCGACCGATGATGGTGTCCTGCTCCGACAGGCGCACGCGGTCCCAGGTCTCGATGAGCATCGCGATCTTCCTGGCCACGAGGTAGGACCCGCCGGCCAGCCACGCCGGTTCGTCCTTCTCCGATACCCAGACGTGATCGCCGAGCGCCTCGGTGTCATCGGCCAGGATGTTCGCGGTGCCGTCCTTGAACCCGAAAAGATTGCGCGGCGTCGCCTGCGTCGCCGTCGTGCGCGACGTCTTGCCGAATCCCAGCTGCGACCAGCGCAGCCGAGCCCGGCCGAAGGCGATGCGGCTGAGGTTGCGGATCGCATGCACCGCCACCTGCGGGTCGTCGGCGCAGGCCTGGATGCACAGGTCGCCGTGAGAGGTCTGCGGATCGAGATCGTCACCGAGGAACGCCGGGAGCCGTTCCAGCCCCGGGGGACGCTGCGCGGCGATCCCGTAGCGGTCGCCGTCCTCGTTCTCGAAGAGGCCCGGCCCGAAGCCGAACGTGATCGTGAGCCCGGCGGCGGGAAGCCCCAGCGCCTCCCCCGTGTCGTCCGGCGGCGCTTCGGCCGGCCCACCGACCGCACCCGTCGCACTGACTTCGAGGCCCTGCGCCATGCGGGAGGCCGCGTACGACCAGTCCTGCAGCAACGAGATGAGGTCGTCGCGATCCGTGCGCGGCATCATGTCGAAGCTGGCGAAATGCAGATGGTCCTGCACCGGAGTGGTGATGCCTGCCTGGTGATCGCCGAAGAACGCGTATGCGGAATGCGCGTCCTCCGCCGCACGCGCCCGCCCGAGCGCGACGCCGCCGGCGAGACCCGCACCGGCGCCGACCGCGAGGCCCGCGACGCCGCCCCCGATGGCCAGGCCGAGCAGGCCCCGCCTGCTCAAACCGGCAGGAGCGGACGCCGCGCCCATCGATGACTCTTCGGGTGCGGCATCCGCTTCTGGTTCGTTCACGTCCGTGATGGTATCCCGTAGCGTGCGGCTGATCAGTCGAGGACCGTGCTGGTGAGCTGCGAGAGCGGCTCGGCCAGAGCGTTGATCAGGTCGGTGAACTCGCGCTTGTCGGCCTCGGTCAGTTGCGAGTAGCCCACGAAGCCGTCGGCCAGCGAGCCGTGAGCCGCGAGAGATTCCTCGAGCGCGGTGTAACCCGACTCGATCTCCGCGACCAGAGCCTTCCCCTCGTCGCCCTGCGCGACGGCGAAGTCCTGCACGAGCGAGAACGCCATCTTCGACCCTTCGACGTTCGCGGCGAAGTCGTAGAGGTCGGTCCCGGACCACCAGTCCTCCTCCCCGGAGATCTTCCCGGTCGCGACCTCGTCGAGCAGCGCGATGGCGCCGTTCGAGATGCCGCCGATGCCCTGGTCGTCGAGGGCGGTGGTGAAGTCGTCGGAGTGCACGTAGTCGTAGAGCTCCTGCACGTCGGCGAGCAGCAGATCGCCGTAGTCGGCGCGCTCCTCCGGCGTGGACGGCACCCAGTCCTGCCACGCGGGGGTCTCCCCGTCGGCGTTCAGCGCATCCTGCGCCGGAACCCACAGGTCCTTCTCGATGCGGTGGAAGCCCGTCCAGTCCAGTCCTTCGGCGACGGCATCGACCTCGCGATAGTCGATCCGCGGGTCGAGGTCGCCCAGCGCCTCGGCGACCGGCTCGATGCGCTCGTAGAACGCGCGGGTCTGCGGGAAGAGCGTGCGTGCGGTCTCGTCGTCACCGGACTCGTAGGCGGCGACGAAGTCCTCGACTGCGGGGACGAGCTGACCGACCTGGTCCTTCACGAACGCACCGTAGAGGTCGACGGCCTTCTGCTTCTGCTCGGCGTCTGGACCTTCCACCGCGACGCGATCCCCGGTCACGGTGAACGCGGTCTTCCCCACGCCATCGCCGATCATCCCCGGCTTGCAGAGAGTGAAGTAGTCACCGGGCTGTGCGACGACCGTGAGCGTGCGCGAGGCGGCCGGCGCGATGTTCTCGACCTCGCCGACGATCCGGAGGCCGTCATCTGCGAGGAGGTAGAACTCCGTGACCTGAGCGGTGTCGTTCTTGACGTTGAAGGTCAGGGTCCCGCTCTTCGCGGTCGCCGCGGAGACCGCGCAGTCGCTATCGGTCGAGGAGACGTCGAAGGCCGCGGTGGCTCCGGCGTCGCTCTTCGCGACGCAGCCGCTCAGGACGAGAACCGCGGCGCCGGTGGCTGCCAGCGCCCCCAGGATCCGGTGCGAGGTGGTCATGCTGCTCCTTGTGGTGAGAGGGAGGGAGATTCAGACGAGGGCTCCGTCGGTTCCTGCGGCTTCGACGGGCGCTTCGAGCGGAGTCCGCGGACGTAGAGCCATCCGACGACGGAGATGTACGCGACCCAGGCGACGACCTGCATCCAGGTCATCGCGGGCATGAAGCCGACCGTCGCCTGCAGAATCGATGCGAGGGGGCCACCGGGAGCGATCGTCGCCGAGACGTCGAACGCCCACCCGAACGGGAAGGCGGCCCATCCGACGGCCACTCCACCGGTGACGGCATCGATCGGTGCCAGCGCGGTGAACGGCCCGGGAAGCACACCGGCCTCCTGCAGATCCATCAGCGCGTAGGCGAGCACGCCGGCCGCGACGATCACGAGGAAGCCACCGGTCCAGGCGAAGAAGCGACGCAGATCGAGTCGCAGCGCACCGCGGGAGATCAGCCATCCGACGACCACGGCCGTGAGGAGCCCGAGCAGGGCGCCCATCAGCGCCGAGGGTGCGTCGCCGAACGACTGGACCATCGACCACAGCAGCAGCGTCGTCTCGATGCCCTCTCGGGCGACGGACACGAAGCCGATCGCGATGAGCGCCCACAGGCCGCCGGCGGTCAGAGCCCGGTCGATGCCACCCTCCAGCGTCGCCTTCATGCTTCGCCCGGCCCGCTGCATCCAGAAGATCATCCAGGTCACCATCGCGACAGCGAGCAGCGACAGGCCGCCACCGATCAGCTCCTGCGCCTGGAACGTGAGTTCGTAGGCCCCGAAGGTGAGCACCGCGCCGATGCCGAGAGCCAGTGCGATCGCGAGTCCGACGCCCGCCCACATCTTCGGGAGAGCGTCCTGCCGTCCGAGACGACGGAGGTAGGCGACGAGGATGCCGACGACGAGTGCGGCTTCGAGGCCCTCGCGGAGCCCGATGAGAAAAGTGGCGAGCACGGAAGAACACTCTCTGGCGGTGACTGAGGTAAGGCAGCCCTTACCGAGGAGACTCTAGCACCGAGATCGACCTCCACCGCACACGAGGGACGGAAGTAACGGAGCGCAACACAGGATCCCACCCCGGTCGACGCGACGTAGCCTCGGTCCATGGCTGAACTCTCGCTCCCCATTCTCGACCTCTCCCAGCTCGACGAAAGCCCCGAGGCCGCGGCACGATTCCGCGACGACCTGCGGGCGGCGACCCACGATGTCGGCTTCTTCTACCTCACCGGCACCGGGATCTCCCCCGCGCTCGAGGCACGGCTCCACCGGGCCGCCCTGGACTTCTTCGCCCTCCCCGAAGAGGACAAGCTGGCCATCGAGAACGTGAACAGCCCGCACTTCCGCGGCTACACGCGCATCGGCGGAGAACGCACCCAGGGGAAGGTCGACTGGCGCGAGCAGATCGACATCGGCCCCGAGCGCGAACCCGTCGACGACGGCCCCGCCTTCAACCGCCTCATCGGGCCGAACCTCTGGCCGTCGGCGCAGCCCGAGCTGCAGGATGTCGTGGCCGAGTGGCACGAGACCCTGTCCGAGGTCGCTCGCAAACTGCTGCGCGCCTGGGCCCAGACCCTCGGCGCCGACGAGTCCTACTTCGACGAGCACTTCGGCGAGCCGTCGACCCTCATCAAGATCGTCCGCTATCCCGGAACGCACGAACCAGAGCCTCAGCAGGGCGTCGGTGCGCACAAGGACTCCGGCGTGCTCACCCTCCTCTGGGTGGAGCCGGGCAAGGGCGGTCTGCAGGTCGAACGCGACGGCACCTGGGTCGACGCTCCCCCGGTGCCCGGAGCTTTCGTCGTGAACATCGGCGAGCTGCTGGAGTACGCGACGGGCGGGTACCTCAAAGCGACGAACCACCGCGTGGTCTCGCCGCAGGCACCGGACGAGCGGATCTCGATCCCGTTCTTCTTCAACCCTGCGCTCGACAAGCGGCTGCCCCTGATCGCGCTGCCCGAGGAGCTGGCCGCCGAAGCGAACGGGGTGACCGATGACCCGAGCAATCCCATCCACGCGCTCTACGGCGAGAACGCCCTCAAGTCACGCTTGCGCGCCCACCCGGATGTCGCCGCGATCCACCACGCCGACCTCGTGAACGCGCCCGCCTGACGCACGGGTCACAACTCCTGCCCGCCGCCGAGAGCGACGATCTGCCGGAGCGCCTGGAGGTGGGCCGCGAAAGCATCGCGGCCCGCCTTCGTCGAACGCACCCACGTGCGCGTGCGACCCCCGACGACGCCCTTGCGCGCGAGCACGTATTCCGCGGTCTGCAGGTGTGCGATCGCCTTGCTCAGCGGCGAATCACCACATTGGAGGATGTCGCGGAGCGCCGGGAAGTCGAACTCCATGCCGTCGCCGAGCGCGGCCATCAACGAGAACCGGATCGGTGAGGCGAAGTTGTCGTCCAGCTGCGTGCGCGGGTGCGGCCGGAACCCCGCCTCAGCCACGACCCTCCCGCCCCGGAACGAACGACACCAGGACGAAGAGCACGATCACGACGACACCTCCGACGACACCGGCGAGCCCCGATGCGCTGCCCCCTCCTCCCCCCAGCACGAGAGCCACAGGGATGCCTGCCGCGAGCAAGAATGCCGCCACATGCGGCCACCGCCAGGAAGCACCGATGGCGGGAAGCCCGACGGGTGTGTTGAAGGCGACGATCCAGGCGAGGAGAACCAGCATCACCAGCAGGGTGATCACGCTGCGCAGCACATCGTCCGGCGCCCCCGCGAGCATGGTCAGCACGCCGAGAGCGACGCCGAGGAGCAGGGTCCCCCATCGGATCGGAGCGGGCAGGGTGACCCGCGGAGGCCGCGGGGACCGAGAATCTCCGGCCGCGCGGAACAGCTGGACCACGCCGTAACCGCCGATACCCACCAGGACTATGCCCGCGGGGATCAGCACGACGCCGACCGGGAGACCGGGATCCAACGCGACGAGACCGAACACGACGACAGCGCCGACGAGAACCACGACTTCGCCGAGGATGAGCGGCCACCGGGAAGCGCTCCAGCGCCACTGCATCCCGTTGCGTTGCGCCATCCCGCTCGCCAGCTGCCCCCACACCAGAAAGGTGAACAGGATCACCTGGGAGGCGAGGACATCGCTCTGCCGGATGACGAGCGCGAACGCGACGAGATACCCGGCCGTGATCACCGCATTGGCGATCTGGAGCCCGGCGAGCGCACGTCGGTCGACGGCGCGGCCTCGGCGCTCCACCACCGCGTCCGCTGCGGCCAGATACCGGCGCGCGATGTCGGCATCCGGCGGCACGAGAGCGTCGTGACCGGGAATCGGCTTCTGCTGCATGTCAGGCCTCCCCCACTTTCCTTGTGGAAAGCTCTCTACTTTCCTATCGGAAAGCGAGTGGGGAATCAACCCTCGGACATGACGAAGGCCGCCCCACACCGTGGGGCGGCCTTCTCAAGAATGTTCTGCGCGATTGAACGCAGGATCGCAGTGCCTTAGCGGCGGAGTCCGAGACGCTCGATCAGCGAGCGGTAGCGCGCGATGTCGATGTCCTGGAGGTAGCCGAGCAGACGACGGCGCTGACCGACGAGCAGGAACAGCCCACGACGCGAGTGGTGGTCGTGCTTGTGCTCCTTGAGGTGCTCGGTGAGGTCCTTGATGCGCTGCGTCAGCATTGCGACCTGCACCTCGGGGGATCCGGTGTCACCGGGGTGCGTCGCGTACTCTTCGATGATCGCCTTCTTGACGTCTGCTTCCAGTGCCATAGATTCGATCCCCTCTCTGCTTGTTGCGCGGCGCCCGACGCCTGATACGTGGGCTCTCTTTATCCGCGGCCGATCAAACGGCAACCTGACGAGTCTACCAGCCGACGACCGCCCTCGGTGACACCGGCGGCGGAGCGAGTCCGTCAGGGTCAACTAGTCTCGAAACGTGCAGAAGAAGTTCGAGGAGTGAGCGCCCGCCGCGGTCATCTGATCGACCTCTCCCCCTTGAAGTCCAGTCCGGCGTTCGCCCGGATGTGGATCGGGTCGACACTCGCCGGCATCGGCGGCCAGCTCACCATCGTCACGGTGATGCTGCACGTGTTCGCCCTGACGCAGAACACCTTCGCGGTCTCGATGATCGCCGTGGCCGGACTCGTGCCGATGATCCTCGCCGGCCTGTACGGCGGCATGCTCGCCGATGCGTTCGACCGACGCCGGGTGGCACTGATCGCGGCGACCATCACTTTCGTCTCCACCGCCCTGCTCGCGGCTCTCACCTGGACGGGCATGGAGACCATCTGGTGGCTGTACGCGCTGAGCATGATCAACTCCGCCGCCAATTCGGTGGGCATGGCCACGCGCACGGCGATCGTGCCGCGGCTCATCCCCCGTGAGAAGCTCGCCGCAGCATCCGCGCTGAACGGTGTGGCCTTCGGGCTGACGGTCATGGCCGGACCCGCGCTGGCGGGCCTCCTCGTCGCCCTCACCGGCTACGGCTGGACGTACACGATCGACGTCGTGCTCATGCTGTCGATGTTCCTGGGACTGTGGACGCTCCCGGCGCTGCGGCCGGAGGGAGAGATCGTCCGACCCGGCCTCGAGTCGCTGGTGGACGGCTGGCGCTTCCTCCGCAGAGCAGGCAACATCCGGATGCAGTACATCATCGACATCATCGCGATGACGTTCGGGCAGCCGCTCGTCCTCTTCCCCGCGCTCGGCACGGTGCTGCTGGGCGGCGGAGCGCTCACGACCGGCATCCTCACGGCTGCTGTCGCCGTGGGGACGTTCGCCTCGAGTCTCTTCTCGGGCCGGGTCGTTCAGTACCGCTGGCACGGCCGTGGCATCGCCCGGGCCGTGGAGGCCTATGGCGCGTCGATCCTGCTGTTCGGGATCGTGCTGCTCGTCGGCGCGTTCTCGTCACCCGCGACCGAGACGGCTCCCCACATCGGGTTGATCGTCGCCGCCTGCGTCGCCCTCGCCCTGTCCGGTGCATCCGACAACGTCAGCTCGATCTATCGGAACACCATGATGCAGGCCGCCGTACCCGACTCGATGCGCGGACGCCTTCAAGGCCTGTTCATCGTCGTGGTCGCCGGCGGGCCCCGCGTCGGGGCGCTGTACGCGGGCACGCTGGCGACGCTCACGACCCTCTGGTTCCCTCCCCTGCTCGGTGGAGTGCTGGTCATCGCCCTCGTCGCCGCGCTCGCGCAGCGCAACCGCCGGTTCCACGACTACGACGCAGAGAACCCCGAGCCCTGACGGGCCCGGGGTTCCGGTGGCTCTCCGACGCGGTCAGTCCTGCTGCAGAGCGCCCTGCAGGTCGAGGCTGATCGTGACATCCTTACCGACGAGCACGCCGCCGGTCTCGAGCGCGGCGTTCCAGGTGAGGCCGAAGTCCTCGCGGTTGATGACGGTCTTGGCAGAGGCGCCGGCCTTGTAGTTGCCGTAGGGGTCGGTGCCGAAGCCGCCGAAGTCGAGCTCGAAGCTGACCGGCTTGGTGACGCCGCGGATGGTGAGGTCGCCGTCGACGTACAGGTCGTCGCCCTTGACGTGCGCACCGGTGGAGACGAACTCCATGGTCGGGAAGTTCTCGGTGTCGAAGAAGTCCGCCGAGCGCAGGTGCGCGTCGCGACCCTCGTCGTTGGTGTCGATGGAGGTCACGTCGACCGTGGCCTCGACCTTGGCGTCCAGCGGGTTCTCCGGAGCGATCAGGGTCGCGCTCTTCACGCCGAAGGTGCCGCGCACCTTCGAGATCATCATGTGGCGCACGCTGAAGGTGACCTCGCTGTGCGAAGGGTCCAGGACCCAGGTGCCGGGACGGTAGCCGGGGATGTCGATGCTGGTCATTGCTTCTCCTCTGGAGACTTCAGCCGCTGCTGCGGCAAGGGACAGGGGCCGCGTCGCCGCGACCACTGTGACAACTTACATTCATTCGCATGTATTCCCCTGAATGAAGAATCTTTTCCCGCACATGCCGCGAGGCGCCTCCCTCCCGGAGGAGAGAGACGCCTCGTGGAAGAGACCGATGTCAGCCGACGGCGACCAGATCAATGATGAAGATCAGCGTCTTGCCGGAGAGGAAGTGCCCGCCGCCGACCGGGCCGTAGGCGAGATGCGGCGGGATGATCAGCTCGCGGCGACCGCCGACCTTCATGCCGGGGATGCCGTCCTGCCACCCCTGGATCAGGCCGCGCAGCGGGAACTGGATCGTCTCGCCACGGCCCCACGAGGAGTCGAACTCCTCGCCGGAGTCGAACTCGACGCCGGCGTAGTGGACCGTGACGGTGTCGCCGGGCTTCGCCTCGGCGCCGTCGCCCTCGATGATGTCGCGGACGACGAGCTCCGCCGGAGCGGGAGTGCTGGGGGCTTCGAACTCAGGCTTTGTGCGTTCAGTCATGTCTCCATCAAACCCGAGGCCGACGGACCCGGTCAACGCACGCACACCTGCTCACAGCGAACACCTCATGCCCTCGCCGGCGAACCTCGGCAAGAAGCTCTTGACACTCATGCAGGGCCGGGTGCACCCTGTTTACAGATCAACTCAGCGCCCGGGAGACTCGCAGGCATCGCCGCAGCACCGGGCGCTGAGTCTTGTCCTGGAGCGATTCCCGGCCCCTCACTCGACGTATCCTGCGAGGAGCTCGGCGATCTCCACCGGTCGGCTCAGCATCGCGCAGTGTCCGCCGGGCAGCTCATCCGCGACCACTCCCAGGCGCGTCTCGGCGAGGTCGCGCAGGAATGCGGCAGGGAAGAAGCGATCGTCGGCGAACAGCACGAATCTCGTCGGCACGTCGGGCCACGCCGCCAGAGGCCACGGCCTCTCCATCGCCGCCTGCGACGGATGCGCCCGCTCCCGTCGGAGCGCCTCCTCTGCCAGCTCGTGCGGAACCCCGTTGTAGAAACTGACGAGGGGGTCGTCGTTCCCGGTCAACCCGCCGTCCCGCGCCGACTGGGCGGCAGACGCCGTGACGTATCCCGAGTTCGCCCACCACTGATCCGGGGACTCGCCCGGGGACGGGATCATCCCCGCCATCAGGACGAGGAGCTCGGCGGAGAGGCGCTCGGCGACCAGCGGCGCGGTGAAGGCCCCGAAGGAATGACCGACGACCACCACCCTCGCCTGCGCACCCACCAGTTCCGCAACCGCCTCGGCGTAGTCCTCGAGAGTGAGCGTGTCGTCGTCGGCGGGAAGGTCGGGCGCGAACACCTCCTGCCCGCGCGCTCGCAGCTCAGCGGCGACCAGATGCCAGGACCATCCGACATCTCCGCCACCGTGGATCACGACGAAGGTGCTCATCCGCCACCGCCTTCCCTCCGAGAAGGGTACGCCGTCGCGTGTCGCGTCAGTAGGCCAGCAGGGCCGCCCTGGTCGCCCTGGTGCGGATCAGGAGCGCGCGCTCGTCATCCACGGCCATGGGGTCGCGGCCGGTGATCGCCCGCTGACGGACAGCGGCGAGCTCGGTCGCCTCTTTGATGAAGGCGCGCATCAGCGGACGACGGTCCCCCCGCAGCTGCGACGCCCAGGCGAGTCCGACCTTGCGCCCGGCAGGGGTGGCGAGCATGGTGACCTCCTCGGGCGTGAACCATCCGGCCGCGGCGTAGTCCTCGAGGCGGGCACGGGTGAGTCGGGCCTCCTCACGACGCAACGCGACGATGCACAGGATGAATCCGATGAAGAGCGGCACCTGAAGGGTGAAGTAGAGACCGAAGAAGTCGGCGAACGTCGCCGAGCCGTTCCAGAGGGCGTGGAGCAGGATCGCCCCGACCACCCCCACCGCGCCAGCACCGAGCGCGGCCTTCGCCGAGCCGTGACGCCGAGCGACGAGGCCGATCGCGAAGCCGGTGATCGCGGTGAACATGGCATGAGCGAAGGGCGAGAAGAGCCCGCGCACCACGAACGTGACGGTCAGCTGCTCGCCGCCACCCTCGATGAGGCTCACCCCGAAGTACTGGATGTTCTCGGTGAAGGCGAAACCCGCCCCGACCAGCGCGCCGTACACGATGCCGTCGACAGGGCCGTCGAACGCTCGTCGGGCGAGCAGGAAGATGAGGAAGACGCCGAGCCCCTTCCAGAGCTCCTCGACGATAGGCGCCTGCACGACGGCGGTGAACTCCTCGGACCGGATGTCGAGCAGGAGGGTCAGCGCGGTGTCGACGAGAAGGGTGAGCCCGACGGCCGCGACGGCGCCCCATGCGATGGCGAACGCCACCAGCCGCTTGGGCTCGGGCTCCCACCGATCGATCAGGCGCACGCCCAGGAACACGATGGTCAGAGGGACGAGCGCGAGCACCAGCCCCACGACGGAAGCGAACGATCCGAGCGCCCAGACGAAGTAGCCGACGAGGGCGATCAGGAGGAAGCCGAGCACCCCGAAGAGCCAGAGCGACACCGTGCGCCCTTTCCTCGTCGGAACGGGCAGCGCCGGGAGCGACTCCGCCGGTGACGGGGCGACGGGAGCCGGCGGCGTGTAGGGCGTCGGCTGCGCGAGGGACGATGCATACCCCGTGACGGAGGTGCGGGCCGCGGGCGCCGAGACCTGGCTCGCGTACGGCGCGGGCGCGAAGGCTTGCGGCGGTACCGGCTGCGGGGCCTGCTGCGGTACCGGCTGCGGCGGTACCTGCTGCGGCGGTGTCGACGGCAACGGCGGTGCCGGCGGAGGCGCATACGGCGAGGGCTGCTGCGGCTGGGACGGTCCTCCGGAACTCATAGGCAAAGCTTATGGGCACAACGCCGGGCACCCGGATATGGCGACCCCCTCCACCCGGCGACCTGCACCCACCCGGTAGCGTAGAAGCATGCGGTTCGCTCATCTGCGCCGTCCCGACTCCCCTCTCGCGGTTCTCGCCGTCGTGGAGGGCTCGGACGCCGTCCTCGTCTCTGATCTCCTGACCGACCCTCCTGCCACGCTGCAGCAGCTGATCGAGAGAGGGGACGATGGTCTCGACGCACTGCGCCGCGCTCTGGCGGACACCACCGCGCCGCGGCATCCGCTCGCGGGATGGGCGTTCGCCTCGGCCGTGCTCGCTCCGCCCGCGGTCCTGGCCGTCGGTCTCAACTACGCCGCGCACTCGAGTGAGCTCGGTCTCAAGACCGATGCCGCCCCGACCGTCTTCACACTCTGGCCGAACTCGCTCACCGGACACGACCAGACCACATCCTGGCCGCGCACGCTGAGTGAGGCCGTCGACTACGAGGCCGAGCTCGGCGTGCTCATCGGCTCGCCTGCGAAGGACGTCGCCGAGGCTGATGCGCTGTCGCACGTCTGGGGATACACGGTGGTCAACGACATCACCGCCAGGAACATCCAGTTCTCCGAGGCTCAGTGGTCACGCTGCAAGTCGTTCGACGGATTCACCCCGACCGGGCCGTTCGCGGTGACCGCGGATGAGATCGCCGACCCGCAGGACCTGCACATCTGGACCGTCGTCGACGGTCACACCGTGCAGGATGCGAGCACCGATCAGATGGTGCGCTCGGTGGCGAAGCTGATCGCGCACCTCTCGCAGTCGCTCACGCTGCTCCCCGGCACCCTCATCTCGACCGGCAGCCCCGGCGGTGCCGGCTACTCGCGCGACCCGCAGATCTTCCTTCGCGACCGGTCCACCGTCACGGTGGGCATCGACGGCATCGGCGAGCTCACCACCCACTGCCGCATCACCGACTGACTTCACGGATAGACGAAGGGGACGGATGCCGGCGCATCCGTCCCCTTCGTCTATCCGTCTGTGAGATCAGATCTCGATCAGGTCTTCCGGTGAGATCACCGGGATCGCGGCCGTGATGGTCTCGAGTCCCGACAGGCGCGCAGGCGAGAGCTGTTTGACGACCTCGTCGCGCGACATGAGGCCGGCCTCCACCACGAGGTCGGCCACGCTGCGGTTGGTCAGCAGTGCGGTCTTCGCGAGTGCGGCCGCCGCGGCGTAGCCGATGAACGGGGTCAGCGCCGTGATGACTCCGACCGAGGCACCGACCATCGCGCCCAGGCGGTCACGGTTCGCGGTGATGCCGTCGACGCAGTTCACTCGCAGAGTCCACATGGCCTGACGCATCCAGGTGATCGACTGGAAGATCGAGTGCGCGATGACCGGCTCGAAGGCGTTCAGCTGCAGCTGTCCGGCCTCCGCCGCCATCGTCACCGTCATGTCGGCACCGGCGACGGCGAACGCCACCTGGTTCACGACCTCGGGGATGACCGGGTTGACCTTGCCGGGCATGATGCTCGAGCCCGCCTGCATGGCCGGGAGGTTGATCTCGCCGAGCCCCGCCTGCGGCCCGGAGGAGAGAAGACGGAGGTCGTTGCAGATCTTCGACAGCTTCATCGCGTTGCGCTTGAGCGTCGAAGAGAACGACATGAACGAACCGGTGTCGCTGGTGGCCTCGACGAGGTCACCGGCAGTGCGGAGGTCGAGCGACGTGATCTCGCGCAGGTGCTTGAGCACGGCGGGTGCGTAACCGGGGTGGGTGGTGATCCCGGTGCCGATCGCGGTGGCGCCCATGTTGATCTCGAACATCAGCGAGGCGTTCTCGGTGAGACGGGTGTGGTCGTAGCCGAGCGTCGTGGCGAAGCCGTTGAACTCCTGCCCCAGCGTCATCGGCACGGCATCCTGCAGCTGCGTGCGCCCCACCTTCAGCACATCGTGGAACTCGCGCGATTTGCCCAGGAACGACAGCCGCAGCAGGTCGAGCTCCTCGAGCAGCGAGCGCAGGGTCAGCGAGAGGCCGATCTTCACCGCGGTCGGGTACACATCGTTCGTGGACTGGCTGCGGTTGGTGTGGTCGATCGGCGAAAGGAAGGCGTAGTCGCCCTTCTCGCGGCCCGCCATCTCGAGCGCGATGTTGGTGATGACCTCGTTCGCGTTCATGTTGGTCGACGTGCCGGCTCCACCCTGGATGACGCCGACCGTGAACTGCTCGTGGAACTCGCCGTCGATCACGCGCTGAGCCGCCCGGTCGATCAGGTCCGCCCGCTCCGGGTCGAGCACGCCGATCTCGCGGTTCGCACGGGCGCTGGCCTGCTTGACCATCGCGAGGCCGACCACGAGGTCGGGATACACCGAGATGGGCCGCTTCGTGATCGGGAAGTTCGCGTCGGCGCGGGCGGTGTGGATCCCCCAGTATGCGTCGACGGGAATCTCCATGCTCCCGAGCGAATCGGTCTCGGTGCGGGTCAGGGTAGGCGCGGCAGAAGCCATGTCACATCCTCGTGGGTCGTGGCGGGTGAGAAGGGTGGGGGATGTCTTCAGTCTACGCCGCTCAGCGTGCGGGTTTGCGGGAGAAGGCTTCGAGTCGCCCTTCCGGGTCGAGCTTCGCCATGCGCTCCAGCCAGGCCTCGGAGAAGTAGTCGCCGGTGTCGGCACTGGTCACCGGGACCACGGTGTGGGTGATCGTGTCGGGGTACACGTGCACGAGCTGGAACGCCTGAGCGGCGTCCATTCCGTTGACCTCGGCAGACGGGCGCGCGACGTTCATGGTGTAGCACGTCGCCGATGCCACGCTCACCGGCACGCCGGCGAAGGTGCCGTGCGAGGAGTAGTGCAGATGCCCGGCGAGGATGCCTCGGACGTCGCTGCCGCGGACGACGGCGGCGAGCTCGTCCTGATGTCGCAGCTCCAGGATGTCGAACAGCGGGAGGTGGCTCGGAAGAGGCGGATGATGCATTGCGAGCAGGGTGCCGTGCGGGGCCGGCTCGGCGAGGACCTCGGCGAGCCAGGAGAGCTGACCGTCATCGAGATCCCCGTGATGCCAGCCCGGGACACTCGTGTCCAGCGCCACGAGTCGGAGACCCTCGAGGTCCCAGACACCGGTCACAGGCTCCTCGGTCGGAGCCAGATCGAGCAGCCCCTCACGCAGCGCCGGACGTTCGTCGTGGTTTCCCGCCACCCAGATCACCGGGGCGCCGAGTTCCGCCGCGACCGGCTCGACCGCCGCGCGCAGACGGCGATACGCGTCGGGCTCGCCGAGGTCGGCCAGGTCACCCGTGACGACGATCGCCGTCGGATGCGGATGCACCGCGCGGATCGCGTCGAGCGTGCGGTCGAAGTTCGCCTCGACGTCGTAGCGTCCGCCCAGGCGCGCTCCTCCCGCGAGGAAATGCGGGTCACTGACGTGGATGAGCACGTGCGACGCGGGCTCGTGCCTGCCGAAGACGTACGGACTGCCGGTTCCTGCGGACATGGCCTCAGCCTATTGCCGCACCGGCAGCGGCGGACGCGACCCGCGCTCGCCCGCCGAGGTCAGTGACCGACGACGAGGAGCAGGATGCCGCTCACCACGGCAGCGGCGCAGAGCGCGAAACAGCCGTAAGCGCCGACCAGGGCCACCGTCTTCTGGCCCTCCGTCAGCGGGCTCTTACGTGCCGCCTTCGCCGCCTGCTTCTCGGCGCGCTTGAGTTCCTTCTCCGTGATCACGGTGATGGCGTCCGTGAACTCTGCAGGACTCACCACAGGGGCCCGCCCGCTGCGCACGAGCAGTCGGAGTCCCAGCGCGTAGAACGTGACGATGGCGGCGGCGCCGATGAGGGCTGCCGCGAACACCTGGAGGAAGGCGACCCAGTCGATCACGACGTTCATTCGGACTCCCCGTTCCGGTCGGCGTCGGGCTTCGTCGTCGAGGCCGCAGCCTTCGAGGAGCCGGCACCGGCCTTGGCCTCCGCCTTCTTGGCCTTCTTCTTCTCGGCTTTCTTCTCGGCGTCCTTCTTCGCCTGAGCCTTCGCCTGGGCCTTCGCCTGCTCGCGCGCCTCGGCACGGGCCCTGGCCTCGGCCTTGGCCTGCTCGATGCGCTGCTGACGGCGCGTCGGCGGAGGCGTATCGGGGAGTTCGACGGCCCTGCCGGACTCGGCGACGTCACTCATCGCGTTCGCCGGGGTGACAGCATTGCGACGCGAGCGCATGAAGAGGCCGAGGATGATCACCAGGGCGATCACGGCATCGATCGCCACTCCCCAGTTGCCCAGCCAGACCACCAGCAGCGCCGCGAGAGCGCCTACGCCTCCGGCAGCGGGAAGCGTCAGCAGCCAGCCGACTCCGATGCGGCCGGCGGTCCGCCAGCGCACGGTGGACCCGCGGCGGCCGAGGCCGGAGCCGATCACCGAACCGGACGCGACCTGCGTGGTGGAGAGGGCGAAGCCGAGGGCGCTGGAGGCGAGGATGGTGGCCGCGGTCGAGCTCTCCGCAGCGAAGCCCTGCGCGGGCTTGACGTCGGTCAGCCCCTTGCCGAGGGTGCGGATGATGCGCCATCCGCCGAGGTAGGTGCCGAGGGCGATGGTGAAGGCACACGCGACGATGACCCACAGCTCGGGCTCGTGATGGGCGCCGGACTGCCAGCCGATCGTGATCATCGCGAGGGTGATCACTCCCATCGTCTTCTGCGCATCGTTGGTCCCATGGGCGAGCGCGACGAGGGACGACGTGAAGATCTGGCCCCATCGGAAGCCGTCGCGGCCGTCGGGCTTCCCGTCGTAGCGACGGGTGACCGAGTAGGCGATCTTCGTCGCGGCGAACGCGATCAGCCCTGCCGTGACAGGGGCGATCAGGGCGGGGAGCACGATCTTCGAGAGCACCATGCCGAAGTCGATGCCCCCGATCCCCGCACCGACCAGAGTGGCGCCGATGAGTCCGCCGAAGAGCGCGTGCGACGAGCTCGACGGCAGACCCAGGAGCCATGTGAGCATGTTCCAGGTGATCGCGCCGATGAGACCGGCGAAGATCAACGAGAGGAACAGATCGGCTCCCGCGGAGATGATCGCATCCTCGCGGATGATGCCGCCCGAGATGGTCTTGGAGACCTCGGTGGACAGGAAGGCGCCGACGAGGTTCAGCACTGCGGCGAGGAGGACGGCGGTCTTGGGCTTCAGCGCGCCGGTGGCGATCGGCGTCGCCATGGCATTCGCCGTGTCGTGAAAGCCGTTGGTGAAGTCGAAGAAGAGTGCCAGCGCGATGACAAGCACGACGATGAGGGCTGCGGTTTCCACCGTTCGCTTTCGGTCGTTTGAGGAAGAAGGAGATGTCGACGAGATCGACGTGACGAACGAAGAGTTCACCGTGGGTTTGACTTCCGTTAACCGGCCCCGGTGAATTCTCCCACCCTCCCCCGTGCCGGTCAACTCGACCTGGGATAGCGTGAGATGGTGACTGACGCCCCTGCCGCCGACCGCCGCTCGACCCTCCGCACCCATCACGGTGACACCTTCGAGGATCCCTACGAATGGCTTCGTGCCAAGGAATCCGCCGAGGTCATCTCCCACCTCGAAGCGGAGAACGCCCACACAGACGCCGAGACGGCGCACCTCGCCGATCTGCGCGAGAGACTCTTCCAGGAGATCAAGGGCCGTGTCCAGGAGACGGACCTGTCCGTCCCCACCCGCCGAGGGGACTGGTGGTACTACAGCCGCAGCGAGGAGGGGGCCCAGTACGGCATCCACTGCCGCGCCGCTGCCGCCCCGGACGACTGGACTCCCCCGCGTCTCGAGCCAGGAGTCGCGGTTCCGGGAGAGATCGTGCTCCTCGACGGCAATGTCGAATCGGAAGGACACGACTTCTTCTCGCTCGGCGCTTTCGACACGTCTGACGACGCCACGAAGCTGCTCTGGTCCACCGATTTCGACGGTGACGAGCTCTACACCGTGCACGTGCGCGACCTCGCCACGGGCACCACGCTCGACGACGAGATCCCGAACACGGGCGGCGCCTTCTTCACGCCCGACGGCACCGGGGTGCTCTACACGACCCGTGACGAGGCCTGGCGCCCCGACACCCTGTGGCTGCATCGCCTCGGCACGCCGGTGTCGGACGACGTGCGGCTCTTCCACGAGCCGGACGAGAAGTTCTGGCTCGGGGCAGGGATCACCCGCAGCCGCCGGTATCTGGTCATCGCGGTCGGCTCGAGCATCACGAGCGAGGAGTACCTCGTCGATCTGACCGGCGAGCTCACCGCTGAGCCGCAGCTGGTCTGGCCGCGTCGCGAAGGCGTCGAGTATTCCGTCGAGCACGCGGTCGTGGGCGGCGAGGACCGGTTGCTCGTGCTGCACAACGACGGAGCCCTCGACTTCGAGCTCGTGTCGGTCGCCGCCGCGGACCCCCGGGGATCGCGGCACGTGGTGGTGGCGCACGAACAGGGCAGACGCCTGCTGGGTGTGGACGCGTTCCGCGACTTCGCCACCGTGGAGTACCGCAGCGAAGGACTCGAACGCGTCGGCCTGCTCGACTACGAGACGGATGTCGTCGACGAGCTGGCCTTCGACGAGCCGCTCTACTCCGCCGGAGTGAGCGGGAACCCCGAATGGCACTCCCCGTTCCTGCGCCTGGGATACACGTCGTTCGTGACGCCGGGGACCGTGTACGACCTCGATCTCGCGACCCGCGAGCTCGTGCTGCGCAAGCAGGTGCCGGTGCTGGGTGGATACGACCCCGCCGACTACGGGCAGAGGCGTGAGTGGGCGACCGCTGCGGACGGCGTCCGCGTGCCGATCTCGCTCGTCTGGAAGCGCTCGTTCGGCGAACCCGGGGGCGAGGCACGGCCGGTGCACCTGTACGGGTACGGCTCGTACGAGCACTCGATCGATCCCGGCTTCTCGGTCGCGCGCCTCTCCGAGCTGGACAGGGGTGTGATCTTCGCGGTGGCGCACGTCCGCGGTGGAGGAGAGATGGGGCGACAGTGGTACGAGGACGGCAAGCTCCTCCACAAGCGCAACACCTTCACGGACTTCGTCTCCTGCGGCGAGCACCTGGTCGAGACCGGGGTCACGGCACCGACTCTCATGGTGGCCGAGGGCGGCAGCGCCGGGGGCCTGCTGATGGGGGCTGTGACGAACCTCGCGCCCGGGCTCTTCGCCGGCATCCTCGCCGGGGTGCCTTTCGTGGACGCCCTGACCACGATCCTCGACCCGTCGCTGCCGCTGACCGTGATCGAGTGGGACGAATGGGGCGACCCCCTCCACGACCCGGATGTCTACGCCTACATGAAGTCGTACAGCCCGTACGAGAATGTCCGAGACGGCGTCGAATACCCGCGGATCCTCGCGGTCACATCCCTGAACGACACCCGTGTGCTCTACGTGGAGCCCGCGAAGTGGGTCGCCCGTCTACGCGAAGCCGGGGCGAAGGACGTGCTCCTCAAGTGCGAGATGGTCGCCGGGCACGGCGGCGTGAGCGGGCGCTACAACTCTTGGAAGGAGCGGGCCTTCGAACTCGCCTGGCTCCTCGAGACGCTCGGCCTCGCCGACGCCTGAGCGCCGGACCTCCTGGTGTGAGCGCCCGTTCGTGGGCGCCACATCAGGCGATCACGTCAGAACAGTCCAGGGTCTGCACCGGCGCAAGACGCACATCTGAGAACCCGCGGCTGTTTCACCGCGCGCCCCGGGCGCGATTCGACGCGCGACATAGAGCACGCGAGATCAGGCGAACACGCCGCTTCAGGCACGCGGGACGAGGAGTCGCCTGATTCCGCGAGGTCGCCTGATTCGGCGTGATGGACCCGATCGCTCTCGGACTCAGCCGAAGAGCGCCGCAGCCTCGTCGTAGCGGTAGCGCGGGACGGTGTTCAGTTCGCCGAGCGCATCGGCGAACGGCACCCGCACGATGTCGGTGCCCTGCATGGCGACCATCTGTCCCCACGCGCCGTCCACGATCGCGTCCGCCGCATGCAGCCCCAGGCGCGTGGCAAGAACGCGGTCGAAGGCCGACGGCGATCCACCGCGCTGGATGTGGCCGAGGATCGTCGCACGCGTCTCGATGCCGGTGATGCGTTCGATCTCGGGGGCGAGCTGGTCGCCGATACCGCCGAGGCGCGGTCGATTGAAGGCGTCGAGCCCCTTGTCGCTGTATGCCTCGTCCATCCCGAGGAGCTTGAACCCCTCGGAGACGACGACCAGGGGCGCGCGACCGCGGTCGTGGGCGCTGGTGACGAGCTCCGTGATGTCGTCGATCGACATCGGTACCTCGGGGATGCAGATGACGTGCGCACCGGCAGCCATTCCGGCGTGCAGGGCGATCCAGCCGACGTGCCGACCCATGACCTCGGCGACCATGCAGCGCTGGTGGGAGTCACCGGTCGTGCGGAGGCGATCCATCGCGTCCGTGGCGATGTTCACGGCTGTGTCGAAGCCGAACGAATAGTCCGTCGCCTGCAGGTCGTTGTCGATCGTCTTGGGGACGCCGATCACCTTGATGCCGTCCTTGGCGAGGCGGTCGGCGGCTGCGAGCGTGCCTTCGCCGCCGATCGCGATGATGCCGTCGATCTTGTGCCCGTAGAGGGTCTTGGCGATGTTCTCGGCTCCCCCGCGCTCGCCCTCATACGGGTTCGTGCGGCTGGTGCCGAGGATCGTGCCGCCCACCTTCGACAGCCCCTTCACCTCGTGCCGGGTCAGCGGCATGAAGTCCCCGTCGACGAGTCCGCGCCACCCGTCACGGATGCCGACGAACTCCAGGTCGTACGAGGTGGTGCCCTTGAGCACGATGCCGCGGATGACCGCGTTGAGGCCGGGGCAGTCGCCGCCGCTCGTCAGGATGCCGATCTTCATGCTGGTGCCTTCAGACGTTCGGGAGATGGGGGAACAGGCGACGCTGCCTTCGATCGACACTAGCGCCCCGGCACACCCGGGCGCCATTCGGGCTCGATGAAAAACGCCGATCTTGACAAGGCGATTCGCCGATATCGATGAACTTCCCGCCGGCGCCGGCCTTCGCGCCAGATCCCGCGTTAAGAACAGCCGATCTTGAGGCTTACGCCCCGCCCAGCGCCTGTCGCAGCAGGTGCATGAGCGCCGCCAGCTGCACCGGCTCCCCGGCCGACTCCTCGACCGCTTCCCCGTCGAGGGCGCGTGCCGCGAGTCCCTGCTTCTGGTCGATCAGCTCGGCGATCTTGGTGTCGATGGTGTGCGCGGCGATGATCCGCCACGCCGTCACCGGCTCGTCCTGCCCGATGCGGTGCACGCGGTCGATCGCCTGCGTCTGCTCGGCTGCCGTCCACGACAGCTCGGCGAGGACGACGTTCGACGCCGCCTGCAGGTTGAGTCCCACACCGGCAGCGGTGAGAGAGCAGACGGCGATGCCGACCTCGGGGTCGCCGTTGAAGTCGTCGATCGCCTGCTGGCGGGTCGTGGACGTCTGGTCCCCACGGATCGAGACCGAACGGATGCCGGCGGCGGCGAAGTGCGCCTCGGCCTGGTCCATGACGTCGATGTGCTTCGCGAAGAACACGACCTTGCCGACCGAACGCTGCAGCTGAGCGGCGTAGTCGGCAGCCAGTGGCGCCTTGGCCTGACCGATGCGCCGGACCATGGTGAAGACATTGTCTCCCCCGGTGCCGGCGGCCTTCGACTCCTCGAGCTCGTTCTGGGCGACCAGCCGCACGATGTCGTCGTCGATCTCTCCGGGTGCGAGTCCACGGTCGCCGCGGGCCTCGATGATGCGGCGGTAGCGAGCGGCGAGCCGCTCCCCCAGCTCGCGCTCGGCCTGTCGGATGCTGCGTCCGAACTCATCGTCGAGCTGCACCGGCAGGTCGGCGATCAGCTTGTCGGGGAGGTCGGCGGCGACGTCCTTCTTCTTGCGACGCACGATGCCCATCGAGATGACCGCATCGCGCGCCTCAGGGTAGAAGGCCTTATCTGCAGGGGTGAAACCCGTCGCATCGAGCTTCTCCATGAGCTCGGGCCCCGGCTTCTCGCCGGTGGTCCAGCCGAGGAAGCGCCAGATCGCGTCGAAGTCCTCCACGTCGTTGATCAGCGGCGTACCCGTGAGGGCGAGCATCAGGGGGTCGTGCCCGGGAGTGCGCTCGCGCACCTGGGCGGCCAACGACAACACGTTCTGGGAACGCTGCGAGGAGAGATTCTTGATGAAGTGCGCCTCGTCGACGACCATGCCGCGCAGCCCGATCGAGGCGAGCCAGGACATGTGCCGATCGAGGATCTCGTAGTTCACGATGAACACGTCGGCGAACGCATCGATGTCGTCGCCGTCACCCTGGATCACCGTGGCGCGACGCTGTGGCGTCCAGCGCTCGACCTCGCGCGCCCAGTTCATCTTCACGACGTTGGGGACGACGACGAGCAGCGGGTACGCGCCCGCCACGGAAGCGGCGAGCACCGATTGCGCGGTCTTGCCGAGTCCTGGCTCATCGGCGAGGAGGAAGCTGCGGTGCCCCGCCTTCACGGCTTCGAGGAACCGGGACTGGTGCACCATGACCTCGAGGCCCTTGGGCGAGATGTGGTCGAACTCCGGCGCCGGAGGCAGATCCATGGACGCGGCGGATCCGCCGGCTCCGGTCTCGAAGGCCTTGTACAGCGGCCCCATGAGCTCCCAGCCGTCGAGGCGGCGTCGCGGCGTGGCGCTCGAACGGGGCGTCAGGTCGGGAGCGAGGAAGGGATTGGCCAGTTGTCGAGCTTCGACGGACGGCGGGGTGACCTGTCGCTCGGCGATCGCCGCCGGGATCGTGGAGATCTGCACCGGTGCCGCGTCGGCGATGATGAGCTCTTCCGGGGCGAGGTCGGCGCCGGATTCGAGCAGCCAGTCGCGGCGCATGCGCTTCGCCACCGGCGATGTCGCCTGGTCGGCCTCCAGCAGCTGGATGAGCGAGGTGTCGCGCGCAGCCGTCTTGGCGAGGATCGTGGCGACGCCGTCGAGCCGCTTCAACAGCTCGGCGCGAGCAGGATCACCGATCTCGGCATCCGCCTTCACACGCGCGCGCTCTTCGCGCACCAGGAAGGCGATCACCTGGAACTTCACCCGATTCGTGGGGCCGAGCTTCCCTCGCTGCGACTTGGCCTCGATCTCGCGCACCTTGCGCGCGAGGATCGGGATGAGGGGTGCCTCGTCGTCACGACGGGACGTCTTCTTGCGCCGCGTGGCGGCGGTTGCCGTAGTCGGCATGCTCCTCCTGAGCGTGAAGGCTCCGGCTTCCCCAGGAAGCCATGGGCCGTTCTCGTTGTCCGCGTGTGGCGTGAGCCAGGACCGTACGAACAGTGGATCTTCTTCCCGTCGGGGATCGCGAGATTCGCGAAGTTCGGCGGGAGCCGATGTCCATTCTATGTCATCGTACCCGCGTGGACGCGATCGCCCACGCCGAGCCGCCCATTCGAACCGCCGAACGGGTCGCGCGCTACGACGTCAGTCCGAGGGCCCGTGCGGCATCGTTCACGTCGGCACCCATCTGCTCCATCAGCTTGTCGATGCCCTCGAAGGCCACCATGCCCCGCAGTCTGTCGACGAACTCGACCGTGACGTCGTGCCCGTAGAGGTCGAGGCCGGTCTCGCCCAGCACGTGGGCCTCGACCTGGCGCACGAGGACATCGTCGAACGTGGGGTTGGTCCCGACCGAGATGGCCGAAGGGTGCCGGATGCCGGTGTCGTGGTCGACGAGCCACCCGGCATAGACGCCGTCCGCCGGAACGAAGGCATCGACGATGGTCGAAAGATTCGCGGTGGGGAAGCCCAGCTCCCGCCCGCGCTTGAGCCCGTGCACGACCTCGCCGCGCACATCCGGGTACCGCCCGAGAACGGTCGCGGCTGTCGCGACATCGCCCTCCATCAACAGTTCGCGGATCCAGCTCGACGACACGCGCCGCGAAGAACCCGGAAGGTAGACGTCATCGACGACCTCGACCGAGAAGCCGTAGCGGGGTCCGAGTTCGCGCAGCAGCTCCGGCGTCCCCGCTCCCCTGTTCCCGAACCGGAAGTCCTGCCCGACCAGCACCGTCGACACCTGGAGGGCGCCCACGAGGATGTCGACGACGAAATCCTCCGCGCTGCGGGCCGCGAGTTCCTCGTCGAACGTGAGCACCAGCGTCGCGTCGAGCCCGAGCTCACCGAGGAGCTCGAGCTTGCGGTCGACCGTGACGACGTTCTCGGGGCAGCGATCCGGGCGGATGACGGCCAAAGGGTTGCGATCGAACGTGACCGCGACCGATCGGCTCTCGGTGGCAGCAGCCGCCTCCTCGAGGCGCGCGATCACAGCGCGGTGGCCGGCGTGGACCCCATCGAACTTGCCGATGGCGACCGCGCTCGGGCCGAAGTCGTCCGGCACCTCATCCGGGCTTCGGAAGATGATCACGCGTCGACCTCGACAGGGCGCGCGACTTCGGCGGGGCGATGCGTGCGCAGCCACCAGATGCCGAAGATCGGGAGGATCAGCGGGATGAACAGGTAGCCCCGCCCGAACAGCGACCACACGGTCTCATGCTGGAACAGCTCGGGTAGCAGAATGCTCAGCAACCCGACGACGAGCACGCCGGTGAGCTCGAAGACGATCGCGATCCAGGCGACGGTGTACCAGCCGCGACGACGAGCCAGGACGAGGGCGAGCGTGGCCAGGATGTAGACGAGCGCGGCGAGTGCGGAGAGCGAGTACGCGAGCGGCGCCTCGTCGAACCGACGGACGATCTGCACGAAGCTGCGTCCCGTGGCGGCCAGCGCCATGACGGCGTAGACGATCACGAGGACACGACCGATTCCGGTCATCCGAGAGGAGGGGGCGGTGGAGCTCATAGCGCATTCCATCCTAGAGCCGCGGAAGACGGCCGGTCTCCGCGCAAGCCTCTCGCCTCACGCGAGCTGGACGGCCCAGATGACCTGCATCCGCCAGAGCATGATCGCGATCGCGAGTGCGGCGACGCCCAGGATCACGGTGCTCCAGCGGCTGCGTTCCATGAGCGCCCACAGCACCGCGCCGACGGGCAGGAGCACGGCGGAGACCAGGTAGACCCAGTACTCGAGCAGGTCTCCGGTCGGCGGGTTTCCTGAGAAGGGCGCGATGATGGCGACGATCACCTGAACGATGAGCAGCGCCTCGACGAGGGCCAGAGCACCGACGCTGAAGTCACTCGGTCGCCTGCCGATCAGCCCCGCGACGAGACAGAACACGCCCGCGGCGACCGCGACGACGATCTGCGCGATCGTGAACCACAGGATCATCGGTCGCCCTCCGGCATGTTCATGGCGCTCTTGAGGTCTGCGCCGCGCCTCTCGACGATCCCGATCAGAACCCCGTCCTCGTCGATCGCTGCGCCGAGGCGGCTCTCGAGACGGACGGCCTGCCCTGCGAGACGCTTGCCGTGGCGGAGGTCCCGCGCGTCATCGACCGACATCGCAAGGACCGGGAGGAGGCGTCCTGCAGCCTCACCGGGGGTCAGGGTCGGTGCGCCCTCGAGCGCTTCGATGCCGACGGCATCCGTCACATCGAACGGCCCGACACGAGTACGTCGCAGCGCGGTGAGGTGACCGCCGACGCCGAGAGCGGAGCCGAGGTCGCGGGCGAGCGAACGGATGTACGTTCCGGATGAACAGTCGACCACGACGTCGAGATCGATGTACCCGTCACCCTCGCGACGGCCGAGCAGATCGAACCGCGAGACGACCACGTCGCGCGCTGCGAGCACGACCTCTTCACCGGCACGCACACGCTCGTACGCGCGGCGACCGTCCACCTTGATGGCGGAGACAGCGCTGGGGACCTGGGAGATCTCGCCCGTGAGCCTCGCGATTCCGGCGGACACCGCTTCATCGCTGACGGACTCCCATGCCTCGGGAGCCGCCGTCGTGAGGATCCCCCCCTCCGCATCGTCCGTGCTGGTCGTCTGCCCGAGACGGATGGTCGCCGCATAGGTCTTGTCCGCGCCGACGATGTAGGTGAGGAGCCTGGTCGCTCCCTCGATGCCGATGACCAGCAGACCGGTCGCCATCGGGTCGAGCGTTCCGGCGTGCCCCACCTTGCGGGTGCCGAACGCTCGTCGCGTGCGGGCGACGACGTCGTGGCTGGTCAGCCCTGCGGGCTTGTCGACGAGAAGGATGCCGGGCGAGACCATCCCCCCAGCCTACCGAGAGCGCGACCGGCGACCTGCCGCCCGGTCGCCCTGCTCGCTCTCCGTCCGCGCTGTGCATGGGCTCGCTTAGAGTGGAGGGGTGCCTCTCCCGCCGGCCCCGCTCGAGCTGATGTCGCCATTGCCGACGTGGTATCGGGCGACCGCACGCGACCTTCCGTGGCGCCGATC
This sequence comes from Microbacterium sp. STF-2, assembly GCF_034650155.1. Classification (NCBI taxonomy): domain Bacteria; kingdom Bacillati; phylum Actinomycetota; class Actinomycetes; order Micrococcales; family Microbacteriaceae; genus Microbacterium; species Microbacterium sp. STF-2. Next base: position 847,558 of record NZ_JARKMW010000001.1, read on the forward strand.
CGAGTTCCATGATGAATTCGGCGCCTGGGGCGTTCTCGTGAGCGAATTCATGCTGCAGCAGACCCCGGTGACGAGGGTCATTCCGCATCTCGAGGCATGGCTGGATCGGTGGCCGACCCCTGCCACGATGGCGATGGCGTCGACGGCGGAGGTCGTGCAGCAATGGGCGAACCTGGGATATCCCCGACGCGCGCTCTGGCTGCACCGCGCTGCCGTCGAGATCACCGATCGACACGGCGGCATCGTTCCGCGTGACGTGGACGCACTGCTGGCGCTCTCCGGCATCGGCGACTACACCGCCCGCGCCGTCGCGGTCTTCGCCTACGGCGACCGACACCCCGTGGTGGACACGAACACCCGGCGGGTTCTGGCCCGAGCTGTCGAGGGCCGCGCGCAGCCGGCACCCGCATCGCGCCGTGACCTCGATCTGATGGCCTCACTGCTTCCGGATGACGTCGACGAGGCCGCCGTCTTCAACGCGGCGGCGATGGAGCTCGGGGCCACGGTGTGCACGTCACGGGCACCACGATGTGAGCTGTGCCCCCTGGCCGGCAACTGCGCCTGGCTGGCGGCCGGCCGGCCCGACACGGGCGACGAACGCCGACGCCAGGCCACGTACGAAGGATCCGATCGACAGGCCCGTGGCGCGGTGCTGCGTCTGCTGCGGAACCAGGATCCCGATGCCGTCCCGCTCGATGCCGTCCTCCCGGATTGGCCCGACACCGGACAGCGCGACCGAGCGATCGACTCGCTGATCGCCGACGGGCTCGCCGAAGCCGACGGGGCCACCCTGTTCCTGCCCCGCTGACGGCGCCCCGCGCGACGGCGGATCACGGACGACGACGACTCAGACGTGTTGATCCGTGCGATGTGCAAGTACCGTCAGCTCGACGCGGCTCCGCACGTCGAGCTTGGTGAAGATCCGGCCGAGGTGGACTTCCACGGTGCGGACCGAAACGTTCAGCTCCTCGCCGATCTCACGGTTCGCTGCACCTCGGACCGCGCGCATCGCCACTTCCAGCTCCCGGGCGGTGAGCCGGAGCGACCAGGCGGCGCGGCATGCCGAGAGCGGCCCGACCGCCGGGACGATGCTCCCCTCCCTCGCCTCGAGTCGGTCCAGCCTCCGGCGCACCGACTTCGCCCATGCCGTCGCGCCGGAGAGCTCGAACAGTCGTTCGGCATACTGCAGATGGATCCTCGCGGCCGAGTGATCGTCGCGGGTCGCATGCCGGCTTCCGAGCATCATCTCCACGCGCGCCCGCTCGAACGGCGAACGCAACGTTCGCGCGATCTCCGCGATTTCGTCGCCGTCCGCACGCCATCGCCCGTCCGCCGCCGTCGCGATGCGTGTCCGCAGCTGCTGCGCCAGCGCGATCTCCGGAGGCTCGAGAGACGCGGCCGCCAACGGGACTCCGGGAGAAGGCGAGGCCAGCTCGTCCAGACCCGGCACGGTCATCGTCGTCTGCGGGGCGCCGAGATCGGACCAGAGCCGGACCGTGGCTGCGGCATCGTCGAAGGACCCGGAGAGGAATGACCGGATGCCGCGGTCCACGAGCAGATCCATCTTCGCGCCAGGCGGAAGGGCGAGCGTGAGCGACCGGGCGAACGGGCCGAGTTCGCCGTGCACCGCCAGATCGAGGCGTCGGGCGAGGACGACTCCGAGCCCAGCGAGAGGCAGCGCGATGGGAAGGGTGAGCGCCGCCTGGATCAGCCTGTCCCGCGCGACACCGATGTCACCTCGCCACGCGAGCAGGAGGACCTCGACGACCGACCGATACGCATGGACGACCGGGCTGTGCTCGTAGCCCGGCACGAAAGGATCAGGACCGCCGGACGGCGTCGATTCATCGACGACGAGCAGACGCAGCCCCAGATCGATGTCTCCCTCGACCGCGGCGCGCAGAGTTCGGAGCATCCCCCCGCTCACCGAGCTCGACTCCGTCACCATGTCGGCATCGCGATCTCCGGCCACGAGCCACCCCAGCGCGACGACCGGATCCCTCAGCTCCTGCTCGGCACCGATCCGCACGGCACCGTCCCGGAGGGCATCGAGCCACAGGCGCATCCCCCGCCGGTCTCCTCGCTCGGCGCAGAGGATGGCGGCGAGAGCGGCTGCTCTGGTCCAATGACGCCAATCGCTCTCGTCGGCGGATCCCGGCCGCACGGTGGTCGGATCGATCCCGGGAACAGCCCCCTGCACGAAGGTCTGCGCCACGATCAGAGCCCCGAGCCCCGCCCACCTGTGTCGTTCACCGCTGTGCGGATACAGCGTCCCCAACCAGGCGGCGGCCTCCACCGCGAACCCGGCACCGACCGCCGACGCCCCGGCCACGAGCCGCGCCTCGTCCTGATCCTCGCCCACTGCATGTTCTGCCGCCTCGCGCGCCAGCATCAGTGCACGCTCCGGATGTCCGGCTTCGCTCAGCTGCCGCGCGATGAGGGTGAGCTCCCGTGCGGTCGACGGGTCGCCCTCGAGAGATGCCCGTGCCCGGTGCCAGTCCGCGCTCATCGGGTCACCACGATCGAGGAAGACCGCGCTCAGACGCTCATGGACCAGCGCGGTCCCGGCAGTGCAGGTCGTCGCCCGCACCCAGATCGAGAGTCGGGCGTCGACGAAACGCACGCGGCCGGCGTGCAGGCTCAAGTGATCGCCGACGGCGGCAGCGGCGATCTCGGTCGCCGTGCGTCCGTCGAACTCCAGGAGCGGACCCAACGAATCGTCCAAGCAGACCGCGAGCGCGAGGAGGAGCTGACGATCCCGCTCGTCGAGCAGCAGTCCCTCGAACCTGCGTGAGATCGCCGCGACCAGGGGCAACGGCGACGGCAACGGTCGGAGCCCATGGCGTTGGTGCGGAGTCAACCGCTCGACGACGGCGCGGATCGTGGCAGCGTCGGCATCCAGATCGCCGGCCAACCGGGCGAGCACATGTGGAGCACAGCCGAGATCCTGCGCGAGCAGTTCTTCCAGGAGGAGACCGACGGCGGCGGGCGCGATGAACGGCCCCCCAGACGTGCCCGTACCCTCGATGCCGATCCCCCTCAGCTTCGCGGGAGCCGGTCCCGCGAAGCCGAGCGTATCAAACGGCGCTCACTCCGCGTCGTCGTCCGTACGGTAGGGGTCCGCGTCACCGGCATGGGATGCCGACGAAGCGAGCTTGGCGACGTCGGCATCACGCTGCTGCGCCTCACGGAGCAGCGCCCCGATGTGGTCGGCGTTCTCCGGAAGCGCGTCGGGGATGAACTCGAGCGTCGGAACCAGCCGAGTGCTCAGCTGCCGTCCGACCTCGCTACGCAGCATTCCGGTCGCCGACGTGAGCGCCGCACCACTGGAGATGCGCTCCTCCTCGGTCCCCAGGACCGTGTAGAACACGGATGCATGCTGAAGGTCTCCGCTCACACGGACATCCGTGATGGTGACGAAGCCGAGGCGCGGGTCGCGCAGCCCCTTCTCCAGCCGTTCGGCGAGGATCACGCGGATCCGATCCGCGAGACGGGCCTGTCTTTCGCCTGCCATTGTTCTCTCCCTGTCCAGGAACCCTCAGGGCGTCCCCCGTCTCCGTGCTCGGAAGGAGCAGGAGAGGGAGACGCCCGAAGGTGTTTCGAAGTGATCAGCCGCGAGGCTTCTCGACGAGCTCGGTCGTCTCGATCTCATCGCCGATCTGGATGTCGTTGTACTTGCCGAGGCCGATACCGGCCTCGTAGTCCGTGCGGACCTCGGTGACATCGTCCTTGAAGCGACGCAGCGACTCGATGGCGAGACCATCGGCCAGCACGACGCCGTCGCGGATGACGCGAGCCTTGGCATTTCGCGTGATCGTTCCCGACCGCACGATGACACCGGCGATGTTGCCGAACTTCGAGGAGCGGAACACCTCGCGGATCTCGGCGACACCCGACTGGACCTCTTCATACTCCGGCTTGAGCATGCCCTTGAGCGAGCTCTCGATCTCGTCGATCGCGTTGTAGATGACGGAGTAGAAACGGATGTCCACACCTTCACGGGCGGCACGCTCACGCGCCTTCGTGTCGGGACGGACGTTGAAGCCCACGATGATCGCGTTGTCGATCGTCGCCAGGTTCACGTCGGACTCGGTGATGGCACCCACACCGCGGTGGATGATGCGCAGCTGCACCGAGTCGTCGACCTCGATCTTGAGGAGCGACTCCTCGAGTGCCTCGACGGCACCGGAGACGTCACCCTTGATGATGAGGTTGAGCGACTCGACCTTGCCCTCTTCGAGCGCACGGGTGAAGTCCTCGAGCGAGATGCGCTTGCGGGCCTTGGCCAGCTGGGCGTTGCGCTCGACCGCTTCACGCTTCTCAGCGATCTGGCGGGCCATGCGGTCTTCCTCGGTGACGATGAAGACGTCGCCGGCACGCGGCACGGAGTTCAGACCCTGCACCTGCACCGGACGCGACGGGAAGGCCTCGAGGACCTGCTCGCCGTTCTCGTCCGCCATCGCACGCACACGGCCGTACGCCGTGCCCGCGACGATCGCATCACCGATCCGGAGCGTTCCGGACTGGATGAGCACCGTTGCGACCGAACCGCGGCCCTTGTCGAGCTTCGCCTCGATGGCGACACCACGAGCGGCCTTGTTCGGGTTGGCGGTCAGGTCGAGACCGGCGTCGGCGGTGAGCAGCACGGCGTCCAGGAGTTCCTGGATGCCGGTGCCCGCACGAGCCGAGACGTCGACGAACATGACGTCTCCACCGAACTCCTCGGCGACCAGCCCGTACTCGGTCAGCTGCTGACGCACCTTCGAAGGGTTGGCGTCGGGCTTGTCGACCTTGTTCACCGCGACCACGATCGGCACGTTCGCCGCCTGGGCGTGGTTCAGCGCCTCGACCGTCTGCGGCATGATGCCGTCGTCGGCCGCGACCACGAGGATCGCGAGGTCGGTGACCTGCGCACCACGAGCACGCATGGCGGTGAACGCCTCGTGACCCGGGGTGTCGATGAACGTGATGGCGCGCTCGATGCCCTCGTGCTCGGTCCACACCTGGTAGGCACCGATGTGCTGGGTGATGCCACCGGCTTCACCCTCGATCACATTGGTCTGACGGATCGCGTCGAGCAGTCGCGTCTTACCGTGGTCGACGTGACCCATGACGGTGACCACCGGCGGACGGATCTCGAGGTCGTCTTCGCTCTCGGCCTCCAGCTCGGCCTCCAGGTCGAGGCCGAAGCCCTCGAGGAGCTCCTTGTCCTCGTCCTCGGGCGAGACCATCTGGATCTTGTAGCCGAGCTCAGCACCCAGGACCTCGAACGTCGCCTCATCGAGGGACTCGGTGGCCGTGGCCATCTCACCCAGGTTGAAGAGGATGGTGACGAGGGTTCCGGGCTGGACCGTGTAGCCGGTCAGCGTCTCGATCTTGTCGGCGAAGTCCGCGATCGATGCGCCGCGGCGCATGCGGATGATCTCTCCGTTGCCGCGGGTGACGTTGACGCCACCGACGACCGGAGCACTCCGCATCTCGAACTCTTGCCGCTTCGCCCGCCGCGACTTGCGCTGCTTGCTCTTGCCGCCGCCCTTGCCGAAGGCACCTGCGGTACCACCGCCGGGACCACGGCCGCGACCGCCACCGCCACCGGGACGACCGGCGAAACCGCCGCCGCCGGGGCGTGCTCCAGGACCGCCGGCACCGCCGGGTCCGCCGGCACCGCCGGGACGACCGGGGCCGCCGGGACGCTGCTGGAACGGAGCACCGGGACGACCGCCCTGGCCACCGCGCGGTGCACCGGGACGAGGCGAGCCGGGACGAGGGGCACCCGGACGGGGTGCGCCGGGACGCGGAGCCTGCGGACGCGGGATGTTGCCCGGCGTCGGACGCTGGCCCATGCCCTGAGCCGACGCGAACGGGTTGTTACCCGGACGGGGACCGGCCGGACGCTGGCCCATGCCCTGCGCCGACGAGAAGGGGTTGTTACCCGGACGCGGAGCACCGGGAGTCGGCGCGCCGCTCTCGGCCGGCTTCGCCGCATCGGATGCGGCGGGAGCCTCTGCCGCGGGGGCAGGGGCGGGAGCCGGCGCAGCGGGTGCGGGGGCCGGAGCCTCCGGGGCAGGCTTCGGACCGGGCTTGGGGCCCGGGGTCGGTGCCGGCTTGGCACCGGGCTTCGCAGCTGCAGGCTTCGCAGCCGCGGGCTTCGCCGCGGGAGCGGCGTCAGCGGAGCCCTTGAGCGAGCCATCGGCCTCGATCGCCGCGCGCAGCTTGCGCGCAACGGGCGGTTCGATGGTCGAGGACGGGCTCTTCACGAACTCGCCGAGTTCCTTGAGCTTCGCAAGTGCGATCTTGCTGTCGACGCCGAGTTCGGCGGCGATCTCGTGTACGCGTGGTTTACCAGCCACAATTCTCCTGTCTGAGTCGGTCCACCCAGACAGGGCAGACCACTAGTCGCGGACGGGTCTCATTTCGAGCCGTTCACTTTGTTTCCATAGCTGTTCAGCCTTTGTTTCTTGGTGGGTGCTGTTCGAAGGTCCGTGTGTCCAGCTGAGTGGTCACACGCAGTGCTCGTCCGAAAGCTCGCCGCCGCAGAGCGGCCGCCATGCATTCAGCTGTCGGATGCACCCACGCGCCACGCCCCGGCAGGACAGCACGCTCATCGGGGATGAGGGTGTCGTTCTGGGCCACCACCCGGAGAAGGGCGGAGCGGGGAGCACGCGTGCGACAACCGACGCACGTTCGTACGGGTTCCATCTTACACCTGCGTTTCACCCCACCTCGCCCGCTCCCGGGCGCGGCGGAAGGCCGAAGCCGTGTCAGTCGAGGACGCTGTCCGGCTGGATGTCGATCTTCGCGCCGGTGAGCTTGGCGGCCAGACGAGCGTTCTGACCTTCCTTACCGATCGCCAGCGACAGCTGGTAATCGGGCACCAGGGCACGGACGGCCTTGGTGCTGGCGTCGAGCACGAAAGAGCTCGTCACCTTGGCCGGTGAGAGCGCGTGCGCCACGAAGGTCGGCAGATCGGCGTCGTAGTCGACGATGTCGATCTTCTCGCCCGCGAGTTCCTCGGTCACTGCGCGCACGCGACGCCCGAGCTCGCCGATGCAGGCACCCTTGGCGTTGATCGACGGGTCGTTCGCCTTCACCGCGATCTTCGTGCGGTGACCGGCCTCGCGGGCCAGGGCGACGATCTCGACCAGACCGGCAGCGATCTCGGGCACTTCGAGGGCGAAGAGCTTGCGGACCAGGCCGGGGTGCGTGCGCGAGACCGTGATCTGCGGCCCCTTGAGACCCTTGGCGACACTGGTGACATACACGCGCAGACGCGAGCCGTGCGTGTACTCCTCGCCGGGAACCTGCTCCTCCGGCGGCAGGATCGCCTCGACGGCTCCGAGATCGACGTGGATCATGCGGGGGTTCGGGCCCTGCTGGATCACACCGGCGACGATGTCGCCCTCTTTGTCCTTGAAGTCACCGAGCACGACGTCGTCCGCGATGTCGCGCAGACGCTGGCTGATGACCTGCTTGGCCGCGAACGCCGCGATACGCCCGAAGTCGTCCGGCGTGGCGTCCTCCTCGCCGATGATCGCGCCCTCTTCGTCCTTGACGACCTGCAGCACGGCGACGTGGCCGGTCTTGCGGTCGAGATCCACGCGGACGCCCTCGGGAGTGACGCCGTCGGCGGAGACGTGCTTGGAGTACGCGGTCAGGATCGCCTGTTCGATGATCGCGACGAGCTCATCGAAGGGGATCGCCTTCTCCTTCTCGATCCCTCGCAGCAGACTCAGTTCGATGTCCATGACGGCCTCTCTATTCAGCTCTCGTCGCGCCTGTTCGCACGCGCGACATCCGTACCACGATACCCTGTGCCCACCGACCCTCGCACGGCGGCGGCGGTGTCGGGATCCGGAGCCGCTCGAGGAGGAGCACGTGAGCACATTCGACACGATCGTGATCGGCGCCGGGATGTCGGGGCTCACGAGCGCGCGCATGCTCGCCGACGCGGGCCGGAGTGTCGTCGTCCTCGAAGGACGTGACCGCATCGGGGGCCGGATGCACACCGACCGAAGTGCCGGATTCTCCGTCGATCTCGGTGCATCTTGGATCCACGGCATCGAGGACTCGCCGCTGTGGAACCTCGTCCACGCGCTCAGGATCCCGGCGATCGAGTACACGGTGGGCAGCTTCCAGGTGGGTGGTCGACCGATCGAGAACTTCGATGGCGAGGGTCGTGCCATGGACGAGGCAGCCACCTCGCGATGGGTCGCCGACGTCGAACTCGCCGACCGTCTTCTCGTCGAGGAGATCGCCTCGTCCTCCTCCGGCGACACCTATCTCGATGTCACCGAACGCGCTCTCGACAGGTCGGGGCTGTCGCCCGAGCGCATCGACGACGTCCGCGAGTTCTTCCGCCATCGGGTCGAGGAGCAGTGCGGCGCGTGGATCGGCGACCTCGACGCGCACGGTCTCGACGAGGATGCGATCGACGGAGACGAGGTGATCTTCCCTCGCGGGTACGACGAGCTGCCGCGGCGCATCGGGGCCGGCCTCGACGTGCGGCTGAAGACCGTCGTGACCCGGGTGAGCCGCTCGGCGGACGGAGTCGTCGTGCACGCGGGCGGCACCGAGTACCGCGCAGACCGGGCGATCGTCACCGTGCCGCTCGGCGTGCTCAAAGCCGGGACGATCACCTTCGAACCGGCTTTGCCGGATGCGGTCGCCGGTCCCGTCTCACGGCTGGGGATGGGCGTTTTCAACAAGGTGTTCGTCCAGTTCCCCGAGCGGTTCTGGAACGAGGAGAGCTATGTGATCCGCGCGCTCGGCGAGGCGGGCGAGCACTGGCATTCCTGGTACGACGTCTCCGCCGTCAGCGGCATCCCCACCCTGCTGACCTTTGCCGCCGGGCCGTTCGGCCGCCGGATGCAGAACCGTCCGGACGACGAGATCGTCGCCGACGCGGTCAGCGCGCTGCGTCTCCTCTACGGGGACGCCGTCGGCGAGCCACTCGCTCACTGGATCACCCGCTGGGGTGAGGACGAGTTCTCGAACGGCTCCTACTCGCACCTCGCGCTGGGCTCGACGCATCACGATCATGACGCGCTGGCGGGACCCGTCGACGGCGTTCTGCATTTCGCCGGCGAGGCCACCTGGGGTGACGAGCCGGCGACGGTCGGCGCGGCGTTCTACTCCGGGCACAGGGCCGCGGAGCGCATCCTCGATCGTCCGGTCGACCTCGCGGACTTCGCCGCCCGTATCACCGCGCGGGAGCAGACGGAAGTGCGTTGATCGCACCGATCAGCCGGAACAGGTTGCCCACCTGGCGCTGATCCAGGTGCAGGATCAGACGCGGCAGGTCGAGGTTGTCGTCGTCGGCCACCTCCGGCGGCCGCGGCTCCGTCCGCTCGATCCGTCCCGACGAGAGCATCGAGGCGAACTGCCCGTTGAGCGTCTCAATCTCGGCATCCGTCGGCTCGGCCCGCAGACGCAGCACCAGCGCGTCGCCGACCCATCGCAGCGAGTCGTAGTTGTGCCAGAACCCGGTGATCTCCGCCCGGGCCGCGTCGACCGAATCGGTGATGACGACGCGGTCGAAGTCGCCCTCCGAGATGACGCCGGTCGGGGCGAGGTGGTCGTCGATGAAGCTCCGCAGCCCCTGCCAGAAGGTGCCGCCCGGCTCGTCGAGGAGCACGATGGGCGTCGGCTCCGCCTTCCCCGTCTGCTGCAGCGTGAGCAGCTCGAACATCTCGTCGAGCGTGCCGAAGCCGCCAGGGAGGCAGATGAATCCGAGCGATTCCTTGATGAGCATGAGCTTGCGGGTGAAGAAGTACTTCATCGCGACCACGTGGTCCTGGCCCGCGACGAAGCCGTTGGGCTTCTCCTCGAAGGGCAGGCGGATGGAGACCCCCAGGGAGAGCGCGGGGCCCGCGCCCTCGGAAGCCGCCTGCATGATGCCGGGGCCGGCTCCCGTGACGACCATCCAGCCGTCACCGGCCAGTGCGGCGGCGACGTCGCGGGCGGTGAGGTAGAGCGGATCGTCCTGCCGGGTTCGGGCCGACCCGAACACCGTCACCTTGGGGACTCCCCGGAACGGCGCGAACAGGCGGAACGCGTCACGCATCTCGGCCAACGCCGCCGAGGCGATCTTCAGGTCGAGCCGATCGGCGCCGTCCTCGCCGAGCAGGATCGCGGTGCGCAGCATACGCATCACGAGCCTGCGGTCGGTATGCACTCCCGCATCGTCGAGGACGGCGTTGATCTCGGAGCTGAGGGCTTCGGGGAGGGGTGCGTCGATCATGTCACCAGGGTGTCATGCGGCAGTGCGACGACGGGCCGCAACGCCGGGGTGTCGCCGCGAGACGCCGTCGCCTCCCTGTCACGACACCGCCACGGTGTCAATGCCCGTGACCACGACGCCCGCAGGCGGCACGCTGACGTCATGACCGAGATCACAGGACCCGAAGCCCTCGCCCGCGTCGTCGAGCTCGTGGAGGACATCGACATCACGATGCTCACCACCACCGACGACGACGGCAACCTCGTGAGTCGGCCGATGTCGACCCGGCAGATGGACGACGCCGGCGACATCTGGTTCTTCACGGCCGAAGACACCGAGAAGGTCGATGAGGCACGCAAGCACCGCGATGTCGGCCTCGCCTACTGCGATGCGAAGGGGATGCGCTACGTGTCCGTCGCGGGAACGGCAGAGGTCGTGCACGACCGCGCGAAGATGGAAGAGCTCTACTCGGCGTCGCTGGAGATCTGGTTCGCCGACGGCCTCGACACCCCGGGCATCGCTCTCCTCAAGGTGACTCCGAAGGTCACGGAGTTCTGGGAGCCGTCGAAGGGAAAACTCGCCCTCGCTGCCGGAGCGCTCAAGTCCCTCGTCACCCGCGATACGCCGGACGACGACATCATGAACCACGGCCGCATCGTCTGCTGACGACGCGGCCGTGGATCTCAGCGTGCGACGGTGAGGCGCTCGACGACCTCGTCGACGGAGATCGCGTCACGGTCCCCCGTGGCGCGATCCCACAGCTCGACCTGGCCGTCGGTGGCCCCGCGGCCGACGATGACGATCCTCGGCACTCCGACGAGCTCGGCATCGCCGAACTTCACACCGGGCGACACCTTGGGGCGGTCGTCGTACAGCACATCGAGACCGGCGGCCTCGAGCTGCGCGGAGATACCTTCCGCCACCTCGAATGCGACCTGATCACGACCTGCCGCGACGACCTGCACGTCGAACGGTGCGACCGACGCCGGCCAGATGAGGCCCTTGTCGTCATTGTTGAGCTCGGCGATGATCGCGAGGATACGGGTCACGCCGATGCCGTACGAGCCCATCGTGACGGTGACGAGCTTGCCGTTCTCGTTCAGCACCTTCAGCCCCAGAGCCTCGGCGTACTTCCGGCCCAGCTGGAAGACGTGTCCGATCTCCATGCCGCGCGCGAGCTCCACCGGGCCCGAGCCGTCGGGAGCCGGGTCCCCGGCGCGCACGTTCGCGATCTCGACGATGCCGTCCGCGGCGAAGTCGCGCCCGGCCACGACGGAGTGCGCGTGCTTCTCGTCGATGTTCGCGCCGGTGATCCAGCTGGTGCCCTCGCTGACGCGCGGGTCGACAAGATAGCGGATGCCCGTGGCCGACTCCTCGCCGAGCACCGCACCGGTGGGCGACCAGGGGCCGATGTAGCCCTTCACGAGCAGCGGGTTGTTCTCGAAGTCGTCCGCTGTGGCGGTCTCGACCTCGGCAGGCGCGAAGGCGACCTCGGCGCGCTTCTCGTCGACCTCGCGGTCGCCGGGGATGCCGACGATCACGAGTTCGCGGGTGCCGTCGAGGTGGGTCAGCGCGAGCACGACGTTCTTGAGCGTGTCGCCTGCGGTGTACTCGCCCTCGAGCTCTCGGTTGACATGCGCGACCAGCGTCTCGATGGTCGGTGTGTCGGGAGAGTCGAAGATCACCGGGGACTCGTCGGCGTCGTACGCGATCGCCTCGGGCACCGCGGTGGTGAACGCCTCGACGTTCGCTGCATAGCCGCCGGCGCTGCGGACGAAGGTGTCTTCGCCGACCGGAGTCGGGTGCAGGAACTCCTCGCTGCGGGATCCGCCCATCGCCCCCGCATCGGCCTGGACGATGACGTACTCGAGACCGAGACGCTGGAAGATGCGCTCGTACGCGTCGCGCTGCGCCTGGTAGCTGGCGTCCAGCCCCTCATCGGAAGCGTCGAACGAATACGCGTCCTTCATCGTGAACTCGCGTCCACGGAGCAGGCCCGCCCGCGGGCGCGCCTCGTCGCGGTACTTGTCCTGGATCTGGTAGATCGTGAGCGGCAAATCCTTGTACGAGGAGTACAGGTCCTTCACGAGCAGAGTGAAGGCCTCTTCGTGGGTGGGCGCGAGCAGATAGTCGCCGCCCTTGCGATCCTGCAGACGGAAGAGCAGGTCGCCGTACTCGTCCCAGCGGCCGGTGGCCTCATAGGACTCACGGGGCATGAGCGCCGGGAAGTGCACCTCCTGTGCGCCTGCGGCGGCCATCTCCTCGCGGACGACGGTCTCGATCTTCGACTTGACGCGGAGACCCAGTGGCAGCCACGCGAAGATGCCGGCGGCCTGCGGGCGGATGTATCCGGCCCGGATCAGCAGCCGGTGGCTGGCGACCTCTGCGCCTGCAGGGTCTTCACGGAGCGTGCGGAGGAAGAAGTTCGAAAGACGAGTGACCACGGAGCAAGTCTAGTGAGCCGTGGTCACTCGTCTTCGACGACGTCAGTTGAGCGCCGGAAGGTTCGCGGGTACGACGCCGCCGGCGTACAGGTCGGCCGCCAGCTCCTGCAGCGCCGTCAGCGCGACCCGCTGCGGGAGCGGACCGTAGGAGATGCGCGCGACACCGAGCTTCTCGTACTCCGAGGCCGCGAGGGCACCCGGAATCCCGATGACGCTGATCTTGCGCTCGCCGATGCCCTCGACGAGCTGACGCGTGACGTTCATGTCGAGGATGCCGGGCACGAACACCGCGGTCGCTCCGGCGTCGAGGTAAGCCCGCCCACGCTGGATGGCATCGGCGATGCTCTCCTGCACGGGCCGACCGCCGGCGCGGACGAAGGCGTCCGTGCGCGCATTGAGGGCGAACGGGACGCCCTCGGCCTCCGCCGCCTTCACGATCGCCTCGACGGAGGCGACGGACTCGTCGAGCGGCTTGAGTCGGTCCTCGACGTTCGCGCCGACGACGCCTGCCCCGATGGCGAGGCGGGTGGTCTCCCCCGCGTCGCCGTATCCGTCGTCGAGATCGGCGGTCACGGGCACATGGACGGCGGCCGCGATGCGACCCACCATGTCGATCATGATCTCGCGCGGCGTGGCGCCGTCGTCATAGCCGAACGACGCCGCGATGCCGTGTCCGGCGGTGGCGATCGCCTGGGTCTCGGGGAGGGCGGCGACCGCCCGCGCGGAGACGACGTCCCACACATTCACGACGCGAAGGATCTCCGGTGCGTCATAGAGTCCGACAAGGGTCTGGGCCTTGGCTGCAGTGGTCATGACTCCACGCTAACGCGGGATGACGTCCACGGGGCCGGTTCATTCCGCTCCGCCTGATCGCCACGCCTAGGGTGGAGCCATGCCCCAGCGCCGATCACACGTCGCCCCGTCCGCTGCGCAGACCGAGCTGGCCTCGGCACTCGCCGGGCTGCGGGAATCTGTCGATGCTCCCCTCGACTTCCCCGACGAGGTCATCGCCGAGGCCGAGGCATCCACCGCCCCCGTGCCACAGATCGACCTTCGCGACGTCCCCTTCGCAACGCTGGACCCTCAAGGGTCTCGCGACCTCGATCAGGCCTTCCACCTCGAGCGCGCGGGGACCGGATACACCGTTCGCTACGCGATCGCCGACGTCCCGGGGTTCGTCGCACCGGGCGGAACGGTGGATGCCGAGGCACGGCGTCGCGGACAGACACTGTATGCCGCGGATGGTTCGATCCCGCTGCATCCACGCGTGCTGAGCGAGGATCGAGCCTCGCTGCTCGCCGACGTCGACCGACCGGCGCTGGTGTGGACCTTCGCCCTCGACTCCAGCGGTGTCGTCTCCGACTTCCGCCTGGAACGCGCGCTGATCCGTTCGCGCGCACAGCTCGACTACGCGACGACGCAGCTGGTGATCGACCGCGGCGAGGACGGCCCGGCGGCACTGCTCCCGGAGATCGGAGCCTTGCGCATGGAGCAGGAGCGCCTGAGAGGAGGAGCGAGCCTGAATCTGCCCGACGAAGAGGTCGTGCGTGCAGAAGACGGCACCTATGCGATCGAACGTCGCCGCCCACTTCCCGTGGAGGAGTGGAACGCCCAGCTCTCGCTCATGACAGGGATGGCCGCAGCTTCCCTCATGCTCGACGCCGGAGTCGGCATCCTCCGGACGATGCCGGAGCCGGATACGGCCGCTTTCGAGACCTTCCGGCATCAGACCGAGGCCCTCGGGCGCCCGTGGACGGCCGGTGCATACGGCGACTACCTTCGCGGGCTCGACCGCGCCGACCCGATGACGCTCCCCGTGCTGGAGGCCGCGTCGTCGCTGTTCCGCGGAGCCGGGTATCTGGTGTTCGACGGCGAAGCGCCGGGCGCCGCCGTGCAGGCCGCCATCGCTGCGCCCTATGCCCACGCGACCGCTCCCCTGCGCCGACTCGTCGACCGGTGGGCACTGGCGATCTGCCTCGCCGAAGCGAACGGCGAGCCCGCCCCCGAATGGGCGCGCGCATCGCTCGGCGAGCTCCCCGGCCTCATGCAGGAATCCGGCCAGCGTGCATCGCGCCTCAACGCGGCGACGATCAACAGCGTCGAGGCCGCGCTGCTCACGCCCCTGGTCGGCACGACGATCGAGGCGACCGTGATCGAGCTGCGCGGTGAACGCGCAGCCGTGCAGATCGCCGACCCCGCCGTGACAGCGACCGCACCGCTGCCGCCGGGTGCGGAGCCGGGTGATGTCGTGCGACTCCGCATCGTGCGTGCGGACATCGCGAAGGGCGAGGTCGAATTCGCGATCTGATCAGTCCGTCGACAGCTAGCCTGACGAGATGCAGCACGCCGACCTCATCGAACGGTTCATCGCCTCCGCCTACCCGCGCGCCGAGATCGCGATCGTCGCCGGGAGCACGGCACGCGGCGAACGAACCGCGAGCAGCGACATCGATCTTCTGCTCATCGGCGACGCTCTCTTCGACGACTCGTCGCAGTCCAGCAAAGCCGCGACGCACGAATTCGAAGGAGAGCTCATCGAAGTGTTCGCGTACACACCCGATGGCTTCGACGATTGGGCGCACCGCGGTATCGGCCAGTATCGGCCGGTCATCGTGCATATGCTCGTGGAGGGACAGCCCATCCGGCGGAACCGGTCGTTCGACGAGTTCAGAGCACGATGGAGCGAGATCCTCACTGCCGGACCGTCGCTCGGCGCCGAAGAGTCCCGGTTCCGGCGCTACATGATCACCGACCTTCTCGACGATCTGCGGGACGCGACGGACGAGCTCGAGCGACGCGTGGTCGCCGACGTGCTGTTCGAGCGGATCGCGGAGCTGATGCTGCTAGGCGACCGCCGCTGGATCGCCACCGGGAAATGGCTCCCCCGTCGATTGCGCGCTCTGAGCGAGGAGCGCACCGAGCGGCTGAGTGCGCCGCTGCTCACCGGAGACTTCGCGGCCTTCGCGGACCGCGTCGAGGAGGAGCTCGATCGAGCGGGCGGACGGCTGCAGGCCGGGTTCGTGCGCTGAGGTCAGGGGGCGGGGACAGCCGTGGTCGTCATGACGAGGAGCTGGGGATCGCTGAGATCGAGCGACACGGTGATCGATCCGAACGCGGCGAGGGAGTCGGCGTGGGTTCCCCCGCAGAGGATCACGGCTTCGCCCTCTGGGAGGGAGCAGTGCCAGCGACGCCGGTCGACGATCGTCGGCCCCTCGGTCTCGATGCTGCTGGAAGCGCCCGAGGCGATCCAAGCGGCCAGTCGGTTGTTCACCTGCGCCTCGCGGTCGGCGAGGGTCGCAGCGAACGTCTCGGTGTCGAAGCCTGCCCTGCGCAGACTCTTGCCGAGCCGGTATTCGTCGACGGCCCCGTCCTCATGGATACGACTGGACTGGTTGGCGCGACCCTCGAAGTCGGGGTTCCCGAGAGCGTCCTCCCCCGGGTCCTTCCGCCAGAGATCGACGAGGGCCAGATCAAGCGCCAGTGAAGCGACATGACATGCCGTGTGGCCGCGGCTGAGTCCCGCGCGACGGGCACCGTCGACCGCGAGCGCCACCGGTGCTCCCTCAACGAGTGATGCCGGCACGGCACCCTCGATGCGATGCCCGACCAGCCACGTCCAGCCCTCCGCACCGCGCTTGACCGGGATCGCGCGGCCCACGGCGAACTCGCCCTCGTCAGAGATCGCGGCCATGAGAGCCTCGGTCACCGTGACCGTGACGCCGGCGGCCGTGATGGTTCCGCTGTCGCCCGGCTGATCCGGCCAGGTGTGGTCGACCGGATGGAAGGGCGTCGCGTCGACGACGACGACCGCTCCATCGGCGAAGCTCTCCACACGTGTGACGATGCCGTCTCCGGCGATGGTCCCGTCCGAGAAGGTCACAGTGGTGGGCGTCGACATGGTTCTCCTCGGATTCGTCGGTGATCTCGACGGTGTTCGCGGCCGTCGGGCCGTCGTGAGAGCGGGGCGGACCCCGGTACGAAAGGTCAGTGGGACGGCGGGATGGTGAAGCTGGCGAGCTTGTCGCCCTCGACGACGAAGATGCCGTCGGATTCTCCGTTGAAGACCCGGCTCGCCCATCCGAAGCGGATGCGGGTCGTGTCGCCGTCGGTCTCGGCGGAGAGCACGGTCATCCGCGCTCCGGCGCCGATCGCGTCGCTGCCTGCCCATTCGCGCACCCCATCAGGGCCGGCCTTGACCGTGCCCCAATCGCTGACATACCCGTCCGGGGTGAAGGCATCGACGAACGCATCGGTATCCGCCGCGTTGATCGCATCGACCATCACCTTGACAGGCGTGGGCAGGGTGACATCCGACATCACGCGCTCCTCCGAGCTCAGGCCGTGACGACCTGGGCCGTGCCGAGCGGGGCCTCAGGTCCCATCGCAGCGGCGATCCGGCTGGCCTCTTCGATCAGGGTGGCGACGATGTCGGCCTCCGGCACGGTCTTGATGACCTCGCCCTTCACGAAGATCTGCCCCTTGCCGTTGCCCGAAGCCACGCCGAGGTCGGCCTCGCGCGCTTCGCCCGGTCCGTTGACGACGCAGCCCATCACGGCGACGCGCAGCGGAACGGTCATGTCCTTGAGCCCCTCCGTCACGTTCTCGGCCAGGGTATAGACGTCGACCTGAGCGCGTCCGCATGAGGGGCAGGAGACGATCTCGAGCTTGCGCTCGCGCAGATTGAGGGACTGAAGGATCTGGTGCCCGACCTTGACCTCTTCGGCGGGCGGCGCCGAGAGCGACACGCGGATCGTGTCGCCGATGCCCTCGCCGAGGAGGATTCCGAACGCGGTGGCGCTCTTGATCGTTCCCTGGAACGCCGGCCCCGCCTCGGTCACACCGAGGTGAAGGGGCCAGTCGCCCCGCTCGGCCAGCTGCCGATACGCCTTGACCATGACGATGGGGTCGTTGTGCTTGACGGAGATCTTGAAGTCGTGGAAGTCGTGCTCCTCGAACAGCGACGCCTCCCACACGGCGCTCTCGACCAGCGCCTCAGCCGTCGCCTTGCCGTACTTGCTGAGGATGCGGCGATCCAGAGATCCGGCGTTCACGCCGATGCGCAGAGAGACTCCCGCCGCCTTCGCGGCCTCGGCGATCTTGCCCACGTTGCCGTCGAACTCGCGGATGTTGCCGGGGTTCACTCGCACCGCCCCGCATCCGGCATCGATAGCCGTGTAGATGTAGCGCGGCTGGAAGTGGATGTCGGCGATCACGGGGATCTGGCTCTTCATCGCGATGATCTTCAACGCATCGGCGTCGTCCTGATGCGGCACCGCGACGCGGACGATCTCGCAGCCCGAAGCCGTGAGCTCGGCGATCTGCTGCAGCGTCCCGTTGATGTCGGTCGTCTTGGTGGTCGTCATCGACTGCACGCTGACCGGAGCGTCGCCGCCCACGAGCACCTTGCCCACCTTGATCTGCCGGGACTTGCGGCGCGGGGCGAGGACTTCGGGGATCTTCGGCATTCCGAGGTTCACTGCTGGCACGCCCCAAGCCTACGCCGCCTGGATGCAAGTGGGCTGAACAGACGCACCTACGCTGGAGGCATGGCCGTCGTCCTCCTCACCGGATTCGATCCCTTCGACGGGGCGGACCGCAATCCGTCTGCCGATGCCGTGAACGCGGTCGCGGCCGCATACGACGGTCCGCACGACCTCGTGGTGGCCACACTTCCGGTCGCGTTCGAGGCATCCGCTCACCGGCTCCGGACCCTGATCGCCGCGCACTCCCCCGATGTCGTCATCGCCACCGGGCTCGCCGGCGGGAGCAGCAGGGTCGCGATCGAGCGCATCGGTGTCAACCTGATCGACGCCCGCATCCCCGACAACGACGGCGAACAGCCCGTCGATGCTCCCAGCGAGGCCGGCGGTCCCGCCGCGCGGTTCTCGACGCTTCCCGTGAAGCGCCTGCTCCAGGTTCTGACCGCGGAAGGGCTGCCGGCGCAGCTGTCGCTCTCTGCGGGAACCTACGTGTGCAACCACGTGCTGTACACGGCAGTGGGTGCCGTCCGGCCGGATGCGCGTGCCGGATTCGTGCACCTTCCGTGGTCGACGACCACGGTCCCTGCAGGCGGGCTGCACCTCGCCGACGCGCAACTGGCGCGCGCCCTGCGCCTCATCGTGGATCACGCCCTCGACGCCGAGTCGACGGAGGCCGGCGGCAGCATCTGGTGATGTCATCGCGCCGTGACCCTCGCTCGCGATGTGGTAGTTTCGGCCCCATGCTCGCGAACTTCACCTGGTGGCCCGCCTTCTAGGCGGTGTGTTCGCGTTCCCACGAATTCAGACCGCCTCCGGGGCGGTCTTTTCGTTGCGCCGAGCCGGAGCACTGCACAGGAGACATCGATGACCCTCTCACGACTCGCCGAGCTCAGCGCCGATCCCACGGCATCCTTCGTGCTCATCGCACGCGACGGCGCCGACACCGTCGAGCTGCTCAGCGGGGACGTCGTCGACGTCGAGCTGCTTGCCGACATCCCCCTCTCGGTCGACGGCACCCCGCGCGAGGTGTTCGCCATGGTGCCCTATCGCCAGGTGCGCGAACGCGGCTTCGTCGCCCAGGACGACGGGGCGCCGCTGCGCTGCGTGATCGTCGACGAGCACCTGCACCTCCCGACAGCCGAGCTTCTGCCCGCGCTCCCGAGCACGCCCGTCCCCCTCCACGACGACGGCTTCGACATCGCCGACGCGGACTACGCGGCCATCGTCGAGACGGTCATCGCCGACGAGATCGGACGCGGCGAGGGCGCGAACTTCGTCATCCGTCGAGACTTCACCGCGACCATCGACGTCGAGGACCGTACTGCGGCACTCACGTGGTTCCGTGCTCTCCTCACGCACGAGCGCGGCGCCTACTGGACGTTCGCTGTCGTCACTCCTGGGCACATCGCCGTGGGGGCCAGCCCCGAGGCGCATGTGGTCGCCCGCGAGGGCGTCGTCACGATGAACCCGATCTCCGGGACCTTCCGTCATCCGGCGGGAGGGGCGACGAAGGAGACGCTGGTCGACTTCCTCGCCTCGACCAAGGAGACCGAGGAACTCTTCATGGTCGTCGACGAGGAACTCAAGATGATGAGCGCCGTCTGCTCCGACGGCGGCCGCATCACCGGCCCGCACCTCAAGGAGATGTCGCGACTCACGCACACCGAGTACATGCTCCGTGGTCGCAGCGCCCTCGATCCCCGCGACATCCTGCGCGAGACGATGTTCGCTCCGACGGTGACGGGTTCGCCCATGCAGAACGCCTGCGCGGTGATCCGCCGTCACGAGCAGAAGCCCCGCGGCTATTACTCCGGTGTCGCCGCGCTGTTCACCCCGAATGCGGACGGCGGGCACGACCTGGATGCGCCTATCCTCATCCGGACCGTCTACCTCCAGGACGGCACCCTCAGCGTTCCGGTCGGCGCGACGCTGGTTCGACACTCCGATCCGATGGGCGAGGTCTCCGAGACCCACGGGAAGGCCGCCGGCGTCCTGGGCGCCATCGGCGCGATCGACCGCGACCGGGTGGCAGAGGCACGTAGCGACGCCGACGCGCCCGGCGACGCGCGCGCCCTCGCCGACGACCCGACCGTCGCCGAGCTGCTGTCATCGCGCAACGCCCGACTGGCCGAGTTCTGGCTCAACCCGCAGGGCGAGGACTTCACCGGTCCGTTCGCCGGCCGCTCCGCTCTCGTCGTGGACGCGGAGGACCGGTTCACGACGATGCTGGCCCACCAGCTGCGTCATCTCGGGCTCGCCGTCACGATCGCTCCCTGGGCCGACGTGCGGGACGCGGACTTGGACGCCGCCGATCTGGTCGTCGCCGGCCCGGGCCCCGGCGACCCTCGGGATACGCGGAACGCCCGCATCGCGAGGATGCGCGATGTCGTAGCCCGCCGGCTGGACTCCGACGCGCCGCTGCTCGCTGTGTGCCTCAGCCACCAGATCCTCGCCGACAAGCTCGGCATCGCCCTGACTCCGCTCGATGCCCCTCACCAGGGCCTGCAGAAGCCCGTCCCGGTCTTCGGGGAGACCGCATCGATCGGCTTCTACAACACCTTCACCGCGCGGGTCGCACCGGGCACGACGGTCGTCGGCGCCGCCGACGTCTCGGCGGACCCCGACTCGGGAGACGTGTACGCGCTCCGCGGAGACCACTTCGCTTCGGTGCAGGGACACCTGGAGTCGATCCTGTCGCGCGACGGGATCCGCACGCTCGAGCGTCTCGTCTCCCACGCGCTGGCCTGAACAGGAATCGCTGCTCAGCGCTCGCCTCCCGCGCGGTCCGACCAGGCCTGCGACTCAGCCGAGAAGGTTGACCGGATTGAAGAGGTCGGCGACCAGGAGCAGCGCTCCCATCCCGATCAGGAGCACAGCGACGACCACCGTCAGCGGCACGAGCTTGGTCGCGTCGACCGGCGCCGGAGGGGGCCGGCGGAAGAGCTTGGCCCACGCGCGCTTGATGCCGTCCCACAGTGCGACGACGATGTGACCGCCGTCGAGCGGGAGCAGCGGGATGAGGTTGAACACGAACAGCGCGATGTTCAGCGACCCCAGCAGACCGAGCAGGAACGCGAACCTGTTGAGGATCGGCGCATCGGTAGCGGCCGCCTCTCCCGCGAGGCGTCCGACGCCGACGACGCTCAGCGGTCCGTTCGGATCGCGTTCTCCGCCGGTGACGAGTGAGACGCCGACGTCCCATAGACGCACGGGGAGCGTGACGATCAAGGATGCGACACGCGCCGTGCTGTCCGCCGCCATCTCGGGGCCGGCGGTGAGGGGCTGCTGCACGTAGCCCATCTGGGCGCCCATGCCGACGTAGCCGACCTCCTTCACGACAGGCTTTCCGGCCTCATCGAGGACGGGCTGGCCGCTGGCATCCGTGATCGAGCGTTCCGCGGCGATCGGCGTGATGCTCAGCGACTGCTCCGCCCCGTCGCGGCTCACGACCATGTCCAGCGTCTCGCCTGGCGCGGCCTGCACGATCGCCGTCGCCTCGGCGAACGTCGACACGGGCTGTCCGTCGATGGACAGGATCACATCGCCCGGCTTGATCCCGGCTTCCGCGGCGGGTGAGGCCGGGTCATCGGGTGTGCACTCGGTCGCCGTCGAACCGGCCGGAACGACGCACTCGGTGACGGACGCGATCGTCGTCGTTCCCTGCTGCAGGCCGATGCCCGACAGCAGCACGGTGAAGATCACGGTCGCCAGGAGAAGGTTCATCACCGGCCCGCCGAGCATGACGACGACGCGCTTCCACACGGGAAGACGATAGAAGACGCGATCCTCGGCACCCTCGGCGATGGTCTCGTCGTTGGCGCTGCGCGCGTCCTGGATCAACGAGCGGAACACGCCGGACGCCGGGCCCGAGTTCTTCGACGCCGGGTACATGCCCGACATCGAGATGAAGCCCCCCAGAGGGAGCAGCTTGAACCCGTACTCGGTCTCGCCGATGCGCCGGGACCACAGCCGCGGCCCGAAGCCGATCATGTACTGACCGACGCGCACGCCGAAGAGCTTCGCGGGGACGAGATGGCCCACCTCATGCAGGCCGATCGAGAGCCCGAGGCCGATCAGCATGAAGAGGATGCCGGCCAGATAGAGCAGGAATTCCACGTGCCAACGTTAGTGCCCACAGCTAGGAATCCGCCCGGCACGCCGCGCGGCTAGGCTGAGACGGTGAATGCCGGGCAGCTGCGACTCGTGCGCGCTGCCGCCGTCTCCTCGGTGGCGACGTTGCTCGCAGCCCTCTCGCACACCCTCGGCGGCGGAGCGGTCCCGCACATGCTGCTGATCCTGGCGGTCGCGACCCTGCTCACCCCTCTGTCGGCGCTCCTGGTGGGCATCCGTGAGTCGCGCGGTCGTGTCGCCATCGCCGTGTTCCTCGGACAGGCCGCTTTCCATGTCGTGTTCCAACTGCTGGGCTCGCCCACCGGTACCGCTCCGATCGCCGGCGGCGCTCACGCCCATCATCTCGATCTGAGCGCCCTCTCTTCCCCGGCGCCCACCGCAGCCCCTGGCACGTTGATGCTGTTCGCGCACGTCGTCGCAGCCGTGCTCACGACGTTTCTCGTGTGGCACGGAGAAGCGGTCGTTCGGGCCGTCGCCCGCTGGGTGGATGCCCTCTTCCGGCGCGCGTCCGCCGGGGCACCGGTCACGCATCGCCGACCGCCGCGGCTGCGGTCGACCACCATCGCCAGCTTCGCCGTCACCATCTCGGCCGCTGTGCCGAGGCGCGGGCCTCCCGCTCTCCTGCGCGACTGATCCGTCGCACTCGAATCCGCTGCTCCGACACGGGCAGCGTCCCTTTCTCGCGGAGATGCGCCACCGTGGCGCGCCCGCACTTCGAGCACCAGGAGAACTCTCATGTCCCGCAACATCCGTACCCGCACTCCGCGCCCCACCACCCTGCGCTCCACCGCTCGGCGCTCGCTCACTCTGCGACGCGCCGCGCTCGGTGTCCTCGGCGGAGCCGCACTCGCCCTGGCCGTTCCCACGATGGCAGGTGCCCATGTGGGCGTCAGCCCCGACGAGATCGCTGCGGGCGACCACGGCGTGCTCACGTTCTCGTTCTCCCACGGCTGCGAGAACTCCCCCACCACCGCGCTGCGCATCACGATGCCCGAGGGGCTCGCATCCGTCTCGCCGACGATGGACTCCGACTGGGACATCCAGGTCGAGCGCGGCGACGACGGTCTCGTCAGCGCCGTGACCTATACGGCGGTCACCCCGGTGCCCACCGACCTTCGCGGCGCGGTGAGCATGGGGGTCGGTCTGGACGAGACCACCCCCGACACTCTGGCGTTCCCCGTGGTCCAACGGTGCGTCGAGGGCTCGACCGAATGGACGCAGATCGCCGAGGACGGCCAGGATCCGCACAGCCTCGACGCGCCGGCTCCGGTCGTCTCCGTCACGGCCGCTGCCGCCGACGGGCACGGCGAGCACACCGAATCCGACACTGCGGCCGCGAGCACGGCTCCGACCACGGTCGCCGATCCCCTGGGTGTGGCGCTCGGGGCGGGTGGGCTTCTCGCCGGTTTCGCCGCCCTGGTCGTCGCGATCCTCGCCTACCGACGCCGAGCCTGACGACGCGCGCTCCTCCTCGTGCTCCGCAACGCGGCGCGCGAGGGGGAGCTCGGCGAAGGGTTCCCACCACGGTCGTGAGATCATGGATGCGCCATGTCGATTGAACAACAACCGAGCCTGCCTCCCGTGCTCCGCCCCGCGAACCCGCCCCGGCGTGAGCTGTCCGAACTCGCTTCCCGTTTCGCCCGCACCGTCCGCGGCGATGTCGACGGAATCGCCCTCTCCGGCATCACCCTCGCGACGGCAGACCTGCGTCCCGGCGAGGCATTCGTCGCGATCCGCGGCGTCAACCGGCATGGCGCGGACTTCGCCGTCACCGCCGCTGAGAAGGGTGCCGTCGCCGTCATCACCGACGACGCTGGCGCGGAGATCGCCGAAGCCGCGGGGCTTCCGATTCTCGTGGTCGACGACCCTCGCGCCGTGCTCGGTGATCTCAGCGCGTGGGCCTACGGCACCGGCGCCGGTGACCCGCTCCCCCTGCTGTTCGCGACGACGGGCACCAACGGCAAGACCAGCGTCTCCCACCTGCTCGAGGGGATCCTCGATCAGATCGGCGTGGTCACCGGCCTCTCCTCCACCGCAGAACGTCACATCGCGGGCGAGGTCATCGTCTCGCGCCTGACCACCCCTGAAGCCTCCGAGATGCACGCGCTCCTGGCGCTGATGCGTGAGCGCCAGGTCGAAGCCGTCGCGGTCGAGGTCAGCGCACAGGCGCTGTCACGTCACCGCGTCGACGGCATCCTGTTCGACGTCGCCGGATTCACGAACCTGAGCCACGATCACCTCGACGACTACGCCGACATGGAGGAGTACTTCGAGGCGAAGCTGCCCCTCTTCCGGCCCGACCGCGCCCAGCGCGGGGTCATCTGCCTGGATTCCCCGTCCGGTGCGGTCGTCGTCGACCGGGCCGAGATCCCGGTCGTCACTGTCGGCACTCCGTCGATCGCCGCCGATCCCGACGCCGCGACCGCCGCGGACTGGGTGGTCGTCATCGACGAGGAGCGCGCCGCCGGTACGACCTTCACGATGACCGGCCCCGCCGGGTCCCTCACCACGACGGTCCCGGTGATCGGACCGCACATGGCGGCCAACGCGGCTCTGGCGATCGTGATGCTCCTCGAGGGCGGCTACGCCTGGGATCGCATCGTCGATGCGCTCACCCGTGACGGGGGGATCCGCGCCTACCTGCCCGGTCGCACCCAGCTGGTCTCCGGCGATCGTGGGCCTGCCGTCTTCGTCGACTTCGGACACTCACCCGACGCATTCGAGAAGACTCTCGCCGCCGTCCGGCGCGTGACACCGGGGAAGGTGCTGATGCTCTTCGGCGCCGACGGCGACCGCGACGCGAGCAAGCGCTTCGACATGGCGCGCACGGCGGTCGAAGGCAGTGACATCCTCGTCGTCACCGATCACCACCCCCGCTTCGAGGACCCCGCGTCCATTCGGGCGACCCTCATCGAGGGCGCCCGCACGGCACGACCGGATGCCGAGATCCACGAGGCCTCACCGCCCGAGAACGCCATCATCACCGCGGTCGGCTTGGTCGGCGACGGCGACGCCATCCTGTGGGCCGGCCCCGGGCACCAGGACTATCGCGACATCCGCGGCGTCCGCACACCGTATTCGGCACGCGAGCTCGCTCGCCGCGCGCTGCGCGACGCCGGCTGGCCCGTACCCGATTCGCGTTGGCCGGTCCCGTACCCCGACGAGGATTGACCTGCTCGACCAGGGCGACTCCGCCCTGGTCCCCGATCAGAGCGCCGCGATCATCCGATCGGCCGTCGAGCGCGCCCACGCCTCGGCCTCGGCGAGCGTCTCGACGGTGAGGGCGTCCGGCGCATCGTGCGCGTCGACGACCCGAGCGATCGTGTCCACGATGCCGAGGAACGAGAGCCGTCCCTCGTGGAACGCGTCGACCGCTTGTTCGTTCGCGGCGTTGTAGATAGCAGGGAACGTGCCGCCGGCGCGGCCCACCGCCTTCGCGAGTGCGACGGAGGGGAACGCCACGGCGTCGAGCGGCTCGAACGTCCAGGAAGTGGCGGATGACCAGTCGAGGGGCCGTCCGACGCCACCGACGCGGTGCGGCCAGTCCAGACCCAGGGAGATCGGCAGACGCATGTCGGGCGGGGAGGCCTGTGCGATCGTGGAACCATCGATGAACTCGACCATCGAGTGCACGATGGACTGCGGGTGCACCACGACCTCGATGTCGTCGTAGGCGACGTCGAACAGCAGGTGCGCTTCGATCACCTCGAGTCCCTTGTTGACAAGGGTCGCGGAGTTGGTCGTGACCATCCGTCCCATGTCCCATGTCGGATGCGCGAGAGCCTCGGACGGAGTGACCTCGGTCAGCTGCGCGCGGCTGCGACCGCGGAACGGCCCGCCCGACGCCGTCACCACGAGGCGGCGCACCTCGGCATGGGTACCGGCCAGGAGCGCTTGCGCGAGAGCCGAGTGCTCGGAATCGACCGGGACGATCTGACCGGGAGCGGCGGCGGCGAGGACCAGGTCGCCGCCGACGATGAGGGACTCCTTGTTCGCGAGAGCGAGCACGCGTCCCGCCTTCAGCGCCGCGAGCGTCGAGCCCAGCCCGATCGAGCCGGTGATGGCATTGAGCACCACGTCCGCCTCGACGTCACGGACCAGCTGCTCGGCCTCGAGCGCGCCGAGAGCGGTCGACTCGACCTGGAACTGTGCGGCCTGCGCTTCCAACATCTCGGCGTTGGACCCGGCAGCGAGACCTACCAGCTCGAATCGGCGAGGATTGGCACGGATCACATCCAGTGCCTGGGTGCCGATGGAACCGGTGGAGCCGAGGACGATGACGCGACGCATACCGTCAGCCTAGGTCACGCCCTCGGCACCCAGCGGCTACTGCTGTGCCTGGACCGGTGTCGTCGCCAGGATGTCCACGACGAACACGAGGCTCTCCTTCTGGAGCTCATGTCCCTCGCTCGCACCGTATCCGTCGGACGGCGGCATCACGACGATGACCTGTGAGCCGACCTTCTGACCTTCGAGAGCCTTCTGGAAGCCCGCGACCACGCCGGTGGTCTGGAACTGCGCGGGCGCGGCGTCGCGGCTCCAACTGGAGTCGAACTCCTTGCCGTCGGACCACTTGACGCCCAGGTACTGCACGACGACGAGGTCACCGGAGGCGACCGTCGCGCCGTCACCCTGCTTGAGGACGGCGACCTGGGTCTCCGTCGGCGCGTCACCGTCCGGGATCGTCACGGTCGGAGCGCCCTTGTCGTCGAGCTTGACGGTGGGCATGCCCGGAGTCGGATCGACCGGCGTTCCCGTCGCCACTTCAGGGAGCTGCTCGACGGCCTCGGCGTAGACGACCACGTTGTTGGCGCCCTCACCGAGGACCTTTCCGGGAAGAGTCAGCACGATGCGCGAGCCGACCGGCTTGCACTCGAGCGCCGCGACGAAGAGCGAGGACTGGTTGGTGTCGAGGAGCACGGGCAGCACACCGCCTTCACCACGAGCCGACGAGTCGAGCACCTGATTGTTGGTCGCGTCGACGATCTGGTACTCGACGGACACCAGGTCATTGACCACGACGTCGTCTCCGTCTCCCTCGGAGATGACGGTCCTCTCGACGCCGGCGAACGGCGCATCGGCCGGAACCGTCACGGTGGTGTCTGCCCCTTCCCCCTCCACGACGACCGCGTCCGAGGTGTCCCCGGACTTCGCATCCAGCTGGCACGTGCTCGATGCGGAGGGCGACGGGGTGCCGGAGCTCTCCGGGGCTCCACCACCGGCACAACCGGCCAGCAGCAGGGTCGCCGCGGCGACGGTGGACAGAACGATGAGCGGACGCTTGCGCACAGTGAGACCTCGGGATCGCGGGCAGGAAACTCCATCCTGCCCCATACCCCTTTGCTCGCGCTGGGAGGCGCGGCGCAACTCTTCATTCCCACCCCGGCATGGATCCGGGAGTAATCTGCTCTGATGACCTCTGAGCAGTCCGTCGAGCCCGAATCCTCGTCAGAAGAGGAATCCTCGTCAGAGGAGACTGCGAAGCCTCGCCACGCCGGGTTCGCCTACACGCTCGGCCGGAGCCTCATCACGCCACTCGCCCGTCTGGTGTACCGCCCTCGGATCGAGGGGCGCGACAACGTGCCGCTGACCGGTCCCGTCATCTTCGCGAGCAACCATCTGTCATTCATCGACTCGATCGCGATCCCGGTCGCGGCCCCTCGTCCCGTCCACTTCCTCGCGAAGTCGACGTACTTCGAAGGCACCGGATTCAAAGGCTGGATGAGCAAGACCTTCTTCGAATCGATCGGCGCGATCCCCGTGCGCCGCGGTGCCGGACAAGCCGCGCTGGACGCGCTCGACCTGCAACGCCAGCTCCTCGATGAAGGTCTCGCCGTCGCCCTGTATCCGGAGGGGACCCGCTCGACCGACGGCCGCCTCTACAAAGGCCGCACGGGCGTCGCGTTCCTCGCTCTGCAGACGGGCGCCCCTGTGGTGCCGGTCGGCCTCATCGGCACGGACAAGGTGATGCCGGTGGGAGCGAAGGTCCCCACCCTCAAGGAGCGCATCACCGTGCGTTTCGGCGAGCCGCTCGACCTCTCGCCGCACGGGCCCGCGACCAGTGGACGGGCACGTCGTCTCGCCACCGATCAGATCATGGCGGCGATCCACGGTCTCTCCGGCCAGGAGCTCGCCGGCGCGTACAACGAGGCACCGGCGCAAGGTGCCATCGAGAAGATCAAGCAGGCCCTCCCGCACGAGCGTCGCTGAGGTCTGTGAGCCCCACTCAGGCGAGGGCTGTGACCGTCGCCTGGTGGCGTACGGGGAAGTTCATCGAGTTCGCGATGAAGCACCACTCGTTCGCCTGGGCGTGGGCGCGCTCTGCCGCGTCGATCATCGAGGCGTCGGCGACGACGACCTCGGGCCGCAGCATCACCTCGACGAACGATCCGCCCCCCGCACCGTCCTCGCGCATCGTCCCGCTGGCCTGGTCGCGATAGGACACCACGACGACGCCCGCGGTCACACACGCGTGCAGGTATGACAGCAGGTGGCACTCGGAGAGGGAGGCGAGCAGCAGGTCCTCCGGATTCCATCGTGAGGGATCGCCGCGGAACGGCTTGTCTGCCGAGGCGAGGAGATCGGGCTTCCCCTCGACCTCGATCGTCACGTCTCGCCGGTAGTCCCGGTATCCGGTCGTCCCGGTGCCGGTGTTGCCGGTCCACGTCGAGGTGAGCGCGTAGCGGTGTTCGCCGAGCGTGCGCGTGGTCGTCTCTGCCATCTGCTCAGTCTGTCAGGCTCCTCCGACACGACGCGAGACGCCGCACGCCCCGGGCTAGAGTTGACGGGTGCTGGAGACTCTCACCGTTCAGGATTCCGTGGAACTCGCCGTCGTCGAGCGGAGCGGATTCGTCGAATCCCGCCACGCCGGCGCGGCCGTCGTGCTCTCCCCCGACGGGGACATCGTCGGTCGCCATGGAAATGCCGATGCGCTGATCCTGCCGCGATCCAGCCTCAAGCCTCTCCAGGCGATCGCCTGCATCACCGCAGGTGCCGTCCTCGAAGGCGAGCAGCTCGCGCTCTCCACGGCCAGTCACGTCGGCACCGACCGTCACGCTTCGGTGGTACGCGACATCCTGACCGAGGGCGGGCTGACGGAAGACGATCTCCGCTGCCCGGCCACGTGGCCGAGCGACTCGGCGTCGCGAGACGAGCTCGTCCGCGAGCACGGCGAGCCGACCCGGGTGCGCATGAACTGCTCCGGCAAGCACGCCGCGATGCTCCGCGCATGCGTGGCGACGGGCTGGCCGACCGACGGATACCTCGACCCGACCCATCCACTGCAACAGCACATCCGCGACGTCATCGAGCGCCTCACTGGCGAGAAGATCGCCCACACCGCTATCGACGGGTGCGGTGCGCCGGTCCATGCGATGACACTGACCGGCCTGGCACGCGCGATCCACCGCATCGGCACCGCTTCCGACCGCTCGCCCTTCGCCCTCCACCGCGTGGCCGGTTCCCTGGTCCGCGCCGTGCGGGAGAACCCCTGGACGATCGAGGGTCCGGGCCGCCCCGACACGATCGCGACCGAGAGGCTTGGCGTGTTCACCAAGTACGGCGCCGAGGGCGTGATGGTGATGGTCGCCCCCAACGGCACGACCGTGGCGCTGAAGATGCTCGACGGCGCCACTCGCGCCTCGACGATCGTTGCCGCGACCCTGCTCGCTCGGGCGGGCGGGCTGAGCGATGCCGACGTGGCATCGCTCGCGGACGCACTTCCGCTCGCCGTGCTCGGCGGTGGGGAGAACGTCGGCTCCATCCGACCCGGCGCAGGAGTCTGACGCCCGCGGCGGCGTTCCTCGTCGCCGAGCGTCGATTCGCGGCGCCTTCTCCTCACGACAACGTCTCCGCACGGCAACGCTTCTCACGGCAACGCTTCTCAGGGCAACGCTTCTCAGGGCATCGCTTCTCAGGGCAACGCCTCACCGAGGCGACAGCTCGGCGAGGTGGACACGTTTCGGCGCACCGGAGCCGGTGACCGACCAGGCCCGGCCTGCGTGCGGGTGTGCATACGGAGGAAGCTCCCGCGCGCCGATCAGTTGCCGGAGCTCGCCGGGATGTTCACATCGGATGAGCACCTCGCCTGCCGATCTGATGCGCTGCCACAGCGACCAGTTCCGCTGCCAGGTCTCCGCGTCGGCGACCACGATGCAGCGTGTTCCCGGCGAAGTCGACTCAGATCCTGCCGCCACCACCTCGCATGCGGGGTGCGCGTCGTGAAGAGCGGCGATGACCGTATCGGTGCCGGCACTGACGACAGCGGTGATCGCAGACGACGGCGTCCACCGTGGTGTCTGCGCTGCCTGCGGCAGCCATCGGCCCTCGTCGACCCACGCCAACTGCACCTCGCGATCTCCGATTACGGCGCGCCCGGGTACGCGGTCGCGCACGAACCCCGATGCCTCTCCGCCGGCCGCCAGATGCTCGAGTCTCGTCGGCATCCGCAACAGCGCCCGACGGGGCACCAGATCGAGTACACGTCCCAACGCCCCGCTCGCCCTGGTGGCCGTCAGAACGAAGGTGGTGTCCGGACTCGCCCGAAGCACGCGCTCCCAGCGGTGGGCGAGCTGCTGGGCGTATTCGGCCGGCAGAGCCGCCAGCATCGCATCCACGTCGTCGATCAGGACGACCGAGGGCGGACGCTCCCCGCCCTCGACCCATGCGGCGAGCACGTCCCAGGCGCCCTCGGGATCGCCGGGCATCCAGAATGCGTCATCGCATTGCGCCGCGACCGCTCTCAGCACCGAGGTCTTACCGAATCCGGGGGCGCCCAGCACCACCAGCCCCCGTTCCTCTCCGCGCCGGAGCATCTCCAGCGGCTGCGCCTGGCGACCAGGGTCATCGGCGCGACCGAGGATGATCGCATCGGGGAGGATTTCGGCCTCCGTGACGAGTTCGGCGATCGGCAGGATGGCCGGAAGCGGGGGAAGCCACGGGCTGGATGACTCGCCCGCTGCCGCCCACCGCAGACCGACACCACGAATATCGGAAGCCTCAGTCAGGGCGATGCGCATCGCGACGGGTTCCTGGTCGGATGGTCGACGCAGCAAGCCGAGACCGCGGGAACCGACGTCTCCCGTGAGCGCGGAGGCAGCATCGGTACCGATCACGAGCCGACTGTCGGCGGCGTCGCCGACGCGCAGGCTGATGCGAAGGGGGCAGTTCGCAGCCAGGGCGTCTCTGATCACCCCGGCAGCACGCTGTGTCCCGAGAATCAGGTGCATCCCGAGGGCGCGGCCACGGGCAGCGATATCGATGAAGACCGCACCGAGCTCGGGGTGCTCGGTCAGAAGCGCCGCGAACTCGTCGACGACGATGATCAGCCGCGGCATCGACACACAGCTGACGTCGCGCGCCCCGGCGGCGGCCAGCACCCTCTCTCGACGTCGCAGCTCGGCGGTCAGGCTGGAGACGCCTCGTCTTGCACCCTGATCGTCGAGATCAGTGATGACGGCGGCCACTTGAGGCAGTGCGCTCAGGGGTTCGAAAGCCGTTCCGCCTTTGAAATCGGCGAGCACGAACGTCACCTCGTCCGGGCCGTGCGCCGTGGCGATCGCAGTGACCCAGCTGACCAGCAGCTCGCTCTTGCCGGTCCCCGTCATCCCCGTCACGATCGCGTGCGGTCCGTCTCCCACGATGTCGACCGTGATGTTCGCGCGTTCGCCTCGGCCGATGGTCGCGACGAGCCCGCCTCCGGCCGAGGTCTGCTCGAGCTCGGAGAGCAGCACCGCGTCGGGGATCGCATCCGTCTCGTCGTCCCGACGCGCCAGCTCCGCGGAGACGGCCTCCGCTTGGGCACGCGACAGGCACTCGACAGCGACTGGCTGGCTACCTGTCGGGGTGCGCAGCGTCGCCCGCCGAGGTTCGACGATGTCGATGACCGTCGTGATTCCCGCCGGGACATCCTCCCCCACCGCGGTCAACACGATCAGGGCGTCCGCGTCCCCCCGGACGCCCGCCGCAGGACCGAGCCCGATCCGGAAAGCACCACGCCGCGCACTCCGGGCGTGGGGCAGGCTCGCCAGGCCGTGGTCAGCGAGATCAGTGTCTTCCGGATCGATGCCGATCAGCGACAGCTGGCCGGTGCCGAACCGCAGACACAGCTGCACGACAAGAGCGCGCGCTGCCGCCTCGGCCACAGGCCGCGCACCTCGAAGACAGATCCCCCCACCGATCGGCGCGGAGACCGGCGCGTCCGCGATGACACGGCATCGTTCACGGAAGTCCCGCGCGCGCGCGTCATCCGCGCCGGTGCAGCGGACCGCACTCGTCGTGTTGCCGGCACCGATGACGATCGGAGTCGTCGCGTCGACTCCCTGAGCGCCGCGCAGGGGCGCCTGTGCGATGCAGGTCGCGGCGTCGGGCCACCGCTGCCACAGGGCTTCGAGCTCGTCCTGCTGACGCTGGACCAGATCCGCTTCCGCCGCAACCCACTCGGCTTCGAGCTGCTGCTCGGTTCGTCGGCGTTCACGGCGCCGCGTACGTGTCGCGTCGAGCAGTGAGGCGCCGATCATCAACGGCCCCAATGCCGCGAAGCAGAGCGCGAGGAGGGAGCCGGTGACCAACCACATCACCACTCCCGTGGCCACCGGCACGAGGGCGGCCATGAAAGGCAGTGGAGCGCGAGGCGACGCTGCCGGAGCCGCGGGAAGCACGATCGGAGGGGATTCCATGGAATCCAGTGGACCGCATCACGGCCCGTGAAACAGGGCTGTGCACAGCGCTGGAGCGTTACTCCGCGGTGTTCTCGATTGGGGAGGACGAGTCGTCCTCTGCCGCCACCTGGACGATGATGAGGGTCACGTTGTCGCGACCGCCGTTCTCCAACGCCGCCGCAAGCATCGCGTCCACCGCGGCACCCGGATCGTCGTGCTCCCGGAGGAAATGCTGGATCCCGTAGTCGGTCAGTTCCTTGGTGAGGCCGTCCGAGCAGATGACGAATCGGTCACCGGGACGCACGTCGATGGAGACGTAATCGGGAGCTGTGAGCTCACTCGCCCCCACGGCACGCGTGATCACGTTGCTGTAGGGGTGCCCTTCAGCTTCCTCCGGGCTGAGCTTGCCCGCTGTGATCAGTTCCTGCACGACCGAGTGATCGGTGGTGATCTGGACCAGTCGATCGTCGCGAAGGAGATACACGCGGGAGTCGCCGATGTTCAGTGCGGTCCAGTGCGGCTCGTCCCCATCGGTCTCGAAGTACACCCCCGTGAGCGTGGTCCCCGTGCCCTCGTCGGTGGTCTCGGGATGCTCCGCGATGTCTCCGACAGCCAGTTCGAGCGCGTTCTCGATCGACGGTCCGTCGACCTTGCCCGAGGAGACGACGGCCTGCAACCGGGCCACCGTGCTCTGGCTCGCGATCTCGCCGCCGGCATGACCGCCCATTCCGTCAGCGACGATGAACAGCGGATAGTCGGCGAGGAACGCGTCCTGATTCGTCTCCCGGCGTCGGCCTTGATCGGTGATCCCGGACCACGACAGCAGCAGCGGGCGCTGCGCAACCGTGACGCGGTGCGTCTTCGTCTCAGCCACGTGCTGCCTCCGATGGGCCTGCGGCGGGTCGGACGGTCGCAGGATACTCACAACACATCGTAGTAGAAGTCACGCGCACCTCGATCACACCCTGGCACCCGGATCGGCCGGCAGCGGGAACAGATCATCGATGATGGCGAGTTCGGCCGCGTCGGGGCGCCAGGCCTCCCCCGCGTCTGCGTTCGCCTCGACCTGCGGGACCGAGGTCGCGCCCGCTATCACGCTCGAGACCGCCGCATGCGAGAGCAACCAGCCGAACGACGCCTGGACCATCGTGATGCCGCGCTCATCGCAGAAATCGCGGAATGCATCCAGGGCATCCCACGGTGCGCTCTCCCACACGTGGCGCCGTGTCGACATGATCCGGCTCTGCTGCGGCCCGCCGTCGCGAGTGAACTTCCCCGTGAGCAGGCCGTTGTGCAGGGGGAGTACGGGAAGAAGCCGAGTTCGTAGCGTTCCACCGCCGGCAGCACTTCCCGCTCCGCCGCCCGAGCCAGCAGGGAGTAGTGGTTCTGAGCCGAGATGAACCTGCCACTCGATCGCGCCCTCGTCGTGAACTCTGCTTCGGCGATCTGCCACCCGGCGAAGTTCGAGTGCCCGTAGTAGCGGATCTTGCCCTCGCGCACGAGTTCATCGAGGGCATCCGTGGTCTCCGCGATCGGCGTCTCGGGATCGGGGAGATGCAGCTGATAGAGATCGATCCAGTCCGTGCGCAACCGGCGCAGCGATTCCTCGACGGCCCGACGCACGTAGCGACGAGAACCCCGGGCAGCGGGGAACGCGTAACCCATGTCGCGCTCGTGTCCGAACTTCGTCGCCAGCACCACACGGTCGCGGCGTCCCTCGAGGGCTTCGCCCATCAGCAGCTCGCTCGCCCCCGCTGCTGCTCCGTACATGTCGGCGGTGTCGAGGAAGGTGATGCCGTTGGCAAGAGCCGCATCCAGCACCTCGCGCGTGCCGGCGAGACTCTCCGTCTTCGTCCCCGCGCGCCCGAAGTTGTTGCAGCCGAGGCCGGTGGCGGACACGAGAAGACCGGAGGCACCCACACGGCGCTGGAACGAGACCATGCCCCCACGTTAGCGGCAGCTGCGGATAGACGACCACTCGGAACGGCACAGAGCCCCCGACCGAAGTCGGGGGCTCTGTGTCAGAAGGTCACACCGTCAGACCATCACGCCGGAGGCTGTGTGGGGTCGGTCGGCGGGGCCGGCGGGGTTGCGGGAGGAGCCGGCGGAGCAGCGGGCGGAGCCGTCGGCGGTGCGGGCGGAGCCGTGGGCGGTGCCGCAGGGGGCGCCGGCGGCGTGGTCGGCGGCACCGGCGGAACCGGGGCACCGGTCGCCGGAGCTGCAGGGCCTGCGGGAGGTGCGTAGCCGGGCTGCGCGGGCGGTGCGTACCCCGGCTGCGCGGGAGGCGCGTATCCCTGCGGTCCGGGCTGCGCGTAGCCCTGCGGAGCACCGTAACCGGGCTGCGGCGCCGCGGCCGACGTCTGAGCGGGGATGCCCTCCCACGCGGTGCGGTCGCCGAGCAGACCGTTGGCAGCCCAGGAAGCGGGCTGGATGCTCGGGTTCCAGCGTGACTTGTCGAACGCGTTGATGCCGAGCCACACCGGAGGCAGGAAGAAGTAGAGGACGACCCAGACGGCGTCCTTCTGCAGCTTCAGCCCGACGCGCCAGGCGGCGATGAGGTCGACCACGCGACCCGCGATGCCGACGAGCGGGAGGATCAGGAACCACCCGAGGAACGGGATGATCGCGCCGAGGATACCGGCACCCATCAGGTAGAGGACGAGCCAAGGGCTCAGATCGCCGAGCTTGTAGAAGATCATCGTGCTGTAGACGGGCACCCACGCACGCCACTTCCCCTGCACTCCCGCCTTCTCGAAGATCTTCATGTAGAACCACGAGTAGAGTGCGTAGATGGCGAGTGGCAGGATCGTGTAGACCAGGGTCAGCGCGAGGATCGCTCCGCCTGACAGGCCGTCATAGCCGTAGTAGTCGTTCATGGTTCCCTCCAGAAAGTCATGATGCGGCATCATGCGCTGAACACACTAGCGCTTCCCGGGGTACGCGCGCATGTCTCTTACGCCGTCGGGCGCGTTCGACTCGTGGTCGCGCGTGGACGCACGGCGCACCCGGCCGATCCCCTGCTCACTCGTCGACGACGAGCTCCAGCACGCCCGGCTGTGCGCCATCGCGGAGAATGATCCCTCGCTTCTCCGCCCAGAGCCGAAGACCGCGAAGGGAACCGACCCGCGGTCGATCCTCGGCAATCGCCCGGACGAGTGCACCCTTCGATTTCTTGTTGAAGTGATTGAGGGCCCTCCCGTGCTCCGTCACGACCCGCACGTAAGCGGAGGAGACGGAGTCCGGCACGGGCCCCAGCGCGACGTACGCCTCACTCCGCAGGTCGAGCACGAACGACGGATCCGCCTCCGCGATCGCTGCAGAGGTGGCCTCCGCCCAATGCCGCCGAAGCGCGGGAAGCCCGGGGACGGAGGTGCCGGCGGCCAGCCGATACGTCGGGACCGCGTCGAGCGCGCCCACCGGTCCCAGCGGAGCGCTGTGGATCCAGACATGGGCACCCAGCCATCGACGGGACGCGACGGAGAGCGATCGGGCATCGAGCGCATCGAACAGCACTCCCGTGTACCGGTCGATCGCGGGCATCGTGGGAGCGGAGCGAAGCGCCCTGTTGTGCGCGATATCGCCGCTCTGCCGAGCACTCAGCTTGAGCACCCGACGGGCAGCCTCTTCGTCGGCAGCGAGGTCGATCAGCGCCTCGACGACAGCGGCGCGCCGCTCGTTCAGAGACGGGAGTGCCAGCGACGCGAGATCGAGCGGGGACCCCTCACCGCCCTCATGCTTGGTCTCCGACGGAGGGAGCAGGATCTTCATGGAACCTCGGTGGATACAGACGCGTCCGCCTCGGAACCCGTGCGGGTGCCGAGGCGGACGCGTGAAACAGGAACTGCTAGGCGATGAGAGCCGCGTTGCCGGCAACGATCGTCAGGGTGTCGCCCTCCATCGAGAGGAACCCGTCCTGCGCGTTGGCCAGCACCTTGGTGCCATCCGACTGGGTGATGCGAACCTGGCCCTCGGCGAGGATGGCCAGCACCGGCTCGTGGCCGGTCATGAAGCCGATCTCACCCTCGACGGTCTTGGCGACCACGAGGCTCGCCTCTCCCGTCCAGACCTCCGCATCAGCGGAGACGAGGCTGACATGCAGCGCCATGGTCAGCCGTTCTCCTTCTGGATCTTCGCCCACTGCTCTTCGACGTCGGAGATGCCACCGACGTTGAAGAAGGCCTGCTCGGCCACGTGGTCGAAGTCACCGCGGGTGATCGCGTCGAACGACTCGATGGTCTCCTTCAGCGGGACGGTCGAACCCTCGACGCCCGTGAACTTCTTGGCCATGTAGGTGTTCTGCG
Organism: Microbacterium sp. STF-2; assembly: GCF_034650155.1. NCBI lineage: Bacteria > Bacillati > Actinomycetota > Actinomycetes > Micrococcales > Microbacteriaceae > Microbacterium > Microbacterium sp. STF-2. The sequence continues at coordinate 884,791 of NZ_JARKMW010000001.1, forward strand.
AGAGGAACTGCTGGATGCGACGTGCACGCGACACGACGATCTTGTCTTCCTCGGAGAGCTCATCGACACCCAGGATGGCGATGATCTCCTGCAGCTCCTTGTTCTTCTGGAGGATCTGCTTGACGGTCGTCGCGACGCGGTAGTGGTCCTCGCCCAAGTAGCGGGGGTCCATGATGCGCGACGTCGAGGTCAGCGGGTCGATGGCCGGGTACAGACCCTTCGAGGCGATCTCACGAGAGAGCTCGGTCGTCGCGTCGAGGTGGGCGAACGTCGTCGCCGGAGCCGGGTCGGTGTAGTCATCGGCGGGCACGTAGATCGCCTGCAGCGAGGTGATCGAGTGACCACGCGTCGAGGTGATGCGCTCCTGGAGCACACCCATCTCGTCGGCGAGGTTCGGCTGGTAACCCACGGCGGAGGGCATGCGGCCCAGCAGCGTGGAGACCTCGGAACCGGCCTGCGTGAAGCGGAAGATGTTGTCGATGAAGAGCAGAACGTCCTGCTTCTGCACGTCACGGAAGTACTCCGCCATCGTCAGAGCCGACAGGGCGACGCGAAGACGCGTTCCCGGCGGCTCGTCCATCTGGCCGAACACCAGGGCGGTCTTGTCGAAGACGCCCGCCTCTTCCATCTCGTGGATGAGGTCGTTGCCCTCACGGGTGCGCTCACCGACACCGGCGAACACAGACACACCACCGTGGTCCTGCGCGACGCGCTGGATCATCTCCTGGATGAGGACGGTCTTACCGACACCGGCTCCACCGAACAGACCGATCTTTCCACCCAGCACGTACGGGGTGAGGAGGTCGATCGACTTGATGCCGGTCTCGAACATCTGAGTCTTGGACTCGAGCTGGTCGAAGTTCGGGGCCTTGCGGTGGATCGGCCAGCGCTCGGTGACCTCGATGGTCTCGCCGGGCTCGAGGTTCAGCACCTCGCCGATGACGTTGAACACCTTGCCCTTGGTCACGTCGCCGACGGGGACCGAGATGGCCTCACCGGTGTCGCGGACTTCCTGGCCGCGGACGATGCCGTCGGTCGGGTTCAGCGCGATGGCGCGGACGAGGTCGTCGCCGAGGTGCTGAGCGACCTCGAGCGTGATCTCGGTGGACTCTTCGCCCATCGCGATCGTGGTCTTCAGCGCGTTGTAGATGTCGGGGATCGAGTCATGAGGGAACTCGATGTCGACAACCGGACCGTTGACGCGTGCGACGCGCCCGACGACCGCGGTCGCCGGCTGGTCAGCCGGAGCGGTGAGGGTCATTTTCGTCTCTTTCCTGATGGTCTATTTGCTCGAGAGGGCGTCGGCGCCGCCGACGATCTCGGCGATCTGCTGCGTGATCTCCGCCTGGCGCGCGTTGTTGCGCAGACGGGTGTAGTCGGTGATGAGCTTGTCGGCGTTGTCGCTGGCCGACTTCATCGCCTTCTGCGTCGCCGCCTGCTTTGCGGCAGACGACTGCAGGAGAGCGTTGAAGACTCGGCTCTGGATGTACACCGGCAGGATCGCGTCGAGAACAGTCTCGGCGTCCGGCTCGAACTCGTACAGCGGGTAAACGGTGTTACCGGCCTCCGACTCATCGGCTTCCGTGATCTCCAGCGGGAGCAGACGCACGGACTCGGGCGACTGCGTCATCATGCTGACGAAACGGTTGTACACGAGGTGGATCTCGTCGACGCCGCCGTCCTGTCCCCCGCGGGAGAAGGACTCGAGCAGCGTCGCGGAGATCTCCTCCGCGGTGTGGAACGACGGGGTGTCGGTGTCGCCCGTCCACTCCGCAGCGGCAGCCAGGCGTCGGAACTGGAAGTATCCGACGGCCTTGCGACCGATGAGGTAGAAGACCGGCTCCTTGCCCTGCTCCCGCAGGAGCTCCGCAACCTCGAGACCCTCACGGAGGATCTGCGAGTTGAAGGCTCCGGCGAGACCGCGGTCCGAGGAGAAGATCACGACCGCGGAGCGGGTGATGTTCTCGGACTCACGGGTCAGCGGGTGATCCACGTTCGAGTGCGTCGCGACGGCCGACACGGCCCTCGTCACGGCACGCGCGAAGGGAGTGGACGCCTTGACGCGTGCCATCGCCTTCTGGATGCGCGAAGCCGCGATGAGTTCCATCGCCTTCGTGATCTTCTTGGTCGTCTGAGCAGAAGAGATCTTCTGCTTGTAGACCCTGAGTTGAGCGCCCATATGTCAGTACCTCACGCGGTTACGCGCGACGACCCTTGACGATCTTCTCCTGGTTGACGTCTTCCGCCTCGGCCGCAGCGTGCTCTTCGTGACCCGGGGCGCCGATGGCGTGTCCCTTGCCACCCTGGAACTCCAGGATGAAGGCATCCGTCTGCTTGTCGAGCTCGGCGACCGTGGCGTCGTCGAGGACGTTGGTGTCGCGGAGGGTCTCGAGGACCTGGGTGTTGCGACGCAGGTAGTCCAGGAGCTCGCGCTCGAAGCGCAGCACGTCGGAGACCTCGATCGTGTCGAGCTTGCCGTTGGTACCGGCCCAGATCGAGACGACCTGCTCCTCGACGGGGTACGGCGAGTACTGCGGCTGCTTGAGCAGCTCGGTCAGACGCGCACCACGGGAGAGCTGACGACGCGAAGCCGCGTCGAGGTCGGAAGCGAACATCGCGAACGCCTCGAGGGAGCGGTACTGCGCGAGCTCCAGCTTCAACGTTCCGGAGACCTTCTTGATCGACTTGACCTGAGCGTCACCACCGACTCGCGAGACCGAGATACCCACGTCGACCGCAGGACGCTGGTTGGCGTTGAAGAGGTCGGACTGGAGGAAGATCTGGCCGTCGGTGATCGAGATCACGTTGGTCGGGATGTAGGCCGAGACGTCGTTCGCCTTGGTCTCGATGATCGGGAGACCCGTCATGGAACCGGCGCCGAGCTCGTCGGACAGCTTCGCGCAACGCTCGAGCAGACGCGAGTGCAGGTAGAAGACGTCACCCGGGTAGGCCTCACGGCCCGGCGGGCGGCGCAGGAGGAGGGAGACGGCACGGTAGGCCTCAGCCTGCTTCGACAGGTCATCGAAGATGATGAGGACGTGCTTGCCGCCGTACATCCAGTGCTGACCGATGGCGGAACCCGTGTAGGGAGCCAGGTACTTGAAGCCGGCGGGGTCGGACGCCGGAGCCGCCACGATCGTGGTGTACTCCAGAGCGCCGGCCTCTTCCAGCGCGCCCTTCACCGAAGCGATGGTCGAGCCCTTCTGGCCGATGGCGACGTAGATGCAGCGGACCTGCTTGTTGACGTCGCCAGACTCCCAGTTGGCCTTCTGGTTGATGATCGTGTCGATCGCGATGGCCGTCTTGCCGGTCTGGCGGTCGCCGATGATCAGCTGACGCTGGCCACGACCCACGGGGATCATCGCGTCGATGGCCTTGATGCCGGTCTGCATCGGCTCGTGCACCGACTTGCGCTGCATGACGCCGGGAGCCTGGAGCTCGAGGGCGCGGACGCTCTCGGTCTCGATGGCACCGAGTCCGTCGATCGGGTTGCCGAGCGGGTCGACCACGCGGCCGAGGTAGCCGTCGCCGACCGGGACCGAGAGGACCTCGCCGGTGCGGGTGACTTCCTGACCGGCCTCGACGCCGGTGAACTCGCCGAGGACGACGACACCGATCTCGTGCTCGTTCAGGCTCTGTGCGAGACCCTTGGTGCCGTCGGCGAAGATGACGAGCTCGTTCGCCATGACGCCGGGCAGTCCCTCGACGTGCGCGATGCCGTCTGCGGCGTCGATGACGGTGCCGACCTCGGTCGCCCCGGCCCCGGAGGGCTCGTATGCTGCGGCGAAGTCCTTCAGCGCGTCACGGATGACGTCGGGGCTGATCGATAGTTCTGCCATTGTCTTCCCTTTGTATCTGGGTGCGCGGTTCCCCGCGCGAAGTCGTGTTAGCCCGCGAGCTTCTGGCGAAGGTCGGCGAGTCGTGCGGAGATGCTGCCGTCGATGACGTCATCGGCGATCTGCACGCGCAGGCCTCCGACGACGGCAGGGTCGATGACGACGTTGAGCGATACCTGGCCGTCGTAGCGACGCGAGAGCGAGTCGCTGAGACGGGCGCGCTGCGCGTCGCTGAGAGGGGCCGCGGTGTGCACCGTGGCGACCACTCGACCACGCTGGCTCGAGACGACGCTCATCGCCCGGTTCAGCAGCCGTCGGACCCGTCGCCCGCGCGGCTCGCGCACGAGCGACGTGATGATCAGCGTCGTCGCGGCGCTGGTGGAGCCTTCGGCCAGGAGGCGCTCGACGAGTGCACTCTTGGCGTCTTCTCCACCGACGCGGCTGCCCAGAGCGAGTTCGAGCTCGGGGTTCGCCGCGATCACCCGGGAGAATCCGAAGAGCTCCCCCTCGATGTCCGTGCCGGGCTCGGCGATCGCTGCGGCGCGGATCGCGAGCTCCTCGATACCGTCGACGAGCTCACCCGCGTGGGACCAGCGCTCGGCGACGGCGGTCTTCAAGACGCCCTGGGCGCCTGCGGAGAACCCGCCGAACACCGCGGCGACGACGTTCTGTCGTGCCGCGGCGGGAGCGGAAGGATCAGCAAGCGCGCCGCTCAGCTGGGACGACTCGCTCACGGCATGCGCGGCAGCGAACAGCTCCCGCGCGGTGTCGAGAGTGACGTCCTTCGCTGCGGCAAGCGTCTTGATGGATGCCGCGAGTGCCTGAGTGGTCGCGCTGCCCATTACTGAGCCGCCTTCTCGGATGCCTCGAGCTCGGCGAGGAAGCGATCGACGACAGCCGTCGCACGTGCGTCGTCGGAGAGCGTCTCGCCGACGACGCCACCGGCGAGGTCGAGAGCGAGCGATCCGACCTCGCTGCGCAGCGAGACGAGAGCGGTCTGACGCTCTGCTTCGATCTGCGTGTGCGCGGTGGCGGTGATGCGTGCGGCCTCGGCGGTCGCGGCGTCCTTCGCCTCGGCGACGATCTTCTTGCCATCCTTGCGGGCGGCCTCGCGGATCTCGCCGGCCTCGGTACGCGCCTCGGCGAGCTGACGCGTGTACTCCTCGAGTGCCGCCTCCGCCTGCTTCTGCGCCTCGTCGGCCTTGGCGATGTTGCCCTCGATGGCGGCGGACCGCTCGTCGAGCATCTTCGTCAGCTTGGGAAGGGCGACCTTCCACACGACGATGAGGATGATGAGGAACCAGAGGCCCGACCAGATGATGTCGTACCACGCCGGGATGAGCGGGTTGTTAACCGCGCCCTCCTCTGCTGCGAGGTTCGTGACAAGAGCGTTCAGCATCCTGTCTCCTTCAGAAGTCGGTTCGGATTACGGGAAGGGGATGAATCCGACGGCGATGCCGACGAATGCAAGCGCCTCGGTGAAGGCGATACCGATCCACATGAGGACCTGGAGACGGCCGGCCAGCTCGGGCTGACGAGCGACGCCCTCGATGGTCTTGCCCACGACGATGCCCACACCGATGGCCGGGCCGATGGCTGCGAGGCCGTAGCCGATCACCGCGAGGTTGCCGTTGATGTCAGCGAGAACCGTAGTTGCGTCCACGGGGTTTTTCCTTTCGTTGGGTGGGAGGGCTGTTGCCCGCCCGCTCAGTGCTCTTCTGCGACCGCGAGCTGGATGTAGACCGCGGTGAGGACGGTGAAGACGTATGCCTGGAGGACGGCGACCAGAATCTCGAAGAGAGTGAAGGCGCCGCCGAAGGCGAGGGTTCCGATACCGAGAGCGGCCCAGCCGCCACCCGCGGTGAAGAAGAAGAACTGGGTCGCTGCGAAGCAGAGGACCAGGATCATGTGACCGACGACCAGGTTCATCAGCAGTCGCAGGGTGAGGGTCACCGGGCGGATGATGAAGGTCGAGATCAGCTCGATGGGCGTGACGATGAAGTACACGGGCCACGGCACACCGGAGGGGAAGAGCGAGTTCTTGAAGAAGTTCTTGGGGCTCTTCTTGATGCCGGCGTAGATGAAGGTGACGTAGCTGACCACCGCGAGCGTGAGCGGCACCGCGATGATCGCCGTACCCGGCATGTTCAGGAACGGGATGATGCCGGTGATGTTCATGAACAGCGTCATGAAGAAGATGGTCATCAGGATCGGGAGGAACCGGTCACCGTCCTTGCGACCGAGCAGGTCGTGGGCGATGCCGCCACGGACGAAGCCGAGGCCCATCTCGACGACGCTCTGGAAACGTCCGGGGACGACCTTCATGCGTCGGGTGCCGAGCCAGAGGATGAGGACCACGGCGATCACCGAGAGCAACTGGATCAGGTGGATCCGGTTCACCGGGATGGGTCCTACGTGGAAGAGGATCTCCGGAAAGAACTCATCGATCGAAGGGCCGTGGAACTCGCCGTCGGTGGCAAGTCGGGGGGTCAGGGTCGCAGCGATATTAAACAGCGCGGGCTCCAGCTTCGGGGCACCGGTCAGAACCGGGGCGACGATGGTCGGTGTGCTTCACAGCGCAAGCGCTCGCGGGCGAGCGGCGGGCACGTCTCAACACTATCAGAATCTGAGGGTCCCCTAAGACCGCTGGCCACCCTCGACCGACCCGCCGTCGACGTGATTGGCCGCACCGGGGGCACGATCCTCGGGTACCTCGGTCGGCAGCGTGGTGTCGCTGACGTTCGGGAGCCGCATCTGGGTGAGCACGACGACGTCGATGACGAGCGACATGAGCACACCGGCGACGATCGAGAGGAAGAAGACCATCGGCTGCAGCCACGGCTGGCCGGCGAGGAGGATCATCACGACAACGAACAGGCCGAGCTTCAGCAGCCAACCGCCCAGGACGATCGCGAAGAACAGCTGCACGTACAGCGGATCCCCGAACCAGCGGTTGGCGATCAGGATGCTGAGTCCGGTGATCCCGAGGAAGACGGCAGCCAGGACGACACCGAGCAGGCCGCTGACGAGCCCCTCCCCCTGGGCGACGAGATAACCGACTCCGCCCGCCACGATCGCGAGCACCGCGGTGGCGATCGCCGACCAGATCAGCGTCCGGCGCAGGATCGGCGTGCTGGAAACGGGGCTCGGGCTCATCAGGACTCCACGGGTGTCGGTTCGGGTTCGGCGCCCGCTGCGCTCTTCCTGCGGCGGGTGGGACTCAGCGTGACGACGAGGCAGGCGGCGATGCCCACGATGCCGAAGCCGACGCCCGGCAGATACTGGCCGGGCCAGTCCTCCCGGGCACCGACGTACATCAGGAGGACGGCGAGCGAGACGACGGCCGTCCAGGCATAGAAGATGAGCACGGCGTCTCGGTCGCGGTGACCGAGATCGAGCATGCGGTGATGCAGGTGCTTCCGGTCGGGCGAGAACGGCGAGCGACCGGCGCTCATCCGGCGGAGCACGGCGAGCCCGAAGTCGAGCAGCGGGAGCAGCACGACCAGCAGTGGCAGCAGGATGGGCAGGAACGCGCCGACCAGCTGGGAACGCCCGAGACGCTCGGGGTCGAGGGCGGACGGGTCCATCTGCCCGGTGATCGCGATCGCCGATGTGGCCATCAGCAGGCCGATCACCAGCGCCCCGGAATCGCCCATGAAGATCTTCGCCGGACTCCAGTTCAACGGCAGGAAGCCGAGGCAGGCGCCGATGAGCACCGCCGCGATGAAGGTCGAGAGGTTGAAGTAGCTGGACGCGCCCGAGTCGCGCGTGAAGATGTAGGAATAGGCGAAGAACACACCGTTCGAGATCAGGCACACGCCCGCGACGAGCCCGTCGAGCCCGTCGATGAAGTTCACCGCGTTCATCACGATGACGATCGCGAACATCGTGATGGTGATGCTCAGCCAGCTCGATACCACGATGAGGTCACCGAACGGCAACGAGAGGATCTGCAGGCCGCCACCGACGGTGATGACGCCCGCCGCCAGGAACTGCGCGCCCAGCTTGATCATCCAGTCGATGTCCCACAGGTCGTCGACGACCCCGATGATCGCGATCAGCAGCGAGGCGCCGAGGATCGACCACATGGTCTGCGGGGGGATCCAGATGCTCTGGAAGAAGGGATTGATCGCGGAGAACCCGAACGCCGCGGCGATGGCGAGGAAGATCGCGACGCCGCCCAGACGGGGCTTGGGCGTGGTGTGCACGTCACGGTCGCGGATGGCGGGGTACAGCTTGAACCGGAGGCTCAGCTTCCACACCGCCCAGGTCAGTACGAACGTGATCGCGGCGGTGAGGATGATCGTGAAGAGATACTGCTTCACGAATCCCCGTCCTGGTCCGGTGCATGCTGGTGGCGATGCTCGTGCTCGGCATCGTCCTCGGGCTCGAGGAGATCTCCGAGCACCTCCTGCAGCTGCTCCCGTGTCACGGCGCCGTCGCGGAGGATGCGCACGCCTCCCGTCTCGGAGTCCGCACCGCGGCGGACCAACGAGGTCGCATCGACGATGGTCGACGCGATGCCGTTCTTGCTCAGTCCGTCCGCCAGGTAGACCGCGACGCTGTCACCCAGCATCTTCTCGGCGTCGTACGCGGAGATGGCGGCGGCCTCCCCCGTGAGGTTCGCGCTGGAGACGGCCAGTGGACCGGTCTCCGCGAGCAGTTCGAGTGCGACCCGCCCCTCCGGCATGCGGACGGCGACGGTGCCGAGCGTCTCACCGAGGTCCCAGACCAGCGACGGCTGCGCGGGCAGCACGATCGTGAGGCCACCGGGCCAGAACGCCTCGACCAGCCGCTCCACCGGTTCGGGGACCGATTCGGCGAGGGCGGCGAGTGTCTCCTTCGTGCCGATCAGCACGGGCGGCGGCTGGTCGCGGCCCCGCCCCTTCGCGTCGAGGAGCCGCTGGACGGCGGCCGGCGAGAAGGCATCGGCGCCGACGCCGTACACCGTGTCTGTGGGGATGACGATGAGGTCGCCACGGCCGATCGCCTGGCGCGCATGACGCATTCCGGCGAGGAGCTGCGACTCGTCGCTGCAGTCGAAGATGGTTGACATGACGGTTCGATTCTATGCGGCGCGGCCGGTGAGCACGCTCCGAGGTTGCTGATCAGGGTCGGAGTGCGGTGGTGGTGCGATCGCGCAGTGTCAGGTCGCGATGTGTCGCCGCCGCGCGCCAGCCGTCGAGGGTGAGGATCTCCCTGATCGATTCGCCCTGCAGTTCGCCGTGCTCGATGACCAGCGGGCCCCCGGGACGAAGCAATCGCAGCGCCCGCGAGCTGAGCACGCGCACGATGTCGAGCCCGTCCTCTCCCCCGTACAGCGCCATCGCCGGATCGAAGAGTCGCACCTCCGGATCGCGCGGGATCGCGGCGTCGGGCACGTACGGCGGATTCGAGATGACCACGGACGCCGTGCCCTCGAGTTCCGGGAACGCCTCGCCCAGGTCGGACAGGACGAGTGTCAGGTTGTCGATCCCTGCGACGTTTCGACGCGCCCAGGCGTGGGCATCCGCGGAGAGCTCGGCCGCGAAGATGCGGGCGTGCGGCACCTCGGTGGCCATCGCGAGGGCGATCGCGCCACTCCCGGTTCCGAGATCGATCCCGATCGGGGCGGGCTCAGCCGAGTTCAGCAGGGCGTCGATGGCGTACTGGACGACGGTCTCGGTCTCCGGACGCGGCACGAAGACGCCGGGACCGACGGCGAGCTCGAGGTGGCGGAACGGCGCGGTACCGGTGATGTGCTGCAGCGGCTCACGGGCAGCCCGACGGGTGATGAGGACGTCGAGAGCCGCTGCCGTCTCGTCGTCGACGTCGTCTCCGCGAACGATCGCCGCCTGCACCTCGCCGCGCCGACGGCCGAGCACGTGACCGGCGAGGAGCTCGGCGTCGACCAGCGGGTCAGGGACCCCGACGTCGGCGAGACGCTGGGCAGCCGTGCGGACGACGGCGGCGAGGGAGGTGTCGGACATGTCTTCCAGCGTAGAGCGCGCGCTGACGTCACAAAGCCTCGCCCATAGGGACGCTCCCCTAGGCTGGTGCGGCAGCGACCCCCGCACAGGAAGGCTCACCATGCCCGGTATCCACTCCGACATCACGACCGCTTTCGGCAACACCCCGCTCGTCCGGCTGAACAGGGTGACCGAGGGACTGGGCGCCACCGTCCTCGCCAAGCTCGAGTACTACAACCCCGCGTCGAGCGTGAAGGATCGGATCGGCATCGCCATGATCAACGCCGCCGAGGCATCGGGCGAGCTGCAGCCGGGCGGCACGATCGTCGAGTCGACCAGCGGCAACACCGGCATCGCCCTCGCGATGGTGGGTGCCGCGCGGGGCTACCGGGTGATCCTCACGATGCCTGCGTCCATGTCGAAGGAGCGCCGGGTCCTGCTCAAGGCGTTCGGCGCGGAGATCGTGCTCACCGATCCCACCAAGGGCATGAGCGGTGCGATCGAGGAGACCAAGCGCATCGTCGCCGAGACCCCGGGCGCGATCTGGATCCGGCAGTTCGAGAACGCCGCGAACCCCCAGATCCACCGCGAGACCACGGCGCAGGAGATCCTGCGCGACACCGACGGCGCCGTCGACATCCTCGTCGCGGGCGTCGGTACCGGTGGGACCGTCACCGGAACGGGCCAGGCGCTCAAGGCCGCCAAGCCCGGCGTCCAGGTGATCGCCGTCGAGCCCAAGGACTCCCCCGTGCTGACCGAGGGACGCCCCGGCCCCCACAAGATCCAGGGGATCGGCCCGAACTTCGTCCCCGACGTGCTCGACCGCGACGTGCTCGACGAGATACTCATGGCGGAGTTCGACGAGTCCATCCGCGTCGCGCGTGAGCTCGCGGCCAAGGAGGGTCTCCTCGTCGGCATGTCGTCGGGTGCTGCCGTCGCCGCGGCGCTCAAGGTCGCCGCCCGTCCGGAGAACGCCGGCAAGACGATCGTCGTCGTGATCCCGGACACCGGTGAGCGCTATCTCTCCACCGCGCTGTTCGAGGACCTGCGCGAAGACTGAGGCTGTCGATGGGCATTTTCGGGCGGATGCGCGAGGACATCGCGGCAGCGCGCCTCCGCGATCCAGCCGCGCGCAGCGCCGTCGAAGTCGCTCTGCTGTATCCCGGCCTGCATGCCATCTGGGCGCACCGCGTCTCGCACGCGCTCTGGCGGCGACGGCTGCGCCTGCTCGCGCGCGCCGGTTCGCAGGTCTCGCGCTGGCTCACGGGGATCGAGATACACCCCGGTGCGAGGATCGGCCGGCGGTTCCTCATCGATCACGGAATGGGCGTCGTGATCGGGGAGACCGCTGTGGTGGGCGATGACGTGATGCTCTACCACGGCGTCACCCTCGGCGGACGTACGCGGACATCGGGCAAGCGTCACCCCACGCTCGGAGACGGCGTCGCCGTGGGCGCCGGTGCCAAGATCCTGGGGCCCGTCACGATCGGCGCGGGATCCGTGGTCGGGGCGAATGCCGTCGTCACACGCGATGCCCCGGCTGACAGCGTGCTCGTCGGGGTGCCGGCGAAGCCGCGCCACCGCACGCTCGGAGAAGACACCAGGGCGCTCCTCACCGCTCCCGACCACTACGCGATCTGAACCCGGTGCCGTGTGGGCCCGTCAGCGGCGTGCGGACTTCACGGACTCGACCTTCTTGCGCAGGAAGATGAGAGGGAGCACCACGCTGCCCACCGCGGTGATCAGCCACACGATGACCGAACCGAGCAGCCAGCCGGTGAGGTCCGTGATGCGCAGCCCGCCGATGGGGAGCAGGACGACGACGATGAGGGAGATCAGCGTCGAGAAGATCCCGATGCCTCCCATCAGCACCGGCGCGTAGCGATTGGCGACCTTGGCGACCCACGGCGCGAGCACGCTCTGCAGGATCGCGAAGATCAGGATGCAGATGACGAAGCCCCACCACTTGTCCCATTCGATCTCGAAGCCGTCGAGCAGGAGGTCGGCGGCGATCAGGCCGAGACCGGCCGACACCACGTAGAGCAGGCCGCGGAAGAGGAATGTGATCACGCGCCGAGCATAGCGCTCCGCACGCCGGCCGACGGGGAACACGGCATCCGCGCTCCCCGTCGGCGGGTCGTCACTGCGCCACGAAGAACGGGACGGCGCCGGTCAGGATGCCGACACCGAGCATGACCAGCGAGACGATCGTCGCACGCCACAGCACCTTGCGGTGGTGATCACCGAGGTTCACGCTCGCGAGCGACACGAGCAGCAGGATCGCCGGCACGAGCGGGCTCTGCAGGTGCACGGGCTGCCCCGTGATGGACGCCCTCGCCATCTCGACAGGATCGATGCCGAAGTTCGCCGCGCTCTGTGCGAGCACCGGGAGGATGCCGAAGTAGAACGCATCGTTCGACATGAAGAACGTGAACGGGATCGAGAGGACGCCGGTGATCGGCGCCAGGAACGGTCCGAGGGCCGGCGGCAGCACGTTCGTGATCCAGGTGGCCATCGCATCGACCATCCCGGTGCCGGTGAGCACGCCGACCAGGACCCCGGCCGCGATGACCATGGAGACGACCCCCACGATGCTCGGAGCGTGCGCCACGATCTCCGACGCCTGTTCCTTGATGCCGCGGAAGTTGATGACGAGGGCCAGCCCGGCACCCACCATGAACACGTACGGCAGCGGCAGGATGTCGAGCACCAGCAGCACCATCACCGCGACGGTGAGCACCAGGTTGAACCAGATGAGCTTCGGCCGGAGGGTGGGGCGTGCAGGATCCAGCATCGTGTCGGCCATGGCCGTATCGGCGGGATCGACGTTCGCGGCCGAGACAGGGGCGTGTCCACCGGCGATGACCACCAGGTTCCCGGTGCGCAGCGACGCACGTGCACCCGGCTTCGGCTCGGCTCCGCGGAAGATCTTCGGCACCGTCGAGAGCGATCCCCCGTCGGCCCCGACCAGCAGCCCCTCGGAGTCCAGCCGTCCGAGTCGACGGCGTTCCTGCAGACCCAGGATCCACGCGAAGCCGAGCGTCACGACGATCCCGGCGCCCAGCGCGGGAAGCATCGGGACGAAGATGTCGGTCGGCTGCAGTCCCAGAGCGGTCGCCGCCCGGACCGTGGGCCCTCCCCACGGCACGATGTTCAGGGTGCCGTTCATGAGTCCGGCGACGCACGTCAGCACGACCGGGCTCATCCCCAGTCGGAGGTATATCGGCAGCATCGCCGAGGTCGTGATGATGAAGGTCGTCGAGCCGTCGCCGTCGAGGGACACCGCACCGGCGAGGATCGCGGTGCCGAGCACCACCTTGGCGGGATCGTCTCCGAGCAGGCGGGTGATCAGCCGGATGAGCGGATCGAAGAGCCCCACGTCGATCATGATGCCGAAGAACATGATCGCGAACATGAGCAGCGCCGCGGTCGGGGCCATCGCGCCGATCGCGTCGAGGATCATGTCGCCGAGGCCGAGGCCCGCTCCCGCGAAGAGCCCGAACGCGGTCGGTACGAGGATCAGGGCCACCATGGGTGTGAGGCGCTTGGTCATGATGAGCGTCATGAACGCGAGCACCATGGTGAATCCGAGGAGCACCAGCACCCACTCGGGCGGCACGAACGCCACGTCGTAGGTCGGCGCCTCTTCGGCGGCCGCGAACAGGCCGGTGAGTGCGTCTGGCATGCGTTGACTCCTTCGTCGTGGCTCCGTCATCGGCGACGGATCCTGTCGAGACTAGGCAATCGACCACGTCCGGGTGCGGTATCCCGCATTCCCCGACGTTGTGCGCGTAGCGTGGGTTCTGCGCATATTGCGCGGCAGGAGCGGAGGAGAAGCACGGTGCCGAGGACGATGTCGACCAGACCGCGGTTCGCCACGCGCGCCCTGCTGCTCCAGCTCGCCACGGTGACCCTCGTCGTCGCCCTCTGTACGGGCGTGTATCTGCTGCTCACCGTGCAGCAGTTGCGCGCAGAGGCCGAGTCGACCGCGTTGGGCATCGCCCGCACCCTCGCCGAGGACCCGCAGGTACGTGCAGAGGTCACGCGCATCTCGCTCTCGGACGGCACTCCCGACGCGGCGGAGCTGCGCGACGGCGACCTGCAGCGCATCGCCTCCGACGTGACGAGCCGCACCGGCGCGCTGTTCGTCGTGCTCACCGATGACAACGGCATCCGACTCGCGCACCCCACTCCCTCCCGCATAGGCGAAGAGGTCAGCACTCCCTACGAGGAGGTGCTCGCCGGCGCGGAGGTGGTCGACTGGCAGACGGGCACACTCGGCGAATCCGCACGGGCGAAAGTCCCCGTCCGCAACGACGCCGGTACGCCGGTGGGCGAGGTCAGCGTGGGTTTCGAGCGTGCCGGGGTATTCGATGATCTCCCTCCCCTGCTGACGGTGATCGGAGTCACAGCGGCGGGTGCGCTCGCCCTGGCCGGCCTCGCATTCCTGCTGCTCCGCCGGCGCTGGGAGCGTCTGACCTTCGGAGTCCAGCCGGAAGAACTCGTGGCACTCGTCCAGAACCAGACGGCGGTGCTGGACGGCGTGGACGACGGCGTCATCGCCGTCGACCCCCGAGGAGTGGTGCGCGTGAGCAATGCCGCCGCCGATCGCCTGCTGGGGCTCCACGATCCCATCGGAAGGCCCATCGAGGAACTCGGCCTGGCCACAGCCGTCCTCGAGGCGGCGACAGGCGCACGCACCCGTTCCCGTGCCATCGTCGGCGACCGGATGCTCTACCTCGACTCTCGCCCCGTGGTGCGCGACGGCCACGCGCTCGGCGACGTGCTGATCGTGCGTGATCGCACGGATCTGGTCGCCCTGACCGAGCGGCTGGAGACCGTCAGGACGATGACGGCGGCGTTGCGCGTACAGCGGCACGAGTTCGCCAACCGCATGCATGTGGCGGCCGGGCTCATCGACGCCGATCGGGTGCGAGAGGCGCGCACGTTCCTCGGCGAACTCGTGGAGCGGGGGCCGGTGGTGTTCCCCGTCGTCGGATTGGACCTCCTCGGCGATCCCTTCCTGCACTCGTTCCTCGGCGCCAAGGGCGTCGAGGCCGGGGAGCGCGGGGTGGCCCTTCGGATCGCGGACGACACCCAGCTGCTCGGGACCGTCCGCGAGGCGGAAGACGTCGCCGCCGTGCTCGGCAACCTCATCGACAACGCCGTTGCCGCCGCCGTCGCAGGCGAGCGGAGACCACGCTGGGTCGAGGTCGCCGTGCTGGACGACGGCGACGCCCTCGTGTTCACCGTCTCCGATTCGGGGTCCGGCCTCGGGGGCAGCGACCCGTGGGCGCCGCCGTCGCGGGAGCAGGTTGCCGCCGGAGACGTGCACGGGCACGGGATCGGGCTGCCCCTCTCGACGGAGATCGCCCGTCGGAGCGGTGGAGACCTCTGGGTGATCGATCCGGGCGGGCCCGACAGCGGCGCGGTGTTCGCCGCGCGCATCGGCGGAGCCATCGACAGAGCCCGCCACGATGAGAAGGAGAACACATGACCGAGCCTCTGCGCGTGCTCATCCTCGACGACGACTTCCGAGTGGCCCAGCTGCATCAGGGCATCGTCGAGGAGCACCCCGGCTGCACCGTCACCGAGACCGTCCGCTCCCTCGCAGAGGCACGCGACAGCATCCGCTCGTCGCGCCCTGACCTCCTCGTCGCCGACGTCTTCCTCCCTGACGGCGACGGCATCGCGCTCGTACGGGAGTCCGGGGTCGACGCCATCCTCATCTCCGCGGCCGACGACGCGTCCACCGTGCGCAGGGCGCTCCGGTCGGGGGCCGTGGGCTACCTCGTCAAGCCGTTCGAGCGACGAGCGCTGTCGAGCCTCCTCGACCGCTACATCCGCTATCGGAACCTCCTCAGCGGTGATCGTGCGCTGCGCCAGGAAGACATCGATCGCGCCGCGGCGATCCTGCACGGTGCAGGTGGGCCGGTGTCGATCTCGCGCTCGGCGACGGAGCAGCTCGTGCTCGCGGCACTCGGCGACGGCGAAGCCTCAGCCGCCGAGATCGGCGAACGCGTCGGGATCTCCCGCGCGACCGCACAACGGCATCTGGCGGCGCTGGCCGCCAGGACCGTCGTCGAGGTTCGACTCAACTACGGCACGACAGGACGTCCCGAGCATCGGTACATCGCACGGACCTGACTCGGGGCGCGTGCCCCTCGCTCAGGACTCGGAGCCGACCGCGGCGAGCCGGGCTTCCTCATCGGCGGTGATGGCGCTCTCGATCAGCGGATCGAGTGCGCCGTCCATCACCTGATCGAGGTTGTACGCCTTGAACCCGGTGCGATGATCCGCGATGCGGTTCTCGGGGAAGTTGTAGGTGCGGATGCGCTCCGAGCGGTCCATGCCCCGGATCTGCGATCGGCGGGCGTCGGAAGCCGCGGCGTCGAGTTCCTCCTGCTGTCGCGCGAGCAGGCGGGCGCGCAGCACACGCATGCCGGCCTCGCGGTTCTGCAGCTGGGACTTCTCGTTCTGCATCGAGACGACGATGCCGGTCGGCACGTGCGTGATGCGCACGGCGGAGTCCGTCGTGTTCACGGACTGGCCGCCGGGGCCGGACGACCGGAAGACGTCGATCTTCAGGTCGTTCTGGTCGATGTGGATCTCCTCCGGCTCATCGACCTCGGGGAACACGAGGACACCGGTGGTGGAGGTGTGGATGCGCCCCTGCGATTCGGTCGCCGGCACACGCTGCACCCGATGAACTCCGCCCTCGTACTTCAGGTGCGCCCAGACGCCCTGTGCGGGATCGGAGGACGAGCCCTTGATCGCGACCTGGACGTCCTTGTAGCCGCCGAGGTCGGATTCGTTGCGCTCGAGCAGCTCCGTCTTCCAGCCCTTGGAGGCCGCGTACTGGATGTACATGCGCAGCAGGTCGGCAGCGAACAGCGCGGATTCCGCGCCGCCCTCCCCCGCCTTGATCTCCATGATCACGTCACGGGCGTCGTCCGGGTCGCGCGGGATCAGCAGACGTCGGAGGCGCTCCTGCGAGAGCTGAAGCTCCTCCTCCATCGCCGGGATCTCCGCGGCGATGGACTCGTCCTCGCGGGCGAACTCGCGAGCGGTCTCCAGATCGTCGGTGGCAGCGACCCAGGCCTCGTACGCGGCGACGATGCGCGACAGCTCGGCGTAGCGGCGATTGACGCGCTTGGCCCGGGCGGCGTCGGCGTGCACCGCCGGGTCGGAGAGCTCCTCCTGCACCCGGCGATGCTCATCGATCAGAGTCTGGACGGACTCGAACACGGCTCAGCCGCTCAGCGGATGTTGTTGTCGTGCCCGTGCGCACCCGAGGGGAGCGTCGGGATCGACTTCTGCATCTGCACGAGGAACTCGACGTTCGAGTTGGTCTCCTTGAGCTTGCCGAGCACGACCTCGAGGGCCTGCTGCTGGTCGAGGCCGGCGAGGGCGCGACGCAGCTTCCAGGTGATCTTGACCTCGTCGGCCGAGAGCAGCATCTCCTCGCGACGAGTGCTCGACGCGTTCACGTCGACCGCCGGGAAGATGCGCTTGTCGGCCAGCTGGCGGGACAGACGCAGCTCGCTGTTGCCGGTGCCCTTGAACTCCTCGAAGATGACCTCGTCCATCTTGGAGCCGGTCTCGACCAGCGCCGTGGCGAGGATCGTGAGGGATCCGCCGTTCTCGATGTTGCGCGCAGCGCCGAAGAAGCGCTTGGGCGGGTACAGCGCCGACGCGTCGACACCACCGCTGAGCACACGACCCGATGCCGGGGCCGCCAGGTTGTAGGCCCGGCCGAGGCGGGTGATCGAGTCGAGCAGCACCACGACGTCGCGGCCGAGCTCGACCAGGCGCTTCGCGCGTTCGATCGCGAGTTCGGCGACGGTCGTGTGGTCTTCGGCCGGACGGTCGAACGTCGAGGCGATGACCTCGCCCTTGACCGAGCGCTCCATGTCGGTGACCTCTTCGGGGCGCTCGTCGACGAGCACGACCATGAGGTGGACCTCAGGGTTGTTCTGCGCGATCGCGTTCGCGATCTGCTGTAGGACGATGGTCTTTCCTGCCTTGGGCGGCGCGACGATCAGGCCACGCTGGCCCTTGCCGACCGGGGCGACCAGGTCGATGATGCGCTGGGTCAGCTTCTCCGGAGCCGTCTCCATGCGCAGGCGCTCCTGCGGGTACAGCGGGGTGAGCTTGCCGAACTCCACGCGGGTGGCCGCGTCGTCGATCGAGAGGCCGTTGATCGAGTCGACCTTGACGAGGGCGTTGTACTTCTGGCGCCCCTGCTGCTCGCCCTCACGCGGCTGCTTGATCGAACCGACGACCGCGTCGCCCTTGCGCAGGTTGTACTTCTTCACCTGACCGAGCGACACGTACACGTCGCTCGGACCGGCGAGGTATCCGGTCGTACGGACGAACGCGTAGTTGTCGAGCACGTCGAGGATGCCGGCGATCGGGATCAGGACATCGTCCTCGCCGATCTCGGTGTCGAACTCGTCGGTCGGCACACCGCTGCGGCGCTTGTTGCGCTGACGGTTGCGGTTGTTGCCACCGGCCTGGTCGTCATCGGCAGCGGGCTGTGCCTGCTGCTCCTGCGCCCCGCCGTTCTGCCCACGTCCGCGGTTGCGGCTGCGGTTGCGGTTGCGACCGCGGCCACCCTGCTCCTCGCCACCGTCGGACGAGTCCGAGTCGCCGTTCTGCGAGTTCTCCGCAGGCGCGGCGTCGGAACCGGTTTCCGCCGTCGGCTCGGCAGCGGGCGCCTCGGCGTCGGCAGGGGGCTTCTGTGCTCCGCGGCGTCCGCGCCCGGTCGTCTTGGGTGCGGGCTCGGCCGGAGCCTCGGCCGTGGCAGTAGCTGCGGCATCGGCAGCAGGCGCTTCGGCGGCAGCGGTATCCGCGGCAGGAGCCTCGGCATCCGCCTTCTTCGCACGGCTGCGGCTCGGGCGCTTCGCCTTCGGCGCGGCTTCGGCGGCATCTGCGCCGGCGGATGCGGAATCGGCTGCAGCCGCTTCCGGCGCGGCATCCGTCTTCGCCGCCTTCTCGGCCTTCGCCGCCTCGGCCTTCTCGGCCTTGGCCGCAGCCGTCGCGGTGCTCGCACGACGCGGCGCGCGCTTGCGGGCAGGCGCGGACTCGGTCGTCGACTCCGCGGATGCCGCGGGTGCCTCGGCGGTGGGCGCCGACTGATCGTTCTGGGTCTCGGAGAGGTTCTCCACGAGTACTCCCTTATATGTCATGGGGAATGAGCGTTGAACGCACACAACGGGTGCTGCGCGCGATCGCACGGGCTGACGCTCGGCGCCAGCCAGCCTCGGCAGGCGGCTCTGGAATGAGCTCTGCCACGGGGTTTGCGTGCGGGTCTTGCAAGAGATGCAATGGGGCCAGATTCACGCAGTTACGTGGAGCCCTCCGCTCGAGTCCCCACTGTACCACCACGGACGTCGACTGCGAGCAGGAGCGCCTCCCACGGGGTGTCGGTGACTCGATCGGCCAGCTCGACCGCATCCTGGCGGCTGCCGGGACCGTCGGCAAGCACGAGGACGCTCGGGCCGGCTCCGGAGACGACGGCCGCGAAGCCTGCGGCCCGCAGTGCCTGCACGAGACGCTGCGTCTCGGGCATGGCTCCGGCCCGGTAGTCCTGGTGCAGGCGGTCGGCGGTCGCGTCCAGGAGGAGTTCGGGGCTCTGCATCAGAGCGGCGATCAGCAACGCCGAGCGCGAGACGTTGAACACGGCATCGGCGGTGGACACCTGCGGGGGCTGCAGCGATCGCGCCTGCGACGTCGACATCGTGTACGCGGGGACGAGCACGAGAGGCGACACGCCGCGATGCACGAGCAGCTTCTTGTGTTGTGGTCCGCGCTCGGACATCCACGCGATCGTCAGCCCGCCGAACAGCGCCGGAGCCACGTTGTCGGGGTGGCCCTCCAGCTCGGTCGCGAGGCGCAGGAGGTCGGTGTCGCCGATCTCGACGTCGCCCGCGAGCAGCCCCTTCGCGGCGAGGACTCCCGCGGCGACGGCGGCTCCGGAGGACCCGAGGCCGCGACCGTGCGGCACGCCGTTCTCGGCGACGATCCGCAGCCCGGGTACCGGGCGGCCAGCGTCGGCGAAGACGTACGCGATGGTGCGGACGATCAGGTTCGACTCGTCGCGGGGGATCTCGGTCGCGCCGGATCCCGTCACCTCGATCTCCAACTGCCCCGGAGGCAGGGCCGTCACCTCGAGGGTGTCGTAGATGCTGAGCGCCAGGCCCAGCGTGTCGAAGCCGGGGCCGAGGTTGGCGCTCGTCGCGGGAACCCGCACCTCGACGGTGCGCCCCGGCACCGCGTCGCCTGCGGCCGGCGCGAGGGCTGCCGCCATCGTCACTCGCCTTCCACCCGGAGCACCGAGACCACGCGGGCCACGACCTCGCTGTCGGCGAGAGCGTCGACAGTGGCGCTGAGTGCCTGCTCGGTCGCGCGATGCGTGCCGATGATCAGACGGGCGGTCGGTTCGTCCTCCCCCTCGACGGTCTGCACGACCGTCGCCACCGAGACGTCGCCGTCGCTGAGGATGCTCGCGACGGTGGCCAGCACGCCGGGCGCATCCGCGACCTCGAGCGTGATCTGGTAACGGGTGGTGACGTGGCCGATCGGCACGACGGGAAGGTTGGCGCGAGTGGACTCCCCCACCCCGACCCCGCCGGCGATGTGGCGACGGGCGGCCGAGACGACGTCGCCGAGCACCGCGGACGCGGTCTGCACACCGCCGGCACCTGCACCGTAGAACATCAGCGAGCCGGCGGCCTCGGCCTCGACGAACACCGCGTTGTTCGCGCCGTGCACGGAGGCGAGCGGATGCGAGGTGGGCACCAGGGCCGGGTAGACCCGCACCGAGATGGACTCGGCGCCGTTCGCCTCGATGCGCTCGCAGACGGCGAGCAGCTTGATCACGAAGCCGGCGGCGCGAGCCTCTTCGATCATGGAGGCCGTGATCGAGGTGATGCCCTCGCGGTAGACGGCGTCGAGCGGGACCGCGGTGTGGAACGCGAGACTCGCGAGGATGGCGGCCTTCTGCGCGGCATCGTACCCCTCGACGTCGGCCGTGGGATCGGCCTCTGCGTAGCCCAGGCGCTGCGCATCGGCGAGCACGTCGGCGAAGTCGGCGCCCTCGGTGTCCATCCGGTCGAGGATGTAGTTCGTGGTGCCGTTCACGATGCCCATGATGCGCACCACACGGTCGCCGGCGAGCGAGTCGCGCAGCGGACGGATGATCGGGATCGCTCCCGCGGCCGCGGCCTCGTAGTACACGGAGGCGCCCACGCGGTCGGCCGCCTCGAAGAGTTCGGGCCCGTGCGTCGCCAGCAGCGCCTTGTTGGCTGTCACGACGTCGGCTCCGGATCCGATCGCCTGCAGGATGCTCGTGCGGGCCGGCTCGATTCCGCCGATGAGCTCGATCACGATGTCGGCACCCAGGATCAGCGACTCGGCGTCGGTGGTGAAGAGCTCCTTGGGCAGGTCTACGTCACGGGGAGCGTCGACGTCGCGCACGGCGATGCCGGCGAGCTCCAGTTCGGCGCCGGCACGGTCGGCGAGCTCGTCGCCGTGTCGCAGCAGGAGTGCCGCCACCTGAGAGCCGACCGCGCCGGCACCCAGCAGCGCCACGCGAAGTCGTCGGTAGTCAGTCATGGTTACTCCTTCGGAGGTGGGTCATTGGTCTCCCTCGGGGGCGCTCGCCCCGTCGATGCCCGCGTCGCGGGCCAGCACGTCGTCGATGGTCTCGCCGCGGACGATGACCGTAGAACGTCCATCGCGCACGGCGACGACCGGCGGACGCGGCACATGGTTGTAGTTGCTCGCGAGCGAGACGCAGTACGCGCCGGTCGCCGGAACCGCGAGCAGATCGCCCGGCACGAGGTCTTCGGGCAGGTACTCGTGGTCGACGACGATGTCGCCGGACTCGCAGTGCTTGCCGACCACACGGCTGAGACGGGGCTCGCCCCCGCCCACGCGGGAGGCGAGCCGTGCGGAGTACTGGGCCCCGTACAGAGCGGGACGCGCGTTGTCGCTCATGCCGCCGTCGACGCTGATGTAGCGGCGCACGGCTCCGGAATCGATCGTGACGTCCTTGGTCGTGCCGACCTCGTATATCGTGACGCCCGCCGTGCCGACGATGGCTCGGCCCGGCTCGAACGAGAGCGCGGGGACGGGGATGCCCCGAGCGGCGCAGTCCTCGGCGACGGCGGTGATGATCGCGCCTGCGAGTTCCTCGATGGGCGTCGGGTCGTCGACGCGCGTGTAGGCGATGCCGAAGCCGCCGCCGAGGTTGAGCTGCGGCACGGGGCCGCCCTCGAGCAGCGCCGCATGCAGGTCGAGCACGCGGGACGCCGATTCGCGGAACCCGGCGACGCCGAAGATCTGCGATCCGATGTGGCAGTGCAGACCGGCGAAGACCAGGCCGGGGATCTCACGGATGCGCGCGACGGCCTTCTCCGCATCCGGGAGCGGGAAGCCGAACTTCTGGTCCTCGTGAGCGGTCGCGAGGAAATCATGGGTCTCGGCATGGACCCCGCTGATCACGCGCACCAGCACGCGCTGCGTGGCTCCGGTGCGAGCGGTGATCGCCGCGAGGCGCTCGATCTCGACGGCGCTGTCGACGATGATCGTGCCGACGCCGACCTCGACGGCTCTCTCCAGCTCGGCGACCGACTTGTTGTTGCCGTGGAAGCCGATGGATGCCGGCACGACACCGGCCGCGAGAGCCACCGCCAGCTCTCCCCCGGTGCACACGTCGACGCGAAGTCCCTCGTCGACCACCCACCGCGCGACCGTGGTGCAGAGGAATGCCTTGCCCGCGTAATAGACCTGAGCCGTGGTGCCGTTCTCGGCCGCCGCCTGGTCGAAGGCGAGCCGGAACCGCCGTGCACGCCCCCGCACCTCGTCTTCGTCGAGCACCAGCAGCGGGGTGCCGTAGGTGCGGGCGAGCGTGGTGGCGCTGACGCCCGCGATGTCGAGAACGCCGTCGGGATCGCGTACCGCGGAGGCGGGCCAGACGCCGTCGGCGAGGTCGTTCGCGTCTTCGGGGACGGCGAGCCATTCCGGAGCGAGCGAATCGGCAGGGAGAAGCACTGATCACCAATCGTGGGAAGGATCTCGGGCGGGGCACGCACATCGAGGCTGACCCGATTCTAGGGCACCGCCCGGTCGCCCTTGGTCAGGGTGACGCGCGGCGTCAAGCCCCTGCGGGCGACCGGCGTCGCCTCATAGTGTGGGGGCGTGACGAACAGCGAAACGAGATCAGACTCCCCCGCAGGGCCGGGACTCATCGCGCGCATCACCGGGCCGGTGATCGCCTGGGCTCTCGCGCGCCGACCGGTGCGCGCCGCGTTGCTCTACACCGAGCGTCGCGGACCGATGCTCGCCGACAGCGTCACGTACCGGGCGCTCTTCAGCGTGTTCGCCGGCGTGCTGCTGGGCTTCTCCATCGCGGCGCTGTGGCTCGCCGGGAATCCCGTGGCCTGGCAGGCGATCATCGACTCCGTGCAGGCGGCGGTACCGGGGCTCATCGGCGAGGATGGCGTGATCAAGACCGAGGATCTGCGTGCGCCCGCCTCGCTGTCGATCGCCGGGATCATCTCCCTCGTCGCCCTCGTGGGGTCCGCGCTCGGCGCCATCGGCTCACTGCGCACGGCCGTGCGCGTGCTCGCCGGGACCGTGCAGGACGACATCCTCTGGATCTGGGTGATCCTGCGCAACCTCGCGCTCGCGCTCGGCATCGGTGTCGCGTTCGTCGCCTCGGCCTTCCTCACCTTCGCCGGCCAGCTCGGCGTCACATGGATCGCCGGAATGCTCGGCCTTCCCGAGGACTCACCCGTCGCGGCCTGGACGGTGCGCCTGGTGTCGCTCGTGGTCGTCTTCGCCCTGGACGCGGTGATCATCATCGGTGTGTTCCGCCTGCTGTCCGGAGTCCGCCCGTCGCCTCGATCGCTCTGGTCCGGTGCGCTGCTGGGCGCGCTGGGACTCCTGGCACTGCAGGAGCTGTCTGGCCTCTTCGTGGGTGGCGCCACGAGCAATCCGCTGCTGGCCTCGTTCGCCTCGCTGCTCGCGCTGCTGATCTGGCTGAACTTCTCCGCACAGGTGATGCTTTTCGCCTGCGCCTACATCGTGACGGCCGAAGAGGAGAAGTCCGATCGCGTGCACGCGAAGTTCGCGGCGACCACGTTTCCGCAGCGAAGACTGCAGCGCGCGGAGGTCGACGTGCAGATCGCCACGGCCGAACTGCGAGCGGCGCAGAAGGCCGCGAGTCCTGAAACCACTTCGTGACCGGGTGCCCTCGTTGTGACCAGATCAAGTAGATTGGTCACAACGAGAGGATGCCATGGATCCCCGACGCACGAGCATCGTCCTCCCCCATGCCACGGTCTCCGCTCTGGAGTGGCGACCGGCATGCGAGTCCGGTATGCCCGTCCTGCTCCTGCACGGCGGCGGTGCCGATAACGCCGAACTCTCGTGGAGTGCGGTCGGACATGCTCTCGCCGAGGCGGGGCATCGCGTGATCGCGCCCGACCATCCGGGCTTCGGGCAGAGTCCACGTCCGGACCGGCCGCTCACTCAGGAACGGCTCGTGCGATACGTGGGCGAGCTCGTCGACGGGATCGGTCTCGCCGACTACGCCGTCGCCGGCCTCTCACTCGGCGGCGGCATGGCGGTCGGGCATCTCCTGGATCGACCCGGCCGCGCACGATCAGCGATACTGCTCGGATGCTACGGTCTGATGCCCCGTCTGGCCGACGGCTTCTCCGGTCGGTTCACGCACTTCGGCACATTCCTCCTGCTGCGTTCGGGTCTGCTCGCCCGGATGACCCGCGCGTACGCGCACAACCGTTCGGCGATGGAACGAGGGCTGCGAGAGCTGGTGCGGAACCCGACAGCGCGCACGCCTGAACTCGTGGATGCGGTGCTCGCCGAGGCCGCCACCGGCACCGGCCTGGAGACGTTCGGGGAATGGCAGCGCGATCAGGTGCTCTGGAATCGACTGCGCACCGTGTACGTCGAGCAGCTGCCTTCGATCACGACGCCCACGCTCCTCGTGCACGGCGATCGTGACTCCGGCGTTCCCCTCGCGCGCATCCGGATCGCCGCCGAGCAGCTGCCGGTGGGGTCGCTGGTGACCGTACCCGGTGCCGGACACTGGGTGCAGCGCGACCGCCCCGACCTCGTCATCCCGGCCATGCGGGAACACCTGGAAAGGAGCGGCGGTGCCCAGAACCCGCGTCCCTGACCGTCGCGAGCGCATCCTCGACGCGGCCGAACGACTGGTGCTCGCGCAAGGCTTCGACAGCGTGAGCGTGTCGTCGATCGCCGACGGCGCCGGGATCGGCAAGGGTGCGGTCTATCTGGAATTCAGCGGCAAGCGGGAGATCCTCGATGCACTCCTGCAGCGCGGGACGGCGCGCATGAATGACCGCGTGAGCCGCGAACTGGGCGACCGACCCCGCCTGAGTTCTGCGTATCGCGCCTCCGCACGCGCGCTGAGTGCCGATGCGCTCATGACGGCGGCGTTCCTCGACGACCGTGGCATCCTCGGTGCGCACGTGGCGGAGATCACGGACAGCCGGTATCGCGATCGGCAGCGACGCGTCGTCGAGTGGCTGCACGGCCTGCAACGGCGCGGCGAGATCGTGGCGGACGTGGACGTCGAGGCGCTCGCCCTCGCGCTCTCGAGCGCGTCGATCGGCCTCCTCTCGGCGGCACGACTGCTCGGGCCGTTCGACTCCGCGCAACTCGAACGCGCGATCGACACGATCGGCCGCATGGCCGAGACCTTCGAGAGGACCTGACCATGCACGTGGAGAGCTTCGGAGCACGCGACGGACATCCCCTGCTGCTCCTGCACGGTGGAGGTGTCGCCGGGTGGATGTGGGAGCCGCTGCGCGCGCACCTCGGCGAGGGTCTACGCATCGTCGTCCCCGATCTTCCCGGACATGGTCACAGCACCGACGAGGCATATGTGTCTCACGCGGTCACGACCACGGCCCTCGCCCGCCTGCTGGACGACCTCGGGAGACCCGCCACGGTCGTCGGCTTCTCACTCGGCGCCCAGCTGACCGTGCAGCTCGCAGCTCAACACGCAGAGAGGGTGCGGAACGTCGTCGTGGTCAGCGCACAGGCCGCTCCGATGTGGGCGACCCGTCCCACACTCGCCCTTCTCGGCGCGACCGCCGGCCTCGCGAAGAAGCAGTGGTTCGCCCGGATGCAGGCCCGGGAGCTGTTCATCCCGGACAAGCTCCTGGACGACTACGTGCGTACGTCGGCCGGCATCTCACGGGAGAGTCTGCTGCGCTCCGTCGAGGAGAACCTTCGATTCTCACCACCGCCAGCCTGGCAGTCGTATCCCGGAGCGGCGTCGATCCTCGTCGGGGGGAAGGAGAGGTCGCTCATGAAGCGCTCAGCGGCTCTGCTCCACGCCTCACTCCCCCACAGCGATCTGCGCGTCGTCGACGACTGCGGACACGGCATCCCCCTGCAGCGTCCCTCGTGGCTCGCCCGACACATCGAGGCGACGCTCGACGAGCCCCCTCACCCCGCGTAGCCCGGGACGCCGGGTCAGAGCGCCGCCGGAAGACGACTCGGGGTCAGCTCGGGCAGACGCCCTTGTCCTGGAGCGTGATGTCGGTGACGATCGCCCCGTCGACATCGATATCGATCACGGCCGCACCGTCGACGACCTCGAGACCGGTGAGGGCGAGGCCTGCGGGTAGCTGATCGGCGATGCACACCCGTTGCGGCTGGGTCAGGCCTTCGCCGAGGGATCCGAGAGTGGAAGCGACCCGGTCGAGATCGATGTCGAGTCCGCCGATGCTCGCGGCCACCGGTGTCAGCTCGAGGTCGCCGTCGACCGTGCCGGGCGTGAGCGTGAGCGACAGCGGAACGGCGGCCCCGAGCACGCTGATCGACCCGCTCACCGTGGCGTTCGGGGCGGCGAACTCCACGGAGTCGACGGGCAGATCGGTCCCGGCGAGCAGAGACGTGAACTGCTCCTGATCGATGCGGATGGTCCCGGAGGCGCCGCCCAGATCGCCGCCGTGCAGCGGGACGTCCGTCGCTGTCACATCGACGGCGCCCGTGATGCCCTCCAACGTCACCGAATCCGTCGACAGACGCAGCGTGTCGAGGGTGCCGCCGATCAGCTGCGGCAGCAGGAGCCCCTGCGTCTCGACGTCGAGCTGCTGGTCGGCGGGCAGGTCGAGCTGTTCCACGACGATCGACCGCACGACGCCGGGGAGCACGGCGCGAGCGATGAGTTCCGCAGCGACCACGAGCACTGCGAGCACGACGACCACGATCAGCAGCACCCATGGCCATCGGGGCCGTGTGCGCGGCGCGGCCGCCTCCTGAGCGGAGGCGGAACCGGGGATCACGAGCGTCGGATGCTCCGCGGCGGCGTCGGGGTACGGCAGGGTGTGGTTGTCGTCGCTCATGCCTGCCATCCTGCCGCACCGAGAAGAACGCCGAGCCGCACTACATCCGCTCTGGTGCGGAGACGCCGAGGAGCTCGAGTCCGTTGCGCAGCACCTGACCTGTGGCGTCGTTGAGCCACAGCCGGGTGCGGTGGACGCTCTCGATCGGGTCTTCGCTCAGCGGGATCACGCGGCAGTTGTCGTACCAGCGGTGGTACAGGCCGGCGAGCTCCTCGAGGTACCGGGCGACACGGTGCGGTTCGCGCACCTCGGCGGCGAACGCCACGATGCGCGGGAACTCCTGCAGCGCACCGAGCAGCGCCGCCTCGGTCTCGTGCGTGAGCGTCTCGGGAGCGAACTCCGAGCGGTCCACACCGGACTGGCCGGCGTTGCGTGCGACGTTGTGGGTACGCGCGTGGGCGTACTGCACGTAGAACACCGGATTGTCGTTCGTGCGCTTCTGCAGAAGCTCGGGGTCGAGGTCGAGCGGCGAGTCGGCGGGCGAGCGCTCCAGCGAGTATCGCAGCGCATCGCTACCGAGCCAGTCGAGCAGATCATCCATCTCGATGATGTTTCCCGCACGCTTGCTGAGGCGCGCACCGTTGATCGACACCATCTGGCCGATGAGCACCTGGACGTTCTTCTCCGGGTCCTCTCCTGCCGCTCCGGCGACGGCCTTGAGGCGGTGCACGTAACCGTGGTGGTCGGCGCCGAGAAGGTAGATCTTGTTCTGGAAGCCGCGGTCGCCCTTGTTCAGGTAGTAGGCGGCGTCGGCGGCGAAGTACGTGTACTCGCCGTTCGACCGGCGGATGACACGATCCTTGTCGTCACCGAAGTCGGTCGTGCGCACCCACACGGCGCCCTCGTCGTCGAACACGTGTCCCTGTTCGCGCAGACGGTCGACGGCCTGGTCGATCAGGCTCGTGCCGGACGCATCCTTGGCGTGCAGCGTGCGCTCCGAGAACCAGACGTCGAACGGCACGTTGAAGCGGTCCAGCGAGCTCTTGATCTCGGCGAGCTGGAATTCGTACGCGAGTTCCATCGCGACGGCGGACTGCTCGGCATCCGGCAGCTGCAGCAGGTCGGGTCGCGCCTCGAGAACACGGCCGGCGAGGGTCGTGATGTACGCGCCCGGGTAGCCGCCCTCGGGGGTGGGCTCGCCCTTCGCCGCCGCGAGCACCGAGCTCGCGAAGCGCTCCATCTGCGCACCGGCGTCGTTGATGTAGTACTCACGCACGGCGTTCGCACCGCTCGCGAGGAGCAGACGCACGATCGAGTCGCCGAGAGCAGCCCAGCGCGTATGGGCGATGTGCAGCGGACCGGTCGGGTTCGCGGAGACGAACTCGACGTTCACGCTCACTCCCGCCTGCGACGCGTTCGTGCCATAAGCGCTACCGGCATCGACGATGACCTTCGCCAGCGCACCCGCCGCTGCGGCATCGAGACGGATGTTGATGAACCCGGGGCCCGCGACCTCAGCGCTGGCGATGCCGTCGACGTCGGCGAGGCCGTCGACGATCTGCTGCGCGAGCTCGCGCGGGTTCGTGCCGAACGGCTTGGCCATGCGCATGGCGATGTTCGAGGACCAGTCGCCGTGGTCGCGGTTGCGGGGGCGCTCGAGCACGATGTCGGATGCGGAGAGCTCCAGCGGCTCGCCGGGACGTCGTTCCTCGGCGATCGGTGCGAGGACGGCGAGGACGGCTGCGGCGAGGGTTTCGGGGTTCATAGCCTCCCCAGTTTACGGGGCCGGAAGGTCACGACCGACGGCGCGGGGCTCCCCGAATTTGCGTTCGGCCTCCAGTGATCTACTCTCATGCCATGAAGCCGCCCGCCACCCGTCGCCGAGTGGGCGCCGCCGGTATCGCCGCCGGCCTGCTCATCGCCTTCGCGGCAGTGGTCCTCGGCGTGTGGCGGCCATGGATCCCGGCGCCCTCCACGACTCCGATCAGCGCACCCGCCGATGCGGCATCCGGCCCCTCGGCGGTCATCGCTCCGGCGCCGCTCGTCCTGCCGGAGCATCCGACCGTGCTGGTGTTCGGCGACTCCTGGACCTACGGTTCGGCGGCGACCGTCCCGACCCTCGGCTACGCCTACCTGTTGGCGGACCTGCTCGACGGCGAAACCGTCGTGAACGGAGTCCGCGGGAGCGGATACCTGAAGCCCGGGATCGACGGCCCCTCCTTCGGCGAGCGGATCGCCGCCCTCGACCCGTCCCTCTCGCCGGATCTCGTCATCCTCCAGGGGTCCATCAACGACCGCGCACAGGGTGTCGCCGGGTACCGCGAGGCCGTCAACGCCGCGTGGGACGCGATGGCCGCCACCTACCCGGAGGCGACGATCGTGGTGCTCGGTCCGGCGCCGCACGAGCTCCCCGTGGGCACGGCCACCGCGCGTATCGACGCGGATCTCTCGGAGCTCGCCGCCGCACGCGGCTGGTGGTACATCTCCCCCATCGCCCAGGACTGGATCACCCCGCAGAACTACCTCGACGTGATCGACGTGGACGCGGGACGCCAGCATCCCTCCACGGACGGCCACCGTTATCTGGCCGAGAAGCTCGCTGCGGCGCTGGACGAACTGCGCGCCGCGCCCGTCACCGTGGCCGGTGGGTCGGAGACCACCCCCGACGAGTGATATTGTCGATCGGTACGCCTCCGTAGCTCAGTGGATAGAGCGCCGGTTTCCGGTACCGTAGGTCGCAGGTTCGACTCCTGTCGGGGGCACACACGTTGTACGCGAATGGAACGTCAACCCATACGAAGTCCATCCGAGTATGAGAAAGCCGCCTGGTTTCAGGCGGCTTTTCTCGTACACAGGACCGGCGAGCACTAGTGGGGCTTCGGACCCGCGTCATGGCGAGCACCGGGCCCGCTCGACGTCGGTGGATCACTCCGACTGAGCGCTCTCCATGGCGGACAGACTCCCCAGCAATCGGAGACGCTCTTCGGTGGGGCCGCCCGGCGAGGGGGTCATGGTGAACATGACGAGCCCGGGATCCGCAGGCAGCTCGAAACCCTCGTAGTCGAAGAGGAGCGCCCCGACGTCCGGATGGTGGATCCGTTTGCTTCCGGTGCGGTGGAAGCGAACATCGTGGGCTGCCCAGCGCGTACGGAAGACGTCACTACGCGTGACGAGTTCGCCGATCAGATCGGTGAGGTCCTTGTCGTGCGGGTTGCGTCCCGCTTCGATTCTGAGTGAGGCGACGATGCTGTTGGCCCCGGACTCCCAATCGACGTAGAAGTTCTGCGCAGCGGGGTTGAAGAACGTGTAGCGGGCGTTGTTGCGCTGATTGGCGGCGTCGTCCAGAATCGGCGCGAAGACGGCCCGACCGATGACGTTCACGGCGAGGAAGTCCTTGCGTGCGTTCGAGATGTAGGCGGGAACGCTGATGCTGTCCAGGAGTCGCTGAAGCGCGGGCCGGATGACGGGCGTCGCAGCCCGCGGACGTGCGCGTGCAGAACGGTTCGGGGCGACGTTTCGGGCGAGGTCATGGAGGTGGGCGAGCTCGGCGTCGTCGAGGTGGAGTGCGCGCCCGAGCGACTCGAGCACTTCCGGGGAGACGCCGGACAGGTTGCCGCGCTCCATCCTGGCGTAATAGTCGACGCTCATCCCGGCCAACATGGCCACCTCTTCGCGGCGGAGACCGGTGACACGTCGTCGGCCTCCGCCGATGATGCCGGCCTGCTCCGGGGTGAGTCGTGCTCGCCGCGTGGAGAGGAACTCACTCACCTCGGCTCGTTGTGTCATGCCTGCCACGTCGTGCCTTCCCGTCGTGTGTGGATGGGTGTCGTGTGCGGATACCTACCGACCGGCGGCGCTCACGAGCCGCCGGTCGACGAGCTACCGGCCGAGCCGGCTCAGGTCGTCCCGCACGGTGGCCGGTTCGTCGGTGAGAGGCATGTTCGGCATGTCGAGTGCGCCGTCGATTCCAGTATCTCGGACGAGCGCCTCGAACTCGGGGCCAGGTCCTCCTGCGCTGCCCCTCGCTCCGCGACCAATTCGAGGGTTCGGTGGTCCGCCGCGTCGATCTCCAGACAGTCGAGCAGCACGCGCGCGATCTGGTCGCGGGCGATGACCCCGTCTGCCGGCGAGGCCGTGCTGTACTGGTCCCCTTGGCGGAAGACGATGTGGCGCTCGTCCGGTGCGTTGTAGTCGAACCAGCCGGGGCGGACGACCGTGTACCGGTTGCCGGACGCGCGGACGAGGCGCTCGGCCCTCTGTTTCCAGTCGTGACCTTCGTTCGCCCGATCCGTCGTGCCGACAGCGGTCATCAGGGCGATGCGCACAGGGCGTCCGTCGAGCACAGTGAGCACGTTGGCCACTGCTCCGTAGTCGACCTTCTCTGCGACACCACGGCCACCATGGGAGCCGTGGACGAAGACCACGGAGCCGACCCCGGCGACAGCGTCCGCCAGCGTCTCGGCCGAGGTGAGATCGCCGATGACGATCTCCGCGCCCTCCGGGACCCGCGCGGCGCGAGATGCGTCACGCACCAACGCGCGCACGTGTCGTCCTCTCGTGAGAGCCTCGCGGACGACGTGCACGCCGATGCTTCCGGTCGCCCCCACGACGAGAACCGTGGACTGCTCGGTCATGTCAGTTCTCCGGGATATCGCGACCGAACGCCTCGAGCGTGATGACCTCGGGCTCCGGGCCCCCGCGAACGCCGGTATCGAGAGCGTCGATGCGAGCGATCTCGTCGTCGGTGAGTTCGAAGTCGAACACGTCGAAGTTCTCCGCGATACGAGCAGGCTTCACCGACTTGGGGATGGCCTGGACGCCGTTCTGGATGTGCCAGCGGAGCATCACCTGCGCTGCCGACTTTCCATGTGCGTCGGCGATGGCGACGATGACGGGGTCGTTGAACGTGCTCTGGGAATCGTCCCCTCGGTAGGACGTGATGCCGCCGATGGGCGACCAGGCCTGTGTGAGGATGCCGCGGTCCTTGCCGAACGCCTGCAGCTCGCGCTGCTGGAAGTACGGGTGCACCTCGATCTGGTTCACCGCCGGCACGATCTCGGTCTGCGCGAGCAGCGTCGTGAGGTGGTCGACCATGAAGTTGCTCACGCCGATGGCGCGGACCTTGCCCTCGGCGAGGAGAGTCTCCAGCGCCGTGTAGGCGGCGATGGTCTTGTCGAACTCACCGGGGAGGGCCTGGTGGAGGATGAAGAGGTCGATGACGTCGACCTGGAGCTTGCGGGCGCTCTTCTCGAATGCGTGCAGCGTCTGGTCGTAGCCGTAGTCGCTGATCCAGACCTTCGACTCGATGAACACGTCGTCGCGGGAAAGACCGGACGCCTTGATGGCGTCGCCCACTCCTCGCTCGTTGGCGTATGCGGCGGCGGTATCGATGAGACGGTACCCCGTGGAGAGGGCGGAAGAGACCGCCTCGACCGTTTCGTCCGGTGGCGTCTGGAAGACGCCGAAACCCAATGCGGGCATCTCGACGCCGTTGTTCAGGGTGAGGTGAGTGTTCGTCATGGGATCGACACTATGACCATCCATCAGCACCTGGGAGTGACTGTCGTTACACGGATAAGCGGTCAGTCCCGCCCGCCGCAACGCAGCACCAGGGGCCACCTATCCAGGTAACAGCAGAGCACCCCAGGCGATGAGGTACGGGCGTACCGTCGAAACATGGCCCGCACCGCTTCCCCGCAACGCCCCACGAAAGTCGGGCGCCGGGTCGCCGCTGCTGTCGGCATCGTGGCATCGGCCGTCTCGATCGCCGCGTGCGCCGGCTCAGACGATGCACGGCCCGACGTCTCGGCACCATCAGCACCACCGAGGGTCGAGGGAGACACCGTGACCACGGACACCTATCGTGACGGAGAGTACTCCGCACGCGGCTGGTATGGCTCGCTCCCGTCCCATCACGACGTGACTCTCACCATCGAGAACGGCATCGTCACAGACGTCGACATCACCACGCCGGCAGATGACGAGGTCTCGCTGGGGTATCAACAACGGTTCGCTGATGCCCTCCCGAGAGAGGTGGTGGGCACGCCGCTCGACGACATCGTGGTCGACCGACTCGCGGGATCCAGCGGATGTTCTGAAGGGTTCATGAACGCGCTCGCCGACATCCGCGAGAATGCCCTCCGCTGACCCGACTCCCCGCCTCCTCTGCCCCCCTTCTCCTTCACTGC
This sequence comes from Microbacterium sp. STF-2, assembly GCF_034650155.1. Taxonomy (NCBI): domain Bacteria; kingdom Bacillati; phylum Actinomycetota; class Actinomycetes; order Micrococcales; family Microbacteriaceae; genus Microbacterium; species Microbacterium sp. STF-2. The sequence continues at coordinate 918,114 of NZ_JARKMW010000001.1, forward strand.
GATGGGAACGCCACTGTGAACCTCGAACCGACCACACCGACCGCCAAGAACACTGCAGACCAGTTCGTGGGAGACGTCTGGGTGGACCGAATCGCCGCACCGCACGATGGGGACCAACGGATGACCGTGGCCATCGTCAAGTTCGCACCCGGTGCGCGCTCCGCGTGGCACTCGCACGCCCGAGGTCAGTACCTTCGTGTCACCCAGGGCGTCGCCCGCTTCGGGACGCGCGACGGGCAGATCATCGATGTGCACCCCGGAGAGACGCTGTACACGCCGCCTGGACAGGATCACTGGCACGCCGCTGCGGGAGACTCTTTCATGGAGCACATCGCCATGCTCGAGAACGCGGACGACCCGGCGGAGACCACGGAGTGGAAAGAGCACATCACCGACGACGACTACGCGGGGCGCTTCGACCGGCGGACCGGAGATCCTGCTTCGCGACAGTAGGGCGGGAGTGGCGACGCCCTCCGTCAGATTGCTCTTTCGTCGTCTTGCTGGCGGCCTTCTTCCTCCGTCCGCCCGTCCTCGTCCTCCGGTCGGGTGCGCACCGTGGTCGATCCGAGGGACACGGTGGCGAGCAGGCCGAGGGCGAGGAACCCTGCCGCTGTCCAGGCGGCGTAGCGGGTCCCTTCGGAGAAGGCGGCCTTGGCATCATCGGCCACATCAGCGGTCGCGGCATTCGACTCCAGCCCGCTGATCGCCGCCCCTGCGCTGTCGACCACGGCCGACACGATCTGGTCGCGCTGGGCGGCGGGGACACCGCGCTCGTCGAGCGAAGACGCGAGGATCCCGGCGGTGCTGGTGAAGAGAACAGTGCCAAGAACAGCGACGCCGAGGGCGGCGCCGATCTGCCGAGACGTGGACTGCGTGCCCGAGGCCGCCCCGCTGTCCGCGACCGGCACCTCGGCGAGCACGACCCCGGTCAGCTGCGCCGTGGCGAGGCCGACACCGAGTCCGTAGACGAAGAGGAACGGGATGAGCGGTCCCCAGGATGCGTCAGGGCCGATGACGAAGCCGACTCCCGCGACACCGATGATCTCGGCGATGAGGCCGGCACGCACCACCCAGACCGGGGCGACCTTTCCGCTCGAGGCTCCGGCGACACCGCTGGCGAGGAACGATCCGCCCGCCAGCGCGAGCAGGAGCAGCCCTGTCTGCACGGCTTCGAAACCGAGCACGAACTGCAGCCAGAGCGGAAGCGCGAGGATGATGCCGAACTCCCCCAACGACACCACCGCTGCGGCGATGTTCCCGTTGCGGAACGAGGAGATCGAGAACAGCCGCAGCGCCAGCAGCGTCGACTTCCCCACCCGTTCGCGGTGCCGTCCCCACAGGATGAACGCGATGACGGCGAGGACGGCGACGGCGAAGAACAGCGGGATCGGCGACAGCTCCCACGGCCAGGCCCAGTCACCGATCTGCGGCCGCGTGTCGACGAGCCACCAGCCGTAGGTCCGTCCCTCGATCAGGCCGAACACGAGGCTTCCCATCGCCGATATCGACAGCAATGCTCCGATGATGTCGACGCGGGAGACGCGGTCGCTGCGCGATTCCGCGACGGTCAGGAGCACGCCGATCACGATGATGACGCCGAGGGGGATGTTGATGCCGAAAGCCCAGCGCCACGAGTAGGCGGTCGTGAGCCACCCGCCGAGGAGCGGACCGACGGCCGCCATGCCGCCGATCGTGGAACCCCATACGGCGAACGCGATTCCGCGCTCCCTGCCTCGGAAGGTCGCGTTGATGATCGAGAGGGTGGTGGGGAGGATCATCGCACCGCCGACGCCCTGCGCCAGTCGGGCCAGGATGAGCATGCCGCCGTCCGGCGACAGGGCGGCGACCACCGACGAGGCTCCGAAGACGACGACGCCGATGATCATCACCCGGCGTCGACCGAAACGGTCGGCGAGGCTGCCGAAGACGAGCAGCAGCGACGCGAAGACGAGCGTGTACGACTCCTGCACCCACTGGACCTCGGTCGAGGTGATGCCGAGGTCCTCCACGATCGCGGGGATCGCCACGTTGACGATCGTCGAATCGACGATGATCAGCGAGACCGCGATGCTGATGAAGACGAGCCCGAGCCAACGCAAGCGCACGTATCTTTCCATGATCGCTAGCCTAGTTAGCGAAATTCGATCGCGGTAGGCGGTGTCCCAGCGGGACGACGATAGGCTCGATACGTGCCCCTCCTCTCGATCGCCGGTTCGACGCGTGCCCCGCACCGTCTCCGTTCGGCGACCCCGATGAGGGAATGGATGCGGGTCATCCTGCACCCGGGCACGAACGGGTGGACCAGTGTCTGGGGCACCCTCTCGCACGGCGAGATCGCCGGCTGCCCGCCGCCACGGAACTAGACCACGCCTCGAACGGGGCGCTGGTCTTCTGCGCCATTCACCCCTTCTCTCGCGTGAGGTCTTTTCCGTGTCCCCGAATTCTTCCCCTGCCCGTTTCTCCCTCGCCCCGCATGCGCTGTGGAACGGCATCCGCTCCAACGCCCGCAGCGACGTCCTCGGCGGGTCGCTCCTGCTCGCGGCGACGTTCGCCGCGCTCGTCCTCGCCAACAGTCCCGCCGCTCCCTGGTACGAGTCCGTGCGCGACTTCACGTTCGGCATCCCGGAACTGCATCTCGAACTCAGCGTCGGCGCCTGGGCGTCCGACGGGCTGCTGGCTATCTTCTTCTTCGTCGTCGGTCTCGAGCTGAAGGAGGAGTTCGTCGCCGGACGCCTGCGCGATCCACGTCGAGCCGCCCTGCCGATCGCGGCCGCGGTCGGCGGAGTGGTGGTTCCCGCTCTCATCTTCGTCGTGATCAACGCCGCCGGCGGTTCGGATGCCCTGCGCGGCTGGGCGATCCCCACGGCCACGGACATCGCGTTCGCCGTGGCCGTGATCGCCGTGGTCGGCAAGTTCCTGCCTCCCGCCCTTCGGGTGTTCCTGCTCACGCTGGCGATCATCGACGACCTCATCGCGATCACCATCATCGCGACGTTCTACACCGACACCATCAGCTTTCCGTGGCTGATCCTGGCGCTGCTGCCGCTGGCGGGATTCGCCGCCCTGGTGGCGAAGGGGGTGCGGGCGTGGTGGATCCTGCTCCCCCTCACCATCGCCGTCTGGGTGTGCATCCACGCATCCGGCGTGCACGCGACCGTCGCCGGCGTGCTTCTCGGCTTCGTCGTGCCCGTCACGGCGACGGAGCGCGCCCGCGTGCGGGTCGGCACGGACGATACCGGCCGACCGGTCTACGACGGCATGGCCGCGCACTTCGCCGACCGTTGGAGCATCGTGGCCACGCTGTTCGCGGTCCCGGTCTTCGCCTTCTTCGCCGCCGGGGTCACCGTCGGCGGGTGGGCAGGCCTCACGTCGGCGTTCACGGACCCGATCACCATCGGAATCGTCGTCGGCCTCGTGATCGGGAAGCCGATCGGCATCCTCGCCACGACCTTCCTGCTGAGTCGCCTCCCTGCGCTGCGCCTGGACGAGTCGCTGCGCTGGCCCGATCTGACCGGAATGGCGTTCCTCGCCGGTATCGGGTTCACGGTGTCCCTCCTGGTGGGCGAACTCGCCTACGGATCGAGCTCGGTTGCGGACGAACACGTGAAGATCGGGGTACTGGTCGGATCGTTCGTCGCCGCCCTCCTCGGCGGGATCATCCTGGCGCGCAGCAATGCACGGGGGCGTCGTGAGTCTCACGACGCCGGTGCGGGCGTACTCTGATCACCAAGATCACGGACGACTCCCCGAGGACGGCCGCCATGAACCAGACCGATGCGCCGCGCGGAAAGCTCCTCTATGTGGAGGACGACGCGGAGATCGCCGCCTTGACGGTGGAGGTGCTGGGCGACGTGTACGACGTGGATCATGCTCCGGACGGCGAGAGCGCCCTGCGACTCGCACTGAGTCGGCGTTACGACGCGATGGTGGTCGACCGGAGGCTCCCGGGCATGGACGGCGTGGCCTTCGTGCATGCGGTGCGCACAGCACACATCACGACGCCCGTCCTGATGCTGACGGCCCTCGGTACCGTTGATGATCGCGTGACAGGTCTCGACGGCGGAGCGAACGACTACCTGGTGAAGCCGTTCGACTACGACGAACTGCTGGCGCGCCTTCGCGCGCTGCGGAGAGCGTTCCGCGCGCAGGGCGCGCGCAGGCCTCTGGGCGAGTGGGTCTTCGCCCCTGATGCCCAGGCGGTCTACGACCCGACGGGGTATCGCGTGGCATTGACGGCGACCGAGAGCGCCCTGCTGGAGCTGCTCACGGCCAGCCCTGAGCATGTGTTCACCCGGGAGGAGATCCTGCACGCGGTGTTCCACGAGGGGGACACGACGAGTTCTGTCGACACCTATGTGCACTATGTGCGACGCAAGACGAGCGCAGAGATGATCGAGACCGTGCGCGCACGGGGGTACCGGGCGGGGGCGCCCTCATGAGCGACGACGCGGCGCGGGTGCGCCGAGCGGCATTGTCGATCGGGCTGTGGGTGGGCGTCGCGTCGGGTGTGATCGTTGCGATGGGCATCGGGATCCTGATCACCGTGATCCTCTCCACCTCCCGCCGGGAAGGGGAGGAACACGGCGGTGGATGGTTCGGCGGCCCCGTCGGTGCACGCGACGACTTCATCGTCGACATCGACGTGGTCGTGCCCGTGGTGATCGTGTTGGGCGTCATCGGCGTCGTGCTGCTGGGGATCGTGGCCGCCGTCGCCGCCCGACGGTCGGTTCGCCCGCTGGGTGAGGCACTGCGCCGACAGCGCAACTTCGTGGCCGATGCCAGCCATGAGCTGCGCACGCCCCTGACGACGGTGACGAGTCGCATCCAAGTGCTTCAGCGACGCCTCGACCGGGGTGAGGACATCGGCCCCGGCCTGGTCGAGCTCCGTCGAGATGCAGACTCCATGGGAGATGTGCTGAACGACCTGTTGATAGCGGCCGAGGGGGCGTCCCATGACGACGGAGAGGCCGAAGTGGCGAGTGCAGCGTCCACGGCGGTCGCCGCGATCTCGACGATCGCGGACGAGCACGAGGTGGCTCTCACGGTGACCGTCGTCGACGACGGGGCCGTAGCCCGGATCCCCACGGTGACACTGGTCCGCGTCCTCGTCGCTCTGCTCGACAACGCGGTACAGCACTCTCCTGCCGGCGGCGCTGTCACCATCCGCATCGGCACGGACGCGCGTGACGTCACCGTTCGTGTGACCGATGAGGGACCGGGTATCGCCGGGATCCCCTCGGATCAGATCTTCGAGCGCTTCGCCCGCCCGCCCGAGAGCGGGCGCCTGCGCGGCTTCGGCCTCGGACTCTCGCTCGTGCGCGATGTCGCGCGCCGGGCCGGCGGTTCCATCGAGGTCGAGAGTTCGACCGCTCGCGGCACGACCTTCCTCCTCACACTTCCCGCGTCCCGCTGACCTCGCACACGTCGATCATCGTCGAACCGAGCCAGCGCGTGACAGCCCCCTCGTGGTCCACCACGATGCCGGTGCGCGAGGCGGAAGCCTCGATCCAGGAGCGATCAAGAGCTCCTGCCACGACGGCTGCGGTCGCCCAGACGTCCGCCTGCGCGAGGCCGTCAGAGACGACGGTCGCGGACGCCACGCCGGTCGCCGGCGCGCCCGTTCGCGGATCGAGGATGTGGTGACCGCGCTCGGCAGTGCCCGATGTGGCGACAGCACCGTTGGCGATGTCGAGCGTAGCGAGCACCCGGCCGCGGTCGTGCGGATCAGCGATCCCCACGTGCCACCGCCGATCCGAACCGTCCGCCGTGAACAGCTGCAGGTCTCCGCCCGCGTTGATCCCGACCGCGACCGCCGAGGTCAGCAGCGGTGCGAGGTGGCGACGGCTCGCCTCCTCGACCGCCCACCCCTTGACCCAGCCGGTGGGATCGAACCACCCTTCGCGATACCCAGAGAACAGACCACCGGTCGCGTGCTCCGCGCGTTCGCACGCAGCAGATGCGAACGCCACCCGCGGGTCGGCGTCAGCCAGAGACAGCTCTCCTCGGCGGATGCGGTTGATGTCGGAGTCCGGTCGATAGGTCGAGAAGATGCCGTCCACGTCGTGCAGCTCATCGAAGCACGCTCTGATCGCCCCCTCGGTCGCCACAGCATCCTGATCTCCCGCGGAGATCAGGTGGATGCTCATCGGGATGCCCATGATCTTCTCGACCCAGACCCGCGTGCTCTCCGGTGCGCCACGCATCAGCTGTGCGCCTGATCGATCGCGCTCTGCAGCGACGAGAGGTAGCCGTCGCTGGTAAACGTGGCTCCCGACACCATCTGGATCTGCGCGCTCTGCGACTGCAGAGTCTCCGAAACCAGCCGAGGAATCGCGGTGCCGTTGATCTGACGGTCCCGGCCGTTGCCGTCGGGATAATCGATGGCCTGCGCGTCGCTGATCTGTCCGCCGGAAACCGTGATCCTGACCTGCACCGGTCCGTACCGGGTCTGCGACGACGCGCCGGTGTAGGTCCCGTCGGCGAGACCGGTACCCGCCGACGCTCCGGAGCCCGACGCTCCGGAGTCCGACGCTCCGGAGTTCGACGTCCCGGAGCTGCCGACGGCGCCTGTGGTCGGAGGAGTCGCGTCGTGCGGCATGACCGCATCGAGCGACGTGCGATAGCTGAACAGCAGCACGAGCCCGCTGATCGTCGCGAGCACGGCATACAGGATCTTCTTCATGGCGATCTCCCTGGTCAGACGGTGAACGACTCGGAGTGGATGCGGTGCGGGGGGAACCCGGCGCTCTCGAGGTCGCGCGTGAGCCCTTTCATCCAGGTCTCGGTCCCGCAGACGAAGACGTCGTAGGCCTCGGGGTCGGGAACGAGGTGGCGGAGCAGGTCGGGACCGTTCCAGGCGCCGTGGCTGGCCGCGATCCAGCTCGACGGGCCGGAGGACCGGGGACCGATGAAGGGCAGGTACCGCACTCCTCGACGCGAGACGAGGTCGGCGATCGCGTCCTGCCGGAGTGCATCTTCGGCGACGGAGTCGCGGGTGAGGAGAGTCGCCTCCCCCGGCGCGTAATCCTCGGCTTCCAACAGGGAGAGAAGAGGGGCCACCCCGGCACCTGCACCGATCATGAGCAGCTTCGCCCCGGTACGACGCTCCCCCGTCATCTCCCCGCACGGTCCTTCGACGATGACGCGCGTGCCCGGTGTGAGCGATGCCAGACGGCGCGTACCGTCCCCCACCACTCGGGCCGTCAGCGTGAGCTCGCTCCCTGGCGCAGCGGAGAGCGAGAACGGGTGACCACGCGTCCACCCCGGCCCGTCGAGAAAGCGCCATACGAAGAACTGTCCGGCACGGGCACCCAGGGTCGAGAGATCACGCCCGACGACGCGGATGGTCACTCCCCGCGCACCGTCGGGTTCGACGCTCGCCACGCGCAGGGCACGCCGCGAGGAGCGCAGCACGGGCATACCGAATCGGAACACGAGGATCGACGCCGCCGCGAGCGCCCAGATCGTCCACCAGTACGCGGTCGCGAGCGGCGACGAGAGGAAGTCCGCGCCCGTCCACAGCTGGTGCGGGAGGGCCAGGCCCACGCCGAGGTACGCGTAGAGATGCAGGAGATGCCAGGACTCGTAGCGCAGGCGCCGGCGCGCGCGTCGGATCGAGGTGACCACCACGAGCAGGATCAGCAGGGTCCCCGCGGTGGCGAGGAGCATGCCCGGGTAGTCCCAGACGAATCCCCACAGTTGCACGAAGGGGTTGATGCCGGCGGTGATCGCGTAGCCCAACGCGAGCAGAGCGATATGCGCGCCCATCAGCCAGAACGACCAGAACCCGACGAAGCGATGCATACGGGTGATGCCGTCACGGCCGAATCCGCGCTCGAAGAGTGGAACCCGCGCCATGAGGAGCACCTGGTAGAGCAGGAGGTTGGCGGCGACGAGACCCGTCAGTCGTCCCAGCGTGGTGACGGTCTCCCCGCTGGCTCCGAGGACGGCACCGATCCCTCCCCCGGCCACCCAGAGCGCGACGACGAGGAGACTCGTCGCCCAGATGACGATGATCGCGCCCGCCCGCCATGCCTGAGCGCGGCGGTGGGCCGAGCCATGGTGCTCTCCGATCACCGGGGAGAGGACACCTCGGGGTCTGTTCGTGAGAGTGGTCATGGGGTCATCCTGGAGACCAGGCTCTGAGACGGTTCTAAGAATGACCTCGCCACAGTCCACTCACAGGGATTTCATGGGATTAACCCGAACCCGCCGCCCGTCGGTGGCACTCCGCACCGATTAGCGGGAAGCTGGAGCATGAGGTTTCTCCGCTTGCTGTGGCGCTATCCGGCGATCACGACCACCGTCCTCGTGTTCGTCGGCGTGCTCATCCTGCACGCGGTCGACGCGGCCGTCATCGGGCGGTGGATCGCCACCGGTTACGTGGCCGCGTTCGTCGTCTGGACCCTCGTCGGCATGGTGCGGGATGTGCTTCGCGGCCACGTGGGTCTCGACATCCTCGCGGTGGTCGCGATGGTGGCGACGCTCGCCGTCGGCGAGTACATCGCATCCCTCATCATCGTGCTCATGCTGTCGGGCGGAGAGGCGCTCGAAGACTTCGCCGGCCGTCGCGCGAAGCGCGACCTGTCCGCGTTGCTGGATCGTTCTCCGCGCATCGCCCACGTGCTCGTGCACGCACAGGCCGCGGATTCGGACGAGGTGAGGGATCTCCCCGTCGACGAGGTCGCGATCGGCGATGTGCTCCTCGTGCGCCCGTCGGAGGTGGTGCCCGTCGACGGTGTGCTGCTCACCGAGACCGGAACCTTCGATGAGTCGTCGCTGACCGGCGAGAGCATGCCCGTGGCCCGCGAGTCCGGAGGGGAGGTGCTCTCCGGAGCGATCAACGGCAGTCGCGCTGTGCGGATCCAGGCCGTTCGCTCGAGCGCAGACAGCCAGTACCAGCAGATCGTCGCACTCGTGCACGCCGCAGAGGACTCCCACGCGCCGGTCGTGCGGCTCGCCGACCGCTTCGCGATCCCCTTCACCGCGGTGTCGCTCGTCCTGGCCGGCACAGCCTGGGCCATCTCGGGCGACGCGACGCGCTTCGCCGAGGTCCTCGTGCTCGCGACGCCCTGTCCTCTCCTGATCGCCGCCCCGGTCGCGTTCCTGGGAGGCCTCTCACGCGCGGCGAAGACAGGCGTGATCATGAAGGGCGGCGCCGTCATCGAACAGATCGCGCGCGTGCGATCGGCGGCCTTCGACAAGACGGGAACGCTCACGCAGGGCCGACCGGAACTCGTCGATGTCCGGCCGGCGAACGGCTTCGGCGCGGACGAGGTCCTGCAACTCGCCGCCTCGGCGGAACAGTACTCTACGCACGTGCTCGCCGAGGGCATCCGTCGCGCCGCGGACGCGCGCGGACTCGCGCTGCGTGTAGCGACAGAGGCCAGGGAGGAGGCCACGAACGGTGTCGTCGCCGAGATCGATGGTCGAGCTGTCGTCGTCGGCAAGCCCGCCTACGTGGCCGCTCTCGCGCCCGACACCGTGCGGGCGACGTTGGAGCTGAGTCAGGCCGCAGCCTACGTGGCCGTCGACGGCCGTTTCGCCGGGGTGCTCGTACTCGCCGACCACCCGAGGCCCGAAGCAGCGGCCGTCGTCTCGTGGTTGCGGACGCACGAGGTGGATCGCGTGGTCATGCTCACGGGCGACGTCGGGCCGACGGCGGAATCAGTGGCTCATCAGGTGGGCATCTCGGAGATCCACGCCGAGCTGCTTCCGCCCGAGAAGGTCGCTCTCGCCGGCGAACTCCAACCGCGGCCGATCATGATGGTCGGCGACGGCGTGAACGACGCCCCTGTGCTCGCCGCCGCCGATATCGGCGTCGCCATGGGCGCGAAGGGAGCGACCGCTGCCGGCGATGCCGCTGATGTCGTGATCCTCGTCGACTCGCTGGCGAAGCTCGTCGATGCGGTGTCGATCGGTCGCCACACTCTGCGGGTAGCCCTGACCGCGATCTGGATCGGGATCGGCTTGAGCGTCGGGCTCATGATCGTCGCGATGACCGGCCTCATCCCCGCGGTGGTCGGAGCACTCGTCCAGGAGCTCGTCGATCTCGCGACGATCCTGTACGCGCTGCGGGCGCTGAGCGGCCCCTCGACGGTGCTCGCCTCCGCGCCCGCCCGTCCGCAGGTGAAGACCGAGACACCGGCACCGCAGCGCAAGGAGTGAGGAGTCACGACCTGCGCGTACGACGACCGACGCGACGGAGGCGGATCATCCATGTGGACGGTTTCGCTGCGGCAGCGTGAGGGTGAACCGGCAGCCGGCCCCACTCTGCGAACGACCTTCCAGCGTTCCGCCGTTCGCCACCGCGAGTCCGCGCGCGATCGCCAGCCCCAGCCCGGCTCCGCTCGTCGCCAAGGGGGCCATGCTCCGGGTGCGGGCGAGGTCGCCACGCCATCCGGCATCGAACGCCTGCTCGAGAGCCTCAGGGGTCATGCCGGAGCCGTGGTCCTCCACGCTGATCCTGACCGCGTCGGCATCGGCCTCCAGGAAGACCGTCGCCGCGGTCCCCTCAGGGGTGTGCTGCACCGCATTGGCGAGCAGGTTCATCAAGATGCGCTCGATGCTGAGAGGATCGGCGAAGGCCGTGACGCCGCCTGACTCGTCGACTTCCAGGTGCACCGTCGCGCCGAGATTACGGGCTGTTCCCACGGCATCGCCGACCAGATCGGCGACATCGAGGTGCTCCGGGCTCAGCGGCACCCGATCGATCTCGATGAGCGAGAACGCGAAGAAGTCCTCGACCAGCGCCCCGAGACGACTGCTCTGCGCGCGAAGCCTCGTCGTGAACTCGACACGGTCCTCGATGATCCCATCCTCGTGAGCGCGGATGATCGCGTCGATGGCGGCCAACGGTGTCCTCAGATCATGGGAGATCCCGGTGATGAGGTGCCGTCTCGCCTCCTCCTGCCGGAGATTCGTCTCCCGTGCCTCGTGGAGCGCGCGCGCAGCGTTGTGGAGCTCTCGATCGATCTGCCGATACTCCCAGTTCGACACCACCGTGTGGTCGTCGAGGGGACGACCCGATGCCAGTTGCCGGGTGTGCAGGCTTATCCGTCTGCTCTCCTCGACCAGCCGGTTGCCCAGGCGCCACGCCAGCAGCATCGTGCCCGAGCCGGCGAGGATCGTCGCTCCGAGGATGAGCGGCAGATCGTCCTCCTCGATCTGCATCCGAGAGGCCGCGAAGGCGAAGGATGCCGACATCCCCACGACCACCGTCATCACGACGATCATCATCTGACAGCGCATCGAGTACCTGCGGGTCAGCCGAAGCGCGACCGCCCCGAAGAGTCCGGTCAGGATCACCGCCGCCACGACGACTCCGAGCGTTTCGAGGAGCATCGCGTTCATCTCGTCCCTTCGCTGTCGAGCAGATAGCCGTGCCCCCACACCGAGCGGATGACGACGGGCCGGGAGGCATCGGCCTCGACCTTCAGGCGGAGGCGACGGATGTTGACGGCCACAGCCGAGGTGTCTCCGGCCTCCCATCCCCACGCTCCGCCGGCGATCTCCTCGCGCGAGTGCACCCGATCGGGGTGGCGGAGGAGGAAAGCGAACAGCTCGAACTCCCGGACGGTCAGCTCCAGGTCGACGCCATCGCTCTGGATCACCCGCATCGCCGGCGTCAAGCGGAACCGTCCGAGGGTGATCGGCGACTCGCCGGCGCCTTGGTGCGCGGTCCGCTGCAACAGCCGGATCACGCGGAGCACGATCTCGCGCGGTGCGACGGGCTTGACGACGTAGTCATCCGCGCCGGCTTCCAGGCCGTCGATGCGTTCATGCGGCTGCCCCATCGCCGTGAGCAGGAGGATCGGAGCGTTCGACGTGGTGCGCAGACGACGGCAGATCTCCACGCCGTCGACGCCGGGGATCATGCGGTCGAGGAGCACCACATCCGGAGGACTGAGCGTCGCGGCTTCCAACGCCGCGAAGCCGTCGGCGACCGCTTCGACGGAGAACCCGGCACGACGCAGATAGGCCACGAGGATGCTGCGCAGCTCCTCATCGTCCTCGACGACCAGCACCCGGCCGTTCGCGAGGTCGGCCAACTGCACTTCCACGGTTCTGCGCACCTTCCGAAGATACGTCGTCGTTGCCGACAGAGTCCTGCACTCTCAGCGGAACGACGGGGCGCGCTTCGACAGGAACGCCGCCATGCCCTCCTGGCCATCCGCGTGTGCCAGAGCGTCCCGGAACAGTGTGCGCTCCGCCACCGCACGCAGCGGCGCGGGCATCGCGAAAGCGGCCTTCACGGCGGCGAGCGCGCTCCTCGACGCACGGCTGAACGCGAGCGCCTGACCGCCCACCGCAGCGGCGAGCCCATCGGCGTCGGGAAGCACGGCGTCAACGAGACCCCACTCCTCCGCCGTCGCGGCTGTCACCCGCTCGCCCGTCAGGGCCAGGCGTCGCGCCCGACCATCGCCGATCCGGGCGGCGACGCGATACGTGCCGCCGAAGCACGGGATCAGGCCCAATCCGACCTCGGGCAGCGCGAAGAGCGAGTTCGCCGTGGCATACACGAGGTCGCAGACGGCCGCGAGTTCGCACCCACCTCCGAGCGCGTGACCGTCGACGGCGGCGATGACCGGCACGGGGCAGACGGCGATGCTGTCCATGGCCGCCTGTCCGGCGCGGCTGATCCGCTCACCGGAGTCGGACGATGCGGCCGCCATCTCGGCGATGTCGGCACCGGCCACGAACGCGCGTGTTCCGGTCGAACGCACGACCACGGCGCGGGGGCGATCCGTGGGCTCCGTCTCGGCGATCTCTGTGAACACCTGCCGGATGGCATCGAGCTCGGCGATGCCCATGGCGTTGAGCTGAGCGGGGCGGTCGAGGGTGACGGTGAGGGTGGTCCCCTCGGAGCTGATGAGCAGTGTGGACACGGTAATGCCTTTCAGGAGTCCCAAATCGCCCCGTACGCGGGGACCCCGAGGGCTTCCAGCGCGGAGACGACCCGGCGGGTGGTCGATTGGTTGGAGATGCAGATCACCGCTTCGGCGTCGAACGAGGTGAACTCTTCGAGCGCCAGTGCCACGAGGTCGGGGCGCCCCTGTTCGCTGGTGTTCCAGATCACGGCATCGGGGTGCGAGGCACGGATGGACTCGACGAGATCGTCGCCGTAGGTGGCTTCCGGATCTCTGGTCGCCCACACGAGCTTCGAGGGCGTGGTGTCGGCGAAGAGGTGCGGCAGGCACGGGCCGATCCCGCTTCCGGTCGCGACCCACACGACGCGCTCGAAGAGCTTGTCCACGTTTCCCACGCCCGCCGTCGGAATCCCTCGTGTCCACACATGCGAGGGCGCGTCGTCGATGAGTCTTCCGGTCCAGTCCCCCGCCCGCGAGATGGTGAGCCGGAAGCCGGTCTCGTCGCGGGTGACGACATTCGCGAACGAGTGCCACTGGCCGAGCGGATGCCGCGCCAGGGTGGTGGACGAACCGGCGAAGGGACGCACGCCGTGATCGAAGTCCGCGAGTGCGACGTGAGACGACGGCGTCGCGATGCGGACGGGCACTTTCCTGAGCCGCAGCCACGGTGCGACGACGCTGAGCACGATGACCAGCAGCAGCCAGAACGACGGCGACGCGGCGAGGACTCGTCCGATCCCCGCAGTGCCGGCGGAGTCGGCGGCATCGGCGGCGAGCGCCACGGTGAGTACGGCGAAGAGGGTGAGAGCGGACCATCCTCCGAAGCGATGGGTCATCTCGAACAGGTCATGGCGGCGTTGGCGGATCGGAGGCAGCGCCGGTACGAGGATTCCGACCAGGCACGCGACGAGGGCGACGGCCACGCTCTTCGAGAACACGGAGAAGGAATCGCTGAAGACGACGGTGGCGGCTCCCCCCAGGAACCAGCCCACGGCCGCGACCGCGGCTCCGACGTGGATCCCACCGAAGTGGTAGACCTTCGCGAGACGTCGACGGACCGCCAGCGGCGCCGATTTCGGCACGCTCGTCGCAAGCCGGAACAGGAGGTTGATCACGTACTGCTGGCGGATCAGCACCGCGGCCGTGAGGTTCACGCCGCTCATGGTGATGAGGAGGGTGGCGGCGTCGTCGGACGACATCGAGGCCGAGGTCGTGGCGATGATCCCGGCGACGACGGCGTTGAGCGCGAGAACCAGCACCACCAGCCTGTTATAGGGCATCAGTGCAGGACGGGTGAGAAGAAGCCGCCACCCGGTGAGCGCCGCGGGGCGCACGTGGGTCCCGGGAGTCACGCTGCTCGCCATGCGTGGCTCCTCAGCACCGTCTGGTCGACCTTGCCGCGCGTCGTCATCGGAAGAGCCGGTACGAGATGGACGATCTCCGGCACGCAGTAGTACGGCAGTGCTTCACGTACATGGGCGAGCGCACCCTCCACGTCGGCGTCCTCCGGAGTCACGAAAGCGACCAGCGCGGTGCGGTCATCGGTGGGGAGGACGGCCGCGTGCTGCACGGAGTCCTCCCGCTCGAGCAGTGCGCTCACGGCGTCGGGTTCGACTCTGAAGCCCCGGATCTTGACCTGGTCGTCCGTGCGTCCGAGGTGCTCGAGATCTCCGTCCGCATTCCATCGGGCGAGGTCGCGGGTGCGGAACATGAGACTGCCGTCGTCGGAGAACGGGTCGAGTCGGTAACGGTCGCGGGTCAGACGCGGGTTTCCCAGGTACCCGGCGGTGACCCCCGCTCCCCCGACCCACATCTCCCCGACCTCGCCGTCGGCGACCGGAGCGCCACCCTCATCCAGGATGTAGGCGGTCGTTCCCGGGATCGGTCGTCCGATCGGCGGATCCGCCTCATCGGGGGTGCACGGATGCATCGTGTTCACGATCGTGATCTCGGTCGGACCGCACGAGTTGTAGAAATCCGTCACGGCAGCCCAGCGGTTGGCGAGGGCACGAGGGCACCGTTCCCCGGCGACGGCGACAGCGGTGAACCGGCCCAGCCGTTGCGGGTCGTGCGGGGTGAGGATCGACGGGGTCGCGATCACGACGTCTGCGGCACGCAGAGCCTCGGCGAAGTCCCGTCCGCGGATGTGCAGCGTGGCACCGTGGGTGAGCGCGCCGAGGATCTCCCAGACCGCCATGTCGAAAGCGATGTTGAGGATCTGGGCGACCACGGTCCCGGGCTTCATGCCGAGCGCTCCGGGCCCTCCGAACAGGAAGTTCTCGAGGTTGCGGTGGGTCACCCGCACGCCGTTGGGCGTACCCGTCGTTCCGGACGTGAAGATGATCACGCATTCATCTCCGGCGCGTGGCGCGACGGTCTCCTGCGAAGAGGCATCCGCGTCCGCGATGCGGGCGCGCTCGATCGGCACGACCAGGATGCCCGTCGCCGACGTCACGCGGTCCGCGAACCGCGCCTGGGTGAGCACGACACGCATGCCCGTCACAGCGACCACATGCGCCATATGGACCTCGGTGGCGATTCGCGGATCCACGGGCACATACGCCGCTCCGAGCCGCAGTGCGGCCACGATGGCGACCACCATCTCGAATCCGCGCTCCACGAAGATCCCGATCCGATCACCTCTCCCGACGCCTCTCCGTCGGAGATCCGCCGCCAGCATGCCGGACAGCTGATCGAGCTCTCCGTATGTCAGCTCCCGCCCTGCGTGCCGGGCCGCGACGGCCAGCGGTTGTTCGCACATCCACCGGCTGAGCATGTCGAGGATCGTGCGGCGGGCGGACGGAGCGGACGGGGCGGACGGGGATACGGCGGGAGGAGCAGGAGCGGACACGGGGAACACCTTTCGTTTCGGTGTGCCCAGTATTTTGCGACCGACCTCCCGCGGCGGCGGGCAATCATTACAGAGCGTGATCAGTTCCCTGCGTATCCCCTGTCATCGCCGAAGGTCCCCCGGGTGAATTCACGGTGACGCCCGCGTTTCGCGGGTCCAGCACGGTTAGCCTGACCTCGAGCGGGAGCCACCGCGGAGTGGCCTCCTGTCGTCAACGGCTGAGGGTGGTCGACTCAGCCCTGAACAAGGGAACTCACCCATGGCCGAACTGATCGTCATCTCCTTCGACTCCGAGCCCCAGGCGGAAGGGGCCTACGACGAGATCCTGTCGTTGCAGAACGACCTGGTCGTCGAGCTCGCGGGCCTCGCGCTCGTGAAGGTCGACGAGAAGGGCAAGACCAAGGTCGAGTATCCGGGCGCTGCCGGCAACGTCGGTGTCGGAGCCGCAGGCGGTGCACTCTTCGGCATGCTCATCGGCCTCCTGTTCTTCGTACCGATCGCCGGACTGCTCTTCGGCGGCCTCTTCGGCGCGCTGTTCGCCGGCCTCGACAAGACCGGCATCGATGCGGAGTTCCGCGACCGGGTGAAGAGCACGGTCTCCGCCGGCAAGTCCGCCGTCGTCGTGTACGCGACGAAGATCACCGAGGACAAGTTCGCCGCCGCACTCGCGCCGTTCCAGGGCACGGTCGTCCAGACCTCCCTCTCCGCCGAGGACGAGAAGGAGCTCATCCACGACCTCGGAGGCGCGCAGTAGTCGATTCACACGGACGTCGAGCACGGTGGCTGGCTCCGTCCGACCCGCGGTGCTCGGCGTCCAGCTCGCGATACACCCCCATGCACTCGCGATACACCCCATGTATACGAAGAAGGAACTTCCATGACCGCGGAACTGCCCGGATCGATCCTGCCGCTTCCTGACCGTGAGTATCAGGGGCCCGTCGTCTTCGACGCGAAGAAGTCGGAGGCCGACTTCCCTCCCC
Source organism: Microbacterium sp. STF-2 (assembly GCF_034650155.1). Lineage (NCBI taxonomy): Bacteria > Bacillati > Actinomycetota > Actinomycetes > Micrococcales > Microbacteriaceae > Microbacterium > Microbacterium sp. STF-2. Next base: position 934,814 of record NZ_JARKMW010000001.1, read on the forward strand.
TCGTCGCCAAGCGCCCGCCCAAGAGCGCGCCGAACGTCCTCGTGATCCTCCTCGACGATGTGGGCTTCGGCGCATCGAGCGCATTCGGCGGCCCGATCCACACCCCCACGGCCGAACGCCTCGCGAACGCCGGGCTGAAGTACACCCGATTCCACACGACCGCGCTGTGCTCCCCCACCCGTGCCGCGCTGCTCTCCGGACGCAACCACCACGCCGTCGGCATGGGCCACATCACCGAGACCGCGACCCCTTCCCCCGGCTACCGTTCCACGCGTCCGAACTCGGCCGTCCCGCTGCCCGAGATCCTTCGCCAGAACGGCTACAACACCGCGCAGTTCGGAAAGTGCCACGAGGTGCCGGTGTGGGAGACCGGCCCGACGGGACCGTTCGACCACTGGCCTGCATTCTCGGGCTTCGAGAGGTTCTACGGTTTCATCGGCGGTGAGACGAACCAATGGACGCCGGCCCTCGTCGACGGAGTCACCGCGGTCGAGCCGCCGACGGACGAGGGTTACCACCTGATGCCCGATCTGGCCGACAAGACCATCGACTACATCCGGCAGCAGAAGAGCCTGACGCCGGACAAGCCGTTCTTCATCTACTTCGCCCCGGGCGCGACGCACGCCCCGCATCACGTTCCGAAGGACTGGATCGCGAAGTACAAGGGGGGCTTCGACCAGGGCTGGGACGCGCAGCGCGAGCAGACCTTCGCGAAGCAGATCGAACTCGGCGTGATCGCACCGGACTCGAAGCTCACCGAACGCCCGGAGGGACTGCCGGCCTGGGACGACGTCCCGGACGAGCAGAAGCCGATCCTCGCGCACCAGATGGAGGTCTATGCGGCGTTCCTGGAGTACGCCGACTTCCACACCGGTCGCGTCATCGACGCGCTCGAGGAGCAGGACATCCTCGACGAGACTCTCGTCTACTACATCATCGGCGACAACGGGGCGAGCGCGGAGGGCGGCATCAACGGTGCCTACATGCTGACGACCGCCTCCAACGGCGGCGGTCAGTTCGAGACCGTCGAGTTCTGGAACGAGCATCTCGACAAGGTCGGCGGTCCAGAGGCGTACAACCACTACTCCGTGGCCTGGGCGCACGCGATGTGCACGCCCTACCAGTGGACCAAGCAGGTGGCATCGCACTACGGCGGAACGCGCAACGGCACCATCGTCCACTGGCCGAGCGCGATCGAGGGATCCGGCGAGGTCCGGCACCAGTGGCACCACGTGATCGACCTCGCCCCGACCGTCCTGGACGTCGCGGGCCTCGCCGAGCCGCACACGGTGAACGGGGTTACCCAGATTCCGATGCACGGCGTCTCGATGGCCTACAGCTTCAACGCCCCGGACGCCGATGAACGACACGTCACACAGTATTTCGAGCTGATGGGCAACCGCGGCATCTACCACAAGGGCTGGACGGCGCAGACGAAGCACCGCACTCCGTGGGATGTCGTCTCGAAGGCTCCGGACTTCTCGGCCGACGTGTGGGAACTGTACGACACCTCGGTCGACTGGACGCAGTCGGACAACCTGGCGCCCACACACCCGGAGAAGCTGGCAGAGATGCAGCAGATGTTCCTGATCGAGGCGGCTCGGCACAACGTGTTCCCGCTCGACGACCGCGCGGCCGAGCGCATGAATCCCGCGATCGCCGGCAGGCCCACGCTCGTCACCGGCGACCGACTGCGGTTGTACCCGGGGATGATCCGCCTGGGAGAGAACGTCGCCCTGAATGTGAAGAACCGTTCGTACTCGGTGACGGCCCAGCTCACGGTGCCCGAGGACGGCGCGGTCGAAGGTGCCATCGTCGCCCAGGGCGGGCGCACCGGCGGGTGGTCGTTCTTCGCAGAAGACGGCAAGCTCGGGTATCACTACAACTACTGCGGGCTGGTCCGCACGACCGTGCTGTCCGACACGACCATCGGCGGTGGCGATCACCTCGTGCGTGCGGAGTTCGCCTACGACGGCGGGGGGATCGGCAAGGGCGGCGAGGTCACGCTGTTCATCGACGGCGCCGCGGTCGGCTCCGGACGCGTGGAGCACACGCACCCGCTGTACTTCTCCTTCGACGAGGGCCTGGACACCGGCGAGGACACCGGAATGCCCGCCTACGAGGGATACAAGGAGTGGGGCGGCAAGTTCAGCGGCACGATCGATTGGGCAGAGGTCGCACTCGGCACCGACGATCACAACCACCTGGTCGACCCCGAGGAGCACTTGAACGCCGCGCTGCGGCATCAGTGAGTCGCGAGAACCGTGCGCAGAAAGACCCCGTCCGGCTGGACGGGGTCTTTCCGCGCACGGGAATCAGCGATCGAGGATGGCGCGGGTCGCGACGTCAGGCCGCAGATCGAGGCGCCGCAGCAGCTGCGCGTTGAGCGCGACGACGATGGTCGACAGCGACATCAGGATCGCCCCCACCGACATCGGCAGCACGAATCCGATCGGCGCGAGCACGCCGGCCGCGAGCGGCACCGAGAGCAGGTTGTACCCGGCGGCCCACCACAGATTCTGCTTCATCTTCCGATACGCGGCCCGCGAGAGTTCGATGACCGAGAGAACGGAGCGCGGGTCGTCGCTTGCGAGGATCACGCCGGCAGAGGCGATGGCGACGTCGGTGCCCGCCCCGATGGCGAGCCCCACGTCTGCCTGCGCCAGCGCAGGTGCGTCGTTGACGCCGTCGCCGACCATCGCCACCTTTCGGCCCTCACGCTGCAGCTCCTGCACCTTCGCGGCTTTGTCCTCGGGGCGCACCCCCGCGAAGAACCGGTCGATCCCCAGGTCGGCGGCGACTGTCTGCGCGACGGCCTCGGCATCACCCGTGATCATGACGACCTGCACACCGAGCGCATGCAGCGCGTCCACGGCTTCGCGGGATTCCGGACGTACCTCGTCGGCGAGCTTCAGCGCTCCGATCACTCGGCCGTCCTGGACGACGTGGAGGATGATCGCGCCGTCCTCCCGCCACTGCTCGGCGACGGCGAGCTCGTCCACCTGCTCCTCCGCGAGCAGGTGCGGGCCGCCGACGCGCACGGTGGATCCCTCGACGGTAGCCGTGACCCCGACCGCAGGCGACGACGTGAAGTCGCGGCTCTGCGGCACCGCCAGGCTCCTGTCGGTGGCGGCGCGGACGATCGCCTTCGCGAGCGGGTGCTCGCTGTCGGCTTCCGCAGCGGCGGCGAGCGCCAGCACGCGATCGGCGTCATGCTCGCCGGAGACCGACACCTCCGACACGACGGGCTCGCCCTTGGTGAGGGTTCCGGTCTTGTCGAACAGCACGGTGTCGACGGTTCGCATACTCTCCAGGGCGAGGCGGTCCTTCACGAGGACTCCGCCCCGGGCGGCGCGCTCGGTCGCGATCGACACGACGAGCGGGATCGCCAGACCCAGCGCGTGCGGGCAGGCGATCACGAGCACGGTGATCGTGCGGATGACGGCCGCGTCGGGGAATCCGACGAGAGTCCAGACGATCGCGGTGATCGCCGCGGATCCCAGAGCGAACCAGAACAGCCACCCCGCTGCGGTATCCGCGAGGCGCTGAGCTCGCGAAGACGAGCTCTGCGCCTCGGTCACCAGGCGCTGGATGCCGGCGAGGGTGGTGTCGTCTCCGGTCGCGGTGATCTCCACCCGGAGCCCGGAGTCCGTGGCGACGGTGCCGGCGGTGACTTGGTCTCCCGCACCGCGTGTGACCGTGCGGGACTCCCCCGTCACCATCGACTCGTCCATCGACGCGCGTCCGTCGAGGATGCGCCCGTCGGCCGGAACGCTTCCGCCAGGGCGAACGACGACGATGTCACCGACGGCCAGGTCTGCGGGTGAGACGATCACGACCTGACCGTCCTCCACACGCTCGGCCTCGTCCGGCAGGAGGGCGGCGAGCGAGTCGAGTGCAGAGGTGGTCTGCGCGAGCGAGCGCATCTCGATCCAATGCCCGAGCAACATGATCACGATGAGGAGGGCCAGCTCCCACCAGAAGTCGAGCTCGTGATGGAGGATGCCGAGACTCGCCCCCCACGATGCGAGGAAGGCCACGGTGATCGCCAGGCCGATGAGCAGCATCATGCCGGGCTTGCGCGCGCGGATCTCGCTGACGGCGCCCACGAGGAAGGGCTTGCCTCCCCACACGTACATCACGGTTCCCAGCACGGGCGAGACCCACATCAGCCCGGGGAGGTCGGGAAGGGGGTAGCCGAGGATCATCGCGAACATCCCCGACAACGCGACGGTGGGGACGGCAAGCGCGAGCATGATCCAGAACAGCCGCCGGAACTGGCCGACGTGGTCGGCGTGCCCTCCGTGTCCGCCGTGTCCCCCGTGGGCGCCGTGGGCGTCGTGTCCCCCGTGGGCGTCGTGTCCCCCGTGGGCGCCGTGTCCCCCGTGGGCGTCGTGTCCCCCATGCATATGGTCGGAGTCGTTCGACTCGTGGTGCGGGGCGCCGGGTGCGGTGCTGTCGTGGTGCGGAATGCTCATTACCTCTCCTCCTCGGAAAGACGATTCCCGTGCAGGGCCGCGTGTGGCGGCGCCGCACGGGTGAAACGGTCAGGCTGCGGCGACGTACTTCGCCGGGTCGGCGTCGAACGCCGGCCCGCATCCTGCGCAGCAGAAGTAGTAGCGGGTGCCCTCGTAGTCACGGAACAGGCCGGCGGCCTCCGCATCCGCGACGACGACCGCGCTGCCGACCATCACCGGGCACTCTGCCATGGCGCCGGAGGGCGACGCCAGCAGATCCTTTCGACCTTCGGCGGAGACCGCACCGTTGCTGGTGACGCTGCAGCAGGATCCTGCGGGGGAATCGGACATGAGATGCTCCTCTTTCGGTTTCAGTGGGTTCCTGCGGGGACTGCCGGTGTCGCGCGTTCCCGCGCCGCACGGCTCCCTGCCGGAGAGGGGTCCGCCGTCTGGCTCCGGAAGGAACGCAGGCGGAGGCTGTTGCCGACCACGAAGACGCTGGAGAACGCCATCGCCGCGCCGGCGAGCATGGGGTTGAGCAAGCCGAGCGCTGCGAGCGGGATCGCCGCGACGTTGTAGGCGAAGGCCCAGAACAGGTTGCCCTTGATCGTGCCCAGAGTCCTGCGGGACAGGCGGATGGCGTCCGCGGCACTGCGCAGATCTCCGCGAACCAGTGTGATGTCGCTGGCCTCGATAGCCGCATCGGTCCCTGTGCCCATCGCGAGCCCCAGATCGGCCTGGGCGAGTGCGGCCGCGTCATTCACGCCGTCCCCGACCATCGCGACGACCTTGCCATCGCGCTGCAGCCGTGTGATCACATCGACCTTCTCCTTCGGGAGCACCTCGGCGATGACATCGGTGATGCCGACCTCTGCCGCGATCTGCTCCGCCACCGCCCGGTTGTCGCCGGTGAGGAGGACGGGCGTGAGACCCAGACTCTTGAGCTGCGAGATGGCCTGCGCACTGGTCGGCTTCACCGTGTCGGCGACGACGAGCACGCCACGCGCCTCGCCGTCCCACCCGACCGCGATGGCGGTCTTGCCCTGACTCTCGGCCTCCGCTTTCGCGGCAGCGAGCTCGGCGGGCAGGTGCAGCGACCACTCGGCCAACAGCGATTCCCGACCCACGAGCACCGCGTGCCCCTCGATCACGCCCTGAACACCCTTGCCTTCGACGTTGACGAAGTCCTCGGGCACCGGGAGTGCGCCGATCTCCTGAGTCGCGGCTTTCGCCACTGCCTGCGCGATGGGGTGCTCCGACGCGTCTTCCACGGCGCCTGCCAGCCGCAGGAGCTCGCGTCGATCGACGCCCTCCGCGGTGTGCACGGCGGTGAGCGTCATCTTGCCGCTCGTCACGGTGCCCGTCTTGTCGAGCACGACCGTGTCGACCTTGCGGGTGGATTCGAGCACCTCGGGTCCTTTGATGAGGATGCCCATCTGCGCTCCGCGTCCCGTCCCCACCAGCAGAGCGGTCGGTGTGGCGAGGCCCAGCGCGCAGGGGCAGGCGATGATGAGCACGGCGACGGCCGCCGTGAAGGCTGCGGAGGCAGGGAACCCGGCTCCCAGCCATGCCCCGAGGGTGGCGAGGGCGATCGCGATGACGATCGGCACGAAGATCCCGGAGACGCGGTCGGCGAGGCGCTGCACCTCGGCCTTCCCCGTCTGCGCGTCCTCGACCAGCTTCGCCATCTGCGCCAGCTGCGTGTCGGAGCCGACACGGGTCGCCCGGATGACCAGGCGGCCACCGGCGTTCACGGTCGCGCCGGTCACGGCGTCCCCTTCACCGACCTCGACCGGCACCGACTCGCCGGTCAGCATCGAGGCGTCGACGGCCGAGCTCCCCGAGACGATGACCCCGTCCGTGGCGATCTTCTCACCGGGGCGTACGACGAACTCATCGCCCGGCTGGAGGTCGGCCGTGGGAATCCGCTTCTCGATACCGTCGCGGATCACGGCGACGTCCTTGGCTCCGAGTTCGAGCAGCGCGCGCAGCGCGGCCCCGGCCTGGCGCTTGGAGCGCTTCTCGAAGTAGCGCCCGGCGAGGATGAACATCGTCACCCCCGCCCCCACCTCGAGGTAGATGTTCGCGGCGCCGTCACTCGGAGCCACGGTCAGCTCGAACGGGTGCGTCATCCCGGGGACTCCTGCAGTCCCGAAGAACAGGGCGTAGAGCGACCACAGCAATGCGGCGATGGTCCCCATCGAGATCAGGGTGTCCATGGTCGCTGCGCCGTGGCGCACGTTCGTCCACGCCGCCTTGTGGAACGGCCACGCCGCCCACACGATGACGGGACCGGCGAGCGCGAGCGAGAGCCACTGCCAATACATGAACTGGAGCGCCGGGATCATCGCCATCGCGATGACCGGGACCGTCAGGACGATCGAGGCGATGAGCCGGTGCTTGAGACTCGTGAGTTCGGCATCGGGGGCATCGCCCGCATCGTCCTGACGCGTCTCGGCTTCGGGCGCAGGAAGGGCCGCGGTATATCCGGTCTTCTCCACCTCCGCGATGAGCAGAGCAGGATCGAAGCCGGCCGGGGCGATCACCTTGGCCTTCTCCGTGGCATAGTTCACGGTCGCCGTGACGCCGTCGATCCGATTCAGCTTCTTCTCGATCCGCATCGCGCACGATGCGCAGGTCATGCCGCCGATCTCCAGCTCCACGCTGGCCGGTGCGGCCGCGGACTGCGTGTCCGTCATGATGATCTCCTCGATACTTGCGCTCCGCGTCCGAGGACGCGGAAAGAGTGGGGTGGTGCGGTTCAGTGCCCGCCGTGGTCGTCGCCCGTGTCGTTCGACGACAGGTCGGCGGGAACCGCATCGAGGACGAACGGCGCGGTGTGGACCTTCCCGTCGACCTGGAAGTCGAGGTAGAGCAGGTACCTGCCGGCGGTCGGAGCCTGCGCGGTGAAGACCACCTCGGGACCGGCGACCTCACCCGGTTCGGGCTCATCTCCGTGCGCGTGCACGTGCAGGTAGGCCAGGTCTCCGTCACGGAGTGCGACCAGATGCCCGAACGCACCCAAATAGGGCTCGAGCGCGGTGACGGGTACCCCGTCCCGAGCGACCTCGACCGTCAACTCGCTCCCGGCACCGGCGACGAGGTCACCACTGATCGACACGTCGAATCCATCGACGGTGGCGGTGGACCGCGTCTCGGCCGGAGGCTGCGGCGTGAAGGGCCCGCCCACATCGACGGTCCGTGAGAGCGTCACCCCGGGCCCGTCCGATGCGGTGAAGTCGGCGTACACACGGTACGTACCCGCAGCCTCCCAGGTCCATGGCAGCGACCAGGCCCCCGTCCCGATATCGAGCACGGGATGCGCATGCCGATATCGGCTGCCGTCACTGCGCACCACGATCAGGTGAAGCTGCTTGCCGTGGGCCGTCTCGTACGAGGTGACCGGCTCGCCCTCGGGCCCTCGCACCACGAAGGAGAGCTCCCCCGCGGTCCCGGTCTCCCCCGGGGCCGAGATCGCGCCGATGGTGTATCCGGATGCGGCGATCATCACTCCACTCACGTCTGTCCCCTGCTCTTTCCCGTTATCCGTGTTCTGCGTGCCGGGTTCCGCCGACTGCTCATCGTGGCCGTCTCCCCCGCGCTCCGTCCAGGAGGCCACAGCGCTGTCGGGAACGACGGCGCCGGCCACCGCGAACGCGACCCCGAAGACCACCACGAGACCTGCGCCGTAGAGACCGAGACGGCTTGCGGTGTTCATCAGGCAGGTACTGCCTGATAGCCCGCCTCGTCGACCGCCGCGAGGATCGCCGCGTCTTCGAGGGGTTCTGCGCTCGTCACGACGAGCCTGCCGGTCTGAGCGCTGATGTCGATCGCATCGACACCGGGAATCTGGCTGACTTCGCCGCGGATCGCGACCTCGCAGTGGCCGCAGCTCATTCCGCTCACCTGGTACTCGCTCGTGTTCATGAGGGTTCCTTTCTCGATTCAGCATACCCGGGTGGGGTACTCCTTCGTGTCAACCCTATACCCTCCTGGGGTATTCCGCTCACGCGGTGATCTCCGTGTTCGACCGCGCGGACCATCGCCCCGGCGGGGTGATGTCAGCCTGTCGAGAACCGCGGGACGATGCCACGCTGATGCTTCCGCCGGCATTCGAAGAGACGCGAGGATCGCACATGACCGCTCACCCTTCCCTCCCTTCCTGGCGCGACACCCGCACACGCCGAGACATCGAGGCTTTCGTCGCCTCCGTGACATCGGGGCCAGACGCCGTTCCTGTCGAGGAGCGCATCGCGGTGTTCGACAACGACGGGACCCTGTGGTCGGAGAAGCCGATGATCACACAGCTGCACTTCGTCGTGGAGCAGTGGCGTGCGGCTGCGGAGCGGGCACCGGAGCTCGCCGAGAGGCAGCCGTATCTCGCAGCCGTGAGCGGCGACTTCGCGTGGCTGGGAGCGGCGATCGACAAGCACTACGGTGGTGACGACTCCGACCTCGGGATCATCATCCAGGCGCTGGTCGGGCTCACGGATGGAATGAGCGTGGAGGACTACGCGGCGTCGGTGGCGGAGTTCTACCGTACCGCGCAGCATCCGACGTTGCAGCGCCCCTACGCCGAGACCGTGTATCAGCCGATGGTCGAGTTGCTCAGGTTTCTGGAGCACCACGGCTTCACCTGCTACATCGTCTCGGGAGGTGAGCGTGACTTCATGCGTCCGATGACGCAGGCCAACTACGGGATCCCCCCGGAGCGCGTGGTGGGGTCGGCCTTCGGTCTCGCGTGGGACGATGCCGAGGCGACCGTGCGGTACTCCTCCTTGGCCTTCTTCGACGACGGTCCCGAGAAGCCGATCCGCATCTGGACCCGCATCGGCCGGCGCCCCCTGTTCGTGGGGGGCAACTCCAACGGCGACACGGCGATGATGGACTTCGCACGCCGAGGACCGCGGCCGGGTTTCGCACTCCTCGTCCACCACGACGACCCGTCACGCGGCGACATCCCCTACGACGCGGGCGCCGAGAAGGCCCTCGCGGATGCTGCGGACAAGGGCTACACCGTCGTGAGCGTCAGAGACGACTGGGAGAAGGTGTTTCCGGACTCCGCGCGCGCCTGAGATGTCGGGGAGAACGCCCGTCGGAGACTCACCGTCGGGCGTTCTCCGCGTCGGCCGGTTCCGTTTCCTCCGTCTCTTCGACCAGTGGCTCTTCCCTCGGGGAAACGATCGCTGCGCCCGGGGGTCGCCTGAGCAGCTCGACCACGATGGCGAAGACGAGCAGTCCGACGGCCACCCCGAACACCGCACCGAACGAGACCGGTCTCGACGCCATGAGGATGAGGAGCGCGAGCACCAACCCGACCAGAAGGATCGGACCGTGGAAGCGATCGACCGCGAGGCCGAATCGTCCGGTCGACAGGCCTCGTCGTTCCCAGGTGCTCCGGACCGCCGTGAAGCCGCTTTCCAGGATTCCGCGCGTCACCACGGCGCTGCGGCTCGAGCCGGCCAGCCACGCCCACGCGGCGACGAGCACTCCGACCAGGGCCAGAGCCACGATCGTCGAGCTCAGCAGCGACGTGACTTCGTCGAACAGCGACTGCGCGGCCGCCGCCGTCATGATCGACGGGCTCACGGCGCCGATGAAGAACGTTCTTCCGATGCCCATCCCCGCCGACAGGAGCAGGAACGCGACGGCGAATCCCGCGCTGGTCCAGAAGAGAGCTCGCGCGCGGTTCCTCGCGAGGAGGACGCCGACGACGACGAGACCGAGAACGACCCATGGCAGCCAGAATCCGGCAGCCACCGCGATCTGATAGATCGTGCGCACCAGGACGAGGGCATCCGCCTGGGCGATGGGAACCGACCGGTCGATCTCCGGGATCAGGTCGGCGAACCCGACACCGCGCTCCGTCAGTACCGCCTTGACGCGGTCGACGACCTGCCCCAGGTCGATCGAGAGCACCCCGTCGTCTGCGAGCTGCAGGGCGGTGTCAGGGCTGTTCTGCAGGATCGCGACGGCACGTTCATGGGTGATGCGCAGCGTCTGCGCCCAGATGTCGGCGAACTGGTCCGATGCCACGACGTCATGGATGACGCCGTCGACGAGGGAGGTCAGCCCACTGGCCGCCGGAGCCTCCAGCAACGACAGGGCGGAGGAGGCACGGGGCGGAAGGTCGAGTTCACGGATCCCGTCGAACACCTCGCCGACGATCGCATCGAAGTCCACCTGCTCGTGGATCGCCGAGCTGACCTGATCCGCGACGAAGTCCTGCACGTCAGGGTCTTCGGCCAGAGGTGCGAACGTCGCGACGAACCGATCGGCGTCGACGAGCTGCAGGCGCGCCCAGGTCCCCATCGCGGCGATCGGTGCCATCAGCACCGCAAGAGCCAGCACGATTCCCGCGACGATGCTTCTGGCCACCGGACGCCGACGGGGCTTCTTGAGTGTCTCGTTCTCCTGTTCGAGAAGAAGGACACGCGCTCGCAGATCGTCCAGTTCGCTCATTCGTCCTTCTCGTTTCGGCCATCCCGCAGACGACGAATCATCGGTGTGTTCAGCTCAGGAGCTTCTGCTTCGCCGCGGCGAACTCGGCCTCGGAGAGGACACCGGAGTCCTTGAGGGACGCGAGCTGCTGCAGTTTCGCGATCAGGTCGTCCCCCTGCGCGGGCGCGGCCGGAGGCGGAGACGAGTACTGCGAAGCGGCGTTCTGAGCCGCGGCGTCGATCTGCGCCTGCTGCTGCGCGGCTTCGTACTGCTGCTGCTCGTACTCTCCCTGCGCACGCTCCTGCTGATGCCGCGACATCGCCCCGCCGATGGCGGTCGCGGTCCCGGCCACCACTGCCGTCCGGGCGGCGAGGCCGATCAGTCCGGGGCGACCGAATCTTCTCAAGGGCATGTCATTCACCTTCCTGATCGAGGATGTCCATCATGGCGTTCACCACGGGCGCCGGAACACGCTCGGTGCGCAGCACCTGTCCGCCCGCCGCGGCGAGATTCTGTGCGAGCGTGCGAGCGAACGCGAGTTCCAGGACGACCAGGGCAGCCGACTGTCCCGGGGCGAGCGCACCCGCCAACGACTCGACGTCCTCTTCGCCCGCAAGACCCGCCGCGATCGGCTCGAAGTCGCCGAGGTCCAGGACTCCGTCGTCGTCGTCGAGCTCGACGATCTCGACCTTCCCGGTCTCCGACTTCGCGAGCACGACGAAGTCGAGCAGGCGCACGATCCCGCTGTCGACGAGGTCGGTCAACGCCCGGAACGTCGCGGGGTCCGGCCGGGTTCCTTCGAACCCGACGAGATAGAACTCGGCGGGACCGAAACGGAAGTCATTCATGGATGATCCTCTCTCACGGGGCACACGGCCACGACTGTGCACCATGGTCGCATCGCCGCGCCCGGCGCGGGCTGCTCTCTCACCCCGAGCGGATGAGACCCTCACCCCTGCCCGTCATGCGGGGTCGCCCGATCAGGGTGAGCGACTCCCCCGCGCGACGATGCGTCCTGTCACGATCGCCGTACGCAGTCACTCGACGAAAGAGGTGCGACATGTCCATCTGGGACAGTTTCTGGGACATCATCTGGTGGTTCTTCTGGGTATTCGTGTTCGTCTCCTACCTGATGGTGCTCTTCAACATCGTCGCCGACCTGTTCCGCGACCACACGCTCAACGGCTGGTGGAAGGCCGTGTGGATCATCTTCCTCATCTTCGTCCCCTTCCTCACGGCGCTCGTCTACCTGATCGCGCGCGGCAGAGGCATGGGCGAGCGGAGTGTCTCCGCCTACAGGGACCAGCAGCAGGCAGCCGACTCCTACATCCGCAGCGTCGCGGGCTCCAGCCCGAGCGACGAGATCGACAAGGCATCGAAGCTGCTCGCCGCGGGGACCATCACCCCCGACGAGTTCGCGGCCATCAAGACCCGCGCTCTGAGCTGAGGCCGTGGTCGAGGTGGTCGATGTGACGACTCTGCATGCGCTCGGCGACGTCGAGTTCGTCGCCGTGCACCTCGAGGGCGACCGCCTCGGCCCGAACGTCCTCGAGGCCCTGCTTCGACAGGTGGAGGCCGGCGCCATCCGCCTCCTCGACTTCCTGATGATCGAGCGGCTCGGCCTCGAGGAACACCGGATCGTCGAGGTCGACCGTGACGAGTTCGCACTCGCCGGCCTCGCCCTCGAGACTCCCGGTCTCATCGGCGAGGACGACGCTCGTCACTTCGCGGCGACGGTTCCCCTCGGCGCACTCGCGGCGCTCATCCTGGTGGAGCCGATCTGGGTCGAGCGGTTCGCCCGTGACGTCGACCACCGAGAGGACCGCATCCTCGCGACCCAGCCGATACCGGCGTCGATCGCGAACACGATCCTCGCTTCGGCACTGCACCAGGTGTGAGGCCTCCTGCCGCGCCGCCGTCGACGTCAGACGGTGGTCCGCACGGCCTCACGTCGCGACGACACCCCGAGTTTGCGGTAGATCGCACGCTGGTGGGTCTTCACAGTGTTGATGGACACCGCCAGTTCCCGCGCGATCTCCTGCAGCGTACGCGCCGTCTGGAGCTGCTGGAACACATCACGCTCGCGCTCCGAGAGTGCGTCCACGAGCGACCCGGCCGCGTCCGTGGCGAGACACCTGCCGATGAAGTCCTCGAACTGCGTGCCGAAATGCACATGCTCGCCCAGCAGCTTGCGCACCGCTGTCTCGCGCGGGCCGAAGGGAAGGCGGATGTTCTCCCCCGCCGCGACGGCGACGGCAGCCTCGCACAATTCGTGCGCCTCCTCGTGATGCCCGCCATGACGGCGCAGCAGGGCTGCCGTGATGAGCGTCGCCGACTTCACGTACGACACCTCGCTGAATGCCCGCAGGGATCGCAGCATCTCCAACGCCGCCGAGTACTCGCCGGACCGGCGGAACACCCCTGCCAGTGCGACGTTGACGACGGGGAGGTCGGGGCAATGGACATATCTGCGCGCGATCCGCATCGCCCGGTCCTGCCGGCCGACCGCCTCTTCGAGCAGGGCGACCGATGATTCGCGGAACGCCGGCCAGGAGATGCCGTGCACGACCTCCAGCGGGATGTCCTGGATGCCGATCGCCGCGCGACGGCAGGCGGCGACGTCTCCGGTCTCCGCCGCTGCATAGGCGATCATCATGCGTGCCACGCTCGTGAACGAGCGATCGGAGCTGCCGTTGGCGATCACCGTCCCGAACTCGCGGATGGCATCGACGAGCTCCCCCGACCAGTAGGAGACGAATCCCGCGGCCGCCGCGGCGCTGCCGCCGGCGTAGGTGCTCCAGGGCTGACCGACGTCCTCCTCCTCGTGCACACGGATGAGCGACTGCCGGGCCTCGGTGAGGCGACCCGCCCACGTCTGCCCGAAGGCGAGGTGCCCCGATGCCCGTTTCGCGAGTTCCCGATCCCCGGAGCCCCGTGCCTCCCTGGCCGCCGCGGAGAAGTACTCGAGCGGGATCAGGGGATTGCCGCGATGCCGAATCTCAGTCCATCCCAGCAGGTAGTTGAGCGCGGCGCGGTCGCTCAGCTCCGTCGAATCGTCATCGAGCAGCATCTGCCGCACCTTGGCGCTCGCGCTCGCGACCTCCGCGCGCTCGTCGGCGATGAAGAGTCGGGCGATCTGGAGGACAGCAGGCTCATCGGGGTCGGCCGATCGCGCGATCGATGCCTCCGCACGCCGGAACAACTCGCGCGCCACGCGATGGTCGCCGAGCACATCGCTGGCGCAGGCGCGCACGAGCAGCACCTGGGCGTCGTCGGGCGTGCGTCGCAGCATCTCGGTCGCGGTGCGCTCGACCTCGTCCGCCCTCGCCCCGACCACGAGCCCGAGCCAGTGCCGAAGAAGGGTCGAGCGCGCAGCGAGGAAGTCGAGCGCCTGGAGCGAATGGGCGATCGACGCCGTCGGATCCGTCGGCTCCAGGGCGGCGGCGGCGCGCCGATGGCACGCGTTCGCGAGCTCTGCATCCTGGCCCAGGATCTCGGCGCATCGTCGTGCGAAAGCGGCATGCCATCGATAGACGATGCCGTGAGGCCCCTCGAACCGGTCGAGGAACAGACCGAGTCGCACGCAGGTCTCGAGCAGTGTGGCGGTATCCGGGCGCCCGGTGACCGCGGCGGCGAGCTCAGGGGTGAGTTCTCCGCAGACGCTCGCCTCGAGCACGAAGTCCGCGACGTCGGGAGGAAGGCTCCCGAGCACATGCTCCCTCACATATCCACCCAGGAATCTCGAGGCGCTCTGCGGCCGCGCGTCGGGTCTCGCTCCGCCGATCATCATCAGTCTGACGGCGATCGGCCATCCCTGAGTCTCGTCGAGGATCGTCTCGGGTTCGAGGTCGGCCACGCCCCCGTCGAGCAGCAGTCGCACCTCCTCTCCCGTGAAGCTGAGGGTGTCGACGCCGACGAAGGCCTCCGGGTGCATCAGCCGATGACGGGAGAGCGTCAGCTCGAGCAGGGTCGTCCCCACCAGGACGACGTGCAGACTCTCCGGCGCCTGCTCGGCGAGCATGCCGAGAAGTCCCGTGCGCCACTCCTCGCCCGCGCGCTGCGCATCGTCGACGATCAGGTGCATGCGCTCGTCCGAATCCTCCAACGCCCGGCAGATCTCCTGGTACGCCCGGTCCGGATCGTCCAGATCGCGGTCGAGATCGAGAGGACGCCCGGAACGCTCGGCGCCGGTGAGCAGCGCGTTCACGACCCCCTGAGTCAACCGGGACGGGTCGGAGTCGAACGTGTGGAGTCCGAGCCACGCGACCCGATCGACACCCGAAGCCCAATCGGCGACCGCGGTCGTCTTCCCGAATCCGCTCGGGGCGCTGATCACCGTCAACTGCTCGTTGGCGACGACCTCCCCTATCGCTGCACTCACCCGATCACGACGGATCGCGCCGGGCTGGGGAGCCGGTGGCCGGAATCGCACCGTGGGTCCCGGCCTCGTCGAGCGTACGGGGTGCGACATGGCACCAAAGCTAGTGGCGTGCCGGATACCCCTCAAGGGCATCCTCCGGGTGATCTTTAGTCGCCGGTCTTCGCTCCCTCGTCTCGTTTGAGGGCATCAGCGGTGCGGATGAAGAGGATGATCCAGGTGAACACGACGGTCCCGGCCACCAGTTCCACGGCAGTGAGCGTGTAGTAGCCGACGGCGAAGAACACCGCCAGAACCACGATCAGGAGGGTGAAGACGTACCCCAGCAGCAGGAAGGTGCGCGAGACTCCGGGCACCCACCAGCGCATCGCGACGACGAGCACGGCGAACGCGACGACCATTCCCGACGCCACCGCGGTGTGAAGCGCGAAGTGCTCATCGACGGGGAACACGCCGACGATGCCGAGGAAGAGCCCGACGATGATGAGGCAGGTCCGCACCGAGGTCACTCCGCGCGGGTGCGGGGTGGGGATGCCCCTCGTCGCGTAGCGGGCGAGCGTGGTCACGAGGATCCCGGCGACGATCAGAGTGAGGTTGAACGCCCGCGCCGAGAGGTCGTCGGTCATGCCGAGCGCGCTGAGGTTCTCCTGCCACCATTGCGGGTCGCTCGCCGTCAGCATGCTCGCCAGGATCCCGAGGACCAGGAACACCGCGAGGACCGTCGCCAGCAGCTGCAGGTCCAGATGGGTCGCGGAGTAGTAGGTCACGTACGCGGTGAGCCCGCTCGCGGCGCCGGCGAGCATCAGGACGGGCACGGGGTAGACGACGGCTCCGATCAGACCCGCTTCGATGATCGTCGCGGCGAGCGTCCACCCGAGCAGGGCGATGATGGCGTGCGCGAAGGCGAAGGCCGCGATGTCGATGATGTCGAGCACCCCGAGCCGCCTGTGCCTCTCGGGATCGGCGGCGATGACACGACCCAGCACGAAGACGACGACCGCCGTGACCGCGGATGCCAGTGCCGCGAACTGCCCGAGCGAATCGGGGCCGGAGATGGGCGCCGACCGCAGGCGGAACACCACGAGGGCCACGAGCGCTGCGACGACGAAGGCGAAGATCGAGATCTGGAGACCGATGGCCTCCCGCGCTCGTTCACGGGTCGCGCCGTGCGAGCGGGCTGCCGTGAGGAGATCCGGCGATGGGGGCGTCGTCGACATGCCCTCAGTCTCCGGTGCTGCGGAAGCGCGGACGAACATCGTTCATCCTCAACGGGCGATACCGACCAGCCGTGCTCCGCGCTCACCCCCTCCGGATGAGAGGGATCCTCCGCGGCGAGCGCGCGCGCCGCATCCTGGTCGGATGATGCGCTGGAGCCCCCGATCGAGTGGTCGGCGAACGTGACGCTGGACGCTCTGTTCCCCGATGGGCTCTCGCCGTGGCAGATCGTGCTGGCGGTGCTGTCCATCCTCATCGGTTGGCTGCTCTCCCGCTTCGCCCGGAAAGGCGTGCTCAAGCTGACGACACGGACGCCGGGCATCTCCGACTCGGTCGCGCAGTTGGCGGCACGCTTCACCCAATACGCCCTGCTCCTGGTGGGCATCGGCGTCGGGCTGGCCTTCCTCGGGGCGAACGTGCAGCCGCTCCTGGCCATGACGGCCATCGCCGTGGTCGTCCTGATCCTCGTGCTCCGCGGCGTCGCCGACAATTTCGCGGCCGGGGTGCTCATCCAATCCCGCCAGTCCGTGAAGATCGGGGAGGAGATCGAGATCGACGGCCCCGACGGGCCGATCCGCGGCGTCGTCCAGGAGCTCAACGGACGCGCGGTGCTCCTGGCGACGGTCGACGGCAGGACGGTGCACGTACCGAACGCCACGATCCTCACCGGGGTTCTGGTGAACGACTCCCGTCACGGCGCGCGTCGCAGCGCAGTGGACATCCGGGTCGCGAGAGAAGAGGGGATCGCCGTGGATGATGTCATCGCGATCATCTCCCGTGCCGCCGGCGAGGTCGAGGGCGTT
Organism: Microbacterium sp. STF-2; assembly: GCF_034650155.1. Lineage (NCBI taxonomy): Bacteria > Bacillati > Actinomycetota > Actinomycetes > Micrococcales > Microbacteriaceae > Microbacterium > Microbacterium sp. STF-2. The sequence continues at coordinate 952,108 of NZ_JARKMW010000001.1, forward strand.
CATGCCCGTGAGCATCCCGGCGTGTCGTTCGCCTCGGTCTCTCCGACACGATGGATGCTCATCCTTCGGATCTGGCACCACCCGCTGCACGGATCGGCCGTGGTGTCGGCGACGGTCCGCGGTGTGGCCGAGGCGCTGGAATCCGCCGGGGTGAGAGCGGTCGTCACCCCCCGGCAAGGCCCGGCACCGCTGGTCGCACCGGAGCCGTTCTGAGCTCGTCGACTACGCTGTCCGCGTGACCACCTCGCCTGCGCCGGAGCGCGCCCCCGACCGGATGCTCTCCCCCAGTCTGCGGGTGCTGCTCATGCTCGCGGCCAGCGCGGTGGCTCTGGCCGGCGTCTACTTCGCCCGTGACCTCTTCGGGCCCATCGCGCTGGCGATCGTGATCGTGGTCATCTGCGAGCCCCTCCGTCGCCCTCTCGATCGACGCGGTTGGCCGCAGTGGGCGAGCACGACCGCGGTCATCGCAGTCGCGTATCTGATTCTCCTGATCATGGGAGCACTGCTCTGGCTCGCAGGTACGCAGTTCGCCCGTCTGATCGGCGACCTGGTGTCGGAAGGCGGTCTGGCAACGACCGTCGACGACCTCGTGGCGTGGCTGCAGTCCCTCGGCCTGGACGAGGAGGCCTCGGACGCCGCAGCGTCGGTCCTCGACCCCACCACGCTGCTCGGGCTCGCACGGAGCATAGGGGGAACCGTGGTCAGCGTCGCGACGGCCCTGTTCTTCGTGTGCGCCTACATCATCTTCATGGCGGTGGATGCCGCTCGTTACCGCCAGGCGCCCGCGATCTTCGGCGCGACCAAGGGCGCGGTGATCGCGCGGATCTCGCGTCTCAACACCGGCGTCCGCCGTTACTACATCGTCAACGCGAGCTTCGGCGCAATCGTCGCGATCATCGACGGTCTCGCACTGTGGTGGATGGGCGTTCCGGCTCCGGTCGTCTGGGCGATCCTGGCGTTCGTGACGAACTTCATCCCGAACATCGGCTTCGTCCTCGGCCTCGTCCCTCCGGCGATCCTGGCGTTCGTCGTCGGCGGCTGGCCGCTGCTGCTCGGAGTGGTCGCGGTCTACTGCATCGTCAACGTGTTCCTCCAGGTGCTCGTCCAGCCGAAGTTCGTCAGCGATGCCGTCGATCTCAGTCTGACGCTCAGCTTCTTCTCGGTGATCTTCTGGACCTTCATCATCGGTCCCCTCGGGGCGATCCTGTCGATCCCGCTCACCCTGCTGGCACGGACGCTCGTCTTCGAGGGCGATCCCGACGCGACCTGGCTGCGCTGGCTCTCCGGAGACCGCACCGCGGTTCCCGCGGCGCCGGAGCCGGTCGAGACTGCGCGACGACGTCGCCGACGTCACGCGCCTCGTCGCCGCTGACGGCTCCGCACCTGCCTCTTCCCGCCACGCTGCGCCCGCACGACCTCGCTGAGCCCGCACTCTCCCCGTAAATCACCAGGGGTGAGGTTGCCGTCGAGACGTGGTCCCGAGAACGCTCTCGGTGGGATCGTGGACGCGGGAGCGCTCGACGGGGGCGCCGGCGGATGGAGGCGATGTGCAACGTCCACTCGCGGGATTGACCAGGCGCAACTTCGTCACGGAGCTCACAGCCGGGGTCACCCTGCTCGCCATCGCGATCCCGTTGAACATCGGTTACGCCCAGATCGCCGGCCTTCCGCCCACCGCCGGCCTCTACGCCCTGATCGTTCCCACGATCGTGTATGCGCTGATCGTCTCCTCCCGACAGCTGGTCGCGTCACCGGACGCGGCAGCCGCCGCGCTCGTCGCGTCCTCGATCGGCGGCCTCGCCGCCGCCGGCAGCGCCGACTACGCCACTCTCGCGCTGGCCCAGGCGATCATCTGCGGCGTCATGTTCGTGCTCCTCGCGATCTTCAAACTGGGCTTCCTCGCGAACTTCCTCTCCAAACCGATCCTCGTGGGTTTCGTCGGCGGGCTGGCGCTCGACATCATGGTCAGCCAGGTGGCGAAGATGCTCGGCGTCAAGATCGACTCCGGCAAGGACTTCATCGGGAAACTGGTCGACCTCGTCGGAGGGTTCACCACGGTCAACGGCTGGGCCGTCCTGATCTCCGTGTGCGCGGTCGCCGTGCTGCTGCTGGGACGCAGATTTCTCCGCGCCGTCCCTTGGGCACTGATCGTCCTGGTGACGACCACGCTCGTCGTCGTCGTGACCGGACTCGATCAGCAGGGCGTCGACGTCCTCGGCGAGGTTCCGGCAGGACCGCCCGTGTTCACGTGGCCGATGATCGACTGGTCGCTCTGGCTCATGCTGATTCCCTCCGCGATCGCCTTGACTCTGGTCACGACGGCCGAGGGCCTGCTGGTGTCGCGGTCATACTCTGAGAAACACGGCTACCCGTTCCACGCGAACCGGGATCTCCTCGCATTCGGTGCGTCGAACATCGTCGCCGGCGCGCAGGGCAGCTTCGCCGTCGGCTCGTCGACCTCCCGCACTGCGGCGATGGATCAAGCGGGTTCGCGTACGCAGTTCCCCGCGTTGATCCTCGCCGCGGGCACCCTGCTGCTGCTCCTGTTCGGCACGGCACTCCTGGCCGATATCCCGTCGCCGGCCATCGGCGCGATCGTCGGAGTCGCGATCATCCCGCTGCTCGGCATCCGCGACTTCATCGACCTGTGGCGCAAGGACCGGTTCGAGTTCCTCATCGGCGCGACCTGCTTCCTCGTCACGCTTCTGATCGGCTCGATCCCGGGCATCCTGGTGGCGTTCGTGCTCGCGCTCATCAACATCGCCAAACGCGCGTCGAATCCCGCGATCGACGTGCTCGAATCCAGCGGAGACCCCGGCGAGTCGCTGCTCGAGGACGCTCCGGCCGGAAACGTCACGGCACCGGGAGTGATCGTCATCCGGCTGGCCGCTCCGCTGTTCTTCGCCAACGGTGCCGTGTTCTCGAGCGCCGTGAAAGACGCCATCTCGTCTGCTGGCCGCGGCCGTGTCCAACACCTCGTCGTCGATATGGAAGCCGTCACCGATGTGGACGTGACCGGCGCGGAATCGTTCGTCGCCCTCAAGCACTGGCTCGCCGGCCAGTCGGTCTCCCTCGCCTTCAGTCGAGTGCGGCCGAACACACTGCACCGCCTGACCGAGCTCGGACTCCTCGAGGCGGAAGACGTCTTCGCCACCAACCGCGAAGCGATCACGAATCTGGTTCCGTCGACGACGGGGTCGACTCCAGAGAAAGGTCACTGATGGGAACCGTCATCGGAGAGATCCTCCCCCTCGCGCTCGGGGTCGCGATCAGCCCGATCCCGATCATCGCGGCGATCCTCATGCTGCTCTCGCCCAAGGCGCGCATCACCAGTGTCGGCTTCCTCCTCGGGTGGGTGATCGGGATCGTCGTCGCCGTCACCGTGTTCACTCTCCTGTCGTCGATCCTGCCGGCGGACGACCCCGATGCCTCACGGCCGATCCGTGGTGTGGTGCAGCTCGTCCTGGGGCTGCTGCTCTTCCTCCTCGCCTTCGAACAATGGCGCAAGCGCCCCAAGCCCGGCGAGGACGCGGCGCTGCCGAAGTGGATGAAGGCCATCGACACGGTCACCTTCCCCGTGGCGTTCGGCCTCGGATTCCTCCTGTCCGCCGTGAACCCCAAGAACCTGATCATGGCCGCCGGCGCGGGCACCGACATCGGGGGCGCGGCCCTTCCGGTCGGGTCCGCCGTCGTGGTCGTCGTCATCTACACGCTCATCGCCTCATCGACGGTGCTGATCCCGGTCGTCGGCTACCTCGTCGCAGCCGAGCGTCTCCGTGCGCCCTTGGACGCCCTGCGCGGGTGGCTGGCGGCGGAGAACGCCGTCATCATGGCCGTCCTGCTCCTGGTGATCGGCGTGTCGATGATCGGCAAGGGAATCGGCAGTTTCTAGAACCGGGATCGGCCGGGGCACCCGGCCCGCAGAAGGGGACACGCACGTGGGAGAACTGATACTCGCGCTCGTCCCGGTCGCTCTCGGTGTGGTCCTGAGCCCCCTCGCGATCATGGCGCTCGTCGCCGTTCTCCTCTCGCGCGATGCGCGGATGAACGGCATCACGTACCTGATCGGGTGGTTCCTCGGTCTGGGCGGGCTCATGACCCTGTGCCTCTGGCTGTTCCCCCTGCTCGCGGTGCACGAGCTCGGTGAGCCTCCGCTGTGGGTCCCGATCGTGCGCGTCCTCCTCGGCTTGTTCCTGATCGGGTCTGCCGTGTGGGTGTACCGAAATGGTCGCGCACACATCGCACAGATGGCCGCGGCGTCATCACCGCGCGAAGTCGTCGCCGCATCACCCCAGCTCCCGGGCTGGCTGCATTCCGTGGAGTCCTTTCGGCCCGGGCGGACTCTGCTTCTCGGACTCGGGCTCTTCGTGCTCAATCCGGTCGATGCCTCGTGCGCTATCCTCGCCGCGCTCGACATCTCATTGTCGGACGTCGACCGGAGCACCGGTCTGTGGGTCGCTGTCGTCTTCGTCATCATCGGGACGCTCCCCATCGCGCTGCCCGTGCTGTACGTGGTGGTCCGCGGCGCCGACGCCCAGCCGCTCCTCGATCGCGTGCGGACGTGGATAGCCGGGAACACGCACGTCCTGAACGCCGCGCTGCTCCTGGTCATCGGTGCCCTTCAGCTCGAGAAGGGGATCGCTGCCTTGCTCTGAGCGACGCACCAGTTCAGTCGATACCGAGAGCGAGCGCGGCCGCCGTCACTCCTTCGCGGTCGGAGACGCCGAGCTTCCGATAGATGTTCCGGACGTGGGTCTTCACGGTGTTCGGCGAGATGAACTCCTGCTGGGCGATCTCCCGCAGCGTCGCATTGCGGCTCAACGCGGAGAGCACGATGCGCTCGCGCCGCGTGAGTTCTTCGTCGATCAGCATGCCCGCAGCGGCGAGGCGCTCACGGACGCAGTCGGCGAAACGCCCGCGGGAACCCGGGGTGGCGCGTGCGGCGAGCAGACGCGCCACCACCGGCCCCGCGTCGGCGAAATGCCGGACCAGCTCCTCCGGCTCCGCCAGCGCGAGCGCGAAGGCGAGAGACACCTGCGCCTGGTCCGGGTGCCCGGACTGCACGTCGAGGCAGGCCGCGACCAGCCACGCGTCGACCATCGATGCCGGCAGAAGACACTGCGAGCTTCCCTCCAGGACGGGAGCGAGCGCCTGACGGGCACGCGCGAAGTCCTGGTCGTGCAGTGCCGCGATCGCCCTGAGCAGGAAGACGTCGCCGGTCGAGCCGATCGCCCGCTCGATCTCGACGATGAAGCGGTCACGGAGCGAGCGCTCCCCGAGTCGATCGAACGCCCGCACGGCGAATGCGCTCATCATCGCGTACCAGTGCACCGGAAGCGGCATGTCGGCGCGCGGCGCCAGGTTGTCGAGCAGAGCGGTGGCCGCGGCATGCGCGTCGATCGCGGAGTCGACTCCCAGAAGCGTGATCATTCCGCGAAGAACCCGTGCGATCGAAGGTTCGGCGCCCGATTCGATGATGCCGGTGGCGACCTTCAGCGTCTCGTCGACGTCGCCGACGAGCATCCGCTCGAAGGGAACCCAGTAGCGCCACACTCTCGTGACCTCGTAGAACGAGTCGTCCGGTGTGCCGAGCTCGGCCCAGCGCTGATCGAGGCGCGCACCCGAACGGAGCACCTCGCCCATGCGACCGCGGAAGAGCTCAGCGGTGTTCAGGATGGCTGCCGCCTGCAACTCCGCCGCTGCAGCCCCCGAGGCGACCGCGCGGTCACACGCCAACCGCGCGAATCGACCTGCCCGGTCGAGGTCTCCGACATAGAGCTCCGCCATGGCGGCCTGCACGAACACATAGGTGTCCAGCTGCGACTCCCCCGTCACCTCATCGAGCGCGAGCTCCAGCCGGTCGAGAGCGTCGGTGAGGCCCCCGCGCCGGACGGCGATATGGAGTTCCAGCCCCTTCCGCCACTGACGAACGGCCGCAGACCCCTCATCCCCCGGCCATGGCGGCGAGGATTCCAGCAGGGCAGCTGCCGTGGAGGCGTCTCCTCGTGCGAGTCGCGCCGATGCGATCAACAGCTGCACGGAAGGTTCGGCCAGCACGGAATGCGGAAGCCCCGCTGTCGCGGAGATCACCTCGCAGGCATGCCCCATGAGAACGAGCTGCATCCCGCACTGTCGCAGGATCAGGGACATCGACTGCGCGTCGTGACTGCGCGTCGCGTGAGTGAGCGCGAGCCTGTGCTCCTGCTCTGCGGCGAACCACTCCGCCGCCACCTTCTCGAGGGACTCGACCGCCGCATCTCCGCGCTCCTTCAACCGGGCGTAGAGGAACTCCCGCAGCAGGGGGTGGTAGTGATACCACCCCGGCTCGTCGCGGTTGCGACTGATGAGAACGTTGAGGCGGATGAGCTGCTCGATCAGACCCGCGGCCGGCGCTCCACCGATGAGCCGCGAGGCCAGTCGGGGAGTGAACGAATCGGGTACTGAGGTGAGCACGAGGAAGTCACTGAGCTCCTGATCGAGGTCGGCGAAGACCTCCTCGGCGAAGTAATCGGTCACCGTGGGAGAATCGCCGCGTAGCGGGAGCACGGTCGCGAACGAATCGTGGAGCGCGGCGAGTTCGAGGAGACGCAGCCCGGTCGCCCATCCTTCGGTCCTGCGCAGCACGGACGTGATCTCCCCCTGTGAGAGGCTCACGTCCCGCGCACGGAAGAACAACCGCACCTCCGCCGGCGTGAAGGCGAGATCTTTCGCATCGAGTTCGAGGGCGATCCCGGCGATGCGTCGGCGCGCGAGCGGAATCCTGCGGGTTCCCCGTCCGGAGAGGACGACGTGCCCGTTGCCGGGAACGGCGTTCACGAAAGAAGTCAGCATCTCGGCGAGCCGATCGTCCTCGACGAGGTGGACGTCGTCGATGATGACGACGATACGCCGCCCCGCGCCGCGGAGGGAGCGTGCCAGCGCGCGTGCGGTCTCCACCGACCAGCTGCCGGCGACCCGCGCCAGGCTCTCGCGAAGCCGTTCGTCATCGACGTCTGCCAGTGCGCTCCGCAACGGTTCGAGATCCATGTCGCCACGCTGCAGAGCCCACCACACCACCGCGGTGTCGCCATGGGCGTCCAGTGCGTGAGCCCAGTGGACGAGCAGTCGCGTCTTCCCGGATCCGGCCGGCGCAGAGAGCACGGTCAACGTCCAGGGTTCATCCATCGCGGCGGTGAGACGCGCCAGCAGTCGAGGCCGCGCGATATCTCCCGCGACCGTCGAGACGGCGAAAGCCCGCGACGATTGCGGGTCCTGTTCATCTGATGCCATCGGAACCCCCCGTAACATGTTAGACGATACTCGACCCTCTCCCACTCGAAGTATCCCACCCGAGAGAACACGGGCTCAAGGAACTTTCGTCTAGCGTGGAATCACGCGGAGGAACGACGCCGAACCCTCGCGAGCAGCGAGACGATCGAGGGCACCACGGCTCCGAAGAAGAGGGCGAGCCCGACACCGATCAGCGTTTCCACGGCGCGCTCGAGGAACCGCTCCGCCGGGGGCTCCGGGGACGTCGACATGATGAGCGTCAGAGCGAGGAACGTGGTGAAACCGGGCACGACGTACCAACGGCTCTCCTGAATCGCGCACGTCGACCCGATGACGAGTCCCACCACGATCCCCATGACGACGTCAGCGGGGTCGAGCACCGCCACGACCGCCGCCGCCAGAGCGCCGATCAGAACGGAGCCCGCACGCCCGATGCTGCGCGCGATGAGCTGCCCCCGCACGGGTCTCATCACCAGGAGCACCGCACCGGTCGCCCAACCGACGTGCTCGAGGTCCCACAGGAAGCCGAGCGCCGCCGCCGTCGCCGCACCCGCGCCGAGAAGGATTCCGTAGACCAGCATGGCGCGACCGCGCGGCACCGGCGGTGGCGGATGGGGCTCTTCGTCGCGCTCCGGCCAGAACAGGGTGAGAATCCACGCGTAGATCGATCCGACGATGATGCACGCCGCGAAACCGAGGGTGACCGGCGACCAGGTGAAGCTCAGCCCGATACCTGTCATCGGCAGCGCCAGGACCAGCAGGAGCTGCCCCCCGCGTCCGCGCGTCGCGTTGACGCTCGCCAGGACCGCGAGCGCGAACACCCCGAGGACTGCGACGACGGGCGATGCCGCCAGCACGGACCCGAGCAGCAGTGCCATGGCACTGAGCACCCCGACGACCGGGATGATCGCTCGACTGCGCCGTTGCGGCGGCATGCCGAAAGCCGCTGCAGGCACGACCCCGATCCCGAAGGCGACCGCCAGCGACAGATCGAACGGGGCGACCACGATGGCGGGCACGGCGAAGAGCAAGCCCAGGCCGAACCGAGACCACCGCCAACTCAGCCCTGCGCGGTCGTCCATCCTGTCCACCTCGGCCCCGCAACCGCCCGCTCGTCGCTCGACACGACCGCCCCCTCTCGTGGGGCTGCCCGCCGCTCCCACTCGTGGAGCCAGCCTAGGGAGGAGGCCGTCGGTGCGTCAGGGTGCGTCGTCCACTTCACCCTGGTGAAGGCTGGGCATCCCCGCATCGATCGCCGATTCGGCTGCGGTGATGCCGTCTCGCAACGTCCCGTGGACGCGCCCCGCCGATTCGAGGCCTGCGAACCACGGTGTGCGCTCCGCCACGCCCCTGGCCGAGGCCGGCACCGCAGCCAGGTGCAGCACGACCCCGAGCTGCGAGAGCTCGCGGTCGAGGTCTTCGAGCGCGTCGAGCACGGTGATCGTCATCACTTCCTGCTGCGTCAGCCCGAGCACGAGCGCGCGGACCGGAGCCCCCTGGGCCGCCACGGTCTCGAGGAGCATCCGCTCGTTCGCCAGGGCGTTCGCAGTGTAGAGACCACGGTCCAGGCGGATGCCCAGCACCCCTCCGTCACCACCCACGATCGTCGCCTTCGGGATGTTGACCTCGCGCAGCACCAGGATCAGCGTCACGACGACGCCGACGGCCACGGCAGGGAGCAGCCCCGCGGTGAGACCGAGCACGGCGACGGACGACGCGATCCAGAAGTCGACGCGACTGATGCGTGCCCAGCGCACGAGTTCCGGGATGTTGATGAGCCCCGCCACGGCGACGAACACCATCGCGGCCAACGTCGCCTCCGGCAGCAGACTGAGCACCGGGCCGAGGAAGAGGGCGACGAGGACGGCGAGGACCACCGTCACGAGGGTCGCCACCTGCGAGCGCGCGCCCGCGCTCTGATTGACCGCGCTCTGCGAGAACCCTCCGGCCGCCGGCATCGTTCCGAAGAAGGCCCCGACCGTGTTCGCCGCGCCTGTCGCGAACAGCTCCTGGTCGCTGTCGATCTGAGGCTCGGTGGCGACGCGGAGGCTTCGGGCGACGGCTGCGGACTCGAGGAAGGCCATCACGGCGATCGCGAGCGCGCCCGGAAACAGCACCACCGTCTGTCCGAAGTCCGGGATTCCTGGAACGGGCAGGCCGCTGGGCACCGGAGCGATCAGGTCGACGCCGAGCCGATCGATTCCGGCCAGCCCGACCAGGAGGATCCCTCCGACCACGACGACCAGCGTGCCCGGAACCTTCGGAGCGAAGCGCTTGAGCACGAGGATCACCGCGATGGAGCCTGCGGAGAGGGCGATCGTGGGCCCGTTCGCACTTCCGAAGGCCTGCGCCACCGCGCCGAGCGATGCGAGGAATCCATGACCGGAGAAGTCGTCGCTCTCGCCCAGCAGCTTCGGCAGCTGTCCGACCGCGACCGTCGCACCGACACCGATCTTCAGGCCGAGGACCGTGGCGCCACTGATGTTCTCCACGAGCGAGCCGAGCCGGCAGAGCCGGGCGATCAGCAGGATCGCGCCGACCAGCAGGGTCAGCATCATCAACGAACCCATCGCGTCCTCGGCCCCGGCCGCCACGCCCGCCGTAACCAGGGTCGTCGCCGTCAGCGTGGCGATGGTCGACGTCGTCGAGACGCTCATCGCCCTGCTCCCCCCGAGGAACGCGTACACGAGCATCGGCAGGATGCAGGTGTAGAGGCCCACCTGCACGGGCAGGTTCGCGATCGTCGCGTAGGCCATCGCCTGCGGAATCACGACGGCACCGGCCGAGAGCCCCGCGATCACGTCGCGAAGGATCCAGGAGCGTCGGTAGCCCACGACGGTGCTGAACAGCCACGGGGGTCGTCTCGTCACGGTCATCGGCCTCTCCGTCGTCGGGTCGTCAGAAGCGTACTGCGGCGGATGCCGCGAGGAACACGGGGAAGAGAGTCCCACGCGCGGCTCACCCTGGTGAACTCCCGCCGCGGACAGTGCCGCCGGCCCTGCGCACCGGTAACGTCCGACGAGCCGCCGACTTCGCGCGGAACATCTTTTGAAGGAGTAGTCATGAGTTTTTGGGGATCGTTCTGGGACATCATCTGGTGGTTCCTGCTGGCGTTCGTCTTCATCTCCTACCTGTTCGCCCTGTTCGCCATCGTCGCCGATCTGTTCCGTGACCGGAAGCTCAACGGCTGGTGGAAGGCGGTGTGGATCATCTTCCTGATCTTCGTTCCGTTCCTCACGGTGCTCGTGTACCTGATCGCACGGGGATCGGGCATGGCAGAGCGGAGCAATGCGGAGGCCGCGAGCGCCCGCAGCGCGGCAGATGCCTATATCCAGCAGGTCGCCGGCACGAGCCCGAGTGAGGAGATCGCGAAGGCGAAGGCATTGCTGGACTCCGGGGCCATCACGGCCGAGGAGTACAACACGATCAAGGCCAAGGTCCTCCGTTAGGACCGACACAGGGCGTGTCCGCGCACTGCGGGCACGCCCTGTTCTCCGTCATTCAAGTTGTGCACAATCGAATCGCATGCAATGATTTATCCATGCCGGTGACCGATGAGATGGTGTGCTTCTCCCTCTACTCCACGGCTCGCGCCACCACGCAGGCATATCGGGCACTGCTCGCGCCGTGGGGACTGACGTACCCGCAATACCTGGTGCTCGCCGCGCTCTGGCTCGACGGCGAGCAGACGATCGGCTCACTCGGCGAGGTGATGCGCCTGGATTCCGGCACGCTCTCCCCGCTCGTCCGGCGACTCGAGCAGGCAGGCCTCGTGGCGAGATCGCGCAGTCGCGAGGATGAGCGCGTCGTGACCGTGACGCTCACTGAAAAGGGGCGCGACCTTCGCTCCGAGGTCGCGCCGATCCATTCCAGGATCACCGCGATCGCGGGACTCCACGACGACGCACACCGCAGAGCACTCATCGCCGAGTTGCACGACATCACCGATCGCCTCCAGCAGGCGACCATCGACCTCGGCAGCGCCCGCCCGGGCGACGCCCGCTGACCTCACCCCCGACAGAACGGAGCCGCCATGCGCGCACTCATCCACCCCACCTTCGGAGCTCCGGAGGAAGTCCTCCGCGTCGAGGACCGGCCCGTTCCGGAGCCCGGCGAGGGACAGGTCCGCCTGCGAGTGGTCCTCTCCCCCATCCACAATCACGATCTCTGGACGGTACGCGGCACTTACGGCTTCACTCCCGAACTCCCTGCGGCGTCGGGCACAGAGGCGTTGGGCGTGGTGGATGCGCTCGGCGCCGGTGTCGAGAACCTCGCCGTCGGCCAGCGCGTCGCCACTGGCGGGACCTTCGGCGCATGGGCGGAGTACATCGTGACGAACGCCGCGGGGCTCATCCCCATCCCGGACGGGCTTCCCGACGAGACGGCCGCCCAGCTCGTGTCGATGCCGTTCAGCGCGATCACCCTGCTCGATTTCCTCGCGGTGAAGGAGGGCGACTGGATCGTCCAGAACGCCGCGAACGGCGCCGTCGGGCGCATGCTCGCGCAGCTCGCCTCCGCACGTGGTGTGAACGTGGTCGGCCTCGTGCGTCGGACGGCGGGCATCACGGAACTCCACGAGCAGGGCATCGACCGGATCGTCGCCACCGATCAGGCCGATTGGAAGGCACAGGTGGAAGCTCTCACCGGCGGTGCCCCCGTCGTCGCCGGTGTCGACTCGGTCGGCGGCGCTTCTGCGGGCCAGGTGCTCTCGTTGCTCGCCGAGGGAGCAACCCTGGTCGCCTTCGGCGCGATGGACTCGCCCATCATGGAGATCGCGTCCTCCGATGTGATCTTCAAGCAGGCCACGGTGAAGGGCTTCTGGGGCAGCAAGGTGATCCCCCGTCTGGATGCCGATACGCGCACCGCTCTGTTCGGCGAGCTCTTCCAGCGTCTCGCCGACGGCAGCCTCACCCTTCCCGTCGCCGGCATCTTCGACGCTGCCGACATCAGCGCGGCCGTGCAGGCGAGCGACACCGCAGGGCGCGTCGGCAAGGTGCTCCTCCGCTTCTGAGCGCGTGCGCCTCCGAGGAGCTTTCCGATGTCGGTACCCCAAGGCAGAATGCGCGCATGAACATCACACTCACTCAGCCTGAAGGGCTCGTCGCGAGTCCGGCATTCAGCCACGTGGCGGTCGTTCCGCCTGGAGCGACGACGATCTACATCGGCGGCCAGAACGGCGTCGACACCACGGGGACCGTCGTCTCCTCCGATGCCGGCGAGCAGTCGCTGCGCGCGGTGGAGAACGCCAGGATCGCTCTCGAGTCGGTCGGCGCCGGACTCGACGACGTGATCAGCTGGACCGTGCTGATCCATCAGGACGCGGATCTGCGCGCAGCCTATGGAGCGGTCGCCTCGAGGCTCGCCAGGGAAGGCGCCCCGCCCCTCGTCACGGCTGCGCTGGTGGCAGGGCTCGGGGTGCCCGGTGCGCTGATCGAGGTGAGCGCCGTCGCCGCCGTCGTCCGCGACTGATCGAACCCCCTGCACCCGTGGGGGCATGCGGGAAGGAGGTCAGATCCTGCCACGCACCGGAGTCCGCGCCGCATCGTCGGCGCCGTCCGGCATGGTCATCTCCGCGCGCACGCCCAGCAGGCGAACCTCACGCTCGGGATCGAGCGTCGCGCCGAGTGCTGCCGCGGCCGCGACGAATTCCTCGCGATCCGTGGTCGGCCCCGGAAGCTTGCGACCGATCGTCCTGGTCTCGAACGGGGCGTACCGCACCTTGAGGTACACACGCACGACGGGTCGCCCTTCGGCGGCGCAGTCCTGGAAGGCCTGCGCGGCGAGTTCTCTGATCGCCGTCTCGACCTGATCCGGTGTCGTCAGGTTCTGCTGGTAGGTCATCTCGCGACTGTGGCTACGAGCGACCCATGGGGTGTCGTCGACGGTACGCGGACCGATTCCGGATCCCAAGCCGTGATACCAGACGCCCATCCGCGGTCCGAACTCCGCCACCAGAGCCTGCTCGTCCGCATCGGCCAGCTCGCGCACGGTCAGGATGCCGTGAGCGGCCAGTCTCCTCTGCACCTTCGGCCCGACACCCCACAGCTCGCGCGTCGGCCTGTCTCCCATGATCTCGAACCAGTTGTCCGCTGTGAGGCGGAATATGCCGCGGGGCTTGCCGAATCCGGTCGCGATCTTCGCCCGCACCTTGTTGTCGCCGATCCCCACCGAGCAGTGCAGCTCGGTCGCATGGAGCACCGCGGCCTGCGCAGACCTCGCCATTTTCTCCGGATCGTCCGTGGTCACGCCGAGAAAGCACTCGTCCCACCCCACGATCTCGAGCACCACATCCGGCAGCGCCCGGAGCGCGGCCATCACCTCACCGGAAGCCAGAGCATAGGCCTCGTGGTCGACGGGGAGGAAGACCGCGTCATCGGGTGCCTTGCGCGCGGCGATCTTCAGAGGCATGCCCGAACCGATGCCGAAGGCGCGCGCCTCATACGAGGCGGTCGACACGACGGCGCGCTCGGTGGGGTCTCCCCGACCACCGACGATCAGCGGGAGGCCGGCGAGCTCGGGCCTTCGCAACACCTCGACCGCGGCGATGAACTGATCCATGTCCACGTGCAGCACCCAGTCGGCCATGCAACGAGTGTGGTCGCTGACGGCGCGGATGTCACCCCTCGAGCATCAGCCGATCGCGACGCCGATCGCCGTGGCGACCACCGCGAGCAGTGGCAGGGCTCCCTGCATCGTGGCCGCGCGCACCTTGGTGCGGTCGGACAGCCCGAGCACCAGCGCGGCTGCGAGCATCATCGCGGTACCGGCGAAGACGAGTGTGAGCCCCACCGTCTCGGCTCCCACGATCACGAGACCGATGCCGAGCAGGGTCGTCAGCGCGAGGAAGAGGTTGTAGAACCCCTGGTTGAAGGCCAACTGCTTCATGGTGACCGCATCGGCCTCGCTGGCGACGCCGAAGATCTTCCGCGTCTCGGGATCGGTCCACCTGAGCGACTCGAGCGCGAAGATGAAGACGTGGAACGCAGCGGCGGCTGCGGCGAGGACGAGACCGACGATGAGCATGGGCTGATTCTCCCGTTCCGAGGGGTCGGGAGCAAGCCGACCGGTGAGCGGGGCTACACGAGGAAGATCGGCAGCAGTCCCGGATTGTGTGCGTGCACCAGCACGGCGAACACCACGGCGTCGAACAGCAGATGCACCGTGACGACGTAGGCGAGCGAATGCGTGCGGAGGAAGATGTACCCCTGCAGCAGGGCGAACGGGATGGTCAGCAGCGGTCCCCACTCCCGGTAGCCGAGCTCCCAGAGGAACGAGACGAAGACGATCGCTTGGAGCAGGTTCGCGACCAGGTCCGGGAAGTGGCGTCGCAGCAGCGCGAACACCGTGCAGATGAAGAACAGCTCGTCCCAGATGCCGACGGCGCCGACGCCGACGAAGAGCCTCGCGATGAGGTCGGGGGTGTCGACCACCGGCCAGTTCTGGTAGACCCCGCTGGTGATGAAGTAGAAGGGCAGGATGAGCCAGCCGAGCACCAGCACGGCCACCAGCCAGCCCCATTGCAGCCGACCCCAGCGTCTACGCGTTCGCCACGGGAAGCTGATCGCGCGGTCGCGGTAGACGAACCGCGAGACGACGTAGGGCACCGCGACCGCTCCGCCGAGCGCGAGAGTGAAGCGCAGCATCGCGAGATTGTCGAGTTCCGCGGCCAACGGGATGATGCTGACGATCAGAAGACCGATCGCGATCAGGGAGAGGTCTCGTGTGAGCGAAGGCGGCCTGTGCACACCGATCACCGTCGCCGTCTCTCGTCGAGCACCCATGCTCACGACCTGATCCTCGGCCTTCCGACCGCGCTCGATCAGCCATGCCGCACAGATCCCTACCGCGAGCAGCACCCACCCGATCCAGGGGATCTCCAGCACGAAGAATGCCGGAGCCGCCGCACACACGAGCAGCGCCGGCACGAAGCCCAGCCGCTGCATCGTGTCACGCCGCACGTCCGTCACGCGCGCGTCCTGCGCCGATACACGAGGTCCCGGATGTCACGCCCCTTCGCGATGCCCTTGCGCTCGAATGCGGTCATCACCCGACCGTCGAAGCGGTCAGCCCACTCCCCGTCGAATGCACGCTCGAACAGCGGCTCGGCATCGAGCACCTCGCGCATCTGCAGCGCGTAGTCCTCCCAGTCCGTCGCGAGTCGCAGCAGTCCGCCGTCACGCAATGCTCTCGCCGCGGTGTCGCCGAAACCGGGGCGAACCAGACGTCGTTTGGTGTGCTTCTTCTTGTGCCACGGGTCGGGGAAGAAGATCCACACCTCCCGTGCCGCAGCCTCGGGGAGGAATGAGGAGAGCACCTCCGGCGCGTTCGCCTCGACCACGCGCAGGTTGCGGGCACCCTCGCGATCGGCGTCGAGCATCGTCCGCGCGAGTCCAGCGCGGAACACCTCGACGGCGAGGAAGTCGTCGTCCGGGCGCGACGACGCCGCGGCCACGATCGCATGCCCCTGCCCGGAGCCGATCTCCACGTAGAGATCGGCCGAGCGTCCGTACTCGGTCGCGGGGTCGAGACGGGCCTCGGGGTGCACGGACGTCCAGGCGACGTCTCGCGGCACGTCGAGCAGGTAGTGCGGGCCGAGCTCGGAGAACGCGCGCTCCTGGGCGTCGGACATCCGACCGCTGCGGCGCACGAACGACACCGGTTCGTCTCGGAAGGTACGGGGTTCGGGCATGAATCCAGGGTAGCCGTCGGCGTCGCGGCGTCCGGCGCCTCGGATACCTCCCGCGAGAGCCGCGCTCAGTGCGTCGGCGCCGTCACGAAGTCGATGAGTTCCTCCACACGGCCCAGCAGGGCGGGTTCCAGATCCCGATAGGTCGTCACCTTCGAGAGGATGTGCTGCCAGGCGCGCGCGGTGTCGGCCTGCGTCTCGTGCGGCCACCCGAAGGCACGGCAGATACCGACCTTCCACTCGATGCCGCGCGGGATCTCCGGCCACTTCGCGATGCCGAGGGCTCGCGGCGTGACGCACTGCCAGACGTCGACGAAGGGGTGACCGACGATGCGGAGATGGCGACCGTGCGGGCCCCGGGCGACCGCATCCGCGATCCGCGACTCCTTGGAGCCCGGGACGAGATGGTCGACGAGAACTCCGTAGCGTCGCGTCGCGCTGGGTGGTTCGGCTGCCAGCAGATCGTCGAGCAGATCCACCCCCTGCAGGAACTCGACGACCACGCCTTCGACCCGCAGATCTGCACCCCATACCTTCTCGACGAGCTCGGCATCGTGCTTGCCCTCGACGAGGATGCGGCTGGGCAGCGCGACGCGGGCGCGCTGATCGGCGACCACGAAGGACCCGGACGCCGTCCGACGCGGGCCCTGGGACTTCGCCGCGGGGACGACCAGACGGACCGGTGCGCCGTCGATCAGGAATCCTCCGCCGAGGGGGAACACGCGTCGACGTCCGACCCGGTCCTCCAGCTCGACGTTCCCACCCTGCACGCGGGTCACGGCACCGCAGAAACCGTCGTCGGCGACCTCCACCACGAGATCCGTCTCCGCCGCGACCTGCGGCACCTGCTTCGCGCCGCGGTCGCGCCAGCCGGTGGCCAGCACATCCGAACCGTACATGTCGTCCATGCCTCCCAGCGTATGTGTCTGCGCTGAGGGCGAACGGAGAAGCACCATCGAGTGCTGTCGCGTGTCGGATCCAGTGCATAGACTCGTGGCATGGGGCTCGGCTGCCGGTCGGAGGGAACACGATGACGAAACGGTGGCTCGCGCTGGCCGCACTCACGCTCGCCGCGGTGGCTGGAGCGTTCACCGCCTCCGCGGCATCGGCCACCGATCCGCTCACCCTCGATGCCGGGTACGTCACCGATCAGGCGGGTGTGCTGAGCGCCGACGAAGAGGCCACCGTCGAAGCCCGGCTCCAGGAGCTCACCGACAACTCGAACGCCGACCTCTTCGTCGTCCTCGTCGACGACTTCACCAATCCCAGCGACAACGTGCAGTGGGCGGATACGGTCGCACAGGACAACAATCTCGGCACCGAGCAGTATCTTCTCGCGATCGCCGTCGACGGCCGGAGCTACTACATCTCCGCCGCCCCCGACGGGCCCGTGAGCTTCGGACAGCTCGACAGCATCGAGGACAAGATGGTTCCCTTCGCGTCCGACGGCGACTGGGTCGGAGCGATCACCCTCGCCGCCGATGAGATCCAGGGAGACGGGGGCGCCGGCGCGCTCCGGATCGGCCTGATCGTCGTCGCGATCGTCGTGGTCGCGCTGCTGGTGTGGCTCGTCGTCGCTCTCGTGCGCCGCGCGCGCCGCCGCGCCGAGATCCGTGAGCGCGGCGCCATGCCCGAGACCCCCGATCCCGCCGATCCCTTCTCCGCTCTGACCGACCAGCAGGTCGAGACACAGGCCGGACTCGCGCTCGTGCAGGCGGACGATGCGATCACCTCGAGCCGGGAGGAACTCGGCTTCGCCGTCGCCCAGTTCGGCGAGGGCGCGACCGAGGAGTTCACGCGCGTCGTCGATGCGGCGAAGGCCAAGATCTCCGAGGCCTTCGACCTGAAGCAGAAGCTCGACGACGAGATCGAGGACACGATCCACGACCGCAGGGCGTGGCATATTCGCATCATCCAGATCGCGGACGAGATCGACGACATCCTGGATGACAACACCGCCGCATTCGACGAGCTCCGCAAACTGGAGCAGAACGCCCCGCAGGAGCTCGAGCGGGTCCGTCGTGAGCGCGCGGCGCTCGACCCGGTCCTCGCCGCGGCCGCTCCAGCCCTCTCCGCACTCACGTCCACCTACGCTCCGGCGGCGCTCGCGATGGTCGCGGACAACCCCGCACAGGCCCGCGAGCGAGCCGACCTCGCGGATCGATCGATCGAGGCGGCGGCGCAGGCGATCGCGGCCGGCCGTTCGGGCGAGGCGGCGTTCGCGATCCGCACCGCAGAGCAGTCGGTGGCGCAGGCGGCACAGCTCGCCCAGGCTGTGACGACGCTGGGCACCGAGCTCTCGACGATCGAGGCGCAGTCCCAGGCGCTCGTCACCGAGCTGCAGGGAGACCTCGCGGCGGCGCAGCAGCTGCCCGATCCTTCGGGAGCGATCGCCGGCGCGGCCTCCGCGACCGCACAGCAGCTCCAAGTGGCACAGACCGACCTCGCCGGCTCCACGCGTAATCCGCAGCGCGTTCTCGAGGCGCTCACCGCCGCCAACGAGCAGATCGATGCCGCGATCGCTCAGGGCAGGGAGGGCGTCGAACGCGCGCGTCGTGTGCAGCAGATGCTCGATCAGACCCTCACTCAGGCGAACTCCGAGATCCGCGCGGCTCGTGACTTCATCGAGACGCGCCGAGGAACCGTGGGCTCCACCGCCCGCACCCGCCTCGCGAACGCGGAGGCGAGCCTGACGCAGGCGCTCAACCTGCGGGCGACCGACCCCGACGCCGCACTGGCGGAGGCCAATCGTGCGCTCGCCCTGGCAGGCCAGGCGACCTCGGCTGCGCAATCCGATGTGCAGGCGTACACCCCTCCCGGTTACGACCAGGGCGGCTTCGGAGGCCCGTTCGGCGGATCCGGGTCGTCGTCCGGCGGCTCGGGGATCGGCGGGGACATCCTCGGCGGCATCATCGGCGGACTGCTCGCCGGTGGCGGTGGCGGATCCTCGCGCCGCGGCGGCAGCAGCGGCTGGCGCTCTTCCGGAGGCGGAGGCTTCCGCAGCTCCGGGTTCGGCGGAGGCGGCGGATCGCGCAGCAGCGGCCGCAGCGGCCGCTCGGGAGGTAGACGCTTCTGATCCCCTACACAGACACTTACGACAAGCTCTCGAAGACGCCCTCTGAAAGGAACCACGCATGACCAAGCAGTCCATCTTCGGACGTATCTCGACCCTCGTCCGCGCGAACATCAACTCCCTGCTGGACTCTGCGGAGGACCCGCAGAAGATGATCGACCAGCTCGTTCGCGACTACACGAACAGCATCGCCGACGCCGAGTCCGCGATCGCGGAGACGATCGGCAACCTCCGCCTGCTCGAGCGCGACCACGAGGAAGACGTCCAGGCGTCGACCGAATGGGGCAACAAGGCCCTCGCCGCCAGCCGCAAGGCCGATGAGATGCGCGCGAGCGGCAACACCGCCGACGCGGACAAGTTCGACAACCTCGCCAAGATCGCCCTGCAGCGCCAGATCAGCGCCGAGCGCGAGGCCACCGGTGCTGAGCCCCAGATCGCGGCGCAGACCGAGATCGTCGACAAGCTCAAGAGCGGCTTGAACGGCATGAAGGACAAGCTGGTCGAGCTCAAGAACAAGCGCAGCGAACTCCTCGCGCGCGCCAAGGTCGCCGAGGCGCAGACCAAGGTGCAGGACGCTGTCGGCTCGATCAACGTGCTCGACCCCACCAGCGAGCTGGGGCGGTTCGAGGACAAGGTCCGCCGCCAGGAGGCCATCGCGCAGGGCAAGATCGAGCTCGCAGCGTCGAGCCTCGATGCCCAGTTCGAGAGCCTGGAAGACCTCGGCGAACTGACCGAGGTCGAGGCACGTCTCGCCGAGCTCAAGGCCGGCGGCAGCGCTCCCCGCCAGGCCATCGAAGGCAACTGACACGACCGGCGGATGCCCCGGGCAGCGCGCCGGGGCATCCGCCCTCTCTTCTTCGGAGGCACCCATGGTGCGATTCCTCGTCATCCCGCAGTGGCAGGGTTCACCCGCACCGCGCGCGATGCTCCTCACCGACGGTGCCGCAGCGATCGCGGGTGATCTGCCGAGGACGGCGACGACCGTGCTCGATGTGCCGGTCGAGGCCGGTGAGTCGTTGGGAACCGGGGTCCGCCGCCTGAGCGCCCTGCTACGCACCCGTGAGATGGTGCACGGGCACGTCGACGCCGACACCGTGGTGATCGGAGGGGACTGCAGCGTCACCGTCGCCGCCCTCGACGCCCTTCCCGGTGGCACCGAGGGTCTCGCGGTGGTGTGGTGCGATGCGCACGCCGACATGCACACGCCCGAGACCTCACCGTCCGGTGCATTCTCGGGCATGGCGCTGCGGGCGCTGCTCGGTGAGGGTGAGGAGCAGCTCGTGCTGTCCCCCGCGATCCCGGTGAGCCGTGTGGTGACCGTCGGCATGCGCAACCTCGATGAAGCGGAGGTCGAACAGATCACCCCGCTGACCAACCTCTCTGTCGACGACCTCGAAGACCCCGCGGCGCTGCTCGATGCCGTCCGCGCGACCGGGGCGTCACGCGTGTGGGTGCACATCGATGTCGACGTGCTCGATCCCTCGGACTTCTCCGGTGTGTCGTCCTCGGTGCCGTTCGGGCTCTCACCCGCGGCGCTGAGCACCGCCATCCGCGCGCTGCGCAGCGAAGTGCCGCTGGCAGGCGCGACGATCGCCGGGTTCGCTCCCCGGTCTCCGGCCGACGCGGTCGACGACCTCGGTGCGCTGCTGCGGCTGGTCGGAGCGGTGGCGTGACCGCCGCCACGGACTGGCGGCCGGCCGCAGAACAGGCTCTCGCTCACGGACGACGCCTCGACCGACGGATTCCCTCTTTCCTGCTGCGCTCTCCGATCAGCCGCCTCGGCTACGCCTGGGGCACGGCCATCGGGTGGATCTGGGGCTCGCTGTGGAGCACCGGCCCCGTCGAGCGGCGCGAAGGCTTGTGGGTCTTCCAGGGCATGCCCTCATGGACCTTCAATCGCGGCGGGGTGTGCGTCGGCGGCTGCTTCCTGACAGGTGGCACCCGCCCCAGCGAGGCGGTTCTCCGCCACGAAGCCGTGCACAAGGAGCAGTGGCTTCGCTACGGCTTCCTGATGCCGGTGCTGTACCTCTTTGCGGGGAGGAACCCCCTACGCAATCGCTTCGAGATCGAGGCGGGACTCGAAGACGGCAACTACGTGCGCCGCACGCGGTGACGTGCTGACGGCCTTCGCATGGGCGCGGGCCACTGGACGGCACGTCAACATGCCGTGAGCCGCCTGCGCGTGCGGATCAGCGGTCGGCGGGCAGCAGGCCGAAGCGCGCGGGAGCGTGGATGAGCGCCGGGGAGATCTCCAGCGCACTCATCAGGTGGTCGATGATGTCGGCCGTCCCGAGGTAGCTGCCGAGCAGAGTGACGTGGGTCTCGATCTCGTCGTCGCACATCATCTCGTCGGCCCACGCGCAGGTCGCTCTTGCCAGAGCCTGACCGGGTGCGCACGCCCGACCGCTTCCGGGAGCACCGGACCGCTGCTCACGAGCGAGCCACGTGACCGTCATTCGACCAGGAGCATCGATCACGCCGATGTCGGCGACCTCGGGCACCTCGATGAAGATACGACCCGACGCGCACAACGGCAGCGTGGTCAGGAACACCTCGAGCTCAGTGAGCGAGTGCTCGTCTGCCGTCACCAGGTGATGGGAACGCTGACGTGCCGCGCGACGTTCGGCGCGCGTGCCGCGAGTCTCGAGCGAGGTGTCCATGGTGTCTTCATCGTACACCAAGTGAAGGCTTGCCTAACCTTGCATCAGCTCGGTCATCGCCGGGAGCTTTCGGTGGAGGAAGCCGGTTCGACGAGCGCCGCCACCAAGGCGGCCAGTTCGGCCTCGGTCATCCCCTGCGCGCGCAGGTATGCGGCAGCAGACCCCCACCGTTCGTCGACCTGCTGCAGCAGACGACGCATCACGGGCGCCGGGGACTGGGTCGCGAGCGCCACCGCGTGCACGGCCTCCGGGTGCTGGGTCCGCAGGTACTCGGCGATCCACCGCGTGCGCTGAGCAGGAAGCTGCGACTCGGTGAGCGCATAGTCGGCGATCACGGCCTCGCGATCGGCTCCGACGGCGGCGAGAGCGAGGGCGACGGTGACGCCGGTCCGATCTTTGCCGACGGTGCAGTGCACCAGCGTGCACTCTCCCGCGGCGATGATGCGGATGGCGTCGACGAGTCGTTCGCCGCTCTCCTCGAGCAGATGCAGATACAGGTCTTCGAGACTCGTGTCGGCCTCGAAGAAGGATCGCACCGAACCCAGGAACAAGGGAAGGTGTGTGGTGTCCGGCCCCTCGATCTCCGTGGGTTCCGCAGCGACCTCTTCGCCGTCGCGCAGATCGACGATGTGCCGAACCTGTGCCCGCAGCGCGGCGGCGCCGGATGCGGTCGCACCCGAGAGCTGTCCCGATCGCAGCAGCAACCCGGAACGGATACGACCACCGTTCGCCGGCATACCCCCGACATCCCGGATGTTCGAGACACCCTCGACCTCGAGGATCGTCATGCCTGACCCTTCGGATCGCGAGCAGGAACGGGGTAGCGTCCCGCGATCACGATGCGGTTGAAGGCGTTGATCGACACGCAGGCCCAGCTGAGCGCCGCGTACTCCTTCTCGGTGAACACACTTCCCACCTGGTCGTAGACCTCGTCGGAGATCCCGTCCTCGGCGATGAACGTGAACGCTTCGGCGAGCTCGAGGGCGGCGCGTTCCCGCTCGCTGAACACACCGCTCTCGCGCCACGTGGGGATCTGCGTGAGAGTGTCGGTGTCGACCCCCGCCGCCACCGCTCGGTCGACATGGATCCGCGCGCAGTACGCGCAGCCGTTGAGCTGCGAGCAGTGGATCATGACGAGCTCCTTGAGGCGGTCGTCGATGCCGTTGGCCGCGCAGATCTGCCCCACGGTCTTCGAGAACGCGTCAAGCGCCTGGTACGCCGTCGGCTCGGTCTTTGACAGGTGCACACGCGTCTCGCTCATGACTCCATGATATTCGGCGAGCATTGCCCACGCTCCGACTGACGCGTCTGCAGGAAATGCATACTGACAACAGGATAGCGAAACATAGAGACATAATGAGCAACCGAACGCCGCAAATGCTTGTCGTAATGGTCCTGCATTTCCTGCGCGTCTGCGCGAGGGCGCAGAATGTGGAGGTGGCGATCGACATCAGCGAGTTCAGCTATCTTCCCGCACAAGCCGAAGCACTCGGCGTGCCGTTCCCGGCGGTGGAGCGTCTCACCCTTCCGCTGCCGGACGGACGCACCCTGAGCGCCCTTCGTTTCGGAACCGACGAGCCGCGCGTGACACTGCTGCACGGAGCGGGCCTGAACGCGCACACCTGGGACACCACATCGCTTGCGCTGCAGCAGCCGCTGCTCGCGATCGATCTCGCCGGGCACGGCGACTCCTCCTGGCGTGACGACATCGACTACACGCCGCGAACGCTCGCCCGCGACGTGGCCGCCGCGCTCGACGCCTGGGCCACGCAGCCCCAGGTCGTGGTCGGCCAGTCGCTCGGAGGACTCACCGGTGCCGCGCTCGCAGCCGCACGACCCGATCTGGTGTCCGAGCTCATCATCGTCGACATCACGCCAGGGATCGACGTGACAGCCGGACCCGCGGCGCTGCGCGAGTTCTACGCGGGCCCGACCGACTTCGCCACGCGGGACGAACTCGTCGACAAGGCGATCGCGCTCGGTTTCGGCGGATCTCGCCCCGAGACCGAACGCGGTGTCTTCCTGAACACGCGCGTACGCGAGGACGGACGCGTGGAGTGGAAGCACCACTTCGCGCACCTCGCCGCCCAGGCTCTCGCCGCTCACGACCCCGGATCGGTAACCGCCCCGTCGGTGCTGCACGAGACGGGCTGGGATGACCTGGCCGCAGTCAGCGCGCCGATCACCCTGGTGCGGGCCGCACGAGGATTCGTCAGCGAAGCCGATGCCGCCGAGCTCCAGCGACGCGTGCCTGCGGCGCAGCTGGTCGTCCTCGATGCGACCCATAACGTGCAGGAGACGGCACCGACCGCTCTCGCCGGTCTCATCGGCTCGGCAGCACCCGCCGCCGGAATATGACTCTCCGTTCCATACACGACCCGCACCCCGCCTCACATCTCTAGGCTCGATTCCACGGCACACAGCAGCTGCCGCACCGAGAGGAAACGCCCATGTTCCGACGCACCCGACGTCTCGCGCTGATATCCGCGCTCGCGGCCACCGCCGTGATCCTGAGCGCCTGCTCCGGCACCACCGAGCCCGAGCCCAGCAGCGCAGCGGGAACACCCGACCCGAGCGCCACCCTCCACGTCGGGCTCGTCCTCGAGCCGACCAATCTCGACATCCGCCACACCAGTGGTGCCGCGCTCGAGCAGATCCTGATCGACAACATCTACGAGGGTCTCGTCACCCGCACGCAGGACAATGAGATCGAGGGTCGCCTCGCCTCCGACTACACCGTCTCGTCCGACGGTCTCACGTACACGTTCACCCTGAACGACGGCGTCGTCTTCCACGACGGCACGCCGCTCACGTCCGCCGACGTCGTCTCCTCGTACGAGACCGTGCGCACGGATGCGACCGTCCAGGGCAACGCGGACTTCGCCTCGGTGACGGCGATCACTGCACCGGACCCGACGACGGTCGAGATCGTGCTGTCCGCACCGAACCAGAACTTCCTGTTCGCCCTCACGGGGCCCGCCGGTCTGGTGTTCAAGACCGGAGACACCACCGATCTGAAGACGGCCGAGAACGGTACCGGTCCCTTCACCCTGACGCGCTGGAACAAGGGCAGCACCATCACCTTCGCGCGCAACGACGCCTACTGGGGCGATCCGGCCGGCGTCGCTCAGGTCGAGTTCCAGTACATCCCCGACTTCACCGCGGGGGTGAACGCCGCGCTGGCCGGCGACGTGGACGTGCTCACGGCCGTGGATCCGAACCTCGCGCCGCAGCTCGAGGACTCGGGAGACTTCGCACTCACGACCGGGCGCACCACCGATAAGGCCACTCTCGCCTTCAACAACAAGAAGGCCCCGCTCGACGACGTCCGCGTGCGCGAAGCACTCCGGCTCGCCATCGACCACGAAGCTCTCATCGAGGCGGTCGGCGCCGGCACCGCGCTGTACGGGCCGATCCCCGAGCTCGACCCCGGCTACGAAGACCTGTCCGACGTGATCTCCTACGACCCCGAGAAGGCCAAGGACCTGCTCGCAGAGGCCGGCCAGAAGGACCTGGAGCTGACGCTCACGATCCCCTCCTTCTACGGCACGACCGTGCCGAAGGTCCTGATCTCGGACTTCAAGAAGATCGGCGTGACGCTCGAAGTCAACTCCGTCGAGTTCCCCACCTGGTTGGAGGACGTCTACACGAACCACGACTACGACCTCAGCTTTGTTCTGCACGTCGAGCCGCGGGACTTCGGCAACTTCGCCGACCCGGACTACTACTTCGG
Source organism: Microbacterium sp. STF-2 (assembly GCF_034650155.1). Taxonomy (NCBI): domain Bacteria; kingdom Bacillati; phylum Actinomycetota; class Actinomycetes; order Micrococcales; family Microbacteriaceae; genus Microbacterium; species Microbacterium sp. STF-2. The sequence continues at coordinate 977,529 of NZ_JARKMW010000001.1, forward strand.
CTACGACAACGCCGAGGTGCAGGACCTGTACGCGAAGGCACTGGCCGAGGTCGACCCGGACAAGTCCGCTGACCTGCTCGCGCAGGCCGCACGCATCGTGTCGGAGGACCACGCCGCCGACTGGCTCTACAACGGCGAGACGATCACGGCGGTGAGCCCGATCGTGGCCGGCTTCCCCGAGGACTCGATCAACTCGCGCATCAACCTCGCGGGCGTCACCGTCTCCGCCGAGAAGTAGCGAGCGGTCACCCCTTCGTGATCCGCTATGCGCTCGTCCGAGGAGCCCTGCTCATCGCAGGGCTCCTCGTGTCGAGCGTGCTCATCTTCCTGACGCTCCGCGTCTTCCCCGGCGATGTCGCACAGCTCATCGCCGGCACCCAGGCCTCCCCCGCCGAGGTCGAGGCCCTGCGCGAATCCCTCGGACTGAACCGGCCTCTGCTCGCCCAGTACACCGACTGGATCGGCGGCATCGTCCGCGGCGACCTCGGCACGTCTCTGCTGTCGGGCGCCTCCGTCGGCGAAGAGCTCCTCCTCAAGGCCCAGGTCACCGTCCCGCTCGGCATCATGTCGCTCCTGATCGCCGTGCTCATCGCCGTGCCCTTCGGCATCCTGGCCGCGCTCCTGCGCAACCGACGCGGCGGCACCGCGCTCAGCGTCGGCGCTCAGGCGCTGGCCGCCGTCCCCGTGGTGTGGGCCGGCATGATGCTCATCGTCGTCTTCTCGGTCTGGCTGGGCTGGCTTCCACCGCAGGGGTTCCCCCGCACCGGCTGGTCGACGCCCGGAAGGGCGATCGAGTCGCTCCTGCTCCCCGCGCTGACGATCGGGATCGTGGAGGGGGCGATGCTGATGCGATTCGTACGCAGTGCGACGCTCCAAGCCGCAGGACAGGACTTCGTCCGCACCGCCGCGGCGAAGGGGCTCACTCGCACCCGAGCGCTCATCCAGCACGGCATCCCGGCCGTCGGTCTCTCGATCATCACGGTGCTCGGCCTCCAGGTCGCCGGCATCATCGTCGGATCGGTCGTGATCGAGCAGCTGTTCACCCTCCCGGGGATCGGACGCATGCTCGTCGCCGATGTCGGAACGCGAGACCTCATCAAGGTGCAGAGCGAGCTGCTCGTGCTCACCGGATTCGTGCTGGTCGTGGGCTTCCTGGTCGACCTCGTGCACCGCGCGATCGACCCTCGACAGCGGGAGGCCGCATGACCCCGCGCTGGCTGGGCCGACTGTGGGACACCTCGACGGGGCGCTTCGGTGCCATCGTCGTCGTCGTGATCGCCCTCACCGCGCTCGTCGCCCTCTTCTGGACACCTTTCGATCCGCAGGCATCGGACATCGGCGATCGCTGGCTGCCGCCGAGCTGGCCGCATCTGCTGGGCACCGACGACACGGGTCGCGACATCCTGAGCCTGCTGATGGCGGGTGCCCGCACGACCGTCTTCGTGAGCATCGGAGCAGGGCTCGTCGCCACCGTGGTCGGTATCGCACTCGCAGCCCTCGGAGCCCTGACCGCACGCTGGCTGCGTGAGACCGTGGCGGTACTCGTCGACATCCTGATCGCATTCCCCGTGCTGCTGATCGCCATGATGATCTCCTCGGTCTGGGGCGGATCCCTCTGGGTGGTGATCTGGGCGGTGGGAATCGGCTTCGGCGTCAACATCGCGCGCGTCACCCGCCCCGAGTTGCGCCGTGTGCAGCAGAGCGACTTCGTCCTGGCTGCGCGAGCCGCGGGGGTCACGCCTGCTCAGAGCCTCGTGCGACACCTGCTGCCGAACGTCGCCCCCGTCTTCATCGTGCAGCTGTCGTGGTCGATGGCGGTCGCAGTCCTCGCCGAAGCCGGTCTCTCGTATCTGGGTTTCGGCGCCTCGGTGGTCGAACCGAGCTGGGGCCTGCTGCTCGCCGACCTCCAACGGTATATCGGGGTGCATCCGCTGTCCGTGCTCTGGCCGGGGCTCACGATCACGATCACCGTCCTCGCGCTGAACCTGCTGGGCGACGGTCTGCGCGAGGCGACCGATCCGACGCTGCGGCATCGCGCCGCCGAGATCCACACCCCGGGGGTGGTCGCATGAGCCTCTCCGTGAAGGACCTCGTGGTCGAGATCGATGGGCGACACGTCGTCGACGGCATCTCCTTCGAGGTGCCCGACGGCGCGCGACTCGGACTCATCGGCGAGTCCGGGTCCGGCAAGTCCCTCACCGCGCTCGCTGTGCTGGGACTGCTCCCGGACGGCGCGACCACGAGCGGGAGCATCCGCTGGAACGGCACCGAGCTGGTGGGGATGCCGGATCGCGAGCTGGCCCGCCTTCGCGGCGACGACATCGGCATCGTGTTCCAGGAGCCGCGCACGGCACTGAATCCGATCAGGACCGTCGGGCGGCAGATCGCGGAATCGATCCGCATCCACGAGGGACTCGGACGCCGCGAGGCCCGGGAGAGGGCGATCGCGGAAGCGGCACGAGTGCGGCTTCCCGACCCCGCGTCGATCGTGGACCGGTACCCGCACCAACTCTCCGGCGGTCAGCGCCAGCGTGTCGCCATCGCGATGGCACTCGCGTGTCGTCCGAGACTGCTCATCGCCGATGAGCCGACGACCGCGCTCGACGTCACGATCCAGGCCGAGATCCTCTCCCTGCTGCTCGCGCTCGTCGCGGACGAGGGCATGTCCCTCGTGTTCATCACCCACGACCTCGCCGTGCTCGCACAGGTCGCGACCGAGGGAGTCGTGCTCGAACACGGGCACGTCGTCGAAGCCGCCCCGGTCTCGACCCTTCTCTCCGCACCGTCCTCGCCCATCACCCAGGGGCTGCTGCGGGATGCAACGGCGACCCTGTGGCGTCCGGACGGGGGTGCCGCGTGAGTCTGATCGAAGCCCGAGGGCTCAGTCGCGACTTCTTCGTCCCGAAACGCTCCGCATTCGAGCGCACCCGCACGCAGACCGCCCTGGCTCCCACCGACCTCGACATCGTCGAAGGATCGTCCGTCGGCATCATCGGCGAATCCGGATCGGGCAAGTCCACGCTGGTCAGGCTGCTGCTGGGACTGGACCGACCGACGTCCGGCACGATCGCCGTCGGCGGCCGCCCGGTCGACGCCACCGCATCGGCGAGGTCCCTGCATTGGCTGCGCCGCGAGACAGGGCTGGTGTTCCAGGACCCGTACGCGTCGCTCGACCCCCGGATGACGGCCGGTCAGATCGTGCGAGAACCGCTCTGGGCCCTCGGCATCGAGGGGGATCACCGTGCGCGTGTGCGGGAGGTGCTCGCCCGGGTCGGGCTCGAACCCGAGATGGGTGACCGCTATCCGCATGAGTTCTCGGGCGGGCAGCGGCAGCGGATCGCCCTCGCGCGAGCGATCGTGCATGGCCCGCGGATCCTGGTCGGCGACGAGCCGCTGTCGGCGTTGGACGTGACCGTTCGTGCCCAGATCCTCGAGCTGCTGATCGAACTGCGACACACGACCGCCCTCACGCTGGTGCTCGTGTCGCACGACATCGGAGTGGTGCAGAACCTGTGCGACACGGTCGTCGTGATGAAGGACGGCCATATCGTCGAGCGGGGCGCTACTCGCGACGTGCTCCTGCATCCGACACAGGACTACACGAAGAGGCTGCTCTCGGCCATCCCCGTCATCCCCGCCGGCCCCGGGCATTGAGAGATCGATCGCGAGACCGGACGAGCGTCCTCAGCGCCGCGAGCCGAAGAGCCCTCCCCGCCGCCGCCCTGTCGGCTTGAGCACGCGGCGCATGTACACGGTGCCGAGGTCTCGGCCGAACTTGTACCCGACGCGTCCCATCCGTCCCGCTTCGACGAAGCCGAGCTTCTCGTGCAGTCGAATCGACGCCTCCGCACCGTGGTCGCTGATGACCGCGACCATCTCTCGGAGGCCGATCTGCTCGCAGGCATCGATGAGGGCCTGCAGCAACGCCGCCCCCAGGCCTTTGCCTCCCGCACCGGGACCGAGGTAGATCGAATCCTCGACGGTGTACTTGTAGGCGTTCTTGCCTGCCCATGGCTGCGCGAGGGCGTAGCCCATCACCTCGCCGCCCGGGGACACCGCGACGAGAAACGGAAGCTCGAGCCGGGCGAGCAGAGCGTACTTGTCGCGCCAGTAGGGAATGCTGCTGCGTCGCTCGTCGAGTGTCACGGCCGAATTGCTCACGAAGTGGTTGTAGATCTCGCGCACATGGGGCAGGTCGGCAGGCCGCGCGGCGCGGATCATGTACGAGAAGATCTCGGGCGCGGGCGCAGGCCGCAGGTGGCGCGGCAGGACACGACGACGGTCCCCCGGCTCGAACTGCATGCGCTCAGCTTAGAGAGGGAGAGGCTTCGCCTTCCACCCTCCAGTCCACGGGCTCGGCACCCCGTTCCTCGAGGAGGGCGTTCGCCCGCGAGAACGGACGTGATCCGAAGAAGCCGCGGCGGGCCGAGAGCGGGGATGGATGAGCCGAGGAGATGACCGGCGTCTCCCCGAGGAGGGGCCGCAGGTTGGCTGCGTCCTTCCCCCACAGGATCGCGACGAGCGGCTGATCGCGCGCGACGAGCGCACGGATCGCGAGCTCCGTGACCTTCTCCCACCCCCACCCTCTGTGAGAGGCCGCCTCACCGGGACGCACGGTGAGCACACGGTTGAGCAGGAGGACGCCCTGATCGCTCCACGCCGTCAGATCACCGTGCGGTGCGGGAGGGATGCCCAGGTCGGTCTCGCGCTCCTTGTAGATGTTCGAGAGACTGCGCGGCAGCGGGCGCACATCGCGATCGACGGCGAACGAGAGTCCGATGGGATGTCCGGGCGTGGGGTAGGGATCCTGCCCGGTGATGAGGACGCGGACGTCGGACAGCGGCCGCTGGAAGGCCCTGAGCACGTTCGCGCCCGCCGGCAGGTATCCCCGCCCTGCCTCCTGCTCGTCGCGGAGCCGCTCCCCCAGGGAGGTGATCGTGTCCTGGACGGGGGCCAGCGCCTCCGCCCATCCGGCGTCGATCAGCCCGCCCTCGGCGAGCTCTGCGAGAGTCTGGGCCATCGTCAGTCGATGGAGCGCACCCGCAGCGGGCCGCGGGCGAGCAGGTGCTGCGCGGACTGCGCTACCGGCCGCATCGTGATCAGGTCGAGGTTCACGCGTCCGGGCGACTCCAGCGCATACGCGATCACGTCGGCGACGTCGTCGGCGACGAGCGGGGCGTCGACACCCGCGTACACGGCCTCGGCAGCGACCGAGTCTCCGCCCAGGCGATTGAGCGTGAACTCCTCGGTGTGCACCATTCCCGGCGCCACCTCGACCACACGGATCGGCTCGCCGTTGAGTTCCTGACGGAGCACCTTCACCAGCATCGACTCCGCGGCCTTCGCGGCGTTGTAGCCTGCACCGCCGGCGTACGCGGTCTGCGCAGCCGTGGAGGTGACGAAGATCGCATCCGCGTGACCGTCCGCTGCCGCGGCTCGGCGCAGGAGCGGGAGCAGACCCGCGACGAGACGTTGGCTCGCCAGCACGTTCGCGTCGAACATCCACTGCCAGTCCTCGACCGATGCGTCCTCGATGCGGTCGGTGCCGCGAGCACCGCCGGCGACCTGGACGAGAGCGTGCACGGGGCCCGACCGCTCGAGTTCGCCCACGAGCGCGTCGACGGCGGAGGCATCGGTGAGGTCGCAGGCGATGGCCGAGGCTCCGGTCTCCGCGGCGAGCGCCGACAGTCGGTCCTCGCGTCGCGCGACCCCCACGACGTCCCATCCCCGGGCACGGAGGGCACGCACCGTCGCCGCGCCGATGCCCGAACTCGCACCTGTCACCACTGCTCGTCTGTTCACCATGCCTCCACCGTACGGCGTTCTCCCCGGAATGCGGACTCCCCCCTGGGGTTGTCGTCGATCGATCCGCCGCAGGATTCCGGGCCTCCGCTCTGTTACGTCACATTTCCCGTCTGTTGTTGACAGACAGCGATATTCCGTACTGTCGCTGCAACGGCATCCGCCACACGACCTTCCGACCACTCCTGGGGGAATCACATGTCCGCACCCGAGTCCTGGCGTTTCGAGACCAAGCAGATCCACTCGGGCGCTGCCCCCGACCCGGTCACCAAGGCACGTGCCACGCCGATCTACCAGACCACCTCGTACGTGTTCGACAGTGCGGACCATGCGGCTAACCTGTTCGCCCTCGCGGAGTTCGGCAACATCTACACCCGCATCCAGAACCCGACGCAGGACGTGCTCGAGCAGCGTCTCGCCGCGCTCGAAGGCGGCACCGGTGCTCTCGTGCTCGCCAGCGGCCAGGCAGCGTCGACCTTCGCGGTCCTGAACATCGCGCAGGCCGGCGACCATTTCGTCGCGTCGAGCTCCATCTACGGCGGCACCTACAACCTCTTCAAGTACACGCTCGCGAAGCTCGGCATCGAGGTCACGTTCGTCGAGAACCAAGACGACCCCGAGGAGTGGCGTCGAGCGGTCCGCCCGAACACGAAGCTGTTCTTCGCGGAGACGATCGGAAACCCGCAGATCAACATCCTCGACATCCGCACCGTCGCCGATGTGGCCCACGAGAACGGCGTCCCGCTGATCGTCGACAACACGATCGCCACCCCGTACCTGATCCGTCCGTTCGAGTTCGGCGCCGACATCGTCGTGCACTCGGTCACGAAGTTCCTCGGCGGCCACGGCACCACGATCGGCGGCGTCATCATCGACGGCGGAAAGTTCGAGTGGTCGAAGAACGTCGACAAGTTCCCCGGCCTCACGGTGCCGGACCCCTCGTACCACGGCGCCAGCTACACCGCCGCCGTCGGCGACCCGCTCGCGTACATCATCAAGGCCCGCGTGCAGCTCCTGCGCGACCTCGGATCCGCCATCGCCCCGCAGAGCGCCTGGAACCTCATCCAGGGCGTCGAGACCCTGTCCCTGCGCATCGAGCGCCACGTGCAGAACGCCCAGGAGATCGCCGAGTGGCTCGACGGCCGCGACGATGTCGCGACGGTCAACTACTCTGGTCTGCCCTCTTCACCCTGGTACGCCAAGGCGAACGAGTACGCGCCCAAGGGCGTCGGCGCCGTGCTGTCGTTCGAGCTGAAGGGCGGCGTCGAAGCCGGACGCGAGTTCGTGAACAGCCTGTCGCTGTTCAGCCACCTCGCCAACATCGGCGACGTGCGCTCGCTCGTCATCCACCCTGCATCGACCACGCATGCGCAGCTGACGCCGGAGCAGCAGCTCACCGCCGGAGTCACGCCGGGCCTGGTCCGACTCTCCGTCGGCATCGAGAACGTCGATGATCTCAAGGCCGACCTCGAGCAGGCTCTCGCCGCGGCCCGCGCCGTGTCGGAGGCCGCGCGCGCCTGACCCGCACACCCCACGAGATGCCCCGGAGCCCGAGCTCCGGGGCATCTTCGCGTGCAGGCGACGTCTTCACCCGGCCGACCCACAGGCGACGGCCTCGACAATGGAAGACCGCCGTGAGGAGAGCATGATCGACGTCGAACACCGACCGCCGCGCGTCCGACGCGTGACGACGACCCGCGCGCGATGGCTCGCCGCCGCCGGCGTCGCCGTGCTGCTCGTCATCGCCGGCGGCTGGATCCCCGGAATCGTCGGCACAGCGGTCGCTGCCGCCCTCCCCTGGCTCGGTCTCGTGCTTCTCGCACTGCTGATCGCCGCGCTGTTCCTCGCCCGCCGAGTGGTCGTCGTGATCCTGGTTCCCGCACTCCTGTGGATCCTCGCGATGGCACCGGCTCTTCCCGCCCTCCCCGGTCCGCCGGGGTCGGAGTCGGCCTCCGCTTCCGGGCTGACGGTCGTGAGCCAGAACGTGAGGGCGCGATCCGGCGGGGCCGCCGCATCCGCGACCGAGCTCGCGCAGAGCGGCGCCGATGTGATCGCCCTCGTGGAGCTCGATGGAGACAGCCTCTCCGCGGCGCAGAACGCCCTCGCCGGGCAGTACCCGCATTCGTACACGGTCGGAACCGTCGGTGTGTGGAGCAGATATCCCCTCGCGAACGCCGAGCCCCTGACGCTGGGACTCAGCTGGAAGCGTGCGCTCCGTGTCGAGGTGCAGGTGCCGTCCACGCCGGTCGCCGTCTACGTGATGCACGCCGCGTCGGTGCGGCCGGGGCACCAGCAGGACCGCGACACGATGCTGAGCGGACTCGCGGACCAGGTCGGCTCCGACCCTGCGGACTCCCTCATCGCCGTCGGCGACTTCAACGCACCGTCGACCGATCCGAGCCTGACGGCCTTGCGCGCGGAAGCCGATTGGGTGCGTCCGACGGATGGGAGCCTCGGGCTCACCTGGCCCGTCGCCTTCCCCCTCGTACGCATCGACCAGGTCTTCGTCCGCGGCCTCGATGTCGTCACGTCGGGCACGATACGGGCGGGGAACAGCGATCATCTCGCCACCCTGACCCGAGTGCGCTGATACACCTGCCGACGACCGACGACCGCGACCGACGACCGACGACCGCGACCGACGACCGACGACCGACGACCGACGACCGACGCGACGATGCCGACGGGCCGCCTCGATCGTCGCGGTCGGGAGGGTCGGGACATCGGAGCGTAACCTGCCACCGACGAGTCGCGGACCAGGCGAGAATGGGAGCATGGACTGGCAGACGACCTCCGAGGACACGGTGCCCTCGGCGCCCGTGACGGAGGCCGACGTCAGGCTGCTCCGTGCCCGCCCGCCGGCGACCGGAGCATGGCGTGACGGAGACCCGGTGGGCGGTCGCCGGTTCGCCGCCTTCGGCGCCTTCTCGACGGAGAGCGGCGCCGAGCTCCCCGGCATCCGCATCGCCTACGAGTCCTGGGGCGAGCTGAACACGGCACGGGACAACGCCGTGCTCGTGCTGCACGCGCTCACCGGGGACAGCCATGTGCGCGGCGCAGCGGGATCCGGGCACCCCACCGCGGGCTGGTGGGAGGACATCACGGGTCCGGGAGCTCCGCTCGACACGGACCGCTGGTTCGTGATCGCCCCGAACATGCTGGGCGGCTGCCAGGGCTCGACGGGCCCCGCGAGCGTCGCCCCCGACGGCTACGAGTGGGCCTCCCGTTTCCCGTACCTCACGATCCGTGACCAGGTCGCCGCCCAGGTCCGCCTGGCGGATGCGCTCGGCATCGAGAGCTGGGCCGCTGTCATCGGCGGTTCCATGGGCGGGATGCATGCGCTGGAGTGGGCGGCCACACATCCCGAGCGCGTGCAGCGCCTCGCCGTGCTCTCATCTCCCCCGGTGACCACCGCCGACCAGATCGCGCTCAACACCGTGCAGTTGGAGACCATCCGGATGGATCCGCGGTTCCAGGGCGGCGAGTACTACGACCTCGGTGACGGCGACGGCCCGCACCGCGGCCTCGCCCTGGCGCGCCGTATGGCCCTGCTGAACTACCGCAGCCCGATCGAGCTCAACCAGCGTTTCCAGCGTTCGTGGCAGTCCGACGTGTCGCCGCTCGGGCACGGCGGTCGCTTCGCCGTGGAGTCGTATCTCGACTTCCACGGCAACAAGTTCACACGCCGCTTCGACGCGAACAGCTACGTCACGCTCGTCGAGGCCATGAACTCGCACGACGTCGGCCGTGGACGAGGGGGCGTCGAAGAGGCGCTGCGCGGCGTCACCGCCACCACGCTGGTTCTCGGCATCGACAGCGATCGCCTCTTCCCCGTCGACGGACAGCAGCGCATCGCCCGCAGCATCCCGAATGTCATCGACGACGAAGCCGTGGTGATCACGAGCGACTTCGGGCACGACGGCTTCCTGATCGAGACCGAGGCGGTGGGCTCGAACCTGCGGCATCTGCTCGACAGCTGACCCCGGCCGCTCAGGTCGCGACGAACCGCCAGGGCAGCGCGCCCGCCTCGAGGTGTCCCTGCTCCCAGGCGAAGGCACGCCCGGCTTCGGACTCGAGCACCCGGGTCTGGAACAGCTGCGCCGCACCGCCCGACGACAGGGCCGATTCCACGTCGCTGAACGCCGCAAGCTGGTGGAGCGTGATCCACGTCGGCGGATACAGCGTCCACTCCCCCGCCGCGTGCCTCGCGAGCGCCTCCGCCGCCGGCACCCAGGCGATCTCCGCGACCTCGTCGGCAGCGGGCGAAGGCTCTCCGTCCGGCGCCTCGGCGAGGAAGAACCAGGTGCGGATACGCGTGGGGGCCTCCACCGGCGGCTGCCACTCGGAGAGCACCACGAGGTCGTCGACAGCGAGGCCCACCTCCTCGCGCGTCTCCCTGATCGCGGCACGGCGCGCGTTCTCGGACTCGTCGTCGCCGTCGTGGACGTCGCCCGGTTCGACCTTGCCCCCGGGGAAGACCCATGCACCCGCGAACGACCCGCGATCGGGTCGACGCATCAGCAGCACCTCGAAGGCGGGGTCCGACGCGCGCAGCAGCACAGCAGTGCCGGCGACGGGCAGGGACAGCTCGGGGGCACTCACCCCGTCACTCTACGACCGGACCGACCGCGGCGAAACTACGAGGCGACGAGCTCCGCTGCCGCCGGGCGACGTCCTTCGACGCGGTACGAGAGCAGCGCGATCAGCAGACCGGCCACGGCGAGCGCGGCACCGGTCCATGCCGGTGCGGTGAAGCCCCAGCCGGCGGCGATGACGACGCCCCCGAGGAACGCGCCCAGGCTGTTGCCGATGTTGAGCGCCGAGTGGTTCATGGCTGCGGCGATCGACTGGTTGTCGCCCGCCACGTCCATGAGCCGGGTCTGGATCGTCGGGCTCAGCACGGAGGAGACGAACCCGACCACCAGCACCACCGCGGCCAGGCTGACGATCCAGAACGACAGGAACGCCAGCAGCGCGAAGACCACGGCCATGGCGGCGAGTCCGAAGAGCAGCGTGCGGCGCAGGTCGATGTCGGCGAGGTGACCGCCGACGAGGTTTCCCGCCGTCATCCCGAGCCCCATGAGCACGAGGACGATCGGCACCACCCAGTCCGGGGAGCCGGAGACCTCGGTCACCAGCGGGGCGATGTAGCTGTAGACGGCGAAGAATCCGCCGAAACCGATCGCGCCGACGCCCAGGGTGAACCACACCTGCGGGATACGGAACACCCGCAGTTCCTGGCGCATCGTGCGCCCCGGGTCTCCCGGATGTTCCGGGACGAAGAGCGCGATGCAGAGGGTGGCGAGAGCGAAGACGAGCGCCACGACGGCGAAGGCGGAGCGCCAGCCCCACTGCTGCCCGAGGAACGTCCCCAACGGCACGCCCACGACGTTGGCGACCGTGAGGCCGGTGAGGATGAACGCCACACCCTTGGCGCGGTTGCCCGGCCCCATCACATCGGCGGCCACGAGCGCACCGATGCCGAAGTATGCACCGTGCGGCAGCCCGGCGAGGAAGCGCGACGCGGCGACGAGCTCGAACGTGGGCAGCACGACCGTGAGGGCGTTGAACACCGTCAACGCGAGGGCCAGCACGATCATCACCCGATGCCGCGGGTAACGCGCGACGAAGCCGGCGATGGTCGGTGCGCCCACCACCACACCGAGCGCGTAGAGCGAGATCAGCCAGCCGGCCTGGCTCAGCGCATCTTCCTGGCTGGTCGCCCAGAGCGAAGGCAGCAGGTCGGCGGCGATGTTGGGCAGCAGGCCCATGACCACGAATTCGGTCATGCCGATGCCGAAGCTGCCGATGGCGAGGGAGAGGAGCGCCCACTTCGCCGCACCCCTCGATTCAGTCGAGGGATTCACCGGATCAGCTTAGCGGCCGTCGGACCCGGAGGTCGCCCGCCCCGCGCGATCGAGCGTCATGAAGACATCAACGTCATCCTGGGTGTCGACGACGAAACCGTGGCGTTCGTAGAGACGCCGTGCCGGGCTGCCCTGGAGCACGTTGAGTCGATACGAGGTCGTGTCATCGAGCACGATCCCCAGCACGCGGTCACCGAGACCACGGCCCTGATGCGAGGTCGCGATGTAGAAGTGCTCCAGCCAGCGGGACTCCCCCTCCGCACGGATGGCGACCGAGCCGACATCGGTGCCGTCCACGACGATGATCCGGGTCTGCGTCGGTTCGAACGCATCACGGAACCGCTGCCGGACGCGGGTCTCGTCGAAACGCCCCAGCCGCTCCAGGTCGGCCCGAAGCACTTCGGCGCGGAGTTCCGCGATCCACTCGGAGTCGTCGGCCGTCGCCGGTCGAAGAGCGATCGACATGGACGACGGGGAATCAGTCACCGGACTCCTCGACCGCTGCTTCGTCGATGGCTGCTTCCAGCCGCTCGATCTTCGCGTCCAGCTCTCCGGAGTAGCCCGGGCGGATGTCGGCCTTGAGCACGAGCGAGACCCGCGAGCCGAAGGGCATCACGGCCTCGGTCGCACGCTTCACGACGTCCATGACCGTGTCCCAGTCCGGTCCCTCGATCTCGGTGAACATGCTCGTGGTGCGGTGCGGCAGTCCGGACTCGCGCACCACCCGTACGGCAGCGGCCACGGCGTCGTGCACGGAGGCATCGGTGCGCTCTGCTCCCGCGGAGGTGGTGCCGCTCGGGGCGACGGAGAAGGCGATCAGCATGGTTTCACTCCTGGGTTTTCGGATGACGGACGGGCACGCGCACGAGAGCGCGGGCTGCGAGGACGAGCAGGACGACGAGAAGGATGTTGCGCACCGTGAGGACGGCGACCGAGAGGGCGTCGGCCCTCAGCAGCCCGTCGTAGCCGATCGGATAGACGAGGCACGTGAGCAGGCAGAGCGCGAGGACGAGGACGGCGGGAACGCGTGCTCGGGCCCGGTCGAGCACGAGCCACAGGATCACGGGCGCGATCATCCAGGTCTGGAACTGCGGTGAACCGACCTTGTTGGTGACGATCAGAAGCGTCACCAGTGTGAGCGCGAGCGGCGGGAACAGTCGCGGGAAGATCGCACCGCGCATCGCCTTGAGCGCGCCCAGCACGGTGACCGCCAGCACGGAGAGCACCATGAGCGGCGTGAGCGCGGCGGACACGGCATCGACCCCAGGCGCGGTGATCTGGAAGGTCAGGATCTCGAAGCTGTACTCGATGCGGGCGGCGCCGGCGACCGCGAGCCACAGGAAGGGGGTGGCGGCCACGGCTTCGATCTGCAGCCCTCGTCCGGTCTGCTCGGTCAGGAAGCCGAGGATCTCGGTGTCCGCCCCGAGCAGGAGCAGAGTCGCGACGACCCCGACACTGACGACGGCTGCGGCGACCAGCACCCGCACGCGCGCACGGAGCGCGACGACGGCGGCGAGCACGAGCGCGCCGGGCCAGATCTTGATCCATGCCCCGATCGTGAGGAGAGCGGCCCCGACAGCGGGCCGCGACACGAGCCAGAGTCCGCCGATCACGGCGATCGGGACGGTGATCGCATCGATCCGGTAGAGCGCGATCGGTCCGAGGAGCGCCAGCGCGCCGCACCAGAACCAGGCCGCGACACGGCGCGCGTGCGAGGGCGCGCGCCCCACCAGCACAGCGAAGGCGACAGCGTCGAGGATCACGACCAGGACCGCCCATCCGACGAGATACGCACTGGATACTCCGAGCAGAGGCACGAGCGGCGCGGAGAGCACGGCGGCGACGAGCATCGGCACGAGGGCGAGCTGAGGGTAGACCCATGTCTCGGTGACACCGACGATCGGCCCCCCACCGAGTGCAGAGGACGCCCAGGGCTCGTACACGAGCACCACATCGCCCATGGGCTGGCTGGGGTAGACCCAGCCGGCCCATGCGGTGAGCGCGTGCACGATGAGGAAGACGCTCCACAGCGCGACCACCCGGGCCGTCGACGCGCGATTCACGCCAGGACGTCCGCAATCGCGAGTGGAAGGGCCTCGGCCACGTCCATCGCGACGATCGGATGCCCCGCCCCGCCGTCACGCACGCCGGCGGCGATACGCCCGGCGTGGCCGTGCAGCCACGCTCCGGCCGCGGCGACCTCGGCGATCGGGCGTCCGGGATTCGCCGCGAGCACGGCACCCAGCGCGCCGGCGAGGACGTCGCCCGTCCCCGCGGTGGCCAGCCAGCCGGTCCCCGCTTCGACGGCGATGACCGTCCCGTCCGGCGCCGCGATCAGCGTACGCGCGCCCTTGAGCAGCACGGCGCCCCCGAGCGTGTCCGCCATGTGCCGCGCGGCCTGCGCGCGATCCTCCGCGGTCGAGGACATTCCGAGCCTCTCCTGCAGCCGGACGAACTCCCGCGCGTGGGGCGTCACGAGGAACGGCGCCGTCGCGCGTTCGGCGAGATCGAGCGCTCCGGCGTCGATCACGACGGCGGCGGTGCCGGAGAGGATCTCCCCCAGAGCACCGGATTCCGTGTCGCTGCGGTGCGCCGGGTCCGTCCCCGATCCGATCACCCAGGCGTCGACCCTCGAACGCCCCGTGTCCGCCCCGGCGACGGTCTCCGGTCGCCGGGCGAGAACGGCATCCGCCACCCGCTCCGCGCCCACGTAGCGGACGAAGCCCGCCCCGGCCCGCCACGCCGCCTCGACGCCGAGCACCGCGGCACCGGGATACGCGGGCGATCCGGTGCGCAGCGCCACCACGCCGCGGGCGTACTTGTCGTCATCCGCGGTCGGCGCACGCAACAACCGCGCCGTGTCGCCGCGTGTCCACTCGCGCACCTCGAACATGACTCCACGTTAGTGCGACGGCCCGTCCTGCACCCGCGCGGCGGTACCGTCGAACCGTGAGTCTTCTCTTCTCCCCGCTGCGCATCCGTTCCGTCGACTTCCGCAACCGCCTCTGGGTCTCGCCCATGTGCATGTACAGCGCGGTCGACGGCGTGGCCCAGGAGTGGCATCACACGCACCTCGCACAGTTCGCGTCCGGCGGCGCGGGACTCATCATCGCCGAGGCGACGGCCGTGGCCCCCGAGGGACGGATCTCACCGCGTGACCTGGGGCTCTGGGATGACGAGCAGCGCGACGCCCTCGCCCCGATCGTCCAGGCGATCCATGACCGCGGAGCCCACGCCGGCATCCAACTCGCCCATGCCGGCCGCAAAGCATCGACGTGGTGGCCCTGGGCACCCGAACGCGGATCGGTGCCGGCCGCCGATGGCGGGTGGACGACATCCGCCCCCTCGGCCATCGCCTTCGACGGCTTCGACGAGCCGGTCGCCCTCGACCTCGCCGGGATCGACCGCGTGGTCGACGCATTCGCGTCCGCAGCACGGCGCGCGACGGACGCCGGGTTCGACGTGCTGGAGGTGCACGGGGCGCATGGGTACCTCCTGCACCAGTTCCTGTCTCCCCTGTCGAACCGGCGCAGGGACGAGTACGGCGGCTCGCTCGAGAATCGTGCCCGCCTGCTGCTGCGCGTCGTCGACGCGGTCCGCGAAGCCGTAGGAGCCGATGTGCCGTTGTTCGTGCGCATCTCCGCCACCGATCATGCCGACGGCGGGTTCACACCCGAGGAAGCGGCGATCGTCGGCGACTGGGCCGCGCAGCGAGGTGCCGATCTGATCGACGTCTCGAGTGGCGGCCTGGTCGCGCACCAGCGGATCAGTGTCTTCCCCGGCTATCAGGTCCCGCTCGCCGAGACCGTGCGTCAGGGCGGTCGGATCCCGGTATCGGCGGTCGGTCTCATCACCGCGGCGGCCCAGGCCGAGCAGGTGCTCAGCGAGGGAGCCGCGGATGCGATCTTCGCCGGACGGGAGTGGCTGCGCGACCCCCATTTCGCGCTCCGTGCCGCGCACGAGCTCGACGCCGAGATCGTCTGGCCACCGCAGTACGAGCGCGCCCGCCTGCGCTGAACAGTGCTCGGACGACGAAGGCCGCCGATCCCCTGAGAGGGGTCGGCGGCCTTCGTCGTCCGAGCGACGATCAGCGTCCGCGGAAGCGGCGGGTCGCGTCCTGCACCTCCCCGACCAGTTCCTCGAGGATGTCCTCGAGGAACAGAACGGCGGTGGTGTTGCCCTGCGCGTCACGCACCTTCGCCAGATGCCGACCCGCGCGACGCATGACCGCGAGGGCGTCCTCGAGATCCGTGTCCTCCTGCACCGGCACCATGTGGTGGATGCGCTTGGCCGGAACCGGCTCGACCATCTTGGCCTCGGCGTCGGGGCCTTCGGACGCGCGGAGGATGTCCTTCAGGTGCACATAGCCGATCGGTACGGATGCATCGTCGACGATCACGTAGCGCGAGAACCCGTATCGTGCGACCGCCTTCTCGATGTCGTCGGGCGTCGTCGACTGGGGCAGCGTGACCAGATCGCTCAGTGGCACCGCGACGTCCCGCGCCTTCTTGTCGGTGAACTCGACCGCTGCGGCGACTGTTCCCGCCGTGTCCATGAGCACGCCTTCGCGACGCGACTGGCTGACGATGGTCGCGACCTCATCGAGCGTGAACGTCGATGCGGCCTCGTTCTTGGGCTCGACCCGGAACAGGCGCAGGACGCCGTTGGCTGCCGCGTTGAGCACCCAGATCACGGGCATGAACACCTTCGACACCCACACCAGCGGTGGGGCGAGGATCAGCACGGCACGGTCCGGCACCGAGAACGCCAGGTTCTTCGGCACCATCTCGCCGAACACCACGTGCAGGAAGGACACGATCACCAATGCGATCGTGAACGACACGGCGTCGACCGCACCGTCCGGCCACCCGAGCGCGTGCAACGGCACGGAGAGCAGATGGTGGATCGCCGGCTCGGACACATTGAGGATGAGAAGCGAGCAGATCGTGATGCCCAGCTGCGACGTCGCGAGCATCAGCGTCGCGTGTTCCATCGCGTACAGCGCGGTCTTCGCGGCGCGCGAGCCCTGGTCGGCTCGAGGCTCGATCTGCGATCGTCTGGCCGAGATCACCGCGAACTCGGCACCGACAAAGAACGCATTCGCGACCAGGAGCACGACGAGCCAGGCGAGTCCTGCCCAATCGCTCATCGGGTCACCTCCTCATCGCCATCGAGGGGATTCGGCACGTAGCGCACCCGATCCACCCGTCTGCCATCCATGCGGACCACCTGCAGCACGCCGCTGTCGAGAGAGACCTCGTCGCCCACCGCGGGCACGCGCTCGAGCACGCTCATGACGTAGCCGCCGACGGTGTCGTACACATCGCCCTCGGGTACTTCCACACCGGCACGGCGACGCAGCTCGTCCGGGCGCAGCTCTCCGGGGAACGTGACGCCCTCCCGGTTGCGGATGACTCCCGCGCGGGTGCGATCGTGCTCATCGGCGACTTCTCCGACGAGTTCTTCGACGAGGTCTTCCAAGGTGACCAGCCCCGCGGTCCCGCCGTACTCGTCCACGACGATCGCGAGTTGATAACCGCGTGCACGGAGTTCCGCGACCAGGGCGTCGACGTGCACGGTCTCCGGAACGCGGAGCGGTTCCGTCGCGAGAGCGCCCACCGGCACCTCCGTGCGCCGCTCGCGCGGAACCGAGATGGCGGCTTTCAGGTGCACGACGCCCGTGATGTCGTCGAGGTCGTCGTCGTACACGGGGAAGCGGCTGTGGCCCGTGCGTCGCGCGAGCTGGATGACGTCGTCCACCGAGTCGCCTGCAGCGATCGCGTGCATGCTCGGTCTGGCCGTCATCACGTCGGCGGCCGTGAGGCGCGAGAACATGAGGGTGCGGTCGAGCAGCGAGGCGGTGTCGGCCTCCAGCAGGCCCGCGTTGGCGGACCGCCGCACGAGCGATGACAGCTCCTCCGCGCTGCGGGCGCCTGAGAGCTCTTCCTTCGGCTCGATCCCCATGCCGCGCAGTACGCCGTTCGCACTGCCGTTGAGCACCACGACGGCCGGTTTGAACACGGTCGTGAACGCGATCTGGAAAGGGATCACGAGCTTCGCCGTGGCCAGCGGCAGAGCGAGGGCGAAGTTCTTGGGCACGAGTTCGCCGAGGATCATCGAGAGCACCGTCGCCACCAGCATCGCCACGATGGTCGCGATCGGCGCGACGGCCGCTTCAGGGAGGTTCCAGGCGATGAGGGTCGGGCGCAGGAGGTTCGACAGCGCCGGCTCCATCGTGTAACCGGTCAGAAGCGTCGTGAGCGTGATGCCGAGCTGGGCCGCCGAGAGATGCGTCGATGTGTGCCTGAGGGCGCTGATCGTGAGCGAGAGCCGCGATTCACCGCGTGCCTGCCTGGCCTCGAGTTCGGCGCGATCGAGGTTCACCAATGCGAACTCGCTCGCCACGAAGAGGCCGGTGCCGACCGTGAGCAGGAGCCCCACGCCCAACATGATGTAGTCCATCAGAAGTTCCTCTCCTGTGAGAGAGGCGGACAGTGGGGCGATGTTCTACAACTGGGAGGGTCGTCCATTATGCCGACGATTGTACCGAAGACGACGGGGAGTGCGCTCGCGGTCACCAGCTGACCGGCAGCGCCTTGCCCTCTTCGTAGCCGGCCGCCGACTGCAGGCCCACCACGGCGCGCTCATGGAACTCCGGTACAGACGAGGAGCCGGCGTAGGTGAAGGATGAGCGGACACCGGAGGTGATCATGTCGAGAAGGTCTTCGATCCCGGGACGGAGCGGGTCGAGATAGATCTTCGATGAGGAGATGCCCTCGGCGAAGAGCTCCTTGCGAGCACGCTCGTAGGCGTCGAGGCGACCGAAGCGCGCCTGGACGGCCTTGGTCGACGCCATGCCCCAGGACTCCTTGAACAGACGCCCCTCTGCGTCGCGCTGCAACTCTCCCGGCGCCTCGATGGTGCCGGCGAACCAGGATCCCACCATGACGGAGGCCGCGCCGGCGGCGAGGGCCAGAGCGACATCGCGCGGATAGCGCACGCCACCGTCGGCCCAGACGTGCGCACCGAGCTCGCGTGCCGCCTGCGCGGTCTCGAGCACGGCGGAGAACTGCGGGCGACCGACCGCGGTCATCATGCGGGTGGTGCACATGGCGCCGGGGCCGACGCCGACTTTGAGGATCGACGCCCCCGCGTCGACCAGATCGGCCACGCCGTCGGCGGTGACGATGTTGCCTGCGACGACGGGGAGGCCGAGGTCGAGCTCGGCGACCGCGCGCAGAGCCCGCAGCATCCCCTCCTGGTGGCCGTGGGCGGTGTCGACGACCAGAACGTCGACGCCTGCCGCTGCGAGTGCCTTGGCCTTGGCCGCGACGTCGCCGTTGATCCCGACGGCCGCGGCGACCGCGAGGCGCCCATCGGAATCGACCGCAGGGCGGTAGAGCGTCGAGCGCAGCGCACTCCGGGCGCTCAGTGTTCCGACGAGGTGTCCGTGGTGCACGACGGTCACCATCTCGACGCCT
This sequence comes from Microbacterium sp. STF-2, assembly GCF_034650155.1. Classification (NCBI taxonomy): domain Bacteria; kingdom Bacillati; phylum Actinomycetota; class Actinomycetes; order Micrococcales; family Microbacteriaceae; genus Microbacterium; species Microbacterium sp. STF-2. The sequence continues at coordinate 996,679 of NZ_JARKMW010000001.1, forward strand.
GCATCGGTGATCACATCGAACGCGTGCCGCTCCGAGCCGATGTCGTCCGCGTCGATCGCCGGCGTGCCGTGGTGCACGAGATCGCCGAGCTGCGCATCGGGGAGCGCCGTGGCCAGGCGGGTCGCCGGGAGGATCCCGAGGATGCGCTCGACGCCGATCGGCGCCGTGCCGCGGGCGACGACGATCCCGTGACCGCTGGTCGCCGGGAGCAGACGGAGCGCATCGGCCGCCGATGCTTCGGGAGGCAGCACGATGGGCGTGTCCCAGAGCACGGGCTGCGACTTCACCTCGCGGATCGCCGCATCGAGATCCTGCAGCGGCAGGTCCTGGGGCAGCACGCCCAGCGCGCCACGCCGCGCGAGCACGGCTGCGATGCGCGGGCCGGTCACGGAGTTCATGTTCGCGGCGACGAGTGGCAGGGTCGCCGGGGTGCCGTCCTGCGGGGCAAGGTCGACCTGGAGACGGCTGGTGACCGCGGATCTGCGCGGTACCAGGAAGACGTCGGAGTAGGTCAGATCGACGGTCGGCTGCTCTCCAGAGAACTTCATGCTTCCACGGTACCCAGATCGCGACGCGGTGGGCGCTCAGCTTCGACGATTCCCATAGCGAAACACGTTAGGCTTGTTGGTCGAGAGTGTGCGGGCCCGAACGCATCCTGCGTCGACGTCCGCACCAGAGAGCTTCAGCGATGAAAGAGGGCGATCGAGAGTGTCGAACCAGGTGACCGGCGTCAACGGCGACGGGGGGTTCGGAGCCAATTCCTGGCTCGTTGAAGAGCTCTACGAGCAGTTCAAGGTGAACCGCGACTCCGTCGACAAGGAGTGGTGGCCCATCCTGGAGAAGTACCACTCCGAGACGGCTTCCGCAGCTCCCGCGGCAACGCCCGATGCGCCGGCGGCGGCTCATCCCGTCACCGCACCGATCCCGGTGATCGGTTCGCAGCCGGTGGCGCGCACGACGGCCAAGCCCGCCGCTGCCGCGCCGATCCCCGCCCAGGCCCCGAAGCCGGCGAAATCCGAGTCGAAGGACGCTCCGGCGCCCGCCGAAGAGGACAAGGTCACGCCGCTGCGCGGTCTGCCCAAGACCCTCGCCGCGAACATGGACGAGTCGCTCACCGTCCCGACCGCCACCAGCGTGCGTACCGTGCCGGCCAAGCTGATGATCGACAACCGCATCGTCATCAACAACCACATGGCACGCACCCGCGGCGGCAAGGTGAGCTTCACCCACCTCATCGGTTGGGCACTCATCCGGACACTCGACGAGTTCCGCAGCCAGAACGTGTTCTACGCGGAGGTCGACGGAAAGCCCTCCGTGGTCGCGCCGGCGCACGTCAACCTCGGCATCGCGATCGACCTGCCCAAGCCCGACGGCACACGCGCCCTCATGGTGCCCAGCATCAAGCGCGCCGACACCCTCACCTTCACCGAGTACCTCTCCGCCTACGAGGACCTGGTCACCCGCGCCCGCGGCAACAAGCTGACGGCCGGCGACTTCCAGGGCACCACGGTGTCGCTGACGAACCCGGGTGGCATCGGAACCGTGCACTCGGTGCCGCGTCTGATGAAGGGCCAGGGCTGCATCATCGGTGCCGGTGCCCTCGAGTACCCCGCCGAGTTCCAGGGCGCGAGCGAGAAGACGCTCAACGAACTCGCCATCGGCAAGACGATCACACTGACCAGCACCTACGACCACCGCGTCATCCAGGGCGCCGGCTCCGGCGAGTTCCTGAAGAAGGTGCACGAGCTGCTCATCGGCCAGCGCGGGTTCTACGACGACATCTTCGCGGCCCTGCGCATCCCCTACGCGCCGATCCGCTGGAACCCCGACATCGCCGTCGACCTCGCCGAGCGCGTCGACAAGCAGTCCCGTGTGCAGGAGCTCATCAACTCGTTCCGTGTGCGCGGACACCTGATGGCCGACATCGACCCGCTCGAGTACGTGCAGCGCTCGCACCCCGACCTCGAGATCGAGAGCCACGGCCTCACCTTCTGGGACCTGGACCGCGAGTTCGTCACCGGCGGGTTCGGCGGTCGGCGCATCGCGAAGCTCCGCGACATCCTCGGGGTGCTCCGCGACTCGTACTGCCGCACGCTCGGTATTGAGTACATGCACATCCAGGACCCGGAGCAGCGTCGCTGGTTCCAGGAGAAGGTGGAGGTCAAGTACCAGAAGCCCGGCCACGACGAGCAGCTGCGGGTTCTCCGCAAGCTCAACGAGGCCGAGGCCTTCGAGACCTTCCTGCAGACCAAGTTCGTCGGTCAGAAGCGCTTCTCGCTCGAGGGCGGCGAATCGCTCATCCCGCTGCTCGACGAGATCCTTCAGGGCGCCGCGACCGCCGGCCTCGAGGGCGCCGCGATCGGCATGGCGCACCGCGGCCGTCTGAACGTGCTCACCAACATCGCCGGCAAGACCTACGGCCAGGTGTTCCGTGAGTTCGAGGGCACGCAGACCCCGGGCAACCAGCGCGGTTCCGGCGACGTCAAGTACCACCTCGGCACCGAGGGCACCTTCGTCGCCGACGACGACTCCGAGCTTCCGGTCTACCTGGCCGCCAATCCCTCGCACCTCGAGACCGTCGATGGCGTGCTGGAAGGCATCGTCCGCGCCAAACAGGACCGCAAGCCGATCGGCACCTTCGCCTGGCTGCCGATCCTCGTGCACGGCGACGCGGCCTTCGCCGGTCAGGGTGTCGTGGTCGAGACGCTGCAGATGTCGCAGCTGCGCGGCTACCGCACCGGTGGCACGATCCACGTGGTCGTGAACAACCAGGTCGGATTCACCACGACGCCGAACGACGGCCGCACGTCGATCTACTCGACCGACGTCGCCAAGACGATCCAGGCGCCGGTGTTCCACGTGAACGGCGACGACCCCGAGGCCGTCATCCACGTCGCGCAGCTCGCGTTCGAGTACCGCGAGCGCTTCCACCGTGACGTCGTGATCGACCTCGTCTGCTACCGCCGACGTGGTCACAACGAGGGCGACGACCCCTCGATGACGCAGCCGTTGATGACCGACCTCATCCAGGCGAAGCGTTCCGTCCGCCGCCTGTACACCGAGTCGCTCGTCGGCCGTGGTGACATCACCGAGCAGGAGTACGACGAGGCCAAGGCCGATTTCCAGAACCGCCTGGAGATCGCGTTCGCCGAGACGCACGCCGCCGAGACCGGCGCTCTGCCGATCGCTCCGGAGCAGGCCCCCGTCGACGACCAGGTCGGTGCCCCCGAGATCACCGGTGTGCCGAGCGAGGTCATCCAGATGATCGGCGACGCCTTCGTGAACAAGCCCGAGGGCTTCACGGTGCACCCGAAGATCCAGCAGCTGCTGGACAAGCGCCTCGACATGAGCCGAAACGGCAATATCGATTGGGGCTTCGGCGAACTGCTCGCATTCGGTTCGCTGCTGGTGGAGGGAACGCCCGTCCGGCTCGCCGGCCAGGACGCTCGCCGCGGCACGTTCGTGCAGCGGCACGCGACCCTGCACGACCGTGCGAACGGCCAGGAATGGCTGCCGCTGTCGAACCTCTCCGACGCTCAGGGGCGCTTCTTCGTCTACGACTCGCTGCTCAGCGAGTACGCCGCCCTCGGCTTCGAGTACGGCTATTCGGTGGAGGCTCCCGAGGCGCTCGTGCTCTGGGAGGCCCAGTTCGGCGACTTCGTCAACGGTGCCCAGTCGGTCATCGACGAGTACATCTCGGCCGCCGAGCAGAAGTGGGGACAGCAGTCCAGCGTGACCCTGCTCCTCCCCCACGGCTACGAAGGCCAGGGGCCGGACCACTCGTCGGCACGCATCGAGCGCTTCCTGCAGATGTGCGCGCAGGACAACATGATCGTGTCGCGTCCGTCGACCCCCGCGTCGTACTTCCACCTGCTGCGCCGCCAGGCCTACGCCCGACCGCGCAAGCCGCTCATCGTCTTCACACCGAAGGCGATGCTGCGTCTGCGCGGCGCGACGAGCCCGGTCGAGGCGTTCACGCAGGGTCGTTTCGAGCCGGTCATCGATGACGACCGCGGGCTCGACCGCACCGCCGTCAAGCGGGTGCTCGTGCACTCGGGCAAGGTGCACTGGGATCTGCGTGCCGAGCTCGAGAAGAACCCGAACCCCGAGGTCGCCCTCGTCCGGCTCGAGCAGCTGTACCCGACGCCGATCGACGAACTCAAGGCCATCACCGACTCCTACCCGAACGCAGAACTGGTGTGGGTGCAGGAAGAACCGGAGAACCAGGGCGCCTGGCCGTTCCTGGCGCTCGCCTTCGCCGACGTTCCCGGAGACCGCTCGTTCCGCCCGGTGTCGCGCCCGGCCTCGGCATCGCCGGCGACCGGATCCTCGAAGGTCCACGCGGCTGAGCAGGCCGCGCTGATCCGCGCGGCGGTCACCCTCGGCTGATCGTCAGACGAGAAGGGGCGCCGCGACTTCGGTCGTGGCGCCCCTTTCGTTTCCCCCTCCGGAATCAGTACCAGATGTCGAGCGACGGTGCCGGGAAGGCGACGAGCGCCCGATCGAGCGCCTCGACCGCCTCGGATTCGGCGGAGATCCGTCCGGCACCGTGCAGTGTGGACGCACGGACACCCCCCGCGTAGAGCGCGGAGAGCGTCGAGACGTCGAGTGTGACGTCGACCGCGGAGCCTCCCGCGGCCGCGTCCACCGTCGCGACCCCGGCGTCATCGACGCGCAGACGCCAGTCGCCGCTCGCGAAGCCCAGAGAGTCCTCCACGCGAAGGACCGTGTCGATCGGTGCGGAATAGCGGCGCGCGGTCAGGGCGGTCGGCAGATCCAGGATGCGCAGCCACCCGTGATCGTGCACCTCCTGCTTCACCCCGCGGGTGTCGTGGACCAGCCACGGCAGCGGGTCGTCGATCGGGCGGAGGTCGGCGACCACCTCGTCGACGAGATCGTGCTGCAGCGCGAAACGCCACAGCGCGGTGCGCGCATCGTCGGTCTCGGCGACCAGCAGGCGCACGTCCATCCGGAAGCGGAAGGTTCCGCCGGCCTCCCCCACCGTGTACGCCATCACACCGCGCAGCGCACCCTCCTCGTCGAGGTAGCGCACCCCGCGCGCCTGGTCGCGATCCGGGGTGGGCGCGACGCCCGCGTACCCCTCCCATCGACCCTGCCAGCCGGGGATCTGGCCCGACGCCCGGCCCCGGGCGCGCTCGTGCACCGTGCCGAGATCGGCGGCGAGGGTTTCGCCATCGATGTACTCGAGCCGGCCGGTCGGCGTCGGACCGCTCCAACCTGCGCGTCGGGTGTCGACCGTGTGACGCGCGACCGGGATCGCCGATCCGAACCCGTACCGACCGTAGATCGTCGCCTCAGACACGGTGAGCCCCGCGATCGGCACCCCTGCGGATGCTGCCGCGCGCAGTTCGCCCTCGAGCAGTGCCCGGGCGATCCCGCGACGCCGGTGCGTCGCCGAGACCGTGACCACGCTGATGGCCCACATGGGGATCTCGTCGCCGGGGACGGTGAGCGGAGTCACCCAGCTGTTGATCGTCGCCACCGGCAGTGCGGTCGCCGGCGGTGTCTTCTCGAAGACGCCGATGTTCCGTCGCTCGGCGAACGTTTTCCGCACCTGCGCCCGCATCTCGGCGTTCGGGTCGGACCCGAGGAACCCTCGGTCGACAGCGCGGGCGAAGGCGGAAGCGCTCGCCTCGTCGCTCAGATCGACGACTCGGTACTCGAGCCCGGATCCGGCCAGTCTTTCCGTCGAGGTGTTGTCAGCGGGAACTTCGCGCGCATCGATGGAGGTCATCCATCCACACTAGCGACGGCCTCAGACGCGTGTGTCAGTGCTGTGTCGCCTGAACGGCCCGCAGACGCGCGAACACCTGGTCGCGCAGCTCCTCCGGAGCCGTCTCCTTGCAGGCACGGGCGATCACATCGGTGAGGGTGGTGGCGACGAGCGCCTCGTCCCGGCACGACGGGCAGTTCTCGAGATGCTCGCGGATCTCGGTGTGTTCGGTCTTGCACACCTCGTTGCGGAGGTACTCCTCCAGATCCTGACGGGCTTTGTCGCAGCCGCAGTCGCTCATTTCTTGCTCCTCGTCTCAGCCGCGGCGATGCCCCGCTCAGCGGCGTAATCTGCCAACAGCTCCCGCAGCATCCGCCTGCCACGGTGCAGACGGCTCATGACGGTGCCGATGGGGGTCTTCATGATGTCGGCGATCTCCTGGTACGCGAAGCCCTCGACGTCGGCGAGATACACCGCCAGCCGGAAATCCTCCGGAACGGCCTGCAGCGCGTCCTTGACGACCGACGCGGGCATCCGGTCGATGGCTTCGGCTTCGGCCGACCGGCTGTGCGACGCCGTGGTCGACTCTGCTCCGCCCAGCTGCCAGTCCTCGAGCTCGTCGATCGTTCCCTGGAACGGCTCCCGCTGGCGCTTGCGGTAGATGTTGATGTAGGTGTTCGTGAGAATCCGGTACAACCACGCCTTGAGGTTCGTGCCCTGCGAGAACGTCGCCCAGGACCCGTAGGCCTTGACGAAGGTCTCCTGCACGAGGTCGGCGGCGTCGGCCGGGTTGCGCGTCATGCGCATCGCCGCGGCGTAGAGCTGATCCATGAAAGGGATCGCCTGCTCCTCGAACTCGCGCCGAGGGTCGCTGACGGTGTCTGCGGTTGCGGTGTCATCCATCATCGGCCAGTCTAGGCCGCTGAGGTCGAACACCTCGCGCTCCAACGTCGCCGGCATACTCTCTCCTTCGCGTCGGGATGCCTGTCTTTCGCGACGAAGCTCCCTGTGTTTACTAAGGTGAGAACCGATGAGCGCCAACAGGTATTCCCCTTCCCGTGTGCAGGGCGCCTATGCCGCGCCCACGACCGACGTGCCGGTGCACGCCGAGCTCACGATCCCCGGTTCCAAATCGCTGACGAACCGCGAGCTGATGATCGCCGCGATCGCCGACGGTCCCGGCCGCCTGATCTCGCCGCTGCACTCCGACGACTCCGCGCGCATGGTCGACGCTCTCCGCGCTCTCGGGGTCGGTATCGAGGAGGTGGACGCCGGACACGAGTTCGGACCCGATCTGGTCGTCACCCCTGCGAAGCTCCGTGGCGGCACCACGATCGATTGCGGGCAGGCCGGAACCGTGATGCGATTCATCGCCCCGCTCGCCGGACTCGCGGAACATGACGTGCATCTCACCGCCCATGAGACCGCCCTCCACCGTCCGATGGGCGGCCTGATCAGCGCGCTGCGCGATCTCGGCGTCGACATCGACGACGAGGGCACCTGGGCCCTCCCCTTCACGATCCGCGGTCACGGTCGGATCCGCGGTGGACGGGTCGAGATCGACGCCTCGGCATCCAGCCAGTTCGTCTCCGGGCTTCTGCTCGCCGCTCCTCGGTTCGACGTCGGCCTGCACCTCGTCCACACCGGCGAGCACCTGCCGAGCCTCCCGCACATCGACATGACGATCGAGGCCCTCAGCCGACGCGGCATCCGCATCGAGCGCCCCGCTGTCGGCGAATGGCTGGTCGAAGCGGGCGTGCCGCGCGCCAAGGAGATCGCGATCGAACCCGATCTCTCCAACGCCGCACCGTTCCTCGCTGCGGCACTCGTCACCGGCGGATCGGTGTCGATCACGGGCTGGCCCGCCCACTCCACCCAGCCCGGTGCGTTGCTGCCCGAGATCCTCCAGGCCATGGGAGCGCACGTCGGCCGTCACGGCGGCACGCTCACCGTGCGCGCCGGCTCCGGAATCCGCGGCCTCGATCTCGACCTCTCCGCGGCCAGCGAATTGACGCCGACCCTGGTCGGCCTCGCCGCCTTCGCGGAGTCTCCGACCACGATCCGCGGCATCGGGCACATCCGTCTGCACGAGACCGACCGGATCGCCGCACTGATCGGCAACCTCCGAAAGCTCGGCGGCGAAGCCGAAGAACTTCCCGACGGCCTCCGCATCATCCCCCGCCCACTGCAGGGCGGCGGATGGGCCGCGCATCACGATCACCGGATGGCCACCACCGGAGCGCTCATCGGCCTGCGCATCCCCGCCGTCGAGATCGACGACATCGGTACGACCGCCAAGACCCTCCCGGAGTTCACGATGCTCTGGGAGCGGATGCTGCGGGGCTGAGGATGAGCTGGCTCGACGACGCCGACGACCTCGAAGACGACTTCGAGGACTTCGACGAGAGCAGCATCCGGACGCGCCCCAACCCGAAGGCGAACCGCCCGCGCACCAAACGTCGCCCAGCGCACGAGGATGCGCAGGTGGGTCGAGTGCTCGGCGTCGACCGCGGCAGGTACTCCGTCCTCCTCGGCGAGGACACCGCCGAGGAGCGCATGATCACCACCACGCGCGCCAGGGAGCTGCGACGTATGCCGATCGTCACCGGCGATCAGGCACGGGTCGTCGGCGACACATCGGGAGACGAAGGCACCCTCGCCCGCATCGTCGGCATCATCGACCGCACCTCGTTGCTGCGACGCAGTGCCGACGACACCGACCAGGTGGAGCGCGTGATCGTCGCCAACGCCGATCAGATGCTCGTCGTGGTCGCGGCTGCCGACCCCGAGCCCCGCGCCCGACTCGTCGACCGCTATCTCGTGGCCGCGCTGGATGCCGGCATCCGCCCACTCCTCGTCGTCACCAAGACCGACATCGCGGATCCCACCGAGTTCCTCACGCACTTCGACGGGCTCGACCTGCGGGTGTTCACCAGTGCGCAGGATCAGATGCCCGTTGACGAGATCGGCGAATCCCTCGTCGGACACTCCACCGTCTTCGTCGGCCACTCCGGAGTGGGCAAGTCCACGCTCGTCAACGCGCTCGTCCCGACGGCGCTGCGCGCCACCGGCCACGTGAATCAGGTCACCGGACGCGGGCGGCACACCTCGTCGTCGACGGTGTCGCTGCGCTACGAAGGCCCCCGCGGGACCGGCTGGGTCATCGACACCCCCGGCGTGCGCTCGTTCGGTCTCGGACACGTCGACCCCGCGAACATCCTTGCGGCGTTCACCGAGCTCGCCGCGATCGCCGAGAACTGCCCACGCGGCTGCACCCACCTCGCCGACGCCCCCGACTGCGCCCTCATCGAGGCCGCGGAGAGCGGCGAACTGGGCGAGACCGGTCGAGCGCGGCTCGACTCCCTGCAGCGGCTCCTGCAGACCTTCGCGGACAAGGCGGAGCAGGCGCCCGGCCGTTAGGCTGGACACGTGACTCAGCGCCTCGAACCCGGAACCGCCGCCCCCGACTTCTCCCTCCTCGACCAGGACGGGAACACCGTCCGTCTGGACGACCTGCGCGGCCAGAAGACCGTGCTGTACTTCTATCCGGCGGCGATGACCCCCGGATGCACCACCGAGGCCTGCGACTTCCGCGACAGCATCTCCTCGCTCCAGGGCGCCGGGTATCGGGTGATCGGCATCTCGCGCGACGAACCCGCCACGCTGACGAAGTTCCGCGAGCGCGACGGGCTGACCTTCCCGCTCCTGAGCGATCCCGACCACGCGGTGCACACGGCGTACGGCGCGTGGGGCGAGAAGATGAACTACGGCAAGCGCATCGAGGGCGTCATCCGCTCGACCTTCGTGCTCGACGAAGAGGGCAAGATCGCTCTCGCGCAGTACAACGTCAAGGCCACCGGCCACGTCGCACGACTGCGCAAGCAGCTCGGCATCGACGCCTGAGCCGCGACTTTCGATCCGAGGCCGATGGGCCCCGCGGCCCGCACGGCGCTGAGGTCACTCGGCAGCGCGCTGTGGGCCTTCCAGACGCGCGCTCGAGATCAGCAGGACGAATCCGAGCAGCCCGGGAAGCCCGACACCGAGGGTGAATGTCCACGCGATCGGCTGCAGCGTGAGAGACGCCAGCGCGAGAGCCACGGCGAGCACCTGAAAGACCACTCCCCCGGACCGCGCCCACGACTTGCCCACACGTGTGCCGACGGCGAACGCGACGAGGGCTGCGGCACCGATCAGCGTGAGCACGATGAGTGCCAGCGCCGTCGGCAGCGAGGCCGCGTCGCCCGCACCGAGGCCGGCGAGCTCGATCACGGCGAAGACCAGGAGAGCCACCGCCTCGAGGCCGAGGACCGCCGCAGCTGCGAGGGCGATTCCGGGTGCGCGCACGGTGTCTCCCAAGGATCGAAAGAGGAGAAAACCCTTGATTTCACGGTTTTCATGTAACAGAATAGAGAAAGTCATGTGCTCCCACAGCGGCGTGGGGCGAGCGTTCACGCTCGCATCACAATTCGCGGGCATTCCGTCCGCATCTCAACAGGGTAGCGGAACCCGAACTACTACCCGAATCCGAGAGGTCGCATCGCGACATCTCTTGAAATCCACACCGAGGAGCCCCCATGGACTGGCGCGATAAGGCCGCCTGCCTGACTGTCGACCCCGAGCTTTTCTTCCCCGTGGGGAACACCGGCCCGGCCGTCGATCAGATCGAGAAGGCGAAGACTGTGTGCGCCACCTGCACCGTCACCGAGATCTGCCTGCAGTACGCCCTGGAGACCAGCCAGGACTCGGGCGTGTGGGGCGGTCTCTCCGAAGACGAGCGCCGCGCTCTGAAGCGTCGCGCCGCCCGCGCCCGCCGCGCCTCCTGATCGTCCGGAAGCGGCCTGAGATCGACTCTCAGGCCGCTTCCGTCTGTTCGGGAGCGGCCGTGCTCACCTCTCGAGCCAGCGCAGCGGGATGTCGATGACCACCTCGGTGCCTTCTCCGTCGCTCCCGTGCCATTCGATCGTTCCACCGAGTTCGCCCTGGATGAGGGTGCGGATGATCTGAGTGCCGAGCCCCTGGCCGATCCGCCCCTCCGGCAGGCCGAGTCCGGTGTCCCGCACCGTCACGCGGAGATTCTCCTCGGTGCGCTTGGCGTCGATCGTCACGACGCCCTCCTGCCCAGCGAGACCATGCTCCACCGCGTTGGTCACGACCTCCGTCAGCGCGAGCGCGAGCGGAGTCGCATACTCGCTCGGCAGCACACCGAAGCGTCCGGTCGACTGCGTGCGTGCGCGCGTGTTGGGCGCGGAGGCGACCTCGGCGACGAGCTTGAGCACGCGGTGGAAGACCTCATCGAAATCGACCTTCTGCGTGAGGCCCTGAGCGAGCGTGTCATGCACGACGGCGATGGCATCCACGCGGCGCATGGCCTGCGTGAGCGCGTCCCGCGCCTCGTCGGAATGCGTGCGACGTGCCTGGATCCGCAGCAGGGAGGCCACCGTCTGCAGATTGTTCTTCACCCGGTGGTGGATCTCCCGGATCGTCGCATCCTTGGTGATGAGCTCCTGCTCCTGATGACGCAGCTCCGACACATCGCGACAGAGGACGATCGCCCCGATCCGGGTGCCGTGGTCCTTCAGCGGAATGGCGCGCAGCGACACCGTCACCCCGCGGGCCTCGATATCGGTGCGCCACGGCGCGCGTCCGGTGACGACGACGGGCAGAGACTCGTCTACCTGTCGGGAAGGCGGCACCAGCCGAGTGGTGACCTCGGCGAGCGACTCCCCCTCGAGCTCGTCGTCGAAACCCATCCGGTTGAAGGCGGAGAGCGCATTCGGGCTGGCGAATGTGGTGATCCCGTCGACGTCGATGCGGATGAGTCCGTCGGAGGCTCGCGGGGCGCCGCGACGCGGTGACGTCGGTGCGGTGAGGTCGGGGAAGCTTCCGTCGGCGATCATGCGGAAAAGATCGTTCGCGCACTCGTCGAAGGTGATCTGCTGACGGGAGGGCGTGCGCACCTCGCCGAGGTTGGTGTGCCGGGTGACCACTCCGATCACGGTGGACTGGGCGTCGGCGCCGCGTCGGACACTCACGATCGGCACGGCTCGCACTCTGGTCGGCGTCTCTTCGAACCAGTCAGGCGAAGAGGAATCGACGATCTCGGCGGACTCGAAGGCGCCCTGGACCTGCGTGCGCCACTGCGGCCGCACCCGTTCACCGACGATGTCGCGATAGAAGAGGGTCGCGGCGCCGCTCGGTCGCGCGTGTGCGACCGCGATGAAGGAGCCGTCGTCGGTCTGGATCCAGATCACGATGTCGGCGGAGGCCAGGTCCGCGAGGAGCTGTCCGTCGCCGGCGAGACGATGGAGCCATTCGACATCGCTGTCGTTCAGGAGTCCCTGGGCATGGGCGAGATCGCTGAGGGTTGACACCTGACCAGCCTACGGTCACATGCCTCAGAGAATCGCCAGCGAAGTCGCGCGCCAGCGACGATCCGTCCCTTCCAGGCGCACGGCGACCGCCCGGGTTCGACCGGGACCCGCGACCACCACCACGGCTTCGATGACACCGTCGAGGGGCTCGGCGACTCGTAGCGCTCGGATCTCGAAGGTCGGACGTGCAGGAGGCACTCCGCGCGCGCTGCGTGCTCGCGCGGAGAGATTCGATCGGGTGACCAGGCTACGGAACGCCTCTTCGCTGAACCATCGGGCGAGCTGATCGACTTCTCTGACACCCGCGAGGACCTCGAGCACGCCGTGCGTGAGGCTGCGCAGAAGCGGCACAGGGTCTGGCAGCTCGATGGTAGGTGTCGGCTGGGGTGCGAAGTACTCGTGGGGCATCATGTCGAACTCTCGATCGGGGAGGTCTGCGAGTGAGCAAGTACAGCACCGCGATGCCCGGACGAGGGAGGAAAAGGTGGAGGAATGTGGATAACTCGTACAGCCGGGGAATGGTGTCGCCTACGCTCTGTCGAATGCACTGGGACCGACTGTTCGAAGACCTCGAAGGCCAGCTGGCATCAGAATGGGAGGCCGAGCGCGCGGTGCTGGATGCCGAGTCGGAACGGCTTCGCATCGCGCGATTGGATCTGCGCTCTCGGCTGCGCGCGCTGTGCCGCACCGGTGCGGACGCCACGATCGACCTCACGAACGGGAGACGGATTCCGGTCTCGCTGCAGTGCCTCGGTGCGGATTGGGTCGCGGTTTCCACGCGCGGCATGGGCGCGGCACACGGCGACTCCACCGCCCTCTTCCTTCCGCTCGCGGCCGTCAGCGGTGTCGCGACGGATCACGGCATGCTCCTGGCGAGTCTCGACGCACCGCCTTCTGCTGACATACCGCTACGAGAGCGGATGACTCTCGGTTTCTTGCTGCGTGACCTCGCGCGGCGACGCGTCCCGGTGCACATCAGCACACGGGTGGGCGACGACGTCCATGGCACGATCGACCGCGCCGCTGCCGATCACCTCGATCTGGCCGTGCACGACGCGGGCCAGGCTCGGCTCGCCGGGGCCGTGCACGGGTTCCGCATCATCCCGTTCTCAGCGCTGGTCGCGGTACGCGCCCCCGGCGATCAGTTGCGATGAGCCGATGATGTGCCCCAGACCTCGGGGAAGCTCGCGGTCTGGGACTGATGCCACAGCGCCATCCGTCGGGAGTTCTCGGACTCCTCGGCCAGATACCCCTCGAGACTGGTCTCTTCCACGCGCCACCGAGGCGGCGATCCGAGTTGCGCGCCCCGAAGTCGTCCCTCATGCACGAGCGCGATGACCTCATCCACCTCGATGCTCAGCAGCTCGGCCACTTGTGCCGGCGCGAGATAACGCGAGGCGCGAACAGGAGAGGCGGACATGTCCTCATTCTCTCCCGCGGAGAGCCAGAAATCCGGTCCGATCGCCTCCTGTGGATAACTCACGGACCATCGACGCCGTTTCTGTGACGATATCGCCATGGCATCCCTCCCTCCTCCTCGGCGTGCGTTCTGGGGCGACGTCCGCTTCCTCGTGGGCATCGCACTGGTAGTGCTCTCCATCGCAGGCGTCTGGCTGATCGTGTCGGCATCAGACCATGCAGTACCGGCCCTCCAGGCCACGCGGACGATCGCGCAGGGAGAGGAGCTGACCTCCTCGGACTTCCAGGTCGTCGACGTCGGTCTGGGCTCGTTGGCCGACGACTTATCTCGGGCCCGAAGACGTCCGTCCCGGCAGCGTGGCGGCGCGCACTCTGCAGAGCGGCGAGCTCGTTCCGACGTCAGCCCTGACCGACGCCGACAGCAGCCGTTCCACGACCGTCGTGATCCAGAGCAGCACCGGGATCCCGGAAGGAGTCGAGGCGGGCACGGTTGTGGAGATCTGGCAGGCGCCGCCCCTCGACGAGGGCAGGTCCTACGATGTCCCGCGCATCCTCGTCGCCGACGTGATCGTGCACGACGTGCTCGACCAGGAGGGCGTGCTCGCCGATACCGGAAGCCAGCTCGAAGTCGTGATCGACCGCGCCGATGTGGCCGACGTGCTCGCCGCGATCACCGGTGGGGCCGCCCTCTCGGTCGTGCCGGTCGGGTCCGGATCGTGACGGCTGTCGTCGTGGCGGTTCCCGAGCCCCGCGCGAGCGTGCTGGCCGCGGAACTCGGACTGGAAGGCATCGAGGTGGTCTCGATCGTCGTGCCCGCCCCGGGCGTCGAGATCCCTCCCGGCACCGAAGCCGTCATCGTCCCCGCCACGCGCGCGGTGCTGACCCCAGAACTGATCTCCACGTGCGATCGAGCCGGCGTGCGCATCCTGGCCCTCGGCGGAGCGGACAGCCGTTTGCTGGGCCGTCTCGGGCTGTCCGCGGCCCTGCGCGCCGACGCCGCGGGATGGGAGGTCGCAGCGACGTTGGCGACAGAGGCGGATGCGGCGTCGCGGCCGCCGTCCATCCTCCCCCACCGCGTCATCGCCGTCTGGGGTCCGCACGGCGCCCCGGGGCGATCCACGCTGGCTATCCAGCTGGCGGCCGAGCTCGCCCGCACCGGACGCCGGACCGCTCTGGTCGACGCCGATACCGTCGCTCCGGCTCTCGCTCTCCTGCTCGGGCTCGGCGACGACTCACCGGGCGTGGCCGCCGCGTGCCGGCGGGCGGAGCGCGGGGCTCTCGACTCCGCCGAACTGACCAGACTCGCCACCACGGTCTCCACGGGCGGAGGGGACGTCGAGGTGCTGCCCGGCATCAACCGTCCCAGCCGTTGGCCGGAGCTCTCTGCAACGCGCCTCAGAGCCACGTTCACCGCCTGCCGCGAGTGGATCGAGGAGACCGTCGTCGATGTGTCCGACGCCTTCGATGCCGACGACGAGGTCACGTACGATCTCGCGGGGCCACGTCGTCACGCGGCGACCTCGGCGACATTGGAAGAGGCTGATCTGATCATCGCGGTCGCCTCGGCCGATCCGCTCGGAATCAGCAGATTCGTGCGCGACCATGCCGAGCTGCGACGCATCGCCGCACGCACTCCCGTGGTCGTCGTGGTCAATCGGGTGCGATCGGGGCCCCTCGGGATCGATGCGCGAGGGCAGGTGCGGCGCACGCTCGAGAGGTTCGCGGGCATCACCGACGTCGTCTTCCTGCCGTTCGACCAGCGCGCGGCCGACGCGGCGCTGCTGCATGCGCGCCCCATGACCGATGTGGCTCCCCGCTCGCCCTTCGCTGCCGCCGTGAGACGACTGGCGACGACGCTCTGTCCCGCCGAGGCGGAGACCGCTACTGCCGGTAGCTCGAGAGGAAGTTCCCCAGTCGTTCGACGGCTTCGCTCAGCACTCGGGGTTCGGGGAGCGTGACGAGCCGGAGGTGGTCCGGGGTCGCCCAGTTGAAGCCGGTGCCCTGAACGAGCAGGATGTGCTCCGAGACCAGCAGGTCGTACACCAGCCGTGCGTCATCCCGGATCTCGTGCACATTCGGGTCGAGCCGCGGGAATGCATACAGGGCGCCCTGCGGCTTGACGCAGGAGACGCCGGGGATCGACTCGAGCCCCTCCCATGCGATGTCGCGCTGCTCGTGCAGGCGGCCGGTCGGAGCGATCAGCGCCTCGATCGACTGCACTCCGGAGAGCGCCGCCTGCACGGCATGCTGTGCCGGGACGTTCGGGCAGAGTCGCGTGGACGCCAAGAGCGTGATGCCCTCCAGGAAGCCCTTGGCGTGGTCCTGTGGTCCCGTGATGACCATCCATCCCGACCGGTATCCCGCCACCCGATACGTCTTGGACAGGCCGTTGAAGGTCAGGCACAGCAGATCGGGAGCAAGGGTCGCTGTCGGGATATGCACCGCGCCGTCGAACAGGATGCGGTCATAGATCTCGTCCGACAGCAGCAGCAGCTGGTGCTCGCGGGCGATCTGCACCAGCCCCTCGAGGATCTGACGGGAGTACACGACGCCCGTGGGGTTGTTCGGGTTGATGATGACGAGCGCCTTGGTGCGTGGTGTGATCTTCGAGCGGATGTCCTCGAGGTCCGGCTGCCACTCGTCATCCTCGTCGCAGAGGTAGTGCACGGGCGTCCCGCCGGCGAGGCTGGTCATCGCCGTCCAGAGCGGGTAGTCCGGCGCCGGAATGAGCACTTCGTCGCCCTCATCCAGCAGCGCCTGCATGGTCATCGTGATGAGCTCGGAGACACCGTTGCCGAGATACACGTCATCGGGGTCGAATCGAGGGAAGCCCTCGATCTCCTCATAGCGGCTCACGACAGCACGCCGTGCGGAGATGATGCCCTTGCTGTCGCTGTAGCCGTGCGCCGTCGGCAGCGCCGCGAGCATGTCGCGCACGATCTGGTGCGGAGCGTCGAAACCGAAGATCGCCGGATTGCCCGTGTTCAGCTTGAGGATCTTGTGTCCCTCGGCTTCCAACCGCGCCGCCTCGACGAGGGCGTTTCCGCGAATCTCGTACAGGACGTTCTTGAGCTTCGACGACTGGTCGAAGTTGCGCGTTGGGGTCATCGGCCAAGCCTACAGCGACGAAAGGAGGGCCAATCCACGCGGACTGGCCCTCCTTGCGCTGACGCTACTTCTTCTTCTTGCCCTGGGCGCGACGCTGCTCGCGGTTCCCGGCAGCGGGCGCCTCTGCATCGGTGCGCTGACCGAAAGCCCCGCGCGGCGCGTCCTCCGGCTCGGTCTGCGGTGCCTGCGCGCGAGCCGCCGCCTGGCGTACGCGATCGGTGGCCGCCTGCTGGACCTGACCGCGGTCGTTGCGCACCTCGACCTCTCCCGCATCGTTCGCGGCGGAGTACTCGAGTCGCTGCTCGCCGCCGTCCGTGGCGAGGCCCTTCGCCTCGACCTCTGCGGTCTGCGAGTCACCGGCACGGCGCACCTCGACCTCGAGGTTGTAGAGGTAGCCGACCGACTCCTCCTTGATCTGCCCCATCATCGACTGGAACATCGCGTAGCCCTCGCGCTGGTACTCGATGAGCGGGTCGCGCTGAGCCATCGCACGCAGGCCGATGCCGTCCTTGAGGTAGTCCATCTCGTAGAGGTGGTCGCGCCAGCGGCGGTCGAGCACCTGGAGCACGACACGACGCTCGAGTTCACGTGTGGCGGCTTCGCCGAGCGACTCCTCGCGCGCCTCATATGCGATCTTGGCGTCCGAGAGCAGCTCGCGGGTGAGTCCATCGGCATCGATTCCGCCCTTGCGGTCGGCGGCCTCGGCCACCACCTCATCGATCGTCACGCCGACGGGGTAAAGGGTCTTGAGCTCGGTCCAGAGAGCATCGAAGTCCCAGCTCTCGTTGTGACCTTCCCCGGTGTGATCCTTCACGACGCCACTGATGGCGTCTTCGATGAAGTGCTGCACCCGGTCGGCGATGTCATCGCCCTGGAGGATGTGTCGGCGGTCGGCGTAGATGGCCTCGCGCTGGCGGTTCAGGACGTCGTCGTACTTGAGGACGTTCTTGCGCATCTCCGCGTTGCGGGATTCGACTTGCGACTGCGCGCTGCGGATCGCACGGGACACGAGCCCCGACTCGATCGGCACGTCGTCCGGGAAGTTCGTGCGGGCGAGGATCGCCTCGGCCGCCCCCGACTGGAACAGACGCATCAGGTCGTCGGTGAGGCTCAGGTAGAAGCGGCTCTCACCGGGGTCGCCCTGACGTCCGGAACGGCCACGGAGCTGGTTGTCGATGCGGCGGGACTCGTGACGCTCGGTGCCGAGCACGTAGAGGCCGCCGGCCTCGATGACCTTCTCGGCCTCCTCCGCGACGACGGCCTTCATCGCCTCGTAGGTCTCATCCCACGCGACCTCGTACTCCTCGGGCGTCTCCACGGGGTCGAGGCCCTTGCCCTTGAGCTCCTGGACGGCGAGGAACTCGGCGTTACCACCGAGCATGATGTCGGTTCCTCGTCCGGCCATGTTCGTGGCGACGGTGACGGCTCCCAGGCGACCGGCCCGAGCGACGATCTCGGCCTCGCGTGCGTGGTTCTTCGCGTTGAGGACCTCGTGCTTGACGCCCTTCTTCGCGAGCAGGCGCGACAGGTATTCGCTCTTCTCGACGCTCACCGTTCCCACCAGCACCGGCTGACCGGATGCGTGACGCTCGGCGATGTCCTCGACGACCTGTGCGAACTTCGCCGTCTCGTTCTTGTAGACGAGGTCGGACTGGTCCTTGCGGATCATCGGACGGTTCGTCGGGATCGGGATGACACCGAGCTTGTACGTGGACATGAACTCGGCGGCCTCGGTCTCGGCCGTACCGGTCATGCCGGCGAGCTTGTCGTACAGGCGGAAGTAGTTCTGCAGGGTGACGGTGGCGAGGGTCTGGTTCTCGGCCTTGACCGGCACGCCCTCCTTGGCCTCGATGGCCTGGTGGATGCCCTCGTTGTAGCGACGACCGACCAGGATTCGGCCGGTGTGCTCGTCGACGATCATGACCTCGTCGTTCATGACGACGTAGTCGGTGTCCTTCTTGAACAGGGCCAGCGCCTTGATCGAGTTGTTGAGGAAGGAGATCAGCGGGGTGTTCGCGGACTCGTAGAGGTTGTCGATGCCGAGGTAGTCCTCGACCTTCTCGATACCGGGCTCGAGCACGCCGACGGTGCGCTTCTTCTCGTCGACCTCGTAGTCCTCGCCGACTTCGAGCGTGCGGGCGATCTTCGCGAACTCGGCGAACCAGCGGTTGGCCTCGCCCGACGACGGACCCGAGATGATGAGCGGCGTGCGCGCCTCGTCGATGAGGATCGAGTCGACCTCGTCGACGATGGCGAAGAAGTGCTCGCGCTGCACGAGGTCTTCCTTGCGCCACGCCATGTTGTCGCGCAGGTAGTCGAAGCCGAACTCGTTGTTCGTGCCGTAGGTGATGTCGGCAGCGTACTGCTCGCGGCGCACCGCGGGAGTCTGACCGGAGACGATGATGCCGGTGGTCATCCCGAGCGCGCGGAACACGCGTCCCATGAGCTCGGCCTGATAGCTGGCGAGGAAGTCGTTGACCGTGATGACGTGGACGCCCTTGCCGGCGATCGCGTTCAGGTAGGCCGGGAGCGTGGCGACCAGCGTCTTGCCCTCACCGGTCTTCATCTCGGCGATGTTGCCGAGATGGAGGGCGGCGCCGCCCATGATCTGCACGTCGTACGCGCGCATTCCGAGCGTGCGCTTGGCGGCCTCGCGCACCGCGGCGAACGCCTCGGGCATCAGCTGGTCGAGCGTCTCGCCCTTCTCGAAGCGAGCACGCAGCTCCGTGGTCTCGTTGCGCAGCTCGTCGTCGGTGAGCTTGGAGATGTCCTCTTCCAGCGCCCCCACTGCCTTGACGACCTGATTCAGGCGGCGGATGACCCGCCCTTCGCCCGCACGCAGCAGCTTCTCAAGAGGATTGGCCACGGATGTCATCTCCCTGTCAGTGGGTAAATCGCCGGTCATCGGTGAACCCGACGCCAGGCATACTTCGCCATGTTACCGGGCTGTGACCTGCACGTC
Organism: Microbacterium sp. STF-2; assembly: GCF_034650155.1. Classification (NCBI taxonomy): domain Bacteria; kingdom Bacillati; phylum Actinomycetota; class Actinomycetes; order Micrococcales; family Microbacteriaceae; genus Microbacterium; species Microbacterium sp. STF-2. The sequence goes on from NZ_JARKMW010000001.1 coordinate 1,016,273, forward strand.
GCCTGCATGGCGGTCCCGCGCGTCGGATCGTCGGGTTGCCCGGCAACCATATACTCGGTATCGCATTCCAAAGAACGGTCACGGGGGACGAACGATGTCAGTACGCCAGAGTCTGCTCGCCATCCTCGCGCAGGGGCCCTGCTACGGATACCAGCTCCGCCACGAATTCGATCGCCGCACCGGATCGGTCTGGCCGTTGAACGTCGGACAGATCTACAACACCCTCGAGCGCCTCGAACGTGACGGCCTGGTGTCGCGCGGCGAGGCCGACGATCGCGGACACGTGTACTGGCGGATCACGGATGCCGGGATCGCCGACGTCGACGAGTGGCTCTCCTCCCCCGTCGTGCGCCCCCAGGGCACCCGGGACGAACTCGCGATCAAGCTCGCGGTCGCGGCGACTCTTCCGGGCGTCGATGCGACCGCAGCGATCCTCGCTCAGCGATCGGCCTCCCTGCGACAGCTGGAAGCTCTTCGGCAGGAGCGCCGAGCGCGGGGCGACGCCGACGATCCCGAAGGACTCGCGTGGGCCCTCCTGACCGACTCCATGATCTTCGCCGCGGAGGCCGAGGTGCGCTGGCTCGATCACACCGCGCAGCGCCTCAGCGGGCATCCCCGCCATGCGATGGCGCTCGAGCTCACCGCCGATCGCCCCAAGCGCGGGCGACCCGCGAAGACCGTGTCGGCGATGTCCGACGCCCTCCCGGCACTCTGACCCACGTCACAGGCGCGCTCCGCACGCCGGGACCGATACGGGATCGCCGTTCGCCCCGAGCGGATGCTCAGCCATCCCTGTGCCCGGGGAAACTAGGATCGGGTCATGGCTGGATTTTGGGGCAGACGCAAACGCGAACAGGAAGAACTCGCCGCACAGGATGCCGATCTGGCTCGACGTGCTGAGCAGGCCCTGGTCAGCGCCGACGAGCGGATCCGCACGACCTCCGACGAGCTCTCCTTCGCGGAAGCCGAGCTCGGCGAGTCGCTCACCGCTGATCTGCGCACGGCACTCGCTGCGGTGCGCACCCACTTGCGCGAAGCGTTCCAGCTCCACCAGCTGAACCACGACGAGATCCCGGACACCGACGAGGAGCTGCGTACGCGCAACGCGCGCATCCTCCAGCTCTGCGACTGGGCGCAGGACCTGCTCGACGAGAAGACCTCCGTCCTCGCCGAGTCGGTCGCCAAGGTGCGACGCGCCCCGGAGATCATCGCGCAGGTGCGGGCCGAGGCAGCCGCGCTCAGCGCCCGCATCCCCCAGACCAACGAAGCCGTCTCCCGTCTCTCGGCCCGGTACGCCGATTCCGCCATGCACCAGATCACCGCCAGCGCGGCGGAGGCGGAGCAGCTCATCAGCTTCGCTACGCACAGCGCCGACGTGTCGGAACGCCGTCGCGCGGCGAAGCAGAACGAGGAGGCCAACGTCGCCCTCGAGACGGCGACGGAAGCCACCCGCCGTGCGTCTGCCCTGCTCGATGCGGTGGAGGACTTCGAGATCGAGGCCCTGCGCGCCGAATCCACCCTGGCCGAGGTGGTCGCCGACTCCCGCGGCGATCTCATCGCGGCGCGGACAGCCCCGAACGTGCCTGCCGTCGCCCAGGCGGTCGCCGCACTCCAGGCCGCGCTGGGCGCGCTGACGCCCTCCGGACAGCCCAACGATCCGTTTGCCGAGCTGTCCCAGCTGCGCGACGCGAACTCGGCCCTCGACCAGGCGATCGCTCAGGCCCGTCACCGCGCCGAGAACCCTCTCCCGAGCATCGCTCAGGTGCAGCACGCGATCGACGATGCCGACCGGCAGCTGGGGGTGGCGCGCGGCCTCATCTCCGGACACCGCGGCTGGATCGGTGCCGACGCCCGCACCCGCCTCGCCGAGGCGGAGCGCCTTCGCGTCGATCTGTCCGACCTCCTCCCCGCCGAGGACACTCGCGAAGCGGCGCTCGTCCAAGCGCGTCGCGTCGCGCACCTGGCCTCCGAAGCGCTGCAGCTCGCGCAGCGCGACATCGATTCCTCGCGTCCCCAGGATCAGAACTGGGGCGGCGGTGGCGGCTGGGGCGGCGGCGGACGGCGCGGCGGCGGCGGCGATCTCGCCTCGGGCATCCTCGGTGGCCTCGTGATCGGCAGTCTGCTGGACGGCATCTTCGACTGACATTCAGTCTCCGCCGCATCGCTCGACACAGAAACGGCCCGGTCCCTCACGGGATCGGGCCGTTCTGCGATTCAGATCAGGAGGCGAGCGCCTCGGACGGCGGAGCCTGAGTGCTCAACGCGATGACACCGTAGTCCCAGCCCTTGCGTCGATAGACGACGCTCGGGTGGTCGGTGCGGACGTCGACGAAGAGGAAGAAGTCGTGTCCGACCAGCTCCATCCTGTCGACCGCCTCTTCGACGGTCATCCATTCCGCATCGAAGCTCTTCGTGCGGATGACGACGGGCGAATAGTCGTCTTCTTCGGTCTGCTGCACCGGCACGCTGCCGGTCGCGACCGCGTGGAGGATGTCGGCCGATGCCGGCTGGACGTCGATGCCCTCGAGCGCTCCACTCTCCTTCTCGAAATGCGCGCCGCGCGGATGCTGTCGTCCGTCGACTCGCTTCTCCTTCGCGCGACGCAGCTGCTCGGACATCTTGTCGACCGCGAGGTCGAGGGCCACGAACTTGTCTCCATCCGTCGCCTCTGCGCGGACGACCGGACCCTTGCCGATCAAGGTCAGCTCGACGGTCTCATCCGGGACATGACCGTTGCGATATACGCGATGGGTGACTTTCACGTCCAGCCGTTGCGCGCGAGACGCGAGCATCTGGATCTTGGCGATCTTCTCTTCGACAACGGTTCGGAAGCGATCGGTGATACCCACTCCGACGCCAACGATGCTTGTTTCCATTGCTGCCTCCTTGTCCCGGTCCTCCCGGCCAAGGGCGGACCGTGGTCGCCTTGTGTCCCCCCACCGTAGTCCGCCCGCCGACGGATGTCACGGGATCATTCCGCTGTGTCGCCGGTGCATTCCCGATGAGCTTCATCAGAATCCGCCACGACGCGGCGTGGCGGCGAGCGCAACCGCCGCCACGACGCGGAAGCCGGTCGATTCCAGTGCTCGTGCCGCTTCGTCGAGGGTCGCCCCCGTCGTGACGACGTCGTCGACGACGACCGCCTCTGCGCCCCCACCTGACCGGCGTGCTTGCATGGCACCATGCACGTTGGACTCTCGTGCGCGTGCACCGAGGCCGCGCTGATCGGCGGTACGGTCCGCAAGCGAGAGCAATCGCTGAGGCTCTGCGTGCGCGCGACGGATCAAGAGCTCGGGCACGCGGTATCCGCGACGCCGAAACGCGCTTCTCCTGGTCGGGACCGGCACGATCCACGTGCTCGGCGTGACCACAGGCTCGAGCACCGCCGCCAGGGCGGCGCCGAGGGGGCGGGCGAGAAGCGTCTCCCCCTCTCCCTTCAGACGGCGGATACAGCACGCGGCCACCCCATCGAACACGAGGGCGGTTCGGACCGGAATGCCTCGAGGGGTCTGCCCGAGCTGCAGGGCGGGCCGGAGCGCCGCTTCACACCGCCCGCACAGGAGCGTGGCCGGCTCATCGCATCCGGCACACGTGGCAGCGAGGAGGAATGCGGCGATCTCGGCACCGACGCCGCGGGGACCCCTTGTCTTCCACATCCGAAGATTCTGCGCCCTCGACCTCCGCCGGAGTTGCCGATCATCCCCGTTGCGCGAATGAGCTGAAGGCAGGTCCCCTCCGTGCAGGGAAGGTCATTCACCCACGCGTGTCGCGAGCACGGAGACGTCGGAGGCGACCTCGCGCCAGGCCGACCCCGCGTGCGCGAACAGCTCGCCGTTGGAGCCGAGGATCCTCACCCCGGATGCGGTGCGTGCGCCGGCGATCGAGAGGGCGTTGCTCGGTGCGGCCTCCGCCGACCCCGGACCGCCGACCACCTGGGTGAGGAGACGCGGGCTGCTCTGGTCGGCGAGCACACCCACACGATCGGCCCCCAGCCACACCAAACCCATCGCCGGCTCGGAGAGCTGGGTCAGCTGCGTGAACTCGCCGAGCTCGATCGGGATGCCGGCGGCGTCACGGACGACCGCCGCGACGACCACCCACATCTGCTTGCCGACGGTCACCACGGCCGCCACCCTGGCGCCGTCTGCCGATACCCGCAGATGAGAGATCGTCGATGCGCTCGGCCATGCCTTCGCGATCTGATGCCCGACGGCATCGCTTCCCGCCGCCTGCACCGCCGCCGGTGCTCCCGCGGGGACCGACCAGGTGTAGCCGTACGGATCGAGTGAGGGCTTGATGAGACCAGGACGGGCGTCCAGCTCGTCGAGGCTGCCTTCGCCGATCAGATAGACGTGCTGATCGGCGAGCTGCACGGCGGCGCGGGAGTCATCGGCGGCGACGTCTATGGAGACGATCGGCTGCGTGACGGCGCTGATCTCCGAGCTGATACCGGGGATGGGCGAGATCTCATCGCCGACGATCCGCCCGAACGCGCCGTTCTGCAGCACGAGAGTGCCCGTCGTGGCCGACGGGGGGACGACATCCGCCACCCCGGCCTCGAGGTTGCGGCCGTCCACCGTGAACCGGACCTCGGTCACCGCGACGCCGGCAGCGCGGAGGGTCGCCTGGAGCTGGGTGCGCATCCGGGAGAGCGTGGCGGCGTCGAGGCCCGAGGCGGGCCGGGTGAGCGCGACATCCGCCACCTGGCCGACGATGGGAACCGCGTCCTGCGCCAACTGCACGTCGGCGGGGAAAGCGTTCTGCACTGCGGGGTCCAACCACTCGCTGGGCTCGCCGCCGATGAGCGCCCGTGTCACCGTCGTCGCGGGGCTCTGGCGCCGCGGGAACCAGCGCATGTCGGGCACCAGCCTCGACCAGCCGAGGTCGAAGTACTGCAACGGATACCCTTCGAACACCTTGGTAAATCGCGTCTCATCGATCACCACGCCGTCCGGCGCCTGCGTGATGCGCCATTCGCCGTTCTCCATCCGCTGCAGCGTGAATGCCACGTTGGACGATCCGAGGGCCTCGGAGTACTCTCCGGCGTCATCGACACTCGCGACCAGGTCGAGCGTGACCTGGACCTCTGCGGTGTCCGCACTCTCCACCTCATCGTCGGGGACCGAAGAGGCGACGGTCCTGGTGTCCGTGCCGATGTCGATCGACACCCCTGCCGACGGGCTCCAGCTGCGCTGCAACGAAGGCGCGAGGAAGTCGCGTGCGGTGTCCCAGTTGTCGGTCGTCGTGATACCGGCCTCGAGAAAGCCCTCGACGATCTCCTCGGGTCCCGCACCGGTGATCGGGCCGGAGGCCACGGGGAGGATGTCGACGTCCTGCGGTGACTCCCCCAGCTTGAGGCCGACCGCGACGTCACCACTCGTCGGCAACCCCGCGCATGCGGGAAGCAGCGCTGCGACGAGTATCAGCGCGAGGCCTCGCAGCCGCCGATTCGGTCTCCGCTCGGTCACGACCAGTCCTCCTCATCGAACATGCCGGCGGGCGCGTCCGTCAGCGAGATCGGCTGGGTCGCGTCGCCGAGCTCCGCGAAGGGCTCCTGGGGTTCGATCGGGATCGGGCTCGGACCGTCCAGGACTCCACCGTGTCGGGGAATCGTGAGCACGAAGTTCGTCCCGACGCCGAGTTCGGACCAGACGTCGAGGGTACCGCCGTGCAGGGTCGCATCTCCCAGGGCGATCGACAGCCCGAGTCCCGTCCCCCCGATCGTGCGCTGACGCGAAGGGTCGGCGCGCCAGAAGCGATCGAAGACACGCTCCGCATCGGCCGGCTCCATGCCCAGGCCGAAATCCCGCACCCCGGCGGCGACCGCGTGCTGGTTGCTGTCGACGGTGACGACCACCGGGCGTCCCTCGCCGTGCTCGATCGCGTTGCCGATCAGGTTGCGCAGCACCCGGCGCACCCGACGCGGATCCATGTCGACGGGCGAGTAGCCACCCGGTGCCACCAGCCGCAGCTCGGTGCCGTGCCCCTCGGCCAACGGACGCATCTGCTCGATGATGTCCTCGGCCAGGTGGGTGAGGCTCGTCGCCTCCAACTCGAGCTGCACCGATCCCGCGTCATAACGGCTGATCTCGAGCAGATCCGACAGCAAGGTCTCGAAGCGCTGCACCTGGGCGTGCAGCAACTCGGCCGTGCGGGCGGTGGTGGGTTCGAACTCCTCACGCTGGTCGTTGAGCATGTCCGCGGCGAGGCGGATGGTGGTCAGCGGAGTCCGCAGCTCGTGCGACACGTCCGACACGAACCGCTGCTGCACCATCGACAGTTCGCCGAGTTCCTTGATCTGCGACTCGATGCTGTCGGCCATCGCGTTGAACGACCGTCCGAGAGTGGCGAGTTCATCTTCTCCGTGTACTTCGAGGCGCACGCCGAGATCCCCCGCCGCCAGCCGCGCGCTGGTCTCCGCAGCCTGCACGATCGGGGTCGAGACGGCGCGGAGGACGATCCAGGAGATCGCGGCGACGATCGCCACGAGACCGATCCCCGCGATCCACAGCGTTCGCTGCACGAACACCAGGGTCTGGTCCGCGTCGCCGAGGTCGTAGGCGAAGTAGATCGCGAACGCCCCGGCTTCCGGCACCTGGAGCTGCTGCCCGACGATGATTCCGGGAACCTCTCCCCCGTCCGGGGAGGGCAGAGCCACCGACTGCCAGGCCTGGCGGTCGTCGAACTCCACGACGCGCGCCTGGAGTTCCGGGCTCAGCAGGCTCCTGCTCAGCCCGGCCTCGAAGCCGTTAAGTCGGACACCGTTCGCATTGTCGATCTTGAAGCCGGCGAGCTGATCGGTGCTCGACGTGCGGGTGAGATTCGACTGGACGCTGTTCCACAGTTCGGTGAGGGCCGCGGAGTCATCCCCCACCTCGGCCACGTCCAGGATCCCCTGCGCCTGATCGACCGCGCGGCGGGAGTCTTCGAGGGCGACGTCCTTGCGGGAGATGAAGAGATCGTTCTGGATGACGAGAGCCATCGTCACGCACGTGATGAAGATCGCCAGGGAGGTCGCGAGCAGGGTGATCGAGAGCGTGCGGAACCGCAAGGAGCGGCGCCACAGGATGCCGAGCATCGTCGGCCAACCTCGCCAGTCGCGCAGGACAGCGACCGTCGCGGTGGTCGCTGTCGTCGCGGCCATCGTGCTCCTAGCCGACGCTCCCGGCGCGGTAGCCCACGCCGCGCACCGTCATGACGATCTTCGGGTTGTCGGGGTCGAGCTCCACCTTCGCGCGCAGGCGCTGCACATGCACGTTCACCAGTCGGGTGTCGGCCTTGTAGTGGTAGCCCCACACCTGCTCCAGGAGCATCTCCCGGGAGAACACCTGCTGGGGCTTCGACGCGAGTGCGACGAGAAGCTGGAACTCCAACGGCGTGAGCGCGATCGGAGCCGTGCCCCGGCGGACCTCGTGCGCATCGACGTCGACGGTGAGGTCGCCGACGCGGAGCTGCTCGCTCGTGGCCTGCGGCGTGGGACGAAGCCGGGTGCGGATGCGGGCGACCAGTTCCTTCGGGTTGAAAGGCTTGACCATGTAGTCGTCGGCGCCCACCTCGAGCCCGCGGACGACGTCGGCGGTGTCGCTGCGCGCGGTGAGCATGATGATCGGCACGCCGGACTCGGCACGGATGCGGGTGCAGATCTCGATCCCGTCCATGCCGGGGAGCATGAGGTCGAGCAGCACGAGGTCGGGTCGCTGCGCTCGCCACTCGTCGACGGCGCGCGCACCGTCCGCGCAGAAGACCGGCTCGAAGCCTTCGGTCCGCAGCACGATCCCGATCATCTCGGCGAGCGCGGTGTCGTCGTCGACCACGAGAATACGTGAGGTCATAAGAGTTACCTTATGGCACCGAGTCCCAGCGATCCCAGGTCTGCGCACCGTGTGCGGGATATGACGCGCCGCGCGAGGGATATGACACGATGGGAGCGCACGATGGAGAGGGAGTGCCTGTGACCGGACAGACGTGGACGCCTGCCCCGAAGAAGGGCATCATCCCCCTTCATCCGCTCTCGTTCGGAATGCTGCTGGGAAAGGCCTTCGCCGCGCTTCGGCACAACCCGAAGGTGCTCTTCGGCTTCGCCGTGGTCATCCAGCTCGTCGTGGTGGTCGTCACGGCCGTGGTCATGGGCGTCGTCTTCTTCACGACGTTCAGCCGCCTGGAGACCGTCTCTCCCTCTTCTCCGGACTTCGAAGCGGTGATGGCGGGGACCATCGCGGTGAACCTGATCGCCGGGCTCGCCGTGGGTGTCGCCTCGATCGCCTTCACGGCGATGATGCAAGGCGTCGTCGCCGCGGAGATCGGCTATGCCGCGATCGGAGTGAAGGCGACGCTGCGGATGCTGTGGCGCCGGATGGCCCCGGCGTTCTGGCGACTCGCCGGCTTCGCCTCCCTCTCCGTCGCGGCCGTGTTCGGCATCTTCATCATCGCTGCCGTCATCATCGCGGCCTTCATCGCCGGCGGCATGGGCGGGAGCGCCGAGATGGTCGGCGTCGTCGTGCTCGTGGTGATCGTCATCGTCCTCGCCTGCATCCCGCTGGCGGTGTGGCTCACCACGAAGCTGCTGCTCGTACCGTCGATTCTAGTCCTCGAGCGTGCACGTTTCCGAGACGCTTTCGTCCGCTCCTGGAGGCTCACCCGCGGGCGCTTCTGGGTCGCGTTCGGTGTGACCTTACTCATCAGCGCGATCATGGGCATCGCGGCCCAGGTCGTCAGCGTCCCCGCCACGCTGCTCGGCTCTCTCCTCGGCTCGGTCGTCGCGCCCACAGGAGCAGAGGACCCGAGTGCGGTGGTCGCCTTCGTCGTGACCTTGATCGCCCCGCAGATCCTGCTCCTCGTCATCCAGGCGATCACCCTCGTGGTCCAGAGCACCGGATCGGCGCTCGTCTACCTCGACTGCCGGATGCGCTACGAGGGTCTGGACCAGACCTTGATCGCATACGTGGAGCGCCGTGACCTCGGCTGGACCGACGAGCAGCAGGACGATCCGTTCCGCGTCGATCCGTCACGGGCCGTCACCTCTGCACCGCCGCCCCGCCAGGTGCCGGAGCACGTCATGATGTCGCAGGGCTACGGGTATCCGCCCTACGGCGCACAGCCGACGTTCGGAGAGCCGGGAGCGCCTCAGGCATATCCCGCACAGCCGTACCCCGCACAGCCGTACCCCGCACAGCCGCACCCCGCACAGCCTTCGATGCCGTATCCGGCGGCGGCGCCCGTGACACCGCCTGCCGTCGCGTTCCCGCCACCGCCGCCTCCCGCGCCGACCGCCGCATCGGGAACATCCACCATGCCGAGCGTCCCCTCAGCGGAAGCAGCACCCGATGACGGCGGGTGGGCCGCGCCCGGCGCAGACGGCACCGCATGATCCGACCGTTCGACGACCTGTTCGTCCCCGACGGGGACGAAGCCCGACGCTGGGCGGAGGAAGAGCTCTCCAACCCTCGCTACGCCGACGCGAAGCCCACGTGGTTCGATCTCCTGGCGCGTGACATCGGCCGTTTCCTCGCCGACCTGTTCAGCTCCGGCAACGGGGCGGGCATCGGGCCGTCCGCCCTCATCATCGTCATCGTCATCATCGCGGCCGCGCTGGTCGCCGCGCTCATCATCTGGGGCAGACCGCGCAGCTCCCGCGCCGTCAGGCGGGCACAGGGAGACCTCCTCGGAGCGGCCGACGACCGCAGTGCGGCGCAGTTGAGATCGGACGCCGAGCGGGCCGCCCGCGAACGAGACTGGGACGCCGCGACGATCCTCCGGTACCGGGCGATCGCGCGCAGCCTGCGGGAGCGCGATCTGATCGATCCGGCGCCGGGCGCGACGGCGCAGTCGATCGCCCGCGAGGCGAGCACGGTGTTCGTCGACGAGGCAGCCGCCATGCGTCGAGCAGCCTCCTCCTTCGACGACGTCCGCTACCTGGGGCACACCGCGAGCGCCGAGACCTATCGGGATCTCGTCGACATCGATGATCGGATCCGCGCACGCCGCCCCGAGGCGGTGCCGGCATGACCGTGATCGAGCCTGACCACGCCGCCTCCTCCCCGGCTGCCCCTTCCACGGCGGAACACCGCCCGAGCCGGGCCAAGACGATCATCGGATGGACGATCGTCGCCGCCCTGGTCCTGATCGTCGCTGCGGTCGGACTGCGTGTCGCCGTGACCGCCCCCGGCGCGCGCGGTGCCCTCGACCCCGAAGCCCGAGACGACGGCGGCGCCCTCGCGCTCGCGGACATCCTGCGCGATCAGGGCGTCGAGGTCGACGTCCGCCGCTCGCGGGCCGAGGCGCTCACAGCGATCGACGAAGACACGACACTCGTGATGGCCAACCCGTACACCCTGACCGACGAAGCCCTGGAGACGCTCACCGCTCCGGCGGGGCGCGTCGTGTTCCTCTCGACCGGCACGCACCTGCTGAACGAGCTCGGCATCGGAGAGAACGCCACGGGAACACTGCCGGCGGCGGCCCCCGACTGCGACGTCGCCGAGTTCGCGAGGGTCGGGACCATCCGTGCCGACCGCCTGTTCACCCCGGCGGACGGCGTGCAGGCCTGCTTCGGCGATGCCGAGGGCGCCGCCGTCCTCGTGGACCGCCGTTCCACGCCCGAACGAGTGGTGGTGGAGGGCACCAGGCTCTTCGGCAACGCCTATCTCGCCGAGAACGGCAACGCCGCCCTCGGGTTGGCGCTGCTGGGTCAGACCGATCGCGTCGTCTGGTACGTCCCCAGCTTCGCGGACTCCGACATCGAGGCCGAGCCGGTCGACACCCTCGGCAGTCTCACGCCTCCCTGGGTCACACCTGCGATCCTGCTGCTGATCATCGCGGGGATCGCCACGGCGATCTGGCGTGGTCAGCGGTTCGGTCCCCTGGTCGCCGAGACGCTGCCGGTCACCGTGCGGGCGTCGGAGACGATGCACGGACGTGCGCGTCTCACGGCCAGAGCCGCAGATGCACCGCACGCCGGGCAGGCGCTCCGCGACGGAACCCAGCGACGACTGGCTCGACGGCTCGGACTCGCCGTCCACGCGGGCGCAGACGAGGTCGCGGATGCAGCCTCTGATCGTCTGCGGATTCCCCGGGGCACGCTCCAGGCGCTGCTCGCCGGGCCGCTCCCCGAGAACGACGCCGCTCTGGTCGACCTCGCCAGACGCCTGGACGAGCTCGAGACCGCTGTGGACGACAGCACGCACGTCGACCGATCAGAACCGACCACCCATCCCCGAGAAGCAGAGGGAAACACGTGACCGTTGAGAACCTTCCCACCGACGACGCCGCACTGCGCCAGGCCATGCACCGGGTGCGCACCGAGGTCGACAAGGCGGTGGTCGGCCAGGCCGGCACCGTCACCGGGCTGCTCGTGTCGCTGCTCGCCCGAGGCCATGTGCTCCTCGAGGGTGTGCCGGGCGTCGCGAAGACGCTGGTCGTCCGCTCCTTCGCACGAGCGCTCGGCCTCGACACCAAACGCGTCCAGTTCACTCCCGACCTGATGCCGGGCGATGTCACCGGCTCGCTCGTGTACGACGCGCGCACCGGCGAGTTCGACTTCCGCGCCGGCCCGGTGTTCACGAACATCCTGCTCGCGGACGAGATCAACCGCACGCCGCCGAAGACCCAGGCCGCGCTCCTGGAAGCCATGGAGGAGCGCCAGGTGTCGGCTGACGGCGTCAGTCGCCCCCTGCCCGACCCGTTCCTCGTCGCAGCGACGCAGAACCCGATCGAACACGAGGGCACCTACTCACTGCCCGAGGCGCAGCTGGACCGCTTCCTGATGAAGCTCGTCGTCGGCATGCCCGAACGCGACGCGGAGGTCTCGGTGCTGCGTCGACACGCGGAGGGCTTCTCGCCGCGCGAGCTGACCGGTGTGGAGGCGGTGGTCACCGCCGACGAGATCCGCGCAGCCCAGCAGGCGGCCGCCGCCGTCGAGGTCACGGACGACGTGCTCGGCTACGTCGTCGACCTCGCTCGGGCGACCCGCCAGTCTCCGTCGGTCGAACTCGGTGCCAGCCCGCGCGCATCGACCGGTCTGCTTGCGGCCGCGAAGGCGTGGGCGTGGCTCAACGCCTCCTCCGCGGTGACCCCCGACCACGTGCAGACGATGCTGGTGCCCGTATGGCGCCACCGCCTCCAGTTGCGACCCGACGCGCAGATGGAAGGCGTGTCCGCCGACGCGGTGCTCACCTCCGTGGTGCAGCAGACCCGGGTGCCGATCTAGGTGTTCGTCACCGGCCGCCTCGCCGTCGCCCTCGCCGTGGGCGTCATCCCGCTCGTCATCGCCGGACTCGCGGGCTATCCGGCGTACGCGGTCCTCGGCGCCTGGATCGGCCTGTGCGCGCTGCTCGTCGCCGTCGACGTCGCGCTCGCGGCGAGCCCCCGATCGGTGACGGTGAGTCGCAGAGTGCCCGCGCGTGTGCGCATCGGGGAGCCGGTCCCGGTGAGCGTGGCCGTGCACAACCACGGCACCAAGCCACTGCACGCCCTGCTTCGCGACGCATGGCAGCCGACGGCGGGGGCGCCGTCGGACCGGCACCACCTGGTCGTCCCGCCGGATGAGCGCGGCCGTGTCGCCATTCCGCTCCTCCCCCGCCGTCGCGGGGAACTGGCCAGCGAGTTCGTGATGATCCGCTCCCGCGGACCACTCGGCATCGCGGGCCGGCAGGCACGGCATTCCGTCCGCGGAGCGATCCGCGTGCTCCCTGCCTTCTCCTCGCGCAAGCACCTTCCGTCCCGCCTCGCTCGGCTGCGCGAGCTGGATGGCAACACGAGCATCCAGGTGCGCGGTCAGGGTACCGAGTTCGATTCATTGCGTGAGTACGTGCGCGGTGACGACGTGCGCTCGATCGACTGGCGGGCGACCGCCCGCGCAGGAACGACGATGCTGCGCACCTGGCGACCGGAACGGGACCGTCATGTGGTGATCATCATCGACACCGGACGTACAGCGGCAGCTCGTGTCGGCGACGGTACGCGCGTTGATGCCGCGCTCGAGGCGGCACTGCTGCTGGCGGCACTCGCCTCGCGTGCCGGTGATCACGTGCACCTGCTGATGTACGACAGGGTCGTCCGCGGTCGGGTCACCGGGGTCGACGGCGCCGCGTTGCTTCCGGCTCTGACCGACGCCATGGCTCCCGTGCACGCGCGGCTCGTCGACACGGACTGGCACGGCGCATTCGCCGCCGTGCGCTCGCTCACGACGCGGCCCTCGCTGATCGTGGCCCTGACGGCGCAGGACGCGGCCGAGTCGGCCCGTGGCTTCCTCGGCGCCTTCCCGAACGCCTCACGTGCGACCACGGTCCTCGTCGGATCCGTGACCGACGACGGCATCTCCGCTCTCGCGCGCCGTCGTGATTCCCGCGAGGACGTGTATCTCGCCGCGGCCGCCGAGCGGACTCTCCGCGACGCCGAGAACGTCGCCGACGCGATCCGCAGGGCCGGGGGCGAAGCGATCGCTGCCGATCCGGAAGACCTCCCACCGCGGATCGCCGACCGCTACCTCGAGCTGAAGGCCGCCGGTCGACTCTGACGCCGAACCGATCGCGTCAGCCGACGACCAGGCGCGGGGTGCCCGCTTCGTATTCGACGAGGTCGCCGGTCTCACCCGCGCGATGCGCCCTCCCGCCGATCACCAGCATGTAGATGAGGAACACGGCGAGCGCGGCCGCACCGATCCCGATCTTCACCGGCCAGGGCAGTGCCCAGCCCGTCACGAATCCCTCGACGAGCCCGGCGAGGAACAGCGCGAAGACCAGACCCATCGCGACGGTCGCCAGCGCCCTTCCCTGCTCGGCGAGCGCCTGCCCACGCGTACGGTGCCCCGGGGCGACCCAGGCCCAGAAGACGTGCAGCCCGGCGGCGGCCGCGACGAAGATGCAGGTCATCTCGAGCATCCCGTGCGGAAGGATGTACAGCACCATCAGGTCGGCTTTGTCGTGGACGGCCATGATCGCCCCGGTCGTGCCGAGACCCATCGCGTTCTGCACCAGCACGTACACCGGCCAGATCCCCGTGACGCCGAAGAGCACGCACTGCATGGCGATCCAGGCGTTGTTCGTCCAGACCATGCCCATGAACGCCGCTGCCGGGTTCTCCGTGTAGTAGCCCGTGAAACTCTCCTCCGCATACTGCGCGAGGGCCGCAGGCGGCCCCAGGGTGGCCACGATCGCCGGGTCGCTCGCGATCCATGCGGCGGTGCCGACGGCGACCGCGATGAACGAGATCGCGATGACCAGCGTCGTCCAACGCAAGCGGTACAGGGCCGCGGGCAGCTGCCACCGGAAGAAGCGGCTCGTCTGGGTGAGGATGCTGTCGGATGCGCCGGTGAGCCGCAGCCGGGCGCGGACCAGGATCGTCGACAGGTACGCGCCCTGCGGCGAGTCGCCGACGGACGTCTTCAGTTCGGCGAGATCGGCGGAGGCCGCCCGATACCGGACGATGAGCTCATCGACCCCGTCGCCGTCGAGACGGGCGCGACTGAGCTGGTCGAGCCGCTCCCATTCGGCGCGGCGTGCATCTGTCAGCGCATCGGCATCCACCTGATTTACTGTACTCATGTCCGTCCCGATCGACGTCTCCGACGAGGTCCTGTCCGGCGAGGCCGTCGCGCTCGACGTGCAGCCCGTCGGGTTCCTGCTGCGAGCGCTCGGCGCCGCGATCGACATGCTCCTCGGCTACGCCGTCTTCACCCTGTGGATCTTCCTGCGCATCTGGCTGCTGGACGCGGGCGTGCTCGATGAGACGACGGATCGCATCGCCGTGGTCTCGGCGTTCGTGGTGAGCTTCGTCGTGCTCCCGATCACGATGGAGGTCGCGTTGAAGGGACGCAGCCTCGGCAAGCTCGCGGTCGGTGGACGGATCGTGCGCATGGACGGCGGCGCCGCGGGTTTCCGTCACGCGTTCATCCGCGGGCTGCTCGGCGTCCTCGAGATCTACATGACCTTCGGCGGGATCGCCGTGCTCACGGGCGCGTTCACCGCGCGATCGCAGCGTCTGGGCGACCTCGTCGCCGGGACCTACAGCCAGCGCGTGCGCACACCCGCTCTGAGCTCGCACGTCCCCGTCCTTCCCTCACCGCTGGCCGGCTGGGCGCAGATCGCCGACGTCGCCCGGTTGCCCGACCGTCTCGCACGCCGGATCTCCCAGTTCCTGCAGAGTGCCCCGCGCATGATCCCGGCGGCGCGGGCACGCGTCGCCCAGGATCTGCTCACCGAGGCGAGCCCGTTCGTCTCACCGCTGCCCTCGGCGCCGCCCGAGCAGGTTCTGATCGGCATCACCGTTCTGCGTCGCGAGCGCGAGCGGCGCGCGCTGGAGAACTCCGATCGTCGTGCCGAACGGCTCACCGGCCGTCGGGTCGGCGTCTAGCGGACGTCCGCAGGAACCCTCCCACCACCACCGGGCGACCCGGTCGAGCCCGCCGGTGTGTCAGAAACGGATCGCGTCGATCACCTTCACCCGCAGGGCGACGAGGGCGGGGATGAAGCCCGACACCGCGCCGACGATGACGGAGGCGAGAAGCCCGATGAGCGCCGCCCGCATCGGGAACGGCGGGATGTCCTGGATGCCGTAGAACAGCGACGTGATGACCCATTCCGACCGCAGCACCGCGACGACGATCGCGATCCCGATCACGCCGGCCACCGTCGTCGCCACCAGACTCTCCAGGAACACCGCGAAGAAGACCCGCCCCGAGCTCGCCCCGAACGCGCGTCGCACACCGATCTCGCGCACGCGCTGGCGCATCGCCACGAGCTGGATGTTGATGAGGCTCAGCGCTCCGAGGGCGAGGATCAGCGCGGCGATTCCTCCGGTGATCATCTCGAAGGTCGCCTGGGCGTCCATCGCGCCGGGCTGCGCCGCCCAGTCCGATCTGTTCACCGTGACCGTCTGTCCCGCAGGCAGGCCCGCCCGGAGGTCCATCGCGAGCACCGGGGCGATCTGGTCGACCTGCCCCGTGCCCATCCAGATCTCGTACTGGGTCCACGCCTCCGTGGGCAACGCGTCCACGCGAGCCCGGTACGCGTCGTAGAGCAGATCGACGCGAAGCTCTTCGTCGCCGAAGCCCTGGCGAGGTGTGACTCCGATCACCTGGTACGTGCCACCGGCCGGACCGCTCAGGGCCACCGTCGGGTGCTGCGACAGCGGCACACGCCCCAGACGGTCCCAGAGGGGCTCGGTGATCACGACGGGGGGTGCCATCGCCTCGGTGTCCGAGTCGATGAACCAGCGCCCGTCCAGAAGCCGCTCGCGATGGATCTGCGAGAACGCAGGATCCATGATGCGCGCCGGAACCGGCGCTATGCCGTCGGGAAGCTGCAGGTCGACCGTCAGCCCCTGGGAGATGCGCGCGGTGTGGCTGAAGCCGAACCGCTCGGACACACGACTGAAGCGGGCATCGAAGCCGTCGGCGTCGACGGGAGAGCCGTCATCGCTGTTGACGGAGACGACGACGGTCGCGGCGCGCCCGCCCCACCGGTCGGACTGCTCGGCCTGGAACTGGCGCTGGTACTCGGAGAACGCGACGACCGCGGTCAGAGCGCCCACCGACACCGCGATGCCGATCAGGCTGAGCAGCACACGCAGCTTGTGCACCCGGATCTCGGCCCAGGCGTCGGAGAGAGCACCGAGGAAGCCGGTCATGCGATCACCTCCGGCGGCGCCGAAGGCACCGACGCCGCGAGGGTCGACGCTTCGAAGGCGCGGCTGAGGTCGGCGGCTTCCAGGCGGCCCGCATCGAGGCGGTAGTGCCGACGTGCCCGTGCCGCGACATGGAGGTCATGGGTGATCGTGACCAGTGCAGCGTCCGTCTCGGTGGCCACCTCGTCGAGGAGCGACATCACGGATGCGCCGGTGTCGATGTCGAGCGCGCCCGTCGGCTCGTCGGCGAGGATCAGGACGGGTCGGCGGACCAGCGCCCTGGCGATCGCGACGCGCTGCTGTTCGCCGCCGGAGAGCTTGTCCGCGATCTGCTCGACACGATGCCCGAGGCCGACCCGCTCCAGCATGTCGGCGGCGATCTGACGACGGTTCCAGAACATCTTCCCCTTGGCGTGGCCCAGCGGCATCATCACGTTGTCGATCGCCGTGCGCCCGGGAAGAAGATTGAACTGCTGGAAGACGAAGCCGACGTTGTCCCCGCGCAGGCGGTCGAGCCGACCGGAGCGCATCCTGCGCACCTCGCGTCCTTCGAATGCGACGGAGCCCGATGTCGGTGCGTCCAGCATGCCCAGGATGTTGAGCAGGGTGGATTTCCCGGATCCCGACCGACCCACGATCGAGACGTGGTCACCGGCTCCCACCTCGAGGGTGATCCCGCGGAGGATCTCCAGCCGGGAGTCATCCGCCAGGAGCACGCTCTTGGAGACGTCGTCGAGCGCGACGAGACTCACCAGTTCATCCCGCTGTCGCACTGCTCCACTCCCGGGGAGACCTCGTAGCAGAACTCCTCGACGGGAGCCACGAAGCCGGGGACGAACTGACGGATGCTGTCCCCCTCGGCCAGCCCCTCCGTCACCTCGACCGTGACGCCGTCGTTGACGCCGAGCGTCACGGCGCGCTCCTCGGGGTCGGATCCGTCGCCCGCGTCCACCCAGACCTTGCCGGATCCCGCGCCGCCCTGGACGGCGGTGACCGGGATCACCAGAGCATCGTCGACCTGGCCGAGGGCGAGGTCCATCTTCGCGGGGAGTCCGGCGAAGACGGTCTGATCGACGGGGATGGCGCAGCGCACACTCGCCGTGCCCTCCGCGGTGACCTGCACCCCGACTCCGGTGCACGCGAACGGCGCGGGACCGCCGGTGATGGTGACCGTCGCCTCCGTGGGCGCGTTGACGAGGCGGTACAGCTGCACAGGGTCGACCGTCGCGAGCAGGTGGTACTTGGCCGGGGTGAGCTTGTACGCCTCTGTCCCGACCGTGGTGGCCTGGCCTTTGACCATGGCGAACTCCGACACGTCGCCCGCTTCCGGCGCGACGACGTCGATGTCCTTGCGCGGCTCTTCCTGGCGCACGGTGTAGAGCTTCTGGCCGGCGGCCACCGCTGCTCCTTCACCCACGTGCACGGCGAGGACGGTGCCGTTGAGCTCGCCGCGGACGACGTAGGCGTCGTCGCGGGCCACGTTCCCACTCAGGCTCAGCGCGTTGACCACCGAACCGCGTTCCACCACCACCACCGGATCCGTGATCCCCGCCTCAGGGCTGACGACGCTCTCCGCGCGGTCGGGGAAGAACGCGATCTTGACGAGTGCCGCGGCACACGCTCCGAAGACCACCACGAGAAGCAGGGGGAAGATCCAGCGGCGCCAGACGATCACGAGTGCCTTTCCAGCCGTGCCGCCCTGGCACGCCTGCGGTCAGCGTATCCAGACTTCGGATCCTCGCCGACGGCTGCGTCCGCGTGTCGACGCAACGCCGTCAGGCGCGGAGGGCCTCGTGACGGACCACCAGCCAGCCCGCGGGAACCGAGAGCCGGTCCGCATGCGGTGAGCACAGATCATGTGCCTGCGGGTCGTTCGCGGCGCCGAGCGGGCCGAGCGCCGCCATCTGATCGCCGTAGTCGTAGGTGAGGGTGGCTACGGCTTCGCGCGCGCAGCCGACCTTCGAGCACAGTCGTCCGTCCATCTCCGCCAGCGTACGGCGCGCCCCGGGTGAGCGCCGGATGCCGCGCCGAGTGATCCTGGCACCGCCTAGACTTTCGTCATGCCCCGCCGCCGCACCGCTCATGCCTCCGCTGCCCCGCGGCGCGGTGCACGCCACGGACGACACGGGCGTCTCGGCCGCAGCGAGGTCGTGCGACCGCCGCTGGCTCCACTCGACGGCCGCCTCGACAGATTCGACCTCACCGTCGGAACGGCCGTGGAGTTCCTCCGCGGGACGTGGCCAGAGTTGCAGGACGTCCGGTTCGAGATCGGCGCGATCCCGGGTTTCGACGCCGGCGAAGAGGTGCCGCGCTGGTACCTCGATCGCGACAATCGACGTATCGTCCTGTTCCGACTTCCCATCGAGCGGCTCCTGCCTCCGGGGCACGACGATGCCGCCCACAGACGCATGGCCATCGAGAGCGCGGTGTTCCGGGCCGCCGCGGAGTACGTCGGCCGTGAACCGTGGGATCTCGGTCACGAGCACTGACACTCCGGCGGCCGGGGCACCCGCATTCCGTCAGGGATAGACCGTGATCGGCTTCTCTCCGCCGCTGCTCGCCTGCACCGGGAGCACTGCGAGCGCCCCGGGTGCCGTGAGGGTCACGGCCGCGTGCACGGGCGCCGTCGTCCGCATCCGGTACGTCGTCCGCCCCTCCACCGCGATCCCGCCGGTCTCCCCCGCGGGGATGACGACCTCCTGGGCCTGACCGCCGTCGACCGGCTCGAGTGTGACGGTTGCGTCCCGGTCCGAGGTGTTCGACACCTGCAGTCGTGCATCGGGACCGGAGGGCACGGCGAAGACCACCTCGGCGTCGATCTCCGGCGCGGGGGTGACCCACGCGAAGTCCGAATCGAGACCGAAGCCGTCCTGCTGCCTGACCCCGGCGAGGAGCGGCACGTCGGATTCGACCTCGACGGTGTACCGACCGGGCTCGAGGCCGGAGAGCGAGACCTGAGCGGGAAGATCCGCCTCGACGGGCACGGTGAACTCGTCTACAGGCACCGTGGCGCCCTCGGCCTGCACCTTCACCTGGACCCGAGCGTCGACGCCGGGGGCCAGCACCCGGAGAACGGCCATCTCCGCGTCATCGCCGTTGGCCGGGAACGCCTGCACTCCGGTGAAGACGAGTCTCTGCTGGGGTCCCGCGACCGAGTCCTGGAGATCGATGCCGGCAGGATCGAGGACGCGCACGAGCGAGGACTGGAGGGCCGCTCTCACCGGGGCTCCCACCGCGCTCACCTTGACCACCGGCAGATCGTTGCCGGTGGCGAACGAGGTCAGAGGGAGCGCCGTCTGCGAGCGCGGAGGGACGATGACCGTCCGGGTGCTGCGGGCGGCTCCGTACACGGCGAGGGTCACCGTCGACGGGACCTCGGTCGCGTTGGTGAGGGTGATGATGTCTTCGGTGCCGGTGTCGATGCTCCCGCCCACGAGCCACGACTCCAGCCTCGGCACGCCGCAGGGCAGGGCGGCGTACCCCGCGAGGTCGTCCGCGGCGATCGTGACGGACTCGGCACCGGCGATCAGCGGTGCCGAACGCCCATCGACCGGGCCGGTGAGCACCTGCGGTCCACCCGCATCGGGCAGATCGGGTACCTCAAGCGTCTCGGACGACGGTCTTCCGGCCGTGCCTCCGGACGTGAGGCTCGTCGGTGCCGCGGAGAGCATGTCCAGGGGGGCCGACGCGTCACGACCGAGAGCACGGAGATCGCCGTTGCAGACCAGCACGCTGTCGCCAGGCACGGGTGTGACCTCGACCTGCGCGGGGTCGTGCGCGACGATCGGCCACGGCGCATGGATCGCCGTGGCGACACCGACGACGCAGGCGGCGATCACGGCCACGCCCGTGATGACACGGGCGCTGGTCGCGGCGACCCGGAAGGCGCGGTTCCCGTTGCTCATCGGTCCTCCTCCATCGGCTTCGCGTGTTCGTCGTGGGGGCTCGCCGAAGCGCCGTCCGCCGACCCACCGTCCGCTGTCGCCTCGCTCACTGTCACCTCGTCCACCGGGCCAGCGGCGTCATCGATCACCGGATCAGCGATTGGCGCCAGTGCCTCGTCGTTCAGGGCGGGCGCGTCCTGGGGGTCCTCGATCACCCCGACGGGCGCTTCATCAAGGGAATCCCTGTCCTCCGCGTGCCGAGGCAGCACGATCGGCTCCTCAGGCACGCGACCGACGATGCGCGACTGGGCGCGAGCCGCACGACGCGACGCGCGGGTCGGGATGGACAGCAGGAGGGCCGCGAAGACTGCGAGCAGCTGCACGGTGATCACGAGGCGAGCAGTGCCCTGCTGGGCGGATGTCAGCGGTGGCTGTTCGGCGGCGTCGGCATCGAGACGCCAGAGCACGCCGCGATCGGTGGTGCCCGCGTGCACGAGGCCGGCACGCTGATCGATCGAGGCGACCGCCGCGGTACGAAGCGCCCGCGCCTTGTCCCCTTCACCAGGAACCTCAGCGACCAGGACGTAGCTGATCCCTTCGGCGGCCAATGCTCCGGGCGCATCGAAGTCGCGGGCCGAGAGGAGATCCACGGCCAGGGCGGAGATGTCGGCTCCCTGCGGCTCGACCGCGGTGGAGATCATCGTCGACTGCGACCCCAGCGTCTCGCTGGCTCCCCAGGCCACTTCTGCGGCCAGTCCTCCGTCGTTCTGCGGGGTGAGCACGAGGGTCGCGATCGGCCGATCCCCTGCGGCCTGTGCGGCCACATACGAGGGCAGCGTCGACTCAGGACCGTTCGTGAGCACCGAGCGCCCCATGTGCAGCGCGCTGAGCGCCGGGATCGCGCAGACCGCCAGTGTCACGGCCGCGGCGACGGCCGCGAAGATCCGCAGACGCGGAAGCGTGAGCGCGGTGTCGAGCGTCACGAGGGCAGCCCCTACGACACCGATCCACGCCAGGCTGAGTCCGGTACCCGGCCAGATCGCCACCGGCGTCCCCTGCGCGAAGCTCACCGTGACCCCGACCGCGAGGAACGCCGTGGCGAGCCCGGACAGGGCGACCACGAGCAGGGTGATCCCCGCGCGCCAGCGTGGAGCGACCGCCGCACCGAGCGCCAGCACGGCGAGAGGTGCGCACAGGAGTGGTGCCCACACGGCGATGGGTGCGGGCAGAAGCGCCATCCAGCCGCCCAGCTCCGATGTCGGGAAGCCGCCGGCGATCGCGAGGCGTCCGGCGGCGTCAGCGGCGGCCTGGGGGCCCGCCCAGATGAGTCCGGGGTCGCCGAGGATCCCCAGAGGCGTGCCGTGAGCGAGCTGCCAGATCACCAGTGGTGAGAACAGGGCGATCGTCGGCACCGGCAGCCAGAGCAGTCGCCCCGCGCCACGGAACTGCGCCGTTCCCAGCACGATGCCCAGGGCGACGATCCAGAGCAGCGCAAGGGCGGGTGCCAGCGACGGTGCGCAGGCGAGCACGGCGGCGAGGAGCAGCGACGCGCTCCCGGCGGCGCCCCATGACCGATGGGCGACCACAGCGCTGTGGAAGAGCCAAGGAAGCAGGAGATGGACGAGCACCGCGGCCGGACGTCCGTCGACCAGGGCGGTGAGGAACGTGGGCGCGAGCGCCCACGCGATGCCGGCGAAGATCCGGAGCCCTCCGCGATCGGTCACTCGCGTGGCGGCGAACCACCCTCCCAGAACTGCGAGCGGGAGGGCGAGGATCCACAACAGCACCATGGCGAAGGAAGGGCCGGCAGGCCAGAGCGTCCCGAGTACCGCGACCACGGAGGCGAAGGGGTCGGCAGGGCCGACGAGGCCGAGGGCGACGTCGCGGGTTCCCCACGCCGCATCGCTCCAGAGCGCAGCGATGGTCTGACGGAGCGGCAGCAGTCCCCCGCCCCCCAGCGTCGGCCAGGCGAGCAGGCTCGTGAAGGACGCGATGCTGACGACCAGGGCCGCGAGTACGGCCCAGGCCCCACCACCGGAGAAGAAACGCAGTTCGCTGACCGCACCTCCCTCGCTTCCGTGCCCGTCATCCAGACGCCGTCGCAGCTCGGAGGACGTCACGCGCAACGGAGCGATGCTGGCCCAGGCGGAAGTGCGGAAGGCGCGGATGCCGGCGCGGGAACGTGCGACCGCACCGAATCGGAACATGGCCGTGAGGGCAGCCCCCCATTCGGGGAAAACAGCCTCGGGCCGCTTGCCGACGAGGTCGGTGATGGAGCGCCACAGCGCGAGAGGAAGCAGGCTGAGCCAGTGCAGCGGCACGGCCGCGGCCGGCGCGTACGCCAGCCGTCGGTGCAGCTGGGCCAGGCGGGTCACGTAAGCGCGGCGCGTTCGACCAGACGGAAGCGCGGCAGGACCACCCGACGATGCCGAGACCCGCGCACTCGGCGCGAGGACGACACGGCCACCCCCGAGGCGTGCACGGACCCCGAGGTCGAGTCCCTCATCGGCCCCCGCGAGGGCCGGATCGGGTCGCAGGGCATCGCGCACCTCGCCACGGATGAGCATCCCCCGCACATCGGCGCCGAGAGCATCGTCGGAACGGTCGTGCTGACCCTGATCGAGCTCTCCCGCCGCGAGTTCGACGGAGCGGCCCCACGCGGTCATGCTGACGCCGAGCGAGACGATCTCGCGCTCGTTGTCCGTGGCGACGAGCTTGGGGGCGACGATGGCGGCGGACGGCGAGCGCTCCAGCGTGCCGCTCAGACGCTCCAGCGCCCGAGGGTGCGGCGTCGTGTCCTGTGCCAGCAGCCAGACCGCAGACCCCTCGGGCACTCGAGGTCGGGCGAGCTCCACCGCCTCGGCGAAGGACGTCGAGGCACGCGCCTCGATGATCCCTTCGACGGTGCCCGCCACGACCTCGCTCTCGCGCACGGACGACGCATCGCCGCATACGACGAGGGTCACCGCCGCCGCGGGGGTGGTCTGCGTGCGAAGGGCGT
Source organism: Microbacterium sp. STF-2 (assembly GCF_034650155.1). Lineage (NCBI taxonomy): Bacteria > Bacillati > Actinomycetota > Actinomycetes > Micrococcales > Microbacteriaceae > Microbacterium > Microbacterium sp. STF-2. Next base: position 1,039,778 of record NZ_JARKMW010000001.1, read on the forward strand.
CGAGAGTGCGGAGGAGTTGCGCTCGGGAAGAGGATCCAGTGCGCGCGACGATGATGGCGTGAACTCGGGCTGGCATGACGTCGTCAGCCTATGCGCGCGAGGGGCGACGTCGACGCACCGGATACGGCGCGCCCGCGAAGCCGGTGGCATCGTCGCTCTCGCGCCGATGCGGGTCCGTTCAGCTCGCGCGGCGCTTGAGCTTCCGGCGCTCGCGCTCGGACAGGCCACCCCAGATGCCGAACCGCTCATCGTTGTTGAGAGCGTATTCCAGGCACTCCCCGCGGACGTCGCACGACGTGCAGATCCGCTTGGCGTCCCTCGTCGATCCACCCTTCTCGGGGAAGAACGCCTCCGGGTCGGTCTGCGAGCAGAGAGCGTCGCTCTGCCAGGCGAGAGCGTTGTCGTCATCGCCGGCATCGGTGCGTCGAACCCCGGGAACACCGAGGTTGATCGGATCGACGAACCAGTTCTCCGGTACGTCTGAACGGTAACCCGTCATCTCGATCTCCAACCCTGTCTCCGCCCCCCGGCGGGCCGTGCGCATGACTAATTACACCCGTGTCATTCGCTCCGGTCAAGTCGCGGATCGTAAACCCTCAAGCGACTATTGAAGGTTCATGGACCATCACCGGCGTGTCGGGATGCGGTGATCGGCCGCGGGGATCATCGCCCGGGACCGGCGATGAAGACCTCGCCCACGCCCGAGAGCGTGACGGTCGCCTCGTCCGTGTCGGCGAAGGCGACCGTGCCGACCGCGAGCACGAGTTCGTCCCCGGAGGCCGAAGAGACGGTGACGTCTCCCGCGGTGGCGAGCACCATCGTCGGCCCGGAGACGTCGAGGGTGAGGACGGCTCCGTCGACCACGACGCGCTCGAGGGCGAAGTCGGATACCGGAACGGGATACGGCGTGACCGGCCCCGCGCTCTCTGCCCGCAGCACCGGCACCTCCCCGGGAGTGGTGTCGAGGATGGTCAGGAGCTCGGGCACATCGATGCGCTTGGGCGTGAGGCCGCCGCGAAGCACGTTGTCGCTCGCGGCCATGATCTCGACGCCGAGCCCGGAGAGATAGGCGTGCAGCAGACCGGCGCGCAGGAACACGCCCTCTCCACGCTCGAGCACCACATGGTTCATGAGGAGCGCCACGACGACTCCCGGGTCCCCCGGGTACGTCGCCGCGACGTCGGCGATGGCGCGGAGCGTCGTGCTCCACTCCCCCGCCTCGCCCCGAGCCGCGGCGGTGACGATCGCGCCGATGATCTCGTCGACCTCGTCGTCCGCCTCCCCGCCGAGCAGCCAGGCGATCACGTCGCGCAGGGCGTCGCCCTCGGCACTCAGACGTGTGCGCAGCTGTCGGACCCCACCGCTGTCATCGAGCGCATCGAGCAAGAAAAGCGTGTCAGGGACGGGACGCAGTCCGCTCAGCGACTCGAATCGATCGCTGAGCGCCACCAGGAGTTCGGGTTTGTGGTTGTCATCCCGATAGTTGCGCTGCGGGTCGTCGGCGTCGAGACCGCTCTCCCGCGCCCACCCCGCGCGCGCCTGCTCGATCGTCGGATGCACCTGGATCGAGAGCGGGCGTCCCGCCGCGAGCAGCTTGAGGAGGTAGGGAAGTGTGCCTCCCGTGACCTGATCGAGTGTGCCACCGCCGGCGACGTCGGCCGGGTCACCGGGGTGATCGCCGAACCAGACCTCCGCCTCCGGAGCGCCGGTCGGTGTGCGTCCCTCGAGTCCGGCGAGGAGGGAGTCCGATCCCCAGGCGTAATCACGGGGCGTGTTGGTGAGGCTCAGCAGCATGCCACCAGCGTAGAGCCGCGTCGCCGCGTTCAGCGACGTCGGGAGCGCGGGACGGTAGCCTGAACGCGATGGCCCAGTACACGAAGCATCCGGTGTCTGCCCCGCCCACCGCGCCGGAGCGCGAGTCGACGGGGCATCTCATGCTGCGCGGGTATGCGATCGTCGTGCTCTTCGTGACCTTCGCCCACTCGGCCGTCTACAACCTGCTCGGGCCGGAGGGCGCCGCGATCACGCTCGCCGTCTTCACGCTGGCGACGCTCGGCATCGGCGTCCCGATGCTCGCCCGCAATCGGCCGCAGCCTTTCCGCTGGCGTCGCCTGCCATGGACCGCGCTCGGCTACACGACCCTCGCGCTCGTATCCGTGGCCTGGTCGCAGTGGCGCGGGCCGACGCTCATCACCTGGGTCCTGCTCGCGTCGGTCACGGTCAACGCTCTCTTCATCGCCCACGTGCTGACCTGGCATGAGATCGTCCGCGCTCTCTCCTCCGCGTTCAAATGGATCCTCGGCCTCTCCCTGGCGATCGAGCTCTGGGTCTCTCTGGTGCTTCATGGACCGCTGCTGCCGAACTTCCTCGAACTCCCGGACGGAAAGATCGATCCGCAGTGGTACTGGGTGCGCGACAACCTGTTCGACGGGGGCAGGATCCAGGGCATCGTCGGAAACGCGAATCTCCTGGCGATCATCTCGCTCTTCGCGATCATCACATTCGGAGTGCTGTTCGCCGCCAGAGCGCGGTGGCGCACGACGCTCGCCCTGTGGATGCTCCTCGCCGCGTACTTCCTGTTCCGTACGGCATCGGCCACTGCGATGGTGTGCGCAGCCGCCGTCGCAGTGGTCCTCGTCGTCGCACTCCTGATGCGCCGCGCCCGCACCCCCGGCGCACGCACGCGCATCTACATCGTGGCCATCGGCGGCGCGGCGATCGCGGCCCTGGGCGTCTGGCTGCTGCGCGAGCCGCTGCTCGGTCTCCTCGGCCGCAGCGCCGATCTGACCGGCCGTTCGGACAAGATCTGGACCAAGGTGCTGCAGCGCGCCGGTGAGCACCCGATCTTCGGCAACGGCTTCTCGAGCCCCTGGATCCCGACGGACCCCGCTTTCGACGAGTGGATCACCGACCACGGCATCACCGTGTTCCACGCGCACAACATGTGGTTGGACGTCCTGCTCCAGCTCGGTGTCGTCGGCGTTGTGCTCATGGCGGTCGCGTACGGCACGCTGCTGTGGCGCTCCTGGTTCTTCGCCGTCGACCGTCCCCGCTGGGATCTCGACGGCGCACGACCGTTCTCCCCGCTGACCCTGCTTCCCAGCCTGTTCACGGTGGTGCTGCTGGTGCAGGGCTTCTCCGAGTCCACGCCGATCATGCTGTGGGGGTGGATGCTCCTGGTGCTCCTGTCGTTCAAGCTCAAGTCGGTGCCGCTGGTCGGCGTCGGCGAGCGCGACCTCCTGTTCGAACGCGGCGCTCGGCAGCGGCGGGTGCCGTGACGCCGGCGCGCCCGATGGTCCGCCTGCTCGGATCGGTGGAGCTGGCTCGTGCGTTCACGCTCGCTGCCCTGACCGCGGTGTTCGGATCGTACGCGATCCGGCAGATGACGTCAGCCGTCACGCTGGCGACGATCATCGCAGCGCTGTGCCTGCTCGGCGCGGCGATCCTGTGGGTGCGCAGGGACGAGCTCTCCCTTCTGCGCATCGCGCCGTCGTCGCTGCTCGCATTCCTCGCGTGGGCCCTCGTGAGCGTCTTCTGGAGCACGGACAAGTCCGACACGATCTTCGGCTGGATGTCCCTGTTCGGCTATGCGTTCCTGGCGATCACGATCGGACACATCCGGGACACCCTCCAGACCGTGCGGGCGATCGGAGACACGCTGCGGGTGCTCCTCGCCGCCTCGCTCGCCGTGGAGATCCTGTCGGGCGTGCTTCTCGACCTGCCGTTCACATTCCTCGGCGTGCAGGGCGACCTCGCGGCGGGCGGCCCGATCCAGGGGCTGTTCGGCAGTCGCAACATGCTCGGGTTCATCGCGGTGATCGCACTGATCACGTTCGTGATCGAGTGGCGGACGCAATCGGTGAACGCACCGCTCGCCGTGATCTCGATAGGGCTCGCGGGGTTCCTGGCGGTGCTCTCCTCCTCTCCGACCGTCCTGGTGCTCGCCGGTGCCGTGGGCGTCGTCACGGTGGCGCTCACGATCGTCCGGCATGCGCCTCCGGAACGACGGACGATCGTGCAATGGATGCTCGGGGTCGTGGTCACCCTCGCTCTCGCTGCCGGCTTCGCGCTGCGCCACCAGATCATCGCCCTGCTCGACGCCGGATCCGACTTCTCGCTCCGCGCCTCGCTGTGGAACACCATCCTGGACTTCGTCGCGGTGAAGCCGATCCAGGGCTGGGGATGGTTCGGTGACTGGGCTCGCGGCGAATACCCGTTCACCTACATCAACTTCCAGCTCGACGATCGCCACCAGAGCGCGCTCAACGCGTTCTTCGACGTGCTCCTGCAACTCGGCGCCGCGGGCCTGGTGGTGTTCCTGCTCCTGGGCGGTGTCGCCCTGATCCGCTCCTGGCTCGTGGCGAGCACACGACGATCGGTCGTCTACGCGTGGACCCCGATCATGCTCGTGACCCTGGCGGTCGACTCGATGTTCGAGAGCTTCACGCTCGTCGGCGCCGGGTGGTTCATGCTCGTGCTGTGCGCCCTGCGTGCCGGGCAATCGCGGTCGTGGCGCGAGAACATCGATGCGGCGCATACGGGCGCCATCCCGACGCTGCGTCCGCAGGAGTAGCCGGAGAGCGTCGTCAGCGCACCGAGGGAAGCTTCGCCGCCCAGGTGATCGCGTCGCGCACGCCGTCGTCCACAGAGCGCTCCGCACGCCAGTCCAGGACATCCGCCGCGCGATCGACGATCGCGAAGGCGCCCGCCTGGTCTCCGGGGCGGCGATCGGTGTCGATCGTGGGAAGGGGCTCACCGGTGACGCGCTCGAACGCCGCCACGAGCTCGCGGACGGTCACGCCCTCCCCTGTACCGATATTGATCACCTGGTAGGGCTCATCGGGTGTGGAGACGTCGTCGAACCTCTGGACAGCGGCCACGTGCGCGAGCGCAAGGTCCCAGACATGGATGTAGTCGCGCAGCCCTGAGCCGTCGCGGGTGGGCCAGTCGGTGCCCGTGATCGAGAACGGCTCACCGGTCGCGCGGGCCCGCATGATCTTCCCCAGCGCGTGCGAGGGCAGGGGGTTCTGCAGGCCGGTACGCATCTGCGGATCGGCTCCGATCGGATTGAAGTAGCGGAGAGCGATCGCGCGGAAGTCGTCGTTCGTCGCCGCGTCCTTCAAGATCTGCTCGACCATGGCCTTTGTCGTGGCGTAGGGACTGGACGGTGCGAGGGGGCTGTTCTCGTCGGCGCCCTGACCGCTCTCCCCCGCGTACACCGCCGCCGAGGAGCTGAACACGATGCGGGAGACACCCGCGTCACGAAGCCGCTGGAGCAGCACGATGGTCCTGCCCACGTTGGTGTCGTAGTAGCCGAGGGGGTCGGTTACCGATTCGGCCACCACGATGCGGGCCGCGCAGTGGACGACAGCATCGATGTCGGGGTGATCCGAAAGGAGACGGGTCAGGATCTCCGGGTCGGCGATGTCGCCCTCATAGAGATCGCGCCCCTCACAGAACGCTCGAAGGCCCGTGGACAGGTCGTCGAGGATGACCACTTGCATCCCCGCCTCGATGCACGCGGTGGCGACAGTGGATCCGATGTATCCGGCGCCGCCGGTGATCAATACCTTCATCGCAGCCAGTCTAGCCATCGTCTCTCTGCGGCCGAGGTGAGCCTCTCCGCTGATCCCGAGGGAGCGGACGGTAGGCTACTCACTGCTCGTCATGTCCCGCATCGTCCCCGACGGTGACACGTGGTGACGGAGCCCTCAGCCCCCTGAACTGCCATCGATCTTCGAGGAGAAGGTATGACCGCGGCGCCCGCTGCATTCGATCCGAAAGCGGCGACGATCGTCGTCGTCACCTTCAACAGATCGCATCTGCTCACCGGACTTCTCACCAGCATCACGGCGATGGACCCGAAACCCGGGCGCGTCGTGATCATCGACAATGCCTCCTCCGACGACACGACCGACGTGGTCGAATCCTTCCGCGACACCATCGGCACCGAGGTGGTGTATCGCCGCTTGGAGACGAACACGGGAGGCTCCGGCGGGTTCAGCGAGGGCATGCGCACCGCGTATGAGCTCGGATCCGAGTGGATCTGGATGATGGACGACGATGTCGAGGTCGTTCCTGACGGTCTCGCGAAGATGGGCAAGTGGGCCCCTCGTTTCAAGAGCATCCAGGGTCGCCGCTACGACTACGACGGCAGCGAGTTCTACTGGCAGTACCGCATCGCGGAGCGCATGGGCATCCCGATCCCTTTCGCTCCCTCGGGCTTCGACGACTCCGGCTTCAAGGAGATGAACAGCGGTTGCTTCGAAGGCATGTTCATCCACCGATCGGTCGTGAAGCAGATCGGCCTGCCCGACCACCGCTTCTTCATCTACTGGGATGACCAGATGTACGGGTGGCTGGCCTCGCGAAAGACCACGGCCGTCATCGTCGACGAGTTCGTGCTGCGCCGCACACGCGAGATCAAGCAGTGGGACATGGGCATCCGCCACATGAACGCCTCGAGCAACGCCTACCGCTTCTACATCATGCGCAATCGCGCCTACATCAAGCACTACTACCGTGTGCACGACAACTACAACCCCGTGCTGTTCGGACTCGGCACCGGGATGACCTTCGCGAAGGAACTCATCCGCCTCTTCTTCGTCGAGCGCACCGTTCGCGGCACGAGCAACCTGTTCCGCGGGCTCAAGGAAGGCCGCAAGATCAGCCGCGACCGCTCCTGGAAGCCCATGCCCGCGCTGGAAGACGCCTCATGAGTGAGCCGTCCCCCGAGCTCCGGTGGGCACCGATCGAACCGAAGCCGAGGAACAGGGGCCGAATCTGGCTGATCGTCGGCCTCGCGATCGCCGGGCTCGCTATCCTCGGCGCGCTGGTGTTCTTCCTCCTCCCCCACGGCGGGTCTCTGGAACCGAGGGCGAGTGATTCTCCCCGCCCGACAGCGACCGCGTCACCGTCGTCGCCCGCAGAGGAGCCGACACCGCAGACCACACCTCCATCTCCGGCCGATCCGACCGTCGACACCTTCCGCGAGCAGGTCGGGGGCTGGCTGTCGGATGCACCGCAGGGCCTCGACATCGTCTCCGAGTCGAACCCTGACGACGCCCTTGCCGTCGTGGACTCCCTGCAGCAGGACGCACGTCGCCTATCCGACGCGCCGCCGCCCTCGTCGATCGACCAGAAGTGGCGTGATGGCGTCATGGCTTATTCGCAGCGCCTCACGGAGCTTCGAGCTGCCATCCTCTCGGAGTCCGACACGGCCGATTCCGTGGATGCCGCTCGCGCGGCCGTTCAGGATCTTCAGAGCCTCGTGGGGCTCTGACCACACGCGCCCCGAGCCACGACTAGGAGTTGTAGTCGGCGTTGTACCTGTCGAGCACCTCGGTGATCGGTGCGTCCAGGACCAGCGCACCCTTGTCGAGGTACAGCCCTCGAGTGCAGAAACGCCGGAGGTCGCGCTCGTTGTGACTCACGAAGAAGAGCGTGCGCCCCTCGGCCAGCAGCTCGTCGATCCGGGTGTAGCACTTCTCACGGAAGGCCTTGTCCCCGACCGCCAGCACCTCATCGACGAGCAGGATGGGTTCGTCGAGCTGCGACACGACGGCGAACGCGAGCCGCACCTTCATCCCGTTCGACAGGTGCTTGTACGGGGTGTCCTCGAATCCGGCGAGCTCGGCGAACTCGATGATGCCGTCGTAGCGGCGGGTGACCTCGTCGCGTGACATGCCGTGGAGGCCGGAGGTGAGACGGACGTTCTCTCGCACCGTGAGATCCCCGACGAATCCTCCGGTGATCTCGATGAGGGGAGCCACGCCGCCGTTGACGGCAACCGTCCCCTCGTCGGGCAGCAGCACCTTCGCGACCAGGCGGAGAAGGGTCGACTTGCCCTGACCGTTGCGCCCGACGACGCCGATGGACTCCCCGGGTTGCACCGAGAAGGAGACATCGCGCAGCGCCCAGAACTCACCCGGACGGGAGCGACGCGATGCCCCGGCGAAGAGATCCTTGAAACTGCGGTTTCCGCGTCTGTTACGACGGAAGTGGACGCCGAGCCCCCGCACTTCGATGGCCGCGCCCATCACAGCTCCTTCAGGACGGGTCGTTCCAGGCTCCGGAATGTCCAGATGCCCAGTCCGAGGACCAACAGACTCATGACGACGCTGATCGTCAGAGTGAACGGATTCCACTGATCAGGGAAGAACGGCATGCGATAGAGCATCATGATGCCCGCGAGGGGGTTGAAAGCTCCGAGGGTCTGGAAGATGCCGGGAAGATCGGTGACGTTGTAGATGATCGGCGTGGCGTAGAACATCGCCCGCAAGATCAGCGCCGTCGTGCGTTCGAGGTCGACGAAGAGCACGCAGAGCGGGGCGACGAGCAGGCCCAGGCCGACCAGGAGGATGGTCTGCAGAATCATCGCCACGGGCATCCACAGGATGCCCCAGCCGACATGCACGGTTCGTCCCGGGTCGAGCTCGACGAACAGGTTGACGACGATGAACAGCACGAGCACCGGCAGCGAGAACAGGTACTCGATGCCCTTGCTGAGCACAATGCGATTCACCCAGATGGAGCGCGGGATGGCGGTCGATCGCACCAGCCGCGCGTCTTTCTTGAATGCACGGGTGAAGTCCGAGACCGAGGCGTTGAACCACACCCAGGGCAGCAATGCGCTGATCAGGAAGATGATGTAGGGCTCTTCACCGACGTCGCGCTTGAAGACCTGGGTGAACACGAACCAGTAGATCGCGCTCATGACGAGGGGATCGAGCACCGACCAGAGATAGCCGAGGAGGCTGGTCGAATAGCGGACCTTCAGGTCGCGGGACGACAACAGCCACAACGAATGCAGATATCGCCGGGGCGTCCCGGGCGCCCCGACAGCAGCGTGACTCACGATGTCGAGTCTACGAGAGACTGTTGTTCCACATCGACAGCGCCGAGCCGATGGCCATGTGCATGTCGAGGTACTGGTAGGTCCCCAGACGCCCGCCGAAGTGGACATCTGTCTCGCCCCGAGCGAGCTCTCGGTAGGCCAGGAGACCGCCACGGTCCGCGGCGGTGTTCACGGGGTAGTAGGGCTCATCCCCGCGTTCAGCGAACCGAGAGAACTCCCGCATGATCACCGTGCGGTCCGAGTCGTAGACGTCCCTGCGCTCCGGGTGGAAGTGCTTGAACTCGTGGATGCGGGTGTAGGGCACATCCATGTCGGGATAGTTCATGACGCTCGTGCCCTGGAAGTCCCCGACGTCGAGGACCTCCTGTTCGAAGTCCAAGGTCCGCCAGCTCAGCGCGCCTTCCGTATAGTCGAAATAGCGATCGACGGGACCGGTGTACACGATGGGAACCTGTCCGACCGTGTCCTTCTTGTTGAACGGCTGGGACTCGTCGAAGTAGTCCACATCCAGCTGCACGTCGATGTTCGGATGATCTGCCATCCGCTCGAGCCACGCGGTGTAGCCGTCGGTCGGGAGGCCCTCCCACGTGTCATTGAAGTAGCGGTTGTCGTAGGTGTAGCGCACGGGAAGGCGGCTGACGATATCACCGGACAGCTTCTGCGGGTCGGTCTGCCACTGCTTCGCCGTGTAGTCGCGGAAGAAGGCCTCGAACAACGGGCGCCCCACGAGAGCGATGCCCTTCTCCTCGAAGTTGGCGGCGGTCTTCGCATCGAACTCCCCCGCCTGCTCCCTGATCAGCGCACGCGCTTCGTCGGGCGTGTATGCGGACTGGAAGAATTGATTGATCGTGCCGAGATTCACCGGCATCGGAAACACAGTGCCCTTGTGGGTCGTGTAGACGCGGTGCACGTAGTTGGTGAACGACGTGAAGCGGTTGGCGTACTCCCACACCGTCGGGTTCGACGTGTGGAAGAGGTGCGCTCCATAGCGATGCACCTCGATGCCCGTCTCCGGCTCGGCCTCGCTGTAGGCGTTGCCACCGATGTGAGAGCGACGGTCGATGACCGTGACCTTGCGGCCGGCGTTCGCGGCGCGCTCGGCGATCGTCAGGCCGAAGAAGCCGGAGCCGACGATGAGGAGATCAGTGCTTCTCGCGCCCAATGCGCACCAGCCTTCCGCCGTCGCGCGCGGATTCGAGGGCGGACTCGACGACCTCGAGGGTGTGGACCGCCTCGCTCATCGTCGACAGTTCGCTGGGCTGGCCGAGGACAGCATCACGGAAGGCCTCGAGCTCCGCGCGGAGCGGTTCACGCCTCGCGAAGGCGAAGCGCGTCACATCACCTTCGGACACACCGCGGAACGTGGAGACCGAATCCCATTCGAACAACTCGGTCCCATTCGCGTGGAACGTGAGGTCCCCGGTGGCGGTGTCTGCGACGAAGGTGCCGCGCTCGCCCGTCACGAGAGTGACTCGCTCCTTCATGGGGCTGAGCCAGTTGATGAGGTGGTTGGTGATGATGCCGCTCTCGAGACGTCCCGTCATCGCGATCATGTCCTCGAACTCCCGACCGCTCTTGAACGCGGTCTGTGCGCTGATCGAGGAGTACACCGACTGAGCGACCCATGCCGTGAGGTCGATGTCATGGGTGCCCAGGTCCTTGGCCACACCCACATCGCCGATACGGGCTGGGAACGTGCTCTGGCGCCGGGTGGCGATCTGATAGACCGCTCCTGCATCCCCCTCGGAGAGTCGACGACGAAGCTGCTGGAGCGCAGGGTTGAAGCGTTCGACGTGGCCGACGGCACCGACGAGTCCGCGTGCTTCGAACTCCTCGCTCACGCGGTGCCCCGAGACGCTGTCGTCCGCGATCGGCTTCTCTACCAGCGTGTGCACGCCCGCATCCGCGAGAGCGAGAGCGGCTTCAGCATGGAACCTGGTCGGGATGGCGACGACGGCGATGTCGATACCGGCGGCGATCAGCTCCTGGACGTTCGCGAGGAGCGGGATTCCGCCAGCGACACGATACGGATCGCCACCGGGATCTGCGACCGCGACGAGTTCGACGCCCTCGATGTCGCGGAGGATGCGCGCGTGATGGCGCCCCATGGACCCCACGCCGAGGAGACCGGCCTTCAGCGCGGCCATCAGCTGCCGGCTCCGGCGAGAGCGTTCACCGCAGCGATGATCCGTTCGAGGTCGACTGCCGAGAGTGAGGGGTGCACCGGAAGCGAGACCGCCTCGCGGGCCGCCCGCTCGGTCTGCGGGAGGTCGAGGCCGGGCGCGTACTGCTGGAGAGAGGGAAGCCGGTGGTTGGGAATCGGATAGTAGACCCCACTGCCGATCGAGTGCTCCTCCCTGAGCGCCTTCACGAATCCGTCCCGGTCGTCCTCGACACGGATCGTGTACTGGTGGTACACGTGCCTCGCGCCCTCGGCGATCGGGGGGACGGTGACGCCCTCGAGGTTGGCATCCAGGAACGCGGCGTTCGATCGACGCGTCTCGGTCCAGGCATCGACCTTCGTCAACTGCACGCGCCCGATCGCGGCGTGGATGTCGGTCATTCGTGCATTGAAGCCGATCAGCTCGTTCTCGTACTGACGTTCCATGCCCTGGTTCCGCAGCAGCCGCACACGGCGCGCGGTCTCCTCATCGGCGGTCACGACCATGCCGCCCTCGCCGCTGGTCATGTTCTTCGTCGGGTAGAGCGAGAACATCGTCATCGTGCCGAACGTGCCCACTGGGCGACCGTTCAGCGCGGCGCCGTGCGCCTGTGCCGCATCTTCGTAGAGCGCGAGTCCGCGTCTCTGGGCGATCTCGACGAGTTCATTCATACGAGCGGGGTGACCGTAGAGGTGCACGGGAAGGATGCCGCGGGTGCGATCGGTGACCGCCGCGTCGACGGCGGCGGGGTCCAGCGTGAACGTCTCGGGCTCGATGTCCGCGAAGACGGGCGTCGCCCCAGTGAGCGCCACCGCGTTGGCGGTGGCCGCAAAGGTGAAGGACGGGACGATGACCTCGTCGCCCGGGCCGACGCCGGCGGCGAGCAGGCCGAGGTGCAGACCCGAGGTGCCAGAGTTGACCGCGATGACGGGAAGCCCTTCCACGAAGTGGTCGGAGAACTCGCTTTCGAATGCCGCGACTTCGGGCCCCTGAGCCACCATGCCGCTCAGCAGCACGCGGTCGACGGCCGCTCGTTCCTCGTCGCCGATCAGCGGCTTCGCCGCGGGGATGAATTCCGTCATCGTTCCTCCAATGCGAGAACGCCATCCGTCTCGAGATAGCGGGAGCCGGTCGTCGGGCACACCCAGACGCCGGGTTCGGTTTCCGTGAGGGGCACGCCGGCCTTGCCGACCCATCCGACCCGACGCGCCGGCACTCCGACGACCAGCGCGAAATCGGGGACGTCTTTCACGACGACAGCGCCGGCCGCGACCGTTGCCCACGCGCCGATCGTGACCGGGGCCACACAGGTCGCACGCGCACCGATGGACGCGCCGTCTCCGATGACGACGCCGACGGGTTCCCAGTCGTGTGCGGACTTCAGCTGGCCGTCGGGGGTGACGGCGCGAGGATACGTGTCGTTCGTGAGAACCACCGCAGGTCCGATGAACACGCCGTGACCGAGCACGGCCGGCTCGTAGACGAGCGCGTAGTTCTGGACCTTGCAGTTGTCGCCCATGCGCACGCCCGTACCGATGTACGCACCGCGTCCGACGATGCAGTTCTCTCCAAGGATCGCGTTCTCTCGGACCTGCGCCAGATGCCAGATCGAGCTTCCGATTCCGATGACCGCATCCGGCGAGACATCAGCACTGTCGGCTATCCGAGTTCCGCCGGCGACAGGCACCGCAGGGTCAACGTGTGGAGAGGGTGTCACAAAGAAGAACCTTACCCTCCCCCGCCCGGGAACCTGTGTGAGCGCGCTGCCCGACAGCCGGCGCCCAGACCCGCCGAGTATCATTGCGGCGGCGCAGATACCGGTGCGCCCACGCGTCGCGCCCGCATGAGCGCGCGAACAAGGTCAGGAGTATCGGCAGATGGCTGAGAACGAATCGGCGATCGAACCGCGTCCAGAGGCACCGGGGATGCGCTCTCACGTTCGCACTCACGCGAAGGCCCTGATGGCTGTGGGCGTCGCCAGCGTGCTCGGCATCGTGGCCTCGTTCGCGTTCCAGCTCGTCAGCGCTCGATTCATCTCCCCCGCAGATCTCGGCCTCCTCGCGGCCTTCCTCGTGATCGTGAACGTCGCGGCGATCGGCAGCGCATCCCTTCAGAGCACCATCACCGTCCAGACGGCTCATGCTCTCTCCGCGTCGGAAGACACGCCCAGACGAGAACAGCACTGGCCGCTCGATGCGATCTTCCTCGGACTCGGAGGCGGCGCCGTCGTCGCGGTCCTGTCGCCGTGGCTCGCATCGACGCTCAACACCACGCCCCTCGTCATCCTGGCCGCCGCAGCGACGATTCCACTGAGCTTCGTCTTCGCCGACGCGATGGGACTGCTGCAAGGATCGGGCAAGGTCGCTCAGGCCGTCTGGTGGTCCACCTTCTCGCAGGTGGCCCGCGTGCTCTTCGCCGTTCTGGCGATCTCCGTCGGTACCGGTCTCGGCGGGATCATGGGGGCGGTTCTCGCGGCACTCGTCGTCGCTGTCGTCGGCGGCGTCTGGACAGCGAGAAAAGTGCCGCGGCCCCGGAACGGCGTCTTCACCTCGTCCGGGATCGCGATCGTGGTGCTCAGCGTCGCCTTCGCCTGGTTGACGAGCTCCGATGTGATCTTCCTCCGGGCCGGTGCCCCCGAAGATCTGGCAGGTTTCTACGCCTCGGCCATCGTGCTCGTGAAGACAGGGTTCCTGCTGCCCTCGACCCTCTCCCTCTATCTGCTCCCGCGCTTCGTCAAGCACCGCGACAACCCGGCGCTCTCCCGCATCGGAGTGCTCGCCACACTCGGGCTCTCCCTTGCGACGAGCATCGTGATGATCCTGGTGTTCCTCGTGCTCGGCGACTGGATCATCGGCCTCATCTACAAGCCCGACTACGCGCCGGCGGCGGACCTGCTCGTACCGACCGCGCTCGCGTATCTCCCCTGGATCGCCGCTCAAGGAATGATGATCAAGATGACCAGCTCGGCATCGCGAGGCGCAGCAGCCCTTCTCGTCGCCGCCGCCGTGGCACAGTGGATCGCCTTCACTCTCACGATCCCGAACCTGACCGCGATGCTGATCTCCTACGCGGCGATCGGCACGGTCGTGCTGGTCGCCTTCTTCGCGATCGACATGCGCAACGCACGGCGCCTCCGGCGCACGCTCGTCGCCTAGGGCTCAGACCGCGGGCTTCGCGAGGCCGCGAGAGATGAGATCTGCCACGATGATGTCGGATGGCGATGCCCCCGGGTCGACGTCGATGACCCGATAGTCGTCTGCGTTCGCCAGGAAATCGGCGACGGCCTTCTGCTCCCAGCCCGACAGGACCGCGCTGGTGCCGATACCCTCACGGCTCTCGGACACCTTACGGTGAACGAGGGTCGGAATGCCGAACACGGCGGCCTCCTGCTGGATTCCCCCGGAGTCGGTCACGACGAAGCTGGCCGAGCGCAGTGCGGCGACGAACTGGCTGTGCTCGAGTTTGGGCATCACCGTGAACTTCGTCAGACCGAGGTCACGGATCGTCTGCTCGATCGCGTCTCGCGAGTATGCATCGACGATGAGACGCAAGGGCAAAGGTGTGTTCGCATCCAACGTCTGCAGCGTTTCGGTCACCAGTGCCGCGTTGGAGATGAACTCGAAACGGTGCAGCAGGACCAGGCCGTAGGGTTCCGTCTCGGCGGCGGCGTCCCCCGCCGCATCCCGCACGGCATCCTTCGCCGTGTTCCCGTGCGTCAGCACGACATTGCGCTGCTTCGCGAGGTTTTCCGCTGCCTCTTCAGTGGGCACGTAGTGGATATCGGCGAAGCGCCCGACGATGCGTCGGTCGAGCTCCTCGGGGAACGGGTGTCGCCAGTTGCCGGAGCGCAGACCGGCCTCGACATGCGCGACCGGCACTTTGAGTCGACGTCCGATGAACGTTCCGAGCACCGTCGTCATGGTGTCACCGTGGACGATGACGACCGAGTCCGCAGGGAGTGTCTTGCGGATGCGGCGGATGTTACCGACCGACCAGCGGGCCACGTCGAACATCCACCCGAGCATCTGCACCGGAGACTTGAGGGGCTTGCCGCGGAAGCCGTTGGCGATCACTTCGGTCGGCGCGGGGAAGCCCAGCTCGGGCATCGCCTTTCGCAGCGACTCGGTGTGCTGCTGGGTCACCCAGTGCTGCACCGGGATCCCCTTGTCGGTCAAGCGGCGGACGACCGGGGCGATCTTGATCGCTTCGGCGGTCGTTCCGTAGATGAAGATGATCATTGATGCGCCTTTCCGGCAACGGGTCCCTGGGATCTCGATCGATCGAGGAAGGCGCCACGATGGACGACGATACCTCGGAGGAGGCCGCTCCAGAACGGGACGAGGAAGACCAGGATGTAGGTGACGTATGACAGCAGGGCCTGCGGCGGGCATCGATTGATCGCCGCGGGGATGAGTGGGGCGAGCAAGAGGAGCACCAGGACCGCGACGAGGGCGAGAGCCACGACTCCGCTCCCGGCGACGGCCAGCCACACGATCGCGGCGATCGCGAGGATCGGGCCGATCGCTGCGAGCAGCAGCACGATCGAGCGGACCGCCGAGGTGCCCGCATAGCTGTCGACGAACAGCGTCCCCCGGTCGAATGAATGCCGCACGAAGCCGCCGACTGTGGTCCGAGGACGGTACGTCGCAGAGAAGCCGGGATCGAGGCGGATTCCACCGTTTTGGGCTATCCACCGCAGGATCTTGGTGTCATCGGAGATGAGTTTGGCATCGCCCTCGGGCCAAGCCTGCGTGAACGCCGCGACGAGGACTTCCTTCCGGGCGAGGAAGGCGCCCGTCCCCTTCGGCGCAGAGTCGAAAGTGGCGGGCGTGAGGTCATACGGGCGAGGATCGCGCAGATACCGACCCCAGAACACGAATGTCGGGACCTCCCAGAATCGGCCGACGAGAGGCGAGGCAGGGTCGGTGTGGACGTGAGCGTTCCACCCGGCCGGCTTCGGATCGGCGGCGACCGCGGAGAGAAGGTACGAGAGTGCGCCCGGTGCGATGATGACGCGCGAATCCAGGAGGAGGATGTGCTCCCCTCGTGCCCGCTCGATCCCGGCCCAGCGTGCGAGAAAGCGTCCACTGTTCTCTTGGCGCACCACCACGAGGTCCCCGGGGAAATCGGCGGCCAGCCGCTCGACGACACCGCCAGACCCGTCATCGCTGCCGTCGTCGACGACGATCACCTCGACGCCCGCATCGGCCTGGCGTACCGCGACGGCCAGAGCGTCGAGAGTCGACGGGAGCCATCGCGCCGAATTGTACGACGGGATGACAACGCTCACGCTCGTGTCACCAGCGAGCGTCATCGCACAGACCCTGCCGGTGATGGCGCCCGTGCAACGTCGGCGGTGCATCCAAGTGGCGGCCGGGCACGCAGATATGATGGGACACGGTAAACACGCACCACCCAACAATACCCGCGACTTTCTGTGCCACCGAAACAACTCGTCGGCAGCGTCGCTTCCCTGAACGAGGAGCCCCTCCGCGATGACCCGCCGGACTCGACAGATCGTTGCAGCAGTTCTCGCCCCCCTCGCGCTGCTTGTCGCGTTGCTCGCCTGGGGAGTCTCCTCCCCTCCGGGTTCGAGCCCGGACGAGGACTACCATATGGGCAGCATCTGGTGCGCGTCCGGTCCCGTCGATGGACAGTGCGAGCTGACCGAGGATGCGACGACCCGTGAGCTCCCTGGCGATGTCGTCAAAGCCGCTGCCTGCTTCGCCTTCCACTCCGGCCAGGCGGCGACTTGCCCGCTCGACGAGACGAACATGGAGCCGACCACCCGCGGTAACTGGCTGGACAACGGCTACCCGCCTGTCTTCTACGCGGTCATGACCACCTTCGTCGGACCGGACCTCTCGGTGTCCATCATCCTCATGCGTTCCATCAACGCTCTGCTCTTCGTCGGCGTCCTGACGGCCCTCTTCTTCCTCTTGCCGTGGCGAATGAGGCACCTCGTGGTGTGGGGCTCACTGGTCGCCCTGGTGCCGCTCGGCGTCTTCCTGATCCCCAGCGTGAATCCGAGTTCCTGGTCGATCATCCAGGCCTGCGGGTTGTGGCTGGCAACGTGGGGTTTCTTTGTGCAGACCGGGCGCAAGAAGATCGGTCTCGCGGCATTGGCCGTCCTGTTGATGGTCATCGGCGCTGGCGCGCGAAGCGACTCGGCCGCGTACGGTGTCCTCGCCGTTGCCGTCGCCATCGTGCTCGGCTGGCGTCGTGACAAGCGGTTCCTGCTCGAGCTCCTCCTGCCTGTCGCCCTCGTTATCATCGCGGCATCGCTGTTCCTGACCAGTGGGCAGTCCGGGGTCCTCACGGCCGAGACGGAGCGCGGAGCGCAGAGCCTCTACCAGCTGATCGTCGGTAACCTGCAGCTGCTCCCCCTCCTCTGGGCCGGCGCCCTCGGCTCCTGGGGCCTCGGCTGGTTCGACACGCCGATGCCGCCTCTTGTCTGGGTGACGTCGGTGTCGATGGTGGCCGGAGTGGTCTTCTGGGGCTTCAAGAAAGGCACTCCGCGCAAATGGCTCGCGCTGGCCGGAGTGGCAGCTGGTCTCATCGTGGTCCCGATGTACATCCTCGTTCGGGAGGGGGTAATGGTCGGAACCGGCGTGCAGCCGCGCTACGTGTACCCGATGATGATCATGTTCGTCGGAATCGCCCTTGTGGGCCTGCGTCGAGCGAACGTCTCGATGAGCCGAGTGCAGCTGATGATCGTCGTCGCCGGTCTGTCGGTGGCCAACAGCCTGGCGCTCAACATCAATATGCGCCGCTACATCACTGGGCTCGACAACCCCGGTTTGAACCTCGACCGCGATGCCGAATGGTGGTGGAATACGCCGATCTCACCCATGACGGTCTGGGTCGTCGGCTCTCTCGCCTTCGCCATCGCGCTGACGACCTTTGCGTGGGTCGCCTGGAGCAGTCGAAACCGCGCCGTCCTGCGCGTCATGGAAGAACCGGAGCTCGCCCGCGCGTGAAGGCGAACCCGGTGCGAGCGGCTTTCGGCCGAGGCCACGGAGTCGACACACCGTGATGACGCGGCACTGCGGAGAGACGGTGGAGCCGGCGATCATCACGGGGCCGACTGACGCGACGTTCCGCGTCAGTCGCGGATCTGATTCCCGCCAGTCGCGCCCTCGGCCCTGAGCGCGTCGACTTCCGCACGCAGGATCGCGACTTCTTCGGCCACTCGTCGCGTTTCGTCCTCTGCGGTGGAGAGCTCCCATGACTGGTGAAGGGTGACACCGACGAGGAGGGCGATCGCACCGACGAAGAGCAGGTTCGACGGCACCTGGACTCCGAGGACGTTCGACAGCCAGAAGAGCAGGTCCGGGAACACCGTGAGGATGAGCATCGCGACGCCGATGATGAGCCAGAGCACCGCGTACTTTTCGCGGAGGCGCTTGCTCAGGAGCATCCAGACGATGATGGCCAGGATGAACAGGGCCGACGCGATACCGACGTAGACGATCATGCGGTGGCCTTTCGACGTCCGCGCATCAGCGCGAGCCCGAGTGCGAACACGGAACGGAACAGATAGATGGTGGAACCGATCGCACCCTGCGAAGGACGCCCGTGCACACGCGGGCGCATGGCGACGGGGACCTGCGTCACCGTGAGACCGGCATGAGCGCCGGCGACGAGCGAATCGATGGTGTCACCCAAGTACTCTGCCGGGTAGTAGCGGACGTATTGCGCGATCGCACGGGAGTTGGCCGCGCGGAAACCGCTGGTGACGTCGGTGAGCTTGGTACCTGCCACTCGTGAGACCACGGAGGCGAGGAAGAGCATCGCCCACTTGCGAGGCCCGCGGACCGCATAGTCACCGACCTCTGCGAACCGCGCGCCGATCGAGATGTCTGCCTTCTCAAGGCCTCCGAGAACCTCGGCGATGTTCGCGGGATTGTGCTGGCCGTCCGCGTCGACCTGAATCGCGCGCTCATATCCGTGCCGCTGGGCGTAGGTGTACCCCGTCTTCATCGCTCCACCGACGCCGAGGTTGAACGGCAGCGGGAGCACCGTGGCTCCGGCGGCCTTGGCGACCGCCACCGTGGCATCGGTCGATCCGTCATCCACCACGATCACGTCATATCGGTCGTCGGCATCGAGGATCTCCGCAACAGTGTGGCCGACGTTCTTCTCCTCGTTCCACGCGGGAACGATCACCAACACTCGTTCATTCACTTTCGCCACGGTTAGCCATCCTAATAGCGATGCCGTCGACGTCAGCGACGCCGATGGACTGTCCTGTTGTAGATCTGCACCTCGATCGCGCGCTGAAGATACAGCACCGCGCACAGCAGCCGCTGCCCGAGGCTCAACCGCTTCAGCCGCGCGCGTACCGCCGCGACATCTTCGGAGTAGATCGCGCGATCCCGCGCTGTCGTCGCGCTGCGGCGTTCGAAGCGGAGGGTCTTCAGACCCGAATATGCCCGGGCCGGGGTGATTCCCATGCGCAGCGCCGTGTCGAAAGAGGCCAGATGAGCATGGACGATGTCGGAGTAGTAGCGGGTCGACTTCACCGCGTGCGACACGCTGTCTCCACGCTGAAGCCAGTAGTAGAGCGCATCGCTGCAGGACACGACCTTCGACATACGTTCATACAGCGTCATCGCGACGGCGACATCCTGAGCGTAGCGCCCATCAGGGAACCGGACCCCCTCGAACAGGTGCGACCGGTAGAGCTTCCCCCAGTTCGCTTCGCTGAAGTACTTGAGCTCCACTCGCAAGAGGCGACGCACGGCGACGGAGAACACCGTCTGGTAGGCCCTGGCCGCGTCGTGGAAGACGATCGACGTCCCGAACGGGTCATCGCTGTGCTTGGCCAGTTCGGCTTCTCCCTGGCTCGCCCCGATGTTCCGCCACCGACAGCAACTCATGTCGGCGCCTGTCGACTCGATCAGGCCCACGAGGCGCTCCAGCATGCGCGGCGCCATGAGGTCATCGTTGTCGCAGAAGGTGATGAATTCTCCCGTCGCCAGATCGACACCCGCGTTCTGCGCGGAGGCGATGCCGCCGTTCGCCTGATGGCGCACGACGACACGGCGGTCTTCCAGAGCCAATGCGTCGCAGAGTGCTCCGGATTCGTCCGTCGACCCATCATCGATGAGGATGACCTCGATGTTCTCGTGAGTCTGCGCGAGGATAGAGCGGACGCACGGAAGCAGATGCACGCCCGAGTTGTAGACCGGCACGACGATCGAGACCAGCGGGCCTCGCGGGGTCTTCTCCGCATTCATGTGATGCGCACGGATGTCGCCACAGGACCGACGGAGAGAACATCGCCCAGGATCTCGAACTCCGCGCCGTTCATCAGGCCGTGCGAGGTCGGTTCGCTGATTCCCGACGCGTTCACGTTGATCGAGTAATGCCCCGGGCTGAGCCCGTCCGTCGTGAAGGTGATCGACACGTCGCGAGATGCCGTGAGCGGCGCGAGCTCGATGTCGAGCATGTCGGTGTTCGATGCGAGTGCGATCTGCCCCAGCGACGAATCGACGCTGAACCCGATCGCCCAGCGCTCGATCGGTCGAAGCATCTCGACGTCGACGCGCAGGTTGACGTCGTCACCCGCCCGGAGCTGGGCGATGTCCGTGCCGCTCTTCCCGAGGATCTCGATGGAGCGGATCTCGAGTGCGCGGGAGATCTGATCCGGTCGCGCCTGTCCGACGGCGTTCTCCGCGAGAAGTTCGCGGAACCGCTCGATCGCCGTCACCGGGATCCCGTCGTAGACGAGCTTGCCCTTGTCCATGACGACGACACGGTCGCAGAGCGAGGAGATCTGGTCCAAGGCATGGCTCACGATGATGATCGTGCGGCCCTCGGTCTGGAACTCGCGGATCTTCGCGAGACACTTCTCCTGGAACTGCTCATCGCCGACGGCGAGCACCTCATCGACGAGCAGGATGTCCGGGTCCGTGTGCACGGCGATCGCGAACGCCAGCCGGACATACATGCCGGAGGAGTAGAACTTCACCTGTGTGTCGATGAAATCGCCGACGCCGGAGAACTCGAGGATCGCGGCGAACTGCTCCTCCACCTCTTCTCTGCTGAGGCCAAGAACCGAACCGTTCAGGAAGACGTTCTCCCGGCCCGTCAGGTCGGGATGGAAGCCAGCGCCGAGCTCGAGAAGAGCGGCCACGCGCCCGCGCTGCTCGACGGTTCCCTCTGTCGGCTGGATGATGCCACCCAGCACCTTGAGCAGTGTGCTCTTGCCCGAACCGTTGTGGCCGATCAGGCCGATCGTCGTGCCGGCGCTGATACCGAGGCTGACGTCACTCAAGCCCCAGAAATCCTGACGATGCTGTCTCCCGGCGCGACCGAGGGTGACGACTCGCTCTTTGAGCGAGGAGTCCTTTCGCACCGTGAAGCGCTTGGACACGTTGGCGACCCGGATCACCTCGGGTGCGGGCACATCGAAGACGTGTGTCGTGCTTTCTGTCATTTTCAAAGCTCCTGCGCGAAGTTGCCCTGCAGGCGCAGGAAGACACGATGGCTGACGAAGAGCAGCACGACGCCGACGATCAACGCGATGAGCATGCGGATCATGAGGTTGTCCGGCCATTCGACGGCGTCGCCGGAGACCCAGAACGCCCGTTGGAACCCGAGTACCGCAAGGGTCAGGGGGTTGTCCGTGTACAGCTCGATCACCCAAGGGACGGTGACGAGCTGTGACACCATCTGCCAGGAATACACGACCGGGGAGGCCCAGAACAGCAGCATCGTGATCACGTCGACGAGGTACTGGGTGTCCCGGAGGTAGACGTTGACTGCGCCGCAGAACAATGCCAGCGCGAGCCCGAAGACGACGATGAGGGCGAGCGCGGGAAGGAAATAGATGAGACCTGCGTGCAGAGGCGGCTTGCCGATGGCGAATGTCGCGATCACGAGCACGACCAGCTGAACGCCGAAATTGAACAAGGCGGCACCCGTGCTCGCGAGCGGGAAGACCTCGCGCGGGACGTAGACCTTCTTGACGAGTCCCGCGTTGGCCAGGATCGATCCCGTTCCGCCGACGAGGATCTCCTGGAAGAGACCCATCGCGGTCAGACCTGCGAAGACGTAGATGGCGAAATCGGGGATGCCGCGAGCAGCGCCCAGGAAGTGGCCGAGCACCACGAAGTAGATCGCGAGCTGCATGAGCGGCCGTGCGAGCACCCACAGGAACCCGAGAGCCGAGTCCTTGTATCGGGCCTTGAGGTCGCGCTTGACCAGAAGCGAGAGCATCTCTCGGTGATCGACGAGTTCGCGGAAGGGTCCGAGGAAACCTCCCGAGGCCCCCTTACCTACTGCCCCGATGCTCCTCATGGGCATCTCGGCGATGCGCGCGAACCTCGCGCTCGCCGCCGACGGCGTTGCCTCTGTCATGCGTTCATGCTCCCTTGCTGCCGGGCTTCGGCAAGAGTCTGCGCACGATTCGCGAGGGGCGCAGCCTGCCGAGACGACGTCGCCACGGTGCGACTCTCGCAAAGGCAGCGCGGAATCGCGGCTCGAGCTCGGGTTTGTTCATGCGCGCGTACATGTACGCGAAATCTTCCAGACGCCCATCGCCGAAGTCGCCGGCCGCGCGCATGCGCTCGATCTGCTGCATCGTCGTGTCCATCAGGGTGCTGGACATCTGATCGAGATTGTACTCGAGTGCCGTATAGCTTCTCGCGAGGTACGTCGGAGTGGCGATCGTCCTGGTGTGATATCCGAGCTCACCCGCCGCATACGAAGGCATCCGCTCGAGCACGTGTGCGTGACCACCGTCCTTGTACTCCTCGGTGCCTCCGAAGTCCTCGAAACTCCATTCCGGCTCGAGCAGGAGACGGAGAGCCTGCGGGCGCGCGAAGTACATCGACCCGAACGGAGCGAGAGGCGAAAGCTGGTCGGTTGGAACGCGGATGCCGAGGTCGGAAGCGACTTCGACGAATCGCGCGCGGTTATCCCACCACGCGTGCCCCATGGTCCCATAGCCGATGTGCACCATCGGCGGGTAGGCGAGGCCCAGACCCGGCTCGCGCTGGAACAATGCGACCACGTTGGCGACATAGCCGGAGCTGGGCAACAGGTTTCCGAACTGCTGCCGGGCGAAGAGCCGGCCGGGGTTGAACGCGTCCTGTGGTGTCTTCTTGGAGTGGATCTTCACGACCAGCTCGTAGCCGCCGTTGAGCAGCTCCTCCCGGCAGGTGATGAGGAACGCGCTCTGGTCTCGTCCGTCGTTCGATTCGACCACTCGTACATCCACTGCGCCGCGAGGAGTGCGGGTCGCGAGAGTGGCGCGGATCTGTTCCGCTCGCCCCTCGTCCGCGGTCGTCACGATCAGGTCGTAGTCCCCAGGGAGCCGGTCGAGCCCGTCGAGCATCGTCGGTGCGAGCTCCGGGTAGTAGATGTGGGCGATCGCCAATGTGCGCAACGGCGAATTCTTGTCGTAGTTCGTGTCGTGTTCGGGGATCACGTCGAGCAGCGCGGCGTCCGCGTTCAGCGTTCTCGGCTCGACGTTCCTCGCCAGATCCTGCATGAGGATCTCCATCGGGTACCCGTAGCGCGCTGCGGCGTCCAGAGTCCATTTGCCGATCACCGCGAGGCGGTCCAGGTAGGGCGGCCACTGAAAGAACGGACGCCGCTTCAGCGTCGGGCACCCCGCGTCGAGCAGCTGCTCGGCATAGAGCACGGCGTGGTTCTCGACCTTGTCGGTGATGCTGGGGAACGCCACCTCACCGATGAAGCCGTACGACGTGAAGCGCTCGGTGAAGATCGCCTCGTGCTTGACGACCGCGTCTTCGTAGGCGTTCATGGCCGGGAGGTTGGCCCAGTAGTCGATCCATTCCACGCTGGCGACGAGTTCTTTGCGAGCCACCAGCCAATACGACTGGAGATGGTAGGCGAGGTAATCGCGGTGCGTGAAAGGGTTCGGCTCGACGCGGACGTGGTCCGTCATCCCCCAGAAATGGAGCTCCTGACGATCCATGCGTTCGAACACCGGGTCGAAGGGCCGGACAGGGCCGAACCAGGTGTCGTTGGCGAGGATGACCTCGTCGAAATCGCTGATCGCCTCGCCGACGTGGTCGAGACCGTGCTTGTAGCCCCAGATGTCGAACCCAGAATTGTCACGCTCGATCACCTCGTCTGCGACGGTCTCGAGCGTCGCGCGTCCTGCCGGCGCGAGGGCGCCGTTGGAGATGACGAGGATCGTGTCGCAGAAGCGTCGAAGATCCTTCAACGCGTACGGCACGTAGTCTTCGACTTCGCCGCGCCGGTCATAGACCACATAGATGAGCAGGCGCCGCCCACCATCGGGGAAGCGCGCGGCGTCCCGCGTCGGGAAGGTGGTGAGTTCGGCGGTTCTCATCAGAATCCTCCCCGGTAGTTGTCGATGCGGCGTTTCGCGTATCGGAGCACGCGACGGCCGAACTTGGCCACGAAGATCGCGGTGTAGGCGGCCTTGTATGCCGGGCTGGCGATCGCCGCGAGCACGGGGTGGTTCATGTTGAGATACATGCGCGAGAGCCCGAAGGCGCCACTCCCGCTCATCCTCCCCGCGCGCTGGATCAACGTGATCGCATCGACGGGGTAGCCGCGTGTCGTCGAGAAGAGCTGATCCACCTTGTAGTCGATCGCGGTGTGACTGATCGCCGCATGCTCGGGAGTGAGCACGGTTTCGGCGTAGTAGCCCTCCGCACCGGCGACGTGCGCGATCAGGCGTTCCTGGACGCGGGCGAGATCCTTGACCGGGCCGCTCGACGTGTAGTCACGGTAGCTGAGACGCAGCTCGGCGAGAGACGCGAGAGCCTCGGGCCGACACATCCACATCCCCCCATAAGGAGCGAGGGGAGAGATCGTCTCGAGAGGCACATGCACTCCGAGTCTGCGGGCCAGTCGCGCGGCGGTGATGCGATAGCGCCCACCCCCCCAGCCGGAACCGAGGATGGAGTACCCGATGTGCATCGTCGGCGGGAAGAGGACACCGAGGTGAGGCTTCGCAGCGAACTCACCGAGCAGATTCTGCACGTACTCCGGCGATGCGAGGAGGTTCTCGGTCTGGTACCGAGTGAAGTACCGCACGATGTTCAGCGTCTTCTTGACGTGTTTGCGGGCATGCACCTTGACGAGCACGTCGTATTCGCGTTCGAGGAGCAGGTCGTGGCATCCCACGAAGAAGTCGGCCATGTCGCGCCCCTTGCGCGAGGGAGTCACGCGGACGTCGAGTCCGGCATTGCCCAGGTCCCGAGACTCGACGAAGCGCTCGATACGCGCGGCCTTACGCCCGTCGGTCGTCGTGACGATCAGGTCGAACCCGGCGGGAAGGTTACCCAGTTTCCCGCAGAGCTGTTCGAAGGCCGGGAGGTCACGGGCATAGACGACGGCTGCGACGCGGAGGCCGCTCGTATCCGCGCGGGGCGTGGCGCTCTTCTGCGACGCGATCTCGAGGAGCCCCGCATTCGCATTCAGGGTGCGCGGAGCGACCGAGCGGGCGAGCGCGCTCAGCGTCGCGTCGCGGTCCAACCCACGCGTCTCCGCGACATCGAGGATGTCGCTGCCGATGATGCCGTGCCGATCGAGATAAGACGGATACCACGCGAACACGCCGCGGTCGAGGAAGGGATACCCGTCTTCGATCAGGAGATCGGCGACGTGCGCGGGTGCATTTCCCGTCGGATAGGCATCCCCGGGGAAGGCGAACTCGATGCGGTGGCCCGCGGCAGCAAGCCTGGGAGCGATGACCCGCTCCGACTCGACGGGATTCGGGATACGATGCGCCTCGTCCCAGAATGCCGACCACGCCGCACTCTCGAAAAGAGAGCGACGTGCGACGAACCAGGCCCACGGCATGGCCACGAGCGGATGCCCCTGTTCTGGGAACGAAGCGTCGAGGTCTCCCATGATCTCGGAGGCCTGCCATCCGTCACCAGGAATCGCATCCATGCGCTCGAGCATCGCATCGAAGGAATCGAGAGGGCCGAACCAACCGTCGCCGGTGAGCACGATCTCATCGATCTCCCCGTGCAGCGGCTTGAGAACATCAAGCGCATCCCGGTAGTTCGTCGGGGTGAAGCGCTCGGTGTCGACGGGGACGAGCTGCACATCGAGGTGGGCGAGACGCGACTCCGCATCGCTGACCGAGGCCGGCACCGTCACGACCACCCTGGTCGCGTGCGCCGAAAGCGTGGCGAGGGCTGTGGACGCCGTCGGTTCCAGGCTTCGCGAATCACCGGCGAGAGCGTAGACGACGGCTCTCCGCGGGGCCGGGAGGGCGCCGTTCGGCATCACTCAGCGGCCTCCCTGCTGCAGTGCTTTGAGAAGGTACTCTCCGTAGCCGCTCTTGCGAAGCGGCTCGGCACGCTCTCGCAGCTCGTCGTCGGTGAGGAAGCCCATGCGCCAGGCGACCTCCTCCGGGCAGCCGATCGAGAGGCCCTGCCGCTTCTCCACGGTGCGGATGAAGTCGGTAGCCTCCGCCAACGAGTCGAAAGTTCCGGTGTCGAGCCACGCTGTTCCGCGGGTGAGAACCTGCACTTTGAGCTTGCCGCGGTCGAGGTACTCGCGGTTGATGTCGGTGATCTCGAGTTCACCGCGGGGCGAGGGCTTGAGCGCCTTGGCGATCTCGATGACCTCGTTGTCGTAGAAGTAGAGGCCAGGTACCGCGTAGTTGCTCTTGGGCTGCGCAGGCTTCTCTTCGAGTGACACCACTTTGCCTTCGCGGTCGAACTCGACGACTCCGTACGCGGTGGCATCGTTGACCCAGTAGCCGAAGACCACGCCACCCTCGAGCTCGGTGTACTGGCGCAGCTGTGTGCCCATGCCCTGGCCGTAGAAGATGTTGTCCCCCAGGACGAGCGCCACCGGTTCGTCTCCGATGTGCTCCTCGCCGAGGATGAAGGCCTGAGCGAGGCCGTCCGGAGACGGCTGCGTCTTGTACGTGATCGAGACCCCGAACTTCGAGCCGTCGCCGAGCAGCCGCTGGAACGACTCCGCATCATGTGGCGTCGTGATCATCAGAATGTCGCGGATGCCCGCGAGGATCAGGGTCGACAGCGGGTAGTAGATCATCGGCTTGTCGTACACCGGAACCAACTGCTTCGAGACGCCGAGGGTGATCGGGTGGAGCCGGGAGCCTGTGCCGCCGGCGAGAATGATGCCACGCATGAACACCAGTCTCCCTGATCGCGGTCACCTGAACAAACGCCCCGAATCCTCCGCACCCCCACCCGGTACGCTGATGGTCATGCAGAAACTGCTCGTCACCGGCGGCGCCGGCTTCATCGGTTCCAACTTCGTGCACCACGTCATCGAGAACACCGATGCCCACGTCACCGTGCTCGACAAGCTCACGTATGCGGGAAACCGAGCGTCGCTCGACGGACTCCCCGGCGACCGCGTGCGCTTCGTGGAGGGGGACATCGCCGACGCGAAGCTGGTCGACAGCCTTTTCGCCGATGTCGATTCAGTCGTGCACTATGCGGCCGAGTCCCACAACGACAACTCCCTGCACGATCCGCGCCCTTTCCTCGACACGAACATCATTGGCACCTATACGCTGCTCGAGGCCGCGCGACGCCATGACCGCCGGTTCCACCACATCTCGACCGACGAGGTGTACGGAGATCTCGAGCTCGACGATCCCGAGCGCTTCACCGAGCAGACGCCGTACAACCCGTCGTCCCCGTACTCCTCCACCAAAGCCGGTAGCGATCTTCTCGTCCGCGCCTGGGTGCGCTCGTTCGGGGTGCGGGCGACCATCTCGAACTGCTCGAACAACTACGGTCCGTACCAGCACGTCGAGAAGTTCATCCCGCGTCAGATCACGAACGTGATCCGCGGCATCCGGCCCAAGTTGTACGGCGCTGGCCTTAACGTCCGAGACTGGATCCACGCAGACGATCACTCCTCCGCCGTGCTCACCATCCTCGGCAAGGGCGAAATCGGTGAAACCTATCTGATCGGCGCTGACGGCGAGAAGGACAACAAGTCCGTCGTCGAGCTGATCCTCACCGAGATGGGTCAGCCGGCGGACGCCTACGACCACGTGACAGATCGAGCGGGCCACGACCTGCGATATGCGATCGATTCGACCAAGCTCCGCACCGAGCTGGGCTGGACGCCGACCTTCGGCGACTTCGAGTCCGGGCTCGCATCGACTATCGCGTGGTACCGCGACAACGAGGCCTGGTGGGCGCCTTCCAAGGACGCCACAGAGTCGTTCTACGCGTCGAAGGGGCAGTGATGACGGAGTTCGGCAAGGCACTCACGGTCACAGAGACCAACATCCCCGGGCTGCTCCTCGCCGACCTCCCTGTTCACGGGGACTCCCGCGGCTGGTTCAAGGAGAACTGGCAACGCGAGAAGATGATCGCGGCCGGGCTGCCGGACTTCGGGCCGGTGCAGAACAACATCTCCTTCAACGACGCGATCGGAACGACGCGCGGCATCCACGCAGAGCCGTGGGACAAATGGGTGTCGGTGGCGACGGGACGCATCTTCGGCGCCTGGGTCGACCTGCGAGAGGGCCCGACGTTCGGTCGCGTCTTCACCGCGGAGATCGACCCGTCTCGGGCGATCTTCGTGCCCCGCGGCGTCGGCAACGCATATCAGACGCTCGAGGCAGACACCGCGTACGTGTACCTGGTGAACGACCACTGGTCCGCTGATGCGGAGTACTCATTCCTGAACCTCGCCGATGACACCGCGTCGATCGAATGGCCGATCCCGTTGTCCGAGGTCGAGATCTCCGCGAAGGACCTCGCCCACCCGCGACTTGCCGACGTCACTCCGATTCCGCCGAAGAAGACGCTCGTGATCGGCGCCAACGGTCAGCTGGGACGCGCCTTGCGAGAACTCTTCGGCGATGCCCCGGAATACGAGTACGCAGGGCGCGATGAGCTCGATCTCGCAGACCCCTCCTTCTCTTCTGCTCGCCATTGGCGTGACTACGCGACGATCGTCAATGCTGCGGCGTATACCGCGGTCGACACGGCCGAGACGCCCGAGGGACGCGCAGATGCGTGGGCTGCCAATGTCACCGGAGTCGCAACATTGGCGAAGATCGCTGCGGAGAACGCCATCACTCTCGTGCACGTGTCGAGCGACTATGTCTTCGACGGCACCAAGGCCGGCGAGTACGCCGAAACCGACGCCGTGCGCCCGCTCGGCGTGTACGGGCAGACGAAGGCCGCCGGCGATGCTCTGGTCTCCACCGTTCCGCAGCACTACATCATCCGCACGTCGTGGGTGATCGGCGAGGGGAAGAACTTCGTCCGGACGATGGCTTCGCTCGCCGAGCGCGGCATCGACCCGAAGGTCGTCGACGACCAGACCGGACGCCTCACCTTCACCGCGGACATCGCGGCAGGGGTGCAGCACCTTCTGTCCGTTCGTCCGGAGTACGGCGTCTACAACCTCACCGGAACCGGCTCGCCGATGACCTGGGCCGAGCTGGCCAAGACCGTCTTCACGTCCACCGGACACGATGCCGCCCGCGTGACAGGAGTCAGCA
Organism: Microbacterium sp. STF-2; assembly: GCF_034650155.1. Classification (NCBI taxonomy): domain Bacteria; kingdom Bacillati; phylum Actinomycetota; class Actinomycetes; order Micrococcales; family Microbacteriaceae; genus Microbacterium; species Microbacterium sp. STF-2. Next base: position 1,069,269 of record NZ_JARKMW010000001.1, read on the forward strand.
CCGAGGAGTACTTCTCCTCGGCCTCCGGTCCGATCGCTCCCCGTCCGAGCAACAGCGTGCTGAACCTCGACCGGATCAGCGCGACGGGCTTCTCCCCCTCCCCTATGCTGGACTCGCTCGCCGCGTATCTCGATTGACCGCACTCGGGCACCCATCTTGTCGACGGTCGCACTCGCATAGAAGTGGCTCTCCGCGCCGTCGCGTTCGTCTCTCCCCGAGGTTGACCCATCAGAAATCCTGAACTCGACTCGTTGCGCGGTCTGGCCGCCATCTCGGTGCTGTTGTACCATGTCCTCGCGCTGAACTGGGCGACGTTGCAGGCCGGCATCGATCTTCTGCCGGCAGACCGCACGATCTTCAACATCCTCATCTTCTCTCCTCTGCACATCATCTGGCTGGGAGCCGAGGCTGTGTGGTTCTTCTTCGTCCTCTCGGGATTCGCGCTGACAAAGGCGGCGACGCGTCCAGGTTTCACGTGGTCGGCGTACTTTCCCAGTCGCATGCTTCGCTTGTACGGGCCCGTACTCTTCGCCATCCTCTTCGCGTGGCTCACCTACGTCCTGATTCCGCACGTCGTCGAACCAGGCGACAACATCGTGATCAGTTCCCTCCCGAAGAACTACGAGTGGTCGGAGATCGTCTACGACGCCACGCTGCTCGGAGGGACGAGCAACGGTATCGGCGTCCTCTGGTCCTTGCAGTGGGAGGTCGTCTTCTCGCTTCTCCTACCGGTCTATCTCTACCTGGTGCGCAGGTTTCCCGGTTGGGCGACGCTCGTCGCGATCGTGGGCTGCGGGATCGGTTGGAGCGTCAGCAACCAGCTCCTCTCGTACATGCCGATGTTCTTCTTCGGAGCCCTTTTGGCGCAGTACTGGGACCAGATCAGTCGGGCATTCGCATTCCTCCGAGGCGGTGGATGGATCGCGCATTCGAGCGGACTCGTCCTCGTGGTCGTGGCGATCTGCGGCATGACATCGTTCTTCCTGGTCGGTCGCCCTCTGCAGTCCATAGGCATCGATCCACGCCTGGCCACGATGCCGTTCGCTCTGGCCGGCATCGTGCTCCTCACCATCCTCAGCGTGCAATGGAGCCCTCTGAGCCGGCTGCTCTCGCTTCGCGTGATGGTCTTCCTCGGAACGATCTCGTTCAGTCTCTATCTCGTACATCGGCCGATCATGATCGCCATGGGCTTCGCCATCGGCGTGGGTGCCGTGCCCGCGATCCTCACGGTGGTCGCCAGCTTCGCCATCGCCATCGGCTTCTACTACGCCTTCGAACGGCCGATCCACCGGCTCGCGCGCCGCCTGAACCGGTCGATTCAGCGCAGGGAATCGGCCGGAGCATCGGCCGTGAGCATCTGACACCCCCTAGTCGTCATGGCGCTCCCCGGTGGTGGGCCGGCGATCTTCTCAGCGTCGACTACCACGTCGATCATGCTGCGAGAACGGACCGATCCTCAGCGCGGATACGCTGCGCGACGTGGCGGGACAGTCTGTGCGCGCCCTTCTCCACCAGGTAATAGAACGCGACGGCGACAGCGAGGCTCAGGACGATCTGGACGATCGTGGTGCGCTGGCCCGGCCCCAACAGGAAGAGCATCCCGATCACGATCGGTCCATGGGTGAGATACAGGCTGAAGGAGATCTTCCCGAGCGCAACGAAGGGCTTCAGCTGGAGTAGTGACCGCAGCGGGGTCCAGAGCATGACAACGACGAGCAGCAACACGATCCCCGTAAGTTTGGAAACAGTGAACAGGCTCGCGAAGAGGTTCGTGCTCCAATAGGATTCACGGTCGATGACGAAGTCGAACGTGTAAGAAGCCGTGATGAGGCAGACGGCCAGGACGAAGAGGGACGCCCACGCGACGTTCCCGCCGAATGTCGTGGAACGCAGCCCCGTGAATCGCTCGGCGATCCTCTCCCAGTGGTAGCCCAGTACCGCTCCGATCAGGAACATGGGCATGTAGAGGAGGAACATCGAGCCGGTCCACACACTGGCGATCGATGCGATGAGACCGAGTGACGCGCAGATCCAGGGGAACCGGCGCGCGAGCAGCACGGCCACGGGCAGCAGAAGGGAGAACAACACCTCCCACTGCAGGGACCAGAGAGGGACGTTGGCGATGCTCGTACCCGTCAGCAGCGTCGCGTCTTCGAGCGCACTCTCGACGGTGTACGTCGTGGGCAGTCCGATGACCATCCGATGGAACTCAGGGCTGGAGACATGCGGAATGAGCCAGAAGACCATCGCCGTCACCAGCACCGAACCGATGACGGGGAGGTAGAGGCGGATGATACGGCTGGGATAGTAGGCGTCCCAACGGTATCCGGGTCGCGCCGCTGAACGAACCAGCACGAATCCCGACAGCGCGAAGAACAACCACACCGCTTCCGGCCCCGCGGTGATGATCCGCAACGGCGAGTAGATCAGAGCATTGTTCCAGAAGCCCTCGACCGGGAGAAGCTCCGCGCCGTCGAAGAACGCCGGGATCGACGCAGCGGTGGCGTGATAGAGGAGGACCGCAAGTGCGGCCAGCCCACGGAGGGAGTCGAGTTCGGTCTTACGCACGTCCGTCTTTCTGGATGGTGGATGCCCGATGGAGTCTAACCACAGCGGGGCGGCGAGGAGGCCGCCCCCGAAAGGTTCGGGAGCGGCCTCCTCAGCGTCGGCACGTTGCTGTCGCGGCGGATCAGCGGCAGGTCACGGCACTCTCACCGTGGAGCACACGATCAGAGGATTGCCGCCTGCTCCGTTGTTGATCGCATAGACGCAAACCTGGTTCGATCCGGACGGCATCGCGACCGACTTGCTGAAACCGTGGCGCGAGCCGGCGCCCGGGTAGGCAGCCCCGACATCGGGGCGTTCGCCATCGGCCAGGAAACTCGTGCCGACCCCGTTGACGTAGACGTGCACCTGGATAGGGTCCGTCGTATCGGGATCGAACGCCCAGCCGGTGAGGGTCGCGCCTCCGGCACCCGGCACAATGCTCTCGACGAAACCGACGGGCGCGCGGCCCTTGTCGACGATCACGGGGGCGCTCACCTTCACGGTGGAACAGACGACCAACGGGTTGCCACCGCTCCCCGTGTTGATCGCATAGACGCACACCTGATGACTCCCCTCCGACATCGGGAAGAACTCGGTGAAGCCGGTATTCGGCCCCGCGCCGGGATACGACTTCGCGACATCTGGTCTGGGCTTGTCCGCAAGAAGGGCCTTGCCCACACCGTCCACGTAGACGTGCACCTGGATCGGATCGATCGTGTCGGGATCAAACGCCCAACCGCTGACGGTCGCGCCGCCGTTCACCGGGGCGATACTCTCGACGAAACCGAGGGGTACACGCCCCATGTCCACGGACGCGGTGACCCTCACGCTGGTGCAGGAGACCAGCGGATTGCCACCGGCGCCGTTGTTGATCGCGTACACGCAGACCTGGTGGGTTCCCATCGACATCGGAACGAACTCGCTGAATCCGGTACGTGGCCCTGCTCCCGGGTAGGAAGCAGCGACATCTGCGCGGGCCTTGTCTGCGAGGTAGGCCTTGCCCACGCCATCGACGTACACGTGCACCTGGATGGGATCAGTCGTGTCCGGATCGAAAGCCCATCCCGTGACCGTCGCGCCGCCGGCCCCCGGCACGATGCCCTCAACGAACCCCTTCGGCACTCGCCCCTGATCGACAGGCGACGTCACCTTCACGGTCGAGCACACGATCAGCGGATTGCCGCCCGCACCGTCATTGATCGCGTACACGCAGACCTGGTGCGATCCCACGGACATCGACACGAACTCGTTGAATCCGTGGCGTGAGCCCATCGCGGGATATGCCGCCCCGAAATCGGGTCGATCCTTGTCCGCACGGTAGTTCTTGGCGACGCCGTCCACCTCTATGCGGATATCGATCGATGCTGTCGTGTCCGGGTCGTACGCCCACCCCGAGATCGTGGCGCCTCCGGGACCCGCGGCCATGCTCTCGACGTGTCCGATCGGAGCACGCCCCGGGTCCTTCGCCGGGGGCACCGTCACAGTGGCGCACCCGAGCAGCACGTTTCCACCGTTACCGACGTTGATGCCGTATGCGCACACGGACTGTTGCCCTGCGGGCGCGGTGATGGTCGCGCCGAACCCGTGAGCATTGCCGTAGAGCGGGTACTGATCGCGCACATCGTTCCGCGGCCGGCTCGCGACCAGCGCGGTCGCCGAGGACCCCACGTAGACATGGACTCCGATCGAGCCCGCGGTATCGGGGTCGAGAGCCCAGCCAGACACCTCTACCCCGCCGGCGACGCCGGCCACGGCCTCCAGCGCCCCCACGGGCGGACCGGTCTTGCCGATGACTTCCTCACAGCGGAGAGTAGAGTTTCCGCCCGCCCCGACATTGATCCCGTAGACGCAGATCCGGATACCGCCCGACGCGGAAGTGGGAATCCTGACGTCGAACCCGTGCTTGCTCCCCTTGCCGGGGTACGACGCTCCGACATCGGGGCGGTCTCCGTCCGCCGTGTAGGCGTAGCCGGCCGACCCCACGTACACGTGCACGCCGATGCTCTCCGCAGAGTTGGGGTCCAACGCCCAACCGCGCACCCGATACTCACCGGGGAGTGCCTCGATCGACTCCACGACCCCGATCGGATCATCCCTCGGCCCCTGGGTCGGGCCGAACCAGTCGGTGAAGTAGTTGTAGAAGTTGCGGTTGCCGTATGCCGAACAGCCGTCCCCCTCTCCGTACCCGGCGCGCAGCGCCGCGGCATTGGGCTGATAGGGGGTGTAGTAATAGAGCGCCGACGTCGCCTTGTTCGCGATGTACACCGGCGAGCTGCCGCAGTTCGCGTTGGGGTTGTAGAGGATGTTCCAGGTCTTGCCGGGCGCGTACCACTGGAACCACTTGCCCTCCATGTAGATCTGCATCTGACGCGCGGCACCGTAGATCTGGTGGAAGAAGCCGATGTAATTCGGATCGCAGGGCGCCGTGTCAGGGCAGCCCTGTCCCAACGCGATGTTGTAGCGCCACGCGCTCGGCCAGGTGTGGGTGATGAGGCCCTGCTCCTTCTGGAGCATGACGATCAGCACCTGCGGGTTGATGTTGCACGACTGGGCGACGCGGTAGATGATCCTCGCGGCCGACTCATTGGCCGCGCCGGTATAGCCCTTGCAATAGGCGTCGGCCGGGCGGGTGACGGAGGTGATCGAGAAGTCCTTGATGCAGACGTAGCCACTCTGACAGCTCGAAACCTTGCTGTTGAAGAACGCCTGGATCTGCGCCTCCGTCATCGTTCCCGCGTTCGTGAAGACCGCATCGCTGATGATGTTTCCCGCATCGAATCCGGCCAGCGTCGTCTTCACCATCCCGGCGGAGACAGGATCGGCGGCTGCTCGCGTGACGCTCGTGCCGCTCGCCAAGACGGATGCGGTTGCGGCGGTGGCGGGGACCACAGTGCCGATGACAAGGGCGAAGGCAGCGAGGAAACAGGTGAGGAGTCGGGGGAACCTCATGGTGTTTCGCGAGCGTGGGGCACGTCGAGACATGTGACCAGTGTGACGGAAGTTGCGGGATGATGCCACTGTTACACACTTTGCGCCACAACTTTTCGGCGTGTCGCCCGTATGCGCAGGTTGCTCTCAGCGAATCACAAGTCGGCGTGCAGGCCCCAGAGGCGTTCCGCCGAGCTCGCCCAGGAGAACGCGCGGGACCGATCGGCGGCAAGCACTCGGAGTCTCTCCGCCGCTCCCCCAGCCGCCTCCACCACGGCGTCGGAGATCTCCCTGGACGGGACGAGAATCCCTCCGTCGGCGATGACGTCGTGGTGCGAGCCGCTGGAGACAGCCACCACCGGGATACCCAGCACCATGGCCTCGACTGCACGCCACGGCCACCCCGCCACGGCCTCGGTCGCCACGAAAACAGCGGCCCTGTCCAGAACCGCCGCGCGGTCCTCGACGCTCAGCCTTCCTCTCACGTGCGCACGCCGCTCGGGAAGACCTGCAGCCGACGCCGCGTCGGCGTAGCGAGGTTCCGCACCGTCGGGAGCATCGACGATGACAGCGTCCAGACCAGCGGCCGCCGCGCCTCGGAACCCGTCGGACAGGTTCGCGGGAGATCCGCTCAGGACCACGTACTCATCCGGTAGCGAGAGAGCATGGCGACGTGCGGCGGCATCACGGGGAACGTCGAATCCCTGCGGCGGTGCGCCCGCGATCACCCGCACGCGGTCGCCGATCTTCGCCAGCTCCGAAAGACGCTCGGCAACGGCGTGAGACGGCACCACCACCGCGTCGGCATGTCTCACAGCTCGACGGAGCATGCCTCGCTGCCAGGCCGCATTCCCCTTGGACAGCAGCTCCGGCGCATCCCAGGCTCGCAGATCCCACACCGTGACCGTGGTCTGGTGGTTGTCGTGCACCCGATCATGGCGCACAAGGGGCGCCATCAGCGTCGGCGAATGGATGAGTCCGCCGCCGACACCCGGAGCGATCCCGAGCTGCCAGGCTGCGGCGAGTTCACGACGCCCCATCCCGAGCGTGCGGATGTCCCCTATTCCCGCCACAGGCACGGACGCGCCGGCCGGAACGATGGCGTCCACGGCGCAACCGGAGGGGGCGGTCGCGACCAGGCCGGCGGTGATTCCCACCGCGGCGTCCGCGTGATCGGCCTCGACGACATCCACGAGCTGATCCAGAACAACACGCAGTCGAGCACCCATGCACACAGGCTATCCCCGCTGTGCCGCTCCCCCCGTGAGGTCAGCGCCCGCGCCGCCGTAGTGTCAGCGTTCGCACAGTTTTCGCCCACCACGGCCGCAGCGGTTCATGCTTGAATGCTCGGGTGAGCGATGGTCGACTTCCCGTCCGGCGCCGATGGATCGGGTGGACCGTCGGCATTCTGCTGACCCTTCTCCTCATCGCCGTCGGCTGGGTCACCGTCCGCGGGATCGGCGCCGTGAACGACCTTCAGCAGGTCGCGAAGGGTGCCTCGCAGCTGAAGGCCTCGATCGCTACCGGTGATCTCGACGGCGCGAGGCCGATCGCGCGGAGCATCGCTCACAATGCGGAATCCGCGCACGCCCTGACCTCCGACCCGGTGTGGCACGCTTTCGGCGCCCTCCCCTGGATCGGACCGAACTTCAGCGCTGTGAGCGACATCGCCGAGATCGCCGACGAAGTGTCGAACGACGCCCTCACGCCGCTCCTGGATGTTGCCGCGGACTTCGACCTGGCGAGCCTCGGCTTCGCCGGCGGAACCATCGACCTCGCACCGTTCGCCGAGATCGCCGGCCCGCTCGGCGCCGCGGACACGGCGCTCGGCACCGCGGAGTCGAAGGGCAGACGCATCGACGCGGACGCCACGCTCCCGCCCCTCGCCGATGCCATCCGCACCATGCGTTCATCGGTCCACGAGGCGGCGACCGTCGTCGGCTCGCTCCACGGCGCCGCCGTGCTGCTGCCGACGATGCTCGGCGGCGAAGGCCCGCGCAACTATGTGCTCGCGATGCAGAACAACGCGGAGCTGCGATCCTCGGGCGGGATCATCGGATCGATCGCCCTGCTGCATGCCGAGGGCGGCAAGATCACGCTTCAGACCCAGGCATCGACTCGGGACTTCCCTCCGCTGGAGACCGCCCTGCCCCTCAGCGACTCCACGATCGCCCTGTTCGAGGATCGCCCGGGCCGATATCTGCAGAATCTCACCAGCATCCCTGATTTCCGTGAGGCCGGCGCCGCCATCGCCGCACGGTGGCAGGGACGGTTCGGCGGGACCGTGGACGGCGTCATCGCCGTGGACGCCGTCGTCGCGAAGCATCTGATCGCCGCGACCGGAGATCTCACCTTCGGCCCCTTCACGGCCACGTCCGAGAACATCACCGACATCCTCCTGTCGGAGATCTACGCGGCCGTCCCCGATCCCGCGGTACAGGACGAGATCTTCGCTCAGGCCGCTGGAGCCCTGTTCGGTGCCGCCCTGTCCCGCGCGGAACCGCGCGCACTGCTCGGAGCTCTCTCTGACTCGGCGGCCGAGGGGCGCATTCGCATCTGGAGCGCCCACGAGCCCGAGGAGACCGTGCTCGCGGCCTCCGCCCTGGGCGGGACGATCCCCGACGACACCTCCGATACGACCTCCGTCGGGGTGCTGATGAACGACACCACCGGCGGCAAGATGGACTACTACACCCGCGCCGCCATCTCGACATCGGTCGGCACCTGCCAGGGAACACCGACCACGCAGGTGCGGGTGACGTGGACGAACACAGCCCCCGCCGACGCCGCGACCACCCTGCCCGCCTACGTCACGGCCGATGGCTTCTACGGCGTACCGGCAGGAACGGTGCGCACTCTGATCGCCGTATACGGCCCCGAGGGGTCGACACCGTCGCATATCGATCGGGACGGCGCAGAGGAGGGCGTGCAGACGGCGATGATCGGGGGTCGATCGGCGGTGCAGCACGAGGTCTCCCTCGCGCCCGGAGAATCGACCACGATCACGATCGAGTTCCAGGGCACCGGCGCAGGTGAGCGTCTCACGGAAGTGCTGCACACCCCGCTGATCGACACCCCCGTCACGACTCGATCACCGCTCCGATGCGCTTCGTGACATTAACAGCTCGATAGGGTACTGTCGACTCACTGGGGAATATCTGACGTCCGCAATCCTGCCGTGGGGGCAGGACGACGTCACGCAGTTGGATGCAGGGGTGTATCCAAAGGCGATTCCGCGTGAAATTCTGGGGAGAAATCATGCTGAAGAAACTGGCTGCCATCAGCCTTGCCGCCGGCGCGCTCGTACTCGTCGCGCCCACCGTCGCAACCGCTGCGCCGACGGTTCCGTCCGCGTCGTCCGACTCGTATCCGACGCCTCCCGGCGCCAAGGTCGGCGATCCGATCATCGACATCTGCGAAGCCTCGACGATCGTGTTCGGACCGGGCTACTTCCTGCCGTCCGAGAACGTGAACGTTTCGGTTTCCGGCTACAACGCAGGGAAAGCCGCGGTCTCCGGCAACACCGCTGCCGGAGACGGCAGCCTGACGCTCACGTTCCGTCCGCCGTCCGACGGAGAGGGCTCCTACGCCGTCGCCTTCAACGGCTCGCGTGCGTACACGGCGACGATCACGGTCTCGCACGGCCACGATGCTGCCGTGAGCTGCGACCACGATCCTGGAGTCGCGGCCGCAGGTTCTGAGCTGCCGCTCACCGGCGGGGGTATCGAGCTGGCCCTCACGGGCGGGAACGTCTCGCCGTGGATCCTCGGCGGCGGAGCAGCTGCGCTGGTCGCCGGCGGAGCACTCGTCGCGGTCGGAGCTGCACGCCGCAAGCGCGCCTAGGTCCGGCTGCCGCCTCGTGCGGTGGTCGACTGGACGACGGTGATCCCTCCCCCTCCGATCACCGTCGTCTGGTGCATCCGGTGGAACCCACCGGAAGCCCACGGCCGCTCTCCTTCGGGAGGCGACCGTGGGCTTTGTCATGCGCACTGACCTCGCGCTCCAGCGGGCACGGACCCGCACAGAATTCCGCCGCTCCGGGACACCCGGGGTCACGGCTCAGGAGTCGGCGTCTCCGTCGGAGGATGCAGCTTCTGCTGGATCATCTCGTGGATGAATGCGTAGTCGGGCTGGTGCTCGTCCACGCCGGTCTCGGGTGTGAGTTCGATCGAGGTGACCGGTTGCTCCTTGGCCTTGAGCATCAGATCGAAGAACTCCGGGAGCTTGTCGGAGGGAAGGTCGGTGCTGATCAGCGCCGTCCCCGCCGCGGCCACCTCGTTGAAACGCGTGAGAACCGTCTGCGGGGTGAACTGCGCCAGAATCGCGGCCTGCAGCTCTCTCTGACGCTTCATGCGATCCCAGTCGCTGGTGGTGTACCGCGAGCGGGCGTACCACTGCGCCGTATCGCCATCCATGCGCTGCTTGCCGGGCTCGATCCATCCGATAGCCCACTCGTTCACATCGCTGCCCGTCCATCCCTCCGGCGGGCCGCCCTTCGGCAGACGCTCGGTGACGTCGATCTCCACGCCGCCCAGAGCGTCGACGAGCTCTGCGAAGCCGTGCATGTCGACGAAGACGTAGTACGGGATCTCGATTCCGAGAACTCCCTCCGCCGCGTCCTTCGTCGCCTCGATCCCGGGTTCCGAGCCGTTGGCCTTGGCATCCGGATAGAGGCCGGTGCCACCATCCTCTCGACAGACCTCCGCGGCGTTGCGTACATGGTTCATCCAGCCGTTCCAGCCGCAGGTCGATGAGCCATGGCCTTCGAACCCGTTCGGATACAGCTCCTGCATCGGACTGCCGTCGCTGAACGGCGCATTCGGAAGCTCTCGCGGGATACCGGTGATCGTGACAGCCCCGGTGTCGGCGTTCACGGAGACCACCGAGATGCTGTCGAACCGCATCGAATCGCGCCCGTCACCACTGTCGGCGCCGAGGAGAAGGATGTTGTAGTAGCCGTCGCTGGGCTGCACGCTCGGTCCGCTCTGTCCGAAGATCGAGCCGATCGTGTTGCGCACCGATCCGACGGCGGTCGCAGCGTAGCCTGCGCCGCCTCCCACGAGTCCCAACAGCACCAACGCGACGACCGGGATGGCGAATCGGGACGGCCCAGGCACTTTCACGAGTCGCACCAGGCGGAGAGTGTCGAAGGTGAGCACGGCCCAGAGCACGACGTACCCCACCAGCAGCACCTGCACGATCGTCAGGACCACGGCGGAGAAGAACCCGCCACCGATCGTGAGCCAGAGCAGGACAGGGCGGGCGAAGAGCGCGAGGCCCAGTGCCACGATCGCGAGGAACCAGGAGAGCAACGTGGCACCGAGACCGAATCGCCCGAGGCGACGGTTGCCGGCGAGCACCTGCGCGGAGCCCGGAACCAGGAGGTTCACCGCGATCAGCCACCACCCGCGTTTGACCATCGTCCCCGAATCGCCGGGATCAGGATGCCGCAGCGGCCGGGTCTCGATGAGCGGGCGCCGTGTTGCGCGCGGAGGCGCAAGAGTCACAGTGAACCCTTCAGCCGTTCGTTCTTCTCCTCGACCTGCGCCTCGAGCGCACGTGCGTACTCCTCGACGCTATCGGCGAGAGCCTCATCCGACGTTCCGAGAATCCGCGCGGCCAGCAGACCGGCGTTGCGCGCCCCGCCGATGGACACGGTCGCCACCGGGATGCCCGCGGGCATCTGCACGATCGACAGCAGGGAATCCATGCCGTCGAGATATGCGAGCGGCACCGGCACGCCGACGACGGGAAGCGGTGTCATGGAGGCGAGCATCCCGGGCAGATGGGCGGCTCCCCCGGCACCGGCGATGATGACGCGGATGCCGCGTGAACGCGCGTCGCGCGCGTACGACATGAGCTTGTCGGGTGTGCGGTGCGCGGAGACGACCTCCACCTCGTGGGGGATCCCGAAATCCGTGAGCGCCTGAGATGCATCGCTCATCACGCGCCAGTCGGAGTCGGATCCCATCACGACGCCGACCAGGGGCTCGGCGGAAGAGTGCAGTGGCTCGGTCACCAGATCAGGGTATGGTCTGCCGCTGTGAGATTCCCCGAACGGCACACCACTTGCCGCGCATGTGTCGGCGAAGAGCCGCCACATGCGATCTGATCAGACGAAGTGCGCGGCGACGGCACGGGCGACGTAGACCGCATCGTCGAGATCATCGTCTGCAACGTTCACGTGGCCGACCTTCCGACCGGGCCGGGGCGCCTTCCCGTAGGTATGGATCTTCGCCTGCGGGTGCTCAGACATCGCGGCCCCGAAGCGCTCGTCCAACGTCCCTTCGGCCGGGCCGCCGAGGATGTTCACCATCACTGACCACGCGGCGCGCGGCGCGGTGCTCCCGAGAGGAAGATCGGCGACCGCCCGCAGATGCTGTTCGAACTGGCCGGTGACGGCGCCGTCCTGACTCCAGTGGCCGCTGTTGTGCGGACGCATCGCGAGCTCGTTGACGAGTATCCGCTCGTCGTCGGTCTCGAACAGCTCGACCGCCAGCATGCCCGTCACGCCCAGACCTTCCGCGATGGTGCGACCGATCGACTCCGCGACCTCCACCAAACGCTCGGTCGCTGCAGGAGCCGGGGCGATGACCTCGGCACATACCCCGTCGCGCTGAACGGTCTCGACGACGGGGTAGGCGACGATCTCGCCGCCGACGCCACGCGCCACCTGCTGGGCGAGCTCACGCACGAAGGGGACGAGCTCCTCGACGAGCAGGGCGTCTCCGTCGGCGAGCGCCGCCAGCCAGTCCTGTGCCTCCTCCGCCGCACGCACGACCCGCACGCCTTTGCCGTCATAGCCTCCGCGTGGCGTCTTCACCACGCCTGCTCCGGCGTGCTCGTCCAGGAAGGCCTGCAGGTCGGCGGCGGTGCGCACAGCCGCCCATTCGGGCTGAGGGATCCCCAGCTCTGCGAGGCGCGCGCGCATCACGAGCTTGTCCTGGGCGTACTGGAGCGCATCCGGCCCCGGGTGCACGGAGACGCCGTCCGCGACCAGCTGTCGGAGAACGTCCTGCGGCACGTGCTCATGGTCGAAGGTCACGACATCGACGCCGGCCGCGAAAGCCCGCACCGTATCAAGATCGCGGTAGTCGCCCACGGCGGTGGACGCCAGCTCGGCAGACATCCCCTCCCCCTCTGCGAGCACCCGCAGTTCGATCCCGAGCTCGACCGCCGGAGCGATCATCATCCGGGCCAGCTGTCCTCCGCCGATCACGCCAACACGCAACGCCATGTGCCGCCTCCATTCGTCTGCACCCATTCTTCCGCACGCGACCGGGCGCGCACGACCGGTTGCCGATGGGCGTCGCCGGCGCCGGCTCGCTCCGCGGCATGCCCGGCGAGGGAACTCAGTCGCCGACGGCCTGCGCGTCGCGGTGGGCGAGGATCTGCCCGACCTCGATCTGGTCGGCAAGAGTCTCGTGCACCAGAGTCACGTTCGGCACGTTCGGCAGTCGCAGCGGCGCGTCGACGCCGTTCGAGAGGGTGATCGTGCCCGACCCCCACAACCGCTGCAAGGGCCCCCGCCGAACGGCGATCGTGTAGCCCCGGGCATGCGACATCTCATGGCGCCGACGAGAACCGATCCCCTGGCGGACGATGACCCGCCGCGTCGTGACGGTGGTGCTCCGCGAGTACCAGACGATGAACGGCAGCACGACGGCGAACAGCAACAGCGCACCCGCCGCGGCGAGGAGCATCCAGTCCTCGAACCCCGCCGGGAGGTTGCCGAAGAAGTATGCCGTCGCCCCGAAGGTGGCGATGAGGACGAGAGCCGACCAGAACAGCCGACGTGCGTGGCTTCGGAAGCGCGCGATCAACAGCTCCTCCGAAGGCGTACCGGGCGGCGGCATCAGGGGCCGCCCGCCGAGCGTCACAGGCTGGGTCACCCCACCATTGTGCCCGTGATCTGCGACAAAGCCGTCTGTGCGGCGGCGTGTCAGCTTCCGGCCGGGCGCACGTGCACGACATCCCCCGCAGAGATCGCGTGCTCGAGACCTTCGGATTCGACGAGAAGACGACCGTCCGGGTCGATCGCCGTCGCCACTCCTTCGAGAGAGCGTCCAGCCGGCAGCGATACCCGCACCGTCTGCCCGAGAGTCGCGCACCGCGCCGACACGGCGCCGTGCAGACCGCTCACGACCGCGTTCTCCGTGACGGTCAGCGCGGAGAGGAGGCCGTCGAGTCTCTCGAGGTAGCTGGAGAGCAGGAGATCGTCGTCCGCGACGGCGCCGAGTGCGGCGAACGACGTGGCCGACGTCACGGGAAGCTGCTCGGCCGTCATGGCGGTGTTCACGCCGGCGCCGAGAACGACGGCGTCCGTCGTCGCTTCCGCGAGGATGCCGCAGATCTTGCGTCCATCCACGAGGACATCGTTCGGCCACTTCACGGCGACGTCGTGCGTCGGAAGCTGCTCAGCGATCGCCTCCGCCAGGGCCACCCCTGCGGCGAGCGGAATCCACCCGCGCGCGGCAGGATCGGCGGGAAGCGCCCGAAGCAGGACCGAGACGGCGATGGCCGCGCCCGCGGGTGCCGTCCAGGTGCGGTCGAGGCGGCCACGTCCGGCCGTCTGGTCGTGCGTGACCAGAACGGCCAGGTGCGGCCACGCGTCGGCATCGGACGCGTGCGCGCGCAGATCGGCGTTCGTGGAGCCGGTGGCACCCACCAGATCGAGACGAGCGGCGATCGCACGCGCGAGGGGGAGCTCCATGATCAGGAGTCCTCGTCGGCTTCCTCGTCGTCGTCGTCCTCGTCGGTTCGAACGGTCCCGACCTCGTGAGCCTGCCAGCGCTCCCACTCCTGCATGAGGCCGTCGACAGCCGCATGGAACTTCGCGGTGGCCACCCCGTGCGTCGTGTCACCGAAATAGTGCTGGACCCACATCCGCAACCGGGCGATCGCAGCCTCATCCGCGCGGACGCGGTCGACCTCGGCCACGATGTCGGCCGCCGCCTCGGCGGTCAACCATTCGCAGTCCGCCAGGTAGCCCTGCGTGTCGATCGATGCCTGCTCGTCGGTCGGACGCGTGATCATCAGCGGCTTCCCCGCCGCAAGCCGGTCGTACACCATCGCGGAGATGTCGACGATCGCGACGTCAGCCGCCGTCAGCTGCCAACCGAGTTCCGGAGCTGCATCGTAGATGTGGTGTGCGTTCGGGTCCGCCGCGTTCGCCGCATGGATCGCAGCCACGATCCGTCGGTGCGCGGCTCCGTACTCCTCGTCGACGACCCCGCTGCGAGGGTGGGGACGGTAGATGACACGGTGGGCGCCGGTCGCGAGCAGGCGAGACACGAGAACCTCGCCGTGCGATGCGATCGAGCCGTAGTGCGCGCTGGGTCGGTCTCCCTCCCACGTCGGCGCGTAGAGCACGACGGTGCGCTCATCGGGAGTGTACGGAAGGGTGCCGGCGTAATGATCGGCCTGCGGGCGACCGATCTCGATCGTGCGGCGGTCGACGTCGTAGTCCCACAGCGTGCGCGAGAGACGATCACGGGCGGCCTGTCCGGCGACGAACGCGTAGTCGTAGGCCTTGTACTGGTTCGTCGTCATGTACATCTTGTCGGACTCGCCGTGGTTGATGAACACGTGCCAACGCCGCCCGTAGCGGAACATCTGGAAGTTCCGAGTGTTCTGGTTCACGTAGAGCACCAGGCGGATGTCCTGGGTCGCGATGAAGCGTTCCATGTC
Organism: Microbacterium sp. STF-2; assembly: GCF_034650155.1. Taxonomy (NCBI): domain Bacteria; kingdom Bacillati; phylum Actinomycetota; class Actinomycetes; order Micrococcales; family Microbacteriaceae; genus Microbacterium; species Microbacterium sp. STF-2. Next base: position 1,084,434 of record NZ_JARKMW010000001.1, read on the forward strand.
GCGCACCTTCGGCACGAAAGCCACGGGCGGCGAATCCTCCTCGAGCAGCTTCTCGGTCCCGGTCGCCTGGCGGGAGAGCACGACGACGGGCCAGCGCTTCGAGAGCTCGGCGAGCGGGCGGTACCACTGGCGCATCTGGTACATGTTCACCGCGCCGTCGGCGAAGTAGACCGCGACCTTGAAATGATCGGCCGGAAGCGGTTCGCGCTCGGCGAGACGCCGCCGCACACGCTGCACAGCGGTGCGAGACGCGAGCGCCCGCTTCAGCAGACGATATGCCTTCTTCGCGTCAGACAGTGCACCCATCCCTCCAGAATAGTTCGTTCGCGTCGCTTCCTCCGGCTGAGCCCCAGCCACGTACCCGAGGTCTGCCCCTCCCACACCCTCAGGCAACGTCCGTCGACGCCGTGCCATGATCGTCATGTGCCCGCAGACGAATTCCCCACTCCCCGGCCCGGGGTGTCCTTCGTGATGCCGGTGCTCAACGAGCGTGCATACCTCGAACACGCGATCGCGTCGGTGCTCGCACAGGATGTCGACGCTCCCACCGAACTCGTGCTCGCGCTGGGGCCGTCGACGGACGGCACCACCGAGCTCGCGCGACGGCTCGCCGACGCGGACGACCGCATCCGGCTGGTCGACAATCCTGCGGCGCACATCCCCGTCGGCCTGAACGCCGCGATCCGCGCAAGCCGCTACGACACGATCGTGCGCGTGGACGCGCACTCCGAGCTCTCCCCCGGGTACGCCGCTCGGGCGCTGAAGACCCTGGAACGCACCGACTCCGCGAACGTCGGCGGCGTGATGCATGCCGAAGGACGCACCCCCTTCCAGAAGGCCGTGGCGCGTCTGTACAACTCGCCGGTCGGGCTCGGTGGTGGCGCATATCACGGGAGCTCCCAGGAAGGCGAGGCGGAGTCGGCCTACCTCGGCGTGATGCGGCGTGACGTGCTCGACGAGGTCGGGTTGTTCGACGAGACGATTCGACGCGGCGAGGACTGGGAGCTCAACCTCCGGATCCGCCAGGCAGGTCATCGGGTCTGGTTCGACCCCGACCTGTCCGTCACCTACTGGCCACGGGAGAGCTGGCTGCGTCTGGCCCGACAGTTCCGTGCCACCGGAGCCTGGCGGGGCGAGCTCGTTCGGCGGTTCGGACGGAGCAACGGGCTTCGATACTTCGCCCCGCCCGCGCTTGTCGTGGTCGTCGCCCTCGCCGTCCTCGTCGGGGTCCTGCAGGTGACCGGCGTGCTCACCGGGGTGGCCTCGATGGTCGCCTCCCTTCTCGTGTACGGACCGCTCGCCCTCTACCTGCTGCTCATCCTCGGCGTCGCGCTGGCTCCCGGCGGAGGGGGCGTGCGACAGCGGATGTGGACGCTCCTCGTCCTGCCGACGATGCACATCTCCTGGGGTCTGGGCTTCCTCGGCGGCGTGCTCCGGGGAGCCCACGACACCGTGGACGCCTCGCGTCTCGGCACCCGCAACACCCCGCTGCCCTGACCCCCTCACACGGAAACCGTCGAGCTGACGCCCCCGCTGACGAGATCTCTCGCCGGAGGTGTTCCACGCGAGCGTGCTCGCGCCCCGCCGCGCTCAGGCCGTGACGAACCCGAGGTCCAGGATGCGGTCGACCACGCGCCGCGCGGCATGACCGTCGTCGCGAGCGTTGAACTGCTGACGCCAGGCGGCATAGCGATCCGCATACGCCGCCTCATGGCGCTCGTCGTCGAGGGCAGCGGTGAGCTCCTCCTGCGTCCGCACGAGCGGACCGGGCGCCCTCTCCGCGAGATCGAAGTAGAAACCGCGCAGCTGTCCGCGATAGTGATCGATGTCGGGCACCAGGAAGTACATCGGCTTGCCGGTGACGCTGAAGTCGAACATGACCGAGGAGTAGTCGGTGATCAGCGCATCCGCGGCGAGCAGCAGCCGCGCCGTCTCCGGGTAGCCGGTCACATCGATGACCCGTGCACCGGCGAGATCCCGCCCCTGTTCCAGAGTGCGGGAGTGACCGCGAACGAGGACCACGGCGTTCGCCTGGCGTGCCAGAAGCTCCGCGTCGACGAAGTCGACCATCTCGGCGCGATCGTCACGCCAGGTCGGCGCGTAGAGCAGCACCCGCTCATCGGGGCCGATGCCGAGCGCTGCACGGACCGCGACGGGATCACCCGTCGTGAGCGCATCGTTCCTGGGGTATCCCTCCACCCAGATCGGTCGCCCGAAGAAGGCGTACGCCTTCCGGAGGATGCGCTCGGAATACGGGTTCTGCGCCAGCAGGACGTCCCAGCGCCGGGATTCCTTCACGACCGCCGCCATCCGGCGCGGATCGAAACCGGGACGGTGCAGCGCGAGCCGCTTGAGGGGTGTGCCATGCCAGGTCTGGAGCACCTTCTGGCCGGGCTTGCGAGCGAAGCGCCGTCGCAGCCAGTCGTTCACCACGAGCAGTCGAGCGGCTCCGCGTGCGTGCCACCACTGCGGGCTGCCCTCGACGACCGCGATCGCGCCCTCCGGCACCTCGACGGAGAGGTCGACCACACTCCAATACCGTCGCACCTGGGGGGCTCGCGCCGCCAGTTCCCGGTCGATGGCCCGAGGGTTGCAGCCGACGCTGCGTCCGTAGAAGCTCTCGAAGAACACGGCGTTCTCCGTGCCTCCCACCTGTGCGACGTACCTCTCCTCGAGGGTGGATCGTCCTTCCGCCGTCTCGTACACCGGATCGATCGGCGCGGCGATGCGCACGACACCGGCATCGACGGCGATGCGCACCCCGGTGAGCACCACCGGAGCGATGCGCACGCCGTCGAGGTCGGCGCCGGCGATCCGCAGTTCGTAGGAGCCGGTCGGCAGCGGGAGCGAGGGCCCGCCCCAACGCGATGCCTGCAGCGGGAACGTCGCCTTCCAGGTCGCGCCGCCTCCGCTGATACGAGCCTCGACGTGCGACCGCGGTCCGCGCAGGTCGGCCGTCTCCGGTCGCTGACCGGTCCCTTCGATGATCAGGGCCTCCGCCGCGTCATCGATGCGGGCCGTTGTCATACTGCTCCCTTCGGCGCGGGAATCCCCCGTGCGCGGATGACCTGATAGACGCGTTCGGTGTTGCGTCCGTCCCGATACGCGTGCATCTCCGCGCTGAGCGTAGCGGAACGGACGGATGCCCCGTCGCGGACGGCATCGTCTGCGAGGAGGGCGTCGAGCTGCGCGAGCAGTTCCGTCCAGTCAGCGGCAGCATCCGGGCCCGCGACGTCGTCGAACCGACCGTAGAACCCACGGGTGGTGGCGTACTCCTCCGCATCGGGGGCCAGGAAGAGCACCGGCATGCGCAGGAGACCGACGTCGTACGCGAGTGACGAGTAGTCGGTCACGAGCACGTCGAATGCCGCGAGCGCCGGCGTCACGTCCGCCAGCACTGGGGCCCCGAGCGCGCGCACCCGCCTGCTCGGAAGTGGCGGCGCATACCCGCCTTCGCCGAGAGGATGCGAGCGTACGAAAAGGACGGCGTCACGTTCTTCGAGGAGCCGGAGGATGCGGATCCACTCGTCGGCGGTGGGAACCGCCGGGTCGGGGGCACCGTCACGCCAGGTGGGCGCATACAGGATGGAGCGCGCCGTCTGGGGGATCTCTCCCGCCACTGCACGGAGAAGAGTGGATGCCGCCGACCGCACCTCGTCGACCGCACCACGCGAGAGCACGTCGACTCGGGGTTCTCCGGTCACCACCACGCGGTCGCCCCCGAGTCCGAAGGCGGACTCCAGACGCCCTCTCGCGCGGTGCGAAGCCGCGGGGAGCACTCGGATGCGCTGGGCCGCCGCGCGGTAGAGGATGCCGACGGCACGGCGGAGCAGCGCTGCGCCGGGAACATTCGGAACCTGGGTCGTCGCGGGCGAGTCCAGGCCGATGCGCTTCAGGGGGATCCCATGCCAGAGCTGCACCACGAAGGCGCCGCCGTTCGCGTAGCGGTTCACATCGCCGAGCCCGTGCGTCACGACGAGCACCCCGGCCCGCGCTGTGTGCCACCAGCCGCGAAGCCCGCCCTTGCGCGCGGACCGGATGCCGAGCGCCGCCGCATCCCGATCCTCGCGCTCCGACGATGTGAGCCATATCGTGTCGTGGCCGGCCGCCGATGCGAAGCGCTGCAGTGCGAGGGCGCCGTCGCCCACCCCGGCTCCGCAGCCGAAGACCCAGCGCCGACCGCGCGGAAGGAGGACCGTGCCGATGCGTCCGACGGCATACAGCGGGATCCGCAGGAGCTTGGCCGCATTGCCGGTGCCGAAAGAGAAGGACGCCACCCCGCGAGCCTATCGCGGGGTGGCGTCCTTCTCGGCGCGCGGTGGGCTTCAGCCGGCGAGTTCGCCGAGCTTCACCTCGACGTCGTACTGCTTGCCGCCGCGCACGTAGGTGACCTTGGCATCGCTGCCGGCCGCCGCCGCACGCACCTGAGCGGTCAGATCGCTCGCGCTGGTGATCGGGACTCCGTTGAACGTGGTGACGACGTCGCCCTCCTGGATGCCGGCCGCAGCCGCAGCGCCGCCGTCCGTCGCCTTGGCGATGTACGCGCCGGAGACGGTGGCACCCTGCACGCTCGACGCGTCCTGGACCGAGGCACCGAGAAGGCCGTGCGTCGCCGCACCGTCGGCGATGATCTCGTCGGAGACCCGCTTGGCGATGTTCGACGGGATGGCGAAGCCGATGCCGATCGAGCCCGACTCCTCGGAGCTTCCCGAGCTCGCGATCGCCACGTTGATACCGATCAGCTCGCCCTTGCTGTTCACGAGCGCACCACCGGAGTTCCCGTGGTTGATCGCGGCATCCGTCTGGATCACGGCGATCGAGATGGAGTCCGAGGTCTGCGGCGTGCCGCTGCCCGGGATGTCGAACTGGAACGGCCCTTGGCCCTGTCCCTGATCGGGCGTCTGCTGCTGGTTCGGAGCGTCCTCGGAGGACGAGTCGGGCAGAGCGGAGGAAGCGATCTGGATGCTCCGGTTCAGCGCGCTCACGATGCCCGTCGTGACCGAGTTCGCGAGCCCGAGCGGGGCTCCGAGCGCCACCGCGGTGTCGCCGACGTTGAGCTTCGAGGAATCGGCGAAGTCGATCGGGGTGAGCCCCTTGGCATCCTTCAGCTTGATCACGGCCAGATCGTAGATCGGGTCGGTGCCGACCACGGTCGCCTCGAAGATGCGTCCATCGGACGTGGTCACCCGGATCGTCGGATCCGCGACAGCGCCGCCCAGCGTCACGACGTGCGTGTTGGTGAGCACGTAGCCGTCATCGCTGATGATGACACCGGATCCGCTGCCTGCCTGGTCGGAGCCCGCCACCTCGATGGTGACGACGGACGGAAGTGCGGCGGTCGCGACAGCCGTGGTCTCGTTGACGGAACCGGGGTTGTTCACGGTCACCGTCTGCGGCCCGGTCGCCGTGCCCGAGGAGGGCTGGTCCTGGAGCCCGTTCAGCAGAGCGCCTCCGCCGAAACCGGCGACCCCGCCGACCAGAGCGGCCGCGACGATGAAAGCGGCGAACTTCGCGCCGCTACGAGGCTTCTGCTCCTTGGTCTTCGTCCCCTCGCCCGGAAGGCCGGCACCGCCGTCGAGCGGCTGCGTCGGCTGGGTGTACGACGATGCGGTGGGGATGCCGAACGCCGCGCCCTGCGCGGTGGCGGTTGCCGGCGCGGTGGCGGCGGGTGCCGCGTAGCCCTGCGGGACCGGTGCGATCACCGGTGCGGCCGGGGCCTGCGAGGCGAACGTCGACGGCATCTCATGCCCGTGCACCGGCGCAGCGGGCGCCGGCGCGGCCGACGCCGGTGTGACGGGTGCCGGCGCGGCCGACGCCGGCGTGGCGGGCGCCGGTGTGGCGTTGTCAGCGGCGGCATCCGTCGCCGACTGAGCGGCGACCTCTGCGGCCTCGGTGGACGGCACGGCGTCGTTCGACGCGGGTGCCGACTGGTCCTGGGGGTTGTCT